>CAVZLS010000020.1:0-209849 GCA_963776115.1 uncultured Alphaproteobacteria bacterium | reverse complement strand
GAACCGCCACGGGCGGTTCCGGCAAAGCGATATCCTTCGGCATCTGTTCGAGACGGTGGTGGAGCGCTGCCTGGCGCAGGGACTGGTTGGGACTGAAGGCTTTGCCGTCGATGCCAGCTTGATTGCTGCCGATGCCAACAAGCAGCGCTCGGTGCCCGGCTCGGAATGGAGTGTCCAGGAGGCGAAGGATAATGCCGGGCGTTCCGTGCAGGAATATCTGGCGGTCCTCGATGATGCCGCCTTCGGAGCAGCTTCGCAGGTGATGCCGAAGTTCATTTCCCCGTCGGACCCGGCAGCCCAATGGACCGGAGCACATAAAGGCCACGCCTTCTTCGCCTACGCCACCAACTATCTGATCGACACCGACCATGGCGTCATTCTCGATGTTGAAGCCACCCGTGCCATCCGCCAGGCGGAAGTTGGCGCATCCCGCACGATGATCGAGCGAACCGAGATCCGCTTTGGCCTGAAGCCACACTATGTGGTGGCGGACAGCGCCTACGGCTCTGCCGACAATCTGGCCTGGCTGGTCAAGGACAAGAAGATTGCGCCGCACATTCCTGTGTTCGACAAATCGCACCGGACGGACGGGACCTTCTCGCGTTCAGACTTCACCTGGGACGGTGAGAATGATCGCTACATCTGCCCGGCAGCCAAGGAACTGAAGCAGTTCCACCGAACCTATGAGACCGCCAGATCAGGGATCACGAGCGAGGGCACCCGGCTTTACCGGGCCCGCAAGAAGGATTGCGATGCCTGTGAACTCAAACAGCGTTGCTGCCCGAATGCAGTTGCTCGCAAAGTCCGACGCGATCGCAATGAGGATGCGCGCGATGTCGCAAGAGCTATCACAGAGACACCGGATTACGAGCGTTCGCGGCATCGGCGCAAAAAGGTGGAAATGCTCTTTGCTCACCTCAAGCGAATTCTGAAAATGGCGCGTTTGAGGCTGCGAGGCCCATGCGGTGCACGCGATGAATTCCTTCTCGCTGCAACAGCACAAAATCTCCGAAGGCTGGCAAAGCTCAGGCCTTCACGCCTGCCAACGGCCGCCATGGCAATTTGATGGCCTGCGGCACACTCCCATCAGCCGCGTCAGAGCCAGGGCCGCCTTGCAAACGTCCTGAAAAACCTCGCGCAGAGCGTCGAGGATGCTCAAACTCACAGTTTTTCAACGATATCCGCGCAAAGCGGACCTTCACCATATAGGCGCGGCGGTTCTTCATTTGTCCTCCAAAAATCGCAAAATGGCTCGTCTGGAACCGCTACCCCATAAGGTGCTCAACGCATATGGGATAACGGCAGCTATCTCGATGTGAGGGGGGCGACTAAGCGGACACCTCTCATTTTTGGCATTTCGCCCCTCACATCGTGAAGTCGTTCGCTGTCCAGTCGTGTTCAGCATCGCCGTGCACACGGATGACTAGGTCGGCGGAACCGTCGCCATCGATATCTCCCTCGATCTGCGCGTAGTCCTGAGGTGTTGAATCGACCGGCACGACAACCCGCAATTCGCCGGCAGCACCGGTGAAATGACCGCCGCCGATAAAGTGGAACGCCTGATCACCATCCGCGAATGTGTCGGCATCGATGGTCCCCAGATCGAACTTGTCGGCCTCGGCGGAATTGAAATCGGTGATCGTGTCGGCAGGCGGTTCCCGACCTCCCTGAATGCCTTGCACGGCATTGCTAAAACGGAAAGTGTCGGCCCCGATTCCACCCGTCAGCATATCATAGCCCAAATAGCCATCGAGGACGTTGTTGCCAGCATCACCGGTAAGGAAGTCGTTGTAAAGGCCGCCGGAGAGATTCTGAAAGTTGGACAGGGTGTCGCCATCTGAATTTTCGCCAGTGGCGAGATTGATGCTCACCCCGGCTCTGGCATCGGCATACCCGAGCGTATTGATGCCGCTGCCCCCATCCATGACGTCACTGCCGGCGCCCCCGGTAATCGTATCATTGCCATCACCGCCGGATAGCCAGTCATTGCCGGCACCACCGCTGACCCTGTCGTTACCCGCACCGCCGCTCATCCGGTCGACGCCAGCACCGCTGCGCAGGAAGTCATGGCCCTCGCCGCCATGTACCCAATCATCGCCGTCACCGGTAAAGACGTTATCGGAACCCGCGCCCGCATTAATCCAATTTGTCAGACGCCCGCCCGAACCGCCGGTGATAGTGTCGTTGCCCTCACCGCCGCTCAGGCGGTTCTCGCCTTCCCCTCCAGCAATTGCATCGTTGCCATCGCCGCCATAGATCCAGTCCCCCTTGTCGCCAACCTCGGCGCCATTGCCGCCATCGAGACGGTCGTCGCCAAGACCGCCGTACAGCCAGTCGCTGCCGGCGCTGCCGATCATGTAATCCGCATCTTCGCCGCCATACAGATGATCGTCGCCTTCACCGCCATTCATGCGGTCTCGGCCGCTGGCACCGTCAAGTATGTCAGTGCCGGCATAACCGGAAATCCAGTCATCGCCGGGCCCGCCCTGGAGATTGTCATCGCCCGCGGTGCCAGCGATGTGGTCTCCTGCAACGGCCAGTGTTTCATTGCTGGTCACGGCAAAATGCCAATCCCTGTCATCCTGTTCTAGCTGGGCCTGATCAGCCATCTCGTCCTCCTCCTATTCTTACCCTCGTTTCGTGAAATCGCTGCCGTCCAGTTGTGGTCCAAAGAGCCATGCACTTCGAGATTGTTATTTCTCTGTAGTGTGGCAATGAACTACAAAATAACCATCTAGCCAAATGAAATCGTTCTTGTGTAGTATTATGCAAATCTAATCCCAATGTAATTCAAAAATCTAATAAATTTCTGCTTTGGATAGAACTGGATAGGTGTAGAAACTTGCTACAAAACTTCCATGGTTTCCCGATCAATTTCAGATCTATGGAGCATCTCCTGGATTGGGTTTTTCGACATACTAAATAGCATATGTCGGAACTGTCAGGAGAGAACGTGTAACCGTTACGTTGAAAACGTCCGCGCAGTTGGCCCAGAGCGGACATCCAGGAGCGGCGGAATTCGCGCGTTGACTGCATTGATTATTCCAAGCTGGGCGAACGCGAAAGGTCGGGCCAGGCACATGCGTGACCTAGCCTCCGCCTGAGAACAAGCGTATCTTGAATTGAGGAGGCTTCCGTGAATATCCTGACTGTAAATCTGCTGTTCAGCACGCTCGTATTCTGGATCGCCGCCAGAATTTATCTCATCCCAAAGCTGTCAGAACTGGAACCTTCTGCTGTTGTGTTGCCAATACTTCTGCTGCATTCCTTGCGACATTTAGGTCTGATGTTCCTCGCTCCTGGCGCTGTCTACGCTGGAATCCCTTCGGAATTCTCGACGCCAGCAGCCTACGGGGATCTTCTAACTGCGGTATTGGCGCTTATCGCCATTGGGGCGGTGTCGGCCAGATCGAGTGCCGCTCGTTCGCTTGTCGGAATTTTCAACGTCGTAGGAACTCTTGACTTAATCGACGCGATTGCGCGTGCCACTGTTTACAACGCCGCACCATTCATGGGGCCGGCTTATTGGATACCCGCGTTTTGGGTTCCCGCACTGCTCGTAACACATTATATCGTTTTTCTCTTGCTCGGCAGGCGTTGGACGGGGCCGATGTAAGAGGTCCCTGCCTCCCATTACGCCCGAGGGCCCAACCCAATCCAGACCTCGCGCTCCGCGCGCTGGAGCATCGTCGTGCAACGTCCCGCAGTTCATTGGCCGAGGGGATGACGCGTTTAGAGCGCACACGCTAAGGCTCTAATCAGCGACTCCATCGGAATACTGCCACAATTGTTACTCGCATCATTCGAAGTCCGGTGTCAAACTAGGGTCAGGACCAACAACGAGCGATGGGCAGCGAATGCAATCGCGCTTCAGACACGACGCAATGCGGGAATTCGCCCAAATCAGGAGGTGTCAAAAGCCATGACTACATCAGCCGAGAACGGACGGAAAAGCGGACAGCCTGCCATGCACACACCACCGGTCGTGTCGTCGCAAGCGTGGGAAGCGGCCCGTGAGCAGCTGCTTGCGAAGGAAAAGGCCCAGACCCGCGCCCGTGACGACCTGGCCGCCGAGCGCCGGCGAATGCCGTGGATGGCCGTGGAGACGGCGTATACGTTCGAGGGACCTGCGGGCAAGGCCAGTCTGCTCGACCTGTTCGACGGTCGGCGTCAGCTGATCGTCTACCGCGCCTTCTTCGAGCCGGGAGTGTTCGGCTGGCCCGATCACGCCTGCCGGGGCTGCTCTATGGTGGCCGACCAGGTCGCCCATGTCGCCCACCTGAACGCCCGCGACACCACCCTCGTCTTCGTCTCGCGAGCGCCTCAGGCGGACATCGCGCGGCTGAAGGCGCGAATGGACTGGGACATCCCTTGGTTCACCATCACGGACAGCTTCGACGCTGACTTCGGCGTGGATGAGTGGCACGGCACGAACGTGTTCTTCCGCGACGGCGACCGGGTATTCCGCACCTACTTCATCAACAACCGCGGCGACGAGCAGATGGGGAGTACCTGGAACTACCTCGACATCACGCCGCTGGGCCGGCAGGAGGTCTGGGAGGACTCGCCCGAGGGCTATCCTCAAACCCCGACCTACAAATGGTGGAACTGGCACGACAGCTATGTCGCAGACGAAGCGCCTGACAAGAAATGGGTGGAGGTGTCGGCCGCCGGAGAGGCAGCGTTCCGGAATCAAGACGCGAGCAAGACGCCATGAGCCGGGCCTGTTCCGGTGGATCGGCGGGCGGCGACGGCCGGTCTGAGGGTCGCGATCGTAGCTCCGCCTTGAAGAGCGGTGGCGAATGTCCGGAACCGGCCCCAAAGCGGACAGGATTGTCTGTGAGGCTTACGCCGCTGGGGAGAGTTGAGTTGGTTGAAATTTCACGGGGGTCGAACATCTCGATCAATGCTTTCATTCGACCAGCTTTCGTGACCTCAACGACTCCGCCGAACGTCGCGAAGGGATTTCCCTTATCCGTCAAGTAAATGCTCATTCCGGCTGGGAACGACACGCCTTACACAATGAAGTCGAAGCGACCGAATTTTCCGTCACTCGTGTCGCGCATTCGGAGCAAAAGCCGCTCATCAAAGACCCGGTCGCGTTCGTTCAGGGGTTCGCCCGGAAAATACAGCTGGGTCGTCAAGACGCTCCCACCTGGCTTTTGGACTTTCACATGGTAATGGCGCGTGCGCCCCGGATAGAGCGATGGAATGATTGTCGAAAACCACCAGCGGCCACTCTCATCGGTGAACTGATGACCACGCAACCTGTAGCCGACGCGGTCGTACGAGCCATGCTCATCGGCGTGCCAAAGTTCGACAAGTGCCCTGTTGATGGATGTGCAGTCCTTCGCGAGTACGAATCCGGCTATGGTGATCCTGATCCCGTCAGGCGCGTCGGCGGCAAAATCCTGTTTGAGTGGTGAGCTGGGCTTGTAATATGGTCCTTCAGTCTGCGCGATGGTCAGCTCATCCGCGTCCTGGCATGCCGGCGTCAACTCGAGAGCGGATTGTGCGCCGAGGGCATTCGCTTCTAATATACCTGCCGCTTTGATCGACGGTACGGCCACAAATGCAGCGAGGACGGATCGACGTGTTGGTTTCATCGTCTTGAGACCCTAATTTTAATGGAAAGCGTTGCCATTATCATTAATGGTTGCACCCACTCGAACCGACCAGATCGGCGATGATCTTGAGCGGTCGGCAGCATTGGCTGCTGACCGCCATCTTGGAAGCCGGCACCATAGCACGAGGATAGAGATCCTTCACCTCGCCACGCCTCCTAACGACGAGTGAATATCAAAACGAGATCTGGAATGTCCGGTCATGGCGCGCAAAGCGGAATTTTGTTTTTGTGGGTAAGTTTAGCTGGCCTCAAATCACCCTGAATGAATCGCCAACAGCGTGGATGACCTGATCACCGTTGAAGCCGAGGCACATCGTTCCATTGCCTTCAAACGCGTTGTAGATTTTTCTGAACCAGAACGCTGAAACACCGCGTTTGGACGCGGTGTGCGGCACTACCCGAGCGGACGTTCATTCGGCCGCGGCCGCATCTGTGTGGCATCCACCGCCAAACATCCTCTTCATTCTCGCGGATCGGCTACGGTGGACTAAGCTCCGGACGCAGGCTGTCTGCTTTTCCCCCACTCTCACGGCGATTTCTCTCGGTGCCAGCGCCCCGTTTAGGGTGACTCGCCAAAGTATTTGGCATGCAGCTGCTCCACGAGACCGCGCTCATGAGCGCCTATGAGTTCAACGGTCAGCCGCCTTGTAGAGGAACTGTTGAGAGGAAGCCCGAAGCCGTATTTGTCAGGCTCGAAGACGCCTCCGATGACATCAACCCTTTGTTCGGGGTGTCTGTGGGCATAATATTCCAGCACCGGGGCATCGCCGATGATCGCTGTGATGCTACCGTCGAGCAAAGCTGCCACGGCAGCATCAATGTCCGGGAATGAATGCAAGTCCAACCCGGAGTTACGGGCAAAATCCTCCGACACACTCCCGGTGAAAACCCCGACAGCCTTGCCAGGAAGATCGGAAAGGCTGTTGATTTGGTTGGTCAGCGAGAGCGTGGTCATTACTGTCGCCACGGAGGACGTAACAAACGCCAGCACGGCAATCCCGCATACGAGCCACAAACCCTGCCATATCCGCCCAACCCACCCAAAAACGTTCTTTCGGCCTGTTGATTTGCCAGCAGCAATCGACATGACCGAGAAGAAGCTTTCTGCTATGCCGTCACGCCATCGGCGTGGAAAGTCGGGGGCAAACCTTCGGTCTAAGAGGGTCAGCAGTACGGTCGCCGCGGCGACGACAAAGGCAATCCATGCATAGGCGCGAAGGAATCCTGAGTCCCTCAATCCTGTTACTACCTCCAGAAACCCCGTGCCCTGTCGTTCGTTGACCATTATCCTCAGTCCGGCGTCGAACCACGGATAGGTGAAGTCGATCCGCTGCGCCCGGCCTTGCGTAATGGTGAGATTGGTGACGGCAACATCGATGTCGCCGTTCGCAGTGGCATCGATCAGGGCGCGGACCGTCGGGAACGATTTGTAGTCGGTCTGAAGGCCTTGCGCCCTTGCAAGCGACTCCCAAAGCTCGACTGCCATTCCTGTGAAATGGTCCTTCTCCTGTATGACAAATGGCGGGCTCACATAGAGTCCCACCCTGACCGATTGTTGTTTGGCTTGAGGCATTTCTTGCGCAAATGGACTGCCCACGGACAGTAGGATGCATAACATGCCCAGGTAGAGAGCATTCTTTGACATGAAAACTCCTGCTTGCAGCGTCTCACGTCCTTCGCCGCGTCAGCCTATGCGGATCGGACAAGAGCCGATCCAGTTCAGTGCGGGATTCCCGTTCAGAAACGGTCTCCCTTTTCGGTCCCGTCGGCGAACCCGACAATTTTCATTGGGGCCCCCTTGAAATGTTTGCGGACGACGACTGATCGTCATCCATTTCCGCCATCCATGCCTGCAATAGGGTATAAGCGATCGCCAGAAGCGTCGGTCCGACAAATATTCCCAACATCCCGAATGCCACCAGGCCGCCGATGACGCCCGCAAAAATGAGCAACAGCGGCAGATCAGCTCCCTTGCGAATTAGGAAAGGGCGGAGAAAGCCATCCATTGTTCCGGCGACAACGGTGAAAGCGAGGAGCACCGTTCCCCATATCGCATCGCCGGAATAGTACATCCAGATGACCGCCGGGATTAACACCAAGCCGGGACCGATCTGGATCAGGCACAAGATAAACATGACTGCGGTCAGCACCGAAGCAAATGGCATACCGACAACAAGCAGCCCGATACCGCCCAACGCGCTCTGCGCGACGGCGGTAACCACCACGCCTAGCGCAACGCCGCGGATGGCTTGTCCGGCCAGGCGCACTACCATTTCCCCGCGATCACCAGCCAGACGACGGCCGAACCGGATTGAGACCGCAGCTCCCTGTTCCCCGCGTGCATACATCACCGCGGCTATTGCGGTCGTCAGCAGAAAGTGAAGGAACATGCCGCCAACGCTCCCTGCTGCGGATACGAACCATTGGGCCACTGCCCCGGCGTAGGGATCAAGCGTTGGGGCCAGATCGTGCACACTGGCTGCGGCTAGCTTACTCCAAGCTTCACTCACGCGTGCCCCTACAAGCGGCACGCGATCCAGCCATTCCGGAGCGGGAGGCAGCCGAAACGCGAGGGCGTCTTGTATGAGGCCTTTGATGGCATCGACGTTGTCGACGATCATGGTGATGGCAAGCCACAATGGCACAATCAACACCAGCAACAGAACGATCGTCATCACCAGGACGGCGACACCGCGACGGTTGCCGGCACGGCGTTCCACCCAAATCATCAATGGCCAAGTGGCAATGACCAAGGTCAAAGCCCAGATGATGGCGGGGAGGAATGGAAGCATTACCCAGGCGCTGCTGACAAGCAGGCCGCCTATGAAAAGCACCGCGAGAGTCACCCGGGCAATATCCTGACGCGGTTGGACCATTTCTTCGCCCCTCATTCGGATGCATCCGATGCAACCGAGACTGATGTGATTCAATTGTTGCGGAAACCCTATCCTGCCTTGTCGGGCCGAAGCTAATTTATTTGATCATCCCACGCCATAAGCCAGAAGCGCTAAAAGACATCATGGCAATCCAGAATATTTCCTCGCCCGATGCGCCCAGGTTCGAGCGGTAGGCGGCGAGCCATCGTCGCTGTCGCCCGCAAGATTGCCGTCGTGCTTCATCGGATGTGGATCGACGGCACAGAGTTCCGGTTCGGATCGGAGGCATCTGCATGATTTGACAGAGCCTTCGAACTCGATCCTGGCCGGATCGTCCCACGCGGACGACGGGATGGATGAAGCCGTTAATGTCTGCTGCGCTTCGAGCGCGTCGCAAAGCGAGGCTTTCCAGACCCTGATCCCATGCATGCATGCAGCGGCTCCGAACGCAAGGGAGCCAATCGACTGCGAAGAGAAGCGTGACCCGCGTGAACGACCAGGCGGCCGGCAAATTAGAAAAGAGCTTGACCCAAATGCCCGATTAGAGAAGCGGACATCGCTGTCTGCCGACCTTCCCCAAAGTCTGCCTTATCTTAACGTTAGGGTGTTAAATCATAGCGAATGACAATTCGCCCCTCGACTTGCCCGGCAGCAAGTTCTTCGAGCGCGCTTTCAATGCCTGCAAGCGATATTTCCCGCATTTCCATTGCGAAAGGTTTGTCCGTGTGCATGCGCAGCAGCTCGCGCATTTCAAGGCGTGTGCCGACACTTGTACCGGTGATCACAACGCCTGTGCCAGTCAGCCATTCCTGATTGACCGGAACGGGCGTTGATACCATCGCTGTGGCCACAATTCTCCCGCGTGGGCGAATGCTTCCAATCATCATGGGCCAGGTTGCTGCAGTCGGGGCAAAGTTGATGCATGCATGCATCCCTCCAAGGCTTCCCAACTTCTCGATCGCCGTATCGTCCGCGATCAATGTCGCCTGCGCACCCACAGCTCTTGCAAGCTCGAGTTTATCTTCGGAGATGTCGAGGGCAACGACGAAAGCTCCAGACCGCACTGCGATCTGGATGGCGTAGAGACCGAGGCCCCCGCATCCGAATATAGCGCAGCGCATGCCAGGTTTCAGTTCAGCCCGGCGAATGGCGGAATAGGCGGTGACGCCTGCACACATCAACGGGGCAAGCGATAGAGCATCGGATCTATCAGGGAGGGGAACTGCGAAATTCGCGTCAACGATAACATATTCCGCAAATCCGCCATCTACATCGAAACCATGGGCGCGCTGGAATTGACAAAAGGACTCCTGACCCGCCAGGCATTCGTCGCAGGTGCCACAGGTATCGTGCAGCCAAGGCACCCCCACACGGTCACCAGTTACGAAACCATCAACGCCTGGTCCCGTCGCTACGACGCGACCTATGCCTTCATGTCCGAGGATATGCGCCGGAGGCTTGCCGCTGCCTGGCCGCACTGTGCCTTTCCATACATGCAGATCCGTGTGACATACGCCGCAAGCTTCCAGCTTCACCAGCATCTCGCCATGCGCAGGTTGCGGAACTGGCAAACAGCTGATTGTGAATGATCCGCCCGCGTTTCCGTCGAGAACAGCTGCACGCATGTCGAGGGCATCGACCAGGCTCATTTTAGAAGCTCTTCCTTGACCTTTGCCAGAGCCGGAGATCCGTCGAGCATGGTCACGCCGTCCAGCCATTTGTCCAGGTTTTGCGGATTCTTGCGGATCATGGCCATTGCCGCCTCTTCGCCTGTCGCGCCGTCGTCGAGAATCGATTTCATTCCCTCGTTTTCCTGATCAACAGAAAACACAAGATTCTTGAAGAACTTCGCGACATTCGGGCAGGTGGCGGCATAGCCCGGCCGTGTCAGTGTCCAAACGGTCGAGCCGCCAAATTCAGGGCCGAATTCTTCGTCGCCGCCCGACAGATAGTCCATCTTCAGATTGAGGTTCATCGGGTGCGGTTGCCAGCCGAGAAAGACGATCCAGTCCTTACGGTCCACGGCTCGTTTGACCTGTGCCAGCATTGCTTGCTCGCTGGATTCAACGATTGTCCACCCGCTGAGACCATGGCTACCCTTGGCAACCATGTCGATCAAGGGCTGGTTGGTGCCCGGCTCGATACCATAGATCTTCTTGCTGAATTCATCCGGAAACCTGGCCAGATCGTCGAATGACTTGACGCCTGCCGCGGCCACATAGTCAGGAACCGCCAGGGTATATTTCGCCCCGGAAAGATTGGTGGTGAGTACGTCCACCCACTTCTTCTCGAAGAATTCCTTGAACTCGATATTCTGGGCGGGACGCCAGTTGCCGAGAAAAACATCGGTCTGTCCGTCTTTCAGGCTTGCATATGTGACGCTGAGGCCGAGGAGATTGCTCTTCATCTCGTAGTTCATGGCATTGAGAACGATGGTTGCCGTCGCCGTCGTCAGCGCGATATCCGTCCATCCAAGATCCGCGGCTTTGATCGTTGCGCAAGAAGCATCATCCGCCAACGCCGTTTTCATATTTGTAAGTAACAGACCTGCGACAAGCACAGCTGACAGACGCTTTCTCATGCCGTTCCCCTTTGGTTTTCTAACGTGAGACAATGGCGGGAGCTTCGCACCGTTGAATTTTTTGTCAATTCAAAAAATTGTATTACCATACAAAATTTTGAACGCTATAGTTGCGAAAGTAGCTGGCAGTTGATTTGGGGCACATGAAACGTTCAATCGAAGACATAAGACGGCAGGAGTTGATCGAGGGCGCTTACAGGGCGTTTTTGCAGTTTGGAATCGACGGGTTGACCACCGCTCGGATCTGCAAGGAGGCCGGCATGTCACCGGGTATCCTGTCCTACTATTTCAAGAACAAGGACGAAGTTTTGTTCTGGATGGTACGGCATGCCAACCGCGTTATCATGGATGAGGTGGTGGAGCGCATGAAACGCGCCTCCAATCGCTGGGATCGCCTCCTGGCCATCATTGAAGGCAACTTCCCTGAGACTCTGTTTGAACAGAATATCGCCAATGCCTGGCTGTCATTCTATGTCGCGAGCGCACGAGACCCGCAACTTGAACGGTTGCAACGGCTTTTTCATCGACGCCTGGCATCGAACATCACCAGCTGCGTCGACCAGATCATGGATGATGAATGCGTGCCGCGCTTCGTTGCGACGGTGGCAATCCTCATCGACGGCAGCTGGCTGCATCGCGCCGCAGCACACACCAAAACATCCAGTGTCGAGGCGATCGACCTGATCAAAACTCAAGTCGAACACGCGCTGGGAACCGCGAAAGTTGGTGAAATGAAGAGGATAAAATAAGCAAAGTTTGTTCTGCAACGAGAGTCATGGATACTTCGCAAATAAATTCCGTTGGGCCGAGCGAGGGTCAAGTTCTGGCGAAGCGCGCGTAGACATGGCCAGCAGCGTCAGCGGCATCGAAGACACGGTCGGCCATATCGGGTCTACAGGAATGGCTCGGATGGCGCGCTGATCCTTGCCTTCAAGTGTTCAATCGGCGATCTTTCGTACCGTGCGGAGACTTCAACCATGCAGGGCAGACCAAGATCACTTAGCTTGACCCCGGCCCACGTCGCACGGGTCCATCGCGCGATCGACGACAGCGGCATAGAACCTGGTGTGGAGCTTCACAACGATGCGGATTATGACGATTGGGTGAAGCGGATCATCAAGACCCATCCCGCTCCGGGTTCACCAACTCTCCTCTTCGCGTATGGTTCATTGATATGGAAACCGGAGATCGAACATGTCGGCGAACAAATAGGCGTTGCTCGAGGTTGGCATCGTTCTTTTTGCTTTCGAATGACCCGCTTCCGGGGGACGCCCGAACAGCCTGGCCTTATGATGGCTCTCGACCGCGGAGGGCAGTGCCGGGGTATCCTGTACGAGCTACTGAAGAATGACCTGGAAGGGCAATTCGGGAAACTGTTTCGGCGCGAGTTCAAGTACAAACCTGTTAACAGCACGCCGCGCTGGATCACGGTCGAGACGACCTCTGGCTCAACCCCAGCCTTGGGCTTTGTCATGAACCGCGCTTCACCGCTCTACGCAGGAAATCTCTCTCTCGAAGTTGTTGCGGATGTGTTGGCACAAGCATGTGGTCACGTGGGTTCAGGGGCAGAATATCTACTCAACACTGTGACGCACCTCGAGGCAAAAGGCATTCACGACCGCAATCTGTGGCGGCTTCAAGCGCTCGTAGCGCAGCAGATCGATCGCAACAGCGGGATAGCCGGCCCATTAGATCGTCAAATCTTGAACGAAGGTCTATGATGATCTGGCAGGTCCACTGGAGCACCACGGTATGAAAGAGAAGCTGCAGACCGAAGAAGGTTTCCGATACGCTTTCTACCGCGCGCAATACGCACGGTTCGCAAGCCCACTCGCCGCCGAGATCAGGCAAGAGGTTTACGGTGAGGATATCGGGCAGTTGGGCTGGCGAACGCTTGAAGAGCAGGACAAGATCACTGCACTCGTCGCCGAGCGGCCGGACTCCCACCTCCTCGACATCGCGTGCGGATCCGGGGGACCATCGCTGGCAGTCGTTCTCTCGGCTGGTTGCCGCCTCACAGGGGTGGATATTGAGCCCGAAGGCATCACGGAGGCCAAACATCGAGCCCTTGCCATGGGATTGGACGTTGGCGTTGAGTTTGTGATCGCTGACTGCAGTCAACCGCTGCCTTTCAATGGGGATACCTTTGACGTGGTGGTCTGCATCGATGCGGTGCTTCACCTCAAAGATCGGTTTGCGGTGCTTGCCGACTGGTTCCGGCTCCTTACGCCAGGTGGTCGCCTGCTCTTCACGGACGCTGCCGTTTTGACTGGTGCGGTATCCAAGCAAGAACTCGACGTTCGTGCCTCTCAAGGCGAGTTTGTTTTCGTCCCACCGGGTATAAATGAGGCGGCCATTGCCAATGCGGGCTTCCGACTGCGAAAATGCGAGGATACGACCCATGCCACGGCTGACATAGCACACCGCCTGCACGCAACGAGACACGCTCGATCGAAAGCCTTGCAAGAAGAAGAAGGAGCCGAATGGTTCGCAAAGCGGCAGACCTTTCTGGCCATGACCGCCGATCTTGCCGGTGGAGGTAAGTTGTCGCGATTTCTCTACGTCGCAGATAAGGGCTGAGGCAAGTTGCCTGACATCGTGCGGTTCAGTCCGAATGGGTAATGTCCGCAATTGGCCGCCAAAAGCGGACGGTCCTGATCACGATGTTCAAGCAACCTCGCCAAGGTGACGTCGGACCCATTTCGTTTCTTCCGATGCCGTGCGTCCGAAATGCCGTTTGAAGTCTCGGCTGAATTGAGCCGGGCTCGCGTAGCCGACTGAACCCGCGACCTCTGCGATCGTGCTGCTCTGACGCGCGATCATCAGTCTTGCTTCGTGGAGCCGTATCGCTTTCACGTACTGCATTGGACTGTTGCCAGTGAGGCTCTTGAAATGGACATGGTAGGAAGGAACGCTCATGGCCACTTTTCTTGCCAGATCGGCGATCGAAATTTCGGAGCTATAGTTTTCCCGCAACCAGGCCAGGCTCTGGACAAGCTTTCCGGAGGTGCCTTTCTGCTGGAGAGCAGCGATCATCGCGCCGCCTTGCGGGCCAACCAAGACTCGGTAGTGCAGTTCCCGCAAAATGCTGGCACCAAGGACAGCGATGTCAACAGTGCTGCGAAGTGCCATCAGGAGGCGCATGAGGACATCCTCGATATCGGCAGCCAACCTGCTCGACACGAGACCTCGTGGCCTGTCGCTCGCCAGTTCTGTGTGATTCTCCACTTGCATGGCGATCTCGGCTGCCATCTGCATATCGAACTCGACGTAGACCGCAAGTAATGGCCGCTCCGGACTGGCTGTCGACGCCATTCGGAATGGGACGGGTACCGAAACCGCTAGATAGTGTTGCTCATCGTAGAGGTAGATTTCCCTTTCGAGGATACCTTGCTTGCTTCCCTGCAATACGAACACCGCGCCAGGCTTATAAAGCACGGGGACGTCGTGAAGTACGGCTTCCGTGCGGAGTATGCGGACACGATCTAGCAGGGTGGGATTGTATCCATGACGAGGCGCGAGAGCTTCTGCCAATTCGACCAGCTCGCGTCGTCTGGATCGGCCTCGTTCAGCGGAAATAGGATTTGGCAACATATTCATCGAATCTGCAATCGAGGCACCCGCTTCCTCATACTATCTGTCAATCCTACCATCAATCAAGGAAGTTTGCAGATCATGTCACAAAAGACCTTCTTCATCACCGGAACGAATTCTGGCTTCGGCCTTGCCATTGCGTCCGCTGCCGTCCGAATGGGCCACAAGGTGATTGGCACCGTCCGCTCAGAGACGTCATGCGCGGCGCTCGCCGAGGCGCTCCCTGCAGTCAGAGCAGTCCTCTGCGACGTAACGGAATACGACCGCATACCGGACGTCGTCCGGCAGACGGAGGACGAGCATGGACCTGTTGACGTACTGATCAACAATGCCGGTTACGGCCACGAGGGAGTGCTCGAGGAGTCGCCGATCAAAGAGATGCGCCGCCAGTTCGATGTGAACGTCTTCGGCGCTGTCGCTGTCGCCAAAGCGTTTCTTCCCAGGTTCCGAGAGCGCCGCAGTGGTTTCATCGTCAACGTCACTTCGATGGGCGGCATGATCACCATGCCCGGCATCGCGTACTATTGCGGCAGCAAGTTCGCGCTTCAGGGCATATCGGAAGTGATGCGTTCGGAAATGGCCCCGTTCGGTGTCCACGTGACGACCCTCTGTCCCGGCTCCTTCCGGACGGACTGGGCAGGACGATCAATGGTCCGCACAGAAAGGTCAATCGCGGACTACGATGCCCTTTTTGATCCGATACGGGAGGCGCGACAGGCAATAAGCGGGAAGCAGCTCGGTGACCCCACCAAACTGGCTGCCGCTGTTTTAGACTTGGTCGAATCCGATAATCCTCCGCCCCAGCTTCTGCTGGGCAGCGATGCCCTCCAGCATGTGTCGGATAGAATCGAGCGCCTCCAGCAGGAGATTGAGGCGTGGAAATCTATCACCGTCTCGACCGACGGCTGACAGCGCAGGGAACACGACAGGCGCGACCGGCACCGCAGGACAACTGTTTTGTCGCCCGGCGCGTTTGGATCCTGTTGATCCCCCTGGCTCGGGGCCCCGCATACAGCTCTTTCACGCGCTTTCTGGCCTGACCTAAGCATAGAGATCGGCCGCTCTGGGATTCACGCCCACGAGCCTTAGTACGCCACCCGCGAAACGGATAGAAAAAGAGCTCTACTTTCTGCTTGACAGTCTCTCTACTAGAAGGTAGACAGACCCTATGAACAACCTTTTGACGACCACAGACGAAATCCTGGCATCTGCTCGAACACTGATCATGAGCGGAGGATATAATGGCTTCAGTTATGCCGATATTGCTGGAGTCGTCGGGATCCGCAAGGCCAGCATCCATCACCATTTTCCGAGTAAGGTCGATTTGGTCCGCACGCTTGTAACGCGATATCGTGAAGAAGCCGAGGTGGCCGTGTCGGGTCTTCAGCAAAACGTGACGGACCCCCTTGAGCTCCTCGAAACCTACGCGGGCCACTGGGCCAAGTGCATTGAGGACGCAAGCAGGCCTTTTTGCGTATGCGCTCTGCTTGCGAGTGAACTGCCTGCGCTGCCGCCGGAAGTCGCGGGGGAAGTGAAGGCTTTTTTCCGCTTTCTCTCGACATGGCTGACCTCGGTCATGGAACGAGGCTCCAAGGAGGGAGCTTTGAATCTGTCAAGCCAACCTCGGGTTGAGGCTGAGGCGTTCATGGCGTCCGTCCACGGCGCCATGCTCTCTGCGCGGGCTTACGGAACGCCGGAAGTGTTCCCCACCATCCTGGCGCCCACCCTGCAGCGACTGTCTCCGACCGTTGCTCAATAAAAGCTTCGGGCGGAACTAAACCGCCCCGAGCAAAAACTGCGTCTAGAGAAACTACCAACCAGTAGGAAGATATCCAAATGATGAAGAACATTCTCCCCGCGCTTATGCTGGGGCTGTCCGGTATCTCGTCGGCGGCTATTCTGGCGTCGCCTGTACATGCCGAAGATAAGAAGGCCGAACAGGTCCATGTCCGGGGCAGCATCGTCAGCTACAGTGCGTCCACCCTCAAGGTGAAAACGCGCGAAGGAGAGACCGTCGATGTCGCCCTCGCCGATGGCTGGAAAGTTTCCAGCGTGGCAAACGCAAAGGTCACTGACATCAAGCCTGGCGACTTCGTTGGCATCGCATCTCTGCCCAAAGAGGGCGGTGGTGACGGTGCGCTTGAAGTGCTCATCTTCCCGCCGGCACTGAAAGGTGCAGGTGAGGGCAGCTACGATTGGGACCTTAAGCCTAACAGCAGCATGACCAATGCTACCGTGGCGGATGCGGTCAAAGGCGTCGACGGCCGGACGGTCATCGTGTCCTATCACGGCAAGGAAAAGAAGATCTCTATTCCGGACGGTACGCCCGTCGTGACCTTTGCTCCGGCGACCAAGGAGGATCTCGTTCCCGGTGCCGTCGTCTTCGTCCCTGCCGAGAAGGCTGCAACCGGCACCATCGCCCATCAGGTCCTTGTCGGAAAGAATGGCGTGGTTCCGCCCATGTGAGCCGCGTCGTCGCCGGTCGTCGCTCGGGCGCCCCACCGGTTCGACCGGCGACTACCAAAGATGCTGCCTGACCTGCAGCCGATGGATGCTACGGACGAAGGACGCCGTCATGAAAGAGAATGGCAGCAAAGACAACGTTCAATATCCCCGGATGATCTTTGAGCGGACGCCGCGGGCTTTCCCAGCATGGGCTACATACCGTCGTTTAAGGAACTCGCGGCTGGACGCCGCTGGCATTTCTTCTTTGCCTGGCTGTTTCTAATCAACGGCATCCTTTACGTCGGCTTCAGCGTGCTGAGCGGCCATTTTCAGACCCCACTCAAAAGTAGGAAAGACATCCCTATGACCAATTACCGAACGATCGCCTCGCTTCGCGACAAGGAACAGTGGCTGAAGCGATACTATTTCGCGCGAACAGCGTTTTCTGCCCTTTGGGTCGCAGCTGCGTTGACTGCCGGCCAGCAGTCGGCTTCCATCGCCGCCGCCTTGCTGATCATTTACCCAGCCTGGGATGCCGCCGCCAATTTTGTCGATGCATCGCGCAATGGCGGGCTGGGCAACAACCGAACACAGGCAATTAATGTCGCCGTCAGTTCGGTCATGACAGTTGCCGTCGTCGTTGCGCTCACACTGAGCATGAATTGGGTTCTGGCTGCTTTTGGTCTCTGGGCCATCTTCTCCGGTCTCTTGCAGCTTGGCACGGCCCTTCGACGCTGGAAAATAAGTGGCGGCCAGTGGGCGATGATCCTCAGTGGCGGCCAATCCGCCGTGGCAGGCGTATTCTTCATTGCTCAGGCGCGGATGCCCGAACCGCCTTCCATTGCTAATATTGCGGGATACGCTGGCCTCGGCGCCTTCTATTTCCTCGTTTCAGCAGTATGGCTAAGCGTCAGCCACATGCGGCGGAAGACTGCCTGACCTAGCGGGGGGAGAGAGCATTCTCCAGCTTGGAGCATAATATGCCCGACGTCCTTCCCGCCCAAGGCTGATATTCAAAAAAGCACGGGAGTCAACAAAAAAGCTCTTATCGGAATTTCAAATGAACAGTTGCCGCTGTCTGCCAACATTGTACAACGCCGATCCAGGAGACGGTCAGCGAACGGTAGTGGGAGATCGAGCACAAGGAAGCAGAGTGCGCTTCTGACGCCTTGCCAACTGCCGAAACAAAGAAATCTGCATGCAAGCCAAAAGCGGAAACATCGACGGCAACGGAGACGATGATGTTGGCTCACCTCAGGTGAGCTATCGGCACTTCTCTGAGCAGAATCCAGATCGGTAACTTTGTGTTCTGCCTCACAAATCGTTTGGGGGGGCGTCTAGGAAGGCTAGTGAAACAAATCCACGAGAATGCCTGCCGCTGTCGCCGCATCGACAAAGACTGCTCTTGCCTCGGCGCCAGAGAGATCAGCAGGCAGCCTGCTTTTGTTTGTCTGCAACCGCTGGATTCAAACCCCAAACTTAGTTGTGTTCGATTGCCTGCCGAAGTCTCTCTTCTTGAGAACATTCGACTCCATCACTAAGCAACTTGGATAGCTTCCGGCGTTGTTCGATTTTTGCCGACCTCTCCTGCGAAAAGGCTACTGGAGCTGGCCGTCGCCGCTTTTGTCGGCCTTGGCAAAGTCGGCCATAACCTGGTTCATGAATTCCGTCTGGCTTACGCTACCATTGCCGTCGCGATCCGTCTCGGCAAATTGGTCCGGAGTCAGCAATTGGCCAATTTCGCCAGCGCGCAAATTGCCGTCTCCATTCGTGTCCAGTTTCTTGAAAGCGTCGGTCATGAAGCGCAGAAGGCGAAGTGGCAGCGTAGCCTGGACCTTTGCCGGCAGGCGCAGGACGTATATTGAAGGCGTCTCGATAGACCGTCAGCTTAACCGCTGGCGGGCTTTTTGCGTTTCTACAACTGATTCACTACGGTGCATTATTCGCAGGAGCAGGTCACCATGGGTATGCACCTCAAAGGGAGCTGATGTGGACATTCCAGTGGCAGAGTGGACAGAGGAAGAGCGGCGGCTGTGCAAACGGCTTTATCCGGATTACAAAGCGCTCCGCAGCGCCCTGCCTGACAGATCCATCAATTCAATCCGGGGCCAGTGCAAAAGGCTGGGATTGATTGCGAGGCCATACCACATGTGGACGCCGGCTGAGACGGAGCTTCTTCGTCAGCTCTACCCTACTGCTCGTTGGACGGAGCTTCTTGCAGCGTTCCCTTTTGCCAGCAAGAATATGATTTTGTCGGTTGTGCAAATCCGCGGTATTCGTAGGTCTAAACGAGACGTTCAAGCTCGGTAAAATCATTCAAGCGATTCGTTGTTTTTCTCGTGCTGTTCAGGCGCTGCTTCGCTCTTCATTATGAGATGCTAACTCGGAACGTGCGCTGTGTAGAAGGGCTAAGCCGCGTACTGAAGGTTCGCCGCCTTGGCAGCAATCATATTCTCGTCTCTAAGTCCGTCATCAAATAACCGCATCACGGTTCGCGCGATACGATTGGCATCTATATGAGAATATGGACAGCGATTGAGCAGAACGGAGGCTTTCGCGTGAGCCCGCTGCATAATAGTCCAGTCAGCCGGTGAATGTATTGTGGTACTGAGCAAATGAAGCATATTCGTCTCCCGGTTAAAGCGGGAGCACAGAAGTGTCTCTCAAGCGCCAATAGCCAAGCTATGCATGTTCCCGGCGCTAGTTTCTGTATATGCATCATTGGTGGCAGAGTCGACAGACAGTCCTCCCTTTAAGCGTGTCCTGCACCGGTTAGCCGTTTGAATATCGCAAACCAAAAACGATAGTCTTCCTGCCTGCATTCCGACCAAGCCGCGAAGGCACACCATGCGGTGGCGGTGACAGCTTCTTTACCGTAAAGCTCAACCGCGAGCCTCCATTGCAGTGTCGCTAAGGGCACAACAGTGCGGGATATCGACGGCAAATTTTTCGAGAATATCTACGGCATCCGAACCCAGATAGAAGTCAATCTTATGCGGCGTTCCGTCGAACGCATCAATGCAGAACAGCTCAAGGAAGTGGTGCGCCGGAAGAAGGCCTTTACCCGTGCCATGCAAGCTGGCAATGGCGAGAAATATGGCGAGGTCGGCAGGACCAATCTTTCGCATTGATGAATTTTCCTCATTAGCCCATGGAAAATTGAGGCTATTATTTCATCTTCTTTCACGCGGTAAATTCGCATTCAACCACGAAAGGAGAAATTCATGCGTATCTGGTTTATTACGGGAGCATCACGCGGCTTTGGCGCACTGATCACCGAGGAAGCGTTGAAGGCTGGCGATGCCGTTGTTGCAACCGCCCGCAACCCTGCAACTGTCACAGCCCGACTTGGCGAGCATCCCAACCTTCTGCCTGTCGCATTGGACGTTACCAGTGAAGAACAGGCCAATGCCGCAACCGAGCAGGCGATCAAACGTTTCGGCAAGATCGATATCCTTCTGAACAATGCCGGTTTCGGCCTGCTCGGAGCCGTTGAGGAGGCAACGACAGCGGAGATTGAAAAGCTTTACGCCACCAACGTCTTCGGTCTGCTCAAGGTAACCCGTGCTGTACTTCCGCATATGCGCAGGCAGCGTTCCGGCCACATCATCAACATTTCTTCCATCGGCGGCTATGTCAGCCATTCCGGCTGGGGTGTTTATTGCTCGACGAAGTTTGCGGTGGAAGGCCTTTCCGAGGCTCTCTACGATGAACTTGCCCCGCTCGGTGTCAAGGTTACCGTCGTCGAACCGGGTTTCTTCCGCACTGACTTCCTCGATGTGAGCTCGCTTTCCGTTAGCCACAGCGCCATTGCCGATTATAACGATACACCGGCAGGTGCTATGCGCTCTCTGGCAGTAGAGTTCAACCACGCCCAACCCGGTGATCCAGCACGTCTCGCCAAGGCAATGATCACTGTAGTCCATTCTGACAATCCACCGCTTCGCATGCCATTCGGCTCCGACACGGTGGCAGCAATC
Organism: uncultured Alphaproteobacteria bacterium; assembly: GCA_963776115.1. GTDB lineage: Bacteria > Pseudomonadota > Alphaproteobacteria > Rhizobiales > Rhizobiaceae > Phyllobacterium. Next base: position 188,747 of record CAVZLS010000020.1, on the reverse strand, counting down.
GAAAAGAAGAACGCTGCCGTTGCCAGCGAGCTTGCCGCATGGCGGGACCTGGCTGTCTCGACAGATTTTCCGGCCGGCAGCTGAGCGAAAATCCAACAAACAAGGAGCAATACAATGTTTAAAAGACGATCCACTCTCCATGTATTGGCGATATCTGCTGGCCTGTTATTTCTCGCACCGATGGAGGTGAGTTTGGCACAATCGACGGACAATATCGAAACGCGCAACAAGGCCACGGTTCAGGCAGGCTTCGATGCCTGGAAGGACGGAACCGGAAGCCCTTATGATTACCTTGCCGACAACGCGACATGGGAAATCGTCGGGAACTCCGCAGCCTCGCGAGTCTACAAAAGCAAGGCCGACTTCATCGAGACGGTTATCCGTCCCTTCAATGCACGTATGTCGGACCGGCTTGTTCCCACCATCCGCAATATTTATGCCGATGGTGACACGGTCATCATATTCTTCGATGCCGAGGGCACGGCCCGCGATGGCAAGCCTTACCGCAACACCTATACTTGGTATCTGCAATTGCAGGAGAGCAAGATTGTGAGAGCGTCTGCCTTTTTTGATAGCGTCGCCTTCAATCACTTCTGGCAACGCGTAACGCCGAAGCCTTGAATGCGACGATTAATGCCCGGGCGATTGCATGTCCGGGCATCTCCATCTTCTGTTCAGGCGTTTCGCTGGCCGAAATCAGCGGATCGTGTCGGCGGCAGGAGCGAAACACGAAGGTCTGCAAAAATCGAACCGAATATTTGCCAGCCGTCTTTCACCGGGCTGGCTGGTCATTTCCATGGCAAGATGCGAAATGGTCGTAAAGTCCATTCTGGGCACCACGTCCGGTTTTGTTCCGAATACGTGCGCGATTATCAAATTATGTACAAGGATAACCACTTGAAGTCATTGAGTCGCCATTCTCATGATTAAATGCAGTTCGACATCAGTTGCCAGACCGGGAAACTGTGAGATAGCCGAGGTCGCAGAGCATGATCTCGCTCAAGGTTTGGTCGCCGCAACCACAAGTGGGGTTGACGTCACAGCTCGCATCAGCGCCCGCTTCAAGGTTTGAAAGTCCAGCGCTTTGCGCAGCCTACCTTAGCAAAAATTGCTTCCGGTAGCCAAAGCGGGGTACAGGCTGCACCGTTGGCTCTCGCCGAGAGCGGGAGGTCCGGGCCGGTTTGCGGTCCGGGCGGGACCAGAGCCCTACGCGCCCAAACAGCTCACAAGTGACTATTTTCGAGACAGGCGCCCAATGGGGGAGATTTGACCATACTATGCGCCGGTTGATAGCTTCAGGGTAGCAACGTGCGCTCATCCCCTCGATACCCATCGCGTTGCGATGCCCACTTCAGCAGGGCATCGAGAGCCGGACAAAGCGCCTGCCCCCAATCGGTCAGGCCGTATTCCACCCTGGGCGGCACCTGATGATGCACGATACGGCGAACGATCCCGTCCGCCTCCATCTGCCGAAGCTGCTGGATCAGCATCTTCTGCGAGATCGCCGGGATGGCACGCTCCAGCTCAGAAAATCGCAGAAGATTGCCTCCAAAGAGATGGAACAGGATCAAGAGCTTCCAGCGGCCCTCGAGGATCTTGAGGGTCTGCTCGACGCCCTCGGCGGCGGAGATCGGCGTATCGGCTACCTCACCTTCAGGTAAGTACCTTACTTTTCCGTGCGTTCTTGTCATTCAGAGAGCTTAGCGCCATTCTTTGATCCATGTAAACAGATGAGAAGGGTCGTCTGTATTCTTCAGCGAAAAAACAAAGGAACGTGCATGACCATAAAATTGCCCCGGCCCATTTCCGCGTACTTCAAAGCGGATCAACACGACGGTATCTCGGTTTCCGCATGCTTCACCGACGGTGCCGTTGTCATAGACGAGGGAAATACCTATTCCGGTCGCAATGCCATCCGCGACTGGAAGACGGAATCGTCGAGAAAATTCTCATATACTGTTGATCCTTTGGCGGTCGAAGAGGCCGGCGGCAAGACCGTCGTCACCGCCCACCTCGTCGGTAATTTCCCAGGGAGTCCGACGGATCTGCGCTATTTCTTCGTCCTCAAGGGCGACAAGATCACCGCGCTGGAGATCAAGCCTTGAGTTTCGATCTTGAGCTTGCCGGCCGCCGCGCCCTCGTCACGGGCGGTACAAAAGGCGTTGGCGCGGCCGTCGTTGAGTCCTTGCGCAATGCCGGCGTGACGGTGGTCACGACGGCGCGTTCGGTTCCCGATTCAGCGCCCGAAGGCGTCAGCTATGTCGCCGGGGATCTGACGACGGCGGACGGGTGCCAAACCGTGGCGGACGCTGTTCTCGACCGTCTCGGCGGCATCGACATCATCGTCAACGTTCTCGGTGGATCGAGCGCACCGGGCGGTGGGTTCGCGGCGCTGAACGACAGTGCGTGGGAGGCCGAGATTAATCAGAATCTGATGCCGGCCGTGCGCCTCGACAGGGCGTTGCTCCCCTCGATGATCGCGCGGGGATCCGGTGTCGTGATCCACGTCACCTCCATCCAGCACGAGCTGCCGCTGCCGGAATCGACCACCGCTTATGCGGCGGCGAAGGCGGCGCTGTCGACCTACAGCAAGAGCCTGTCGAAGGAGGTGACGCCCAAAGGCATTCGGGTTGTGCGCGTGTCGCCGGGCTGGATCGAGACCGAGGCTGCAGTTAGGCTCGCCGGGCGGCTCGCGGACCAGGCCGGGACAGACTACGAGGGCGGCAAGAAGATCATCATGGATTCCCTGGGCGGCATTCCGCTCGGTCGGCCGGCCAAGCCGCAAGAGGTGGCTGACCTCATAACCTTCCTGGTCTCGCCGCGCGCCGCATCGATCACAGGTACTGAATATGTCATCGACGGCGGGACGGTGCCGACGGCGTGATTTCTGGCGGGGCGTCGATACGGGCATGTCGAACTGCCAGTCTCCGTGCAGCCCTTTAACACCAGGGCATTTGTCGCGGAGAAGCAACCCCCAAGCCAAGAGTGGCAACGCGCGGGTGGGAACTCAGTCTCAGACACGGGAGACCGCTGTATCTGAATTTGCCAACAGCTCTGTTCGGTGCTTGATGGCCGCCACGTTTTGCGGAGAATTTGATCAGCGTCCAGGCTCGGTTGCGCGGTCAGTACGTCGTAGAGCGGGGTCATGCGAAAGCGTCCGCCGGGGCCGAGGAATACACTGAAGTTCTTCGCATGACCGTCGGTGGCGCCGAGTATCCAGAAGATTATGTTGGCGCGCATAAAGGTGGCGATGTCGGTATCGGGGGTGTCGCTGCCTTTGAGCAGGTTGATGATCTCGACCATGCCGGGGCCGCCGTCGGACTGGTACTTCTTGGTCGGCGCGATCGACAGCGCCTGGCAAGTATCTTCCTGCGGCAGGCGCAGCAGTCGGCCGTCTCTTGTCCAGAGACGGTCGAAGCGTTCGATGATCAGGGTGCGCCGACCCCCGAACTCGGCGATCTCGACATTGGCAGCGGGGACGCCGAACGCGCCCAGCAATTTCAGGCAAAGATACTCGTTCTCGACGCTGTTTGAGAGGTCGATGCCGTTGGGGAGCTGACCGATTTGCGGTTTGAGGATGTGGGTGGTGGCGGTGGTGCCTGTGGGTTTGAACCACCGGCCGTCCTTGCGCAACAGGGCGGTTTTTCCTGGGCACCGGCGATCGAGATGCGGAAATCCTCGTCCTCTCCCATGCCGAGCGGGGCGGCGGCGAGGTTCTTGATGATGTCGGCGACGTCGTCGTCACTTACGGGTTTGCCAGCGATGTCACCGGCAGCGCCAGGGTCAATGCCGTCGGACAGAAACTGCAGAGCGCCGACGCAGTCGTGGCCGAGAGCGGTTAGCAGGCCTGAAAGCATCGGTGCCGTCTGCGCCGACGCGCTCGGCGACACGCTTGCGAATGGGGTTGCTGCGGGCAGCAGGTTGTCGAAGACATTGATGACCGGGGCGCCGATATAGCGATCTTCGCGCAGGGGGCAGCGAGAGCGAGACCGGGAAGGTGCCGCGCCAGTCGAGCCAGTCGGGTGTGTATTGGAAGTTGATCGCGCCGGTTGACTCGCGGCGCAGTACACCGACGAGACGGCCATTCAGGAAGACATTAAGGGGGACGTGCGCCCGCTTTCGTCCCATCAGAACAGGTTCTCGATGCCGGCGGCGCTGCCCTGGCTGCGCGGTCTGACGACGAGTTCGAGGTTGAGGGCCGAGAGCGCTTCCATCAGCGTGCGCAACTGGACAGCAGGTTCTCCGGCTTCGAGGCGAGACACCGTGCCTTGGCGCAGATGGATTTGTTCGCCGAGCGTGCCTTGCGTTAGTCCGGCGCGTTTGCGGGCGCGGCGCACAATAGCGCCAAGCTGCTTTTCGGTACGGGCAATGTGTTCGTTCATGGATAACCCCTGTGCATCGATATACGCGACAGCGTATAAAATCTCAATATACGGGAATGCGTATCATGCTGGGGCGTGCCAAGCCTGGCTCCAGTTATTTCGCTATTGACTGCGAAGACGTTCTGATTTGAGCATAATGCAAGGATTGAAGATCCGCTTTGCTTGCCACACTTTGCCAATGAATCCTATGCCGTACGCCGGTCGAGCGCCAGATTCTACATCGCCAAGATGCGCGATTAAAGAGTGGATGCCACCCGTAATATTTGATGCAGGTCAATGCAATTTGGCCAGACAGCCCGAAAATCCATCAATCTGTGGAGATGATCGATGGACGAAAAGATCAAAGAGAAGATCCTGTCTTTGCTGAACCAACACCGGATCATGACGGTTGCCACGCTCAGGCCGGACGGATGGCCGCAAGCCACGACGGTTGGATACGTGAACGAAGGTCTCACCCTCTATTTCCTTTGCGGCCTGGACAGTCAAAAGGCGACAAATCTAGCGCGAGATGATCGGCTCTCGCTCACGATTGACCACGACACGTCGGATCTGATGGCGATTACCGGCCTGTCCATGGCAGCGCGTGTACAACCAGTGAGCGATCCGGTCGAGGCGGACAAAGTCTTGCGCATGCTGCCGCTGAAGTACCCCGAACAGACCTCCCTGCCGATCCCAATGCCGAAGAGGGATGAGGTCCGGCTGTTTCGCGTAACGCCGACCGTTATCTCGGTGCTCGACTATTCCCAGGGCTTTGGGCATACAGATCTTGTCGTCTGCTGACTGCCATTCCGCGGCCAGTGCAAGCGCCGGGCAAGAGAAGAAAACGTCTTCGCGGAAGGTTTTTGAGGAGGGCTATTACTCTTCCTACCTGTGCGACCAACAGCATATACTGAAGAATTCTTCGCTCATGATGGGCAATCTTTCTCGTCGTTGCCCCGATTTGGTCGAACTTGGGCGGGCAAGGATTTGCACGCATGTCGCCCAAGATATGAAAGCTCCGTTTTTTCCTTCAATCGTGCTTGGCCTTCGCAAGATCAAGCCCGAAGGCGGCTCGCGCTCGCGCGCCGTGGAAATAGGCGTGCAGCCAAGGATCGGGTGAAGCCAATATCGCTTCAATTGGGCCGGCCGCGATGATCTTTCCTGCCGCCAAGGCGGCAATTCTGTCACAGACGGTATGCAAACTATCGAGGTCGTGTGTGACCATAAAGACCGTGAACTTCAGCGTCTCGTGAAGGGTAATGAGAAGTTCGTCAAATTCCCCCGCTCCGATCGGATCAAGCCCGGACGTGGGCTCATCAAGAAAGACTATTTCGGGATCGAGGGAAAGCGCTCGCGCGAGCGCCGCGCGCTTGGTCATGCCACCCGACAGCTCCGATGGATATTTCTCAGCAGCATCCGGGCTCAACCCCACCATCTCGATTTTGAGCATGGCCAATTCGTCAAGAAGCTCGTCTGATAGATCGAGAAATTCGCGCATCGGCACTTGGATATTCTGCTTTACAGTCAGAGACGAAAACAACGCTCCATGCTGGAACATGATACCCCATCGTTGTTCCAATGCCCGTCTGGCAATTGGCGGTAGTTCATCGAAGTTCTCACCAAATACTTCAATGGTGCCCAGGCGCTTCGGCAACAGACCAATGATAGCGCGAGCGAGCACCGATTTGCCCGAGCCCGAGGCGCCGACGAGCCCAAGAATTTCGCCGCGATAAACCTCGATATTGAGATGATCGAGAATAATTCTGTTGCCAAGCTCGACGACGAGATCACGCACCCGGATCACGACCTCAGGGTCTCCGTTCGGTGAAAGATCCGGTTGAGGTGTCATCGCACCAGCACTCCGATTTGCAGGTATCAGAGCCGAACGGGTATCATTAGCTGCCAACCACATTGCGTTTAAGCGCCCACTCAGCAGGTCCCTTTTTCCAGTGTTTCACGCAATATCATGGCCGCATTGTTTTAGGTCAATTTCGGCAACGCTTCTTGGCTCGGGTGGTGATTGTACCGGCAATGGCGGTGCTCGGACCCGCGCTATTTGCAGGTTACTTGATGTTCATGGCTGCGCCAGTTGGTACATTTGCACTCCAACGCAATCTCTGGCAGGATTTGGGATTAGCTCAGTTAAGCTTCTTCCTTCCGTTGATTTGTATCAATGGACCGGAGTGCTCGCCGAGGCATGTTGGTCGCGTCAACGCCTGGAGGACAGCTCCTGTTGGGCTCGCCTCTGACTTGGATCGCCAAATTCTATTCGGTGCAGTATTGGAGTTCGGGTGCCCCACTCGTCTGGTCACCGCGGTATTGATGTCCAGCGAAGTAATGAAACCGAGAAGGGCTTCTGGAGGACTGTATGCATAAGCGGCGCAAAGAACAAAGTTTTGGTTGACCGTGATAACGAACGGCTTGAGCGTCAGCTCGACAAGCTCTCTAAGAGGCTTCCTGAGGTGATCCGTGGCCCTTTTTTGTGGCTGAGAGCTCCATCATCGTGCTGGGTCCGCATTCCAGCCGGAGCGCTGTTAATCATTGGTGGGGTTTTCGGTTTCTTGCCGATGGTCGGATTTTGGATGGTACCGCTCGGCGCCTTGCTGCTTGCACAGGATATACCGTTTCTGCGTCGGCCAACCCTGCGGGCGCTCGGTTGGCTGGAGCACAAATGGGACAACTGGGAAAGACGGCGCCGGAAATAGGCGGGTAGATCGGAAGCACGATGGGTGACAGCCTGTGCGCTGTCTGTAACGTCTGCACGCCTTTAACTCGATGACGGATGATGCTTGAGAATTTATGCAAAATCATAACGCCTCTCAGGCTGCGGTTTTGATGTAGCTCAATGTCACCTGTTCTGCAGCGATTAGATTCCTGACAATTATTGAACCGCTCTGGAACAGAGAGAGCTGATGAACAAAATTGACTGGCTGGGCATTCTTTTGGCATTGGTCGGAGCATGGTTGTTTATCTGCCCTTGGATTATCAGATCCATGGTCAACGAGCCTACGCGTTTTGATGCAGTATCCTGGAACTTTGGGCTCACTGGCTTTGCTGTCGCCATGTTCGCGTACGGGGCCCTTTTTTCATATTGGCGCACGGACAGGTTTATCGTCCTGGTCGGGTCGTGGCTCGTGGCTTCACCGTGGCTGCTGCAATTTTCTGAGTCACAAGCTGCGTCGTGGAATGCGGTGGGAATGGGGATGATTCTGGTCGCATTGGCGCTTGCCAGAACCGGTGCAAGAAAAAGAAGAAATTAAGTTCACAGTTTGTCCAGGATCAGGACCTTTTAATTTGGCATTCAGGGGTCGAAAGCAACGGCCACGAATGCGATGCGATGAATGACCAGACTGACGCCTAATATGTCGACCATCAGATTGCGCCAAATCTTGCCGCTCTAAGCTCTGTCCACATCTAGTTTGAGCGAGCACTTGAATGGCAGTTTAAACAAGCCAGCAACTCACGAACGGATGGTCTTTATTGACTTGAACACGCGCGATAGCTGCTTAATGGATGGAGAAGTAGCAATGGCGACATTGGATCGATGGCTGGGCTCCGGATCCGAGCCCAACGGGAGCTCACCTAGTGAGCTCCCAGGCGAAACGTTTGCGTTGTAGTTAACACCGCGATTTAAATTCTTGCCCTTGCGCCGGCCTGCGCGCGCCGGATAACACCCTCGTATTTCTTGTCCGGATACCAAGGCATTCTGGCGATATCTGCGAAGCCCGGAATGGTCTCCATATGACGGATCATTCGTTGACGCATCGCCTGATCAGGAAGTGGACCGCGCAATGCGCCGATGTTCTCGCGAGCATGCGCGGGATTGGATGTTGACGGCAATGCACATGTAACCAGTGGATTGGAGATAACCCATTTGAGAAAGAATTGCGCCCAATTTTCCGCCCCGAACTCCTTGGCAAAATCAGGGAGGCGTTGTCCTTCAACGACCTTATGGAGGCGAGCCTTTTCAAGGGGCATATTGATCAGAACGCCGATCCCCTTGTCCGCGGCGGCCGGAAGAACACGTTTTTCCGCCTCCCGGTTGAAGATCGAATAGTTGACCTGAACGAAATCGATGTTTCCTCGATTGATCCAGGAGGCAAGGGCCTCATGATAGAGGTTTTCATGATGGGTCACGCCGATGTAGCGGATATGCCCTTCCTTCTTCCATGCCTGCAAGATCGGGACAATTGCATCCACATTGGTCAGACTGTGGCAGTGCATGACGTCGATCCGGTCGCGCCAGAGTCGTCCTTTCGATTGCTCGAGACTTCTGAGCGCGTGGCTTTCATCGGCCACATACTCCCCTGTGGACCAGATCTTGTTCGAGAAGAAAACTTCGTCATTGATCCCAAGGCTCGTCGCAAAATCACCAACGCTGTATTCCGCGGTTCCATATAGTGGCGAGGTGTCGACGACTCGTGCGCCACCCTCCCAATAGGTTTTCAGAACTTCGCGCAGATTATCTCTTGGCTGGCCAGGAATTATGTCGAACGTCAGAAACGTGCCAAGGCCTATCGCCGGGACTGTATCGTTTGTACGTGGGAGTTTCCGGGTCGCGGGTGTGCCGGTTTGCGGGCTCGAGGCATTTTCCTGCGCCGCGGCAGGGCCAGTGGCGAGGAGAGTTCCGGACGTGAGCGCCCCTGCTGCAATGCCAAGACCCATGGCCTTGATGACATCGCGTCGGCTTGCGTTTGTGTCGGTTTCAGATGGTTTATTGGTCAATGAGTATACTCCGTAGTGGAAGGCGACATATCGCCGGTGCTGGCAGAAGTTCACTTGAACTCCGCCCGGATAATCCGCGCTCCGGCTCCGCCATGGCGGCGGGACCGGAAACCGGAATTGAGGTGATCAGGCGAGACTTTCGTTCGGCAAACGAACTCCTTCCGCATCACGCCGGCGGCGGTCTCTGCCCAGAAAGCGTTCCAGGTAGATGTAGATGACCGGGGTAGAGAACAGTGTCAGCGCCTGGCTGACAATCAGCCCCCCAACCACAGCCACGCCCAGCGGCTGCCGGAGTTCAGCGCCGGTGCCGAAGGCCAACATCAGCGGAATTGCGGCAAGTAAAGCGGCGATCGTTGTCATCATGATTGGCCGGAAACGCGTCACTGCTGCTTCGTAAATCACTTCCTCGGTGGCGAGATTGCGGGTGCGCTGGGCATTCAAGGCAAAGTCCACCATCAGAATACCATTCTTCTTCACGATGCCGATCAGCAGAACAATGCCGATCAATGCCATGATCGAGAAATCAAGACCCCAGAGCCAAAGCAAGCCGATCGCCCCAAGGCCAGCCGAGGGGAGGGTGGAGAGAATGGTAAGCGGCGTGGAAAAGCTCTCGTAGAGCACCCCGAGGATAACATACACAGCGAAGATTGCGGCCAGCACGAGGTAAGGTTGTGTTGCGAGCGAATCCTCGAACGCCCGTGCCGTACCCTGTGTGCGACCGATCACGTTGGAAGGGACGCCGATCTCTGTCTTGAGCGCCTCAATGGCTACCACAGCCTGGCCGAGCGCCGTGCCGGCTGGCAGTTTGAAGGAGATGTTCGCTGCAGGCGACTGACCGGTCCGCGTGATGAGCAAAGGCCCTGACGTCTGTGGCTCAATTTTTGCGACGGCCGACAGGGGGACAAGCTCACCGCTGGTGGCGGAGCGGACATAGAGCGAATTGAGCGCCGAAACTTCCGAGAAATATGCCGGATCGACTTCGACGATAATGCGGTATTGATTGACCTGGGTCTGATACTCGCTGATCTGGCGCTGACCGAAACTGTCGTAAAGCGCCTGGTCGATGGCATCGACGGATACCCCCAGACGAGCCGCAGCCGTCCGATCAATGGTGATCTGCTGCATACGGGCACCGAGCTGCATATCATTGCGAACATCGCGGAAGATTGGTGACTGGCTCATCGCTTGCGTAAGGCGCTGTGTCCAGACAGCAAGCTCATTGGGGTCGGCTGAAGTCACGACATAATTGTACTGGGCCGCCCCTCCGCCCACGCCCAAATTGATGTCCTGGGCCGAACGCAGCTGCACAGCTATACCGGGCACGCTTGCGAGCTTTGAACGGATACGGGCTATGAAACCTTCAGACGAAACGTCGCGGTCACTGCGATCCTTCAGTACGATCCAGAACCTTCCGTTGGCGAGCGACTGGCTGCCGCCGGTCCGGCCGATGGCGGTGGTGAAGTCCTGTACCGCTGGATCTTCCTGAATGATCTTGGACAAGGCGAGGTGCTTGGCGCGCATGTCTTCGTACGAGATATCTTCCGACGCGATCGTGTTTCCTGTCACGAATGCAGTGTCCTGGAGCGGAAAGAAGCCTTTGGGAACCGCGATGTACGCGGCAACCGTCGCCGCGATCGTGACGAGAAACAGGCTTGCGGTCAGCGGCTTGTGGCGCAATGTCCACTGCAAAGCCCGTGCATAGCCTGCCAATAATCTGTCGGCCATGGTCGGCTTTCCCATGGACGCATCGTGAGCTGGTGCCTTCATGAACAAGGCACATAGCATTGGAGCGACGGTCAGCGCGGTGATGACCGATATGGCCAGAGAAATTGTAACGGTCAGAGAAAATTCCCGGAACAGGCGTCCGACAATGCCGCCCATGAACAACAGCGGAGTGAAGGCAGCGACGAGCGAGAGCGTGATGGAGATGACAGTGAAGCCGACTTCGCGTGCGCCGTCCAATGCAGCATCGACAGCGTTCGCGCCCAACTCCATGTGACGGTGAATATTCTCAACCACAACAATGGCGTCATCGACAACGAAGCCGATGGCAATGACCAGCGCCACAAGCGTCAGATTGTTCAGGCTGAAGCCGAGAAGATACATTACGGCGAACGTCGCGACGATGGAGGTCCCTAGCACCACCGCAACGATTGCGGTTGCGGCGACCTGACGGAGAAACAGTCCCATCACGCCGATCACGAGGACGAGGGTGATGACCAATGTCAGTTCCACCTCGTGGAGGGAGGAGCGGATGGTGCGTGTCCGGTCGTTGAGCACCTTGACCTGAACATCGCCCGGCAGCTCTGCCGTCAGTCGCGGCAAAGCTGCCTGGATGGCGTCCGCAATCTCGATGATATTGGCACCCGGCTGCCGGAGAACGATCACCCCGAGCCCCGGCTGGCCATTCGGCCACGATCCGACATAGGCATCCTCAGGTCCAACCACGACGTTTGCCACGTCCATCACCCGGACGGGCGCTCCATTTCGCCACGTGACGACGATGTTCTTGTACTCGTCCGCCGTAAAAAGCTGATCGTTGGTCTCAATGGTCGAGACTGAGTCGCTGGAGAAAATCGCGCCCTTCGCCTGGTTGACGCTGGCGCCTCGTATGGCGGTCCGGATGTCCGCGAGCGTCAGCCCATAAGCAGCGAGGCGGTCCGGCCGCGCCTGGATCCGCATGGCAGGCTTTTGCAGGCCGGCAATAAAGACCTGTGCGACGCCGCTGATCTGGCCGATCTGCCTTGCCAGCCGCGTGTCAACGATATCGCTGAGGTCCGTGGTGGGCATACTTTCGGACGTAACTGCCAGCACCATGACCGGACCGTCGGTGGGGTTTACCTTACGCCATGTCGGCAGATTGGGCAGATCTTGGGGCAGCCGGCCGGCAACGCTGTTGATTGCCGCCTGAACTTCCTGCGCGGCGGTATCAATATCCTTGCTGAGTTCGAATTGCATCGTGATGTTGGTCTGGCCCAGCGCGCTGGTGGAGGTCATTTCGGTTACGCCCGGTATCCCAGTGAAGGCGACTTCCAAAGGCGTGGCCACAGACGACGCCATCGTTTCGGAGCTCGCGCCGGGTAAACTCGCGGTCACCTGGATCGTCGGGAAGTCTGCTTCGGGAAGCGGGGCGACGGACAAGTTCGGAAACGCAAATATCCCAAGCAGAATGACTGATATGGTCATCAGGACGGTTGCGACCGGATGGCGGATGAACCATGCAGAAAAACTGCTTCCGCTCGAATTCGCCGATGTTGCAACGGGAGCGCTCATGAGCCTGTGATCTCCCTGGCATTTGAGACGGTTTTGGCCGCAGCGTTACGAGAAATCGCGTCGACTTGTGCGCCGGCAGTCAGCCTCGAATACCCGTCAACAACCACAGTATCGCCAGTTTCGATCCCGTTGGAAACGACAGCGATGTCATCATTGGTATATCCAACCGTTACGTCGACGCGTTCAGCAACGTTGTCACGGATGCGGAAGACAAAGTTGCCGCCGAGACCTGGTCTTACCGCAACTTTTGGGACCGCCACCGCGTTGTCGGTGGTTCCGGTTTGCACTCTTACCGAAACGAATGCGCCGGGCGAAAGAGCTTCGTCGGTGTTTTCAAATACGGCACGGACTTCTCGCCGTGCCGGTCCCGCTCTCAATCTGGTTGTCAAATGCCGCGATCTTGCCGCGTGCCACGACGGTCTGGTTTTCCCGATCAATCGCCTCAATCTCTGCACCGGCCCCGGTTTTTGAATGTGCGCGGAGTTCCTCGACGATTTGTTGCGGAACTGAAAAGACCACCGAAATGGGGCTGACCTGCACCACAGAAACCAGTCCGCCCGTATCAGATGAACGGACGATATTGCCTGCATCCAGTTGGCGAAGCCCTACGCGTCCTGTAAGTGGTGAATGGATCTGTGTGTAGGAAAGGTTGACCTCGGCCATTTCGATATTCGCCTGATCGATCGCCATTGTCGCCCGCAACTGATCAACGACTGCAGTCTGTTGATCAACTGTTTGTTGCGAAACGGTGTTCTGCTGGCGCAGTGCTCTCGAGCGGTTGAGGTCGGCCTCGGCCGACTTTAACTGCGCGGTATCTCTCGCCAGCTGCGCCCGGACAGAAGCAAGTGCTGCCCGGTAGGGCCGGTCATCAATAGTGGCGAGCAATTGTCCTTTGGACACGCGATCGCCCTCGTTGAAGGCCAGTCGTGTAAGCACACCGTCAGTCTGAGGACGGATCAATGTGTTTTGCAGCGATTGAACGATGCCGACAAATTCGGTCACGTGGGGTACGTTCCCACCCGCCGCGGTTGCAGTCACGACAGGTACCCGGGGGCGCGCTGGAGTGGTTTGCGACTGGCTTGTCGCCGTTAACGGAAACAGGGCGATGCCAATAGCGGCGGTAACGGGAACGATGGAAAATAAAACAAGTTTCTTGGGGGTGAAAAGCCGGAACGGCTTTCTGCGGAGCGTGACCAAGTCATCTTGACGGTCAACCCTTGGGAGTTGGCATAAACTGGTATCCGGTGACATTTGGAACAACCTTTGTTGGCTATAGGATAAAATCGAAGCGACCGAACTGCCCGTCGAATGTGTCTTTCACCCGCAGCAGCAGTCGGTCGTCGAAGGCGCTGTCGCGCTCGTTAAGCGGTTCCTCCGGAAAATAGAGTTGGGTGGTTAGGACCGTTCCACCCGGTTTTTGTGCCTTCACGTGATAGTGGCGTGTGCGTCCAGGATAGGGCGACGGAATTATGGTTGAGAACCACCAGCGCCCTCGCTCATCCGTGAAGGCATGGCCACGCAACCTGTTTCCGTTGAGATCGTAAGAGCCGCGTTCGTCCGCGTGCCACAACTCGATCAGGGCCTTGTCGATAGGTTGGCAACGGCTGTCGAGGACGAACCCCGCTATCGTTATCTTCGTTCCGCTTGACGCGTCGGCGGCAAGGTCCCGCTTGAGCGGCGAATTTGGTTTGAAGTAAGGGCCTTCGCTGGTGGAAATCGTTAGCTCGTCCCCGTCATGGCACGCGGGGGTGAGGTCGATAATCGACTGGGCGGCCAATGCATTTGCCCTGAAACTACCAATTGTTAATGTCGGTGCCGCCAGAAAAGCGGCAAGTACAGAGCGGCGGGTGGCTGTCATTGCGAATTGCCTTCCGCAGCAGCGGTGGAAATGCGACAAATTGCGAGGACCAGCATGGGCATCGACGGTAATTGGCTGAGTTTCACGCTTTTCTCCATACCTTGATCAGTGTGCCCCGAAAGATGAAAGAGACATCGCGAATGAACAAGGTCGTGAAAGCTGGATGGGTCGTGATGCAGGGCTAATTAATCCCACACCTGACCTCGTGTTGAGCTCATTACTGGCCACAAATGCCCTTGGCGTCGCGGCTGAGTTGGAAAGGCCAGATCTCATCATTTCACCCTCCTTCGTCAGCCCCGGTCTGGAATCGCGTGCGCGTCCGAGGTGGATGAGGCGGAGCATAGCCCGGGTTTGTCGCAGAGATGTGCCGTCCCCCATGATGATTTGTCGCCAAATGTATCAAGACGGCTTCAGGTAATATCTGGTTACAGTCTCGTGCCGAGCCAGCAGACGGGTGCCTGCGGAGGGGTGGGGGCAGCAAAGGTCGCCCAGAAGCAGGCAGCTATCGAAACGCTGAAGGCTGGCTACGACCGCTACATAATTGGAGGAGCGAACGCTTCGAGTAATATTCACGTGACGCAAATGCCGGGACAATACCAGACCTATGGTACCGCGACTGCCTACGGCAACATGGCTACCTATCAGGGAACTACCTCTTACGTCCCAAGACCAACCATCGTCTCCGGCACTCATAGCAGCCCCGATTTAAACCCTCGTCAAAATCTTCCGTAAGGTTTTACCCATCCGCAATGTCGGCGGGAATGGCGTAAACTGCATCTGGCAGTTGACGCGGATAGCGGGGAGATCATCGCAGAAGTTCTGACCGATCAGAATACGAGCGATGTCAGTCAGCTTAAAACATTGCTCGGCAATATTGACCAAACCATCGGTCAGTTCACTGCCGATGGAGCCTATGATGGGCAGCCGACATATGACGCTGTTCTTGGTCATAGCCCGGGCGCCAGGATCATCATTCCTCCGCGTTCGAACTCAAATGAAAGTGATGATCACGATCCACCCAGTCAGCGGGATGAGCACATTGCGTCCATCCAAAATAACGGGCGCATGGCATGGCAGGCCAAGACCGGATACAGCAAGCGCTCTTTGGTTGAAACCGCGATCAGTCGGTACAAATCGATCATCGGAAATAGGTTACGCGCGCGCAAATTCACCAATCAGAAAACGCAAGCAGCACTGGCATGCGACGTTCTCAACCGCATGCTCTCATGCGCACACCCGAAATCCGTCCGCATGAAAGAAGCCTCCATATAAAGACTATACCAAAGACCGAAATGCGCCAAAAACTCTATCCGTGCAACAACGCTGCCGGTACCGGAACGACGGCTTTCGGGAGCGACTTGGGATAAAGCCGCCAGTGTAGAGGCCCCTTCGGCGGGGTGGATGTCTCCGAACCTCGTAAAGGTCCGGATCGCGGAAGGCGGGCCGCGCTATCGACCCAAATCGTACGCTGGGGATGTCCGCTTCCAGGCACTTGTCCACTGCAAGCGTCGCCGGCGACCTGCTGCGCATCAGTCGCGCGATACAGACAGCCCCACGAGAAGCGGAGCGTACGCGGCGAGCCTGCGGGATACGAACTCCGTGAAGAGCCGCACGCGCTTCGTCTTGCGTGTCTCCCCCTGCGTGAGAAGCCAGAGCGTTCCATGCATGTGCAGGTCGGTGCCCGGCACCCTCACCAGTAGGGGGTCGGCATCTCCGACGAAGCACGGCAGTGTCGTCATCCCGAGCCCTTGCCGTACTGCAACGATCTGCGCCTCGCCGTCCGTGGTCCTGAACGGAACCCCCGTGGTACGAACCTCACCCTCGCGGGCCCAGTCGGGGATGCCATGAATGCTTATGACGATCCACCGGATGGGATCAGGCGCGCCCGCACGCCACGCGGCTAGTCGATCGCGAGACATGTAGACGCCGCCGAACAATTCCGGCCCCTTCAGGCCGTGAAGATTGAGCGGCAGGGTTTTGCGGTCGTAGACGACGCGGATCGCGACGTCGGCCTCTCGATTGGTCAGATTTGCCAACTCGCCGGACGACAAGATTTCCATCTCGATGTCCGGATGCAAAAGCGCGAAATCGGCGAAGTCGGGCATGAGCAGGTGTGTCGCGAGGGTCGGCGCCAGTGTCACCCGCAAGAGTCCGCGTACGCCCTGGTCGCGCCCGAAGATTCGCGTCTCCAGCCGGTTCGACGACGCCTCCATCTGCTCCGCGAACTCGAGGACCTCCTCGCCCGCAGCCGTCAGGCGGTAGCCCGAGGGCAGCTTCTCGAACATCTGCGCCCGCAGCCGCTCCTCCAGTTGGGCAATGCGCCGCAGCACTGTGGTGTGGTTCACCCCGACGCGCTCGGCGGCGGCTCGGACCGAGCCCCCGCGCGCGACGGCAAGAAAGTAGCGAACGTCATCCCAGTCGATCATGGTGCAATCCCGCACCGTGCGGTGCGCCTTCCAAAGCCCGTATCTAACACATCGAACCGCAGTACGCGCGGTCATCATAGCCTATGTCGACGAGCGTGGCCCAATTCCGAACGGCGGACACCGATCGTCGCGGCTGGCGTCAGTCGTCCAGCCGGATCGATTTGGCACCACCGATGTGCGCGCTTCCGCACTCAACAACTGACGCCGGCGGACCCATTTCGAGGTTCTCGGAGGCAGACGCTGTCCGACACAACGAAAGGAGAAGTCATGGGAAAGCTTGAGGGTAAGGTTGCAGTCATCACGGGTGGATCGAGCGGCATGGCGCTGGCGAGCGCCAAGCGGTTCGTTGAAGAAGGCGCCTATGTTTTCATCACGGGCCGGAGACAGGAGGCGCTGGACGAGGCCGTCAAGCTGATCGGCCGGAACGTGACCGGCGTGCGCGGCGACGCGTCCAATCTCGACGACCTCGACCGCCTGTTCGATACAGTCAAGCGGGAAAAGGGCAAGATCGACGTCCTGTACGCGAGCGCCGGCACGGGCGAAGCCGTCCCACTGGGCGAGATTACCGAGCAGCACTTCGATGCGGCCTTCAACCTGAATGCGCGCGGCACGCTGTTTACGGTTCAGAAGGCGTTGCCGCTGTTCAACGATGGCGGATCGATCTTCATGACCGGGTCAATTGCTTCGATCAAAGGTTTTCCTGGTTTCAGCGTTTATGCGGCGAGCAAGGCGACGTTGCTCGCATTCGCACGCGGGTGGCTCAACGAACTGAAGGGCCGGAATATCCGGGTGAACGTGCTGAGCCCGGGGCAGATCGCCACACCGATTCAGGAGCAACTCTTCGACGAGGAAACAAAGCGGTATTTCGAATCCTTGGTCCCGCGGGGAAAGATGGGTGGTCCTGAGGAAATTGCGGCGGTCGCGCTGTTTCTTGCTTCAGACGATTCGAGCTTCGTGAATGGGGTGGAATTGTATGTCGACGGCGGCCTCTCGGCCATCTGAAATCGCGCCGGATCGCGGGAAGCGGCTGATCGGCGGGAACTAGCGTGTCCATGGTGGAACGACTACGCAAGGGTCGCCACACAGCGGAACGGATAACCCAGCGCCGTTGAAGGCCGGGGAATCAATATCAACACGGATCGGAGAAGTATTATGAGCTATGCAATTGTAGGATTCGGTAAGATAGGCCAGGCCCTCGCCCGGGCCTTCGCCCGTAAGAATATCAAGGTGGCCGTCGCGAGCCGCCGGCCGCCCGAGGCGTTGGCGCCGCAGGCTCGGGCGATTGGATCCACGGTCCTCGCCAAGTCGCTGCGGGATGCACTCGAGGCCGACACAATCATCTTGGCGGTCCCGTTCGGGGAACACCGAGAGGTTGCGAAGGCTCTGCCGAGTTGGGAAGGCAAGACAGTCATCGACGCGACGAACGTGTTTCCAGTCCCTGAAGAGCTGGACGGTCTCCCGTCCTCCGCCTTCGTCGCGAAGGCGTTCACCGGCGCCAAGCTCGTCAAAGGGTTCAATCACCTGATTGCGGCCACCCTGGCTGCCGATCCGATCGTCGAGGGTGGGCACCGGGTCGTCTTTCTGTCGAGCGACGACGAGGACGCGACCGCTCCAGTGGCGGCCTTGGCCAAACAACTCGGGTTCGCACCCGTCAAGCTGGGAAAGCTCAACGAGGGTGGCGCGCTGGTGCACGCACGCGGCAGCATTTGGGGCCAGCTCATCTTCCAGGACCTGTTCAAGAAGGAGCAGTAACGGATTTACTGTCCACTATCATAGTTGCTGCTTGCCCGGGCCTGTCCATGAGAGTCCACGCGGGCTAAGTCATAATCCGAGGTCCGGAAGCGGCGAGGGCTTCGACGTCCCCTTTCCACCCCAAGCGAATTTCAGGAGGTCGGCTTACCAGACAGCGGCCGTGGCGGCGCCATCTCCTGATCAGGTTTTTGCAAGCCTGTCCCGCAACGCCCCTATATAGACGGAAGGTGTAGGTGGGTTTTCCGTGACGGACGGGGCAGTGTTCGAACGCGTGCGCCGAAATAGTCGGCTGAACTTCGGCGGCATAACTATGTCTGCTTTTGGAAGGCGGTCGACGCAGCTCGAACGGCGCCATTGAAGGCGCACACCGGCCGAGGTTGGCACCGTCGTTACGCCGAGACAGTCAAGTGCAAGTGCGCCTCCGTTGTCTTTTCGACCTCGCGAAATGGGGCCGCGACGGCGCCTGCGAGTTCGCCAAGATGGCGCGCATTAAAGACCCCCTCAATCTGCCTGCATGTAATCCGCCACGCTGTAGCAATGGCTCGCCTGATAGGCGTTCCGCCCCCGGTTCATGTGCGTCAGGTTGAACGTCCGAATGGCGCGCACCACGCGGCGGCTCGTGAGGAATTTGCGGATCGAGACAGAGCCTTGCACATTGATGCCAAAAATGTCCGCACCACGCGGGAAGAAATAACTGACGTCCTCTGGCATCGCGACGCTTTGCTCGAGAAAGGGTTCGTCCACTCGGCTCGGCGTGGCTGAACGATCCGTAGTGAAATCCGAAAGATGCACGATGAATCTGGCGCGGATATCTTCGCCTTGGGCATAGAGCGTGAAAAGCTCCATCCAGCTCGCATTGACGCGGACGAGCGGCTTGTCGGAGGTCGACGGCAGACAGGAAACCGACCAGTAGTAGCGCTCGGTCTTGCGCAGGATCGGAATGCAGTTTGGACCGTATAGCCCGAGAATCTCCAGTACTTCCCCTGCTTGCGGGCGACTAAGTAGCTTCTCAAATCGCGCGACATATTTGAAGCGCTGTTCCAGGGACTCCAAGCGGTCGCCCGCGTCCGGCAAGTCGATCTTGCCCTCTATCCAGTCGCGCTGCTGCTCAGAATTAAGGAATTGCCGCACACCGGTGGTTCTCGGGCGAGAGGTCGCTACCATATCAGAAGCCCTGCGAAATTCGTGTGCTCGTCATCGACCGGCTCCTGTGTTCTCGCTTAGGGGTTTGCGAGTCTAAGCATCGCGCCTCATGCGCCTCCGAATAATACCTCGCAGATGGAGAATTTGGAACGTCTGCTCGACCATGAGGAGAAAGTCGCATGACCGTTCGTTGTCTTGGCAACGGTTCAAGGCTGGTATTGCCAGCGCTGCCGAGCGGCCGCTTCGGGGATCAGAGTTCGATCTACCTGACGGTCGCAATTGGGCGCAAAGCATGTGTAATCGGGCGGTCCCACCAGGGACGAGCTCCCACTACTATCCCGGCTTGGCCGAGAATGAAGGGAGATGACGATGTTTTATGCTGCTTTGGACGTGTCGCTGCGCTCAGTGGCGATCTGCATTATTGACCAGGATGGGAAGGTTCGGCTCGAGCGATCCGTTTCATCCGACGTGCCGGACCTGGTTCGCTGCCTGCGCGAGTTTGGCGAACCGATCCATCAGATAGGGCTGGGAGCTGGCACGCTCACTCAACATCTGACCTACGGACTGAAAGAAGCGGGGTTCGACGTCGTGTGCATGGAGGCTCGGCAGGTCAATGCCGCTCTTTCGGCCATGCGCAACAAGACCGACAAAAACGACGCTCGCGGCATCGCCCAACTGTTGCGATCGGGTTGGTATAGTCGGGTGCATGTCAAGAGCGTCGAAAGCCATTACATCCGTGCACTGCTCACCAGCCGCAAGGTCATGCAGCGGAAATGCATCGACCTTGAAAACGAAATCCGCGGGCTTCTGAAGGTCTTCGGCGTCAAACTGCCGATGCGTCTGCGGGGTGGTGCGTTCGATGCGGCCGTCCGAGACACGATCGAAAGCGATCCTGCACCAAGCCATGCGCTCCTACCGATGTTGCAGGCCAGGCAGATGCTCCTGGAAACCTTTCTTGAACTCGATCGACGTGTCCGAAGAGCGGCGCACCAAGACTCCGTCACTACGCGGTTCATGAGTGTTCCAGGTGTCGGATACGTGACGGCTTTGAGCTTCAAGGCCGCAGTTGACGATCCCACCCGCTTCAAAAGCTCGCGCACTGTCGGCGCTCACTTCGGGCTGACGCCGCGACGCTTCCAGTCCGGCGAGAAGGACAATCCCGGCCGGATCTCCCATGCCGGCGACGCCGACGTGCGGGCGACGCTCTATGCAGCCGCCAACGCGATGCTGATGCGGTCGATTGCCTGGAGCAGCCTGAAGGCATGGGGCGTGCGGCTGATGAAGACCAAGGGACGGCGGCGAGCCATCGTCGCTGTCGCCCGCAAGATTGCCGTCGTGCTTCATCGGATGTGGATCGACGGCACAGAGTTCCGGTTCGGATCGGAGGCATCTGCATGATTTGACAGAGCCTTCGAACTCGATCCTGGCCGGATCGTCCCACGCGGACGACGGGATGGATGAAGCCGTTAATGTCTGCTGCGCTTCGAGCGCGTCGCAAAGCGAGGCTTTCCAGACCCTGATCCCATGCATGCATGCAGCGGCTCCGAACGCAAGGGAGCCAATCGACTGCGAAGAGAAGCGTGACCCGCGTGAACGACCAGGCGGCCGGCAAATTAGAAAAGAGCTTGACCCAAATGCCCGATTAGAGAAGCGGACATCGTTTTTGACCGCTTCACTCCACGATCGCATGATAGCCTGTCTCGAGTATCAGCTCCCAAAAGGTGGGAAGATATTTGTTTATGGGTTAGTGTTCGAGAGGCCAATCCCATCTCAATTCGGACTCGAATTGCGATGCCGATGGCGCCGGGTCGATGCGCAGCCGATAACCGCGAGTTCGTGTTTTGCGTAAGCAACTGAGAAGTCGCCAACTAGCATTCTCTTCCCGGACAAAGATTTTAGCGCTCTTCAGAGCTTTCCCTCGAGGGTACAATTCGGCTGCCGTTTCATGGATCACGCCATCAGCTGGATATCGAGTTTTCGCAACGACGCGAGTTCTTAAATTCCTGAACCGTCGAGCTGCTTGGCGTCTTCACCTTCCCAAGGCCGGGGCATAGAAGTACGATCCAGATTTGCCGAGGGCATCGGCATCCAGCACTTCAATTCCGGCTCGGCATATTCGACGATGCGACCGGGTGAGGAATCGGAGGCGCGCCAGCCTTCGGCCCCGAACTGGTCGCCATTAGACCAATAAGCGAGATCAACTTCTGCCGGCCCCTGTTCGGATGGGCGGATCGTTACAAGGATTCGACTGCCGTCTTTCGGCGCGCTCGCCATGTGGCGCCAGCGGTTTGACTCGTCCATCGTTTTTCCTCTTGTATTGCTATGAGTTGCAAATGTCGCTTCACTGTATAAAGCCGTCAACACAACTTTTTCACAGCCATCCTGCGAATTCGCTGTAAACTACCGCTTCATAACTATGCGACCTTTGCCGCTTGGTGGTCTGCTCGTTTGTAGACATTTACGCTACAATTAAGACTACCCAAAATTCACCTATTATCGGCACCATTCTTGATTGAACAAGCTTCCGCAGATCGTAATTTTTTAATGCCTGCTGTTGTGGTCCGCAACTGAGAGGGGTGCCTCGTGGCATCCGCTCCCGCCCATCCGCCAGTTCCCTGCCATCACGCATTAACATTCTCGATGGTCACGGCAAAGCAACGGGGCGTAGTACTGCGGCTCGTTGTCGCCGCTCCAGGCGAGCTTACCGCCATTCGAGTCCCAGGCGGCGGCACGCAACTTGCAGCCGCTTTCGACGAGCTTGTTGAGGCCAAGGCCGATCGCTCCTTGAGCTTGGCCATTTGCATCCTGCGGAATGGACATGACCTGTTCGCCGTTTCACTGCTTCGAGGGCATCCTGGATGCCGCGCTCGCTTCATGCTGACGATTCCGCTCTGACGGGTCTAGGTGGCGTCTCGGTTCAGCGCCTCCAGAAAGCGAATGACGTCGCCAACAATGCGATTATCCCAAACATCATTGTGACCAGAGCTTTCGTAAATGAGCATCTGCTTGGGCTCGGGAGCGGTGCGATATAGCGCCTCTCCCGAAGACAGCGGGATGATGTCGTCATGCCGGCCGTGGATGAACAGCTTCGGTTGCCTCACCTTCGCTATTTTGAGATCTGAGCGGAAGGGGTCTTTGATAAGAAGCGGAACCGGAAAGTACGGGTAATACGTCTGGGCGAGCGACAGGACCGACAGGTAGGCGGAAACAAGGATGACGGCGATAGCCGGCCTTTGCCCGGCCGTGTTGACGGCGACGCCGCTGCCCAGCGACTGGCCTAGCACAACGATCTCGCTTTCGGAGCGAACCGAAAGCCAGTCGAACGCAGCAATTCCGTCGGTCAATAGCCCGTTCTCACTTGGCGAGCCGGTCGATCCCGGATAGCCGCGATAGGAAATCGCCAGCAGGCCAATGCCCCGCGCGGCCAGCGCCTGGGCGAGGAAGCCGTAGTTGCCGACCCGGTCAGCGTTTCCGTGAAAGAACAGCACCGACGGCTTGCCGGATTCGCCCTGGCCGTAGAGACCATGAAGCGTCTCTCCGTCCGGCGTGCTGATGGATACGTTTTCGCCCCAGCTCGCGTGCTCTGGAGCAAGTGTCGCGCTGGCGCCGGGATAGAGGAGGGCGCGCTGTGAAAGATACAACAGGCCGACGAGCGACACGTAGGCGAAGGCCGCCATCAGCGACAAGGTCAGCAGGAGTTTTGTGGTGCTCATGACAGCATGTCCACCCGCAGGTTCGTCAAAGTCCAGAATTACAGGTCTTGGGTGGAGACAACCATGCTTCATTGCTCGGTGCCAGCCAACGTTATTCGTTACGTCATTGCCGAAAGTTTCGCAGAGCGGACACCACGACCCAACGATCTTGTTGCAGACTTCGGTCGTTGCGGCGCCGCCATTCATCGACGGTTCAGGCTCGATAGCTTAATTTAGTAGCCAGCAAAGGAGAGAGGCCATGCGTATCGAGATTGTCCTGTTAGCTGTCGCGGCTGCCTTGGTCACCGGCACGGCTCATGCGGGAAGCCAATCATCGAATACAAGCTCGAATAGCTCATCCAACAACGGCGTGGTACGCGAGCGTGTTGTCAAAACGTATTGCGAAGACGGCTATTGCGAGCGCTACGTTAAGCGTCGAGTATATATTGAGGATTGGAGCCGTGATCGCCAACGCGAACGCAAGCGGAGCCGCCCCCAGGACCGCTACGACGATGACGATGACTAATGTCATTGCTCAACTCTGTCGGGGATACAATAGACCTGGGTGGTGATTGATCCAGCCCGTCCAAAGGGGCAGCTCGCTTCCCTGGCACGCGAAGTACGACTGGCATCTCACCATCGCCCAGGTGATCAAGCAGCGGACGCACCCACTCCTGATATTGCTCGTTCGGACCCCGAGTGTGGCGATCCGGCTCGTTTGCCAAGACGCAGGGTTGAAGGCCATCGTAGCGGCAACAATCGGTAACCGTAGATTTTCTCAGGTGCGTCAGGGCCGAACGTTGAGCCCGTCAATCGCGGAGAGTTCTGCCGCGTAGGCGTCAAGCATTCGTCGATGCATCCCGGTGTAGCACGTTGCAAGATACAGATGATTCTCCAGTCTGTCAGGCCAGACACTGTCCTTGTTGCTGATTGTCCGGGTGTCGACCGGACCGAGCAGCAGCTCGGCGGCACATTGGACGACGGTGTCATCCCACGTCGTATCCTGCGCAGGAAGCTCTCGTGTCCCGGGCGGGCTAATCCCCGTGTGCGATGATGCGTCGGCAAGCGAAGGGCGGGGAACCTCGGCATCATCGGGACCGCCGGCCCGACTTCGTTCACAGAGAAAACGATATATCGCGGCAAGGGCCTCCGTGTTCATGATGAACTTTGTTTTCTCCTCAGATTATCAGGACCACAAAGAACCAGAACATACACCTTGCGCAACATTCAGTATCGTGCCTCGACTCGAACAGACCCGGGCTTTGCCGTGAGACCGAGATTTGGTCCGCAGCTCTCGGCCGGACCGCACCCCGTGGTGCTGGCAGGGGCCATACTGGTCGGCACTGGACTTTTGACTGCGAGCCAAGCGAAAACGCCGTTAGCCTTTCAGCTCACCTATGGCGGCATGGTGGGATTTGGCCTCGATCCGGCGAAGCCGTAACAGCTTTCTGGTGACATCGATGAAGGCGCGCAGCTTCGGCTGCGCCTGGGCGCGTTGCGGAAAGTAGAGGAAGAGCCCCGGCGTGGTGGGCAGGTAAGGCTCCAGCACGCGGACAAGCAGTCCGGCACGCTGCTCCTGTTCAACTGCGATGTCGGCAACATATGAAAGGCCGAGCCCAGCCTTTGCGAAAGAGACAAGCAGCGCGCCATCATTGACGATGAGCTTTCCCGGAGGATCGACCGAAAGGGCGCGCCCCTCGCGTTCGAACTCCCATCGATAGAGAGCGCCGGAGGCCGGGAAGCGATATCGGATAGCCTCATGACGGGTCAGGTCTTCGGGAATTGCCGGGCGGCCGTGGGCAGCCAGGTAGGAGGGGGCGGCCACGACAGACCAGACGATATCGCGCGAGAGCCTGACTCCCACCATGTCGCGTTCGACATATTCGCCGATCCGGATGCCTGCATCGAAACCGCGCCCCAGCAAGTCGACAGTTGCGTCCTCCACAGCGACTTCGACTGTAATCCCTGGATGCGCGTGCCGGAAGGCCGGCACCACGCGATCAATGATAAGGGGCACGGCCATACGGGGTACCGTGAGGCGCAGGAAACCTAAAGGTTCATCCCCCATGGCTCCTGCCGTTTCGATGGCTCCCGCAATGTCGGCAACTGCAGGTGCCACACGCGACAACAAGTTCGCGCCCGCCTCGGTCAGACGGACCCGGCGCGTGGTGCGAACAAACAAGGGTGTGCCGAGCTTCGCTTCCAGTGCCTTTACTGCCTGGCTTACGGCTGCAGGGGAAACGCCCAGCCGTGCGGAGGCCGCCGTGAATCCGCGTGTTTCCGCCACGGCGAGGAAGGCGGTCAGACCGGAGAAAGGGTCAGGTATCATGCTCATACGATTATGAAGCTATACTAAAGAGTGCACAAAGCCATCCGCGATTTTTCCAGGCAATCGCTCGGGTTACTCTCCCGCAGACATATTGTGGAGGAACCAAGCCATGACAAACAGGTCTGAGGAAATGACAGCGGTTCCGCGGCGGCAGGTTCTAGCGGGCATGCTTGCCGCAGGTACACTAGCCGGGCAGAATTTCGTAACATCAGCGTCGGCGGCCGCGGAGACACCGGGCGCGTTGGCAGGCAAGGTGGTAATCGTCACGGGTGCTACTTCCGGCATTGGAGCCGCGACGGTAGCGGCTTTCGCCCGTGCGGGCGCTCGGGTCGGCTTTAATGGAAGACGCGAGGCGCTCGGTCGCCAGGTGGAAGCAGAGATACGCGCAGCGGGCGGCGACGCCGTCTACCTTAGATCGGACGTGCGCGACGCCGGGCAAGTGGAGCGTTTCGTATCTGACGTGGTCGAACGCTATGGCGGTATCGATGTCGCCTTCAACAATGCAGGGATCGATTTGCCGCCAGCGCCAATCGCCGATACGGACATCGCCGGTTTCGACGACCAGATCGCGACGAATCTGCGCGGAGTATTTGTCTCAATGAAATACGAGATGCCGCATCTGGTGCGCTCGAAGGGAGCCATGATCAACATGGCGTCCATTGGCGGTCGCCATGCTTTCCCTAATATAGTTGCCTATTGCGCCTCGAAAGCCGCTGTCATTCACATGACACGCGCAGCCGCACAGGAGTATGGCCGCAACGTCCGTATCAATGCAATCGCGCCAGGCCCGATCGAGAGCCCGATGCTTGAGCGAGTGCGCCGGGACTGGAATGTTACAACCGAACAGCTGGTTGCACCCTATCCGATGCGCCGCGTGGGTACGCCGGATGAAGTTGCAGCGTTGGTGCTGTTTCTCGCTGGCAATCAAAGTTCGTATCTGAGTGGACAGGTGATCGGCCTTGACGGCGGCGATCTTCCGTAAACTAAACTAATAAAGCTGCGAGGGTCGTCACGTTGTTTGAAGCAGGTGGCAACGATGTAGTAACAATATTGATAGGTGGGAGATTTGCTGCTGCCATTTGCATAGATCCAGCCAGTAATGATCGCGTCCTGGCCGAATGAAACTTTATTGAACACGGTTACTTCTGTTTGGATCGCATCACCATCGTTAGTCTTCTGCGGTTGCTGGGCGATTTGCGGTTGGACCGGCTGCTATGCCGTTATTGTACCTTTGACACCTACCGTTGCGGCTGGATCAATACTGACCGTACCGCCATCCGCGATCTTGACCGTGCCTTCTTCCAGCTTGAGCGGCGCGGGCTTTTCCAATGTGAGTGCCGGGATAGTGGCGATCTTTAATTCGGGCATTTGCTCAATCACGCGCTTCAGTGCTGCGATGTCAAGCTTCTGGTTGTTGGCGTAGACAATAGCGGCGGCGCCAATGCCCACGGCAAGAGCAAGGGCAGCGGTCCCATATAGTATGTTGCCGGCAGTTTTGGACTTTAGCGCGTGAGTACGCGCCACCGATTCAGACCTCAGAGCTCTGGTGAGATTGATATCCTCAGGCAGGTTGTCCATTTGAGACTTTACCTTTCATTACTTCCGAAGCGGTCGATCGGACAAACGCCGCGAGCGTGCCGTCTGCGTTAATGTCGAGATCGTACTTTTCCTGGCGTTTTGGTGTTACACGCTCATACGCGGCCATCATAAGCAATGATGACGCCAGCGCGATCATCAGTGCGGGTATCAGCACGAAGAAGCGCAAGAACCAGTGAATTTCCGAATCCGTGACCTCGACGGGATCCTTACCGAAAACCATCGCTGTAAACGAGTGCAGCTGTGAATTGTTTACGGCCTCCCGCAGCGTGTTCTTTTTCGCTGTGACAACGTTGCGCTGATCGGCGATCTGCTCGTCAAAGTTGACCACAGTCATGCCGGCGTCGTTCTGCTCTTCGGCCGCTTCACGTCGTTTTTCGCGGGCATCGCTGATCTGATCAACCAGTGCCTTACCCTGCCACAGCATCTCCTTGTACGTGGTGACATTCTCATACCACACCCTCTTGCCCTGCTTGCGCTTGACCCGAACAGTGACCTTGCGGGGCAGCGGCTGAGGACCGAGCCCCTGCAGTGATTTGTTGAGATCGGCAATCTGCGCATCAAGCCGTTCCACCGATTCCGTCAGCGGTTTGGCCGTGGATTGGGCTCCGCTCTTCTGCGCCTCGATCTTGGCAAGGACGGCTTGAGCGACCTTCAGTTCGGCATTTGCCGCCTGGACATAACGAAGACGCGGATGAAACATCTGCTCCATAACCTGACTCATGGATTTCGTCGTCACGACGCACATCATCAGGACGCCGAGCAGGAGAAAACCACGCATGATTATGGATCGTTGTGTGCGGAAGCCTTGCACCAGCGGAAGTCGGGCAAGCTCGGCAACGGCCACAGCTATTGTGGCGATGATTGCCATCTTCCAGGCGTCGTTATTCTGCATGGCCGGAAGGAACCAACCGCCTAGTGCAGCTACCTCCGTCGTTGGCATTTTCTCGTCGGCAGCATACCGGTTGGCGAACTGCCATCCGGCGAAGATGCTTGAGGATATTATGCCGAACTCGATGGCATAGGCGATGCACGCCCGCTTCCAGTTGAGCCGATATCCAGTCCGTTATTCGCGCATCGCCTTATAAATGCGCCGGCGTCTCGCCAGCGTTCGTCGGTCACTATTCATTTGTTGTCCTGTCCGCTTCTTGTTGCTGGCGGGTTAGTAGGAAAGCTTGGCATCTTGCCCGCACCAGACTTGCAGGCGGCGCAGCTTGTCTTGCGCGCCCGGTCTGTATGTGAGCGCAAGTCCTTCGGTCATCAGCGTTTCGCCAACATCGACAGGTCCATCATCTAGATTGACGTAGACCCTAGCCAAGATCCGGCCGTACCGGTCAGTCCCAGTTGCCTCATAGTGCACGGGCCGCTGATCCAACAGCGCGCGGAGGCGCTCCTTGGCTTTCAAACCAAGCACAGGTTCTTTCTCGCAACGAGATTTGTAGGTTTCCGGCGTGTCGATCTGCACGATACGGATTCTGATACCGTCAATCGACAGTGTGTCGCCGTCGATGATGTTCAGGTTTGCAGCCTGGGCTGGGAATGTAACTCCTGCGGTCACTCCAAGGCCGCAAATAAATTTGCCAATCACCATTGCCAGACCAACACTACGTCTGAAGTGTTGGGTCGTTTTCCCACCCATAATCTGCCCCATACTTATTTTTTATTGGAGCACAATCAGATGGACTGTAATGAAACGCAATTAGTCTATTAGGTTGAAGGCACTCTCGTCTTTCTAACCGCTTATCGGTAGGAGATGCTCAATTCTTCCGTTAGATCACCCAGAAGTGGTGACGTCTCTTAGTTACTCCTCCATGCTGTTCCGAAACGGCGAGAGTGGTGCAGGGCTTCCTTCGCTAAGCAGCTTGCATCGCCTCGGTACCCTGGCCGAGTGGAAAACTAAACGGTCCCTGATGTCGTCGGTCTGCGCTCCGAAAATCGCATAACGGCTCAACCGGAACGAACTTCCGTAAGTGCTCGGGCTTATTTAAGGGTGCTTACCTTAGTTTCCCCGCTATTTAAGTGAAGGCCGTATTGCTTAAATAGTGGCGGGAAATCATACTTGGGACATGTCTGATTCTGAACCAAATAAGCGGATCGGCCGCTTTGTCGAAACACCCGTTGCCGGCGAGATGGTGCGGGCCTTCGTACCTCCGCCTTTGCCGCCCACACCGTCGATTGACATACTTTCACTTTTGGAACGGCTTAGTTTAGCGGAACGAGCGCTGGGACGGCTAGACGGTATTACGATGCTACTCCCTCGCCAAGAGCTATTTCTTTACATGTATGTGAGGAAGGAGGCTGTTCTATCCTCACAGATTGAAGGAACACAATCGACGCTGTCAGATCTTCTTCGTTTTGAGATGGAAGCGCAAGCGGGCAACCCTATAGACGACATTCGCGAAGTCTCGAACTACGTCGATGCCATGATGTATGGTCTAGAGCGGCTGGAAGCCCTGCCGATGTCACTGCGTCTGATTCGTGAAATGCACGCGCGATTACTGCAAAGCGGGCGTGGAGGGACCAAGAGCCCTGGCGAGTTCCGTCGTTCGCAGAACTGGATTGGCGGCTCGCGACCTGGCAACGCACTCTTCGTGCCGCCGCCAGTCACCGAGATGGACGTCTGTCTAGATGCGCTCGAACGTTTCATGCATGAAGGTCAGTCGCGACTGCCAGCACTCATAAAAGCCGGCCTTCTCCACGTCCAGTTCGAAACCATTCATCCCTTCCTGGATGGCAACGGCCGCATCGGTCGCTTGCTAGTCACGCTGTATCTTTGTGTAAATGGTGTGTTGCGCAAGCCGCTGCTCTATCTGAGTCTTTACCTTAAGACTCATCGTGCGGAATATTATCGACTGCTTCAACAGGTCCGTGAGCAGGGCAATTGGGAAGCTTGGCTCGACTTCTTCCTTGCCGGCGTCGCCGACACAGCTAACCAGGCATTCGACGCCGCCACCCGCATTGTGGATTTGTTCAAAGAAGACCGGGAGAGCATCACAGCCCAAAGCGACCGAGCCGGCTCGGCGCTGCGCATTCATGATCTCTTCCAGCAAAATCCGTTTCTGACGGCCAATCAACTTGTTCAGAAGACGGGGCTATCTGCGCCTACCGTCAATGCGGCACTCGCCGACCTGGAGCGTCTCGGTATAGTCGAGGAGGTGACGGGCCGGAAGCGAGGTCGTGTTTTCCGGTATAGACGATACCTCACAATCCTTAATGAAGGCACCGATCCGCTGCCCGCAGCAGCGGCATGAAGAGAGCAAGCCATTTGCGGGGCTGCGGCTGGGGCCCTTTGAGGTGGTCGTTAAGTGATCATCTGGCTGGCCAAGCAGCTCTCACAGAAAATAGGATCGAGGTTTTGCGACGCGGCGATTGCAGCCTTTCACGCATCAATAAAAGTCGGTCTAATACTGCCCTTATCGGCATTTTCAAAGGAACGATTTCTCGCCCAGTTCCTGATTGAACAAAACTTGAGTGTATCATCCGAGACGGATCAATCGTTTTTATAGTTGAGGAACTCGCTGTTGCAGTGCGATAACTCTCCAAAGTGTCGGGAGCGCTCAGGCCGAGCTGTCGACGCGATCGACGTCAGCACCACGGTCAAAGCGTTGGCGGAACGAGGATTGCGCTTCGCATTTCTGGTTCAGGCATGGCCGGGTTGGATGGGCACATGACTAGCCCTACGCAACATCGTTAGCGTACGCCGCTACTTGCTTGTTCAAACGACCACTTCACCTGCTCCGCCAGGAACGCGGCAAACGGCTTCACATTCATATGGCCGCTCGCCTCCTCCAGCCCTGCCAGATAGGCCCTGCGGTCTTCCACCCTGACAACTGTCCAGGGATAACCGCCGGAGGCCAGCATGGCATTCATGAGAAACCGCGCCATCCGGCCATTGCCGTCCGGATAGGGATGCACATAGCCCACGAGCCAGTGCCCGAGCACGGCGCGCACCGACGCTTCTTTCTCCGCCTCCAGTAAATCGAATAGCTCGATCATCCCATCGGCCACCGCCTCTGTTCGCGGCGGTACATGTTGCGAGCCGCGCAGGTACACAGGTTGGTTGCGATATCCGGCAAGCGCACTCGCCGTGAGTATACCAGCGGTCACGGACGGCGCGAACAGTTCCCGGTACCATTCTCGGTGTGTATCGCGCGTCAACGCTCCTGCCGGCTTGCCGTTTATGATAGCGGCGACCGAACTCTTTGACCTTCTGAAAGGCGAGGTAGTAACCGCGCGCGGCAAGCGCATCGCGGTTCTTGCGGTCCTCTTCATCGATCTCCGGGTTCCAGCTTCCTTCTCTCACACGGTCGATGAGCTCGGGTGTGACGCTGTACCCTTCGATCGACAGCGAATGATAGGCGTCGCTCTCGTAGATATCCTCGACGAACTTCATATAGGCGTCCTTGTCGGCCGGCAGGCCAGACGCCTTTGGGAATACTTCAATGACGGCTTCGCGCTGCGATTCCCAGATCGCGCGCAGGCGGGCGACCAGCGGCGGTACCCCCGCCGGAATAGCGGTTACACCAGCTTGTCCCGCGAACGGATCGGACTCGCGCACGTCATACCCAGCCGCTTTAAAGGCCGCCACGATTTCATCCGCGAAGGCGTCGCGCCCTACGCGGCGGAAAGCGCCGGCAAGCCGTCCCGCCACGGCAGAATGGCCGCCATCAAGCAGTAAGGCCAGAACAGTTGAGACGTCGCGCACCGACGCCATTGCGACCTGCATCTCGATCGGCGCGCGCTGGAAAAATCCTTCCGGCACACGAATAAGCGCGGCCTCAACGGTGAATGCGCGCTGACCGTTCTTTTCCGTCAGCTGTACTGGCATTTCCTTGACCTGGAGGTCATAGATGGAAGTGCCAAACAACAGGTCGATTTTGTTGTTCTTGCCCTTGGGTGTGTTAACCACCACCTGCGGCGGAATGGTGGGCGCTTCCGCATGCAGCAAAAGCGACTGCTCTGGTGACAAGAACCAGTCCTTGCCGAACCGCTCATTGCAGTACAGAGAACAGAATTCCCAGAAGCTTGCGTACCAGGGGGTGGTGTCCTGTTGCTGCGCCTGGGGGCCGGTCGACATGACCCAGCCTCTGATCACATCGCGCAGGAAGCCATTCTGCAGCAGGCGCTCTCGGTGAACGCGGGATAGTTCGTCCGACTTGAATATGCGCCGCCCGCCTTCCTGTAGCTTTTTCAGGATAGCTAGGGATTCAGCGAGTTTTTCATGGGGCTTGGCCATGGCCGTGCCTTTGCAAGTTTTTGGTGTTGTGCGATTACAAGTATATAATGATGATTAATTACAAGTCAATGATGCCGTGAAGTCACAAGTTTTTAGTGACGCGTAATCGCAAGTTTTTAACGCTTTCGTGACAAAATATGAGGTATTCTCAATGGGATAGCTATGTCACTTAAGCGGGTACTGCGGCCTTCACGCGCCAAATTTTCTGGCGATTAAGGGCATGTTTTATTTGTCCTCAGCAACTGCCGTCAGTTTTGAGTGACTAAATATCGCTGTTCCGATATGTGCTTCGAGATCGCATAATGCCTCAACGGGAACTGCACCTTCAGAATGCCGCATGAGTGGCTCTACGGTTCGATTCTGCTCAAGGCGGACGAGCCTCTCGGTATCTCAAATAGTCGATTTAATTGGAAACATGTCTTCCCCATAGTGATGAAGCCGAGTGTGATGTCGTCGGCATAGCCAACGGACTTGCAGCGGCTCCTCGTATCGATCGTGATGTGCGTCGACAGCTTCAATACCGCAGACTTCACAGGCGTGTCTTTCCAACTGTCCAGCTTTCAGCGCTCTTTGCACCGCCAAATGGGCATCATATTTTTTCGGGTTCGCGCGACGCCAATCTGCCTGCCTTGTGTCACTCTCGATCATTATATTGGGTCCCTGTCACGTGCTTCGAGCTTGGCAACGAAGGCAAAACATAACATCACACCCGCTCGCAAGATATCCGCTTCTGAATTGTACAAACGCCGAATTCCGGGAGCTAGTGGCAATATTCTTCTTGTAGGCCGTGCGTTCAATTCCATTCGTCTCGGTCAATGGGACTGCCTGCTTGAACAAGCCGCCGATCGTTATTCAGCCACAAGACCGTCGAACACTTCAAGCATCGCATCCGAAATCGCCTTGCCAAGCGCCGTTGCGGATTCTTTTAGCGCAGCCTCATCTATATCACGAGCGGCCAATGCAAGCGCTGATCCTTCGGATCTCACGATTTCCTGAGCGCGTTCTATGGCCCACAGCGCGAAATCGCTCCGCGTGGTAATTTCGACAGTCTCCATTTGGCACTCCTTTTAATCGTGTAACGAGACCTAGTATCCTTCTGGGCTTAAATACGAAAGCGACTGCGAGATTCTTCCCCCGGTCTACCGCCCTCTGAGGCAAGGGCCGCAACCGACTCCAATACCGTGTGTCATTTTGGTGAATGCGGTTGAGTGTATCGGATGTGGGATCCGGCGTGCCGATCAGGTTGTTGTGTCGACCGACCAGCGCTTGCCATGTTGGTGGCTACCTGATACCCCGGCAAATAGTCTTGATTGAAAAGCGACAATAATTCAATTTTTGAAGTATATTAAAAGAATATAAAAAGAATATAAAAATGAAAAATTCATTTTGTTCGATGATTGTTTTGTAGTTCACTACTAATCCATAAGCAAATGACAGTCTCGAAGTGAATGGCGACTTCGATCATGGCTGGACGACGAATGATTTCACGATGAGACTATAAGCACGGGAGGAAGAGATGGCTGATCAGGCGCTGCTGGAGCAGGATGACTGGGAACGGCATTTTGCCGTGACCGGCAATGAAACGATTGCTGTTGCGGGGGAGTACATCGCCGGCACCTCGGGAGATGACGATCTCCAGGGCGGACCGGGCAACGACTGGATCTCCGGCTACGCCGGCAACGACATTCTTAATGGCGCCGGCGGTATCGATAGCATGAACGGCGGTTTTGGTGACGACCGCATGTATGGTGGCGATGACATCGACTATATGATTGGTGGTCTTGGCGAAGACCACATGTATGGCGGCCTTGGCAACGATCGACTTGACGGTGGTAATGGCGCCGAGCTTGGCGACACGGGTGACTGGATCTTTGGCGGCGATGGCGATGATGTGATTGAGGGACAGGACGGCGAGAACCACCTGAGCGGCGGCGATGGCAATGACACTATCTCGAGCGATTGGAACGGGCGCGATACAAACTGGGTGGATGCGGGAGCGGGTTCGGATCGTGTTTTTACCGGAAACGGCGATGATTGGATACATGGCGGTGCAGGCCATGACATCTTGGACAGCGGTGATGGCGTTGACCGGATAAGCGGTGGCACCGGGAATGACGGGATCTCGAGTGGAGCTGGTAATGACTACCTGTCCGGCGACGATGGAGATGATAGGATCTTCGCTGATGCCGGCAATGACTACCTGTCCGGCGGTGATGGCAATGATTTGATAAATGGCGGCAGTGGCAGCGATGTCATGGATGGAGGCAGCGGCATCAATTTGCTCTCCTATAGTGATTCAGACGCCGGCGTGAGCGTCAATCTTGCCACTGGCGAAAATTCCGATGGAGATACCTTTTCCAGCTTTCAGAATCTCAGGGGTGGCAACTACAACGACGTTCTGACCGGTGACGCTGGCAATAATGTCATCGATGCTAGGTTGGGCTATGATACGCTGACGGGAGGCGCCGGAGCCGACACTTTCCAATTTAACACCGCCGTACAAGGCGATCAGAGCGGTGACGGACCGCCGGCTGACACGATCACTGATTTTAACTCTGTCGAGGGAGACGTGTTCGATCTGAGGACCATCGATGCTGACACAGCCGTGGATGGCGATCAGGCTTTCCATTTTATCGGCTCCGGTGATTTCACCCGTACCGCAGGCGAATTGCGAGTCGTTCCGTCAGACGACGCAACACCTCAGGACTATGTGCAGATCGAAGGTGACATCGATGGCGACGGCACTGGCGACCTGATCATCCAGGTGCATGGCGATGTGGATCACGATTGGACAGCTAATGACTTCATGATGTGATGGCACCCAACAGAAGGACTTTTCCCAACCAGAAATGATTGTCACCTGATGGTGCGATACTGGGCAGAGCAAATCGGAAGGAGGAGGATCTTATGTCGAAGATAGAACTCAACCTGTCGTCAACATCCGATAGGCCAGGGTGGGCGCCCGATCAATATTCAGAACATGATGCCTATTGGAAAGAAGCGGCTACGCGTTACACCTATACGACGGCCATCAATCCGGATCCGGTTCAGACCGCAGAGGGCAGCTTTGATTCCGCCTCGGGCGACACCCGGATCAAGCTGGTCGAGTTCCCCGACACTCAGGTCGGCAACGATCCCGACACCGACGCGCCGGCGATCAGCATCGACTGGCAGGATGACGACAGCCTCGATATCGCGTTGAACCGGACTTGGAACACCATCAAGAACATCGAAATTTCCGATTTTACCGGCTCGGCGCTCAGGATCTCGAACTTCGTCGATGCCTGGGTGCATCTCGATGGCGACGCCGACCGTAACATCGCTATCGATGGGGTGAAGCGGGCCGAGGTGACGACGGGCGGCGGCGGCGACCATGTCCGGATCGGCATCGACAGCAACACGGCCGACTGGAGCAACGACCTGCGCATCGACACTGGCGCTGGCGACGACGACATTCGTGTCGGGTGGGCCAGCCGGGACTTTACCGGTGACGGCGAGGTCAGGACGGGCTGGACGAACGGTCGGATCTTTGCCGGCTCAGGCGACGACGTTGTCGACGTCGGCAACGGCAACTTCACGATCGATGGCGGCGACGGCTCCGACGGAATCTACGGCGGATCTGGCGACGACATCATCATGGGCGGCGACGACACGCTGAACGGCAATGGCGGCGAGCCTTATCACAACGATCTGAGTGGTGGCTCGGGCGACGACACGCTGATCGCTGCCAAATGGGGAACGAACGAGTTCAGATTGAGCGACGTCGGTCCCGGCGACCACATCATCGGCGGCAATCTGACCGACAGGCTGTACCAAGATTATCAATCCGTAGCTTACGATATCACGGCCGCTGGAAACAACGCGATCGTCAATGGCGCCACCTTGCAGGCGGTCGAAACTATCGGCCTCGACTTCCTGGAGGAGGCCAAAGTGACCATCACAGGCGACTTCTCCTCCGGCGACTTGGACACCATCTCTGTCACCATCGGGTACAGCGGCAACGCACCCCATGAGAGCAGCTTCAATGTCGATGCCCGCGGCTCCAGCGGTGTCGATGTCCACCTCAGGAGTTGGGACGGCCCCGGCACCTTCCTCGGCGGTGGCGGAGACGACCGGATCGACCTGTTCTTGCTCGACGGCCGGGATGTGCTCGACGGTGGCGGCGGTGCGGATGAATTGCTCTTCCAGAGGACGGTCGTCGACGAAGAGGCGATCGATGCCAACATCGAAGGGAAGGGCTCCTCGATCGATATCGATGGCGCTAAGGTCAGCGGCATCGAGAGCATCACCATCGGAAGCGGGAGCGGGAGTGACCATATCACCGTCTCAGGCGCGCTAGCCGATACCGGCCTTAGCAACGTGACCTACACGAGCTCCACCTACTTTCGCGATGAGGGCGACACGTTCGACGGCAGCGGCTCGACCGATGCTGCCGTCCGGTTCACCCTCATGGGCGGGGCCGGAGACGACGTTTTCACCGGGGGCGCGGGCGACGATACGCTTATCGGAGCAGGCGGTGCCGACATCCTGACCGGCGAGGCCGGTGACGACACGATCACAGGCAGCGGCGTTGATGGCGACAATGATGGCGCCGACCACTTCGTGTTTGCGCCCGACAGCGGCAATGACGTCGTCTTCGGCTTCCAGGCCGGAAGCGGCGACGTCTTGGACATTGCTGGCTACGGTTTCCTGAGCTTTGAGCAACTCGAGACGGAAGGCAGGATTACGGTCGTGGATGACCACACCGAGTTCACCTTGACCGATGATGACTCGATCCAGGTCCATGAGATAGGCCTTGTGGCCAACGACTTCCTGTTCGCCTGAGGCGCAAAGCGACAGCCATTAGTATCAGGACCATATTTCTGTAGAGATTTAGGATTGAAGAATCGAATTGGGTTTGTCGCAGCCACCGGACGGGCCCAGGTGCGCTCCGATGAATATCCAGGCCTATCTTGTGCTTGGTACAATGACGTTACCGTCTTGAATGCGATTTCACGGCAATGCGGTCAACAGCCTCTCCAAGGATATCATTGGCATCGGCGCGATTGTCTCGTCAAGGAACTACACACTCATCCTTTCAGGGCGCCAGCTCGACGCCATTCAAGGCGCTCGTTGGAAATCACTCATCCCGACATGCTCTGAAGAATGATTGTAGAATTCCAGGAACCAATCAGATTCGGTGGATAATCCGCTATTATCGGCATTTGCAAGGAAAGGTTATCATTCGCGTTCGATATTGAACAAACACCCTAGTTTCAAGAGTCTTTGGCAGGTAATATCCGTCTCAGCAGCTCGATAGGTTTTGTCTCGATGACATGGGCCTTTGTGGACCCTTTCTCCGGTAGATTATGCTCATCAATAATTGATCTCGTGGTGCCGGTCGCAACAATCGTCCTTGTCGCGTCAACAGATGCATAAATCCAAAGTATCGTCATATCCTGTGTGCGGGATGCGTTCCCGAAACGATGTGGGATACCTGCTGGAATGAATGTTGTTGTTCCGGGGTCCAATGTGTGAAAATCGCCATCGATTTCAGCCATCGCCTGGCCTTCCAGGATGGTGACACTCTCGTCACAATTATGAATGTGGAGAGGAATCGACGCATCGGGGGCGAAAACGGTCATGCCATTGATAAAACAGCTTGCGCCGCCTTCCTTGGTTACCAATGGAATGGTTCGGACGCCGGCGCCACGCTCATAGGATCGGATCTCCCCGGGAACCAAGACCAATGGCTGCCGAATTTGCTGCTTACCAGTCGCCATTTCTTGCTCCAATTGTTCTTTATAATACTTAGGTCCGCGATGGCCCGATCCAGACAGTCTTGATGTTTGTGAATTCTCGGATCCCATAAATTCCAAGCTCACGCCCGTAGCCGGATTTCTTGATGCCGCCAAACGGTAGACGCGGATCAGATGCGACGATACCGTTGATAAAGACGGCTCCCGCCTGAAGTTGCCGCGCCAGTCGTCGCGCTTCTGAAAGGTCTCGCGTCCAGAGCGCGGCGCCGAGCCCAAATTCCGAACGATTGGCGAGTTCGATGGCGCTAGTTGTATCGCCAGCACGAATGATGGCTGCGACCGGACCGAAAGTCTCCTCGTCAAAGGCCGGCATACCGGCAGTGACGTGGTCCAATACTGTCGGGGCGTAATAAAATCCCGGACGTTCGATAAACTCACCTCCCTGCCGAAGGTGTGCGCCTTTCACAACGGAATGTTCCACCTGCCGATGAAGGGTGTCACGAAGATTACTGCGCGCAAGAGGTCCTATCTGCGTATCCCTGTCGATCGGATCTCCGATCTTGAGTTCGCGGACCCTGGAACAAAATGCGTCAACAAATTCATCGGCGATAGACTTGTCCACGATGAAACGTTTCGCATTGACGCAACTCTGTCCGACATTGATGTACCGGGCACTGACAGCGGCTGTGGCCGCCCTCGCAATGTCCGCATCGGCAAGCACGATGAAGGGATCCGAGCCGCCCAATTCGAGTACCTGCTTTTTGATTGCCTTACCCGCCACCGAGGCAATGCTGGAGCCGACTTCAGTCGATCCGGTAAAGGTTACGGCTGCAATCCTCGGATCAGAAATAACCTTGGCCACGTCTTTCGCATCAATCAGCAACGTTCGGAACAGTCCTTCAGGCGAACCGGCTTCACGAAAAATACCTTCGATCGCAAGCGCACATTCGCACACATTACTCGCATGCTTCAGAACAATGCCATTGCCAGCTGCCAAGGCAGGCGCGGCAAAACGGAACAGCTGCCAGAATGGGTAATTCCATGGCATCACTGCCAGGACTACGCCCAGCGGATCGAACACGACCGAGCTTTCAGTCGCACTGCTCTCGATGATTTCATCAGCCAGGAAGATGGAAGCATTCTCGGCGTAGAAGTCGCAGTTCCAGGCACATTTTTCAATTTCGCCTTCCGCCTCGACGACAGGCTTGCCCATTTCCCGCACGATCATGGCTGCAAAGCGCGCTTTGCCTGCGCGCAGCACTTTGGCGAGCGAAACAAGCAAAGCAACACGGTTCGTAAGAGATACTTGCTGCCAATTCGCCTGGGCCGTTGTGGCTGCAGAGAGCGCTCCGTCCACCTCTTCGGAGGTTAGCGTGGCGAAGCGGGCAATCTCTTCCCCCGTCGCGGGGTCAATCGAAATAATCATGGTTCCTCGTATCCTGGATCGGTGCCGTGGGATCAGTGAACGAACCCAGATTTGATTGCAGCGACCAGCCGGTCAGTAAATTCGGTCGTGCTCAGGCTTCCGCCAATATCTCGTGTCCGGGTCTGCGGGTCGGACAGCACAATGTCCGTCGCTCGTTCAATGAGAGCCGATGCGGCGAGAAGTGTGCTGTTTTTGTTCCTTCGCCCATACCAATCGAGCAGCATCGCTGCCGAAAGGATAAGTGAGGTCGGGTTGGCGATGTTCTTGCCTTGAATATCGGGCGCCGACCCATGTTGTGCCTGTGCTACGCAGATATCGTCTCCGGCATTGATTGATCCGCCCAGCCCGAGGCTGCCCGAAAGTTCCGAAGCCTCATCGGAAAGGATGTCGCCAAACATGTTTGTTGTCACGATCACATCAAATCGATCGGGATTGCGTATGAGGTGCGCAGCTGCGGCATCGACAATCAATTCGTCCAGCACTATGTCCGTATATTCGGCGGCCACTTTGCGAACTTCCCTGAGGAAGAGCCCGTCAGACAGCTTGACCACATTGGCCTTGTGCACGGCTGTGACCTTCTTCTTGCGGCCGCGCGCAATTTCAAAGGCGGTGCGTGCAATGCGTTGCGATGCCTTCGCGGTTATTTTGCGGATCGACAACGCCATGTCTGGGTCCGGCATGAACTCGCCTGTCCCGGCGAACATATTGCGATCGGAGTAGAAACCTTCGGTATTCTCACGCACGATGACCAGATCCATGGGCTTGCGAAGGATCGTCAGATCCTCGCGTGACCGGCAGGGTCTAATATTCGCATAGAGCTCGAATTTCACCCGCAGTTCGGCGGATGGATTGATTCCGCCCTTTTCGCGCGAGGGATAATCATAATGAGAGACCGGCCCGAGAATGACACCATCCACTTCGCGAACACGGGCCATGATTTCCTGGGGGAGGGTCGTGCCCTCTTCCTGGAGCGAGGCCAACCCGATGTTCCGGCGATCAAATGAAAAACCGACGGAAAGACGCTGATCTACGGCGAGAAGGACGGCAAGCGTTGCATCGGTTATTTCCGGACCGATGCCGTCGCCGGGGAGGACAAGAATTTTCATGGCGGATGTATTGAACCCTGATTGGTGGCGACGTCTATCCGACTGAACCGATCGCACCGCCATACTGCATCATAATGTGTTTCTGTCAACAAAATACATTAAGATGCAGGTATATTGCTGGCGAATTGCAAATGCCGGCGCATCAGCAGCGCAGCCATTTCGAAATCCCCGCCCTCCAGATGATCGAGAACGGCCATGTGTTCGGCATAGTTTTCGCGTACACGTTCAAAGCCATGACGCCAATTATAATTGGCAAGCCGTCGCAGCCTGTTCTGGCGCCGCATCGATTCCAGGAAGAAGCGATTGCCGGAGGCAGCAGCAATGCCTTCATGGAAGGAAGCATTCATTTCGAAAAAGCTGATGCTGGACGCCTCGCTCCAGGGGGATGTCAAGCTGGACTCGTGCAGCTGCCTTATTGTTCTGGCCCAGCCGGCATTCAAGGAAAAAGCGGGTTCGAGAATTGCGGCAGGCTCGATAATCATCCGAAACCGGTAGCTTTCGAGGCGTATCTGGCGATTCCAGACCGTGAGAAACCGCCAGCCATAGCCAGGCTTGCGTTGCGCCATATCGAGATCTGCCAACATGCCGAGGGCGTGGCGTACGACATTGCGCGCTACTCCGTATCGTTGCATAAGTTCCGTTTCGGAAAATTCATCCCCGAGGTCGCCCTGATCCCGATCGCGCGCAATCTTCACCAGAAGATCGTTCTGCGCCGATTCCTGCGGAGGCTCCGGATCGTTTTTAGGTGGCATGGCTATCAGCTCGACGCCGCGTTGCGGACGACGCACGACCAGCCCGCGGCGGGCCATGACGTCCAGCGCCGCGCGGATCG
This sequence comes from uncultured Alphaproteobacteria bacterium, assembly GCA_963776115.1. Classification (GTDB taxonomy): domain Bacteria; phylum Pseudomonadota; class Alphaproteobacteria; order Rhizobiales; family Rhizobiaceae; genus Phyllobacterium. Next base: position 147,254 of record CAVZLS010000020.1, on the reverse strand, counting down.
GCGAGCGAGAGACGTTCAGCTGTTCAGCGAGGTGTTTCTCATTGAGACGTGCGCCAGGGGCTAGTCCGTCAATGTGGATGCGGTCGTAGATCCGCTCGATCAAGCCTTCCTGCAGTGGCGTCGTCACGTTTGTCATCGATTTACCGTTTTGCATATTGTAACACAAAAAACATTTATATAGAGTGGAACTCTCACGAACATTAAGCAAGCGCCTTTTGCCAAGGAAACACCGAACATGAGCATAGCTGCAAATTTCCCTCTAATCGATGTGTCCGGAGCACCGCGCGAGCGCGGTCGCCAATATGGCCAGCAAGCCGCCGAGCGCATCAAGCGGGGCATAGAGCATTATTCATCGCAACTCGAGGCCCGGAAGCTTGGCTGGGATGATATTCGGGACATCACACAGAGATTCGAGCCGACCATCGCATCTTTCGACGCGTCCTATATTGAGGAGATGCACGGTATCGCTGAAGGGGCGGAGGTTGAATACGCCGCGATTGTGCTTTTGAACGCGAGAACCGAATTGCTGAAGCTCGCACAGCGCCGCGAAAAAGGCGAGGCAATGCCCGAGGATCCGGATGGCTGCACCGGATTGATCGCGCTTCCGCAAGCGACCGCATCGGGCAGGGTGATCCACGCCCAGAACTGGGACTGGAAGGTCGAGTGCACCGAGACGGCGGTAATTTTGCGAATACGCTGCGATGATGGACCCGACATCTTGACCTTTACCGAAGCTGGTGTGCTGGCACGGTTCGGGTTCAACTCCGTTGGCATCTCCATCACCGGCAATTACCTGGAATGCGAAAGGGATTACCGCAAGCTTGGTGTCCCGCTGGCGCTTATCCGCCGCAAGGTTCTGGAGCAAACCCAGCTCGCATTGGCCATGCGCTCCGTCTATGCTACGCCGAAGTCGGCTTCCAACAATATAATTGTCGGTCACGCCAATGGGGTTGCCATCAATTTCGAATGTGTTCCGGACGAAACCTTCCAGATCTTGCCGGAAAATGGCGTCATCGTTCATGCCAATCATTTTCAAAGCCCAATCGCTCTGACTAAGCTCGAAGATCGCGGCATCGCCAACATGCCGGACTCGCTCTATCGGGACATAAGGGTTCGCGGTCTGTTGGAGCCCCATGTTGGCCGGATCACGACAGATCACGTCAAGGACGCCCTGTTCGATGATTTTGAAACACCATTCGCCGTCTGCCGTCCGCCTCGTGAATCCTTGTCGGCCGGCAGCAATAACCAATCTGCCACGGTTGCAATGATTGTGATGGAACCGGAATTGGGTGTCATGGAAGTAGCGATGTTACCGGCGCTCAACCGGCACTTTACGACCTACTCGCTGGAAATGGCGATCGCGCAACCAAACACAACGAAAAACACAAGGGAACCGGCTGCCTCATCGGCAGCCTGAGAGCGGCTTGAACGGCCGTTTATCAACGTAAATGGGAGACTAGCATGAAACTGATCTCAATGATTGCTCTTGCCCTGAGCTTAAGTGCGGGCTCGGCCATGGCGCAAGATATGCTCCGTATACGCCTCAATGCCGATATCCGCTCGCTCGACCCCGGCGTCAACCGCGACGCGAACACCGACATCGTGCAGAGTCATCTGTTTGAAGGCCTGGTAGCGTTCAGGGAGGATACGAGTGTTGGCCCGCTCCTTGCCAAATCGATTGATGTTTCACCGGACGGCAAGACTTACACATTTGTGTTGCGCGACGGGCTGAAATTCAGCAATGGAGCGCCGGTGACAAGCGCAGACGTGCTATTTTCCTGGAACCGCTACACAAACCCGGCAACCGGCTGGCGCTGTCTGCCGGAAGTCGATGGCCGCGGGGCTGTCAAGGTAATGGATGTATCGGCAAAGGATGACAAGACCATTGTCTATGTACTCGAAAAGCCCTCCGCCCTGTTCCTGACGACGTTGGCCCGTCCCGATTGCGGGGGAACCGGTATCTTCCATGCCAGTTCAATCGGACCCGACGGGCAGTGGAGGGAACCCGTTACCACCGCTCCATTCAAGCTCGGCGAATGGAAGCGCAATCAATATATTGAACTGTTGCGCAACGAGAATTACGTTCCCTTGCCGGGTGAGCGCGATGGTATGACAGGAAACAAATCGGTTAAGGTCGAGAAGGCCAGGTTTGTGATCATCCCTGACGAATCCACAGCCAAGGCCGCGCTTGTCGCAGGTGACCTCGATATCAACTACGATGTCGAAAATGCCGACCTTGCAGAATATAAAACCCACAAAGACATCGTCCTTGATACCACGCCTGTGCTGAACATCGGTGATTTCCTGTTCCAGACCAATGACCCCCTGTTGAAGGACGTGCGCATCCGCAAGGCTTTCCTGCTGTCGCTCGATATGCCTGAACTGGTCTACGCTGTTACAGAAGGGCAGGCTACGCCCAGCAACTCGCCGATCCCCGCTGCCAGCAGTTTCTATGGCCCGGTTCAAAGGGAGGTTGTGAAGCGGGATGTCGAAGCGGCAAAGAAGCTGCTTGCCGAGGCAGGCTACAATGGCCAGCCAATCACCATGCTGACCAACAAGCGTTATCCGCCCATGTTCAACAGTGCGATTGCGGCACAGGCGATGGCCGCCGAGGCAGGCTTTAATGTCCAGCTTGAGGTTGTGGATTGGGGTGCCCAGAACGACCGTTATTTGTCGGGCGATTACCAGATCATGTCGCACAGCTTTTCTGCCCGGCTGGACCCATCGCTTTCATTCGACATGTTCTCGGGTGTGAAATCCGAAGAGCCGCGCAAGGTCTGGGAAAACAGGCAAGCGCTCGAACTCCTTGATAAAAGCATGGTCACGTCCGATCCAAAGGAACGCCAGGTCCTTTTGGACCAGATCGAAAAGCTTTTCAGGGAAGACGTCGCCATGATCGTTACCTATTCAGGGGTGCGTACAAGCGGTGTTCGTTCAAACGTCGTTGGCTACAAGGGCTGGGCTTTGGGTCAGCCACGGGCCTGGGGCGTAAAATTGAAGGACTGAGCGGAACCCGGGCATCCGGGCTCCGAGTCCCCGGATGCGCCCTCTAGTTCTTATTGCGGATGATGTGAGTGGTAACGATTTCACTCAAACGCTGCGGATTCTTGCTCCGGATTGCGTCAAGCATTTCATAGTGGTCTTCGTTGGCCTGGTTGAGCTCTTCGTAGGATCGCCATGTTGTCAGCGACGATGCGCGCGAACGATCTCGCAAAGACCAGATGGTCTCCTCCAGCACCGGATTACCGCAGAGACTGTAGAACAATTGATGGAACGCGCGATTGGTACTGCTGTGGTCAACGGGTGTTCCACTTTTGACGGAATGTGTGAAACGCCCGGCAAGCTGTTCGAGACGTTCCAGTGAAGCAGAATCGGCATTTTCCGCAACCTTCCTGGCAGCAGCACTCTCAAGGATTACGCGCACTTCCTGGACGGACAACATGGTCTCGTTATCAAGTATGGAAACCTGGTACCCACGGTTTGGAATGTGCTGGATTGTCTTGCGAATGACCAGTTCTTCAAGGGCGGAACGGACATCGAATCGCGTTGCCTTGAACTTTTGCTCCAGGTCGATCTGCCGGAGCCATTCGCCAGCGCGATACTCGCCCTTGTGGATTGCATCGGCAATCTCGGTGGCAAGCGCGCGCTTCAGTCGGGTGATTCTTTTCATCAGCCTTGTTTACCAGATTCGGGAATTTCAGATGGCGCTTTCATCATTGCACAGGACAAATATTTATGCCACATTATTGGCGCCAATTGTGGCGTAAATCACAAAAAGGGATTTTGCAGTGGCTCTGGCGAGTGGAATTACAATCGATGCTTCGAGCATCCCGGCGACTGATCCAAGTCTTTACGACACGGGCAGCACCACGGTATTTGCAAGCCGTCACGATCCGCGCTTCAGCTATTGCCTGTATGTCCCTCCAAGCCGTGGGAAGGCCAATGAGCCAACGCAGCTGGTTGTTGCCATGCATGGAACCGGACGTTCCTTTACCACCTACCGTGACGCCTTTGCGGCCTTTGGCCGCTGGAACAACTGCATCATTCTCGCGCCTCTGTTTCCCGTAGGCGTGCAGGGCGACCGCAATGCAAGTGGTTTCAAATACATCATTGAGGGCCAGTTGCGTTATGACGAGTTGCTGATCGCCATCGTTGACGAGGTTGCAGAGTACTACGGCTTAGGCACCCGGCGTTTCGCGATGTTCGGTTACTCCGGTGGCGCCCATTTTACGCACCGGTTTCTGCTGCTCCATCCGGACCTGCTTTGGGCGGCAAGCATCGGTGCGCCAGGCTCAGTGACCCTATTGGATCCCACGCGTGACTGGTGGGTGGGCACGCGAAATTTTGCCGAACTCTTCGGCAAGGAGGTCGATACCGCCGCCCTGGCACGTGTTCCGGTCCAGATGATCGTTGGCGCTGCTGATCTGGAGACCTGGGAAATAACACACAAGCCCGGTGGCCGGTACTGGATGAGCGATGCCAACCATGCGGGCAGGACCCGTCCCGAACGGCTGGCAAGTCTGCGCGATTCATTCGAGGCGGCTGGCGTCAAGGTCCGCTTCGATCTGGTTCCGAACATGGCTCACGATGGACCGCAGGCGGTTCCTGTGGCGGAGGATTTTTTCGCAGCGGCACTGGCGCGATATCGCCCGCCAATTTCCGGGCAGGATTGATAGCCGCATACCCAACCATAATAATCAAAGGGAACAATAAAATGCGTAAACCATTCTTATCATTTCTGGCTTTGGCGGCGCTTACCCTGCCGGCCTTCGGCCAGACAATCACCGCCTCGATACCGGCAGATATTCGCAGTACAAATCCGGGCGTGAACCGCGAGGACACCAGTGATGCGGTGGTCATGCACGTCGTTGAAGGATTGGTGGGCTATGCGGAGGACGCAACGGTAGGTCCCCTCCTTGCCGAGAAAGTTGAAACGTCCCCTGACGGGCTCACTTATACCTTCACTTTGCGGGAGGGTGTCAAATTTCACAATGGTGCCGATCTAACATCCGCCGACGTGCTGTGGAGCTGGAATCGTTATCTCGATCCAAAGACCGAATGGCGCTGCCTTTCCGATCTTGATGGCACGAATGGGCTGAAGGTCGTATCCGTGTCGGCTCCCGATCCCCGCACATTCGTCATGAAGCTCAACAGGTCGAGCGTACTGTTCCAGGATACGCTTGCCCGCACCGACTGCGCCATGGCTGGAATACTTCACAAGGACTCTGTCAATACTGACGGTTCGTGGAACAAGCCAATAGGCACTGGCCCGTTCAAGTTCGACGAATGGAAGCGTGGACAGTCGATCAAGCTCTCCGCGTTCGACGATTACAAATCGCCTCCAGGTGACAAGCGCAATGGCTATCTCGGATCGAAACGCCCGCTGGTGAAAGCGTTGCACTTCATCATCGTTCCGGATTCGTCCACGGCGAAAGCCGGATTGCTTGGTGGCAAGATCGATATAGCGCAAATTCAGGAAAGCGACGTGGCGGAACTGTCAGCTGCACCAAATCTCAAGGTCACGGTGTTGCAGAATGCGGTTCGTCACGGTCTCATTATTCAGACCCGAGATCCGCTGCTGAAGAAGGTCAAACTTCGCCAGGCCATCGCCGCAGCCATTGACTATACCGAACTGGTTTCGACAGTCACGAGCGGCCTCGGAGCGGTGAACAATTCGCCGATCTATCCAGGTTCGCGCTATTTTGGCGCCGTCGAGAAGGAAGGGTTCCGCTACGATCCGCAAAGAGTTGCGGAACTGCTCAAGGAAGCGGGCTATAAGGGTGAAGAGATTACGATCATCGCCAACAAGCGAGCGACGGTGCCGAGCTATCCGCTAGCGGTGGTAAGCCAAGCCATGCTCCAGGCAGCTGGCATCAATGCCCGCATCGAAGTATTGGAGTGGCCGGCGCAGCTCGACCGTTACAATTCCGGCAAGTACCAGATCGAATCCATGTCCTATTCGGCGCGGTTCGATCCGGCTTTGGCATTTGAACAGATTGCGGGCTCGAAGGACAAACAGCCCCGTAAGGTGTGGGACAATCCGCAAGATCAGGTGATGATCGACAAACTTGCAACGGTGGGCGACCCGGCGGAGCGCCAGCCGATCATCGATCAATTGCATAAGCGGTTGCTCGATGAAGTGCCGGTAATCTTCACGCACAACGAGAACGATTGCCTGGCGTTTTCGAATAAGCTGCAAGGTGCGTCTCCCTGGCAGTCCAAGCTTCGCCTGTGGGAAGTCAGTGTCGTAAACTAGGTTTTCGACCAGATTTGCTACCGGCTTGTGGAGACCATCATATGCTGCGCTTTGCACTAACCCGAATTCTGATGTCGATACCGACCTTGTTGATCGTCGCACTGTCAGTTTTCTTTCTCATCCGGCTGATACCGGGCGATCCGGCATCGTTAATGCTGGGCGATCTGGCCGATCCTGCAAGCCTCGCCGATCTCAAACGCCGGTTGGGGCTCGACCAGAACATCTTCGCGCAATGCGCGATATGGTTCGGTAATCTGCTTCATGGCGATCTTGGCCAGTCGATCACGACACAGGAGCCGGTGCTGCGGCTTATCCTGTCGCGCTTCTGGGTCAGTGCGCAACTCGTCCTGGTGGCAGTTTTCATTGCCAGTGCGATAGCTGTTCCCGCCGGAGTCATTGCCGCGTGGCGTCAGAACAGCAAGATAGATGTCATACTGGTCGGCACCGCCACGCTGCTTTTATCGATACCGACTTTCTGGCTTGGTTTGCTGCTTCTCCTGTTCTTTGGCTTGAAACTGCAATGGTTACCCATCGTCGGATACGTGTCGCTCAGCGAAAATCTGAACGAAGGTATCGTCTATCTTGTAATGCCTGTGCTTACGCTTTTCCTGCACGAGATGGGCGTGATCTTGCGGATGGCAAGAGCGTCTACGCTTGAGGTGCTGCGGCTCGACTACATCACTCATGCCCGGGCAAAGGGCCTCTCGGAAGGAGCGGTTCTGCGGCGTCACGCCTTTAAGAATTCATTCGGACCAACCTGGACCTTGATCGGCCTCGTGCTCGGCAACCTCCTCGGTGGCGTCGCGGTGGTCGAGACGGTTTTCACCATACCCGGGCTCGGGCGCCTTCTGGTGGATTCGCTTTTCTCGCGTGACTACCCGGTCATACAGGGCTGTCTTCTTTTTGTCGCCTTCACCTATGTGATGGTCAATCTTCTCGTTGACCTTTGTTATCCCATTTTTGACCCGAGAGTGACAGCCGAATGAAACGATTTGCCCCCAACGCTATCATTGGCGGCCTGATTATTGGCCTTCTGCTTCTGGTTGCAGGGCTCAGCATGATCTGGACCCCCTACGACCCGCTGGCATTGAGCTTTCGTGCCAAACTTGCCGCTCCCGGTCCGGAACATTGGCTGGGAACGGATGAGTTCGGCCGGGATATACTGAGCCGCCTCATGACGGCCGCAGGTACCAGTGTCTGGATCAGCGTCTTGACCGTCAGTTTTGCGGTCAGCGCGGGAACTGTCACAGGCGTACTCTCCGGGTTCATTCGCGGCTGGTTCGACCGGATCGTCATGTCGTTCAACGATGCCTTGCTGGCGTTCCCTGGCATCCTTCTCGCACTCGGCCTGCTCGCAGTGGTTGGGGCCAATAAATATGGCATCATCGTTGCACTCGGCCTTGCCTATACGCCTTCGGTTGCGCGCATCGTCCGCGGGACGGTGCTGTCATTGCGCGAACGGGAATATATTTCGGCGTCGCGGGTAATGGGAAATTCCGAAGCCTACACCATGTTTCGTCACATCATGCCGAATTGCGTTGCACCGCTCACGGTGCTCGCCACATCCATGTTCGGCTGGGTACTGCTGGCGGAGAGTTCGCTGTCATTTCTTGGGCTTGGTGTTCCGCCTCCCGCACCGACCTGGGGCAACATGCTTGCCAGCGGTCGCCCTTACATTGCGCAGGCAGTGTGGCTGGGCGTGTTTCCGGGGCTGTGCATCTCGTTGACCTTGCTTGGCATCAATCTTCTTGGTGACGCTTTACGTGACAAACTTGACCCCCGGATGAGAGGTTTGTGATGCTCGAACAAAAACAGCTGCTCACAATAAGCGATCTCACCCTCAGAATCCGGCATACGACCCAGATTGTAGTGGACAGGGTCTCGTTTGCGGTCCGCCCCGGTGAGATTGTCGGGGTTGTCGGCGAGTCCGGGTCGGGAAAGACACTGGCGGCGAGGGCAATAATCGGCTTGACGCCGACCGCGGTGGAACGTGTTTCCGGAACGATAAGCTTTTTGGGACAAGACATAACCGCCGCCTCGGAACAACGATTGCGGGCCCTGCGGGGAGCGTGTGTTGGTCTGGTATTTCAGGAGCCGATGACGTCTCTCAATCCGTCCATGCATATCGGCGGACAGCTCGAGGAGGGTTTGGCGCTCCATCGCAATTTCTCGCCGGCCGAGCGCAAACGGTTGATCCTCGAAATGCTCAAGCGTGTGGGAATCAGCGACGCCGAAGGCGCGCTGAAATCGTACCCACATCAGTTCTCCGGCGGGATGCGGCAGCGCATCATGCTCGCCTCCGTCATGCTGCTGAAGCCTGCACTGTTGATTGCCGACGAGCCAACAACGGCCTTGGACGCTGTTGTTCAGCGAGACGTTCTTGAGCTTATGGTCGATCTTACCCGCGAAAACGATACCGCTGTCCTGATGATCAGCCACGATCTCGGAATGATCGCACGCTATTCGGATCGTGTCATCGTCATGCGCAAGGGTGAAGTTGTCGAGCGCAAGACAACCAAGGACCTGCTGGCAAGCCCCGAACATCCCTATACCCGCAAATTGCTGGCGGCCATTCCGCATCGGGGGCCCGTCCGCAGTTTTCCCGAAGGCAGCACACCCATCGTGTCCGTGCGGGATCTCGTTGTCGATTATGCGGGACGTCAGGGTTTCTTCCGCAAGGAGTTGTCCAAGAAGGCGTTGAAAGGGATCAGTCTCGATATCGCGCCAAATCAGGTCGTAGCTGTTGTGGGCGGATCTGGATCAGGCAAGACCACATTGGGTCATGCCATCGCCGGGTTGATCAAGGCAACCAGCGGCGAAATTCGTTATGAAGACCGGTCCATCGATAGAAGTGAAAAGGCTTACTGGGACTACCGGCTCAATTGCCAGATGATTTTTCAGGATCCCTATTCGTCTCTCGATCCCCGTATGACGATAGCGCAACTTCTGCGTGAACCGCTTAGGCTAGTCAAAAACTTGACCCGTGCACAAAGGCGGGCGCGTGTCAGCGAGGTTCTGGAAGAGGTCGGCCTCGGTCAGGAGTTTGCCACGCGCTACGCGCACGAGCTTTCCGGCGGTCAGCGTCAGCGTGTTGCCATCGCGCGTGCGATTGTGCGTCGGCCAAAATTCGTCATTGCCGACGAACCGGTGTCTGCTCTTGATGTGACTGTCCGGGCACAGGTGCTGGAGCTTCTCGCGGAACTCCAGCGGCGGCACGGTTTCTCCTGCCTGTTCATCAGCCATGACCTCGGCGTGGTGGAACAGGTTGCGGACCGGGTGATCGTCATGAACGAAGGCTTGATCGTCGAGGAGGGGACACGGGACGCCGTTTTCGATGCGCCCGAGCACCCCTATACAAAAAAGCTTCTTTCAGCCGTTCCCACACTGGAAGCGGCGCCAGATGGCGGCGCACGCCTGGCCTGGCGTTTTGATCAGGCTTTGGCTGCAAGAGCCTGATCGGTCCAGAGAAACGGCAACGCTGTTGCTCGCCGTATAAAACAGAGATGAGAATGACACGAAATTTCGAGAAACCTGGCCGGTCTCTGGCCGTGGCAAGGCAGGGAATGGCTGCAACCTCCCATCCAGCGGCGACGTTGGTGGCTGTTGAAACATTACAGCGCGGCGGCAACGCAGTCGACGCTGCAGTTGCAGCGGCGGCAGTACAAGGCGTGGTCGAACCGGGGTCGACTGGTATTGGCGGCGATTGTTTCTGCATGCTGTCGCAGCAGGGGTCGACAGAGATCATCGCCTATAATGGTTCGGGGCGTTCACCGGCAGGTGCAAGTTTCGATCTGTTCGTAGCTTTGGACCTCGGCAGGATACCTGCGCAGTCGCCTCATGCCGTCACCATACCGGGAGCTGTGGAAGCCTGGGCACGGCTTGTCAAGGATCATGGGCGTCTCGATTTTGGCGATGTCCTGCGGCCTGCGGCCCGCATGGCAAGGGAAGGGTATGCAATTACGCCGCGGGTCGCCTTCGATCTGATGCAGAACCGGGCGCATATTGCGATAAATGATCAGGCTCGGCGCACCTTTCTCGACAATGGTGAACCACTCGTTGCCGGCGCCGTCCACGTGCAGCCGCTGCTCGCCGATACGCTGGACGCCATCGCAAGCAACGGGCCAGATGCCTTTTACACCGGACCCATAGCGCAGGACATGGTCGAGTGCCTTCAGAGCCTCGGGGGACAGCATGCGCTGGCCGACTTTGCCGCAGCCGGCGGTGAATACGTCTCACCCATAAGCACTGATTTTCATGGCCGCACGGTCTACGAATGCGCCCCGAATGGCCAAGGCGTCATTGCGCTGATGATCATGAACGTCCTCAGCCGTTTCAAGTCAGAAGGCGATCCGCTCGACGTTGACAACCTGCATATAGAGATCGAGGCAACACGATTGGCCTATGCCGCCCGCGACCGGCTTCTTGCCGATAATGCCGGGGATGTCGTACCGGTCGATTACATGCTGTCGGACGACCTGGCTGACAGCCTCGCCGCAAAGATCGATACCGCAAAAATCATCGATCCGTTACCGGCATTCGACGCAACGGAGCATAAGGATACAGTCTATATAAGCGTGGTCGACAAGGACCGGAACGCCGTCAGTCTGATCAATTCGATTTTTGCCGCCTATGGCAGCGGGATCGTCAGCCCTCGCTCGGGTGTATTGTTTCATAATCGCGGCTCGAGCTTTTCGCTCAAACCGGGCCACCCAAACGCGATTGCCCCGAGGAAACGGCCGATGCACACAATCATTCCCGCAATGGTGGCGGAGCGTGACCGCACGATAATGTCGTTTGGCGTGATGGGCGGACATTATCAGGCGATGGGGCACGCCCATTTCCTGTCGAAGGTGTTCCATTATGGCATGGACATGCAAAGCGCCATGGACCTGCCACGACTGTTCCCGCTGCCGGGAACGAAGACTGTCGAATGCGAGGAGGCAATAATTGCTGCGGCTGGCCCCGAGCTTGTTCGCCGCGGCTATGCATTGCGCCCGGCAATCCGCCCAATTGGTGGAGCCCAAGCCGTACGGATCGACTGGGATCGCAACACGCTTTTCGGGGCCTCCGATTTCCGCAAGGACGGAATTGCTCTCGGCTATTAGCCAATGAGGAAACGTGTATGCCAATCCGATCCGGCTCGATGTGACACTAGACCTCGCCATTGCCCCCGTTGAAGAGAGCCAGATCAATGAATACGCATCAACATCAACTGATCCAGATTGAAGACACCTTGGGAGCCCATAACTACAAGCCGCTCGACGTCATCCTGTCTCGAGGTGAAGGCGTATGGGTGTGGGATACCAATGGCGCGCGCTATCTCGATTGCCTTTCTGCCTATTCCGCAGTGAACCAGGGCCATTGCCACCCGAAGATCCTGTCGGCAATGGTCGAGCAGGCGCAAAAACTGACACTGACCTCACGGGCATTCCGCAATGACCAGCTGGCGTATTTTTATGAGGAAATTGCCGCGCTGACGGGATCGCACAAGGTTCTACCGATGAACAGCGGCGCGGAAGCGGTGGAAACGGCCATCAAGTGCGTGCGCAAATGGGGTTACGAAGTAAAAGGCGTGCCTCGCGACAAGGCCGAGATCATTGTCTGCAACAATAATTTTCACGGTCGTACACTGGGGATCGTCGGGTTCAGTTCCGACCGGGGGTCCCGGGAAAATTTCGGTCCCTATGCACCCGGCTTCCGGATCGTGCCATTCGGCGACATCGCCGCGCTGGAAGGCGCAGTAAACGAAAATACGGTGGGTTTCCTCGTCGAGCCCATACAGGGTGAGGCCGGCGTGATCATTCCGCCTTCCGGCTATTTCACGCAAGTCCGCGCCCTGTGCTCCCGCAGCAATGTCATTCTGATACTTGATGAAATACAAACCGGTCTTGGCCGGACCGGACGTCTGCTGGCCGAACAGCACGAAAATATCGAGGCCGATGTGACAATTGTCGGGAAGGCGCTGTCGGGCGGGTTCTACCCTGTCTCGGCAGTGCTTTCGAATACTGACGTACTGGGCACGCTGAGGCCCGGGCAGCATGGCTCGACCTTCGGCGGAAATCCACTGGCTTGTGCGGTTGCCCGTGCTGCCCTGAGGGTCTTGACTGAAGAAGGCATGATCGAGAATGCCGAGCGCCAGGGCGCGTATTTCATGGGGGGCTTGGAATCGATTCGTTCGAATGTGGTGCGCGAAGTTCGCGGCCGCGGCTTGATGCTGGCGGTCGAGTTATGGCCGGAAGCTGGCGGTGCGCGGAATTATTGCGAGCGCCTCCGGGCGTTTGGCATCCTCGCAAAAGATACCCATGAGCACACGATCCGGATAGCGCCGCCACTGCCTATAAAACGTGACGAAGTGGATTGGGCGCTGGAGCGCATCCAGTCTGTTTTAACGGCGGATCTCCCTCTGAAGATTGGCAGGGCCTGATGTTTTCGGAACTTTCATCCGGCGGCGACAGTCATCGCATCATGGACCTTGCTGCAGCAGCCGGTGCCGATCTGGAGCGCTTGCCCGTGATCCAGCGGATTTTACTGGAGAACGTCTTGCGAACTGGCGCAGACGACGCGGATCGCGGGCGTAACTCTATTCTCGACTGGCTAAAAACGGGCACCTCTGAGGCGGAGATACCCTTCCGTCCGGGACGCATACTCATGCATGATACAACCTGTGGTCCGGCCTTGGTGGATATTGCTGCCATGCGTTCTGCATTGGCTGAGGCGGGTTGCGATCCGCGGCGATTGTCGCCGACTGTCCCTGTGGACGTGTCGACAGATCACTCTATTGCCGTGGATGCATTCGGCACTCCTGGTGCCCGGCGCCTGAACATGGAACGCGAGTTCGAGCGTAATGGCGAGCGATACCGCTTCATGAAGTGGGCGGCCAATGTTCTGCCAGGCTTTCGCGTTCACCCGCCGGGTACCGGCATAATGCATACGCTCAACCTGGAAAGGTTGGCCACCGTCGTCGATGTGAAAATTCAGGACGGCATCCGCATGGCCCGGCCAGACAGCCTGATCGGAACGGACAGCCACACGCCGATGGTCAACGGAATAGGAGTGCTGGCATGGGGTGTTGGCGGTCTTGAGGCCGAAAGCGTGATGTTCGGTTTGCCGGTAATGCTGCGCGTCCCCGAAGTGATCGGCGTAAAATTAACAGGTGTTGCGCGTGCTGGCGTCCTTGCGACCGATATCGCCCTGCATGTCACTGAACGCCTGCGGCGTCTTGATCTCGCAGACCGCTTCGTCGAATTCTTCGGCCCCGGCGTGTCGACGCTTACGGCCGGCAACAGGGCGGTGATCGCCAATATGGCACCGGAGTTCGGCGCCAATACCGGTTTCTTCCCGATTGACAAACATACGCTCCGCTACCTGTCCGAGACGGGCAGGAGCGCTTCTCATATCCGCCTGGTCGAAGATTATGCAAAGCGCCAAAGCCTCTGGTTTCAGCCGGGTGCCTCACCGAAATATACGGACGTTGTTGAAATCGATCTCGGCACGATTGTGGTCAGCCTCGCAGGGCCACGCCGCCCGCAAGACCGTATCGATGCCGGCGGAACCGCCGCATCGCTCGGGTTACCGGCGATCCGGGCCGACGAACTGCAAGCGAGCGGGCCACCGCAATACGGCCCAGTCGCGATCGCTGCTATCACAAGTTGTACCAACACAACTGATCCCCGGCTTCTGATCGCTGCCGGGCTCGTCGCGCGCAAGGCACGCGCTTTTGGGCTCAAGCCGAAAAGCTGGGTGAAGACGTCACTCGCCCCGGGATCACCGGTCGCCGAGCGATATCTGCAACGGGCGGGGTTGCTCGAGGATCTGGAAGCTCTTGGATTCAGTATTGTCGGCTACGGCTGCACCACCTGTATTGGAAACTCCGGTCCGCTGACCTCCGAAATGCTCGCTGCGATGACCAAGGACGCTGTCAGTCCGGTCGCCGTATTGTCCGGTAATCGCAATTTTCCGGGACGAGTACACACCCAACTCGATGCTGCTTTCCTGGCATCGCCGCCAGTGGTGGTTGCCTTTGCGCTGGCTGGTGATGTCAATCGCAATATATTGATCGATAATATTGGTCAATCGGCGGCAGGTGCGAGGATCAGACTGGCAGATATCTGGCCGAGCGATGCGGAAATCGACGGCGTTTTCGCGCAGGCTCAGGATGCGATCGACTACGCCCTGGCCTATGATAGCGCAGAAGCCAGTGATGTGTGGCGGTCTCTTGCTGCTCCTGACAGTGATCTGTTCGACTGGGATGAGACATCGACCTATATTCGCAGGCCGCCTTTCGCGGCATTTCCTTCCGGCTTCAACAGCAGGCCCTATAGTGCCAGACCGTTGATTGTGCTTGGCGATGACATTACCACCGATCACATTTCCCCGGCCGGTCAGATCCCCCGGGACAGTGATGCGGCGGGCTATCTTGTCAAACGTGGGGCAAGCCCGAGCGACCTCAATGTTTTTTCGTCGCGCCGCGGTAACTGGGAAGTCATGCTCCGCGGCCTGTTCACCAACAATAGTATCCGCAATTTGCTGGACCCAACTTTGAAACCAGGCTTCACCATCCATGCCGGTTCAGGTGAGAGTTTGCCAATCTGGCGGGCGGCTGAACGATATGCGGGGGAAGGCACGCCCGTGGTGATCATCGCAGGTGAGCGCTATGGTATGGGATCGTCGCGGGATTGGGCAGCGAAAGGCGCAGCGTTACTCGGCGTTACCGCGGTGTTGGCTCGAAGTTTCGAACGAATTCACCGTTCCAATCTCATTGGCATGGGGATATTGCCGCTCCGGATCATGTCTGCTGAAAGTCACCCCAATCAGCTCGACGTGAAGCCTGACGATCTCGTAGAGATTGACGCACCGGCGGCTTCCCTAAGTCCGCGGTGCCACATCCCGGTGGCAATCTGCAGGTCCTCAGGCGCGACAGACCGAATCGAGACCATAGCCGCGATCGAAACGAACCTTGAAGTCGAGCTTCTGCGTGTTGGTGGGGTTATTCCGTTCGTTCTGCACCGCGCTCTGAAGTCCGATAGAGACACAGTTTCGCCGTCACAGGTCACCGGAAAAAATGGCCAAGCAATATAAGATGGTGCTCGCCTTTGGCGACAGTCTGACTTGGGGCGCCATACCCGGCAGCGGGGGAAAGCGTCACGCTTTTGAGGATCGTTGGCCGAATGTTCTGGAAAGCAGACTTTCAGGCGCTCGCCTCGTCACCGAGGGTTTGATTGGCCGAACGACCTGCTTTGATGACCCCGAATCTACCACCGAGCGTAACGGCGCTCGCATACTTCCGACTCTGCTTGGAAGCCATGCTCCTCTCGCGCTTGTCATTATAATGCTCGGAGCAAACGATCTTAAGCCAAAAACCTGCGGGGCCGCTGACGGCGCTGCGATAGGGATGCGCCGGCTGGTGGAGATTATCCGGTGTTTCCCCTTCGGCAATTCCGGTCCAACGCCGGACCTTTTGCTGATTGCACCGCCGCGCTTCACCAAGCGCAAGCCAAATGACGAAGGGCCGGCCGGTAATCGCAGCATCGCCGAATCTGAACTTCTTCCGTCATTATACAATCAGATCGCCAAGGACTACGAGGCGGCCTTCTTTGATGCAGGCACCGTAGCCACCGCCTCGCCTATCGACGGAGTACATCTGGATGCTTTGAACACGCGCGCGATCGGTGAAGCGCTGGTGCCGATTGTCGTTGAGATATTTCGCCGCGGGAGATGACGCCGCTGCTGATTTGGCTATGTCAGCGGTAGATTCTGACCTTGGACAATATTTCCTGGTCGGGTTGGGATGAGCTTTGCATGGCACCGTTGCGCGGAACCGGCACCAACTCGATTGTCCTCCAAGGAAAATTGCGTGACAACAAACATGGGAGAACTGGCGTCAAATGCACAGATCGTGCAGTTTGTCGGATTTCAATCTGAGGATCTTGCGTCGCGGGTGGATCACAATGGCGTCTCCCGAAGGGAGACGACAACAAGAAGGCGGAGTTAGATCAACCCTGGACAATCTTGCCAAGAATGACAGACAGTAGTTGGAGTAGTTTCGTGTGCATGGAGCATCGGCGAACCGGTCCCTGCGCGACGTCTCGGTCGAGACGCACTTTGTCGCGAAGACTACGCAAACCGCTTATCGGCGCAAATCAGAGGTCTTTACCGATGATGCAATTATTGTAGAACTTCGAGTACCAATCAAAATAGGCAAAATCCGCGATTATCGGCATTTTCAAACGAATGTTTATCCACGTCAAATAAGTTCGTACAGAACGCCAATTTTAGGGACTCTGTGCCGCCCTTGCTTTACTCGTACCGGAGTGGCGTCACCTCTTGTGTGCCGGTTCCGATAATCTCGGCTCACGCTCTATCGCCGTCCTTGACGACCTTCTCAACGGCACCAATGCTCAATCGCGAGCGCAATCGCCTTCGTGCAATCGACAAGATCGCGCACAGAGACACGCTCGTTCGGTTGATGCGCCTGGGCAGGATCTCCAGGTCCAAAGTTGACAGTAGGCGTCTTCCCGAGGCCTGTCGGCAAACCGATGTCGCTGTGTGCGCCGAAACCGGACAGAACCCGCGATAAGTTGGCTTTTTCGACGGCGTCCTGGAAAACCTCGACAAAGGGATTGTCGGCTGGAACTTCTGCGCAATCCGCGTCCAAAATCCATTCTACGCGGGCTGGATGTTTGCGCAGATATGGATCTGCCTGACAGATGTTGAACACGTGTTCTTCGATCTCACGCTTGACCTTACCGCCAAGCCCAAACTCATCCTTCTCGCTGGGCAGGTACTGGGCATCGATGATGATCTCCGCTTTGCCAGCCATGGACGAAGGGTGTTCGCCGGCGCTCATCTGGGTGACGATGATCTGGTTGGGCAGATCCATCAGTGGATGATTCTTTTTCGGATCAAACATCCAGCGGCGGTTCAGGATGTCGATGCCATCAAGGATCTGTCTGCAGAGTTGCACGGCATCAACCGGGCCGCTCGTGTACCACGCATTCGGGGTCAATTCGGCATGGCCGCCGATTCCGTCGATGATAATGCGCCCCCAGAGAATGCCGTGGCAGAGCGGAGCAATCTGGTTTGCGGTCGGTTCTGTCATGATGCCGGCATCGGCGCGGAAGCCGCGGTCAACCATCGCCAGCGAACCCATTCCACCGATTTCTTCATCGACGACAGTCGTAAAGACGATATCGCCGGACAGCGGGATGTCGAGTTCCTTGAGGATTTCGACTGCCATCAGCATGCAGGCAACGCCACCTTTCATGTCGACGGTGCCGCGGCCGTGTAAAAATCCATCCTTCAGAACCGGTTCGAATGGGTCAGTTGTCCAATGTTCGACGGCTCCCGGCGGTACCACGTCGATATGGCCGGTCAGCATGATTGACCGTCCGCCTCCGGTACCCTTCAGAGTAGCTCCGAGATTGGGCCGACCTTCAAAGGTCCGGCCTTTGTTAGCACCCGGGCGGCCTTTGTACTTGGCATAAAGTGCAGGGCCGTCGGGATCCCAGAGGTCAGTTGTGAAGCCGAGTTCAGTCAGGCGCTTTTGCAGGTAGAGCTGACAATCGCGCTCGCCTGGGCCAGCCTCGACAGGATTGGATTTAACGATCGACGGAAATGAAACCAGAGCGCTCAATGTCTCCACGATACGATCGGACCGCGCCTCGACGCGTTCGGCAATGGTTTGCTCTACGGATGGCATCAATTATCTCCAGCTTTGGGAAAAACGATCGGCGAGAAGAACGAAAATCAGGAGGGCGCCGACGATCCCCACCTGCCAAACTGTATTGACGTTGAGTTGCAGAAGTCCGGTTTTCAATGTGACCAAAAGTATAACGGCCGCGAACACGCCGCCGACACCACCACGTCCACCGAGGATGGCAATTCCTCCGAGCATGGCGGCTGTGAGCGATTCAAGTTCGAGGTTCTGCCCGATATTGGGCCGGCCGCTGCCGAACCATGCCAGTGAAAAAAGAGCCGCTGCGCCGGCAAGCGCGCCGCTTAGGCTATAAAGAATCAGCCGCGTGCGATCGACCGGGATACCGACGAGGCGTGCCGATCGCTCGTTGAAGCCCATCGCGTAGACCCAGCGCCCCCAGGACGTCCAGGCAAGAACGACGCCTGCAATGGCGAAAGCCGGAATGGCGATCGTAAGGAAAGGAACCGGAATTCCTGCCAGGACCCCGCGCCCCCACCAAAGCAACCAATCGGGAACGCCGGATTGTGCTGAACCTCCCGTCAGGGAGAGCGCCACTCCCGAATAGACGAAAAACGTGCCCAAGGTCGCGATCAGTGGAAGGATCCGAAGTTTCGTGACGAGAACACCATTGAATGCTCCGAGGGCTGTGCCCGCTCCAATGCAGATCAAAGGCAGGAAGAAGGGCGAAAGGCCTGCCTTCACCGCAAGCATCCCGAGAATGGCCGATAACGAAACCGTTCCCCCAACTGACAAATCGATTCCGGCGCCGCCCGCCAGGATGACCATCCCCTGTCCAAGGGAGACGAGTGCGAGGATGGTGGAGAACTGCAGGATCGTCGTGATCGTACCGACGCTGAGGACGGAGGGCTTTAGAGCCAACAGCCCCAATATGACGATGATCCATAATAAGGAAAGCAAACTCAAAACGAGAGCCGGACCTTGCAGGTTGCGAACGCGGTTCATTTGCTGGCCCATCCGAGTTGCGACATTGGCAGCCGCGCCGAAAGAACCTCGACACTGAGAACGCCGATCAGCAGTCCGCCAGTAACGACGGGCTGCCAAAGTGAAGGCACTCCCATCAGCAACAGACCATTTTGCAGTATCCGCAAAAGGAGGACGCCGAGAACCGTGCCAACGAGACTGCACTTGCCTCCCAATATGCTGGTTCCGCCCAGAACAACTGCGGCGATGGCATCAAGCGCCAGTGTGCTGCCAATCGTCATTTCGACGTTGCGGTAGCTGGCGACATAGAAAGTCGCTGCAAGTCCTGCCAAAGCGCCACTGATGATGAACGTCGCGAAGCGAACCTTGACCACCGGTATCCCGGACAACCGGGCCTTTTCTTCCGAATTGCCAATGGCCAGCAGGTGCGGGCCAAACGGTGTCCGGCGAAGCGCTACCCAAACGGCGATATAAGCCAGTACGATAACAAAAGCCGCGATGGGGACACCAAGCAAGGATGCCCCAAGCAGAACGGTCAAACCGGTGGGAAGGCCGGAAAGCCATTGACCGCCGAGCAGAATAAATATTGCCGTACGGTAAATTCCGAGCAGACCCAAGCGTTCCGACAATGGCTGGAACCCGACCCAGCACAATGACGGCTGCTGTGACAAAGCCAAGCACCGCGCCGATGATTGGGCCGATGAGGGCTGTGAGAGCTGGATCCGTATTTGCTCCCAGCGCCCGGCCCACACCTATGGCGGCCAGACCCATGACAATGCCGACCGATACGTCGATGCCGCCCATCGCCAGAAGCAATGTCATTCCCAGACCGACCAGAAGCAGCTCGACACTGTTGCGTAAAATGGTGGCGGCGTTGCCCGGAGTGCCGAAATACGGCGATGCGACGGAAAAGACGATGATAGCCAATGCACAAGCTGCGAGCAAAGACCACTCGCGCCCGTTCAAAGAAAATATGCTGTCCCTTAACTGTCGCATCGGTCGCTTTCCGAGGGAATTAAAAGTCGAACTTGTCGACATTCTCAGCGGTAAATACAGCGGGCGGTCCGAGAAGCAGAATGCCCTTCTGTGCGTCGTAGGTAACTGCCTGGTCGAAACCCGGAACCTTGTTTTCCGCTTCAAACTTCTTGCCGTCGATGAGTTGTTTGCCAGCCCAGACGGTCAGGTAACCAAGCTGAGCAGGATCCCATAGCACGCTGAAACCGAATGCACCGCTCTTGATGTAGGACCGCGCCGTATTCGGGCTGCAATAGCCGGTACCGATAACCGATCCGATTTTTCCTGCAGTTTCAATCGCTTGTGCGACCCCGGGGCAGGTGGTCGAAGCAACCGCGATGATCGCCTTGAGGTCCGGATTGGCGGCCATAAGATCGGTCGAGATCTGCGCCGCGCGCTGCGCCGTTCCTCCGGCATATTGCGGCTCAAGCAGCTGCAGCTTCGGGTATTTTGCATTTGCCTGTTTCTGCATAAAGCCGATCCAGGCATTCAGGTTCGATGCCGTCGCCTCGCCGGAAACAATACCGATCTTGGCGTCCTCGCCGACACGTTTCACCAGCTCATCGATGATTGTAGTACCCAGTCCTTCGTCGGTAGCCTGGGCGACGTAGACCGCGCGCCCGCTTTCCGGCGCATCGCTATCACTGGTAAAGAGCTTGATGCCCTTGGCCTCCGCAGCCTTTACGACAGGGGCGATGCTGGAAGCATCCAGCACACTGACCGATATTGCGCCAACCCCCTGATCGATCAGACTCTGGACGATCTGCAGCTGGTCGACCGGGTTGGTATCGACGGGGCCACTGTAGATGAATTCAACGCCAAGGTCCTTTGCTGCCCTGTTGCCACCGGCTTCCATGGCATTGAAATAGGGGATGCCGATCAGCTGCGGGACAAAGGCAACCTTTGGTTTCTCCTGTGCTCCCGCAGCACCGGCAATGACAAGGGAAAATGCCGAGACTGTTAGAGCTCTTCCTATCTTCTTGAACATTGGATTTGATCCTCTCTGGATTGGACGTGCATTTTAGTTTGTTTTTTCCAGCGCCCGCACGTCGGGATGAGCGCCTGTTATGTACGAAACGATCTCTTCGGGGTTGGTGTCGGCGCGTATCTTTTCCGCGACTTTCCGGCCGCGTCGAAACACGACGATCCGGTCGGCAACCTCGAAAACATCGGCGATGTTGTGACTAATGAGGACGACGGCGCAGCCGCGCTCGGCAAGGCGCCGCGTCAGCGAAAGAACCTTGCTGGTTTCGGCAACCGCAAGCGCGGCGGTCGGCTCATCCATGATAACGAGTTTCGCGTTCAGATTGAGCGCCCTGCAAATGGCGACCGCCTGACGCTGACCGCCTGAGAGGCTCCCCACAGGCGCCTCCGGGTCGGAAATATGCGCTTCAAGCTCGTTGAGCAGACCTGCGACACGCTCTTTCATTTCCTTGCGCCGTAGGAAGGGAACACCAAGCACGGAACGCTTGAGTTCCCGGCCGAGAAACACGTTCTCCGAGATCGACAGATTTTCGGAAAGAGCGAGCTCTTGAAAGATAGTCGCAATCCCGGCGGATGCTGCATCCTTCGGTGATGAAAAAGCGACTGGCGCGCCATCGATCAGGAGCTCACCGTCGCTTGGCGGATGGGCGCCCGCAAGGACCTTGATGAACGTCGATTTGCCTGCGCCATTATCGCCCAGAAGCGCCAGCACCTCACCTGACCTGATTTCCAGATCGACGTCAGAAAGCGCAGTCAAGCGCACCGAAGCGCTTCGTGATACCTTTGGCGATTAGAAAAGGAGCATTCATATCGGCATTCCCCGGTTTATATTTATCAGACCGCCTTGCTCGCCCAGCTCAAGACGTTTTTCCAAAGGCGCGCGTAGCCTGGCCATTCAACAAACGTGTTGGGTAACCAGTGCGGACCGATGTCGGATGTCCAGGCGACCGTGCGCCCGCGGCCAAACTGCCCGGTGACAAGGAGGGGATGACCGCCGTGTTCCTCAGGCAAAGCCGCCAGCACCTCGACGTCGGTCCGATCCTTGACAATCACCTCGTTGGCGCCGAGCAGAACGGGCCATTCTCCTTCGATCCCGGCGAAAATCGGATGTTGCTTCGATCCGGTGATCGTAGGGCGAAATCCCTCAGGGATTTCCAAACGGTCGTCATAAGGAAGGCAGGTTACGGGAAGGGTCTCTTCTACGGGTGTGCGATGCCAGCGCGCCTTGCCATCAATGCCCTGGAAGCTGAAGTAGCCACCGATCATGATCAGTCCGCCGCCGGCATTTGTCCAGTCGCGCAGCAGTTTCAGCCGGTTGGGCACCGTCTTGCCGTGGAGCCAGACGTCCGGATGCAGGAGCAACGAATTGGCACCGATATCGGACAGGATGATCACATCGTAGACCGAAAGACCTTCCATGGTGAAGGGGAGCTTATCCACCGCCTCATGTGCGGGAAGGTAATCGAGTTCGAAATCACTGCCCTCCAACGCCTTGACCAAGGGCTCGGCGCCAAGATGAAAAGTCACGCTGCCAAATTGATCGAAGCCCTTGTAGTGTGTCGCCGAACTCACCCAGCTTTCACCAACCAAAAGGACTCTTGTCTTTGCCATTTCAAAATCTCCTGTTCATCGCGCAGCCACGGCTCTGTCGGCGGGAAGTGCGGCTTTCAATTCGTCGAAACTGGCAATGTGACCTTGGGCACCCTCGACGGTCGTGGTGAGGCTTCCGCCAATCGCCGCGTGGCGCGCTGCCTGCTCCAATGAGGCACCATGGAGCCAGAAGGCCAGAAAGATCCCGGCAAAGCTGTCGCCCGCACCGGTTGCGTCAACCCGGTCAACGGGTAGGGCCGGAACTTCGATCTGCGGGCCTCCGCTTTTTGGGAAGACGACCGCTCCGAACTCGCCAAGGGTCACCACGACATCGCCGCGCCGCTTGATTTTGAAGAGGGTGTCGTGAGCCTGCTCGATCATCGTCGCCAGCGGCGTGCGATAGCCAAAAATCTCACGTAGGGTGACATCGTTGATAAATGTCAGATCGACAAGCTGGACAAGCTCCGCGAACGCAGCTGGCGTTCTGGAAGTGTCCGGCAAGCCCGCGGAATGCATGCTTACTTTCCAACCCGCACGATGAAAGCGTTCGACCGAGCCAATCATGCTTTCATATTGGGAGCCTTCAATATGGAGGCAGGCCGGACGAGCCTCTTTCTGGACATCCATGTTTGCGGTGAGATCACCTTCACTCAGCTCGAAGGGTTCGCTGATGATGGTTCGGCTGCCGTTGCGTTCGATGATGACAATTGCCTGCGACAGGCGATTGGTAATTGAGCGTTTGATCGGAAGGGCGTGTACGCCACGCTTTAGAAGTTCACCAAGCGCCCAGTCGCTTTCGGGGTCATCCCCGACGGCCGTCGCCAATTCTACATCAAGTGAAAAGGGGGCGCCGACACCAGCAGCGGCGACGGCGACGTTCGCGGCAGGGCCTCCCAGCGCCTTGTCAATGTGCTCGGCTGTGATGCGGTCGTCACGATGAGGAAGGACGTTTACACGACAGAGAAAGTCGACGCTGATGTGCCCGACGACCAGTAACCGGGGCAATCCGTCGAGATCCTTGGACTTGCGCCGGGCATGGCCGGGCAGCGCCCGTGCAATTGCACTTGGCCTGTAGGTCAAATCGGAAATGGCTTTTTCGATGCGCTCGCGTGTCGTGTCTTTGACGGTCGCCGTACCGTTGATGTAGTTCGACACTGTCCCGATGGAAACCCCAGCGGTTTGCGCGACATCTGCTATGGTTGGACGCTTGCGTTGCAACGTTTTTAACCCAATTGAAGCGCTTCAACGCTAGCAACTGAGGAAGTCGGCCTCAACAGAATAGTATTCCAAATTGCATGGTATATATGATTTCTGTTTGTGAAAAGTGCCGAAGAAGAGAATTATATTCTCGTTTGTGGCTGTTTTTGAAATATTTTCAAAAGTGGGAATTGAGTGGCGATTGTGGAGCCCGAAGATGGGATATTCGGCTACGAGCCCCATCTTCGATACCGGTGAGTTGTGGAGGTGCTGCGCTTCTGGCTGTTGGTAAAACGTGATCTTGTTTTGCAAGAGTTCACAAACCTCAGAAAAGGAGCGCAGCATGAACCATTATGTCGGCCTAGACATCTCGGTGAAAGAGACTTCCCTTTGCATCGTTGATGAAACGGGTAGGATTTGCCGGGAAGTGAAAGTCGTCAGCCATCCGGATGACCTGATTGAGGTTCTCAAGGATCCGCAGTGGCAGATTGAGCGGATTGGCCTTGAAGCTGGCCCGTTGTCGCAATGGCTGTTCGAGGGCCTCGCCCGAGCTGGGCTCCCTGTCATTTGCATTGAAACCAGGCACACGAAGGCGTTCCTCAAGGCGCAGCCGAACAAAAGCGATCGGAATGATGCCCGTGGCATTGCCCAGATGATGCGGGTCAATCTGTATCGACCTGTGCATGTGAAGACACTGACAAGTCAGAAACGCCGTGCATTGCTTACCGCCCGAAAGTTATTACAGGAAAAGGCCATCGCCATTGAGAATGACATTCGCGGATTGCTGCGCAATTTCGGATTGAAAGTAGGCATGGTCGGTACGATCAAGTACGAGGAACGCATCCGCGAACTCGTTGACGATATTCCGGACCTGCTGGAGATCATGGAGCCACTGCTTGACGCGCGCAGGAAGCTGCGTGAACACTTTGTTACTCTCCATCGCAAGCTTCTGACGATCGTGCGCGACGATACGGTCTGCCGACAACTCATGACAATTCCAGGTGTTGGGCCCGTTGTAGCGCTGGCCTATACGGCGACCATAGACATTCCCGCCCGTTTCAAGAGATCCAAAGCAGTGGGTCCAGTTCTTGGATTGACACCTGTACTGAAACAATCCGGGGAAAGTCACCGTGTGGGTCGAATCTCGCTTTGTGGTGATGGCATCATGCGAACCTTGCTCTATGAAGGTGCTCAGACCTTGCTGACCAACGTGAAGAAATGGTCATGGTTAAAAGCCTGGGCAATGAATGTCGCCAAACGGCGAGGGATGAAAAAGGCCATTGTTGCACTTGCACGCAGAATGGCTGTGATCATGCACCGGATGTGGACGAATGAGACAGAGTTTTGCTGGACGAGAGAGGAACTCCCGGCAAGGATTTGACAATACTACCGTCATATTAAGTGAATTCCGCCAACAGCGGAATGATGTCCCACACGGGACGGAGAACAAGTGAGTTCGTTTGCTTCTCAGTTCTGCTGCCAACACGGCAGTAAGAACGCCCCGAAGATTGTTCCACTTGTTTCATCTGAACCCATCATGGAAGGGCCAAAGTGCCGAATTCCGGAGAGAAGAGCGAGCCCATCGGGATATCTAAAGTTGTTGGAAACGGTTGCCAGAAGAAGCGCTTGACCTTTGCCAGCCAAATAGAGAAGGAAGGAAGCGTGGCTTCGATATATCGCTCACAAAGCACGATCATCGATCGCGATTAAGTGCCTGCTATGGTACCGCGGGAAATAAATTCCTTCCTGCAGCGAATGACTAATGCCCAATTTCTAAGCACAGCAGCGAACATTTTAAGTGCACGATAAAACCAGCGAAGAGAAAAACTTAACAATTTCAGAGTGTTCCTGTTTGGCACGCTCCTTGCTTTACTCATAGTAGAGTTGGTGGCTAGGGTTCCGGCGCTTCAGACAGCGTGCTGGTCCGAGAGCTACCACCGGTCGGGGAGATATCCCGCCGGGTGCACGGCGGGACAAAAGCCCGGGAGACCTCGTTAGCCAAGGGATTGGCGGCGCGATGGTCTATGCCGATCCCTTTTTTGAAAAAGAAGCAAAAAGGGGAATTTCTATGCAGACTTTTTCGAGAATACTCTCGATTACCGCATTTGCCGCCACGCTGGCGTTTGGTGTGACCTCCATTGCCAAAGCGGCGCCAAAGACCGATTTCAAAGTTGCGTGGTCGATTTACGTCGGCTGGATGCCATGGGGTTAT
This sequence comes from uncultured Alphaproteobacteria bacterium, assembly GCA_963776115.1. GTDB lineage: Bacteria > Pseudomonadota > Alphaproteobacteria > Rhizobiales > Rhizobiaceae > Phyllobacterium. The sequence goes on along the minus strand of CAVZLS010000020.1, from coordinate 121,364 downwards.
GCGGCTGACCATGGGATCGTCAAAAAATGGGCGGATAAATACGGTATCAAGATCGATGTCACCCAGTTCAATGATTACGTCGAGTTCGATGAATCAGTACACGGCCGGCGCCTTCGACGCGGTAACGCTCACCAATATGGACGGCCTCTCCATCCCTGCTGCCGGCGGCGTCGATACGACAGCGGTCATTGTCGGCGACTTCTCGAACGGCAACGATGCTGTGATCCTGAAGGACAAGAGCACTCTTGCGGACGTGAAAAGTCAAAACGTCAACCTCGTCGAATATTCCGTTTCGCACTATCTGCTCGCCCGAGCGCTGGAAAGCATCAAGCTGGCCGAGCGCGACGTGAAAGTCGTTAACACGTCCGACGCCGATATGGTCGCCGCCTACAAGACTGCCGATGTAACCGCTGTCGTCACCTGGAACCCTCTGGTTTCGACTATCCTCGAAGATCCGACCGCCAAGAAGGTATTCGACAGTTCGGAGATTCCCGGCGAAATCATCGATCTGATGGTCGCGAATTCCGGCGTGCTCAAGGACAATCCGAACTTCGGCAAGGCGCTCGCCGGCATCTGGTATGAAACCGCGGCCCTGTTGACGGCAGCCAGCGATGAGGGGAAGGCGGCACGCGAAGCGATGGGGTCCGCATCCGGCACTGATCTGAAGGGCTTCGAATCCCAGCTTGCGGCCACAAAGCTCTTCGACAAGCCGGGCGATGCGGTCGAATTTACCGCTTCGCCAGGCTTGCCGAAGACGATGGACCTCGTACGCAACTTCCTGTTCGAGAAAGGCCTGCTTGGCAATGGTGCTGCGTCTGCGGATGTCATCGGCATCGAGATGCCGGATGGCAAGGTTCTCGGCGACAGTGGCAACGTCAAGCTGCGTTTCACCGAGACTTACATGAAGGCCGCAGCCGACGGCGCGCTCTGAGCGATAACCAAGCGGCGTGGTTTCGCCCGCGCCGTTTCCGTTCCCTTCTCAGAGGAGCCATGTCATGCGATGGATCAATACAAGGCCGGGCCGGGGTGCGCAGCTCTCATTGGTGCTGCTGCCGTTCGTCATACTGATTGCCGTCTATGCAGCAGGATCGGTCGCGCGGCTGGCGGAAAATCCGAACGACAAGCTGTTACCCAATCTCGCGGGTTTTGCGGATGCGATCAATCGCATGGCCTTCCTGCCGGACCCGCGGACCGGCGAATACCTGCTGTGGTCCGACACCGTTGCGAGCCTGATCCGTCTTTTCGCGGGGCTGGGCATTTCGACGCTGACAGCTTTGCTTCTCGGCATGGCCATCGGCATGCTGCCCTATCTGAGAGCATTGCTTTCGCCCTTTGTTGCCGTCATCTCCATGGTTCCGCCGCTGGCGCTACTTCCGATCCTTTTCATCGTCATGGGGCTCGGGGATGCTTCCAAGATTGCGCTGATCGTCATCGGCGTCGCGCCAACAATGATCCGCGACCTTGCTCTCAAGGCCCTCGAATTACCCCGGGAGCAGATCATCAAGGCCGAAACGCTTGGCGGATCGTCGTGGCAGATCGCACTTCGCGTTGTGCTGCCGCAAATACTGCCTCGGCTTATCACGTGCCTGAGGCTGCAGCTCGGTCCCGCCTGGCTCTTCCTTATCGCCGCCGAGGCGATCTCGTCCGACTCCGGCCTTGGTTACCGCATCTTCCTTGTCCGCCGTTATCTGTCGATGGATATCATCTTTCCATATGTGGTCTGGATCACGCTGCTTGCCGTCGTAACCAACTACATCCTCGATCGCATCCGTGTTGCCGTCTTCCCCTGGTCAGAGTTGGAGAATCAGGCATGAGCGAACTCATCATAGAGAATGTCTGGAAGGAATATGGCGACCAGATCGTCCTCGAGAATGTGTCTTTGACAGTCGCTTCCCGCGCCTTTGTCGCCCTCGTCGGCCCATCGGGCTGCGGCAAGACGACATTCCTGCGCATGTTGCTTGGTCAGGAGCAGCCCACCAGGGGCATGATCCTGGTCGACGGCGAACCGATACCGACGGAACCGGGGCGGGACCGTGGCGTGGTCTTTCAGCGTTACTCCGTGTTTCCGCATCTGACAGTGCTGGGGAACGTCCTTCTTGGAAAGGAATTTTCTAACGCACGCTACAAGGCGAAGCTCTTCGGTGCTGCACGGCGCAATGCTGTCGATGAGGCCCGGAAGCTCATAGGAGAGGTCGGCCTTTCGTGTGCGGAACAGAAATATCCTGCACAGCTTTCAGGCGGCATGCAGCAGCGTCTGGCGCTCGCCCAGGCGCTGATCATGAAGCCGAAGGTCCTGCTGCTCGATGAGCCATTCGGTGCGCTCGACCCCGGTATCCGCGCCGAGATCCACACGCTGATGAAGCGGCTGTGGCATGAAACGCAAATGACCGTCGTCATGGTTACACACGATATCCGCGAGGCGTTCACCCTTGCCAGCCGCGTCGTTGCCTTCGAGCGGCGCCGGGACCGTCCCGAGGAAAAGCAACGCTACGGCGCGACGATTACCAAGGACATTTCCATCTGGCCACCTCGCCTTGCGGGCGTGCCATCGAACTTTAGCCCCGATCGGGACGGCCCGGTCGATTCCCTGGGGTATCACCGGGACGACCCGGCATTGTCAGGAGAATAATTGCCATGCACATCAGACGTTCTGCAGAAGAGATCGCCGCCAACCGGCAGCGTTACCAGGAGCATCAACGCAACGGATTGGAGTTCGCGCCGAAGGCACTGCCAGCACCGAGCCCGCTGCCTGCGCCTTTGATTGATGAGGCTGCTGTAATTCACGCTGAAACCATTCCGGGCGGCTGGTATTGGTCGACAGCGCTGAAGCGCGGTGAGTCCATCCGTATAGACCAAGGGGCCGCCGCGTCGACCATCGCCTTGGTCGCCTGGAACGCCGCTGACACGAGCGAAAGGTTGAACCTCGTGGATACGGTCAAGGTGCAATGGACGACGGCGCTGGGCAAGGGCCGGGTGATCTTCTCTGATATGGGCCGTGTGATGTTCTCCCTTGTGGAAGATAGTTCCGGCGCGCACGACTGCTTGATGGGCGGGTCGACGGCAGCATCGAATGCTGCCAAATACCCTAATGTGAAGACGCGCAACACGCGTGACAATCTGGTGCTTGTCGCCGGAAAGCTTGGCCTCGACCGTCGCGACATCCCAGCCGTTCTCAATCTTTTTGCGCCCGTTCATATCGACGATACCGGCGAATTTCGGTGGCGCGGTAAACTCTCCAATAGCGGTGATTATGCTGAACTTCGCGCTGAGATGGACATGATCGTCGGCTTCTCGAATTGCCCTCATCCTCTCGATCCAGATCCGGTCTATGCGCCGAAGGCGGTGACTGTAACACGCTTCCATTCCGCCTCGCCCACCGCGGATGATCTCTCCCGCACTGCCACCGCCGAAGCCGTCCGCGGCTTTGAAAACAACGCGCTGATGTTGGCCTGAGGAGTACGCGACAATGACTGATTTTACGCAGACCGCTGCATCGCGCAGTCTTGAAAATGCTGTCCAGGATCATTTCATCCCGGCCGAGGCACCCTGGTCCGGCATCGTTCGCAAGGGCCAGACGATCCGCATCGAGGATAGCTACGGCCAGCAGGCGATCGATACGCTTTTCTACCGGGCCGATGATTTTTCCGAGCGTTACTCCAATCAGGATACGATGCGCGAACAGGGCGCCGCCTATATCGGTACCGGCACCAGGATCATGTCGAACGAAGGCAGTGTCATGTTGAAGATGACGGCGGACGGCTGCGGCCGTCACGATACGTCCGCCGGCGCGTGTTCTTGCGAAAGCAATACCGTGCGCTTCGGCCATGGCACCAAATATCTGCACGCCTGCCGGGACAATTTCGTGATTGAGGTGACGAAGCATGGAATGAGCAAGCGCGACATCGTGCCCAACATAAATTTCTTCATGAACGTACCCATCAAGCCGAACGGAGAGATGACGATCGTCGACGGCATCTCCTCACCAGGTGACTATGTTGAGCTGGTGGCCGAAATGGATGTGCTTTGCGTCATTTCCAATTGCCCGCAGATCAACAATCCATGCAACGGCTTTGATCCGACGCCGATCCGTGTCCTCATCTGGGATGCAGCCCCCGATACCGGGGCTTGAGATATGTTCAGTAAGGTTCTCATCGCCAATCGGGGCGAAATCGCCGTCCGCGTTATCCGGACATTGAAAAAGATGAGCATTGCTTCGGTCGCCGTTTATTCCGACGCGGACCGTTTTGCCATGCCTGCACTTCTCGCCGACGAAACGGTCCGCCTTGGTCCCGCACCCGCCAGCGATAGCTATCTGAATGTAGATGCGGTCATCGCTGCATGCAAGATGACCGGGGCGGAGGCCGTTCATCCCGGATATGGGTTCCTGTCGGAGAATATCGGCTTTGCCGAGCGGCTTGCGGCCGAGGGCATTGCCTTCATCGGGCCACGCCCGGAACATCTTTCGGCATTCGGGTTGAAACATACGGCTCGCGAGCTCGCCGAGGCAAGCGGTGTGCCTCTGCTCCCGGGCAGCGGCCTCCTGGAAAGCGTCGACGACGCGCTCTCGGCGGCCGAAACAATCGGCTATCCTGTCATGCTGAAGAGCACCGCCGGCGGCGGCGGTATCGGCATGCAGCTGTGCGCTGATGCCACAAGCCTCCAAGCTTCGTTCGAAAGCGTGCAGCGAACCGCACGTGCCAGTTTCGGTGATGCGCGGGTCTATCTCGAACGCTTCGTGGCTGATGCCCGGCATGTTGAAGTTCAGATTTTCGGTAACGGCAAGGGCAAGGTCGTGGCACTCGGCGAGCGTGACTGCTCGCTGCAGCGGCGAAATCAGAAGGTCTTCGAGGAGACGCCGGCACCCGGCCTTTCCGCAGCGACACGGGCGCGGCTCCACAAGGCCGCGGTCGATCTCGGTTCTTTGGTCTCATACGAATTGGCGGGCACAGTCGAATTCATTTACGACCCCGTCCGCGAGGAATTCTATTTCCTCGAAGTCAATACGCGGCTGCAAGTCGAACATCCCGTTACCGAAGCCGTCTTTGGCATTGATCTCGTCGAATGGATGATCCGCCAGACGGCAGGCGAGGATATCCTATCCGGTACGAATGCGCTGACGCCGAAGGGAGCTGCGATCGAAGTTCGCGTATACGCTGAGATGCCGCACGCGGATTTCCGCCCGAGTGCGGGCCTTCTGACAGAAGTCGTCTTTCCTGAAAACGCCCGTATCGATGGCTGGATCGAGACTGGAACCGAGGTGACGGCCTTCTACGATCCAATGCTCGCCAAGCTGATCGTCGTGGCTGAGGACCGTCCTGTCGCGATCGAAAAGCTAAAGGCTGCTCTCGCCAATACCTCAATTTCCGGCATCGAAACCAATCTGGATTACCTGCGGGCGATCGCGGCTTCGGAGCTGCTCGCCAGCGGCAAGGTGGCGACCACGGCGCTACGAGACTTCTATTTCGTTCCGGATATCATCGAAGTGTTGGCTCCGGGCGCTCAGTCCAGCCTTCAGGAGCTGCCCGGGCGTCTCGGATTGTGGAATGTTGGTGTACCGCCGAGCGGCCCGATGGATGAGCGATCCTTCCGTCATGCCAACCGCCTGGTCGGCAATGACGACGCAACGGCGGCGCTGGAACTGACCGTATCCGGTCCAACACTGCGCTTTTACACAGACACCGAGATTGCTCTTTCCGGGGCGAGAATGACCATGACTTGCGACGGCGAAAAGCTGCAGCACAATCAGGAGATAACGATTCGTGCGGGGCAGGTGCTCTCGATCGGGGCAATCGAGGGTGCTGGTCAGCGCGCCTATCTCGCGATCAGGGGCGGCCTTGCCGCTCCGGTCATACTCGGTTCACGCGCCACCTTCGGACTGGGGCAGTTCGGCGGCAATGCTACCGGAACACTCAAAACCGGTCACGTGCTGCATCTCGCGCGGCATGCCCCCGGGCAATTGAGGCCCGAAAATGAGCCTGCCAAGCTCACGCGCGAATGGCAGGTCGGCGTCGTCTATGGGCCGCATGGCGCACCGGACTTCTTTCAGCCGGAAGACATCGATATGCTGTTTTCCAACGCCTATGAGGTACATTTCAACAGTGCCCGCACCGGCGTCCGCCTCATTGGGCCCGCACCGAAATGGGCGCGCAGCGACGGCGGCGAGGCGGGCCTTCACCCATCAAACCTGCATGACAATGCCTACGCCGTGGGAGCGATCGACTTCACCGGCGACATGCCGATCATCCTCGGACCGGACGGCCCGAGTCTCGGCGGCTTCGTTTGCCCTGCGGTCATTGCCCGCGACGAACAGTGGAAGATGGGCCAGTTCAAGCCCGGTGACAGCATTCGGTTTCATCCGGTTTCCCGCCCGGACGATCCTGTTGCCGGGCCCGCCATCCGCCGGCCGGCTTCCGATGCTGGGTCAGCCATTGTTGGACAGCGGGGCAATGGACCGGTCTCTGTGGTCTATCGCCGCCAGGGCGATGACAATCTGCTCGTCGAATATGGCCCGATGGCGCTCGATATCGCGCTTAGGTTACGGGTGCATTTGCTGATGTCAGCGGTATCGGCGGCCGGGCTTCCCGGCCTTATTGACCTGACACCCGGCATCCGCTCGCTGCAGATCCATTACGACGGCACGACACTGACCCGGAAGCGTCTGCTTGGACTTTTGGCGGAGATCGAGGCAGGTCTTCCACCAGCAAAGGAGGTGACCGTACCAGGCCGCATCGTCCATTTGCCGCTGTCGTGGAGCGATCCGGATGCCGAACTCGCCATGCGCAAATATCAGGAACTCGTCCGACCGAACGCTCCATGGTGTCCTTCCAACATCGAGTTCATTCGCCGCATCAATGGACTTCCCGATGAACAAGCGGTGAAAGACATTGTCTTTGACGCCAGTTATCTGGTGCTGGGTCTAGGCGACGTCTATCTCGGTGCACCCGTCGCGACACCCATCGATCCGCGCCATCGCCTCGTCACCACCAAATACAATCCGGCCCGTACCTGGACGCCGGAAAATGCGGTCGGTATCGGGGGTGCCTATATGTGCATCTATGGCATGGAGGGACCGGGCGGTTATCAGCTTTTCGGCCGCACGATTCAGATCTGGAACACCTGGCGGCAGACGCCCGCCTTCGCGAAGGGCAAGCCGTGGCTTCTCAATTTCTTCGATCAGATACGCTTCTTTCCGGTCAACCATCAGGAATTGACGGAAGCGCGTGCCGCCTTTCCGCATGGCGGCTATCCGGTCAAAATCGAGGAGACGGAGTTCTCGTACGCCGCTTACGAGAAGGAACTGAAGCGGAACGCCCAATCCATCGGGCACTTCAAGAACACACAGCAAGCCGCCTTTGACGAAGAGCGGCATCGTTGGAAGGAAGCCGGACTCGACAGCTTCGTTAGCGATGGTGGTGGCGGAGAAAGTCCGGACGCCGATATTCCGGCTGGGTGCTTTGGCGTCGCCAGCAGCATTCAGGGAAACATCTGGAAACTGCTCGTCGAGCCTGGGGCATCTGTTGCCGCCGGCGATGCGCTCGCCATTATCGAATCCATGAAAATGGAATTTCAAGTCAATGCTCACGCTGCCGGCCGTGTCCGCGAACTGCGCGCAGCGCCCGGGCGAAACGTCAAAGCCGGCGATATCATCGTTATCCTGGAGGACTGCTAACATGCTGCCGACAATTCTCGATCTTTCAAGCCTTTGTGCCGCCTATCAATCCGGCCTGACACCGCTCGATCTCGTTGAAACGGTCATCGCCCGCCGCACCGCATCAAACGATCCGGCGATCTTTATCACCCCCACGCCGGACGAGGACTTACGGGCCGCAGCACGTGGTCTGATGGCGCGAGCGCCAGAGCCAAACAGTCTGCCGCTTTGGGGTGTGCCCTTTGGGGTGAAGGATAATATCGACGTTGCAGGCTTGCCGACCACGGCTGGATGTCCAGCCTATGCCTATAATCCGGCCACGGATTCGACTGTCGTCGCGCGTCTCAAGGCCGCCGGTGCCATCGTCATCGGCAAGACAAATCTGGACCAGTTCGCGACGGGTCTCAATGGAACGCGCTCGCCGCATGGCGCCCCGCGCTCCGTTTTCAATCCAGACTACATTTCGGGCGGATCGAGCAGTGGATCGGCGGTCGCCGTCGCGTCCGGCCTTGCCAGCTTCGCTCTCGGCACAGATACGGCGGGATCCGGGCGCGTGCCCGCCGCTTTCAACAATCTTGTCGGCATCAAGCCGACGCCAGGTCTGTTGCCTAACACGGGCGTCGTTCCAGCGTGCAGAAGCGTCGATTGCGTGACGATATTCGCGGCTACGGTTGGCGACGGGGTCGCCATTCGGAAGGTGGCGGAGGGATTTGATGCCGCCGACGCATTTTCGCGTCATGCGCGCCCGGTTTCGTTGCCCAGTTCAGGGTTGCGGGTCGGCGTGCTTCAGGACAGCGAACGGGACTTCTTCGGCGATAAGGCGGTCGAAAGGCTGTACGACGCGGCCATTGAGCGGGCGAGGGCGCTCGGCGCAACGATTGTCTTCTTCGATTACGCCCCTTTTCGCGAAGCGGCAGCACTTCTCTACGATGGGCCGTGGGTGGCCGAACGCCTTGCGGCGGTGGAAGGCTTCCTTGCGACGAACGCGGCGGATTTCGACCCGACAGTCCGCAAGATCATAGAAGGCGCCAAAGGCAAGTCGGCCGTTGATGCATTCAACGGCCGTTATCGGCTCGAAGAACTGCGCCGGAAGACCGACGCTGAGTGGGAAAAGGCAGATATCCTCCTTCTGCCAACCGCACCGACGACCTATACGGTCGCCGAAATGAAAGCTGACCCGATCGTGCTCAACGGTCGCCTCGGGCGCTACACCAATTTCGTTAATCTTTTGGATTGCGCCGCCATTGCAGTGCCGGCGGGCTTTGATAGCGAAAGTCATCTTCCAGGCGGCGTTACGCTTGTTGCGCCGGCCTTTGCCGACGATGCCTTGGCGCCTTTAGCCGACGCGTTGCACCGTGCGGCCGCATCCGGAATGGGAGTCGACGTTGGGGCACAGATACCCGTGGGGAGCGCTATCATGCCTGCGGGTGATGGCTTCGTACCGATCGTCGTGGTCGGGGCGCATCTCTGTGGAATGCCGCTCAATCATCAACTCACCGCACCGGGTGGACGCTTGCTGAAAACGTGCCGGACGGCGCAAGACTACCGGCTGTTCGCACTTCCCGGGACAGTGCCGCCTAAGCCTGGCCTCATCCGAGAACCCGGTTTCAAGGGCCCAGGACTCGAGGTCGAGGTCTGGTTGATGCCTCCCGATGCATTCGGCCACTTCGTACAAAACATCCCGGACCCTCTTGGCATCGGCAAGGTCACGCTCGATGACGGTTCCAGTGTCCCCGGCTTTCTCTGCGAGGCACATGCGGTCCGCGGAGCTGACGATATTACTCAACTCGGCGGTTGGCGCACGTATCTGCGTTCACAAAAATGAAGCTTTTTCTGATGAAAGGCCACAGTATGTTGCTTGCCAAGACGATAGCGAAGTTGCTTCTCGAGGGGATTAAAGCCCGAGCTGGATTCTTGAGGCTACCTGCCGGCAGTGGAACGCAGGACACCCCAGGCGCCGACTAGAGCATGGCCCCAAGCGGAGCAATGGTATGAACACCGTCCAACGATATGTTATGAATAGCAAGTATCGGTGGCATCATCACTTTTTGAACCCGGCGTAAAGAGGAAACGTTATCATTAAGTGCGACGTGGTTAATCAACTCATCATGCCACGTGCTGCGACCGGCCATACCGTCTCGACCTTGTTGCTTCGAACGCCAACATACCAGTCATATCGGTCGACTGTTGGATCGCAGTGGCCGGGCATGAGACGTAGTTTTTCTCCGACCTCTAACCGATCCGCTGCCGACAACAGGCTATTGGCTTAAACGCTCCAGCTTTTTGGGTGGATTGCGACCATGTTCATGGTGTTGGCGGCGTTTGCGATGATCGTGATGAACGTCATCCCGTTGATCTGCCCAGCCGGACAACGCTTTTCCGAGAGTGGCCTGCCAGCGGGGGCCAATCCGTCACCGAAGCGTCCACGGGTGGACACAGGGGGTTTCTCGGGAAGCCAGACGGCGCGGGCGATGATCTCTGGCGGGAACCGGTGGTTCTTGTAATTGGCGATGGGCTGGTTCATGCCGAACCGTCTATCGACAATCAATTAAGCCAAAAACAATGTGACATCGCCCTCTAAAGAGCGGATCGAAGGTTCGATTTCATTCGGTCTCGAGGGTGTCAATCGAGCCAGTTGCCGGATCCTATGTCGTTATTGCCAGTGACATTGCGGACTTTTAGGCAAAACTTAAAATATGCTCTTATCGGCGTTTTCAAAGGATCGTTTTTCAACGGGTATCGGTTTTGAAAAAAACCGATACCAGAGTGTAATTTGAAGGGCTTCTTGCCATGGAAACTGCCGGTCGCACGTCGGTTCCGTTCATCTCGTCCACATAAACCGCTATCCACGAAACGCACGCCTAAACTCGACGAACCTTCATTCGACCGCCGAAATGAAAACAGCAGCGGTCTGGTTCCAGGCCTGGCCGGGATATGGCTCTGCGCTACTTGTTCCTGGCGCGTCCGCCGGTGACTTGAGCCAGGCGCGACTGAAGAAACCGGCGCTCTGCCGGTTGGCGCGCCAACTCAAGTGCGCGCTGATAGGAGACTCGTGCGGCCCCCACGAGGCCGAGCCTTCGTTGCATATCGGCGCGCGCGGCATGAGCCAGGTGGTAGTCATCAAGGCCGCCCTGTCCCAACACTGCTTCGATGGCGGCGAGCCCGGTCTCGGGTCCGTCATGCATGCCGAGGGCAGCGGCGCGGTTTAGAGCCACGACAGGCGAGGGATCGATGCGGAGCAGCACATCGTAAAACGCCACAACCTGCGCCCAATCAGTATCGCCGGCGGTCGGCGCCTTAGCGTGAACAGCCGCGATGGCTGCCTGAAGGACGTAGGAGCCGCCGCTTCGCGTGGCAAACGCCTGCTCGATCAGATCCTGGGCTTCCTTGATCCGCCCGCGATCCCACAGCGAGCGATCCTGATCTTCCAACAGGATGAGGTCACCGGCCGCATCGACGCGTGTGTCGCGCCTCGCTTCGTGCAGCAGCATCAGGGCAAGCAGACCCATGGCTTCGGGTTCACCCAAGAGCTGGACCACCAGCCGGCCCAGCCGGACTGCCTCGGCGCACAGGTCTGCCCGCGTTAGGCTCGGACCCTCGGTCGTCGCATATCCTTCGTTAAAGATGAGATAGACCACCCGCAGCGCACTATCGAGCCGTGATGGTAACTCGACGCGGGCCGGGACCTCATACGGGATCACCTCGTCGCGGATCTTTGCCTTTGCCCGGACAATGCGCTGCGCGATGGTCGGTGCAGGAGCCAGATAGGCGCGGGCGATCTCCTCGGTCGTCAGACCGCCGACTTCGCGTAGGGTAAGTGCGATACGCGCATCCGGCGCGAGGGCAGGGTGACAGCACGTGAAGATCAGCCGCAGTTCGTCGTCTTGAATGTCGTCGGGCATCGCCGGCTCGAATGTATTGTCTGCCAGCAAAGTCAGCTCGGGCAAGGCGGCCGCCAGTCGCGCCTGGCGGCGCCAGCGGTCGATGGTCTTGAAGCGCCCGGTGGAAACCAGCCAGGCGTAAGGGTTCTGCGGAATGCCATCGCGTGGCCACCGTTCCGAAGCGGCGGCAAAGGCTTCTTGAAGTGCCTCCTCCGCCGCTTCGAATCCGCCCAGAAGGCGGATCAATGTTGCCAGCACGCGCCGCTTCTCGGTGCGATAGACCGCCTCGACAGCGGCGCGTGCGTCAGTTGCGCTCACAGTTGCGGTGGAGGCGTACTGAAGTCGACAACGGGCCGGACTTCGACAGAGCCTATCTTCGCCAAAGGATGTCCGGACGCAACCCGCACAGCCTCGTTGAGGTCGTGCGCGTCGATGAGAATGATGCCACCCAGCATCTCCCTGGTCTCCATGAAGGGACCGTCGACCGCCGACATCTTTCCGCCGCGCACTTGCACGGTCATGGCCCCTTCGGGCAACTCAAGCGCCTCACCCATCACGAAGTGACCGCTTTCTTTCAGTTTATCGTCATAGGTTGCACACTCGGAAAGAGCCGCATTGGCTTCGGGGCTTCCGCCAAAGAGTGTCTTGGGATTGTAGTAGATGAGACAAGCGTAACGCATGATAGGGTCCTTTGTTTGCATTGTGAACGCCTATAATCGTTTGGCGAGGTCCGGATTCGACATCGTTCTAAGATATTTTCACAGACGGTCGAACAAGCCTGACGGGCGGTACCAGGGTAGTTATTCCGATTGCCAAAAGCGCCCTCCGTGACCGCGGGTGCCTACCTTATCCTGCTCACCGGCGGTTGCAAATGCTGGAAGGTGCGGTTCCTGTTACTCGGCGCGGCGTCTGAATCCCAAAGGCACCTAGGTGTCGCGATCGGCTCGGAGCGCTGCCGCTTTCTGATGCCACAAAATTCGGAAACCAGTCGATGGCGGAAACCATCTCAGGCAGACGCGCCCATGCGCGCCGCCTTTAATCGCCAAGGATCAATGCAGCCTCGGAGGGACGCCTTCTGATTCACTTTGGCGATCAGGGTGTCGCAAGACCGGTCCCCCGCCGCGCCGCATCAACGCTCCACGGGCCGCCTCCCGCGAAGAAGAAATAGAGAAAGATGAAGCAATAGAGGATCGCCGAATCGCCTCCGTTGAGAACGGGAAAGAAGTTTCGTGGCGCATGTGCCATGAAATAGGCGAACGCCATGTTGCCGGACAAAATGAATGCGACCGGCCGCGTTAAGAACCCGAGCGCAAGCAGGATGCCACCGACAACTTCGATCACGGCTTGCGTGCCGCTCAGCGCTGTAAGCCCTCCCGGCTCGGCAGCTGGCGGAAAGTTGAACAGCTTCTGCGTTCCATGCTCCAGGAACAGCAGCGCCGACATGATACGGAGGACACTCAGCCACTGTGGCGCCCAAGTCGAAACCTTTTCGAAATTCATTGCGTCGCCTCCTCGTTCGGTACCAATGATCCCGCTCTTTGAGCTGGCCTTCACCCTCGATCTGCTGGTTACAGGGTCCCGGGGTTCGCCAGTGCATCAATGATGGATGCTGGCAGGCTGCAAACCAAGCCTGCGCCCTTCACAATCGCGTGCACGTACTTTCTGGGGTCAACTGATTAGGCTCTGAACCGAAATTCAGACACTCCACGACCGACATTAGCGGCATTTTCCAATTTTGTACTAGTCGGAAGAACAGTGGGGGGTAAGCCGCTTCGCGGGCGCTAAATCCAGTCATCCCAGAACGCACCGTCGAACGATCGCTTCTGGTGCAATCCTTTCCGAAGACTTGTTCGACGGACCGCCTTCCACCCTGTTCGAACTTTTCAGGGGCGGAACGCATTCGACCAATCGCAATATGAGGACGGAGGGTCTGGAGATTTGGAAGATCTGAACACCTCGCGAACTCTAATGTCCGATATCATCAGTTTTTATAAGCAACCGCGCGAGCTCGCTCACATCGCCACACGCCGGCCAACCAGGCGCTTTGGAACCATCTAGGCCCGGACCGGTTAGTCTGATAACCGCAACACGACGTGGAGGGCAGGCGGTCCTCGAACGATGCAAGGGCCTGTTGAAACCGCCGCCGCCCGGGCGACTCAGAGATGGTTGCACCGGCCCCACATGCAGGCACTACACCGGTGATCCCGCCTGGCTCCGTGCCCGACCAGCCACCGGTCCGTGATCATCTCTAGTGGCAGGTGTGGCCGATCAGAGGATCAGACAGATGAATAGCGGCAGTCCGCGCCCCGAACGAATTGTCACCGTCTTCGGCGGTACCGGCTTTTTGGGACGCAGGATCGTCACCCGGCTTCTGGAAAACGGTTTCACCGTTCGCGCCGCATCCCGCCACCCGCAACGGGTGGCTGCACTGTTCTCCTCGGATGCACGGGCTCCGGTGGCGGTCAGGGCGGATATCCTCGATCCCGCCTCGGTGGCCCTGGCCGTCGCCGGTTCGCACACTGTCGTGAACGCTGTCAGCCTCTATGTCGAACGTGGAAATCTAACGTTTGAGCGCGTGCATGTGAAGGCAGCGGCGGATCTCGCCACAGCGTCGCGCGATGGCAAGGTTGGGCAGTTCATCCAGATCTCGGGGATCGGCTCCGATCCTCGATCGGTATCGAGTTACATCCGTGCACGTGGGCAAGGGGAACACGCCGTGATGAGCACATTTCCAAGCGTCATCATCCGTCCGTCCGTGATGATAGGACCGGACGACGCTTTCCTGACGGTCCTGGTCAGGCTGATACGCCTGCTGCCGGTCTACCCGCTGTTTGGCGATGGCGGAACGCGGCTTCAGCCGGTCTATGTGGGAGACGTCGCGGAAGCCATAAGCCGTCTGATCGATGGCAATGATCCCGAAGGTTCCTCGCTCTTCGAGTTCGGTGGCCCGCACGTCTATACCTATGAAGAACTGCTTCGGGAGATTGCCGGGGAGCTCGATATCCGTATGAGGGTTGTCCCGATGTCGTTTGCCGTGTGGAACATTTTGGCGCGTGCGGCGGAATTCTTTCCCGGCGCTCCGCTCACACGCAACCAGATCGATCTCATGCGTCACGACAATGTGGCGGCAGCCGACCTGCCTGGTTTGAGCGAACTCCACATCGAGCCGCGCGCCATCCGTGAGGTGATCCGCATGATCGAGCAAGCGAACAACTGCGTGACACAGACAAGAACAGGTTAAGGCCTCAGCACAGATATCGATGGTTGTCACGAGGACGATATGTACACTGATCACTACCCCCATTGATCCGATCACCGGTGCCTTCGTAGGCTCGCGCGAATTATGGAACCTCCATCGGTCTTCTTTGTTCAGTTGGTGAGGGAGGATTTTTCGGCAAATTGCTGAGAATTCTCACTGAACAGAAGGAGTATGTACAATGATCAGGAATCTCATCGCGGCCACTGCATGCGTGGTTGTGATGTCCGGTACAGCGTTGGGTCAGACCACGGCCCAGCACCGGCCGAAACTCCAGCACCACTAACGGTCACCAACAAGGAATTGTTCAAGCCCGCGACCGGCATGCCACTGGCCGCTCCGGAAGCAGCCGCTTTGACGCAAGCGGCGGAAGGCCAGCTTCTTGCTTCCGGATTTCTCAGCAAGGCCGTGTATAACGGAGATGGCGACAACGCGGAATCCATAGGCAAGCTCAATGATCTCGTTATCGGACCGGAGGATATGGTTCAGGCTGCAGTGATCGGGGTTGGCGGCTTCCTCGGTGTCGGTCAAAAAGACGTCACCGTTGCGCGCACCCAGCTCAAGCTTTCCATGCGCAGCGATGGCAACAGCTGGCTGGTTATGAACACGACGAAGGACCAGCTAAATGCCGCGCCTGCATTCGATAGATCGGCGAATTTCACGGATGGTGTCGCAGATCCAATGAAGGCAAGCCAGAGCGAAGCGGACGCGACTCCGGCAGTGCCGGAAACCCCGGCGAAATAATGGCTTTGGTAAGGAACCGCTGTTCCACAGCGGCTTCTTCCAGCCGGTTAACGGTGACGTCATCGAGACAGGCGGCAACACGAAGGTTCGCTTCGTCCGCCGTCAATCGATCCAAAACCGGAATCCCGGCCATTGGTTTCATGGCCACTCCATCAGGCCGCGAAGCAGGCAATATCGCAAACTATCCAGGTGCCGGAAACGTGTTTGCAATGTGGTCAGTTCAAAGCAGCCGGACCCGCGGAATGCGCCCGCTCGGATGGATCGCTGCGGCTGTCGAAAGAAAGCGCCCGCTCGGACGGAACGCTGCGACCGTCGAAGGAGAGAGCCCGCTCGGACGGTTCGCTACGGCCATCGAAGGAGAGCGCCCGCTCGGATGGATCGCTCCGGCCGTCGAAGGAAAGCGCCCGTTCAGACGGATCGCTTCGACTATCGCCCGCGGCTATTCCGCGGTTTGTCAATTTGTTGATCGAATTCAAGAATTCCAGGCCTGCCAAGCCCAAGGAACCGATCACCTCCCGATCGAGATACTCGGCACTGTGTGTTTCCATGTTCACAAGCCAGAGCTTGTTGGTGTCTGAATCATCCACGATTTGATACTTTGCCATGCGAATAACCTTTCTATGAAGGAGAGCCCACACGGCAAAGATATGACGATTCCGGTTCTGATCAAGAAAACAATTCATTTCATCTTTTTAATGTCCAGTACTTCACCTTATTTCCTATCACCATCCGGATCTTCGGAAAGCGATTTGGTCGGCACATTGGATCGACAGCTTACAGCGACCGCAATACTCCGTTGATTGCGATTATTCCGTGCTTTCGCGCGCTCTTAACAATCTTGACTAAATCATTATCATCTGCACCCGACACCTTTAAGCTCTGTCAGTCAGCGGCGCGAGCGTCCCCTTCTCAACATCGACCAACCAAAGCTCATCATGCTCGGTACTTCGCTATGCAGATAACTCCTCTGTTGGATTTGAAGTTGAAGACTACTGGAAACCTGCTTCACGCAGGGATGCTTCATATTTTGCGCGCTGTTCCGGAACCCTCAGACAAACACTTTTGGTCCACTCATCAATCCGAAAGGTCGGACTATCTTCTAGCGCATAGTTTCGGTATTCGGTCGCCTTTTCCTTCTCGCCAAGCATCGCCCAGCTTGCAGCCATGAGGCGGGCTGCAGCGCGTGGGTTTTTCATGCGCTCGAGAAAACTAATGGCGTCGGTGTGGCGATCGAGGCTGTGAAGAGTTCCAGCCCCCACCCAATAGTAATAGTCCGGAGCGAGGGGATTATGAGCTATCGCTTGTTCGATTTTTTCGAGGGCCATATGGAGATCGCCATAGTGCGTCAGCGCATCGGCATAATCCGCAAGCAGATCGGCATGTTGCGGATTGATGGATTCGCCTTGGTCAAAATATTCAAGACTGTTGTCAAATTTGCCGAGATACATGCTGATGGTGCCAAGTTCCCGCAAAGGCCGTTCATCATCCGGATCGGCTGGCGCAGCACGTTTGGCGATCTGCTCACCTTCGAGCAGGATATCTTTCTCACTCCGCGCAAGCATCAGCCATTCCTTTTGCATCGTGCGTGCGATACCGCTGAGTGCCGGCACAAAGTCCGGTGACGCAGTGAGGGAATTCTTGAAGGCTTGTCGCGACTGACGCAATTTCGGAAGGTCGAATTTGTCGATCTCCCTCTTCCCGATCAAATACCAATAGTAGGCATTCGGATCCTGGAAAAGTTTGTTGTAGCGGTGGAGTTCCGACTTCTCGATGACCGAGACGACAGACAGGATGATGCGGATGGACAGTTGACGGTACTGCTGCTCGGGCAGGACATAATCGAACTTCTGCTTTTCCGCCCAGACGATTTCCTGTGTGGCGACGTCAACCAGCTTGACCGAAAGGAAACAGAAGCCATCGCGGCGTACGATCTTGCTATCGACAGCATAATTGACACCGAATTGCGCGTTCAGCCCTTCGAAACTGTCGATGGGAGACTCGGTAACAACTCTCTTCGACGTATACGGCGCGACAACGGAGAGCGTGCGCAAGCGGCAAAGCCCGATGGTGATATCGTCAACCAGCGAGGCTGCAAGCTGCTCCATCGGATCGGCTGCATTGTGCGGCATATAAAGGACCATTACCCGCGGCAAACCAGCCTGTTTGTTCTGCTCGATCTGGGTCGCCGCCAGGATTGAGTGCGGAGTCTGAATTTCCATCCCATTGCCGAGCACAGGACCGGCCGGCTGGGGCAGAATGAGAGCGCGCGTCGTCGCAGGCGAGAGCTTGGGCAACAGCTGCTGGTAAAGCTCGATCGTTTCTTCTTCCGGGTCGACATCCAGATCGTCGCGCAGCTTCTTGGCGCATTCGCGGAAAGTGCGCTCGACCTTGGCGATCAGGCCGAGTTGCGATGCCGTCTGCATCAACGTGCGGTAGCCGACCTCCTGATAGGGATCGATCTCGATCAGCTTGCGGGCGCATTGGCGTTTTTCATCGATGCTGACACCGACCGGCTGATTGACCATGTTCAAAAGCGTCGCAATCAAATCGTCGCGCAGCTTGACGCGCTGTATGTCCAGCCATTCGTCGAAATCGGAGTTCTGCGGCTCGTTCTGCGCGAGCAGGTCGCCGGTATAGAGGTTGGCAAGGCTAAGGACAAACTCGATGTCGCCCAGTTGCGCAAACTCAAGATATTCGAGGAGATCGATGCTGAGCAGCTCGGCCTTCACCTGCGACAGGTTCAGATAGACGTATGTCGCATCACCCTGGACGAGATTGAGGCCATACTGTTCCTGAAACTTGCGGATGCGCGCCAGGCTCTGGCGCAAGTTCATGGACGCATGGGCCTGATCCGTATCAGACCAGAAGACCTGGGAAAGCTTGCCACGGGAGACAGAATGATTTGGATTTTCGAGAAGCAGATAGACGACTATCCGAAGAAAGTTCGCGGGTACGCGGGGCACGAGTTGCCCGCCCAGACTAACAGTTGCCTCTCCAAAAACCGTCAGCTTCATTCCGACCTAAACCCCGGATTTATTTGATTTTCTGAATACGTAGCCCTGTCAATTTATAATGCCGTTCTGCCTTGTCACCTAACTCTACTATAGCTTGAAGTAGTTCACTATAGGGGCTATCAGCACAAAGTCTATAAATCTGAATTACAGGTTCCTCCAAGGCAAGGGGCATACATCGCGCAAAATGCCGCAACATTTTTTCTGCGAATTCATGGCCGAATCGCCGATCTTTATATGACTTTGCGAAAATAAGTGTTTGCAGCCAAAGGAACCGATGAAGCCACTAATATATTACTACCGTAAATATTCGAATGGTTGAGCGCAATCTATGCGTGTAGCGCTGGAGGAACGCAAGTTGTAATTGATGAGCACTCAAACCAATCCGAAACCCTTTACTCGATCTGGCGACAAGTCGATCGGACAGAACAAGGCGCCATCGCGTGCGTCCTCACCCTGCCGGGCTGGACCGGCGGGCTCCGGGTGCGGTGTCGACGATGTAGGGCGCGCAGGCCGGCTGAACGTACGGTTGGCCCTCGTCAGGAAGCCCGGACGTCACGCCGGAAATTGGTTCCTCCCGACTGAGTCAAGTGTGTTTATTTTTGTCAACCATTCTAGCTTGGGAGCTCGCAGCAAACTTAACTGCGAACAAAGCGCACCTTGTCGTTCCCATGTACGAGATATGTCTTATAACCAGCTCGTTGTGATGCTTTGTGCCCCGCGCACATCTTCGTTGCGTCTTCCCAATATTGGGACTGCTCTGCAGACTTCGGAAGGTATCCGTTGATGATGTCAGCAATCTCATCGAATGTCAGAATAAGTTCACCTTCCGTCCTGGTTTTAAGCTAGTCGGTGAGGCCCGCATATTTAGTCATGTCGGCATCCCCTCAAAACCCGTGGATATGCGACACAATCTGGCACGACGCAACTACCCAATTGAGATGCAGAGGTGGATTAGCCCGGGTACCTCAGATTTGGCGGGCTCCCTCTTCGTTCCACGAGTAAATCGCGGTTTGAACGGTAATAGTAATGTCGATGGGCGACCCGAGTCTGACCAAACGCAAAACAATCGCCGGACGTGATGATCTCATTCACCGAAAACTCCGATGATGATTGGTCTTTCGGGCTCGGTCGCGCGCAGTTTCTGACGGGCGAACTGTAACTTTGAATCTTGCAATAGGTGACGAAGACAATATTTGATCACGTTGCGGCAGGCTCTCGATCACGCCTCGGAGAACAACTACGCGCTACGCGCTACTTCAACGAAGACGGTCCGTTGCCGTGTTGAATTTATATTCTTGACAGATCGTTCCAGAATTCCTATTTGGCTTTGCATGGCAAGGTTCAAAGAGTTCGACAGAGACAAGGCACTGGATGCCGCAGTGGGCGTATTTCGCGAGCACGGCTTCGAGGGCACGTCGACGGAGATGCTGGTGCGGGCCATGAAGATCGGCAGACAGAGCCTCTATGACACCTTCGGGGACAAGTGGGCGCTCTACCGCCTCGCGGTGGAACGTTATGCATCCGAGGAAACCGATGCGCACATTGCGATGTTACGCGGCAAACCGCGAGCCCTTGATGGTATTGCGGCGATGATCGAGCGGGTGGTGGCAACCGCGAACCAGGCTTGCCTCGGCGTCAATTCAATCTGCGAATTCGGCCAGAGTTGGCCCGACCTTGCAGAGGTCCATCAGGCCGCCGACCGTAGGTTGAGAAGTGCCGCAAGCGCGCGGATCAGGCAAGCGCAGGACGCAGGCGACGTGGATAAATCGTTATCGGCAGATGCCGTGATTGATTTCCTCCTCGCCAGTATCGCCGGAATTCGGGTTGCCGCGCGCGGGGGAGCCGGTAGCGACAAACTCGCGTCCCTTGGACGGCTGGCACTTCGCGCGATCATGTAGCGGAAAAAATTTTACACATTTTGGAACGATCAGTCAAGAAAGGAATGCAGATGAAAGCTGTTGTCATGAACGGCATCGGTGACACCGATGTCATGGAAGTCGTGGATCGTCCGGAGCCGGCCGCGACGCCGGGACATGTTCTCGTCGAAATCGCCATGGCGGGCGTGAACTTTATGGACATCGGTGTTCGCCAGGGGATGGCCTGGACGGAAACTCCAAACCCGAAAGTACTTGGTGTCGAAGGGGCTGGCCGCGTGCTAGCGATCGGCGAAGGCGTGGCGGAGTTTGCTATCGGTGATCGCGTCGCCTGGGTTTACGCCCCGGGGAGCTACGCGGAACGCATTTCGATTCCTGCGACGTCGCTCGTGAAAGTCCCTGAATTTATTGATGACCGAACGGCTGCTTCGCTCATGATGCAGGGATTGACCGCCAGCCATTTCGCCACCGATTTTTATCCAATTCAGCCCGGGGATACTGCTCTGGTACATGCAGCGGCAGGCGGCGTCGGTCTGTTGCTGACACAGATAATCAGGTTGAGAGGCGGCCGCGTTATCGGTCGCGTATCGTCCGACGACAAGGTCGCAATCGCCAAGCAGGCAGGTGCCGAGGCCGTCATCGTGGATACGGAGGGAGAATTCGCTGACGAAGTCCTGCGCCTGACCGACGGCAGGGGCGTGGAAGTGGTCTATGACGGTTCCGGACCCAAGACCTTTAAGGGTTCCCTCGACGCACTTCGCCGGTCAGGTACGTTCTGCTGGTATGGCCCGGTGCTCGGAGGGCCTGGAGCCCTGGATATTATGAGCCTGCCGAAAAGCATCAGGATCGGCTACGCCGTCTTTTCCGACCACATCCATACGCCCGAGCTCCTTCGCGCCCGCACCAGGCAGCTTTTTGATTGGATTGAGAATGGGTCGCTCAAGGTCAGCATCGGTGGACTCTATCCCCTCGCGCAAGCCGCCCAGGCGCACGCGGACATGGCTAGCCGCGCGACCACAGGTAAGCTGCTGTTGATCCCATAAAGGAGCCAGTGATCAGCGATACAGTCAATTGACCGGCGCTGTTGGCAGGCGCTATCCGCCGATCAGCGTTGTTCGAATCCTGCAGGACCGCTCATCGACCACCCGGGCTGGTTTTGAAGCGGTCGAGGAAGCGTGCCTTAATCCACCTATGGACCAGCGCCTGCAAAGCGATTGCCTTTGACCGCGCCCCTTTGTCAGGCGAGATTCAGGCGTCTGTCCACGCCGACATTGGCGAGGAGATTGCGCCTGTTGAGGTCTTGGGTCGCATTGCAGAATTTGAGGCTACAATCAACAATAGCCCTTATCGGCATTTTCAAACGAACAGTTATTGCTGCCTTCCCGTACCTGCTCGACTTGGCGCAACATAAAAAACAGTCCGACGCGTTAGATTGTACATCCCACCATTGTCCGCGGCCCCCTCATCCCGAAGCCGCAGCGAAAGCCTGCCGCGATCATATTGAAGAGGCGCGAAATATTGCCGAGTCCATTCTGAAAAATACGGAGCCTCGGCCTGAAGGCGTGACCGGGCGCTGAGCGGCCCGGACCTTGCTCTCGAAATACTCAGTTAAACTCTACGCTCATGTGGTTGAGATTGGTCCAAAGATCTTCGGCAAAACTCCGCAAGACGAGGATCTCAAATCCGTCGGGGGCGATGCGTGTAAGGTGCACAGAGATGTGTCCGACAAGTGTCAAGGCCGTCTGACCGGCCTTGAAGGATCGCTCGTCGAGATCGACGGCTGTTCCCTTTGCCAGCATGGCCTCAACCTGGCGGCCGCTGACCCAGATCCTGACGCGGCCATGACTCTGATCCACGAGCGCGGCCTTGCCTTCCAGTCTCGATTCAATTGCCAGAAATTCCTGCACGGAAAGAGAGCGGTCACCGACGACAAACCATTGTCCAGGGCCAGCCGTGCGAACGGTGTGATCAGCGCCATCGCTAATCTCCAGGAGCAAGGAGCCAATGTCGTCCACGCCATGCGAACCGAGAACCTGCAGCACATGGCCTTCCGGCAAAGGTCGCAGCGTGACGGAGGCATCGGGTCGCGGTGTTTGAACAGAACCGAGGGCACTGTGATGGGAAGGCAGGAAATCACGCATGGAGCTTCTCATTTTTCGGATCGACAAAGACCGGGCTGCACAGGACAGCCTTGATAAATTCGTTCTTCAGGCCGTTCCATACGGTAACAGTTTCTCCCAACCGCTCCGGACCGCGGTTCACGAGAGCAAGGCCAATCGTGTGTCCGAGGCTCGGGGAAAAGCAGGTTGAAGTGACATACCCCTGATCGTTTTCGAGCGATGGCAGGGCACCGTCCGCCAGGATATGAGCGCCGGTGCGAAATGTCTGTTTCGGATCGACGGGCTTGACGCCAACCAATTGCGGCCGATCCGGGGATTGCAATCCTTCGCGCGCCAGCATGGCCTTGCCGATAAAATCCGGTTTGCTCATCGAGACCATCCGCCCGAAGCCAAGGTCGCCAGGGGTCACCGTGCCGTTGATTTCGGAATGGGTGACGTGACCCTTTTCAATACGCAACACGCCCAGCGTTTCGGTGCCGTAGGGAGCGATGCCGTGTGCAGCACCAACCTGCATGATCGCGTCGGCGACAGATTGTCCGTAACCTGCGGGTACGGCGAGTTCAAACGCCAGCTCACCGGAGAAGGAAATGCGGAACAGACGGCCCTTCAGGCGGCCGCCGAAGAGTGTAACCTCCCTCGCTGCGAGAAAAGGGAAAGTTGCGTCCGCAACGTCTTCGTCAACAATTGCCTGAAGAATCTTTCGCGATTTTGGCCCGGCAATTGCCAGCTGAGCCCATTGATCCGTCACCGATGCCAACTGTACGTCGAGTTCGGGCCAGAGCACTTGCGAACAGAATTCGAGATGGGTCATGACGCCTGCGGCATAGGCCGTCGTGGTGGTCATGAAGAAACGGTTTTCGCTAAGACGGCTCGTCGTTCCATCGTCATAGATGAAGCCATCCTCACGCAGCATCAAGCCATAGCGTGCCTTGCCGATGGGCAATTTCAGAAAGCCATTGCAATAAACGCGGTTGAGAAACTCCGCCGCATCCTTGCCGACTATCTCGATCTTGCCCAAGGTCGAAACATCGCAGAGCCCGGCATTCTGCCTGACGTTCAGGACCTCCCTGTCGACGCTCTCCCGCCAGGTTTTTTCGCCTTCGCGCGGAAACCATGCGGAACGATACCAGAGGCCCGTCTCGACGAAGATTGCTCCGTTTTTTCTGGACCACTCGTGCAAAGGCGATTTGCGTACCGGCTGAAAATGTTTGCCGCGATGAGCGCCCGTCAGGGCGCCGAAAGAAACGGGTGTGTAGAACGGACGGAATGTAGTAGTGCCGACATCGCCCGGAGATAAGCCGCGGGCTTCCGCCAGGATACCGATCGCATTGACGTTGGACAACTTGCCCTGATCGGTCGCCATACCGTTGGTGGTGTAGCGCTTGGCGAGCTCCACGTGCCCATAGCCTTCCCGAACGGCAAGCTGAAGGTCTTTGAGATGGACATCGTTCTGAAAATCGACAAAGGCTTTGCCGGAACCGGGCACGGACCACAGCGCCTTAACGTCGCTCAAATTGTCCTTTTCGGGTATGAAAGCGGGCGCAATACTCGAAAATCCCAACCTTTCGAGGATGGTTGCCGCCTTCCCGGCCCCATCACCGAGGCAGGTTCGGAGGCTTTCCATGCCGGCAGCGGAGCCAGCGATTGTCATGCCCTCCTGCTCCTCAGGCGCGAGGAAAGCCGATTTCGCATCCGACCATTGCGGTTTGGCGCCGCGATGGCAGGCAAGATGAATGACAGGGCTCCAGCCGCCGGACATGGCGAGTGCGTCTGCCGCTATCCGTTCGGAGAGGCCGTTTCCTGATGCGGTTACACCAGTCACAAGTTTGCCGCCATGGGCATCGCTGACAACGGACCCGGTCATGACTCGCGCTTTCCCCGCCCAAGCCGTCGGAGCATTTATTCGGCTGTCGACGATTGCAGCAACCTCGAGGCCATTGGTTTCGAGGTCAGCTGCGGTTTGGTAGCCTGACGGGCCGTTGGTGAAAATGACCGTGCGTTTGCCTGGTGCTACAGCTTGTCTGTTAATGTAGGCACGCATGGCGCTGGCCAACATGACGCCAGGTATGTCGTTGCCGCCAAACACCAGCGGTCGTTCTTCGGCGCCAGTGGCCAAGATGGCGTGTTTTGCAGCGATACGCCAAAGCCGCTCAATCGGTTGCTTTGTGTCAATGGTGCCAAGATGTTTCTGCACCCGTTCGACGGCACCGAAGACATTGCTGTCATACCAGCCGAATACGGTCGTCCGAGGCATGAGGCGGACATTTGGAAGCCCTTCAAGCTCCGATATGATGTTTTGAGTAAGTTCGCCGGCCGTCTTCTCGCCAATCAGCGTGGTTTCGCTTAAAAGAGAGCCGCCCAGTTCGAAACCTTCATCGATAAGGATGACGCGGGCTCCGGCGCGGCCTGCGGTCAGTGCGGCGGCGAACCCGGTTGGACCCGCACCAATCACCAGCAAATCGCAATGAGCCCAGGATTTCTCGTGGGAGTCCGGGTCCTTTTCATAGGCGGCGTGGCCAAGACCCGCAGCCTTGCGGATCAATGGTTCGTAGATTTTCTCCCAAAAGGCGGCAGGCCACATAAAGGTCTTGTAATAGAATCCGGCACCGAGAAAGGGCGACAACAGGCCGTTAACCGCGCCTATGTCGAAATCCAGCGACGGCCAACGGTTCTGGCTTCGTGCTTCCAGACCCCGATAAAGCTCCTGCGTTGTCGCACGTGTGTTGGGTTCGGTTCTTCCGCCTGTTCCGATGGTGACAAGCGCATTGGGTTCGGCCGCCCCCGCAGTCAATATCCCGCGCGGCCTGTGATATTTGAAACTCCGACCGACGAGCTGCCTGCCGCTTGCCAGCAGTGCCGACGCAAGCGTGTCGCCTGCAAATCCCCGCATGGGCTTGCCATCAAAGAAGAAATCGAGCGGTCGCGCGCGATCGATCCGCCCGCCCTGCGGAAGACGGAACGATGTCAACGCTGTGCTCCCTCGATTGTCGTGAATGCAGCATCCGATACGCCCTGCACCGCATGAGTGACTGTATCGCGCTCGACCACCAGCCAGCGGCGGCAACCGGAGGTGTGGTGCCAATGCTCGCGCAGTGCTCCTTTCGGGTTGTCCCGCAGATAGACATAGGCATACCATGCCTCGTCACCTGTATCGGGCGCCGGGCGCACCAGACTGGCATCGCCACGAATCGTGAATTCTTCCTTGGGGCGCGGTCCGCAATGGGGACAGGAGATCAGGCTTGCCATCGTTCAGATGTCCTCAATGGAGATTGGGCTGGGCACCGACGCCCTTTTCATCAAGCAGGAAACCCCGGGCGAAACGGTCCAGCCGGAACGCCCGGGCGGTATCATGGGGTTCGTCCCTGGCGATCAGATGAGCGAAGCAAAAACCGGAGGCCGGAGTGGCCTTGAAGCCGCCATAGCACCAACCGGCATTCAGATAGAGATTGTCGATATGAGTGCGGTCGATAATGGGGGAGCCGTCCATGCTCATATCCATGACACCGCCCCAGGAACGCAGGACGCGTACACGGGAGAGGGATGGGATCATTGCGACACCCGCTTCCGCAACAT
Organism: uncultured Alphaproteobacteria bacterium; assembly: GCA_963776115.1. Lineage (GTDB taxonomy): Bacteria > Pseudomonadota > Alphaproteobacteria > Rhizobiales > Rhizobiaceae > Phyllobacterium. The sequence goes on along the minus strand of CAVZLS010000020.1, from coordinate 95,254 downwards.
GCTCGACGGTCGCCAGATTGCCGCGCTGCGCATAGGAATTGTAGCCGTCGATATCACCGCCGAAGACAAGGCCGCCCTTATCGGACTGCGAGACATAAAAATGTCCGGCGCCGAAGGTGACGACATTGTCGATGAATGGTTTCAATCCTTCTGACACGAAGGCCTGGAGGACATGGCTCTCAATGGGGAGGCGCAGACCTGCCATATCGGCAACGACGGTCGAATTTCCCGCTGCGGCCAATGCAATCTTTCCGCAGCCGATAGAGCCTTGGCTGGTCTCCACGCCGGTTACGCGGCCATTCTCGCGGCGCATGCCGGTGACTTTGCAATTCTGGATGATATCGACGCCCCGCATATCGGCACCTCGCGCATAACCCCATGCGACCGCATCATGGCGCACGGTTCCGCCACGCCGCTGAAGCAGGCCGCCTTGTATGGGAAAGCGCGCATTGTCGTAGTCGAGGAAGGGCAGCATTTTGCGCACCGCTTCGCGGTCGAGTAGCTCAGCATCGACGCCGTGCATTCGCATGGCATTGCCGCGCCTCATATAGGCGTCCCGCTGAGCGTCCGAATGATACAGGTTCAACACGCCCCGTTGCGAAACCATGGCGTTGAAATTGAAGTCCTGCTCCAGGTCTTCCCAAAGTTTCATCGAAAATTCGTAGAAGGGGTTGTTGCCGGTCAGCAGGTAGTTGGAACGTATGATGGTGGTGTTGCGGCCGATATTGCCCGAACCAAGCCAGCCTTTTTCCAACACGGCGACGTTGGTAATGCCAAATTCCTTGGCCAGATAATAAGCCGTCGCGAGTCCGTGGCCGCCCCCGCCGACAATGATAATTTCGTAATGCGATTTCGGCGAGGGATTCCGCCATGCCGGTTTCCATGCCTTGTTGCCACGCAGACCATTGAGAAAGACCGAAAGGGCAGAATAGCGCATGACCACAAAATCCGCTGTTCGCACGTGACCCAATCGAGAGCGTGCGCTCATCAAAGGCCGTTGGCTGTTTGACTGTTGCGTGCCTGCGCCCATCCGGGAAGGCGAAGACGACGCCATTCATCATTGCAAATCATGGGATTTAATCTTGCACGTAGAAGACGATAACTTGTATGAACAGGACATGACCCGTGAACAAGACAGGCATGTTCAGGAGGTCGGGTTCATACTTCTGCCCGGCTTCGCGCTCATGTCCTATGCATCCGCAACCGAACCGCTTCGGGCTGCCAACCTTCTGGCAGGCAGGGAGCTCTACCGGCTTCACACCTTCAGTTCCAGCGGTCAACCGGTCACGGCGTCGTCCGGCGCCATCGTGCCAGCACGCCCTCTTTCGCAACGAACCGGCGCTTTGCACTCTGTCTTCGTCTGTGCGGGCGGTGGTCCGCCGCAGTGGCAAGAGCCGCCGGTGCATGTTGCCTTGCGTCAGCTTGCCCGCGAAGGCGTGCGGATCGGTGGTATATCGGGTGGCCCCTATCTTTTGGCGGCAGCCGGGCTTTTGCAGGGCCGCCGTTTTACGATCCATTGGGAACATGCGCCAGCGTTGATGGAAGCCTTTCCGGCGCTTCAGCCGGTTCAGGCCCGTTATGTGATCGATGGCGATCGTATTACCTGTGGCGGCGGTATCGCTCCCCTCGACATGATGCATGCCATGATCGCAGAGCGCATGGGAGCCGACTTCGCGCGCCGCGTCAGCGACTGGTATCTGCACACGGTAGTGGGCGAATCGGCGGGGCCCCAACGTGGCTCTCTTTCGGAGCGTTACGGCGTTCATCATCCTGCCTTGCTCGGCGTGCTTGAGAAAATGGAGACCACAATCGAAAGACCCCTCAATCGCAGCGCAATGGCGCGTTTTGCCGGAATAACGCCGCGCCATCTGGACCGGCTCTTTCGCGATCATATGCGCTCGACATTTTTGACCGAGTATCGCCGGCTGAGACTCGATCATGCGCGGCGTCTACTGCAGCAGAGCCCGCTTTCCGTCGCGGAGATTGCCTTTGCAACCGGCTTTTCAAGTGCGGGCCACTTCTCCCGCTCCTATCGCGAAACGTACAATCAATCTCCTCGAGAGGCGAGGATTGCACTATAATCATGGGGTTCAAATTTCTCAGGAGTTGAGAAATATTCACTCTCAGGATAGAGCTTGGACAATAGAGACAACAGCCGAGAGAGTGATTTGGCCTATGAAGCAAAAAGCAATGTCAGAGCCCGGCAAGCCCGTTTTATCACAAGATCCGCATGCGTTGCGCGAGCCGAAAGTCAACAATCTCGAGATCGCAATCGGGCACGAGGTTCGCGCCTTCCGCAAGAAGCTTGGAATCACAGGTGCAGATCTTGCCTCGGCTACCGGCCTTTCGTTGGGGATGCTGTCAAAAATCGAGAACGGCAACATCTCTCCTTCGCTTACGACGCTTCAATCTCTCTCCAAGGCGCTGGGAGTGCCTGTGACCGCGTTCTTCCGCCGATTTGAGGAGCCGCGCAACGCCGTATTCGTCAAGGCGGGCGAGGGGGTTGAACTGGAGCGTCGCGGCACCCGTGCGGGCCATCAGTACAATCTGCTCGGCCACATCGACAACAATTCAAGCGGTGTGGTCGTGGAGCCCTATCTGATCACGCTCACGACCGGTTCAGACGTTTTCCCGACGTTTCAGCATGAAGGCATGGAATTCCTTTATATGCTCGAAGGCGAGGTGGTCTATCGTCACGCCGACCAGCTGTTTACCATGCAGCCCGGCGACAGCCTGTTCTTCGATGCGGACGCTCCTCACGGTCCCGAGATTCTGGTGACGCTGCCCAGCCGGTACCTGTCAATCATTTGCTATCCGCAGCATCGCTAAAGATGGCCTTCAAGCAGGTGTCTCGCGCGCAGGTATCTTGCTTAAGAGGAAAATTTTATTCGTGACAGTTGAAATTATAAATCAGAACTGTTAGCAGTCCGATAGATGATTTTTTCGGAAGGTCTCCTCGGCATGTGCGGCATTGTTGGATTGTTTCTCAAAGACAAGAATCTGGAGCCGCAGCTTGGCGCGCTGCTGTCGGACATGCTCATCATCATGTCGGATCGCGGTCCTGACAGCGCCGGGATTGCGATCTATGGCACACCGGCGGATGGCGTCGACAAGCTCACGCTACAGTCGGCTGATCCACGGGCGGATTTCACCGGCCTGGAAGAAATCCTTGCGTCAGCGAGCGGCGAGACTGCCAAGGTGACGATCAGGAGCACGCATGCAGTTGTCACGTTCGACTCCGAGTACCTGATCGCCATCCGCTCGGCTCTTGCCGAAGCCTGCCCCAACATCCGCATTATGGGCAGCGGCGAAAGTGTCGAGATCTACAAGGAAGTCGGTCTGCCGAAGGATGTGGTTGCGCGCTTCGATATCGCTGCCATGTCCGGGAGCCACGGTATCGGTCACACGCGCATGGCGACCGAGTCCGCCGTTACAACGCTCGGAGCGCATCCCTTCTCCACCGGTGCCGATCAGTGCCTTGTTCACAATGGCTCGCTCTCCAACCACAACAATCTGCGCCGCGATCTCAAGCGTGAAGGCATGATTTTCGAGACCGAGAACGACACGGAAGTTGCTGCTGCGTATCTCACGGCGAAACTGGCCGAAGGCAAAAACCTCGGCGAAGCGCTGAACGGGGCGGTCGATGATCTTGACGGTTTTTTCACCTTCGTTGTCGGCACGAAATCCGGTTTTGGCGTGGTGCGCGATGCTATTGCGTGCAAGCCCGCCGTCATGGCCGAAACCGATCAATACGTGGCATTCGGTTCGGAATACCGCGCGCTGGTCAACCTGCCGGGCATCGATACGGCACGGGTTTGGGAGCCAGAGCCTGCGACAGTCTATTTTTGGGAGCATTGAGATGGCGACGATCGACCTTGCCGTAACTCCTTTGCGGGAACTGAATCAAACCCTTCACGCAATCCCGGCAGGGAGCAACGACATCAGTTTTGAAGTTCTCAATCCGCGTGGAAGCCATTCGGTCGCAGTCGGCATCGATGCCCCGGTGAGCGTGGAAGTGCGTGGCAGCGTCGGATATTATTGCGCCGGCATGAACAGTGAGGCCACTATCACGGTGCATGGCTCGGCGGGTCCGGGGGTTGCCGAGAACATGATGTCGGGTGCCGTTTTCGTGAAGGGTGATGCCAGCCAATATGCGGGTGCCACCGGCCGCGGCGGTCTGCTGGTGATCGAAGGCAATGCGTCATCCCGCTGCGGCATTTCGATGAAGGGCATGGATATCGTCGTTCGCGGCAATGTCGGTCACATGTCGGCCTTCATGGCGCAGTCCGGCAATCTTGTCGTGCTGGGAGATGCGGGCGATGCATTGGGAGATTCGCTCTACGAAGCCCGGCTCTTCGTGCGTGGCTCCGTCAAAAGTCTCGGCGCTGACTGTATAGCCAAGGAGATGCGTCCGGAACATCTGGACATTCTGCGGGGTCTGCTCGATCGTGCCGGCATCACCGATGTGAGCCCGAAAGAATTTACGCGCTACGGCTCCGCACGCACGCTCTACAATTTCAACATTGATAACGCCGAAGCCTATTGAGCGTGAGGGGGTAAGACATGAGCTATCACAATCCCGCAACCACACCGCGCAAATCGGCGACGTTCGATGATTACACGATGTCGGAAATACGCCGTGCTGCCGCTACCGGGATCTATGATATCCGCGGCTCCGGCGCCAAGCGCAAACTCCCGCACTTCGATGATTTGCTCTTTCTCGGCGCTTCGATCTCCCGCTACCCGCTGGAGGGCTACCGGGAGAAATGCGAAACCTCAGTGGTCCTTGGATCGAGATTCGCCACGAAGCCGATTCACCTGAAAATACCGATCACGATTGCGGGCATGAGTTTCGGCTCTCTCTCTGGACCAGCCAAGGAAGCGCTCGGCCGCGGTGCGACGCTTGCGGGAACATCGACGACCACGGGTGATGGCGGAATGACGGAAGAAGAGCGTGGTCATTCGCAGACGCTTGTTTATCAGTATCTGCCGTCCCGTTATGGCATGAACCCAAAGGATCTTCGCCGCGCCGATGCGATCGAGATTGTCATTGGCCAGGGTGCGAAGCCGGGTGGCGGCGGGATGCTGCTCGGCCAGAAGATTTCAGACCGCGTGGCGGAAATGCGCACGCTCCCGCAGGGCATCGATCAACGCTCTGCAAGCCGGCATCCTGACTGGACCGGTCCCGACGATCTTGAAATCAAGATACTCGAACTGCGCGAAATCACCGACTGGGAAAAGCCGATTTACGTCAAGGTCGGGGGCTCGAGACCCTACTACGACACGGCGCTCGCCGTTAAGGCCGGGGCCGATGTTATTGTGCTTGATGGCATGCAGGGAGGCACGGCAGCGACGCAGGAAGTCTTCATCGAGAACGTTGGACAGCCGACGCTCGCCTGCATCGGTCCCGCTGTCAAAGCGCTGCAGGATCTCGGCATGCATCGCAAAGTGCAACTGATCATCTCTGGCGGTATTCGCAACGGTGCTGATGTAGCCAAGGCGCTGGCTCTCGGTGCCGACGTGGTGTCCATCGGGACGGCGGCCCTCATCGCCATTGGCGATAATGATCCGCGCTGGGAGGAAGAATATCAGAAACTTGGTACGACTGCCGGCGCTTATGATGACTGGCACGAGGGCAAAGACCCCGCTGGCATCACCACGCAGGACCCAGAACTGGCGAAACGGGTGGATCCGGTTGCAGCAGGTCGCCGCCTTGCCAATTATCTGAAGGTCATGACACTCGAGGCGCAGACTATCGCCCGCGCCTGCGGCAAGAACCATGTTCACAATCTTGAACCGGAAGATCTGTGTGCGCTCACGATCGAGGCCGCGGCCATGGCAGGTGTTCCGCTTGCCGGCACCAGCTGGATTCCCGGAAAAAGAGGGTTCTGACGGCCAATATACCTGACCGGAGCATTTAGGAGGATGCGGTCCGGTCTCTTTGAAGAGTGTCTAAACAAATCCAAAGGGGAACACTATGACACTGGATCTCTCGTCCTATGCCCGCGAGAACGACATCAAATATTTTATGATCAGCTACACCGATCTATTCGGTGGTCAGCGGGCAAAGCTTGTCCCTGCCGAGGCGATTGCCGATATGCAGAAGGACGGTGCCGGGTTTGCCGGATTTGCCACCTGGCTTGATCTGACGCCTGCTCATCCGGACCTGTTTGCAGTACCGGATGCCGCTTCCGTTATTCGCCTTCCGTGGAAAAAGGACGTGTCATGGGTGGCCGCCGATTGTGTCATGGAAGAACAACCCGTGGAACAGGCGCCCCGCAACGTTCTCAAAAAGCTTGTTGCACAAGCAGCGGAGGCCGGGCTTCGCGTGAAAACCGGTGTGGAAGCCGAGTTTTTCCTCATCTCCACCGACGGTTCCAGGATCTCCGATGAATATGATACGGCGGAGAAACCCTGCTACGACCAGCAGGCGGTGATGCGGCGCTATGATGTCATTGCGGAAATCTGCGACTACATGCTCGAACTCGGCTGGAAGCCCTACCAGAACGATCACGAGGATGCGAATGGCCAGTTCGAGATGAATTGGGAGTTTGATGATGCCCTGAAGACAGCAGACAAGCATTCCTTCTTCAAATTCATGGTCAAGTCGGTCGCGGAGAAACATGGGCTTCGGGCCACATTCATGCCCAAACCCTTCGAGGGTCTGACCGGCAACGGTTGCCATTGCCACATCTCCGTCTGGGATATCGATGGCGGCACCAATGCCTTTGCCGACAAATCCGCCGAGTTCGGGCTTTCAAGCCAGGGTCGCACTTTCCTCGGCGGCATCATGAAGCATGCCTCGGCCTTGGCCGCCATCACCAATCCGACCGTCAATTCCTACAAGCGCATCAACGCGCCACGGACAGTTTCCGGAGCGACGTGGGCGCCAAATTCGGTGACCTGGACCGGCAATAACCGCACGCATATGGTGCGCGTTCCCGGGCCAGGCCGCTTCGAATTGCGCCTTCCCGACGGCGCGGCCAATCCCTACCTTTTGCAGGCAATCATTATCGCTGCGGGCCTCGACGGACTGCGCTCCAAGGCCGATCCCGGTCCTCACCGCAACATCGACATGTATCAGGAGGGGCATACCATTACGGATGCGCCGAAACTGCCGCTTAACCTCCTCGATGCGTTGCGCGAATTCGATAAGGATGAAGGTCTCAAGACCGCCATGGGGTCGGAATTCTCTGCAGCCTACCTGAAATTGAAGCAACGGGAATGGAATGCCTATGCCTCGCATTTCACCCGTTGGGAGCGCGAAACAACGCTGGATATCTGAGACGGCATCCCGCATCGGAGATCGGCAAGGGGAAACTATGACTGTGATGAAAACCTATGTGCTGACGGTCAGCTGTCAGTCCCGGCGCGGTATTGTTGCCGCCGTTTCCGGCTATCTTGCGCAAATGGGCTGCAACATCGTCGATAGTTCGCAGTTCGATGATCTCGACACCGGCAAATTCTTTATGCGGGTAACTTTCGTGAGCGAGGAAGGCACGACACACGAGCAGATCGAAGCCGGCTTTGTCGAGGTGGGTAAAGTATTCGACATGGTTTTTGAGTTTCACGATAGCGACAGGCGCATGAAAGTGCTGCTGATGGTATCGCGTTTCGGCCACTGCCTGAACGACCTGCTCTACCGCTGGAAAATCGGCGCATTGCCGGTCGACATTGTCGGCGTGGTCTCCAATCATTTCGATTACCAGAAACTGGTGGTCAATCACGACATCCCGTTTCACCATATCCCGGTTACCAAAACCAACAAGTCACAGGCTGAGGCACGGCTGATGGACGTGGTGGAGCAGTCGGGCGCAGAACTGATCATTCTGGCCCGCTACATGCAGGTATTGTCCGAGTCAATCTGCAAGAAAATGTCTGGCCGGATCATCAACATCCACCATTCGTTCCTGCCCTCGTTCAAAGGCGCGAATCCATACAAGCAAGCCTATGAACGGGGCGTCAAGCTGATCGGTGCAACGGCGCATTACGTTACCGAAGACCTCGATGAAGGTCCGATCATCGAACAGGACCTGGCCCGTATCACCCATGCACAGAGCGCCAACGATTATGTTTCGATCGGACGCGATGTCGAAAGCCAGGTGCTTGCGCGGGCAACCCACGCCCACATCCATCACAGGGTGTTCATGAATGGTAACCGAACGATTATCTTTCCGGCCAGCCCCGGCAGCTATGCCTCCGAGCGGATGGGATGAACAGTGTTGGCGCCATGTGCCTTCAGGAAAACGCTCCGCAATGCGGCTTGCGTTCCGGTAAAACGTAATTATACTGAAGAAATAAATATTCCGTACAGTAAATAAAATGGGGAATAGCATGGCACTGAGTTGGCGGTTTTCAGCCCTGGCCGATCGGCATCGGGCATTGGGTTCGAAGCTTGAAGACTGGAGCGGCATGGGAACCGCGTGGACCTATGAGAAGGATATCTATGAAGAGCACATCGCGATCCGTACCAAAGCGGGATTGATGGATGTCTCAGGTCTGAAAAAAGTCCACCTCACTGGCCCGCACGCCATTGCAGTGCTTGACTATATCACCACCCGCGACATGACGAAGATTTACCCCGGTCGCTCGGTCTATGCAGCCATGCTGAACGATCGCGGGCATTTCACCGAGGACTGCATTGTTTATCGCACGGGCCCCAATTCCTGGATGCTGGTGCATGGTTCCGGGTCCGGCCATGAGGAAATTGTTCGCCAAGCCATGGGCCGCAATTGCGCAGTGCTTTTCGATGACGATCTTCATGACCTGTCGCTACAGGGACCGCTGTCTGTCGATTATCTCGCTAAATATGTGCCTGGCATTCGCGATCTGAAATATTTCCATCACATGCAAACGACGCTGTTCGGCGCGCCGGTGATGATCTCGCGGACGGGATATACCGGCGAGCGCGGTTACGAGCTCTTCGTGCGGGGCCAAGATGCTCCGATGGTCTGGGACCGGATCGTTGAGGAGGGCAAGGAGATGGGCATCATTCCATGTTGCTTCAGTGTTCTCGACATGCTGCGCGTGGAAAGCTACCTTCTGTTCTATCCTTATGACAATTCGCAGATGTACCCGTTTGCGGATGAACAGCCGGGCGACTCTTTGTGGGAACTGGGTCTCGACTTTACCGTCAGCCCCGGCAAGACCGGTTTTCGAGGCGCAGAGGAACATGCACGTCTGAAGGGCAAGGAACGCTTCAAAATATTTGGTCTCCTGATCGATGCCGACGGTCCGGCTGATTTGGGCGATGAGGTCTGGGCCGATGGCAAAAATGTGGGGGTCATCACCTGCCCAAGCTATTCCAAACTCACCAACCGCTCGATGGCGATCATGCGGGTGGATGTTGACAAGGCAAGGCCCGGAACGCCGCTCGAAGTGCGCGGTAAATCCTTGGTTGCCACGGCAACGGCGCACGCCCTGCCTTTCGACGATCCGGAAAAGAAAAAGCGGACGGCCCAGGGGTAGGATATGCTCGTCGAGGGGATCAAGAGCCGTCCGCACTACATGGGGATCTCAGTCGATCACTATGCGCGCCGCCACCTCTTTGCTCTTGAGGGGGAGGGTGCACTCGCCCTCTTGAAACAAGTGCGTGTTGCCAGCGGCGATGTTCTTGCCAAGAGCGAAATCCTCTATGTGGCACGCGGTTCGCAGGGAACGAACCACGGAGCGTCGGTGGCAGCTCTCCCGGCGGATATGTTCTGGACCGGACCGACGATTGCGACGCTGCTGTTCCGGCTCAAGGGCTCGCTCAACACCGCGACGATGGGCACGCGCCTCTATATCGCCGGGACGGAGGGCTTCATCGGGCAGGTGATGCAGGTCGCGCTGGACTTCGGCATGGATCACAATTCCATCCCTACAGAACACTGCGGCTCGCTTGCACGCCGGGTCCAATGCGTCCACTGCAAGGGCATCACCGAGAATGTGACGACCAATCCTGTCTCCTGCAGCCACTGCGGCCTGGCGCTTTTGGTGCGCGATCACTATTCCCGCCGTCTGGGTGCCTTTCAGGGCGTCAATATCGACGCGGAAGAGCCCGGCACGGCCCCTGACCCTGAGGAGCTGTTCCTGTGAGCGCCAGTACGGATATTCCCGTCCGCGTTGCCAAGGTCACGCAGGTCGCCGACCGGATCAAACGTTTTCGTTTCGAGCGACTGGATGGCCGCCCACTTCCATTCTTCTCGGGTGGCGCGCATGTCGTCGTGTCCATGACGGACGAAGGTCTGTTGCGGCGCAACGCCTATTCCCTCATGTCGCCGCCCAGCGATCCTTCGGGATATGAGATCAGCGTGCTGAAGGTTGAGGAATCGCGAGGTGGTTCGCTTTTCATGCATGGCAAGATCAGGGAAGGCGATGCGCTGACGATCAGCCAGCCGGTCAACCTCTTCGCCCCCGATTGGCGCGGCCGCAAGCACATTCTGATCGCCGGCGGCATCGGCATCACGCCGTTTCTCGCGATGATGGCACAATTCGCACGCGCCTCCATTCCCTTTGAACTCCACTACGCCATGCGCTCGCGCAGCTACGGCGCTTACTGGCGCGAACTGATGGAGCAATATGGCGAGCACCGGGTGAAGGTCTACTTCAACGACGAGAACAGCATGATCCCTGTTGGTGTAATCCTCGCCAACCAGCCTCTTGGCACGCATCTTTACGTATGCGGGCCTAGCCCAATGATTGACGGCATCCTGACGGCGGGACGCGAGGCGGGCTGGCCGAAGGAGAATCTGCATTTCGAGCGGTTTCTCGCGCCGCCGCCTGGCAAGCCGTTCATTGCAGAACTTATCCGCTCAGGTATGTCCGTTCCGGTGGGAGAGCATCAAAGCCTGCTCGAAGCGATCGAGGCCGCCGGTATAGATGCGCCGTTCATGTGCCGGGGCGGCGCCTGCGGGCAGTGCGAGACATCGGTGGATACCTGTGAGGGCAAACTCCTTCACAACGACATCTATCTAACCGATGAGGAGAAGGCCTCCAGCCGGAAAATCATGATCTGCGTGTCCCGCTTCAAGGGAAAAAGACTGTCACTAGACCTCTAGGTAGCCGCGAGGCAAGGAGATTGGCGAATGGCGATTGAGTTCAAGCGCGAGACCTTCCGGGAGGATTTTACCTATCGCAACAGTCCGCAATACATACCGCGCTTCCCGTTTCCCTTTGCGGAAGACAACTACATGTACTCGGTCAACATGGAGCCGCATGTGCCCGGACCGAAGGGGACGGTGTTTGAAAGTCTCATCGACGTCGATGAACACTACATTGCCGAGATGGAGGACCGCGCGCTGGTTCTGAAGGAAGATCCGCTGCGCTGCCAGGCTTTGCCGCACATGATGACGGCGCAATGGGACACGCTCGAACTGCTGATGGAACAGCAGGCTGCGGGCAATCCTGAACATTTCACCCTGATCAGAAACGGTGACCGCTGGCGCTGGATCAACCGGCCGCTCAATATCGACGACACTTTCACTTTCGGCGACCGTTCGACGCTGCCTTACGAGCCGATGGAATATATTACCCGGCAGGCGCAGGGCGATTTCTGCATCGTCGATCAGCGCGACGGAAATCTCTGGATGGACGCCGGTATGGTGACGACACAGGCCGACTGGTCGCTCGACTTCGATATCGGCATGAATTTCATGGAATGGCACGGCCCGGTGCCGCTGGCGCACCAGATGGGTGTCTTCGAGCGAGCGCTGAAGTTCCTCATGAACCTGCAGCAGGGCAAGCCGACGCGGCGGTTCAACTGGACGATGACGATCAACCCGCGTCTCGATACCAGTCCAGAGAACTACGCCAAATGGGGACCGGACCGCACCACGGTTACACCGGAGAACGTCGGCGAGAAAGTACACCTGCGCGTCGAATTGCAGAGCTTGTGGCGGCTGCCGCGCTCAAACGCCATCCTCTTCGTCATCCGATGCTATCTGATGAGCATGGACGAACTCGTGACGGTGCCGAAATGGGGCCGTCGCTTTCCACGCGTGCTGCGCAGCCTGCCGCCAGAACTCGTCGACTATAAGGGGCTGACCCGGTTCCGCGAAATGACTATCGACTGGCTCTCGCAGCACGACGATGGGGCGCCGACCAGCCCCGGTATTTTCCCCGATTGATGTCCGGCCTGAACAGTACGACCTAACCAGAACAAGGGAACGATCCATGATCAGAGTAGCAGTGATAGGTGCCGGACCATCAGGACTGGCTCAGTTGCGTGCTTTCCAATCGGCCGCCCAGAAAGGCGCGGAGATTCCGAAAGTCGTGTGTTTCGAAAAGCAGTCGGATTGGGGCGGCCTGTGGAATTACACCTGGCGCACCGGGCTCGATGAATATGGCGAGCCGGTGCATGGCAGCATGTACCGCTATCTCTGGTCGAACGGGCCGAAGGAGTGCCTGGAATTCGCCGACTATTCCTTTGAAGAGCACTTCGGAAAACCCATTGCCTCTTACCCACCGCGCGCCGTGTTGTGGGACTATATCAAGGGCAGGGTGGAAAAGGCCAAGGTGCGTGACTGGGTGCGGTTCAATTCGCCGGTTCGAATGGTGCGCTATGATGAGACGGCGAAGACCTTCACGGTGACGGCCCATGACCGCGTCAACGACCGCATGTACGATGAGGTATTCGACTATGTGGTTGTGGCGAGCGGGCATTTCTCGACACCGAACGTACCTCGTTTCGAGGGTGTCGAAAGTTTCAATGGGCGTGTATTGCATGCGCATGATTTCCGCGATGCGCTCGAATTCAAGGACAAGAATGTCCTGATTGTCGGCCGCAGTTATTCGGCCGAGGATATAGGCTCCCAATGCTGGAAATATGGAGCCAAATCGGTCACGGCCAGCTACCGTTCCAAGCCGATGGGATTCAAGTGGCCCGAGAATTTCGAGGAGCGTCCGCTGCTGGAGAAGCTCGTCAACAAGACGGCCCATTTCCGGGACGGTTCGACCAAGGAAGTAGACGCGCTGATCCTTTGCACTGGATACCAGCATCATTTCCCGTTCCTGCCGGATGATCTGAGGCTGAAGACGGCCAACCGGCTATGGACGGACGATCTCTATAAGGGGGTTGTCTTCGAACCCAATAACAGACTCTTCTACATTGGCATGCAGGACCAGTTCTATACGTTCAACATGTTCGATGCGCAGGCGTGGTGGGCACGCGACGTGATCATGGGCCGTATCGCCCTGCCGACTGCAGATGAGATGAAGACGCATTTCGACGCCTGGCGCGGCCGCGAGGAACAGCTTGAAGATGCCGAGCAGATGATCTGGTTTCAAGGTGACTACGTGCAGGAATTGCTCTCTGAAACCGATTATCCGAGTTTCGATATCGAGGGCACGAACAGGACCTTCATGGACTGGGAGCACCACAAGGCCGAGAACGTGATGGGCTTCCGCGATAACTCGCACCGTTCGCTGATGACGGGAACAATGTCACCAGTGCATCATTCGAAATGGGTCGATGCGATGGACGACTCGATGGAATCCTATCTGCGCAGCTGATCCGTCCACCCTGAAACAAAGCGGACCGTGAGATTTCCGCGGTTCGTTTTGTTCAAGAACGGGGCCTCAGCTTTTGCGGATCATACTGCACCGCGGGCGCGATCTCTGCCGGCAGGCGCTTTTGCTGTCCGTCGAGCTTGCCGATTTCTACCGCCGTGCCGAATGCGGAATTCAGTACATCCACCCGCGCAAGTGCGATCGTTTTTTTGAGGAGCGGTGACCGGGTGGCACTGGTGATAACACCGACCTGTGCCCGGCCAATGAAGACCGGATCGCCGTGGCCGACAGCTTCGTTTGAGTGAATATCGAGCCCGACCAATACATGGCGCGGGTTCTCCTTGCGCCTGATCAGAGCGTCGCGGCCGATGAAGTCGTCAGTCTTGGTTTTCAGAGGCACCGTAAAGCCGATTCCGGCTTCGAAAGGATCGGTCTGATCACTAAATTCATGACGGGCGAAGATGAGACCGGCCTCGATGCGCACCATGTCCAGTGCTTCCAGCCCCATCGGCTTCAGCCCGTGCTTTTGTCCTGCCTCCCACACGGCGTCAAAGACAATCAACGCGTCTTTCGGGTGGCAGAGAATTTCGTAGCCGAGCTCGCCCGTAAAACCCGTACGGGATACGACGACTGGAGCGCCTTCGAAATGACCGATCCGGCCGATGGTGAAGCGAAACCATTCGAGTTCCGCGATCGCAGGCTGGCGCGGCGCGGTCCAGATGATCTCCTTCAGAATGTCGCGACTGTTCGGACCCTGAACGGCGATATTGTGAAGCTGGTCCGTCGACGACCGCACCCAGGCTTTAAAGCCCATCTTCTCCGCCTGCTGGCGCAGCCAGATCCCGCTGAAATCGTCTCCGCCGATCCAGCGGAAATTATTATCGCCAAGCCGGAAAAGTGTGCCGTCATCGATCATGCCGCCATTCTCGTAGCACATGGCCGAATAGACGACCTGACCGGTCGATAGCTTGCGCACGTCGCGCGTCAGGCAGTATTGCAGGAGTGCTTCGGCGTCCGGCCCGGTCACTTCGAACTTGCGCAAGGGCGACAGGTCCATCACCACTGCCTTTTCGCGGCAAGCCCAGTATTCCTCGACCGGGCCGTCGCCCAGAAAGCGGTTCGGGAGCCAATAGCCGCGATATTCCGTATAGTCCCGGGTAAGCGCGGAAAATCGTGGATGAAATGCTGTTTCTCGTGTCAGCTCGGCATCGGCGTCAGGAGTCATTCGAAAGCCCACCGCTCGTGTGAATTTTTCTTGGTCCGAATAGGTGCGGATATGGATGTCGGTCGGATCCCAGCCATTGGCCGCATCGATGTCGTCCGGGCAGGAGGAGGAGACGCAGACCAGATCCGTCAGCGCGCGCATCAGTACATAATCTCCCGGGCGCGACCAGGGTTCATCCAGATAAAGCTGATTGTTATGGTCGATCGCTGTGTTGTAGAAATAGTTCAGCGCCTCCCAACCCTTGCGCGGCGCGATGCCATAGGGCGCCAGCGCCACATTGAAATTATCCGTACAGTTGGCATGGCCCGGATAACCCATATCGTCATAATAGCGGGAATTGCAGGCGGTGGCGAAGGCGTCATGGCGGCCAACCGTGTCCTGAACGATTTCAACCAATGGCTCGAAATCACGGTCGAATGCTTTGGAGGGCAACCCCGGCATCGGATAACTGCGGCCAAGCAACGTTCGTGTGACGGTTGAATCCAGTGCCAGATCGAGGCCCTTCTCTACTTTTCTGGCTGAAAAGGCCTGGAAATCTGTGCATTGCCGACCGAAGACGTCGATTACCTGAATGAATTCTCCGGCCCGGACGAAATAGGCTGAGGCAGTCGCGGCCTTAATCCGCAGATCGTGGATCGGGTCGGCCAGTAACTCCGGCAGGCAGGCATCGTAGCTCCGTTCAGCGCTGCTGCGCTTAATCCGTATCTCGATCGGCGTTGCCGTGTCTTGCTCCCATGGCGCCATAGGCTTGGCGGGCGCCGCAGCGATGAGAAGCCCTTGGCTTGCAATAACCAGGCTCGCCTGGCTGCCCGGTGTCGAATCTTCGCCAAACAGCCGCAGGGCGCCAGCCTTGCCCAGATCGACGCCGCGCCGTTGCAGTGACAAAAGCGTCCGTCTCGCGCTGGGCTCACCGGACGACAGAATGGTCTTCAACCCTTCCGAGCGATTGGTGAATACTGTTCCGAGCCCGCTCGCGGTGAAGCGGCCTGCTTCATCGACAAAGGTGATCTCGCAAGGTTGACCACCTTCCCTATCGATCACGGTTATCCGGTCACCCGGTGCGACCTGGACAACAGCCGAACCGCCGCCCTTGACGCGATAGCGTTCGGTGGCGGACCACGTGGACTGCAGGCCCGGATAGCGTGTCAAGCTAGGGCGGGGAGGTTGCAGGCTCCCGGCCAAACGATCCACTTCTTGCATGAAGCCTCCGCAGCTGCTCTTCAGCATTATCGACACTTTGCATCCTACGAAGCGACTCCGCAATGTAAAGCGTTCTATTGACTAAAAAGAAAATTTATTTACTGTACGTGAATATCGAAGATCGCCGCATCTGAGCAAGAAAAAGAAAAAATCGATCAGATTGCAGCCAAAGAATTTCTCAGTGGGAAGAGAACATCAAGGAGACATGCAGGAACTGCCGTCAAACAACTGGTTGGGGAACTTGATCAATGACAACTGTGGAAGAAGCCGGGATCGCGACCGGCACTGAGGGTAAACTGGTCCGCGCACTGGACTGGAAAGGTGCTTTCTGGGTGGCTGCCGGTGTGCCGCCACTGGTTCTTTTCTCTATCGGCGGTATCGCAGGAACAACGGGCAAGTTGGCCTTCCTGGTCTGGATCATCTCCATGATCATGGGTTTCCTGCAATCCTTCACCTACGCTGAAATCGCCGGCATGTTCGGCAACAAATCCGGCGGTGCCTCCATCTACGGCGCGACCGCGTGGCTGCGTTATTCGAAATTTGTCGCGCCGCTGTCTGTCTGGTGCAACTGGTTTGCCTGGTCACCGGTTCTGTCGCTTGGTTGTGCCATTGCCGCGGGATACATCCTCAATGCGCTGTTCCCGATTCCGGCAGTCGACTCCGAGCTTGTTCAAAGCTGGATGGCCGCGCACGCTGCATCGATCACAGTCGACAGCCCTCGCGTGGCCGAGTGGCTGGCTGCCCATGCGGGCTCCACGCCTCCGGATGCAGTCAAAGCTCTCCTGGGGCTCGATGGTGTCGCAGCATTCACTCCGGCGATCCGGAATTGGTCGCTGTTCAGCTTCCGCATTCCCTTTCTGGCGCAGGCCAATATCAATGCGACCTTCATCATCGGCGCCATTTTGATGTTGATCATCTTCGCAATTCAGCATCGCGGCATCGCTGGCACCGCAACCGTTCAGAAGTGGATGGCCATTGCCGTTCTCATTCCGCTGCTGCTGATCGGCATCTTTCCGATCGTCACCGGTTCGATTGACTATTCCAACGTTATGGGCCTCGTCCCGCCGTCGGCGGCCTATTCCGGCGTCGACGGCACATGGAATATTGGCGGCTGGACGCTATTCCTTGGCGGGCTCTACATCGCGGCTTGGTCGACCTACGGCTTTGAGACCGCCGTCTGCTACACGCGTGAGCTGAAAAATCCCAAGACGGACACGTTCAAGGCGATTTTCTATTCTGGCCTCCTGTGCTGCCTGTTCTTCTTCCTCGTGCCGTTCGCCTTCCAGGGTGTTTTGGGGCATGCCGGTATGCTGGCTCCAGGTATCGTTGACGGGAGCGGTGTGGCTGAAGCTCTTGCCGGTCTCATTGGCGGCGGGCGCATCGTCACCCAGATCTTCGTGATCATGATGATCGCAGCTCTTTTCCTCGCGATCATGACGGCCATGGCTGGCTCGTCCCGGACCCTTTATCAGGGGTCAAAGGACGGCTGGCTGCCAAAGTATCTGAATCATGCGAACGAGCACGGTGCTCCGACCCGCGCCATGTGGACGGACTTCGGCTTCAACCTGATTCTGCTCGCCATCGCATCCGATACCGGTGGTTATTTCTTCGTCCTCGCGGTGTCGAATGTGGGCTACATCATCTTCAACTTCCTCAACCTGAATGCCGGGTGGATCCACCGCATCGATTCCGGTCACATCGAGCGCCCCTGGAAGGCGCCGACGGTGTTGATCGGCATCAATACGGTGCTGGCGTTCGTCAACGCCCTGTTTCTTGGCGCCGGCGCCAAGGTCTGGGGTTATGACAACGCCCTCTATATCGGCTTCATATTCGCGGCTCTCATTCTGCCAGTCTTTGCATACCGGCATTATGTCCAGGACGGCGGTAAATTTCCGAGTGGTGCGATGGAGGAACTGGGTCTCGCTGGACATGATCTCGGCGTGCGCAAGGCAGGCATTCTACCCTATTTAGCCCTTGCCGCCGGGTTGGCGATTGTCTTGATATCCAATGTGGTGTTCCAGCTTCCGAGCTAGCTGTTACAGCAATTTGGAGACTGCGCGATGACCGATCGCGCAGTCTTTTGCCACATGTCTACAAGAGTGGGAGAGACCGGGAGCGGCAATTTGCCTGTCGTTTGGGCGATTGACTTTGGTGCTGAAAATATAGTCGAGTGAGCTGTCGCACAGCTATCGAGGTATTGATGAATGATTTGAGTTCTTTTGAAAAGCTGAAGAATTCTGACAGGCCAGTCACGATCGGTTTTCTGCTGGTTCCAGACTTTCCTCTGCTAGCGTTCTCAGTGGCGCTCGATCCACTTCGACAAGCCAATCGCATAAGCAACCGCAAGATCTTTGACTGGCAACTGATCTCCATGGATGGCGAAAGTGTAAAATCCAGCAGTGGTCTGCCGTTGCCGGTAGACTATGCGGCAGGTCAGGGATCGCGGTGTGACATTGTTATCGTCTGCGCTGGTGTCAATTACGAAGACAGTTACGATAACAGGACCTTTGCCTGGCTCCGGCGGATCTATTCGGAGGGATGCATTCTCGGCGCACTCAGCACCGCCGTTTTTTTCCTCGCAAAGGCCGGTCTGCTGGAAGGCAAACGCTGTGCGGTACATTGGGAAACGCTTTCGAGTTTTCGCAGCGAGTTTCCAAAATGCCTTACCACCGATGATATCTTTGTTATTGATGGACGCTTCATGACCTCCTCGGGAGGCACCGTGACGCTCGACATGATGCTTTGGCTTGTTTCGGCCTTGCAAGGTCCGGAACTGGCGTCGCTCATTTCGGATCAGTTCAACCATCCGCGCATTCGTCAGCAAGACGATGTGCAACGTATGCAACCTGAAGCAAGATTTGGAATCCGCAATGCCAAGCTCGGCTCAGTTGTCCGGCGCATGGAAAACAGCCTGGATTCACCGATCGAAATTTCTGAACTTGCCCAGAGCGTCGATCTTTCGACCCGGCAGCTGGAGCGCCTGTTCTTGTCGCACCTGCAGAAAAGCCCGTCGAAATTCTATCTGGATCTGCGGATGGCAAAGGCAAAAGAACTATTGTTACGCTCAGATCTCCCCATCACCGAAGTGGCAGAAATCTGTGGCTATGCGTCTACATCCCATTTCAGCCGGTTTTACCGGCAGCAATTCAACGAGAGCCCGGCGGCGACCAGAAAAACAGACATGCTCATACGCATGCTGGCACGACAATCCGGCGCAGAACGCGCAAACGCTTGACATGCTCACTCTTCGGATTTGAACACCATCCGAGTGTATTGCGGCGATAGTACAACTCCAGATGGCACCTCGAGGACAGCCCCAGATTTTGCCTGCGGCCCTGATGTCGCGTGGCGCACGATGCATGTCGAGTCTGTGCATTTTCCCGCAACCGGATGCACCATACGGTCAAATCTACAAAAAGCGCGCTCGAAGGTCGGATTGTACAAATTCGAGCGAACGCAGCCTTAGCCGGCAAAAAATAAAAGTGGAACAGCTTCGAGCAAAATGGAGATTGCAGCTTTGAACAAGTACCCCCACCCTCATATTCACGTGCTTGAGTCCGAACTCAAAAGCGGCGGGATCAGCCGCAGAGATTTTCTGCGAAAGTCGACGCTTCTCGGACTATCAGCGGCTGCTGCCTATTCGATGGCAGGGATGATCGATCCTCTGGGAAACAGAGCCAACGCACAGGAACTGCCCAAGGGCGGCAATCTCCGTATCGGCATGCGCTGCATGGAAATCAAGGATCCCCATCTTGCCGATTTCGCCGAACGGTCGAACGTTATTCGCCAAGTATGCGAATATCTTACATTCACTGACCGCAATAATATAACCCATCCCTATCTTCTGGAGAAATGGGACGTCAGCGACGATCTCAAGACATGGACACTGCATGTCCGCAAGGATGTGAAGTGGCGCAAGGGTCGTCCATTGACCGCCGACGATGTGGTCTGGAATCTCAAGCGTGTCAGTGATCCGGCAATCGGATCCTCCATGCTCGGTCTGTTCACCGGCTATCTGGTCGAGGAGTTCGAAACAGGCGAAAAGGACGAGAAGGGCAAGGCAAAGAAGTCGAGCCGGCTCTGGTCTGAAAACGCTATCGAAAAGGTCGATGACCACACAATCCGTCTCAACGCCTATGCGCCGCAGATCGCTGTCGCCGAGCATCTCTTCCACTATCCCATGTTCATTCTCGATCCGGAAGAGAACGGTTCGTTCGGTGCTGGCGCGAACGGCACCGGGCCGTTCGAAATGACGGAATTCACGGTCGGAAAGAACGCCAAGTACAAGGCCCGGACCGATTATTGGGGTAAAGGTCCATACCTGGAGACTTTCGAGTTCGTCGATCTCGGCGACAATCCGGGTGCGTCGATTGCTGCGATCGCGTCCAAGCAGGTCGATGGCCTTTCTGAGGCCGACGCTGTGCAAATCAATGCGATGCAGAACTTTCCGCATGTGCAGGTGCACAAGGTCGAGACCTCCCAGACTGTCGTTGCCCGCATGCGGCCCGATCATGAGATCTTCAAAGACAAGCGTGTGCGGCAGGCCATGCGCTATGCCATCGATCGCAACAAGGTCATCCAGACATCGCTTTTGGGTGCAGGAACACCAGCGGAAGATCACCACGTTTCGCCGTCCCATCCTGAATATGCAGACTTGCCGAAATATCCGCGCGACATCGAAAAGGCCAAAGCGCTCCTGACCGAGGCAGGCTATCCCGAAGGTTTCGAGATCGACATGGTGACGCGCCCGGACCCGATCTGGGAGCTGAACACCGCACAGGTCCTGGCCGAGCAGTTCAAGGATATCGGCGTAACGGTCAACATCAAGTCGCTGCCTAGTGCACAATACTGGGAGGTCTGGACGACAGTGCCATTCAGTCTCACGGCTTGGGGACATCGCCCGCTGGCGATCATGACGCTTGCGCTGGCCTATCGTTCGAATGCTGCCTGGAATGAATCGGGTTATTCAAATCCGGAATTCGACAAGCTTCTGACGCAGGCGGAAGGCATCCTCGATCCGAAGGAACGCAGCAAAGTGATGGCCAAGATCGAAGCCCTCATGCAGGATGACGGACCTATCGTTCAGCCATTCTGGCGGGTTTTCTCGACGGTTATGGACAAGAAGGTCCAAGGCTTCGAGCTTCACCCATCACAATATATTTTCGCGCACGAGTACGCCATCGCCGTGTGACGTCAACGCATTGTGACGCCGGCGATCTGGCAGGCCGTCACAATGCAATGCGGTTGGCAGAAAAAACCTATGTCGAACTTTATACTCAAACGATTGGCCATGATGTTGCTGACAATGCTGTGCGCATCTTTTCTGGTCTTTGCAGTCTGCGAATTCTCTCCCGGCAGCGTGGCCCGCAAATCGCTGGGGCCCTTCGCGACACAGCAACAGGTCGACCTGCTGTCGGCGAAGCTGAAAGCCCATGATCCTCTTGTTGTCCGTTACGGACGCTGGCTCGGCGTATTGGCTGGCGTCTGCCGGATCCGCTGCAGGACCCGGCAAACGGGCTCAATTTCAAAGATCCACGCGGCGTGCAGTATTTCGGCAATTTTGGCTATTCGACGCTAAACAAGCTGCCAGTCAACGACGTGATCTGGCAACGGCTTGGCAATACGGCAATCCTCGCCGGCCTGGCTTTCGCGCTCATCATGCCGCTATCGATCGTCTTCGGCATACTCTCCGGCCTGAAAGAAGGTGGGGCGCTCGACCGGTCCCTGTCGGTGATCTGCATCACCTTTACCTCGATCCCCGAGTTCGCCTCCGGCGTTTTCCTCGTGACACTGTTCGTCATTCTGTGGCCCATCCTGCCCGGCACCAGCCCGCTCGACGCCAATGGCGGCTGGTCGGTCGCCTCGCAGCTCGTGCTGCCGGTTGCCGTGCTCGTCATCTACGATTTCGGCTATGTCGCCCGCATGATCCGCGTATCGATGATCGACGTGATGGAACGGCCATATATTCGGACCGCTATCCTGAAGGGCATGAGTACACGTCAGGTCATTGTTGAACATGCCCTGCGCAATGCCATGATCGCTCCATTCACGGTGCTCCTGCTGCAGATCAACTTTCTGATCAGCGGTGTCGTTGTGACGGAACTGGTGTTTGCCTATCCCGGTTTCGGCAGATTGCTGCTCGAAGCAAGCATGTTCGGCGATATCGCGACTCTTGAAGCGGCGACGCTGATTACGGTCGCTATCGCTGTCACAACCCAGTTCGTCGGCGATCTTGGCTACATGCTGCTCGATCCACGAATCCGGTTGAGGTAAGCGATGTCCCTGGAGCAAAACACCGCTATCCTCACCCCTGCAGCGACCCGTATATCGAGCCGTCCGCAATGGATGCGATTGTTCCGGTCACGCACGGCTGTTGTTGGCCTGTGCCTCACCGGGTTTTGGATTGTTGTGGCAGTGCTGGCGCCGGTTCTCCCGCTGCATTCTCCGACCGAGCAGGATGTCATGGCGATGGTCAATCCGAACCCGTCGCTCAATCATTGGCTGGGGACCGACATCCTCGGCCGCGATATCCTCTCGCGACTGATCTTCGGAGCGCGCACAGTGCTGCTGGTCGCGCCGCTCTCGGTTGCAGTCGCGATGATCGTCGGCATCACGATCGGCATGCTTGCCGGTTATTTCGGCGGCTGGATCGACGCTGTCATCAGCCGTATCTCGGACATCATTCTCGCCTTTCCCGTTCTCGTGCTCTACGTCATCCTGATCGCCAATATTGGTCCGTCGATCCTCAACATCATCATCGCGACGACGATTGCCTCGCGCTCCGGGTATCGGCCGCATCACACGCGGTCTCGTGCTCGGTCTGAAGGAGCGGGAATATGTCGCCGCTGCGCGACTGCGCGCCGAAAGCACGCTCTACATCATGATTGTCGAGCTGCTTCCCAATTGCCGAGGAATGCTGATCGTCGATGCCTGCCTGCGCATCGGTTACACGATCATCACCATCGGTATTCTCGGCTTCCTCGGGCTCGGCCTGCCGCCCCCCAACCCCGATTGGGGCGGCATGGTCAAAGAAGCGACGACAGTCATCAACGTCTGGCCGCTTATGTCCCTTGCCCCGTCAATTGCCATCGTCAGTCTCGTTCTGGGTTTCAATCTTCTGGCCGACGGTATGCGTGAGGCGTGGAAACCATGACCATATTTATCCCCAACAGCCGAGATCGGTTCATGTCAGGCACGACCACGCCCGAGAAGGAGCCTTTGCTCAAGATCAGCGATCTGCGGATCGAGTTTCGCGGCAAGTCCGAAACCGTCGTCGCCGTTCCCAACGTGTCGCTGAGCGTCATGCCGGGAGAAAGCTACGGACTCGTCGGCGAATCCGGTTGCGGCAAGAGCACGACTGCGATGGCGATCATGGGCTACCTCGGAAACACCGGTGTGATTGCCGGTGGCAGCATCCGTTTCGACGGAACGGAGCTGGTCGGAGCAAGCCGAAAGCCAACTGCGCGAGATACGCGGCCGACGTATCGCCATGGTCTATCAGGATCCGATGAGTGCGCTCAATCCAGTCAAGACCATAGGAGCCCAGCTTGCCGAAGTGCCGCTGCGTCATCTCGGTGCGTCGCGGGTGGAAGCCCTGGAAATGGCGGCTGCAATGCTCAACGATGTGCGGTTGCCTGACCCGCGCGATATGCTGAAGCGTTATCCGCATCAACTGTCCGGCGGCCAACAGCAGCGTGTCGTCATCGCGATGGCGCTGCTGGCCAGGCCTTCGCTGCTGCTCCTCGACGAACCGACCACCGGACTCGACGTGACAGTCGAAGCCGCCGTCATCGATCTTATCGCCGAACTGCGTCTGCGCTACTCGACCAGCCTTCTTTACATCTCGCACAATCTGGGCCTGATCGCCGAAAGCTGCGACCGTGTCGGCATCATGTATTCGGGCGAGATGGTGGAAGAGGGCACAACGGATGAATTGTTCCGCAGACCGCGGCACCCTTATACCCAAGGCCTCATCGATTGCATTCCGGATATCGGCAGCGACAAGCACAGCCGCGCGCTTGCAGCCATTCCGGGACACATCCCGCTGCCGCAGGAGCGGCCGCAGGGCTGTCTCTTCGCGCCCGCGTTGCAGCAGTTTTGTTGCAGGCCTCTGTGACCAGCCGGGCCTGGCGCTGGAGCCCGCCAACGTGGAAGATCATCTGGTGCGCTGCGCCCGCTGGCCGGAAATAACACGCGGCGACGCCTCCCATCCGGAGACACAAGCCGATACGCGCCGGCATAAGGCAGAGATCGTATTATCGGATGTGACCAAACTCTATCATCTGAAAGGCCGTCGCACCCTGAAAGCCAATGAGGGGGTGTCGTTCTCCGCTGACAAGGCGGAAATCGTCGGCCTCGTCGGCGAATCCGGTTGCGGTAAATCCACTCTCGCCCGCATCGTTGCGGGGCTCGACCATGCGACGTCCGGAACCATCCGGCTTGCCGGTGAAAACATTGCCGAACTTCCGGCGCGGCAGCGGTCCCGAACGTTGCTGCAATCGGTGCAGATGATCTTCCAGAATCCCGACAGCACGCTCAATCCATCGCATTCGGCCGCCCATTCGATCCGGCGCTCCATCAAGAAATTCGGAGTGCGCAAGGGAAAGAAGGCGATCGACCAGCGCGTGCGCGAGCTTCTGGAAATGGTCCGTCTTTCGCCATCGGTGGCGGAACGCACAGCCAGCGCAGCTTTCGGGCGGGCAGAAGCAACGTATTGCCATCGCGCGGGCCTTTGCCACCGATCCTTCGCTGATCGTCGCGGATGAACCGGTTTCCGCGCTGGATGTCTCCGTGCAGGCGGCCGTCGTGACGCTGCTCCTCGATATCCAGCGCGAAAAGCACACGACCATGCTCTTCATCAGCCATGACCTGGCTCTGGTCAGACATGTGGCCGACAAGGTCGTCGTCATGTATCTCGGCAAGGTCATGGAGCAGGGGACTGTGGAGGAAGTCTTCGGCGGCGGCTACCATCCCTATACTGAAGCGCTGCTGTCAGCCATCCGCAGTCCCAATCCGGATGAAACACGCCGCGAACGCATTCGTCTTGGCGGTGAGACGCCGAGCCCCATCAATGTGCCGAGCGGGCTGCCGTTTCGCCACGCGTTGCCATCGCAAGGTCGGTGCAATGTGCGATACCGTCGTTCCGCCTTTGCGGCAACTGTCGCCGACGCATGAAATCGCCTGTCATATCGAGACTGCGCAGTTGCAGGCAATGCCGTCGATGTTTGCATCGACCGCGGAAGTGCCCGATCCATCATGATCGCCATTGTCGTCATCACTCGCGCGTTTCTGGCAGGCAGCGGCAGCGGTCGCGCGTCATATTTCCCATCATGGCCAGCATATGTTTTGTCAGCACCGGCAATTCGTTGCTGACAACTGCGGTATCGCTGCATCTCAGCAATCCCGACAGTCGATGCATGGTCCATGCAGATTGTGCTCACAGCCTTTCCGACAGGATTTCTGGTCGGGTGCCTGGTGGCAAAACTCCTGGTGCAGCGTTTCGGTCACGAACGGACGTTTCGACTGGTTGCGCTGATGACTGCGCTTGCGACCTTTGGTTTTACACTCACAGCCCTCGTCCCTGTCTGGTTCGGGCTGCGGTTCCTGAACGGTTTCTCCATGGCGACGCTGTTCATCGTCGCAGAGAGCTGGTTCAACCTCTATGCGGATCCAGCGCAATCGCGGCACCTATTTTTCGCTGTACATGCTGATGACGTCGCTGGGTGTCCTTTTTGGCCAAATGCTTGTGGGGCTCGGCGGACCACATCCGCAACTCCTGTTTCTTATCGCCGCGATCACGATCTCGGCGGGACTTGTCTATTCGAAGTTCATCGGCGGCATGTGGCCGGCATTGCCATCGCAGCAGCCGTTGCCCGAAGCAACCGTTACGTCCGGCCGATCAGCGCTACGGTCTGTGGCGGCTGGCGTTGCTGGCGCCAGTCACGATCGTCGGCGTATTCGAGGCCGGCACGACCAATATGAACGTCTTTGCCATGACGCCGATCTATGGCGGTTCAAGTCGGGCTGCCGACGGCGACTACCGTGGCACTGGTGACCACGTTCAGCATCGGCGGAATGCTGGCACAAGCCCCGATAGGATGGCTCTCGGATCGTGTCGACCGGCGCGTCCTCCTTCTGGTGCAGGGTGTTCTTGCCGCAATCCTCTGCGCCCTGATCGCCTGGGCCGGCGATCGCTTCGCGCCGCTGCTGTTCGTCTTGTTCTTCACTGTACGGTGCGATGGCGCTGACGATCTATCCGGTGGCGATCGCTTTCGCCAATGCGCAGTTCGAGGCGCGCTACATGGTTTCGGTTTCAGGTGGGTTGCTGCTGCTCTACTCGATCGGCAACGTGCTGACACCCGGCATCGCAGCCGATCTGATGACGCGCATTGCGCCCCAGGCGCTGTTTCCTGATGCTGGGCAGCGGCGCCCTGCTCGTCGCGGTTGCTGCCTGTTTCAATCTGCTGCGCCGCTCCGCGCCGGCGTCTGTCGTCCCGGTGCGTCGAGTGCGTAGTCTTTGGGAGTGAACGAATGAACCAGGAGCCGATTTATGATCTCGTGATCCGCGGTGGCAAGGTGGTCCTGCCGGACGGCGCGCGTGACATCGATATCGGCGTGAAGGAAGGGCGTATCGCCGCTCTCGGACCTGATCTGCGGGCAGGGCAACAATGAGATCATTGCCGAGGGACGGATCGTCATGCCCGGCGGTGTCGATAGCCATTGCCACATGGATCAGCAACCATGGGAGGGTAAAGTCCACCGCCGACGATTTCGTACCGGCACGCTTTCTGCCCTGTGCGGCGGGACGACGACCGTCATTCCCTTTGCCATGCAGATGCGCGGCCAATCGCTGCGCGACATCGTTGACGATTATCATGAACGTGCCCGTCCGAAGGCGCATATCGACTACGGGTTTCACCTGATTGTCGGCGATCCGACGCCGGAAGTACTGCGCGATGAGATTCCGGCTCTCATTGCCGAGGGCTGCACCTCGATCAAGATCTACCTGACCTATGACGGCCTGAAACTGGATGACTACGAGGTCCTCAACGTTCTTGACCTCGCGCGGTCGGAGGGTGCGATGGTCATGGTTCACGCCGAGAACGACGCCTGCATCCGCTGGCTGACGGAGCGCTTCATCGAAGCACGCAAGACGCAACTTCGCTATCATGTCCAGGCCCATCCCGAGATCGGCGACCGCGAGGCGACGTTCCGTGCGATCAGCCTCTCGGAATTGATCGAAACGCCGATCCTTATCAGTCATGTTGCCGCTGGTGGTGCGGTCGAGGAAATTCGCCGTGCCAAGGCGCGAGGCCTGCCCGTCTACGCCGAGACCTGCCCGCAATATCTGTTCCTTTCGGCCGAGGATATCGATACGCACGATCTTTCCGGCTCGAAATGCGTGTGCACGCCGCCGCCTCGCGACAAGTCCAATCAGCCGGAAATCTGGCGCGGCATTCTCGACGGGACACTGGAGGTTTTCTCCTCGGATCATTCGCCCTGGAATTATGCCGACAAGATTGCTGGTGGACCCGACACGCCTTTCCATCGCATTCCGAACGGCATTCCGGGCATCGAAACTCGCCTGCCGCTGCTTTTTTCGGCGGGCGTCAATGGCGGGCTTATATCGCTGGAAAAATTCGCCGATCTTACGGCCGGCGCGCCCGCCCGCCTCTTCGGGCTCTATCCGCGCAAGGGTCTGATCGCAATCGGTTCCGATGCCGATCTGACGCTTTGGGATCCGAGCGCATCGTGACGATCGACAATGACATGCTGCACCATGCCACTGACCACACGCCCTATGCAGGGCAGACAGTGCGCGGCTGGCCGGTCATGACGATCTCGCGCGGCGATATTGTCTGGAACGACGGGGAGATCACATCGCAAGCCGGTCGTGGCCAGTTTATCGCGCGCCAGCGTCCATTTCCGCCGCAGCAGGAATCTGTCGAAGGTGCTGTCATCATGACCAGGCGCAGCTTGCCGGCAACGCTTGGCGGGGCATGTCGTGCTTGATCACCGGCGCAGCGAGCGGTATAGGCGCCGCGATAGCCACGCGCTGCATTGCTGAGGGCGGGCGGATCGTCTGCGCCGATCATTCGATCGAATCTGCCGCGCTTCAGCTTGCGGAATGCTGGGTCCACGTGCCGTTGGCATGTAGTTGCGACGTCACCGATGCAGAGTTCGGCGGAGCGGGCGGTGGATGCGGTCCGCACCCGCTTCGGCCGGCTCGATGGCTTTGGTGCACAACGCAGCCGCGCCATCGCAAGATGGGACGGTGGTCGATCTCGATCCGAAGAGCAATGGCAGCGCGAAATCGATGTCAGCCTGACCGGCGGCTTTCTTGCAGAGCAAATTCGCCGTTCCGCTGATCGCAGACAAGCGGCGGCGGATCGTTGTGTTGATCGCCTCGCAGTTCGGGCGTGTCGCGACAGCAAGGCGGTGGCCTATTGCGCCGCCAAGGCCGGTCTTGATTCATCTCGCCAAGGCCATGGCCGTCGATCATGCCGCACGAGGGCATTCGCGTCAACAGCCTGTCGCCGGGCGCGGTGGCGACGGCGCGGCTACTGCAACGATGGCCAGACCCTCGAAGCGGCTGATGCGGCGCTGGGGCCAGCCCATCTGCTCGGACCGGATTGCGCAACCGGAAGAGATCGCGGCTGCGGCCGCGTTTCTGCTTTCAACCGACGCATCCTTCGTCACCGGCACCGACATGCTCGTGGATGGCGGTTATGCCGCTGCGCTGAGCAATTTCTTCACTATGAAAAATGACAGGATTTCAAATGACCCTTCTTGTGACCGGCGGAACCGGTTTCGTCATGAGCGTGCTGGCACGGCGAATGGCTTGACCGCGATCCCAATGCGCGTGCTGTCATTCTCGACCGATCCGGGCTCGACGCGAGCCGCCGAGAGACATTTCGCGCCCGTGCGCGATCGCCTGACAGTGATCAATGGCGACATATGCGATCCCGACCGGGTGGGCGGATGCTCTCGACCTGCATGGCATTACCGCCGTCGTGCATGGCGCGACGGTCACGCCGATCTCGCGCGGAAACGCGACGGAGGTGAAGCGCCAACCCGAAGCCGAAAACCCGGCCGCGGATCGTCGACGTCAATCTGATGGGTACGGTGCGCATGCTCGAATGGGTGCGCAGAAGCTCAACGGTCAAACGGTTTATCTATGTCAGTTCCGGCTCGGTCTATCGCAATCATGGACCGGATTGGAAGGGAGAACCGCTGCCGGAAGACGGCTATGTCGCGCCGCTGACGCTCTACGGCATCTCGAAATTCGCCTGCCGAGATGATCGTGAACCGTTACGCCGACCTGTTCGATCTGTCGGCGGTTTCGGTGCGTCTGTCCTCGGTCTATGGTCCGATGGACCGGGCGACCGCAGAGCCGCAATTTCCGTCATGTCCCCAACCGGGTCGCGCATATGGCGCTTGTCGGGCGAGTTGATCCGCCCGAACAGCCTCGAACCGGTCGGCGACTACATTCAATCCGGACGATGTAGCGCGGGCCATAATCGCCCTGCTCGAAGCACCTTTGCTGCGCTACAGGCACTACAACATTGGCAGCGGTATCACCGCCACGATCGGCGACGTGATCGCTTGGGCTGCCGAGAGGGTTCCGGATCTTCAGGTCGAGGTCAGTTCCGCACGAAACTGCCAACATCGTCCAGGATCCCGCGCACTGACGGATGGCATGTGGGGTGCATACGATATTGCCCGCATCGAGCGGATACCGACTGGCGCCCGCGGTCCGCGCGCGACGCCTTCCACGATTACATGGACTGGATCGTTGCGAACGAAAGCATTGCACCTCAATCGGCGGAGAAGAAAATAATGTCTCTGAACTCAACATTATCGCCTTCCGAAGGACCTCAGACGCGCGAGTTCGTCGGATACGGCCGCAAGGCTCCCTTCGTCATCTGGCCGGGGGATGTCAAGCTCGCGATCAATCTCGTGCTCAACTACGAGGAAGGTTCGGAATATTCCTGGCTTGAGGACAATCACCGCAACGACAATTGGGGCGAGTACAATATTCCGAACAGCCCGACGGTGCGCGATCTCGGCACTGAAACCCATTTCGAATATGGCAGCCGTGCCGGTGTCTGGCGGCTGGCGCGACTGTTCGATCGCTACGAAATCCCGGTGACGGTTTCCGCCTGCGCCGTCGCGCTGGAGCGCAATCCTGCTGTCGTCGACTGGATGAACGAGCGAGGACACGATCTGCTTGGTCACGGCCTGCGCTGGTCGGAATACTCGACCATGGAGCGCGAGGAGGAAGAGCGCCAGCTACACGAGGCGATTGCTCTTTATCAAAGAGCTGCTGGCCGGCGGCCGCTTGGCTGGAATTGCCGCTCCTTTCCGAGCGTCAACACGCGCGATCTCATCGTGGGGGAGGGCGGGTTCCTCTATTATTCCGATCCCTGCAACGACGACATTCCCTACTTTCGTCGATCATGGCGGCACGCGGCTTGCTGGTCGTTCCCTATTCGAAGACGCTAAACGACAGCCGCTATCTGATCGCGCCGGGCTACAGCAATCCGCGCGACTTTGCCGAGGATTGCCGCTCTGCCATCGACTACATGCTCAGCGAAGCCGACGAGACCGGCGGCCGCATGCTGACGATAGGAGTGCACGCGCGCTGGACGGGCCAACCGAACAGGGCCTCCGGATCTGCGCGAGGTCATCGAGCACGTCCAGAACACCCCGGGAGCTGCCTTCATGCGCCGTGAGGACATTGCACGTCACTGGCTTTCCCATCATGCCAGCTTTGAATGCCGCGTCTGATCAAGACGACACACTTCGCCACCGGCGCCCCAACTCACGAGGAAAGAATGAACGGCAAAACAATGAATGGCGCGCAGGTCGTCGCATCGATCCTCAAGCAGGAAGGCGTCAAGCATATCATTGGCTTTCCGAACAGCGAGCTTTTCGATGCGTCAGCAGAGCTGGACATTCCTCCTGTCATTACCCGGACACAGCGTGTCGCCGTCAACATCGCAGAGGGCTATGCCCGGACAACTGCGGGCGCAGAACTTGCGGTCGTGACCGTGCAATACGGACCCGGGCGTGGAAAGCTCTTTCGGCGGGATCGCCCAGGCCTTCAACGATCGAGCGCCCATGCTGTTTCTCCCAACGGGCTATCCGCGTGGCTCGGAAGCAGTGACGCCGAACTTCGAGGCGCGCCGCAATTTTATGCACGTTACCAAGTGGTGCGAAGCAGCAAGCCGCGATAGAGGACCTGCCAAAGCTGATGCATGCCGCCATATCCCGCGTGCGCAACGGCAAACCTGCTCCGGTCTTGCTGGAGCTTCCCGTAGATCTGCTGGCGGAGAAACTGGAACAGCACTCCGCAGACTATCAGCGGCCACGCCGAAGCCTGCCGCAAGCCGATGCGGGCGAGCTAAGGGAACTTGTCAATACGCTGCTCGCGGCAAAGAATCCGGTGATCCTGGCCGGACAGGGCGTGCTGGCGGCTTCAGCGTCAAAAGAACTGGTCGCCTTCGCAGAATTATTGCGCATACCCGTCATGACGACGCCAAACGGCAAGAGCGCCTTTCCGGAGAACCATCCGTTTTCGCTGGGCACAGCCGGACGTGCTCGGCCGGCAACCGTCGATCACTTCGTCGAAAAAGCGGATGTCGTTTTCGCCATCGGGTCCAGCCTGACGCGTTCGCACTATATTCTGCCGATACCGAACGACAAAATCCTGTTGCAGGTCACGATCGACGAGGCGGACCTTGGCAAAGACTATCCGATTGCGCAGGGCGTGGTCAGCGATGCGCGATCGATTTTGCGTCAGATGATCGGCTTACGTGCTTGAGCATGGTTTGACGATATCGGACCGGACCGATCTTGCGCGGGAGGTGAGGGCGAGTAC
This sequence comes from uncultured Alphaproteobacteria bacterium, assembly GCA_963776115.1. Classification (GTDB taxonomy): domain Bacteria; phylum Pseudomonadota; class Alphaproteobacteria; order Rhizobiales; family Rhizobiaceae; genus Phyllobacterium. The sequence goes on along the minus strand of CAVZLS010000020.1, from coordinate 63,458 downwards.
GCGCCGCTTTCATGGAAAAGTGGATGCCGTTGCTCACCGCCGATAGCCGAGCCCATCTCCCCCTACCGGGTCGTATGGGAGCTGATGCAGGCCGTCGATCCGTTCAACGCGATCATTACCCATGATGCAGGCAACCCGCGCGATCAGATCAGCCCGTTCTATGAAGCCGTCGTGCCCGGAAGCTATATCGGCTGGGGCAAGACGACACAGCTCGGCAGCGGACTTGGTTTTGCGCTGGGTGCCCGCCTTGCGCGTCCGGATGCAACAGTCGTCAACCTGATGGGAGAGGCCGCGTTCGGCATGGTCGGTATCGATTTCGAGACTGCAATCCGCTGCGACCTGCCGATACTGACGATCGTGATGCGTAACGATGTGCTCGGCGGATATGCGGCCAGCATGCCGGTAGCGACACGGAAATATGACGCCAATCGCATGTCGGGAGCCTACGCTCCCATTGCTGTTGCACTTGGGGGCTATGGCGAATGTGTTTCGGAGCCCGCCGATCTGCGGGCGGCATTGCTGCGCGGTCTGGCGCGGGTCAGCGGCCGGTCAGGCGGCGCTTATCGAGGTCGTCACGCATGAAGAACCACGCCTAGCCGGGTTGAGCCATGTTTGATCTCATTCTTCGAGGCGGCGTGGTGGTGAACGCCGATAAAGAGGTTCGTGCCGATCTGGCGGTCAGGGACGGACGCATTGCTGTGCTGCTGTCACCGGGGGAACGTCACGGATGCTCGGGTGATGGTGGACGTGGATGGTCTCTTGCTGCTGCCGGGGCTTGTCGATGCCCATGCCCATCTACGCGAGCCGGGGCTTACCCACAAGGAGGATTTCGACTCCGGCACCCGTGCTGCGGCCCTTGGCGGGGTAACCACCGTGCTCGATATGCCGACGGACGAACCTTGGACCGCCACACCTCAACAGCTTGCTGCGAAAATGGAACTGGCTGCGGGCAGGATATTTACCGACGTCGGTTTTCAAGTCGTTGTCAGCCATGACCTTTCGACCATCGAAGGACTTTATCGACAGGCTCCGGTGTCGTTCGAACTCTTCACCGCGGATGTTCCGGAAAACTATCTTTTCGACAGCATGGAACGCGTGACCGAAACTCTGCGCCGGTTTGCGCCGCTTGACACGATTGTCGGGGTTTCACCGGGTGACCAGTCAATCCTCCTTGGCAGTGCAGTGCGAAGCAGAGGCCGACGACATTGCAGCGTTTCTGGCCAGCCGCCCACCGCTTGCCGAAGCCAATGGAATTGCCCGGGCGATCCTCGCCGCCGCCGCGACGGGCGCGCGCATCCATGTCCGGCAGATCAATTCGGCACTCGGTGTGAAGACGTGGAGCAGAATGAAAGATCTGGCGGACACGACAGTCGAGACCACTCCCCAGAACCTTTTTTTCAGTGCGGAAGACTATAAGACGGATTGGGCGAGGCTGAAGGCTTCGCCACCATTCCGGTCCAGGGACGATGTCAGCGCCATGACCGACGCGCTGCGACAGGGACTGATCGACATTGTCGCCACAGATCATGCGCCGCACTGCGCCCGCGGAGAAGTCAGCAAATATATCCGGCATTTGCGGACACACCCGGCGGCATGCCCGGACTGCAAACTCTGTTGCCGGTCATGATCCGCCTGGTCGACCGTGGCATCATCGGCCTGTGCGATGTGGTGCGGATGTGCGCGCGCAACCCGGCCGAAAGATTTGGTCTTGGTCGCCGAAAGGGCACGCTCGGTCCGGGCTTCGACGCGGACATTCTCGTTGTCGACCCGCATCATCCAGAGTGAATTTCGAACGGCAAGCAGGTCTCGCGTGCCGGTTACACTCCGTTTGACGGATGGGAGGTCTCCCACCGCTTGGTGCGCGTGTTTCTTCGAGGCGTGGAGATCGTGCGCGATGGAAATCTGACAGGTCCGGCACGTGGCGCGGTCGTCAAACGAGAACAATAGAGGAAACGCCATGCCCATGCTTCAGAACCGCGTTGCCATCGTCACAGGCTCAAGTTCCGGTATCGGGCGCGCCATCGCCCTGCGCTATGCCGAAGAGGGCGCTTCTGTGGTGCTCGCCGACCAGACGGACGTTCCGGTGGAGGGAGGCGCAACGACGCTCGAACGCATCGAGACGCTTGGCGGCACTGTGCTGAGCTGCCGAACTGATATTTCCAATTGGGATTCCGTGGACGCGCTCGTTGCCGCAACGGTCGAGCACTTCGGGCGGGTCGATGTGCTGGTCAACAATGCTGCGATCTATACATCGACCAATCTGCTCGAGACCTCTATCGAGCAATGGAACCGCGTGATCGCAGTCAATCTCAGCGGCTTCTTCTTTTGTTCGAAACGCACGGCTCATGCAGATGGTCCAGCAAGAACCGGTCAAGAACGTCCGCGGGCGGATCATCAATATTTCCTCCCAGCACGGCATGGTCGCATGTCCGGGCGATTTTCCCTACTCGGTCAGCAAGGGCGGAATCGTGCAGATGACGCGCCAGATTGCCGTTGATCATGCGGACGACCTCATCGTCTGCAATGCAATCGCTCCCGGAAAAGTCATCACCGGAAAGCCGGGCATAGCGAACGATCCTGAAGCGCTTGCCTATTCATAGCAACGCACACCATGGCCGCGTCTCGGCGAGCCGGAAGACGTCGCGAGCGCCGCGCTTTTCCTCGGAAGCGACATGGCCACCTACATCACCGGGATCAATCTGATGGTTGACGGCGGATGGATGGCTGGCTGAACAATTTTACAACTCAAAAAAAGTTCGGCCGGACAGGTCGAAACAATCACCATGGAGACGTTCAAATGGATCTGGGACTTAGTAACAAGACCGCTCTCGTATTCGGCGCCGGTGGAGGACTAGGCGGCGCGATCGCCCGCACTTTGGCAGCAGAGGGCGCCAAGGTAGTCGTGGCTGATATAAACCGTGAAGCAGCCCAAGCAACGGCCACTGCAATCGCCAGCGCCGGCGGCAAGGCATTGGTCATGGAATGGGATATGGCCGACCTTTCGATCATCTCGGACCGGTTGAATACCATCACAGGCGAATTCGGCCCGGTGAACATACTGGTGAACAATACGGGCGGGCCACAGCCTACCCCCGCCGCAGGACAGGATCCAGCGATTTGGCAGCAATACTTCAATTCCATGGTTCTTTCCGTCATTGCAATCACTGATCATGTGCTGCCCGGAATGAAAGCCGCAAAATGGGGACGTATCATTACCTCGACCTCGTCAGGTGTGGTCTCTCCCATCGCCAATCTCGGTATTTCCAATACCCTGCGCATGTCCCTCGTCGGCTGGTCCAAGACGCTGGCTCAGGAAGTGGGACGCGATGGCATCACCGCAAATATTGTCTTGCCCGGCCGGATCGCGACCCAGCGGATTACATTTCTCGACGAGCAGAAGGCCAAGCGCGAGGGGCGTTCCGTCGAAGACGTTTCGGCGCAAAGCACGGCGAGCATACCTGTCGGGCGCTATGGCAATCCGCAGGAATATGGAGACGTCGTCACTTTTCTTGCAAGCGAGCGTGCATCTTACGTTACCGGCAGCGTCATCCGGATTGATGGCGGACTAATTGCAAGTGTCTAAAATCGTGCCAAGCGCCTGCGCAGTTTCGGGATGTCGATCGAGATCCTCGCGTCCGTGCCACCGACGCCACTTCACCGTCCTGATGTCGCTGTCGATAGTGGGAAGCGGCTGACAAGATCAGTCTGGGATCGAACCATATGATCAGCGATCTGTTGCATGGGTTGGACCTTCATGGCGATGTGGACGAGTCGATGATGTGTTTTCTCGGCACCGGAGAGAGCACGGGGATGGTCGAGGATTTCTGTCTACTCTGGTCGCTCGTCAAGGTTGGGGAGAATGATTGTCCATGAAAACGCCAAGAGAAAATCGGTGAAGCAGCTGATCCAATGCCTAAGCGGAGCAATCGTATGAACGTCGTCCAACGATATGTTCTGAATAGCAAGTATCGGCGGCGTCATCACTTTTTAAACCAGGCGTAAAGAGAAAACGTTATCATCAAATGCGACGTGCTTAGTCAACTCATCATGCCACGCGCTGCGACCGGCCATACCGTCTCGACCTTGTTGCTTCGAACGCCAACATACCAGTCGTATCGGTCGACCGTTGGATCGCAGTGGCCCGGCACGAGACGTAGTTTTTCTCCGACCTCCAACCGATCCGCTGCCGCGTCGAGGCAAAGCCGACCGTGTTCATCCGACGCCCCCGTAAAGGAAATGCCGTGACGGTTATGCACCAGAGGCATGCCGCTATCGACAGCAATACCTTTGTGCCCGCAATCGAGGATTGCAACGCCGTTTCGCGCTTTGCTCATCACCGTGGACAAAACGAAGAGCGATTGCCCAAATGCCGGCGATGGTTCATTGCGGCCGTAGTCTGCGTCCATGAAGATGTAAGACCCAGCCTGAATTTCGGTATAGACCCCGCTCGCGGCCTCTAGCGTGAAAGATCCTGTTCCACCTCCCCCGACAACCGGGCAATCCAGCCCGATGCGACGGAGATCTTCCACGACGCCCCCCGTCACTTCGGCAGCGGCAGAGATTGCGGCCTCGCGTTCCTCCGGCTGTCGGAGATGCTGCGCGGCACCTTGGTATGCCTGCAGACCGCCAAAAATCAGATGAGGGCTAGATGCAACCCTGCGTGCCAGGTCGACGGCATCGGGGCCCGGGGTAACACCGCATCTGTTTGTGCCAACGTCGATTTCGACGAGCACCGAGAGCCGGCAACGCGCTGTCTCGGCGACAGTTTCGACCAAATCAATCACAGCTGCGTTGTCTGTGCAAAGCGCTACTTTTGCCATCGGTGACAACGCCGCCAGTCGCGCTATTTTTTTCGGGGACACCACCTCATTGGACACAAGGATGTCGGCTATGCCGGCCCAAGCAAGCACTTCCGCTTCGCTGATCTTCTGAACGCACTGGCCGATCCCGCCGCGCGCTATCTGCCAGTGCGCGATAACAGGAGACTTATGCGTTTTGGCGTGGGCGCGAAGCTTGACGCCACTCATCGAACAGAAAGCAGCCATACGATCAAGGTTGGCTTCCAGAATATCCATGTCGACGATGAGAGCGGGAGTGTCGACTTCATCCTCGCTCATTCCTGGTTCTGCAGGAGGTATCTGGAGCACTTACTATTTCCTTTGCTTTTGAAGATTTCAGGCCGCAACCGTACAGAGTGTCGTGCCAGAAAGTGTGTTGAAATTGTCCCTGATATAACCGGCGGCGCGCAGCGCAAGTGCCGAGATCGTTGGTGTCGGATTTACCACGCCACCAGTTGCTAGAACGCTGCCATCGACGATGAAAAGGTTGGGTACATCCCAGCTCTGGTTCCATTTATTGACGACGGAACTTTCAGGTTTCGCGCCCATGCGGCAGGTCCCGATCATATGCCATGCCGGCGTCCGGTAGACGCCGTTCTCATCGCGGTAGTCCTGTAAGCGGTATTCGAAAGCGCCGGCCGCCTGCGCAACATCCTCGATACGATCAAGCATGTAGTTCATCATGCGCTTGTCGTTCTCGCCGGGTGCATAATGCGTTACTGCGGCCGGGATGCCGTCGGCGTCAGTAAGAATGGGATCAAGGGTCACGCGGTTTTCTGGGTTGGGAATATCGTCGCCGATGGCGAAGATACCGATACCATGGCCGAAATGCCGCTCGAACCATTTATGATGTTCGCGCCCCCAAGGTGATTTGGCAGGGGAAAACCATCCGGCAGCAGTTTCTCCAGCGGAAGGTGAACTCGTAATACAGTTGAAATTGAAACCATTGACGAAACCACGGGACAAGTCCGTCTCAGCGAACTGGCGCGAAATCACTGAGGCGATATAGCCCGTGTGGCCATCGACTGGTTCATCGACCCAGATTTCCCCGGCCACAAGGGTGTGATGAAGAAGGTTGCGTCCGACCTGATCGGACTGATTGGCGAGATTGTCGGAGGCGAGCAACAGCCGCGGTGTGCCTATCCCATTTGCGGCAAGGATAACGATACGCGCTTTCTGGAAATGCGTGTATCCTGTATTGCGATCAATATAAAGAGCGCCGGTCGCGCGCCCGTCCGGTCCTTTTTCGATCTTCAAAACGCGTGCATTGATCCTGAGTTCCGTCCCAGCCTCCAGAGCCTTCGGCCAAATGGAGAGAGAGTATTTGCTCATCGACCCGCGCGGACAGCCATTGCACGTCCCGCAATTGTTACAGGCGGGGCGCCCGTCATAGTCTTCCGAGATCGCACCGGCTTCGGCCGGCCACCAATGCCAACCGAGTTTGTCGAAAGCCGTTCCAAGTCGCCGCGAAACCTTGGATGAAGGCATCGGGCGGGTAGGCGGTGTATCACGAGAAGGCATGGCTGGATCCCCGGCAAGTCCGGAAACACCAACGAGCCGGTCTGCTGCTTCGTAGAAAGGTGCAATGTCCTCGTAACTGATGGGCCAATCGGGTTGCATCCCATGTTCGGTGCCTTTACGAAAGTCGGATGGGCGATAACGCGGCCAGATTGCGCCGTAGACGTTTGTCGAACCACCTACGCCATTCCACATGAGAATTTGCGACGAGTTCGGATTTTACCGGATAGTCGTCCGCGTGATGGCGCTTGTTTACATCCGGATTCCAGCTCGTACGGCGCTGCCATGTCCAGTCGGCGTGAAGATGCGGATGATCCTTTGCCTCCACCCACGACCCCTGTTCCAGGCAGACCACATCAAGGCCCGCCTTCGCGAGAACGAGAGCGGCAAGCGAACCGGTTGCACCGGCACCAATGATGAGAACGTCACACACACGATTGGTTGTCATCGTTTTAGCCCCCAATTTTCGGTTTTGTTGTCGTCGAGCTTGAGCCCGGAAATGTCGAGCGAGCGTACGGCCTCGGTCGTTTGATAGGACCCGCGCTGGTGCTGCGGTCTGTCACGTTCGAAGTCGAACGGCGCCATTGGATAGCCCGTGGCATGCGGACGCAGAGAATAAGGTCGGCCCAGTTTCCGGATTCTCTCGGCGACGAATGGGTTCTCGTAGTAGGCGAGGGTTGTTGCCGATCTGACCTGCTCGAAAAGCTGCGGTTCTTGAGTTTCGAAACGGTGGACGATGGCCACGCGTTCTTCGGGACCATGATTGGAAAATGGACCACCCGCTGCAATTAGGGCGGTGACGATCCGCAGAAGATCCCTTTCTTCGCCATTCTCGATAAGACGGGACGCGACCAGACCTTGAGCACCGACGGTAGCCGCAGATGGCCAGCCATCGCCGCCCGGGATAAGTTCGTTCACGAGATCGGCAAAGAGGCTTGCAAGTTCCGCCGGTGGAAGCTCTGCATATGTTTTGTCAGGAAGTAGCTGCTCGGTCATCATGCCTGCATCCCCCTCGTCAGATCGTTAACGTGATCATTTTTAACTCGGTCATGGCTTCGAGCGTCCGCATGCCCCCGAGCCGGCCTATCCCGCTTTTTGTACCCGATCCGCCGCCAAAGGGCAGATGGATTTCCCAGTAGGTGCTGCCATCGTTGACATTGACGATGCCTGCGGGAATAGCTTTTGCGAATGCAAGCCCCCGGGCGATATCACGGCTGAAGACGCCAACGCTGAGACCGTATTCCGTATCCAGTGCCAGATCGAGGGCGTCGTCGTCATCTTTGAATGATAGAATTGGTACAACGGGTCCGAACGTCTCTTCCCGGTTGATCCGCATATCGCGCGTGACACCGGTAAGGACTGTCGGTTCAAAGAAAAGCGAACTGCCAAGGTCGGGACGTGACTTGCCACCGGCAAGCAGGGTAGCTCCCTTCGCAACTGCTTCGTCTATATGTTCCCGTACCTTCGCAGCCACCTTCGCATTGTTGAGAGGGCCCATGGTGGTTCCCTGGTGGAAGGGATCACCCAGAACATGAGCGTTCGCCCGCTTCACCACCCGTTCGGCAAAGTCGCGCGCGATCGATTGGTGCGCGAGCACACGGCCGGTAGCCGCACAAACCTGTCCGGCATTGAAGAATGCACCGCCCGCCGCCGCATCCGCCGCGCGATCGAGATCAGCATCTTCGAATACGATAACCGGTCCATTGCCTCCAAGTTCAAGCAACATCGGCTTGCCCGCTCCGCGCTCGGCGATCCGCCGTCCGGTTGCGGCGCTACCCGTAAACCCGATCGCAGTTACATCAGGATGAACGACTACCGCGTCGCCCACGGTTGTGCCTTCGCCAATCACCAGATTGAGAACGCCCTTTGGCAAACCAGCGCCTTCGATGGCTTTCATCAATTCCACAGCAACCAACGAGGTGGACGGGGCCGGTACCCACACAATCGTATTGCCTGTCGCCAAACCCGGCGCGAGATATTCGACGGGAATGTTTACCGGGAAGTTCCACGGTGTGATAACGCCGTAAACGCCGCGGGGCTGACGAATTGTCATGACGAGCTTTGTGGGATCTTCAGCTGGATGTGTCCGGCCTTCCATTTGCTTCACCAGCTCTGCAGCCAGCCGGAAGCCATCAGCGGCCTTGCCAACTTCACCCATGGCTTCCGAAAGCACCTTGCCCTGTTCCAGCGAAAGGACGCGCGCAATTGTCTCGCGCGCAGCTTCGATTTCATCCGCAATGGCAACGCACATCGCCGCGCGCTCGAAGACCGGCGTATTGGCCCAGACAGGTGCAGCCGCTTTGGCAGAGGAAACAGCGCGTTGCGCCGTTTTTATACCCGATCTGGGCAGCAGCGCGATGGTTTCACCAGTAGCAGGGTTGATCGCTGGCATGGTTTCGGTATCGGAGGTCCAGTCACCTGCGATATAATTCATCCCCTGATCCATTGCTTTCATTCTCCCGTTTCTTCCGGCGCACACCAGCGTCCACCAAGGACGATGCCCGCTGCAAAAATTCGTTGGTCGGCCACGACGATTTCGCCGCGCGTATCTTCAAGGTTGAAAGATCCCCGTCTAATCTCCAGAATACTCGCGTCACCGCAGTTGCCGGATTTGAACGTCCCAAGCTCAGGTCGCTTCAAGGCTTTCGCTGCGTTCACAGTCGACGCAGCAATGATGTCATTGAGCGGCATGCCAAGCGCCAGAAATTTGGATAAAGTCGTAACCTGATCATAGGCTGGCCCATCAATGCAAAGGGAGTGGACATCCGAGGAAATAGTATCCGGGCGGAAATCCGACGCGAGCATGGCCCGGGCAACTTTCCAACAAAACGATCCCATACCATGGCCGATATCGAACAGGACGCCGCGTTCGCGAGCAGCCAGAAGCTCTGCCTTTACCTTGCCGTTTCCGGAAATTGGCGCGTTGGGAAAAGGGCGATAGCAATGGGTCAAAATATCATCGGGCCGAAGGCGGGATACGACCTCTTCATAAGAGGGCGGTGGCTCATCGATGTGAACCATCAGCGGTACCCCGGTCTCATCCGCTACCTGCAGCGCGACATCGAGGGGAGCGATACCCGCCGGGCCACTAGCATGACGGCCGATGCGCACTTTGATGCCGACAATGACATCGCGGTTCGCGTTGACGATCTCAACTGCCTCACGCGCCGCGAGCAGCCTTATATCGTGGCCTTCGCCCAGCATGATGTTGCGGGCAAAACCATAGATCCCAGCAAACGAGACGTGCAGGTAGACGAGGATCCGCACCTGGCTCCGTTCGATGACATGCTTTCTGAATCCCGGAAAATTGCCCGGACCGGCGCTGCCGGTGTCGACGCATGTCGTGACGGCGCTTGACCTTGCAAATTTGTCTGCATCGATACCGAGGGATGTACCACCCCAATACACATGCGTATGGAGATCGATCAGCCCGGGAGTGACGATGCGCCCGGTCACATCATGGGTCTCGGTGCCGGACAGTCCCTCACCGATTTCTACGACTTTGCCGTCGGCAAAAGCAACGTCGGCTATTTTGTCGATATTCTGCGAAGGGTCGATAACGTGACCATGCTTGAGGACGAGATCATAATTCATTGTGGGACTTCTTGCGTTTACGATATCAGGATGAAATGCGCGCGCCGTCGGCGGAGTTGAACCGGTGGAGCGCCCCATGGGGTGCATAGAGTGTTAGTTTTTCGCCGGGAGCCATGCCGGTAGAATCAGGACAGGTGGCCTTGATCATGTGTTCGCCGACCCTGACCTCGAGGAAATGGATTGGCCCGGTTAGTTCAATGAGTGACAGTTCTCCCGAAAAGGACACTCCATCGGTTTGACCTGCAAATGGCGAAAGATCATGTGGACGAATGCCAACAACGACACCTTCATCTTCATTGCGACCGAGAAGTTTAGCGGGCAGAAAGTTCATCTGCGGGCTGCCGATGAATCCGGCGACGAAAAGGTTCGCCGGATTCTTGTAGACAGCCATAGGTGCGCCGAATTGCTGGACGATTCCATCCTTCATCACCGCGATCCGGTCGGATAGCACCATGGCCTCCTCCTGATCATGCGTCACGAAGATGACTGTCATCTTCAATTCGCGCTGGAGGCGGCGAATTTCGGTCCGCATGCGGACGCGGAGGCTTGCATCAAGATTGGAGAGCGGTTCATCCATGAGCAGCACGGCGGGATTTCGAACGATGGCACGACCAACGGCGACGCGCTGACGCTGGCCACCGGAAAGCTCGGTTGGAAGCCGGTCAAGCAGGCTTTCGAGGCCGAGCGTTTCTGCCGCCCATCCGACTTGGCGCTGAATTGTCGCCGCATCGATTTTTTGCTGACGCAGCGGAAACGCGATGTTGTCCCGGACGCTCATATGGGGGTACAGCGCATAGTCTTGGAAGACGAGGGCGATATTGCGTTCGCGCGGCGAGAGATCGGTTATTTCTCGGCTGTCGAAACTTATGGAACCGTCGTTGATTTCCTCAAGGCCAGCGACACAATACAGCAGCGTCGATTTTCCGCATCCTGAAGGACCGAGAAAGGAGACGAACTCTCCGTCCGCAATCGCAAGGTCGATGCCCTTGAGGATACGCAGCTCGCCATAGCTCTTGTGCAGGCCCGCAATACCGATATTTGCCATGTGTAATTCCTCAGCCTTTGACCGCGCCGGAAAGGGCGCCTTGCACGAGGTATCTTTGAAAGAAGAAAGCGACTGCCACTGGTGGAAGTATCGACAGGACACTCGCGGCGAAAAGGGGCCCATATTCATAGAACTGAGCCTGATTCAGAAAGCCGGAAATGACGACCGGGATCGTCTGCGACTTCAAGGATGAAGTGAGGATCAACGCAAACAGGAACTCGTTCCACGATACGAGGAAGCAGAAGATCGCCGCTGCGACAATCCCGGGCCGCACAACCGGCAACAACACTTTCCATAGCATGGACGCTTGTGTGCAACCGTCGACCATGGCGGCCCTGTCGAGACTTTTCGGAACGCTTTCAAAGGTCGTCTTCATCATCCACGCGCTGAGAGGCAGCAGAAAGGACGAATAGGATATGATGAGCGCGAGCCGCGTATCCATAAGACCGAGAGTCCGGAAGATAATGAAGAACGGCAGGATGAGCGTTAGCCCAGGAATCATGCGGGTCAGCATCAGCGCCCAAAGGCTTGCGCCGAAGAAGCGCCTGTGCCCGTGACGGGCAAACGCATAGCCGGCGAGCGTCCCCAGTGCGACATTGACGACGGAAACACACACGCCCACGATGAAGCTGTTGAGAAGCGACAGCGGAACGCGCTTGGCCTGAACGCTGGTCGTACCGCTGTCTGCCGCAAGCACTGAGATAAAGTTGTCGAAGGTCAACGTCGTGGGAAAAACAGTCGGCGGCGTGCGTATAAGATCGGTCGCCGGAGACAGGCTCATGAGAAGCAACGCGCAAACGGGCAGTGCCGACCAAAGAAACACCAGGAGGCTGGTCGCCCAGAACAGGAGACGTGACAGCCGCGCGCTGGTTTTTACCGAGAACATGCGTTGCGGACGATACGCAGGCAGTTTTACCATCGGGTGGTGCTTGGGCTTTGTAGCGTGCCAGGTGGTCTCGCTGACAGGAGCTGGGATATCGGCGCGTTGCCGGCGGGGACCGAGAACGACGAAATAGAGGATGGCCAGCAGAAGGCTCGTGATTGTCAGGACATACAGCGTCGCTGCACCTTCGCCAAATCGCAGGAATTGGAATGACTGGAGATAGCCCATCCATGACAGGAGCGTTGTGGCCCGTCCGGGGCCGCCACGCGTCATGATCAAAAGGATATCGAAGGTCATAAGCGCATTGATCGTCGCGATGATGGTCATGAAAAGCAGGCTTGGTTTTAACCAAGGGAGGGTGATGGAAACGAAGCGACGGAGCGGACCGGCACCATCAAGAATGGCGGCCTTGTGAAGATTGGCCGGCATGGATTGCAGTCCGGCAAGCAGCATCAGCGCAGTCAAAGGGGCCTGATTCCACACGTTCGTAAGAGCAACCAGATTGAGGGCGCGAAAACCGTCACCGAGCCAGGCCGTCGCCAAGGCGGGCAGGCCGATATCGTTGAGCAAGCCGTTTAACAAGCCGAAACTTCCGGCGTAGACAAAGGACCACAGAACGCCAATCGATACGGGCGCCATTGCCCATGGTACGAGCACGGTGCTTCGAAGAAAACCACGACCGGCGAAACGCTCGTTCAGGATCAAAGCGAAAATCATACCAAGCAAAGTAGTGCCGATAACTGTGAAGGCTGCGAAATAGGCTGTGCGACCAAACGCACCCCAAAAATCGGGATCCACGAAGATTTTCGAGTAGTTGCCCAATCCGACGAAAGTCCAGCGCTTCGTGATCGGATTGGTGGTATTGAGCGATAGAATAAAGCTGTACAGCAGGGGCAGGCCGACCACGGCGAAGACAATTACAAGCGTGGGAGCGACGGCTGTATAGGCGAACCGCGGTGCACGATCGATCCGCCGCCGGGTTGGTTTTGCATAGACGGTCATAACCGTTGCGGTAGATGTAGACAAGTTCTCGTCTCCTGTCTGCAAACGCGACGGCGCGAGGCCATCGCGCTTGGTAGAACGGATTACTGGTACTGTTGCTTCAACTCGCTGGCTTTAGCGGCGAGTTCGCTGACGAGCTGATCTGTGGACGAACCGGAACGGATATATTCCTGTACCCGTTGCATCATGAAAAGATCCCACTCGGGGAACCAGATCGTTTTGGCAATCTTGCGCGATGTGCCGAGGCTGAGCTGCTTGGCTGTGACATCAAGATCTTTCCATTTGGAAAAACTCGCAGTCACGTCTGGATCGGCCATGACCTCCTTATAGGCAGAGCCGAGACCGAACTCGAGCGCCCAGCGCTTGATGACATGGTATTGTCCATCCGAAGCCTTGCCGCCAAAGAAACGGAGCAAATTCCAGGCCCTGTCAATGTCGATGGGCTCCGCTCCCATCACATAGGCTGCGGTCCAGGCCATGGTGGAATGAGTGGCGCCGGGCATCAGAGCATTCCTGACCTTGCCGGCAATTTTGGACACCGATGGATCGTTGGTTACTTTCTGATCGTAGTCGTGAACCACCATGAAGGTATGCCGGCCCGAACAATAGCTTGGTACACCTTCGCCGGGCAGGGTCATGATATCCTCGGCAACCAGCTTTTCCTTGTACAGGGTTTGATGAATTTCCAGGATTTTTCGAAGCGGCAAGTCATCAACAAATCCTCCGTCGTCGTCGAATACCTTTGCGCCTTCCGAATACCAGCACGAGAAAAGGCTCCACGAGAGTTCAGGCCACTTCTGTCCCCATGCGGAATGGTAGGGTGCATCGGAGATACCGTCGGCTTTCAACTTGCGCGATACCTCCAGAACTGCGTCCCAGCTATCGGGAACATCCACTTTGGCTTTTGAGAGATGTTCCTCATTGTAGATGAAAGAATCGTACCCAGCGTAATAGGGTAGTCCGGCAAATTTTCCGTTCGGAAGTGACAGTGACTGCACGCTTACGGGGAACATGCCAGCCTTGATTTCGTCTACGCCAGCCAAACCCTCCAGGTCACGGGTCCAGCCAGCCGTTTGCCAGCGCGCGAGGCGATCTTCCTCGGAATACATCATATCCACGTGCTGACCGCCGGTGAGACGGGTCTCGACGATTGGATGGTAGTCGCCGGTGACAAGGTCGTACGTCACCTTCTCGTCGTAAAGCTTCGAAAATGCTTTGACGTTCTCCTCGACCATCTGGGGCTGATATTGCCAGCCAACAAAACTCAGGGGTGTCGAAGGAGCTGCGAAAGCACGTCGTCCCAGCACTGTCGTGCTTGCCGACAATGCCAACGCACCCTGTAAGACGCGTCGCCGCGATATAAGGTAATTTTCTACAGACTGTGTCATGCGCATATCCCCTTATTATTTTGGATTGAGTCACGAATTCACAGGCACCAGAAGTTGGAAACTCCCAGCTTATGCACTTATGCTTTACGGCCTGTTTGTTCAGGCAATTCCCACTTGAATTTCAAACGAGGCGTTCAATGCGCCTCGGTTCATAATCTGAAGTATGCTTTGGATGCATTAAGTCGGCAAGCAAAAATTTCATTTTAAAGTCATTTTTTATGCATAAATTCAAAATGGCGTCAAAAATAGCACGATTCTGATCGTAAAATGAATATTTAATCACTTGGTGCAAAAATCTTGGGCAGCCAAATCGGTTGCGAAACGGAGCTTCCTGTCGGACACATGTCAACCGGCGTGCAGGGAAACCTCAGTCACACATCGGCTGCGTATCGTCGGAGTCCCGGAAGGTTGTAAATTGTTGCTTGATACGCCGCAGTTTTTCGCGCGCGCTATTGCGCTGGCGGATCGCGGTACCATAAGCGAGGATGTCTATGGCAATAAGAAATGCGTAACGCATCGACGTCGGTCCGAGAACATCGCCGTCATCTACAGCGTCGATCGCCAGTGGTAGATCAACCGCGGCCGCGACAGCGCTCCGTGCACCGGCAAGGGCGATGGTCGTCGCCCCATATTCGCGGGCGATACCGATGGAACGTATGAGCTCCTCATTGCTCCCGGTCAACGAACAACAAAGGATAACATCGCCAGGTTCGACGGTAGCTGCCAGCATCATCTGCATCTGGTGATCACTGGAGGGCACGACGCGGACTCCAAGGCGGAAGAAACGGTTTTGAATTTCTTCAATCAGCCAAGACGATACGCCGCCGCTACCGAAAGCATAAAGCGTACGACATTCACCGATTGCCTTTATTGCGTTCTCGACCTGGGCAAGGTCGATACTGGATTGAATACTGGAAATAGCGTGCTGTGCCCGCTTGACGACCCGCTCTGCTACCTCGCCAAGCGCCGCCGGCGGTGTGGGCGGTTCCAGATAGCGGATGCCTACGCGCATGGAGCCCATGATTTTCAGCTTTAGGTCACGCAGTCCATCGCAGCCGAGCGAGCGCGCAAACCGGGTGATCGTCGGCGCAGAAACATCCAACCATTCGATTATATCCTCAATTGGCTTTTCGACGAAAACCCGAGGGTCATTGAGGATCGCGTGAGCAATCTTGCGATTTGCTTTTGACAAGCCGGACTCGCGGTCAACGATCAGTCCAATAATGTCACTGCTTGCCCGTTGGGAAGAACGTGGCAATGGTTCGAGATCCGGTCGGGGAGCTTTCGACGAAGTTGCGGTAGATCGAGCCATATTTTTTCTTTTCTCGGCGTTCGCGTCTCAATTCGAAACGGGAACGGGCTATAGCGTACTTTCAGAAGCATTGCATCGTCAACGCCCGCGGGATTTGCCAATATGGAATATCCGCAAGTCTTCTGGCCTTTCTCCCAACCATAACCTGAGCGCTTGGCTCCACCAAACGGCGTTTCAACGACCCACCAGTCGTTGATGTAGACTTGCCCGGCGACCAGCCCATCTGCTGTCCAGTGTGCGAGTTTGTTTTCAGAGCGGGCAGAAGGTATTACAGCCATCTAGGCACAAAGCAAAAGTGGCATTATCGGCATTTTCAAACGAACGGTTATCAATGCGCATCGCTTTCGAACAAACGTTCGAGATCGAGACGCCCGAAGAAATTAAACCTGCTCATTGTGAAGGTACGCTTGTCGCGCTATCGATATGATACTCGTTGATGTGGCGCAGGGGAGGGTTCATCTTGGCCAAAGGCACCGTTAAATGGTTCAATGCGACAAAAGGTTTTGGGTTTATTCAGCCCGACGACGGCAGCGCAGACGTGTTTGTACATATCTCGGCTGTTGAACGCGCTGGATTGCGCAGCTTCAATGATGGTCAGAAGATTAGTTACGAACTCGTGCTGGACAAAAGGTCAGGCAAGACGTCGGCTGATCAGTTGAATGCGCTCTGATGCGTAGGAGCGCGCACTATGCAATAGCATGGGCGTCTTTGGATGCCCGGTCTGTTTCCCCTTGGTCGACTTGCGATCGATTTCAGAGGTTTTTTGGGTTTCTCCGACCGCTTCCGTTGCTGTTTGAAGCTGCTTGGGATCCCATAACGGTTCTTGATCGCGAACGACCTGCCGGCGACAGTTGCGTCGATTTCAACGACAAATGATTTTGCGGGTTTCATGAGATCTCTGGATGAATGTCGGGGGGAGGGCAAGACCAATCATAGGCCATCAGCACCATAAAACATATCCTGTTTGAAGGAATTCCGGTCGAGGATGCGTCCAAAGTCACAGCGTAAGTTCCGGCGGGGCGCCGCTGACGAGCCGTTGGTCCATAAGCCAGGCTCACAAGGGCTCATCGATAATCTCCTGCTTGATGCCGAGCATCAGCCGCAGAATTCTTATAGTAGCCGCCGCTTCAAGCATAATCGTCCTCGTTTCGTCCGCATACCTGAAATCGATGTCGTCGGCGAACTGGCCCAACCGGGCTGCGATATCAGAACCGGGATCATTTGCAATTTCACCGGAGAAAGCAAGGAGAGCCTGGTACCAGCGGATGACCATCGAGGCCTCCCGCAACAGCGCTTGTTTCTCGCTGTTTGAAAGAACCAGGGCATCGTGTGCGCACCTGATGAGATCCCGACTGATGCCGTTCCGTACCCTCATGCTCACTCTATCTCCGGCACTTCGCCGCATTGGAGGAGGACAGTCGGCGGGCCAAATGCAGCGATATCGGGTTGGACCTCGCGGTTCCACGCCATAACGCCGGTGCACTCTGCGGTCACATAGCGGGTCAGGCGGACAGCCCTTGCCGGGGTCTCGAATTGCATGGGATCATAACCCTGCACAAGCTCATCATTGTCAGCGCGGCTGAATGCGACAACGACGATGAGGCGAGCGGCCTGGGCTATCATGGGTTCCGAAAATTAAGATCAATGGCGCGGTATTGGTAGTATCGCACAAATGGGCGCGACCTGTAGATAGCACGAAGTGTCTAAGGTAGGGCCGAGGTCCGGTTTCGACAGTCGGTATCGATGAATTCTATCACGCGGCGGCGCAGCACCTGCGCAAACGGCGTGTTTTCGAAAGCCTCGTCGAGGGAACGCCGGGCAAGCCCGGACGCTATCAGCGCAGTGGCCGCTTCCTGCCTTTTGCTCGATGATCAACCCGCCGTCGCTCGCCCGCCGCCCGTAGTATTCAGCGTTCAGTGCCTTGGGAACATCGCCCGGCTGCAGCGAGCGCAGTCTGGTCAGGGGCGCCATTACGATACGGTGCTTCAGGGACGGTCTGGTCTGCCCCGATCGGGTGATCCGGGTTACTGCTAGTGCATGTTTGGTCTTGAAGCGCTTGGAGTCGGTGGTCCGGATGCAGTGCTAGCCTTCGACGGCAATTGACCCAGTTGGGTCCTGTGAAGTTACTGCCCGCAAAGTATATTCCAGGGGCGCGATGTTTCCAAGGGCCATGTGAGGGCGACTGACATTGTAGTCGATTCTCCATGCTTCGATCAGTGCCCTGGCTTCAGCGACCGTCGCGAACCAGTGGACATTCAGGCATTCATCCCGAAATGACCCGTTGAAGCTCTCGATGAAGGCATTGTCCGTTGGTTTGCCCGGGCGGGAGAAGTCGATCCGTGTGCCATGATGATAAGCCCAAAGATCGACAAGGTGTCCGGTGAACTCGGCACCATTGTCAGCAAACAGGTATGTTGGCGCGCCGCGTTGTTTGACCAGGCGATTGAGAACCTCGACGACATGTTCACCGCGCAGCCTTTGGCCAACCTCGATGGCCAGGCTTTCCCGACTAAAGACATCGATCACCGTCAAGGCGCGGAACTTCTGTCCATTGCCGAGCTGGTCGTGGACGAAGTCAAGGGTCCATGCCTGATTGGGTCTTGTGGGTTGATGCCGTGCTTGCCTGTGTACGAGCATTTTGCGTCGGCGCGGTTGTTTGCTGCGTAAAGCCAGCCCTTCTTCGCGGTAGAGCCGATAGACAAGGTTGCGTCCGACACTCCAGCCGTCACGCCTCAGCATGACATGCACGCGACGGTAGCCATAGCGGATCCGGGTCCGGACAATGTCCCGCATGCGTTGGCGCAGTTCCGTCCTTGGATCTTTTCTGCTCGGCTTGCGCTGGGTCGATCGATGCTGGCGCGTCAAACAACAGGCCCGCCGCTGGCTGTAGCCGTGACACGCCGTCACGTAGGCGACAACTTCTTTCATGAGCACTGGCCGGGGAATTTTTTTGACAGAACATCCTGCAGCACAGCTTTGTCGAGGCTCAGTTCGGCCACCAGTTTCTTCAGCCGGGCATTCTCGTCAAGCACAAGCTTCAACTCGCGAACCTGATCCGATTCCAGCCCGGCATACTGCTTCTTCCAACGATAAAACGTCTGTTCGGATATGCCGACCTGCCGGATCAGATCAGCGACAGGCAGACCAAGCTCCGCCTGCTTCAATACCGCGACAATCTGCTCGACTGAAAACCGTTTCTTCTTCATGGCAAATCTCCTTTCAACAAGAGGGAAATCCGCCGAAAACTAACACCAGATAGGGGCCACTTTCACCATGTCACATCAGCAAGGAGATGCAACGGAACACTATTCCGTCGATGCAAGTTTTCTGACATGCACTCGCGAGATTTCCATACGTAACGGTGATGAGTGAACGTGTCGGCAAGACGCAGAATATTTCGTCAGTCGCCCAGGCTGCAATTTCTTCTGTACGATTGGCCTGTAATGCACAGCGAAAAGGTTACAACTGCTCGCCAAGCGTGCCTGGACACATTGCTGGGTAAGATCACCGATATTGAGGCTGGGGATGTCTTTATCGAGGCAGCCAAAGAATCTGGTATTTATACCGGACAGCAGATTTTCACGCGCTAGCAACGCTTCTGCATCATTTTTCGAAGTTCCGTTTCAACGGACAACAGCACGTTTTCGTGCATCGCCATTGGGTGCTTCGCTCATTTCCCGATTTCCCTCAATGTTCGAGCAATGGACAAGCCGACGCGCTCATAAACCGGAAAATACTTTAGCTGATGCTCATCCCATTTTGTGGGTGAAAGATTGGCATCGCCATCGAAAGCCGAACTGTTCTTCAGATCGAGCAGCCATTCGTCGATGTCGTTGGCTGTTATTGCCTCGCCGCTCGCAATCGCCAGATACAGGTACTTCATCCAGTATTGTGTGGCTCTCAATTCGACCTGAAGTTCGTGGATCGGATCCATGATCACTCCATCTCCGGCACGGCGCCGGATTGAAACAGGGTGGTTGGAGGCCCATACGCACCGATATCAGGGTGGGGATCGCGACTCCACGCCGGGCTGCTACCACCCGGACAGCATCCCCCAAAGTATCAAACAGCATCGGATTGCACGCAGGCACAAGCTCGCCATTATCAGCGCGGTTGAACGCAACAACGACGTTGAGGCGAGTTGGCTGGCCATGGAACTCATTCTATCACGAACCGCGTTCATTGATCGAGGCGTGACCGTTTCCACCCATCCCGGTTGCGACCGGTCACATGTTGCAGATGAAGCTATTCTGCGATTACCTATAGATCGTCACCTAAAGCAAACAGGGTTGCACGTATTCCAAGGCCCAAAGGTATACCGATTGCGATACCCTGTATAATGTCCTTGAGTACAAACACACCTAGTGCAGCCCCAACAGCAATGCCGATTGCCATTCCGACGGCGATTGACATGTAGGGATCTTTCACTCGGAGTGCTCCCGTCCAGTCCTACGCAGTCTTGTCTGCATTTTGTAACATATGATTGAGAAAATTGCCCACCAAGCTGCATTGTTTCCGATGCAGGTCGGGAACGACACGGTGTTGCCGCGCGCGACCTCAATCGCGCATTCCTGGCATTGCTGTGACAGTCGGCGCTGCCGAGAGTGGCAGGCAACTGTCGTTGATATGGCGAATTGCTTCATTGGAGACTTCCGGCTTTCAGGCGAAATTCGAGGTTCATGCCCAAAAAGCGCGAGTCTCCGTTGCTGACGGTGGCCGAGGTCGCCGCCTTGAAGACGTGGACGAAGCAGCCCGATTAACGCTTGCGACCGTAGTCCATAAGGATATTTGCATCTTTCGCCGCATCGATAAAGACCGCTCGTGCCTCCGCGCCAGTGAGATTTCCTTCCAGTGCATCGAGGCAAGCCTGTCGCGCCAAGCCATACAATCTGCGGCGATTGGGCGGCCAATCATTCATCAGAAAGTCAACGGCCTGTAACACAGACGTTATGGTGCGAGGCTTGCCATCGCGCGCCGCTTCAACCGTCACCGATGGAAAATAAATGTTCGGCATGCGCGCTTAACTCCTCCGGGCTGATGCGGTTTTGGGGCAACAAATTGTTTATATTGCCCGCCAGCGCTCGAACGGTGACGATCTATGAATTACAGTTCGGCTCGCTTGTGCCGTCCATCTAATGCTGTGTTGCTCCTTTGTCCCAGATTTTCGGCTTTCTGCTGTGTGCGGCGCGCCCGCCTGCGCGAGGGTTCAATAATCACGATGTCATCGGCAGAAAAATTGATAATGGAAAGGTCAACCTTTTGCACTTTCTTGCCATGAGCGAGTTGCTGCCAATAGCCGGCTGGTGGTCTTGCAATGTCGTAAGAATCGCAAGCCTGGGCGATCTGCAAGTCGGGGACACCATAATGCTTTGCAATCGTGGTCATTGGCTGGGACCAGACCAATCGGTATAGTTCCGTACGGCTCAGTTTCATCATCACCATTCCAATTGCGTTAACCCCACCCGGGCGCCGGCTCGGCTATCGAGTTTGAATCCCGTTCAAACGCCCTTCAGCAGATTGCCGGCCGCCAGCACGATGAAAGCGAGCAGCAGGAGCCAATAGCTGTAGGCTCCAAGAATACCGGCCGCGATACCGATCACCGGCAGCAGTGACAGTATGGCCAGGATAACCGCTATGATGAAAACGATCTTCGTGGGCGCGCTCAGTTCCATCAGCTCTCTCCTTTATGAGCCTGGGACGACAACGATCACACCATAGACCGCAGAGGCATTACAGGAAACACCGAGAGCGTTAAAAGATTTGCCGGCAACACGTTCTGGATCGACATAACGACGAGGAATAGATGCGAGCTCGTATGGCCATTGCAGCGCCTGATCACACCAGGAATGTGAGGGGCAAAATAGGCCGGATCGTGACAACGATGAATGTGATCGAGTAGCCAACGAGAATGTTGTTTGATCGTGGTGCGGGATCAAGCGGTGTGTCCCAATCATATTTCATGGCAACGTCGCTTCTCATTGAAATCTCATGAAGCGCGTACGTTGTATCAATCGCGCGACAACGCCGCGAAGATTGTCCCACTTGTTTCATCTGACCTCCTTGGAAGGGGCAAAGCGCCGATTCGGAAGAGAAATGCGAACCCGTAAGGATATTTGAAGTCATGGCGAAACAATTGCCAGAAACGCCTGACAAATAGAGAAGCAACAGGGGCCCGCGAAAGACGTCAGATGCCGGTGAAGCGGAAGGCTCGAAAGCCCTTGATCAACACGTGAATAGAGGAGAAACCGAAAACATTCGGCACTTAAGAAAATTTCGCACCTGTACCAAGATGCCGCTCTATTGTCCCAGCGCGTAATCCTTCGATAATTTTTGTGTGCAGATCTGGATTGTTAACCCGCAGTATCCTGAGCTGCATTGATCGTTCATCTGGAGGCCACTCCTCGGGTTCAAGACCCAATCCACCGCCGTGAAGTGGCGGCGTTTCCAGGTATTCTTGAAACCAGAGTTTCACGAGATTGGCGGCTTCCTGTTTTGTCGCTGCATCGCCGTCCACGCCTCTATAACGAAAGTCGATGTGCCCCAGCAGAAACGACCATCCCCAGCGACCTTCATCCAGACCTTTTGCAATCACCTTAATTCGACCTATTGTGACGCCGCTGGCCATCACCACGAAGTCATGATTTAGTGGTTCCCCGCCAATAACGGTTCGAGCCCAGGTCAGCGGGTGGGACTTTCGGTACGCGATGGTCATGGTGCAATTAAGCGGATTCCCCGGAACTGACAAAGGGAAATGTCTGGGGCATCTCGGTGTCAGCGTCTTGTAAGGGGAACAACAGTGTCGGCTTTTGGCACATCCCAATATCCTGATCGGATATTCCGTTCATTGTGATTTCCTTGCGAAGGGAATGGCGCTATCGTCAAAGGGCTGAAAGCCCTTGAGTGAATATGTCATTAAACGAATTTATGGTAGCTGGGATATGGCGAGCGTAACATGGGCGATGGTAATATCGTCTCTATTCGTTTCCGGGCAATTGCTAAAGCTTAACAATTTCAGCCGGTTCGCATAACAGGAGCAAGACTGCCTTGTCACAAGATCCGAAAGCGAGCCTTCGCACAGCAGCGCTGGACTTCCACCAATTTCCCAAGCCGGGTAAGCTTGAGATCACGCCAAGCAAGCCATTGGCCAACGCGCGCGACCTCGCACTGGCCTATTCGCCTGGAGTTGCAGCACCATGCGAGGAAATCGCTGCTGATCCGGAGAAGGCCTACTCCTATACGTCCAAGGGCAATCTTGTGGCTGTCATTTCCAATGGCACGGCCGTGCTGGGTCTGGGTAATATCGGGGCGTTGGCCAGCAAGCCCGTCATGGAAGGCAAGGCCGTTCTCTTCAAGAAATTCGCCGGGATCGATAGCATCGATATCGAGGTGAATGAGAGTGACCCCAAGAAATTCATAGAGATAGTTGCGCCGCTGGAGCCCAGCTTCGGGGGGATTAATCTTGAAGACATCAAGGCTCCGGACTGCTTCGATATTGAAGAAAGCCTGAGGGAGCGGATGAATATCCCCGTGTTCCACGATGATCAGCACGGCACGGCTATCATTGTTGCTGCGGCCGTTCTAAATGCCATGAAGCTGGTTGGAAAGAATATCGCCGATGTGAAGATCTGCACATCGGGCGCGGGTGCCGCGGCGATAGCATGCATGAATATGCTGATGACAGTGGGTGCACTGCGGGAAAACATCTACCTGGCGGACCGTCAGGGCCTCGTCACCAGGAAGCGGGCAAATTCTGTGGATCGGTGGCGCGGCGCGTTTGCGCAGGACACACACGCCACCGAACTGGCAGAAGTCATGGCCGGGGCCGACATCTATGTTGGCCTTTCCTCGGCGGGCGCGCTGAAACCGGAAATGATCCGCGAGATGGCGCGTGATCCATTGATCCTGGCATTGTCGAACCCGATACCCGAAATTATGCCTGAATTGGCAATCGTCGAACGGCCCGATGCGATGATCTGTACAGGAAGATCCGACTATCCCAATCAGGTCAACAATGTGCTGTGTTTTCCGTTCATCTTCCGCGGCGCATTGGATGCGGGCGCGACAACCATAAACGATGACATGAAGCGGGCAGCCGCCTACGCCATCGCGCAATTGGCCCACGAGCCCGTTCTGGAATCCATGGGAAATGAGGCGTCGGCTACTTTTGGCAGTGGCTATCTCATTCCGTCACCGTTTGATCAGCGTTTAATTTTGCGCATTGCCCCGGCGGTTGCGCAAGCTGCGATGGACAGCGGAGTGTCGCGCCGCCCGATCCAGGACATGCGCGCATATCACGATAGCCTGAAGCGTTTCGTCTTCCGTTCGGGACTGGTCATGAAACCAATGATCGAGCGCGCCAAAGGACAAGGGAAACGGATTGCGTTTGCGGACGGTGAAGATGAGCGTGTGTTGCGCGCCACCCAAGTGATACTGGAAGAATCCATCGGGCGGCCCATTCTTATCGGCCGACCCTCCGTCATCGAACAACGGATAGAACGCTTCGGCCTTACAATTAAACCCGATCGCGATTTCGACATTATCAACCCTGAAGACGATCCGCGTTACCGCGATTATGTCAGTCTCTTCCACGACCTCGTTGGACGCAAGGGCGTATCACTCGACACGGCTCGCACCCTAGTGCGCACCAATACGACGGTGATCGGAGCATTGGCTGTCCATCGTGGAGAGGCTGATGCTCTGATCTGCGGCTTGCAGGGAAGCTTCATCAAACATGCACGCGACATCCGCTCGATCATCGGGCTGGCCGATGATTCAGCACAGCTGTCGGCGCTGTCGATGTTGATCATGTCCAAGGGCGTGTTTTTCCTTGCTGACACCTACATGAATATCGATCCAAGTGCCGAAGAGATCGTCCAGATAGCCTTGCAAGCCCGCGATCATCTCAAACGCTTCAACATCGATGCCAAGACGGCGCTGCTAAGCTATTCGAATTTCGGCTCACGTGACGGGGCGTCCTCGGAAAAAATGCGCAAGGTCTATTCGCTCCTGAAGCAAGCCGCGCCCGACCTGCTTGTTGAGGGCGAAATGCAGGGAGACCTTGCTATCAACGGTGTGTTGCGTGAGCGGTACTTATCTCAAACGGCCTTTCAGGGTGAGGCAAACCTGTTGATCTTTCCGTCGCTGGAAGCTGCGAACGTCTCGATGACATTGCTCACGGAACTGAACAATGCCCTTGCGGTAGGACCCATACTGATGGGAACCAAGCGCCCGGCCCACATCCTTGCTCCATCGGTAACCAGCCGGGGCATCGTGAATATGTCGGCCATCGCAGCTGCCGAAGCGTTGGAAGCCGGACAAGCAAAATGAACGCGCTTCCCTGCGCTTTGGAAATCCAATTTTTGATTGTGCGACGCACAATAAACCAATGTACATAATGAAATGTATTTCAACTTGAAGACAATCCCGGCACCGGTAAAGACTGGCTATTGCGCATCATGCGAGGTTAGATAATACGCGCCGTCGACAAAGTGGTGTAGAGTCGGGCAAGACCGTTCTCTAATCCGAATGTAGATTCCAAGTGTGTCCGGGAACTAACGTCGTTCTGCGAAATATTCCCCCGAACTCAATCCAATCGAGCAGGCGTTTGCCAAGATTAAGCATTGGATGCGACAGGCACAGCGCCGTTCCGTCGAGGAAACCTGGCGCATAATCGGACAACTCATCCAAATAATCACACCGGCCGAATGCGCCAACTACCTCGCAAATGCTAGCTATGCTTCCGTCAACTATGAATTGCTCAGGTACAATTCACGCTGACCCATGGGTCATTTTCATGATGAGAGAAGCCGATCAAGTTCAAGCATGATGGGTGCCATGAAGGCGCGGGTTGTGGATGCTGCCTTTTCCGAATCGCCGGATGCGATGGCATCGACAATGGAGACACGGGCGGCCATGTCTGGTTCGAGGAGTTCGCCCGTTACCGTCGCCTTGATGATTTCCTGGATCGAAGCCGAGAAGAACTCGTAGACTTCGACGAACGCATGATTACCGGATGCGGCGACAACAGCCTTGTGAAAAGCAAGATGCTGTTCGACATAGAGATCATGGTAGGCAGGGTCATATGCGCCGCAGTTAGCCAACATTTGCCGAAGCTCGGCAATAATCTCGCGCGTATGGCGAATTGCCGCCAGCCGTGCTGCCTCGACTTCAAGTGCACAGCGGGTCTCGACCTGATCGCGAAGCCCGGTTCGCCGGATCCGCAGGGCACTGTCTTTGGCATCAATGACCGATCGCACGTACGTTCCGGAGCCCTGACGTGTTTCGAGAAAGCCCTGAGCAACGCCAACGCGAACGGCTTCCCTTACTGTCCCTCGGCTCACGCCAAGCATGCCGGCAAGCCCTGCCTCATTCGGTATGCGATCACCGACTTGCCAGCGATTGGCGGTAATTTCGGCCCGGATATTGTTGACCGCAGTTTCCGCAAGATTGGTGCGCGACGCAGGCTGCATTTGCTACGAATTCCTAAAATCATCTAATGACACGACTAATATGTCGTGAAACCGAGTGTCAACGAGGGAAATGAGCTCGGGCTGTTAGAGTTGGATCTGTTGCAGCGTTTGGTTGCCTGCGGTATGGCAGGGAAACGCCGATTATTTTCGGAGCGTTGTTGGCGGCCATTGGCTGTAACTCTACCGGGCGATCGACAGCGTCGGGGATCCGGCCGAGTTCCTCCGTAGCGAACATCGGGATCTCACGGCGGCAAAGCGCACCTTCAACAAAGCTCTCAACCATCGTGGCCGGCCTGATCGCGTTGTCGCGTTCAAAGGACTCAATGTCTTCTTGTTTGGCACGTTCCTAGCTTTATTCATAGGACAGTTGGTGGCAGGGTTCCGGCGCTTTAAAGCGTGCTGGTCCGAGAGCTGCCACGTGTAGGGGAGACATCAGACCCCACGATGCCGAGCGCGATTGACAGAAGTCTGGAATCCTGACCGAGGCCACCGGTCAATTGAATACCCACCAGAAGGTTTTCCGACAGCCCGCAGGTAAGCTGATCGAGGGATGGCCGGTCATATTGGCGAAACCGCTCGCCAGCATCTCACCCTCGCCGCCATCTTCCGCTATTTCCGGATCTTCGTGCGGCGCCACATAGGGAACGCTGGGACTGAGAATGACATTGACGTCGGCAAATTGTGCTTTGACCAACGCACGCATTCTTTCACGACAGCGTTGCGCCCGCACATAGTAGATTGCGCTCACTGTGAACCCGGCTTCGATCTGCGATCCCGTCGCGCGAGCATAACCCGCCGCGTTCTCAGCATGAAGTTCGGCATGAATGAGTGCGCTTCATTTCCGTTGTCGTTGCGCCTCGTTCCCCCAGTTAGTCGATAACATCGCGCGTCCGGCATTGCCCAATCCGGATCGGGATCATCCCGCATCATTTCGATGATCCCGTGAATCCCATGCAGCGGGCCTGGATCCTGGTCCTCGCGAAGGACCGCGGTTAGACGGTTTCCCTCTGCGAGCGCTTGATCAGCCATTTTATAGGCGACCGCATTCAGACTAGGCTCCATTCGATCCAACCGATCTAAGGCCTGTGACACCACCTCCAGTGGTGTCAGGGAGCCATCGCGGTAGCGCGTCTGCGGTTGTTTAATGCTCAGAAGCGCGGTTTCGCTGCTCATCGATCAGCGTGCTCGAGCTTTGGATGATCGGCAACCCGGCCCAGCAACCGCGCCCCTGCGACCAAGCCCATGCGGAAATTGGACAACCGCAAGGGTTCGTTCGGTGCGAAGACCGCGCGTGCATGCGCCGCGTTTTGCTGGCTTCGCGAATTCTTCCTGAAAAGAGAAGGCTATCGTCACGATCAACCTCTATGAAACCCATCTCACGGGTATCGAATCTTGCTAAGTCACTCGAATTCTACCGGGATGTTGTAGGTCTACGATGCTCACTATCGGTGGTGGCCATGGACGCATCGGTTTTGGTCATCGGTTCGCAAAATCGCTTATCGGGCAAGGGCGAATGCACCGCATGAGAAGTTTTCCAAGGCGCGTTTCGAAGGCAAGGTCGCCGATGATCGTAACTCTTATGCTGAAATACTATGCCGTGATTTGATTTATGCGGTTCCAAATGGATTGGGGTAACGTCCCAGCATAAGAACCCGCCATAGCTGGACTGACGACATAGCCAACACGATCCGGATACTGCTTCACTACGGCAGCCAAACCTGCATAGATGATCTCGCGTTCATATGCCGTCGTCTTAATTATGTAGAAGGTCGTCAACGGTCGCACCCAAGGATATGGCTGCAAAACGGCTTCCAGACGATCATGAATTTCTGCGCGTTTTGGACCCTCGGAGATGTCCCACGAAACTACGGTGTGCATTGCATTCCCTTGCTTTTGTTTAAAGGTACTCAACCGTGACGCTTGCTGGAAAGCAAGAGGGACACCTATGGCTCGCCTCAAGACGATTAAACCGCTGGTAAGCAAGCCGCGCGACGGTTCGTGCAACCCACGCGCCGATTGACCCCGGTTTGCGCATCCAATAACGACCCCATAATGCGGCCAATTGTTCGGTGCTTATTTGGGTTCAGACCCCACACGATGACGTAATTGCCGTCCTTGCTCCTGTGAAGATTTTTCCGGCAAAATGAACGCGGCGATGATGTCACAAAAGGGATTGATTCTCCTACGCATTTAAAGGCCGAATAACAGTTACCGCTGCCAACTGCGATCGCGCTCGTACTTTCGCGATGCTGTTAGTTGCGGCTATTCAAAGGCGCAGACACTACATCGGAGAGAGAAGACGATGCCGACAGGTAATAATAGTTTGACCGACCTGCTTGGCATTCTGTCGGTCCTCGTGCTCGTGGCCGCAAACGGTTTCTTTGTTGCCGCCGAATTTTTCCCTGGTTGCTGTTCGCGGAAGCCGGGCGGTTGAACTGGCTGCAGCCGGATGGCCGAACGCAGCAGCTCTCCAGCGGGCCGTTCAAAATCTCGACGCGGATCTGGCAGCGACACAACTCGGTATCACCATTTCCTCGCTGGCGCTCGGCTGGATCGGCGAGCCCGCTCTGGCTCATATTATCGAGCCCCTTCTGACTGGATTGCCAGGGCCATTCGCGGCAGCAGGCTCCCACACCATCGCCGTGGCGACTGCTTTCGTCATCATCACGGCGCTTCACATCCTTCTTGGCGAACGTGCCCCGAAAAGCCTGGCGCTCCAGCGTAGCGAAGGCACCGCCCTTTGGGTTGTGCGACCGCTCGGTCTGTTCCTGTTGCTGCTTAAGCTGGCGATTGTCAGTTTGAACGGCCTCGGCAATCTGGTGCTGCGACTATGCGGTCTGCGCGCCGGAACCGGTGAAGAATCTTTGCACTCGCCGGAAGAACTGAAGCTCCTGGTCTCTGCCAGTCAAGAAGGCGGACTATTGCATCAGGAGCAACGGGAGATGGTCGAGCGGATCTTCAATATCGGTGATCGCCGCATCCAAGCGAGCCGAAAGATCAACAGCACCGCCTCAAACACAAGCGGCAACGCATATTCGTCGGCCCGGCATCTAGTTGAGTTTTTGCCGCAGATGGCGGAATCTTACCCCTCGACCGCCGCTATCGCTGCGTGCATGCTCGCCGATCAATTCGATTCCCGCACGGTCGAGTGCATTGACGACTTTCATCAGACTGTCGACGATACCCCGGACATCGCCTTCACTGGCCTCCATTCTTTGTATGGTAGGTAAGGAGACGCCGGCCATTTCCGCCATGGCTTTCTGGTCGACGCCGAGAAGCGCGCGGGCCGCCCGAAGTTGGTTTGCTGTAATCACAATGACATCCATGTTGATAGGTGAACAAACATACAAACCACCCTATCATTGATGTATAAAACATCAATATGAAATGATAAAACTGGTGCCCCTCTTGGCAGAAAGAAAGGCGGGCGTTATCATATGTTCATGACTCAACGATACAAAGCACAGCAAGAGCCGAACAAAACATTGACAAGTATCGACGCGCAAACCGAACGGGTGGCAGAGATGGGCAGCCGGACCATCATTGGCATGAACCAGCTGGATGCTGGGGAACTTGCCGAGCTCCTGAACATACTGGAAGCGTACAAGCAAAGGGCCGAATCTGATCCAGGCTGCTGAAGCAGCCGACCACCCGTCTCGATACACAACTTACCGCCCTCACAGCGCTAGTGAACAACAGGAACGTGATGAAGCCACAGAAACGGCCGTTTGCAGTCGAGATCAAGCACAGCCGCCGAAGCCAGAAGGCACCTGCAGGCTCGATCTGGAGCGATGTCGATTTGACCGCCTATCAGCTAACAGAAATCGATCGGGAGGCCTCTGCCGGAAAGCCGGAGAGTCCGGCAGAACCTGTCACGGCAGAGCTTGAGACCAACGACGCAACGGCTGAAGGCACGGCATCGAACAGGAAATCACCCGCACCATCGTCAGTCGGCATAGTCAAGGCGAATGGCCTTCATTATGTTCAGGTCTATGACA
This sequence comes from uncultured Alphaproteobacteria bacterium, assembly GCA_963776115.1. Taxonomy (GTDB): domain Bacteria; phylum Pseudomonadota; class Alphaproteobacteria; order Rhizobiales; family Rhizobiaceae; genus Phyllobacterium. Next base: position 33,411 of record CAVZLS010000020.1, on the reverse strand, counting down.
ACGGTGCGAAGCATGAATTGATCGGGCCATTCAGAACGCGTGAACAGGCTCAAGCCGAAGCAGCCAAGTGGATTGCGCGCTTCAAATCAGAACTTCAGCAATAGTTTCGCCTGCGAAGCGGAAGCCGGCAATGCCTAAGTATCAGGGCATATCTCCGCGAGGGTTGGAGCGATCAATCCGGAGCGTGCCAAAAAAACCAAAAGTGTCGCCAGTGCAGCGGCCATGAGCTGCGCATGCCGCGACAAGCCTGGCCTGGAACAGCCGGATCATTGATCCCGCCCTCACGGAACCCCGGTCCTCATGTTGATATGTTGCAATAGTGCAAGCAGTCCCTTCAGGATGTCGATCGGCGGCGGCGGGCAACCAGGAATGTGGAGATCGACCGGCACGACTTCCGACACGCCGCCGACAACAGCGTAGCTGCCCGCAAAGCAACCGCCGTCAAGGGCACAGCCGCCGATGGCAACGACCCATTTGGGATTGGGCGTCGCATTGTAGGTTCGCTGCAAGGCCTCGCGCATGTTTTGGGTTACCGGCCCGGTCACGAGCAGCACATCGGCATGCCGGGGCGAGGCGACAAACCGGATGCCAAGGCGTTCGATGTCGTAAAAAGCGTTGCTGAGGGCGTGTAACTCCAGTTCGCAGCCATTGCACGATCCGGCATCCACCGCGCGGATCGACAGGCTGCGGCCCAGACGCTTGCGGGCAGTCTCGTCGATGGCCACAGCGAGCGCGATGAGAGATGCGTCATCCGCTTGTGGCAGCTGTTCTGTCAGTGGCGGCCGGATCAGGCTTTCGAAGAAGAGTTTACGCATGACGGCTTGCCTTTATAGATCGTGACCGGAGTAGGAACAGTTGAACGATTTGTTGCAAAGCGGGAAATCGGCGACGATATTGCCCTCGATCACCGCTTCGAGAAGCGGCCACTGGAGCCAGGACGGATCGCGCAAATGGCAGCGGTCAATCTTGCCGTCATCGGTGAGACGCAGCCAGACCAGTATGTCGCCCCGGAAACCTTCGACAAGAGCCAGACCCTCTCGCGGTTGGTGAGCGTCCGGAACTCCGGCACGCACCGGGCCGTCCGGCAGTTGTTCCAGAATCTGCTCGATGAGCGACAGGCTTTGCTCGACCTCGCGGATGCGAATCCAGATGCGGGCGTTGACATCGCCCTCGTTGAGGACGGGCACCTCAAAGCGCAGGCGGTCATAGGGCGGATAGCAAAGAACACGGCGGACATCGAAACTGCGTCCGGAAGCCCGCCCGACATAACCGCCCGCGCCGTATTGGCGGGCAAGGGCAGGCTTCAGCACACCTGTTCCGACGGTCCGATCCTGCAGCGATGCGGTATTGTCATAGAGTTCGACCAAGGGCGGGAACCGCTGTTTGATCGCTGTGGTGAGTGTGCGAAGGGCGAGAGCTCCCTCATCGTTCAAATCAGCTGTGACACCGCCTGGGACAATGCAGTCCCGCATCATGCGATGGCCAAACGCGGTGTTGGCAGCACGTAACACACGCTCGCGCAGCACGCTGCAATGGGCATGCATCAGCGCGAAGGCCGCGTCATTGCAGATGGCACCAATATCGCCGAGATGGTTGGCCAGCCGTTCCAGCTCGGCCATCAGCGCCCGCAACCAGAGGGCCCGTGGCGGCACCTCAAGCTCAAAGGCCGATTCGACGGCTCGCGAGAAAGCAAAGGCATAGGCGACCGTGCTGTCGCCCGACGTTCGACCGGCGATGCGCACCGCCCGGTCGAGATCCACGCCCGCCATAAGTGCCTCGATCCCCTTGTGCACATATCCGAGACGCTCTTCGAGACGGACCACGGTCTCGCCGCTTGCGGTGAACCGGAAATGTCCAGGTTCGATAATACCCGCATGCACCGGGCCAACCGGGATTTGGTGCAAGCCTTGTCCCTCGGTTGGCAGGAATTCATAAGAGGGTGAACTGGATGGCGCTTCGTAGCGATGCCCCAAAGGCCACCGCACGCCCCAACGGCCGTGATCGAGCCATGGACGCGGGTCAGGAATGTCCTGTGGTTCGAGCCCGACCAGATCACGGATTGTGCGCTCCAGGCGAAGCGCGGGCGGATGATATCGAGCGATGGAGGGATAACTGTTCTCAAGGTCTTGGAGGCGGATGATCCCGACTGTAGCCGTTGGCTCTTCGAGGAGCGCCATGTGAACGGCGTTCGCTTCTCCCCAAAGACCAAGCAGGGTCCAGTGACCATCTGCCAGCGCACCTGCCGCAGCTGACCAGCCGGTTTGATCGACGATGGCACACGGCCAGGGACGATGCTGTTCAACCGGGTTGCCCTGCAGGATGAGATCGATGAGTGATGGCATGTCGAATGGTTCCTCCGTCATCCTAGAAGGTGGGCGATATGCTGGAACCAGGCGACCAGCGGCGGCGGCAGATAGATGCCGCCGCCGAGCACCAGCGCAAGATGGGAGTACATCGGCATGTAGGACCCCTCAACCGGCGCTGTGCTGCCCCGTGGTTGGCCGAAGGCGACACCGGTCAGCCGCAACAGCAATGCGCCAAAGGCGATCAGAAGCCCGAACACAAGCGGGATCGCCAGCAATGGCTGCCTGGCGAATGTGGAGCTCACTACCAGGAATTCGCTCATGAATATTCCCAACGGCGGCAGGCCGGCGATGGCGACGACGCCGATCACCAGGCCCCAGCCGAGACCGGGATGGCTCTCGGTGAGGCCACGAATGCTCGAGAGCCTCTGTGTGCCCTTGATCTGGGCGATATGACCGATGGCGTAGAAGATTGCTGATTTGGTCAGGCTGTGCATCACCATATGCAGCAGTCCGGCGAAATTGGCGAGCGGGCCGCCCATACCGAAAGCAAAAACGATAATACCCATGTGCTCGATCGAGGAATAGGCGAACATACGCTTGATGTCGCGGCGGCGATAGAGCATGAAGGCCGCGAATATGAGCGACGTCAGCCCCATCGTCACCATCAAGGGCCCCGGCGCGATCGCGTCCGGGCTCGCGGCGATCAAAATCTTGAAACGCAGGACCGCATAGAGCGCGACGTTCAAAAGCAGGCCCGACAGCACCGCCGAGATCGGTGTCGGTCCTTCGGCGTGGGCGTCGGGCAGCCAGGCGTGTAGGGGGGCGAGGCCAACCTTGGTGCCGTAGCCGAGCAGCAGGAACACAAAGGCGACATTCAGAAGGGCCGGATCGAATGCGGCGGCGTGTTGGATCAGGAGTGTCCAGGCCATGGCGTCGTAGCCTTCCCCGACCACGGGCTGCGCCGCCATGTAGACGAGGATGGTACCGAACAGTGCAAAGGCGATGCCCACACTGCCCAAGATGAAATACTTCCAGGCCGCCTCCAGGGCTTCATGCGTGCGGTAAATGCCGACCATCAGGACCGTGGTGAGTGTGGCGAGTTCCACGGCGACCCACATCAGGCCGATATTGTTCGACACGAATGCGAGGTTCATGCCGAACATCATGATCTGGTACATGGCATGATAGAAACGAAGGTTCGCCGGTGTCAGCCGGCCGGTTTCCAGTTCATGCGCGATATAACTGGCGCTGAAGACGCTGGTCGTGAAGCCGACAAAGGTGTTGAGTACGATAAAGACGATGTTGAGATCGTCGATAAGCAGATATCGGCCCGGCTGTGGCCGCTCGGTGACGAACAGGAACAGCGCCGCAACGAAGGTCAACAGGCTGGCAAACACGTTCAGGCGGGCTGACATGCGGTAGCCGGGGAGCAGCGCCAGGAGTACTGCAGCGCTGATTGGTATCACAAGGACGGCGGTCACCGGATCGAACGCGAGCGCATTCATCTGCGTCGTTTCCCCTTGAAATCGTCGAGCGCCCGGACGTCCACGGTATCGAAGCGCTCGCGGATGCGAAACAGGAACACGCCGATGACGATGAAGGCGATCAGAATCGAGAAGGCCACACTGATCTCGACGACCAGCGGCATGCCTTTGGCACCGGTGGCGGCAAGCACCAGTCCGTTCTCCAGCGACATGAATCCGACAATCTGGCTGACTGCGTTGCGGCGCGTCACCATCACCAGCAGGCCAAGCAGCAAAACCGCCAGGGCGAAGGCGAGGTCTTCACGCGCCAGAGGATCGGCGGCTTGCGTAACCCGCAACATCACCACCATGGAAAGTGCAACCAGCCCCATGCCCGCAAACATGGTGGGACCAATGCCAACGACCGTCTCGATCTCGCGGTGAATGCCCAATCTTCGGATCATGCGGTGCAGCGCGACGGGAATGATGATGGCCTTGAAGCCGAGGGCGATTGCGGCCGTCACGTAGAGATGCGGTGCGTGTTGGACGTAAGCCTGCCAGGCCACCGACAGCGTCAGCACCAAGGAATGCAGCGCGAACATGTTGAGCAGCGAATAAAGACGGTCCTGATACAGCATCATGAAGCTGACCAGGACGAGGCCACCGGCGAGCAAATGGGCGATATCGAAGGTGAGGCCGCCGCTCATTACAGGCTCCTTGAAACGAACAGCAGGAGGGTGGCAAGCATGCCGAGCATGAGAGCCGCGCCAAGGAATTCGGGTACGCGGAAAACCCTCATCTTGGCGGTCGCAGTCTCGAACAGGGCAAGAAGAACCGCACCAACCGCGAGCTTGGCGAGATACGCAACCATACCAAGAATGTAGGCCGTGGCTCCGGTGCCCGGGACTGCCAGTTGCCAGGGCAGGAATATGCAGGCGATCAACGAGATATAGAGCAGCAGCTTGAGGAACGCCGCAAATTCAATCATCGCCAGATGACGGCCGGAATATTCGAGCACCATCGCCTCGTGCACCATGGTCAGTTCGAGATGCGTTGCCGGATTGTCGACGGGAATACGGGCGTTCTCGGCAATTGCCACCATGATGAGCGCGATGAGCGCCATTCCGAGCGAAACACGCAGGCCGACATGCGAAGAGATCATGACGTCCGCAATCGTTGAAAGCTGCGTCGAGCCGGCGACCAGGGCGAGGGTAAAGATAGTAAGGAGCATGGCGGGCTCCGCCAGCGTTGCGATCATCACCTCGCGACTTGATCCGATGCCGCCGAAACTCGTACCGACGTCCATGCCGGCAAGGGCCAGGAAGAAGCGTGCGCTTCCAAGCAAGGCCACAATTGCAATCACGTCCGCGGTCCAGCTGAACATGAGCCCCGTGGCAAAAGTGGGGATGATCGAGGCGGCGACCCATGTGACGGCAAAAATCAGGTAAGGGGTCACACGAAACAGCCACGACGCATTCTCCGCCAGCACGACTTCCTTGCGCAGCAGCCGCAACAGGTCGCGATAGGGCTGGATGACGGACGGGCCTTGCCGCCGCAACAATCTCGCCTTGATTTTGCGCACAAAGCCAGTGAGCAGCGGCGCGAGCAACAGCACGATCGCCATCTGCGCGGCCTGAGCGAGGAGATCGAAGATCATGACCATATCGCGAGCACCAGAAGCAGGATGACGAGGGCGAGGAAGACCAGACTGAGATATCGCCGGATGGTCAGGAACTGCAGGTGGTTGAGGCGTTCTGCGGCAAACCAGACAGCACCCGCGATCGGCTCATAAAGTCCGTCCCAGATCAGATCGCGCAGGTCGAGCGTGAACCGTGCCGGTTTTGGATCGCCGGGTGCGGGCATCTCGACCGTTTCCTTCGCCTGGAAGACGAGCGTGCCGAACACCCGCCGAACGGGTTGTGCGAAACTGCTGGAAGTATACTGGGTTTGCGGGCCCGGTTCGGGAAAGCCGCAGTCCCAGGCGGGTGCACGGCGCAGCGCCCGCGAGGCAAAGCGATGGACAAAGTAAGTGGCGAGCACCGCGGAGAACGCGGTGAACAGGAACACGAGCAGCCCGTTATAGGAGCTGCGGCCTTCAGCGATTGGTACGATTGAAAGCCATGGCACACTGGTCTGTACCGGCATGCGGCCGCCGACAAGCGCGAGCGTCACGGGTGCAAGGGCGTCGATGACAATGCCGGGCAGGATGCCTGCGAGCAGACACAGGGCCGCAAGCACAAACATGGCCGCAAGCGAAAAGCCGTCGACTTCGTGGGCTAGTTGGGCGGCAAGGGTCCGGGGGCGGCCAAGAAACGTGACGCCGAACGCTTTGACAAAACAGGCGGCGGCAAGTGCCGCCGACAGCGCCAGCAGACCGCCAACGGCCGGCACCATGATCTTCAGCCCCCATTGTGGCAAATCAGGGCTTTGCAGGATCGCCTGGAAGGCCAGCCACTCCGAAACGAATCCGTTGAACGGGGGGAGGGCGGAGATCGCGACGGAGCCGACCAGAAAAGCAAAGCTGGTGAACGGCATCCGGTGGATGAGGCCGCCGAGCTTGTCCATATCCCGCTCGCCTGTCGCGGCAAGGACGGCCCCGGCACCGAAAAAGAGCAGGCTCTTGAAAAAGGAATGGTTGAGGACGTGGAACAGTGCCGCGGCAAGCGCCAGGGCAGCCGCCCATTTCATGCCGTTTGCCTCAAAGGCGAGCGCGAGGCCGAGGCTCGCGAATATGACGCCGATGTTTTCGATGGTGCTGTAGGCGAGAAGGCGCTTGAGATCCTGCTCCATCAGTGCATGCAGGATACCCACGACGGCCGTGACACCACCGAGCAACAGCACGACCATGCTTGACCACCATGCTGGCTCGCCAAGCAGATCAAAAACGACCCGGATAAAACCATAGACTGCGACCTTGGTCATGACACCGCTCATCAGGGCCGAGACATGGCTTGGCGCAGCTGGGTGTGCAAGTGGCAGCCAGACATGTAACGGCACAAGTCCGGCCTTCGATCCGGCACCGATCAGCATGAGGATGAGAACGAAGGCGGCCGCGACCGGCGTGTGGCCAGCCGTGCGCATCGTGTCGAAATCATAACTCCCGCTTGTTCCGGCGAGAAGGGCGAAAGCAAGCAACAAGGCCAGCGTGCCGAAGCTTGCCATGACGAGATAGACGTATGCCGCTTTCCTGTTGTCGCGTTCGCGATGATGCGTCATCACCAGCGCCCATGACGCAAGCGACATGAATTCCCACGAGAGCAGGAAGGTGAAGGCATCGGCAGCCAGGATGACGAGGTTCATGCCGGCGAGGAAGGCCGGAAAGAACGGCAATAGCCTGTGCGGCGCGGTCTCGTGACGGCCGTAGCCAAGGCCGTAGAAGCTGGCCGCTGCACCACCGAGATTGATGACAACAAGGAAGAAGGCGGCCAGTGCATCCATCCGAAAATGCGCGCCCAGCCACGGCAGGCCAACAGGCAGGACGAGGGCTGGCAGCGGGGCCGACGTTACGGCTGTCACCAGATGGAACATGCCGGTTGCAAGCGCGGCCACCGAGACACTGATGCTCGCCCCATAAACAACCGGCGTCGCTCGGGGCGATCGCGAGATCGTCACAGCAAGGACCGATATTGCCAGAAAAGCAGCAATGCACCACAGAACAAGTGCGACGGGGGTCATTTTGGCGCGACTATGCCGCGCACAGCCCCGGATCGCTTCGAACTCCTGCGGCGGAAGGGTGCGATGTGGGTCTGTGTCTTAAGGCGCACCCCACGTCCGCCATCCTCGCTGACCGCACCTTCGTTGATGACCTCGACCCCGGCGGCATCGAGTGCGGCAAGCAACCGCATCAGCGTGTCCACATTGCCACGGATCACATGACCGCTTGCTTCCATGCGCTGGATCGTCGGAACGGAAACACCTGCCAGCTCTGCCAGTTGGCGTTGGTCGATACCGAGAAGGGCCCTGGCGGCCCGTAGCTGAGGGGCAGTAATCACGATTGAACCATCGCTTATCTTACACTAGCTATGATATTCACTTTGTACGACTTGTTTATTGATGTTTCAAACCATTATTTTGATGCATTCAACCCTTTCAGGGAGTGCGGATGATTGGCTTGAGCGGGCCAGGGATCGGGTCTGGAACACGGAGGATAGGGGAAACAGACTTGATGTGACTGGCGCCCAAGACATCGGAGCATAGGGTATGGCGGATTGAATCTTGTTTCTTTCGGTTCTCGAAATTTCCTGCAGACTTCAGCTGGACGCTCAAATCGGGCGCAGATGAAATCCCGGGAGCTCGGTTTTCGTATTTGATGGCAAGCGGCGTGTAACGCGTCGCGAACCGCTTGGTATTGGCATTCTGGATGGCCAGGCTCAGCTATTGCATGAAAAGTCTGTCGTGTTGAACGCCCTGCGCACAGTTGCAGAGGACCCTTCCGGTTGTCGACGATCCGGATATGGGGTAACGATAAAGCTCGAAGTCGATGGCTCGCTTTTGATTTCACCGAATGTTCAAAAACCATCGGAGGATGACACTACCGAAGCCGAGCTTGATCGGGAGTTAGACGCATTCAAGCTAAAGCACGGCTATAGTTGAGATACCCGGAAAAACAGCTTTATGCGGGCAGAGATGCCATTATTTCTTGGGTGGGCAGGAGAAGCGTTCCCTCTATCCCCTTGGCATCCACAAAACCAAATTTTCGATAGAACGTCTCTGATTCCTTATCAAGCGCGTGAACCATCACTGCTCTGAATGCGACCGCTTGGGCAGCGGAAACTACACTTAGGAGTGCATTCTTGAGAAGTGCCGCCCCTAGTCCTTGACCTTGGTATTTTGCATCTACTGCTAGTCGCGCTAGAAGAGCTACAGGAATTTGTGCTGGTGCCTGTTTTCCCTTTATCTGTCGGGGTGTGTCATTACGGCTTATCATTCCAGCACAAAGAGAGTGATAGCCAACGACTACACTAGCCTCGTCAGCTATCACAAACGTTCGTGAGTACCCTTGCTGTTGGTTATAAAGAGCCATGTCCCGCAGCCAATCGTCAAGCATAGGCTTCCCGCTTGAAAACCCGTCTACCTTGTGGCCTTCAGCTAAAGGAGCGGGCTTACGAAATGGCACGTTTAATCAATCCAAGCGATATTGCTCTTGAATAGCTTGACCAACTCTTTATTGGGCTTACCGTCTTTTGAAAGAAGCTCATTAACATTGTCAAAAACTCTCGCATCCACGCCGATAAAACGTTGATCGAGCAGCTCCTTTTGAGCGGAATAGACGGCGGCCTCAGTCATAAACGCAGTGAGAGATTTGCCACAGATTTCGGCTGCTCTACTGATCGTATCATGAGCGTCTGCATCCATGCGGAGATTAATTTTCTCGGTCTTTTTCAAAGCTGACATTTCACGCCTCCACCAATCAAATCTGTTCTAATTTGAATGGGCTTATTTTTCCTACAGGCTCTGTAGATAACTGTCTGTACGCACAATGTAAAGACAAAGCCGTAAATTTATTATGAAGCGAACGGGTGTTTATAGGAAAAACGGTTAGAAACCAAGCTCTTACCAATCGTACCGCTTTAGCGTTTTTCGTCTCGATGACCAAGTGATTCACACAGGACAAATTGTCCTTTAGCCGTAATCTGCCATCTCCAGCGCGTCGGCCCGGACTGGACATACTCTTGCCCATCCGTGACGCTCGCAAGCGGCCTCCGTTAGACCGTGCGCCTTATAGTGCCTGTCAAACAGCGGATCGTTCTTCAGGCCTGCGGATTTCCGTGTCGTCGACTTCAACCTGATCGATGACGGAACGGATGTAGGCGCGCCTGAAAGGCGTTTCGCCTGTGAGGACATTCATGCGCATTACCTCGGTGCCACATAGGACCGCTCCGCTGTAACCCGCAGGAATCCGCGGTTCTTCGAAGTGGCCTTTTTGGACTTGTGGCGAGGAGACCACGTCAAGTCCCGTACCCAGAAGATCGAACAAGCGTTGAACGGCGTGCTTGTGCTGCCGCACAAGCCTTCTGCAGTTCACCTTAACCGCCCTTTTGCACGATGCGGAGATTACGGTGGCTATTCTCCGCATAATCTGCGGAGAAAAAGATTGCCTCTGCGGTGAATAACGGGCATAATCCCCGCAAGAGGTGCGGAGATTATGCCGACATATATCCACGAACTACCGGAGTGGCCCCATTTCCAATGGAGCCAGGACGGCCTTGCCAAGCTGCTAGCCGCTGTCCGGCTGCGGCAAGGGCGGCTTATCGGGCGTATGCAGGCGCTTGGGTTTCCTCTGCAAGAGGAGGCAGTTCTTTCAACCCTCACGGAGGACGTGCTCAAGTCGAGCGAAATCGAGGGTGAAATCCTCGATAAGGACCAGGTGCGATCCTCAATCGCGAGGCGGCTTGGGATGGACGCAGGCGCTTTGCCGCTCGCCGACCGTAACGTAGAAGGCGTTGTCGAGATGATGCTCGACGCGACGCAAAAATTCAAAGACCCGCTGACAGCCGAAAGGCTCTTCGGCTGGCACGCGTCGCTCTTCCCGACGGGACGAAGCGGCATGAGTAAAATCATTGTCGGTGCATGGCGCGACGAAAAATCAGGACCGATGCAGGTTATCTCCGGCGCCTATGGCCGTGAGAAGGTTCACTACGAAGCGCCAGCCGCGGAACGGCTCCATTCTGAAATGACATCCTTCCTGGAGTGGTTCAATGGCGAGCAGAATACCGACCCGGTGATAAAAGCTGCGCTCGCGCATCTTTGGTTTGTCACCATTCACCCGTTCGATGACGGCAATGGCCGTATCGCGCGCGCCATCGCCGATATGGCGCTCGCCCGTTCCGAAGACAGTCCGCAGCGCTTCTACAGCATGTCCGCGCAGATCCGCCTGGAGCGGAAGGCTTACTATGATCTGCTTGAGGCGACGCAGAAAGGCAATCTTGACGTTACCGCGTGGCTGGACTGGTTTCTCGGCTGCCTGGATCGTGCGTTCGATGGTGCCGAGCAAACCTTGGCTGCCGTGTTTCAGAAGGCAGAGTTCTGGAAGAAATATGCAGCAGTCAAAATCAACGAGCGGCAGCGGGATATTCTCAATCGCTTGCTGGATGGTTTCGAAGGTAAGCTCACATCCAGCAAATGGGCGATAATTGAGACGTGTTCACCTGACACCGCCCTGCGCGACATCAACGAACTCGTTGACCAGCGCATCCTCGTCAAAGACGCAGGCGGCGGCAGAAGCACCAGCTACTCGCTCGCCGGTGCTTAAGCCGCAGGCTTTCAGCGCGCCCTGAATCAGGCCGCGCGAGAGCGATACGAACATTCTGCAGATTGATTGTGAGCGGCGCGAAGCTCCGGCGAATTTTCACTGAGGCGCGGCAGTTCGGCTGCAATCACTTGCAGCAGGATTTGCAGCGCGCTTCTCGTGCAGCGTGCCAGTTCGGTTCGGGACATCATTCTCATCTTTTCCTCCATCGGTTCCGGCTGCGGACATCGCGGCCTCGTGCGGACGGCAGGAGCGCTTCGACGGGCTGTGCGCCGATACGGCTGAAACGTGAGAGGAGGAGTGCTGCTTGCAGCACTTGCATGGACTGAAGGCGAAGCAGCTATCGCTTACGTACAGATTAAGGACGGGATGGCTGAAAGACGGACAGAGGAGGAACAGAGTGACCAAACCAAATTGGAAGAGGCGCAGAGCAAGGCAATGAATGAAGCATCCTCGCGAATGAACATGGATCGGACTGCGCGCCAGGTTAAGATTGCGAATGGAATCGCAGCGCCTCAATGATCTGCAGAAGTTTTATTCGATCATTGCTCGTCTTGAGGAAGGTCTCGGAGGAGCGCGAACGCTTGGAGGTTGCTCGGGAAGGCTTACCTGGCCGAAACGAGGCGTGTATTTCCCCTTGTCACTCCGTCCCGATGCGGAGGCCGAACTGGTCCCGCGCATTGCCGTTTGCTACGAGCACGGTCCACTCATGATCATGTACGTCTAGCGCCTCGCACCACTCGCCCTTGAGGTTAGCCGACATGTAGGCGGCAGCCGGGGAGAGCAGACAGATTTCGTGCTTGCGGTCGTCTGTGGTGCGGCAGAAAAGGGCCATGTCCTTGGGTCCGCCAAGCACCATGAATACCATTTCGAACTTGTCCTGAATACCTTCAAAGTCGCCCGGATAGGGCGTGATACATTGCATCCACATGTGCAGTCCTCCCCGTTGCGTGATTGTTATCCGCTGGCCGGTCGGAAGTCCACGGAAGTGTGGGAAGCATCCCCGCCCCGTTTTACCCCCCTTAGTGATTATCCCCTGCCGGTCGGAAGTCCATGTGAAGTATGGTAAGGTTGGGCTGGAGGAACGGAGGGACAGAAACGTTGCCCAATCGCGAGGAGAAGATTGCGTCCTACAAGACGCTGATTGATTTGCACCTTAGTAATGTCGAGAAATCACAATGGAGACTGTTTGAATTGCGAACCGGCTTGTCGGCCAGTGCCGGGGATGAAGTCGCTTTCAATAGGTCGCTCATTGGAGATGAGATATTGCAAATCCACAAGCTGGAGGTGCTCCTAAAGCGGCTTGAACACCCCAAAGGAAACGACACTACGGTGTTATGGCGTCTGTTACGTCTAGGGGGCAGTTTGGGTTGGAACCGTAAAACGCCAGTAAATTGAATATCGCTTGCTGCAAGAAGCCCTCGGGGGTGCGGAAGAAGGAGGAGAACGGGACATAGTGAACCCCCGTCTTTTCTCCTCTCTCTCCCCCCAACTGATCGCTTTAGCGGAGGAAACATTTGTCCCAAGACCGGGGTGCTAACAGCGATCCGCACGGTTAGGTTACACGATTTTTGGGGTGCCGGATAAATGGCCATCTGGCCATCCACCGAAAGGCGTATGGGCTTATGGGGCTTGGTAGTTTTCAGTCGGGTTCAGGGGGTCGTTATGTGCCGTAGATGGTTCATGGCCGCCCCGCGAGGCTACAAACCACACGAACACGCCAAGGCACAACACAAGCCCTACCCATGACACAGCTTGAATGATTTTGCCGAGCATAGCCGTCCCAAGGAAAAAGGGGCCAAAATGGAGAGAGGCGTTTGCGTCTCCACCTCTCTGCGCAATTAGGCTGACCGCTTAATCGGGGAACGAGTTGGTCAAGGTTGGGTCAGTAGGGAGAGTATATACCTAGACCGGATTGCAGTATCCGTGACAAAATGGTCATTCGCCGAAAGGTAAGGGAGTTCCAAAAGAGGCCGGAGTGCGAAGCGCAGGTTGGGGACCCTGTTGGATTTGGCTTCGTCTGCTCCGGCCCTATGAGCTTGCCGCCGGGGGAACAATGGCAAGCTCAAGGGAGAATATAAAAGTACAAAATTGACGAAGGTGTGACAATCAAGGCGCATCGGGGTTCCGAAAAGGGGAGGAGAGAGACAAACGCAGGCGCCGGGGAGGCAGTGCGTTTCTGGTCTCAAATCCCCTCCCAGTTCTGCTGACCGGTGGCGGGAGTTGCCGTCTTGATCAGCCGACGGGACAATACAGGAGTGCAGTCGATGTTACTCCCTATCTCAAGTTGCATTATCCCTAGACACTGCACCATGACGTTGCACGGGCATTTGGGCGTTCGCTCGGAGATATGGCAAAAGCTCAATCGTTTCCAAGGCTTAAGTCACATATCAAGTTCGTGAGAAATGGCCCCTCACGAAATGTTACAAGGCCCTTTTTAGGGCTTGGCGGGGCAACTATTTTGATCTGTTTTAATTTTATTATATTTTTCAATGACTTAGCGGATTGTTTTTTGTATTCAAAATCAATGTGTGCATCATGTAGGTATAGTCGAGCCAGCGAGCACGCGGCTGGGGGAACCGCGGCGCTGGTGCGTGTCGTGCGCTGAAGCAAACGGACCCCGATCTCACGCTCAAGCGCGGCAATGCGGCGGCTGACCGTGGTCTTGGGCATGCCCAGCAGGCGCGCGGCGGCGGTGAAGCTACCGGCCTCGACGACGCGAGCGAACACCACAATATCGTTAAGATCGAGCATTGTATCCATTATTGGGACGATGTTTCCCAATTATAGTCTATTATGAACCAATGTCACAAATCCTAACTTTGCTCCGTGCGAAACAAAAAGGAGCAGACACATGACCACCAAACGAAGCGTTCTGGTTACCGGTGCTACTGGCCAGCAAGGGGGAGCAGTTGCCCGCGCACTGCTGTCCCGAGGACATCGCGTCAAGGCGCTGACCCGTAACCCGGATAGCGATGCTGCGCGAGAGTTGAAGTCGGAGGGTGCTGACGTCGTCGTTGGCGATCTCGGTGACGCGACATCCGTTCTGAAGGCTGCAAATGACGTCGGCACGATGTTTTTGATGGGCAACAGCTACGAGGCCGGGGTGGAGGAGGAAACCCGCCAGGGGATCCGTGCCGCCGACGCTGCGAAGGCTGCCGGCGTCGGCCATTTGATCTATTCGTCCGTCGCCGATGCCGACAAGAAGACAGGTATCCCGCATTTCGAAAGCAAGTATCTCGTCGAAAAACATGTCGCCGGGCTTGGCATCCCCTACACAATCAGCGCGCCGGTCGCCTTCATGGAGAATATCGTCGCGCCGTGGTCGATCGGTGCGCTGCGCCAAGGCACGCATGCCTTCGCGATGCCTCCAAAACGCGTCCTTCAACTGGTAGCCTTGGCGGACATCGGGGCTTTCGTTGCCGCCTTGGCCGAGCGGCGCGAGCACGTGTTCGGCAAGCGGTTCGATTTCGCCGGGGACGAGATATCCGGTGAGGAGCAGGCGAAAATCCTCTCGCGAGCCATCGGCCGCCCGATCAACTACCAGGAAATCCCGATCGCCGCGGCTCGCCAGCAAAGCGAGGATGCGGCACTCATGTTCGAATGGTTCGACCGCGTCGGCTACGACGTCGATATTGCCGCCTTGCACAGGGATTTTCAGGAAGTCCGCTGGCACAGTTTTGCCGACTGGGCGCGCAAGTTTGACTGGAGTACTCTTGAACGGACGTGTTCTACCTGAGTTCCTATAGATACACCGGGTGATGAACCCGGGCGGAAGCGGATCAGCAGCGATGGACCGCAGACGGGATTGGTGAGAGGTTGGCGCCGGTCCGACCCTCTCGCGATCGAAAGCAGCAGCGGTCCAAAGCGCGCTGTCTCGGCCGGCTATCACGCTTTGCCACCTTTCCGATATGAGCAGGGCGCCGATTTGCATTGAGTCCGCAACCTATCTATTTTTAACTATCGACGGACGTCCTGATTTCCCGACTATTCATTACATTATTCCGGCATACTTCTTCCAAGCGCAGTTTATCGTTGTTTCCATGTATGCTAGATTGCAACTCGACTTGCACTTGATCCGCAGGCTGCTCGTTTTCCGTAAGGAGCCCCACGATGCGCGCTCAAATTACGTTCGATGCTTGTTCGATCCTGATGACCACTCTCTTGACGGTAGCCGCCCCTGTCGGCCCGGCAGCGGCACAGACGGCGGTCGATTCCGCGCCGGTCACCCTTGATTTCCTGCGCGGGGCCGTGGCCGACCAGGTCCGCCGCATGCAGGATCGGGCCGCCTACGGCAAGCTCGACATCGAGGAAACTGCCGGTCCAAAGGAGATTCCCAGTTACCAGGAGTCGAGCGTTCCGAAGGGCGCCTTTCCCCAAAATGCAAACGCCAGCAAGGGTGAGTTGGTGGAGAGCAACGCCCCGCCCGTCGGACGCAAGGAGCCCAAGGCCGGCGCCGGCCTGCTCGAGAGCCCGCCTTTCGACGCGCGCGACTGGATCCAGGTGAGCTTCGTCGGCGGCTCCTACACGCCGGAAGCCGGTATCGGCGAGACGCTGCTCAAGGCGGCAGAGAGCCGGCGCGGCGGCGAAACCTTCGCCTTTCTCGTCATGGAAGCCGACCCCGACGAGGCGATGCAGCAGGAACTGCAAAAACTCGGCGTCGAGCTTCTCGGCCGCCACGACGACGCCCTGAAAGTCAGGCTGCCGCTCGACCGCGAGGTTCTCGACCGGGTGCTCAGGCTGCCCGGCGTGCACTCGATCGGCTATGCGCATCCCGAGCAGAAGGTCGAGCCCGATCTCCAACGCGCTCTGTCGGCCTTCGGCAATGATGCCGAACGCTTTCCGGTCATCGTCAATCTGTTCGCCGGTGACAGCGCGAATGCCTTCGCCCGCAGGATGGAGGAACTGGGCGTCGAGATCGTATCCTACGATGCCGATCTCTCGGCCTATTCGGCGCTCGCCTCGCTCGATGAGATACGGGCTCTGGCCGAGCAGGATTTCGTGCTCTTCATCGAAATCGAGAAGCCGTCTCAGGGCGGGCACGACGAGAGCATGCCGACGGACGGCGTCGACTACATCCGCGCCGCCGGCTTCCTCGGCATGTCGACCGTTTTCGGCATTCTCGATACCGGCTTCATGGTGGGCGGCGCGGCCGCGACCATGCATCAGGACCTGAACAAGAACGGCTGCGGCGCCAACTTCACCAGCGACGTGGCCGGCGTCTGGAACGACCAGCATGGCCATGGCACTCATGTGCTGGCGACCGCCACAGGCACCGGAACCGCGCAGGCGCGCTTCCGCGGCGTCGCCACCGCCGTTGGCGACCGCAACCGCATCCGCGCCGCCAAGATATGGACCAGCGCCAACACTGGCCAGAACGCCTGGCTGCGCAACGCCATGGACTTCATGGACGATGCCACGGCCTGCGGCGCGCCGCGCCCCGAAGTCCTTAACCTCAGCGGTGGCGCCACCGGCACTTCGATGAACGGCACGGACGCCGAGTCGCGCAAGCTCGACGCCAAGGTTTGGGAGTTCCGCCAGGCCTATATCGTGTGCGGCGGCAACACCGGCCAGGGTGTCGGCACGATCTGGTCGCCGGGCGTCGCCAAGAACGCGCTTACCGTCGGCAACGTCGTGGACAACACCGCCAACCAGGTCGGCGAGCTTGCTTTGAACAGCAGCTTCGGGCCGACCGGCGACGGCCGCATGAAGCCGAATCTCGTCGCCACCGGTCGCGAGGTCACGTCGGCCGACGCCGGCACCACCAACCAGTATACCGGCATGAGCGGCTGCAGCATGGCGACCCCGCATGTCAGCGGCATCGCCGCGACCCTCATGGAGCACTACCCTGACTTCAGGAACCGTCCGCAATTGCTGCGGGCGCATCTCATGGCGTCCACGGTGCTGCATCGAGAAGAGGTGCTGCCGGCCAACAACAATTCCGGCGGCCGCAACGATTTCGGCCTCGGCCGGCTGTCGGACTACCAGGCGCATTGGGCCCACCTCAATCCGAACGGCTGGAGCGGACACTGGGCGTGGTGGGACGGTATCACCAACAATCGCTGGGGCTCGTGGGACCTTGACGTGCCGCGCGGCGCCCGCCGCCTCGTCGTCGTCATGGCGTGGGATGAGCCGGCGGCGAGTTCTGGCGCCAGTGCTGCGGTCACCTACGACCTCGATCTCTGGGCTGACTTCCGGGCCGACTGCACGCCTGACGGCCACGGCCAGTGCGGCGAATGGGCGTCGCAATCCTATGACGACAACACCGAATATTTGATCATCGACAACCCGCCGCCCGGCGTCTACCGGCTGAAGGCGATCAACTGGGATGCGCCGTCCTTCGGCCTGCCAACAGCGATTGCCGCAAAAATCATCCGCGGCGACCCGACGCCTGCCACCTCGCTCACCGCTTTCGCGAGTTCGCCGAACCCGCCGGTCGGCTCGACGGTCACCATCACGGGACGCGTCGACAACCCGGCCTTCGAGGCCTATGGCGTGCATGTCGCCGTCGCGGCAATACCCTCGGGGGTGACGCTGCTGCAGACGGATACGACGCGCGAGGACGGCGTAGCGATGTCCTTCCCCAATGCCGCCGGCCTGACGCTCGGCAGCATCGTCCAGGGCGACTCCAGGCAGGCGACCTGGCGCTTCCGCATCGACACCAGCGGATCGAAGACGTTCCGCCTGCGATCTTGGTCCGACAATGGCGGCACTGGCTTTGCCAGCGTGACCGTGTCGCCCTGAGGGTGCGGCAGAACTGTTCTCGCCGCTCGAAGTTCAGCAACGGGCCAGCGGCTGGATGTCTACCTTGAGCAGGTCG
This sequence comes from uncultured Alphaproteobacteria bacterium, assembly GCA_963776115.1. Taxonomy (GTDB): domain Bacteria; phylum Pseudomonadota; class Alphaproteobacteria; order Rhizobiales; family Rhizobiaceae; genus Phyllobacterium. Next base: position 15,573 of record CAVZLS010000020.1, on the reverse strand, counting down.
CCGATCCGCTCGACCGTTATATCAGGCTTGGCATAGAGCCCGACATTCTTCGGGTCGATGGCGTAGTTAAGCAAATCAATATTTGCATGGCGTAGTCGAACGTTGGCTGGCCCCGGCGGTTCACCCCTATCGCCACCGTGGCTGTCTCAAGGGCGATGATCCGGGACAATTCTCGGTTGCCCGGATCCTTGTCTCCAACAACTGGATGGAGGCACCCAGAGATTCGAGATCATCGACGGCGGTCGTGACGCGGCGGCGTGGGCACCGCCGCGTCATTGTGTCAGCTAGTGCGTCGCTGGCTCAAGATACTGGCGCAGACTCTCATTGATCTGGTCGATAGCTGCCTCGGTGGATGGTACGTTGCGGATCGCGTTCAATAGCACGAAGTCATGAATCGTGCCGTTATAGCGAACCGCGGCGACGGTCACGCCGGCTTCCTTCAGTTTCCTTGCGTAAGCCTCGCCCTCGTCGCGCAGTGGATCGTTCTCGGCGGTGATGACTAGCGCCGGCGGCAGGCTCTTGAGTTGGTCGAGACTGGCGCGTAGCGGCGACACATAGCGGTTGTCGCGGGTCTTGGCGTCGGGAGCGTAGAGATCCCAGCCATACTTCATGAATGCCCGTGCCAGGAAGCGGTCGTTTCCATACTCGCGATAAGAGCCGGTATCGACGCTTGCATCGGTCGCCGGAATGAGGAGCGCCTGGAAGCTGATCTTGGGGCCACCGCGATCCTTGGCCATCAGCGTCAGGGCTGCGGAGATTGAACCAAGCTCGTTGACGTAGGTGGTGGGCATCGGTGTATTCGATGCAATAAGGCTTCTCTCGCAGCTTGCGTGGTTGGTTCTGGACAATGCGGCATTGATTGCCAGCCTGGGCATAGGATTCACAATGGGTTTTTATCCCATCCCAGATTGCAAGAGAGGCTTCCTTTCGAGGTGCCTTCGAGCCCACAATGCGGCGTCGCACTCACCCAAGCTGCTTTGAAGCCCATGCCGTGCACTTAAGTTTAGACGCTAGCTGTGTGTGCATGGCGCAATGGTTTCTGGCCCAGCTTCTCAGCCAACGCCTGAAGGCCTATAGGGAATACGTAACACGGACGGTAGTGCCAGCGCCAGCAACCGATGTCATTCTGAGGGTTCCAGCCATGGTTTTGACCATTTCCACGCAATTGGTGAGGCCAAGACCCACATGCACACCGGCCTTCGTCGAAAAAAAACGGCTCCTTTGCCTTTGTCAATGTGGAAGCATTCATACCGATGCCGTTATCCGTGACGACCAGGATCAGCAGTGGGCCGCGTAAAAGGCGGCGGCGTACGTTAGCCTTGATAAGGATCAGCGGTTCCGGTTCTTGACCCACCGCATTTACAGCATTGCGCACCAGCTCATCGATCAGCAGGTGAAATTGCGAAGCTGGAACAAGCGCCTCGCGTGCTGTCTGTTCAATGTCCAACTGAGGTTAACGGGATACGATGTGGGTACGATGTGGTCACGGCAGTGGGACTACCGATTGTGCGGCAGAGCATGTAGATTGTACAGATAACGCCAGGCCTCGTTACCCTTTGATATTACAAGCTGTTTTTCTGGTTTAGACTGCAGTCTAATTCGGGGCGGTCCAGATTGCCAGACCGTTGTCGCGCCTAACAAGCTGTGCAAAAACATGACAGCAAACCCACGCGCGGAATTTCAGGCATGGCGAGGGCAGCGCCCGCCGCCTGGATACCTTAAGAGACCTTGAAATTGGTGCAGCGCAACATTATCATGCGTGTATCGAATCGGTTCACCTCCTTCCGGGCCGCTTCGATCCGACGGGCAGCACTCCTGCTCCCAGGCTGCCGGTCGCTATCGAAGCCCGGCGCACCTCCTCCAGCGCCGGCTTTTTCGTAGCGCTGGGCCATGAGCGGCATGGACGGGGGGCATCATCCAGGTTTTTCCACCTATCGCTCGCCGTGATGAAACTCTGGAGCTGTTGAAGAAGCTCGCGGAGACGCGACGTGAGGCCGAGGGCAACGGGCCTGGTGCAGCGGCAAAAAAGAAAAGCCGCGCCGGCAACAGCAGTTCTGGCGGCGGTCGGCATAGCAAGGACCAGGGTTTGGGCAGCACGATCATCCAACCCGTGGCTGATACTTGCGCGCCTGTGGCGGCGGTATCGCCCGAAGCGTCAGGCTCACCGTTGGCTGTCAATGACGCAGCAGAGGACGACGATGCTCTCGTCGTTGCGACATTGGCAACCAGCGAACTGGCGGAAAGCACCGGTTCTGTCCACGCCGCCAGCGTCTCGGGTTACAAATCATCGTTGCGGGTATCGCGAGTATCGCAACGAAGCCGACGCACTGACGTTCAATTCTGACCTTGCGCGGTGCGTCAACGATCGCCTGCAGCAGGGTCTGGCGCTCGCCCATGCAGTTCTTGCAGGCACCCGCCGCGTCTTTGATGCACTGACGCAAACGCTGCTCGATCGAGGCGCACTCGAGGGCGCTGAAATCATCGCCGTTATCGAAACCGCGGAGCAGGGCCCATGAGACTTGGCAATGCATGCCAGAAATCGTTACCCGATGTTGTCAGATGTCGTTTCGACGTGCCCGCCAGTCAAAACAATGTGGCCGAACATCATCTTGAATTGAAACAATTTGCGGTAATACGATTCAGTTCTCGCAGCCGCCGATTCAGAACTCTCACATAGCGTTACAAAATTGACGCCATTCGATTCAGTCGCAAACGCCGTTAACGCGAGTGCCGGTCACATCGGTATCCCGGTGCGGCATTGGCTAGGCTCTAAAAACCAAACCAGCCTGTGGATGCTTTGCCGTAAATCGAAAAAATTTACGGTAATGCGATTCAACGGTAATGCGATTCAAGAGGGAGAGCTTCCGATTCAGTCATCGCGATTATCGATTCCGAGTTCTGGACAGCCGTTGCGCAACCCGAAATTTCCGATTCAGCACAAACGGCGTTTGCAGTTGACCGATGTCGTGCAGCACAATGCGAAAGCAGGGCAGGGGAGATAACAATGCGCAGACCGGTCGACAGACGTATGAGCGAGCAGCGTGAGCGGCAACGGGCCCATCGCGCGCGGTTGAGAAAGCAGCGCCGTCCCAGCCGTGACGATATCGCTCGCGTCTTGCTCTACGAAGTCATCACACGCAGCGTAGCCCTCGGCCGAAGAGATGATCTCGAACAGTCGGTCGACCGCATCGTCGAAAAGCTGGACAAGCAGGGATTTGATGTCCAGGCATCTTATGAAGCTTTCGACGAACTTATCGAAAAGTATACAAGAACGGACTGGGGGTTTCGCCGCAAGCTGCACCTCGCGGATGACGCAGTGGCCGCTGACGACGATTACTGAGCGTTGCTTTGTAGCGCCAGCGTCAACTTGCAGCGGGCTTCCAGCATAACGGCGTTTGCCAAATTCGCGGCTGTTCCCCCCGTTACTTATGTAAACGGCGTTACGCATCTTCTGAATTTGTTGTAGGCAACTAACGTAATTTGCCTACAACACGGTACCATGCTGACAATTGAAGAACTCCCGATTGCGATCCAGACCATCTTCGCTGACCTCGTGCACCGCGCGTGGACAGGAAATCTCTCCGCATTGACCTCACAGGTCGGGGAACATGCAAATTTTTCTTCCGAAATCTGAGCGTAAATCCGTTCACGTCCGTGCGATGCAGCTTGTCGTCTGGCTGCTGAAAAATGATAGCGCCAGAATGATATTTCTCCGGTACGCCGGACCGAGCCAATTTTCATAAGCTTCTGTAACTTCTATATAGTAGCCGCCGCCGGCCTGCCAGTTTTGCGCGAATTAGTCGTTGCCATCCCTTCTTCTCCATGCCCACTTCGTGCGAGCCCTCATAAGGGTCACCGCATATCACCGCCGGCGCAAGAAGCAACTTCGATCCAGCAACCGATGGCAGCACGGCGCGCACCAAATAGCCGGGGCCGTGGCGATGCCGTTTCACTGTTTCCCTCGGATCCGCGCCTGCGCAGCAATTGAGTGGGCGGTCATGACAGATGCACGTCAGTCGCTTATGAGCCTCGGTGTCGAAGTCAAGAATGCCTGACAGCAAACGCCGTAGCGTCTCGAGAGGGCGTGAGAGGAACGACAATACGAGAATTATCCCGCATTTCAAATGCGTGATAATTCTTGACTGATCATCCGAAGCGTGCGATTAACGCGCATCTGAAATGCGGGATAATTCCGTGACTATCCACCTTGTTGGAGAGACGATCGATGCCAAGCGGGCGCATCAGCGGGCGCAGGCGGGAGAGCTGATCCAGCTCGTCCGGGGCGTTTATGTAGACCACGATGGTGACGTTGAGGCAACCATCTTGGGCCATGCCGTCCGCATCGCGCACCACCTCTATCCCAACGCCTATCTCTCGTCCGCCAGTGCGGTTCTGCTGGCGCCCACGCCAGACGGACGCCTGTTTATCAGTGGTCGCCGCAACCAGCGCACGCGGCTGCGCTCGCTCGAGATCGTTCAGAACCAAGCCCCGACACACCCCTCGACGGCGGTCGCGGTAATTGGCGACGATATGGGAGAGCTGCGTGTCGCTGCGTCCTCACCACGCCAACGCTTCCTCGAAGCCTTCCGCCTGCGAAGCGAACACGCCAGCGCCGTCACCGTTGAAATGCGCGCCCAAATGGCCGCCCGACTGGTCGAGGAGCATGGAACGCCACAAGCGGCGGCCGACGCAGTCTGGGCGCTGGCGCGCGAGAATGAATGGTACCGCGAAGGTGAGGGTGCCGAACGCTTCCTGCTGACCCAGCCCGGGGCCGCCAAGGTCCCAGTCAACAAGGCAGCGCTCGATCTTCTGGTCGCTTGGCATGGCGAACCTTTGGGCCACTTGACGCATGATGGTTTCGAGTGGCGCTGGAAGCCTCAACGACGTACGGGCCCGGCGCTGGTACGCGAGACGACGCCGGGCAAGCTCCCGGCGTTCATCGAGTCGCTGTTGCCCGAGGGCTGGCTCGCCCAGGTCCTCCATGAACGCGACGAGCGCGAGGCGCTGCGGCGGGGTCGACGCTACATGTCCAATATCGTCATCGTCGAGGACCGCGACGAACTGGCGGCATTGCCCTCCGATGTGCTCACCACCACACTGGCCAGCTTCCTCGACGCAGGCCGATTCACAGGCGTTTATGCCGGACCGGCGCGCGGCGAGATCGAGGAGACCTTCGAGCAGAACCTGGCGCGCATCTTCGCGCGCGCCGAAACGCCGCGCCTGTCGGGCGTCCAGATCAAAGCGCCGATGAGCCTGACCCCCGATGGTGCTCTCGTTCCCGCCATCGATCAGCCCTTCACCCACATTCTCAAACCCGCAGGGACGGCAGGCTTCGAGATTCTACCGATTGTCGAATGGCTGTGCCTGGAGCTTGGACGCGCCGCCGGGTTCGAAGTGCCTGACGCGGCTTTGATCGAGATGCCCGACGGCATGCCGCCAGCCCTTGTCGTCGAGCGGTTCGATATCCGGCGTGGCCCTCAGGACGACCGTCGTCTGGCGATGGAGGACTTCTGCTCCATCCTGGACCTTCCGGCTTCGGCAAAATATGATGGCACGATCGAGCGCATGGCGCGGGGCCTGCGTCCGCTGTCGACCGATCCCGCCGCGGACCTCGACATCCTGTTTCGTCGCGCCGTCTTCGCTTGGTTGATTGCCGACGGCGACATGCACCTGAAGAACCTCGCGATGCTCAAGACGGCCGAACCCGGCGCGAAGGCATTCACGGAGGTGCGTTTCGCGCCGCTCTATGACGCGGTCACCACACGCGTCTTTCCAGGCCTCGGCGGCGACCGGATGGCTCTGAAGCTGAACGGCAAGGATGACCGACTGACGCGCCAGGACTTTCTCACGCTAGCCCGCACGATTGGTCTGACGGCCGATGACGCCGAGACCGCTATCGGCGAACTTGCCGGGCGACTATCCGAGCGCGCGAAGACGCTGCGCCTGCCTGCGTTCGCGGGTGAGGCCGAGGCGGCCAGGTCTGCGCGTGATAGAGTGATCGCCATCACTGTTGACCGATGCGCTGGCCTCGACGGGGCGAACGCATGAAGCGTCCACAAAGCGTGGAGCCATCGCTGGGCTGGTCGTACCTTTCGCGCGATGTCTTGGCCCGCGCAAAAGCACAGATGGATCAAGAATCCGCAGGTGTCAGAGATGAGATCGGTTTTCTGACGATCCAGCAAAGCTTTGCCGACCGGTTCTTTCCCGGCACATCCGTGCTGCACACGCGTACGCGTTACGCGATTATAGTTCTTTGACGCCACCTAGCTTCGGCCACCACGGTCAGAGCGCCTCAGCATCCTCTTTGCGTTAACTTACAAAGGGTCCCATAGCGGATCAGACACAAGTCTGTTAGCGATTGAATGCATGGAACTCTCAGGCCGTTTCATAAGTGTTTTGGCAAAAGCCGTACCGTTGCATCGTCTGAGCACGCTTTGGGGGCGATTCTGTGTAGCTCGATATCTATTTTGATCTCGAAGTATTTCGATTTGGTCGTATCTTCGTCGATATAACCTCATGGCAAACGATGCAGTGGGTTCCGTCGCTATCGGTAAAGCTGGCCTATGCGGGGCATCTGCTCGGCCTTAAAACCGTTGCGGGTGGCGATCGCTGCAACTCGATGTGCCCGCTGGTGTGGGCCGCAGGAGCGAAGCGCTACCATATGCCAGGCGCGCGTATCGGTGTACACTCGGCCTCGACCTCATCGCATTTCAGAAAGCAGCGGTTCCCAAGTGGCGGTAGATCTTCGCAGCATTCCAGCGCTCGATTTTGCGACGTTCATCGAGCGTGATCTGGGAATAGGGGCGAAGCGGTCGGTTCATGGGCAATTCCTTTGCTACGATAAGCCATTGTTATCGCTACAAAGTCGCGCGTCAGCGAGAACTCACAATGGAACTTGTGCCAATCGGATTAAACCGACCAGGACGCGACTAAGATTTGTTCCACTTCTTTCTACTGACCCCATAATGGGAGGGGTAAGCCCGATCCCGAAGATGGGATATTCGGCTACGAGCCCCATCTTCGATACCGGTGAGTTGTGGAGGTGCTGCGCTTCTGGCTGTTGGTAAAACGTGATCTTGTTTTGCAAGAGTCACAAACCTCAGAAAAGGAGCGCAGCATGAACCATTATGTCGGCCTAGACATCTCGGTGAAAGAGACTTCCCTTTGCATCGTTGATGAAACGGGTAGGATTTGCCGGGAAGTGAAAGTCGTCAGCCATCCGGATGACCTGATTGAGGTTCTCAAGGATCCGCAGTGGCAGATTGAGCGGATTGGCCTTGAAGCTGGCCCGTTGTCGCAATGGCTGTTCGAGGGCCTCGCCCGAGCTGGGCTCCCTGTCATTTGCATTGAAACCAGGCACACGAAGGCGTTCCTCAAGGCGCAGCCGAACAAAAGCGATCGGAATGATGCCCGTGGCATTGCCCAGATGATGCGGGTCAATCTGTATCGACCTGTGCATGTGAAGACACTGACAAGTCAGAAACGCCGTGCATTGCTTACCGCCCGAAAGTTATTACAGGAAAAGGCCATCGCCATTGAGAATGACATTCGCGGATTGCTGCGCAATTTCGGATTGAAAGTAGGCATGGTCGGTACGATCAAGTACGAGGAACGCATCCGCGAACTCGTTGACGATATTCCGGACCTGCTGGAGATCATGGAGCCACTGCTTGACGCGCGCAGGAAGCTGCGTGAACACTTTGTTACTCTCCATCGCAAGCTTCTGACGATCGTGCGCGACGATACGGTCTGCCGACGACTCATGACAATTCCAGGTGTTGGGCCCGTTGTAGCGCTGGCCTATACGGCGACCATAGACATTCCCGCCCGTTTCAAGAGATCCAAAGCAGTGGGTCCAGTTCTTGGATTGACACCTGTACTGAAACAATCCGGGGAAAGTCACCGTGTGGGTCGAATCTCGCTTTGTGGTGATGGCATCATGCGAACCTTGCTCTATGAAGGTGCTCAGACCTTGCTGACCAACGTGAAGAAATGGTCATGGTTAAAAGCCTGGGCAATGAATGTCGCCAAACGGCGAGGGATGAAAAAGGCCATTGTTGCACTTGCACGCAGAATGGCTGTGATCATGCACCGGATGTGGACGAATGAGACAGAGTTTTGCTGGACGAGAGAGGAACTCCCGGCAAGGATTTGACAATACTACCGTCATATTAAGTGAATTCCGCCAACAGCGGAATGATGTCCCACACGGGACGGAGAACAAGTGAGTTCGTTTGCTTCTCAGTTCTGCTGCCAACACGGCAGTAAGAACGCCCCGAAGATTGTTCCACTTGTTTCATCTGAACCCATCATGGAAGGGCCAAAGTGCCGATTCCGGAGAGAAGAGCGAGCCCATCGGGATATCTAAAGTTGTTGGAAACGGTTGCCAGAAGAAGCGCTTGACCTTTGCCAGCCAAATAGAGAAGAAGCAAGGCCTCGTGAACGACGTCAGATGCCGGTGACATTGCAAGCAAGCAGTCGCATTGCACAACTGCAGCGCGACACCACTGGCGGATACGGGATGCCTTCCGTAGGTCGGTGCCCCGTCGAGAGGGGCACTGAAGACGGTGCTTGTGACAGGCCCCGCACATCAAGGCAACGGGACCCTAGATCTGCGGCGGCCCGACCTTCACCGTCAGCTTGTCGAGCGTGCCGGTGAAGCGGAACGGCACCTGGTAGTCCTTGTCGTCGATCGGGCGAGCGGGTGTCGACGCCCACGTCGAAGGATTCGTCGATCGTCGCCACGAACGGGATGGTGTGCGGGATCGCCTGCTTGGCGACCTCGGCGCCATCGACGCTCAGGACACCGTTGCCGCCCTTGCCGAAGCCGGGCCCATCATAGGTGAAATCGAAGACGATGCTGTGCTTGCCCGGCGTCAGCGCATCCGTGCCTTCCCAGCGGAACCGCTCCAGCCCCAGCAGGTTGTAGGTGAAGACCGGCTTGCCCTTCAGCAGATAGAGGCCGTAGCCGCCGAAACGGCCGCCGAGCGTGTTGATCACGCCTTCGCCGCCGCCCTCGGGAACCTCGATCTCGGCGGTGATCGTGTAGGACCGGGTCAGCGGGCTGGGTGCGGCGGAGGGCGGCAGGCCCGACAGTTCGCCGGTGTAGGTGAACGTGTCCCGGCCGGCGGTGGCGCTCGGCTGTTGGCCGAAGCGCGTGGCAACCGAGTTGTCGAGCGGGAACACCTGGTACTTCGCGGCCTCCACCAGGAACAGGTCCTGCAACTCCTTGAGCTTGGCCGGCTCCTTGGCGGCGAGATCGTCGAACTGCGAGAAGTCCTTGGTCAGGTCGTAGAGCTCCCAGTTGTAGCCGTCGAGCACATTGGGCAGCTTGCCGAGCCCGAGCAGCCACGGCCCGGCCGGCGGCGTGGTAGAGGCGATCCAGCCGTCATGGTAGATCGCGCGATCGCCGAACATCTCGAAATACTGGGTCGTGCGCGTGGAGGGGACGTCCTGCGCTCCCTTCGCCCAGGTATAGGCCATGCTGGTGCCTTCGATCGGCTTCTGCGCGATGCCGTTCACCGTTTGCGGCGCCTCGATGCCGGTGGCCTCCAGGATCGTCGGCACGATGTCGATCACGTGGTGGAACTGGCTGCGGACGCCGCCCACGTCGGTGATGTGGCCCGGCCAGGACATCGCCATGCCCTGCCGCGTGCCGCCGAAATGCGAGGCGATCTGCTTGGTCCACTTGAACGGCGTGTCGAAGGCCCAGGACCAGGCGACCGACATGTGCGGCGTGGTCACGTCCGAGCCCCAGACGTCGTAGTACTTCAGCTGGTCCGCGACCGGCATGTTGATGCCCTGGATCGCCGCCAGGTCGAAGGCGGTGCCGATGGTCGAGCCCTCGGCGCTGGTGCCGTTGTCGCCCTCGATGTAGATGATCAGCGTGTTGTCGAGCTTGCCCTGGTTGCGGACCTCGTCGATCACCCGGCCGATCTCGTGGTCGGCATAGGCGACGTAGGCGGCGAAGACCTCCGCCTGACGGGCGAACATCTTCTTGCTCGTCGGCGTCGAGCGTGTCCCACTTCGGCAGGTCGTCCGGCCACGGGGTCAGCTGGGTGTTCTCCGGGATCACGCCGAGCCGCTTCTGGTTGGCGAAGATCTCGTCGCGCATGGCATTCCAGCCCATGTCGAACTTGCCCTCGAACTTCTTGATCCATTCCTCGGTCGGATGGTGCGGCGCATGGGTGGCGCCCGGCGCGTAGTAGAGGAAGAACGGCTTCTCCGGCGCCGCGGCATCGACCTCGCGCAGGTAGTTGATGGCGTCGTCGGCCATGCCGGTGATCAGGTTGAAGCCGGGCTTGTCTCTCCCACGGGAAGATCTGGGTGTGGTCGCGGAACAGCCAAGGCACCCACTGGTTGGATTCGCCGCCCATGAAGCCGTAGAAATAGTCGAAGCCCATGCCCGAGGGCCACTGATCGAACGGGCCCGAGGTCGAATAGGCGTAGGTGGGGGTGTTGTGGTTCTTGCCGAACCACGAGGTGGCGTAGCCGTGGTCCTTGAGGATGTTCCCGATCGTGGCGTTGTCCGGACCGATGATCGAATCGTAGCCCGGAAAGCCGGTGGCTTGCTCGGCGATCACGCCGAAGCCCGACGAATGGTGGTTGCGCCCGGTGATCAGCGCCGCGCGGGTGGGCGAGCAGAGCGCGGTGGAGTGGAACTGCGTGTAGCGCAGCCCGTCCGCCGCGACCTGATCGAGTGTCGGTGTCGGGATGACGCCGCCGAAGGTGCCCGAGACGCCGTAGCCCGCGTCGTCGGTTATGATCAGCAGCACGTTCGGCGCGCCCTTCGGCGGCACCACGGTGGGCGGCCACCAGGGGGTCGAGTCCTTGGCGTCCAGGTTGATGGTCCCGCCGAACGCCGGCGGCGCAGCCGGCAGCGACTGGCCGTCGATCGTCGACGTGGCGCTGGGTGAACCGGGTGCCCCAGTGACTTCCTGGGCTGCAGCGGGAAAGAATGAGAAACAACTGGCGGCGAGAACCGCGAGGTAGGCGCGCATTTTCATCGTTCAATACTCCCTGTTGGGCTATAGCCAAAAACGGGTAAGCGAGCGACACCTTCCCGCCCTCAAAAGTTCGCTCGTGCGCCGATGAACGTCCGTAACGATACGGCCGGCGTATGCATCACCTTAACGATGCGATCGCAGAAATGTTGCTCGTTACTAGCCACCAGTGAAAGTACGTTACGGTAACATACGGAACCCTGCGCCCGCTGATACGTGCTTGGAACCCGGAAGCCGCACAGAAACAAGCCAGCAACGGCCAGTCCCCGCTAAATATGAGACTTCCGCGAATCTGCCCCCGCGTACTTTGTGAAGAGAGCGAAGCGTGAGTTTCACGCGGACAAAGTGAAGACGCCATACGCTTCGCCCCCTAATTTACAGCCAATCGACCAGCCGCGAGGAGCAGAAGTCCGCCGGCTATCCCTTCGACCCACTTGCGGCGATGATCGCCGAAATTGTGTTTCTTTCCGATTGCGGCGATCACGATGCTCAAGATGGTGTAGACGATCCCGCAGAGGGCGATGAAGATCGCAGAGAGACCAAGCGCCTGTAGGCCGATGCTGCCGTCATGCTCCATGAATTGCGGCAGAATCGCAAAATAGATCATCATGCCTTTGGGATTGAGGAATGCGGTCAAGAATCCTCGCTGAAGCTGGCCCTTGGCCTGCTTGGCCGAAAGGGTGAGATGTCCCGATTTCATTGCAGATCGGATAAGCTGGAAAGCCAGGTAGAGCAGATACGCGACACCAACCCAACGCAGTGCCTCGAACAGAAGCGGGGATGCAGCAACTATAGCGGCCACGCCGAGCGCAACGAGAGCAGAATGAACCGTGTAACCGAGGCAAATGCCCGCAGTAGAACGTAGGCCGGCGGGCGCTCCTCCCGAAAGAGCCTGCGATACCACAAAGAGCATGTCGGGCCCCGGAGTGCAGATCAAGGGCAGTACCGTTGCCGCGAAGAAGATCATTGTTCCTGTTTCCATAATTGGAATCATAGGGCAACAAAGTCGCAATTTTGTTGCAAAGATACCAATAAACGATCAATGTTTGGCATCTAACGCTTCGCTACGAGAAAAGTTAGCATTCAATGCCAACAATACTGGATGACATAGACAAACGTATCCTTCGCGCCTTGCAACGCGATGGACGGCTGCAGAATGTCGAACTTGCCAAAGAGGTGGGCTTGTCACCTTCGCCCTGCCTGCGCCGGGTCAAACTTCTGGAGGAGGCCGGGATTATTGACCGATATGTGGCGGTCCTCAATTCTTCAAAGATCGGCCTCAGCCTGTCGATGTTCGCGCGGGTCTGGCTGACAGCACAGGACGCGGAAACCATCGATCATTTCATGGACGCAATGAAGCAACTCCCCCAAGTGATGGAATGCTATATCATGCTCGGAGAGAGTGACGCGCTGCTGCGTGTGGTGGTGACCGATCTGGATGATTACCGACATTTTCAGTCCGCGCATCTCACACGGAAAAATGGGATACAGAACGTCAAAACCGATGTACCAAGCCAGATAGTGAAACAGACCTACGTTCTGCCACTTTGACGGGCAGGATCATGCGGCAAGAAGCTGTACCAAACACCCATTCAGTTCGATGCGTGGGGATACTTACGGTAGTAGTCTGTGCACTATTGCAATCAAAACGTGAACGCGGCATTCTGGCTTGGCAATGCAATCGATCGCTGACCTGGTTACCCGATGCGTCATTCACATGCTGAATTCCTGATTTCAAAATATTTTCAACAATTCAGTGCAACTTCCAAGCAATGGCTTCGGAGGAATGCTCCAACATGTATCCAAGGACGGAAGCCATCGCGGCATTGCTAACCGGAACGCATGGTGCGTCCCCGGAGGAAACGCAAACACTATCGCAAGGAAGATTACGATGAACCAGTTTCGTTTCAAAACATTCGCCGCTGTGGCGATTGCCGGCGCAGGCCTGGCATTTCTGACGCTTCCGGCGACTGCACAATCCGTTACCAAGACGTGCAGCACACAATATCAGGCTGCCAAGGAGGCCGGCACGCTCAAAGGCCAGAAATGGCCGGAATTCCTCTCGGCTTGCAGCGCGAAGCTGAAAAACGACGATGGCGCAGCTGCTGCTGCACCGGCCGAGAAGGCGCCTGCGAAAAAGGCGGCAAAGGAAACCGCGACAAAGTCGGCCAAGACTCAGACGACGGCCGCAGCCGGCAGCAGCGGCATGTCCGCAAAAGCCGTCACCAAGGAGTGCAGCACCCAGTATCAGGCTGCCAAGGAAGCCGGCACACTTAACGGCCAGAAGTGGCCGCAGTTCCTTTCTGCCTGCAGCGACAGTCTGAAGTCCGATAATTCGGATGCAGCGGTTCCGGACGAGCCGGCACCCACCAAGGCTGCTACCAGCAAGACAACGAAGGCACAGGTGGCCAAGGCAGCGACTTCCGCCGACGGCAAGCCTCTGTCACCGGCCCAGGTCGCCTTCCGCGCACGCATCAGCGAATGCGGTGATCAATGGCAGCAGGCAAAGGCAAGCAACAAAACCCGCGGCATGACCTGGCCGCAATATTGGAGTGCCTGCAACACAAGACTGAAATCAGAATAACTCCTCTCTGGTAAGTCAGAGATGCTATTGGAACGGCTGGATCATTTATCTGGACGTTTCGCTGGAACAGTTGGGCTGACATTCTTCGCCCGGCCATATAAACCGTTCCCCATTGCCATGCGGGAACGGTCGGGATGAACGGAACAAAGCGGACAATCTATTTTGTGCTCGGATGGGTGATGGTGGCGCTCGGGTTCATCGGCGTCCTGTTGCCGGTCATGCCCACGACGATCTTTCTTATCATCGCCGCCTGGTGCTTCAGCCGCTCGTCGCCGCGTTTCGAAAAGTGGCTGCTCGAACATCCGGTGTTTGGACCGACACTGGTGCAGTGGCGCGAGCACGGAGCCGTATCGAAACGCGCGAAATGGATAGCCTGCGGCGGCATGGCCCTGGGCTTTGGCACTTTCTACACCTTCGCCCGACCCACGCCATTGCTTGGCGGTATTGTTGCACTGTTCTTCATCGCTTGCGCGACCTATGTGGTGACTCGCCCAAGTGTATAGAGCACGATCAAATTCTCTTGCCTGTCGCCTTGTCGAAGACGTGTAAAGCAGTCGCATCGATATTGAAGCGTTGCGTTGCTCCAACCCCAATTTGTGACCGTGGAGGGAGGCTGGCGGTGAGGCGCTGATTGCCGATCGTTGAGGTGACAACCAGTTCGGGACCGGTCAATTCAATCACTTCGACTTTTACTTCGATGCCAAGAGCTGATTCAGTGTTCGCGGCCAGGGTCAAACTCTCGGGGCGAATGCCGATGATGACCTCACGGGCTTTTCCCGCGGTCTCCTGTAACGCCCGGGGGAGGGGGATGCCGCTGAGCGAGCCATCGATGTGAGCGATGCCATCGGCGACCGTAGCATCCAGCATGTTCATTGGCGGCGAACCGACAAAACTGGCGACGTAGCGTGTGGCCGGGCGATTGTAGATCTCGTCCGGAGTGGCAAGCTGCTCGATTTGACCATCGCGCATGACAGCGATGCGCGTCGCGAGCGTCATCGCCTCGATCTGGTCATGTGTCACATAAACGATCGTGGTACCCAGCATCTGGTGCAGGCGCTTCAGCTCAGTTCGCATTTCCATGCGCAGTTTCGCATCGAGATTGGACAACGGCTCGTCGAACAGAAATATCTGCGGATCGCGCACCAACGCACGGCCGATAGCGACGCGCTGGCGTTGTCCACCCGAGAGCTCGGACGGCTTGCGGCCGAGGAGATTTTCGATCTGCAGGATCTTGGCCGCCTTTTGCACGGCTTCGGTGCGCTCGGCCGCAGGAACATTGCGCATCTCAAGGCCAAAGCCGATGTTGCGCGCCACGGACATGTTCGGATAGAGAGCATAGGACTGGAACACCATGGCGATGTCGCGGTCCTTGGGATGAACGCCGGTCACGGAGCGATCACCAATGCGCACGTCGCCCCCGGTCGCTTCGGCAAGACCTGCGATGATATTGAGCAGCGTGGACTTGCCGCAGCCGGAGGGGCCGAGCAGGACGAGGAATTCGCCGCTGGCGAGCGACAGATCGATGCCCTTCAGCGTTTCGACGGCGCCATAGCGCTTGCGGACATTGATAAGCTCAAGGGCACTCATCGAGCTTCCTCCGGTGGCGTTTGCGGATCCTCGCCATCATAGCGGCGCGGAACGGTGGAGATGGCTTTGGACGCAACACGAACGCCAGCCTCAAGGCTCTGTTCAAGCGTCCGGTCGTTTGCCAATGCGGCGAGGAATGCAGCGTTGAACACATCACCGGCGCCGATCGTATCGGCAACCGGAACGAGGGGGGCGTTGACCGACACAAGCTTGTCATCGGAGCCGACCGCCAGTGCTCCATCAGGGCCGCGCTTGACGACAACGATGGCATGGCTTGGCATCAAGGCCTTGAGCTTGTGCGCCGCGTCCGCAGGCTCGACACTGTTGGCAAGGCGAGTCGTCTCGACCTCGTTGAACAGGGCGATGTGGCAGCGGGCCAGCCATCCCCGCGCCTTGATG
>CAVZLS010000019.1:0-21845 GCA_963776115.1 uncultured Alphaproteobacteria bacterium | reverse complement strand
CATATTTTTGCGCCGTCGACACCAGTTTGCCCCGTTTACCCTTAATGCTCGCCTTGGCCGCATTCTTGCAAAATTCGTGTGAATTGAGGACTGGGTAGCCAGACCGACTTGATTTTATTGACGGATCTGGCTCGGATTCACTTTTTGTGCAAAAGAGTTGGCTGAACAATTGAGAAAGATCATGGCCGATAACGACGATCCGCGCTTCCAGAATGACCAGCCGCGCATCCATCCATCCGCGCAGCTGAAAGGCGTCAAGCTCGGCAAATATACCGAAGTTGGCGAGCGCGTTGTCCTGCGCGATGTGACAGCCGGTGATTTTACCTATTTCGAACGGCACAGCGAGGGTATCTATGCCGATATTGGGCGGTTTTGCTCGATTGCAGCGAATGTTCGCATCAACGCACTCGAACACCCGATGGAGCGGCTGACGACGCACAAGATCAGCTACCGGCCCAACGAATTCTTCAAATACCAGGGCATCGACAACGTCTTTCGCGCACGCCGGCAAGCGAAACGCGTCGGGATCGGCCATGATGTGTGGATCGGCCATGGCGCGGTGATCATGCCGGCAGTCCAGATCGGTCATGGCGCAGTCGTTGGCGCCAACGCGGTGGTGACCAGGAATGTCGCGCCCTATACGATCGTCGCGGGCAATCCGGCCCGGCTGATCCGCCTTCGCTTCCCCGAAGAGATTGCCGCGCGGCTGCAGCGACTTGCCTGGTGGGACTGGCCTCCGGAGACGCTATTCGAAGCCATCCCGGACATCCAGTCACTCGGCATCGAGGATTTCCTGGCGAAATGGGAACGTTGAAACTCGTTCGCCGTTTTGCTTGCAATCATTCCGCGCAGTATCCAACTGTGTTTTGCCCCAACGTCAAACCCTCGGGAGTTTTCTGATGAAGCGCACCCTTGCTGCACTGGCCCTTCTAGGCGCCGCAGTCCTACCTGCTCAGGCCGAAGAAGTCGGCAAGGTCGGCGTCGACTGGCTCGGCAATGATATCGTCATCGATGCGGTAACCGATCCGAAGGTGCAAGGCGTTACCTGCCATCTCGCATCGTTCTCGCGGGGTATGATCGACCGGCTGCAGAAAGGCAACTGGTTCGAGGATCCGTCCAATGCCTCGATTTCCTGTCAACAGACAGGTCCTATAACCATCGCTGATATCGAGCTTGGCGAAGGTGGCGAGCGGGTTTTTTCCGAGCGCACCAGCCTCATCTGGAAGAAGCTCGTCATTACGCGCATCTATGACAAGGCCAACAATACGCTCATTTATCTTGCCCATGCCACGCAGGTTCAGGATGGCTCGGCCAAAACGTCGATCTCGACGGTCCCGCTCTTTGCGGGAAATGTCAGCTGGTCCAAAGGTAAGCCTGAGTAATCATTCTGGCTTTCGCGATTTGGTAAATAATCTTATACCATTGGCTAATAGGAATTTAATCTTATTTGATGCAGGATGGATCGCGCTTTTATTTAAGGGGTTTGATCATGAATTTTCGCATTAAAAACCACAGGCTCGGCACGGGTACATCGAATGTGAATTTCATCGGTTCGCCGAATATTGGCGGCGAATTGAAAGCCAGATTTCTGATCATTCACTACACCGCGAGCGGTCCGGACGCCGATATCGCCAGGTATTTTTCGCAAAAAGCTGCCAATGTTTCGGCACATCTCGTCGTCCGCCGCGATGGGTCAGTCACGCAATGCGTGCCATTCAATGTTGTCGCCTGGCATGCCGGCAAGAGCCAGTGGACGGGGAAGGGCGGTACCAGATATTCGGGGCTGAACAGTTCGGCTATCGGCATAGAAATCGAAAACTGGGGACCGCTTGACAAGAGTGCCGGAGGCTGGGTGTCGTGGACCGGAGCGGCCGTCGATGGGTCGAAAGTCATCGAAGCCTGCCATAAATTCGGTGTGCCCGATTGCGGCTGGGAAGTCTTCACCACCGCGCAGATCGAGACCGTGATTGCCATCGCGCAAGCCATCTGCGGCGCATATGCCATCGAGGATATCATGGGTCATGATGATATCGCCCCCGGTCGAAAGTCTGATCCCGGGCCGGCTTGGGACATGGAAGCGTTCAAGGCGAGGGTAAGGGGCAGGGCCGAATATGAAAGCATCAATTATACTCGGGTGGCGCAACGGACTGAGCGGTAGCTCAAATCCCCTTCACAAAGCTATCCAGCACGCGCTTTTGCCCGGCCTTGTCGAAATCGATCGTCAGTTTGTTGCCTTCGATCGACGAAACATTGCCATTGCCGAACTTGATGTGGAAGACGCGGTCGCCCACGTCGAAATTCGAAGGTGTCTCGCTGACGGATTTCGCCACCAGTTCGCCATCGATCGTGCGGCCCTTCACTGAACCGCGTCCTGCGCCGAGGACTGAATCCGTTTCGCCGTAGCCGATGCGCTCCACCTTTGCGCCGGAGCGCGAGCCCCAGTTGTTGCGGGTCGCGTCGGAGCGGTTTTGCTGGGCGCGCTGCCAGCCGGGTGTCGAATAGGTGTTTTCGAATGGATCGGCGCGATCGAAGCGCGATTGACCGTATCCGCCGCCCCTGCCGCCATACCCTCCGTAACTATCGCCGCCCGCAACCACGTCCACATGGGCTTCCGGCAGCTCTTCGAGAAACCGGGAAGGGATCGTCGATTGCCACAGGCCATGGATACGCCGGTTTGAAACGAACCAGATATGGAGGTTCTTCTTGGCGCGCGTTAGTCCGACATAGGCGAGGCGGCGTTCTTCTTCGAGCCCAGAGCGACCGCCTTCATCCAGCGCGCGCTGGTGCGGAAACAGGCCTTCCTCCCAACCTGGAAGGATGACTGTCTCAAACTCAAGGCCCTTGGCCGAGTGCAGCGTCATGATATTCACGGCGTCGAGATTCTCGTTCTGCTCGGCATCCATGACCAGCGCGACGTGTTCGAGGAAAGAGCGCAGCGACTCATATTCCTCCATCGAGCGGATCAATTCTTTCAAGTTCTCCAGCCGCCCCGGCGCCTCGGCGGAGCGATCCGCCTGCCACATGGCCGTATAGCCGGATTCGTCGAGGATTTTCTCGGCGAGCTCCGTATGCGGAGTCGTGTCGATCAGCCCCTGCCACCGCTGGAAATTTTCCACCACTTCGCGCAAGGCTGAGCGCGGCTTGGGTTTCAGCTCTTCGGTCTGGACGAGGTCGGCCGCCGCGTCGAGCATGCTGATGTCGCGGGCCCGTGCATAATCATGCACCTGCCGGATCGCTGCTTCGCCCAGCCCGCGCTTTGGCGTGTTGATGATGCGTTCCAACGCGAGATCGTCCGCACCTTGCGCCACGACGCGGAAATAGGCCAGCGCATCGCGGATTTCGAGGCGTTCATAAAACCGCGGGCCGCCAACCACCCGGTAATTCAGGCCGAGCGTGACGAAACGGTCTTCGAACTCGCGCATCTGGAACGAGGCGCGCACAAGGATCGCCATGTCGTTAAGCTTGTGGCCCTTGCGCTGCGCTTGCTCGATCTCTTCCCCGACAGCGCGTGCTTCCTCTTCGGAATCCCACGAGGCGTGCACATTGACCTTCGCGTCTTCAGGATTTGCCGCATCGGTGAAGAGGGTTTTGCCGAGACGGCCTTCATTGTGCGAAATCAGGAACGAGGCAGTACCGAGAATATGTGCCGTCGAGCGGTAATTGCGCTCCAGCCGGATCACAACTGCGCCTGGAAAATCCTTCTCGAAGCGCAGGATATTGTCCACCTCCGCGCCACGCCAACCGTAAATCGACTGGTCATCATCGCCGACACAGCAGACATTCTTCGAACCCTGCGCGATCAGCCGTAGCCACATATATTGCGCGGTATTGGTGTCCTGATACTCGTCGACGAGGATATAGCGAAACTTGGCGTGATATTCTTTCAGCACATCCGGATAGGCGCGGAACATCCGGATCGGATGGCAGAGCAGATCGCCGAAGTCGCAGGCGTTCAGCGTCTTCAGGCGGTTCTGGTAGGCACTATAAAGCTCGCGGCCCTTGCCATTGGCAAAGGCGCGTGCATCGCCTTCCGGTATTTCGGAAGGTCCAAGCCCCTTGTTCTTCCAGCCGTCGATCATGAGCGCAAACTGCTTGGCGGGCCAGCGTTTGTCGTCGAGGCCCTCGGCCTGGATGATCTGCTTGATCAGGCGAACGACGTCATCCGTGTCAAGGATGGTGAAATCGGACTTGAGGCCGACCAGCTCCGCATGACGCCGCAGCAGCTTGACGCCGATCGAGTGGAAGGTGCCAAGCCATGGCATGCCCTCGACTGCACCGCCAACCAGAACGCCGATACGCTCTTTCATTTCGCGGGCGGCCTTGTTGGTAAAGGTCACCGCAAGGATCTGGCTTGGCCAGGCTTTGCCCAGCGAAAGGATGTGCGCGATGCGGGAGGTCAAGACGCGCGTCTTGCCCGTACCGGCACCAGCCAGGACGAGCACCGGACCTTCCGTCGTTTCAACCGCCAGTCGCTGTTCAGGATTGAGCCCGCTCAGGTAAGGTGGCGCCCCACGCGCCTGCATAGCGCGTGCAGCTATGCCCGAAGGCTGGCGCGGCGGCACATCAGCTTCGTCAAAAAACGGCATATCGTCAGGCAATCCGGACATTTGAACCCAATGTAGTGATTCGGTACCGAAAAACCAGAAAAATGCGATACAAAAAGAGAACGGGCGGGCTTAGGCACAATCTTCTACACCTAAACTTGAAGTTGAAATATACGCCAAGCGATATTGCGTCCTTTGGATTTACGGCATACCCATTTTGATTGAGACGACTCTTTGACTTGAGCACACCCTGACAACCGCCGGCACGTTCGCAGCCGCATGTCAGAGATCATTCGATCCTGATTGAGCTTGGAAAAGGACTCCCACCCCATGGCAATCACCCTGACAGCCCTTGTTTTCCTCCTGATCGGTGCGGCACTTGGTGCCGGTGGTGTCTGGCTCGTGGTCCTCGGTGGCAGCTGGTATTATATCCTCGCTGGGCTGGCTTTCCTGATCACGTCCTATCTTCTCTTCCGGAAACGCGCGTCGGCGTTGCTTGTTTACGCGATCCTGGTGATCGGTACGCTTGGCTGGGCTATATGGGAAATCGGCTTTGACTGGTGGCAGCTCGCGCCGCGCGGCGGTGTCATCATCCTGCTCGGGCTATGGTTGCTGACGCCGTGGATTCGCCGCGGACTGAATGCCGGCGCTGGCGCACAGCGGACTTCGTGGGGCCCGGCCGTTCCTCTGCTTCTCACCGTCCTCGCCGCACTTGTTGTTGCCGGCTACTCCATGATGGGGGATCCGAAGCAAATCACGGGTGACCTCAGCGAGGAGGTCATCACACCCGAGCCAGATCTTGGCGGTAACGTTCCCGCCGACGATTGGCACCAATATGGTCGCACACCCTATGGCCAGCGCTATTCGCCGCTGAAGCAAATTACGCCAGACAACGTCAATAGTTTGCAGGTTGCCTGGACCTACCAGACCGGCGATGTGAAACTGCCCGATGACATCGGTGAAACCACCTATCAGGTGACCCCACTGAAAGTGCGCGACACGCTTTATATCTGCACGCCGCACAATTGGGCCATCGCTCTCGATGCAGCGACGGGCAAGGAAAAGTGGAAGTTCGACCCGAATGTCGGGCTCAATCCCGATCGCCAGCACCAGACATGCCGCGGCGTCTCCTACTATGCGGACCCGGCTTTGCAGCCCGGCCAGCCTTGTGCCGAACGGGTCTATCTTCCAACTTCTGACGCGCGATTGATTGCCCTCGATGCGGCAAACGGCCAGATCTGCCCCTTCTTCGCCGACAAAGGCACCCTGCATCTTGAAAAGGGTATGCCATACGATCCGGCGGGCTATTATTATTCCACTTCACCGCCTGTTGTCGCTGCTGGCAAGATCATTGTCGGCGGTGCGGTCAATGATAATTACTCGATACATGAGCAGTCCGGCGTTATTCGTGCGTACGATATCAATACAGGCGCACTCATCTGGAACTGGGATTCAGGCAATCCTGACGTGACGACGCCCTTGCCGGAAGGCCAGACCTATACCCACAACTCGCCCAACAGCTGGTCGGTTTCAAGTGCCGATGAAAAGCTTGGGCTGCTCTTCGTCCCGCTCGGCAACCAGACGCCGGACCAGCTTGGTGCGGGACGGTCGGAGAATGTCGAGAAGTTCTCGTCGTCGATCGTTGCGCTTGACCTGAATTCCGGCCAGTTGCGCTGGGTACGCCAGACGGTTCATCACGATCTATGGGACATGGATGTTCCTGCGCAGCCGACGCTCCTCGATATCAATACCGCAACGGGCGCCATACCAGCACTCGTCGGCCCGACCAAGCAGGGCGACATTTATGTTCTCGACAGGCGTACTGGCGAGCCTATCCTGCCGGTAGAGGAAGTTCCGGCGCCGACGGGTGCAATAGAGGGGGATCACACCGCTCCGACACAGCCGGTATCTGCTCTCAACTTCATACCGCAGCGTTTGACGGGCAAGGATATGTGGGGCGTGTCGATGTTTGACCAACTGGCATGCCGCATCGAGTTCCTCAAGCTACGCTACGAAGGCCGTTACACGCCGCCATCGCTGCAGGGATCGCTGATCTATCCGGGCAATTTCGGCGTGTTCAACTGGGGCGGCATTGCGGTGGATCCCGGGCGCCAGATCATGTTCGGCATGCCGACTTATCTTGCCTTTACCTCAAAACTGGTTCCGCGTGCCGATGTTCCGCCACCCGGCGACAACACCAAGGGCAGTGAGCAGGGCCTCAATCGCAATGAAGGCGCCCCCTATGCGGTCATCATGGGGCCGTTCGTATCGCCGCTCGGCCTGCCTTGCCAGGCTCCACCATGGGGCTATGTGGCCGGGGCCGACCTGCGCACCGGCAAGATCACCTGGAAGCATCGGAATGGTACAGTGCGGGATTCGTCGCCGCTGCCTTTGCCGTTCAAGGTTGGCGTTCCGGGCATCGGCGGTCCGATGATCACCGCCGGCGGCGTCGCTTTCCTCGGTGCTGCCGTGGATGATTATCTGCGCGCCTATGATGTCACGAACGGCAAGCAGCTTTGGGAAGCACGCCTTCCAGCAGGTGGCCAATCGACACCCATGTCCTTCGCTTTGAACGGCAAGCAGTATGTCGTCATGGTCGCCGGTGGGCACGGTTCAGTTGGGACCAAACCCGGCGACTATGTCATCGCCTATACCCTGCCGAAGTAGGGTCCTGCCCCTGGGGTCAAGGCCGGATTGACTGCACTTCAAACCGCCTCTAACAATTGAGGCGGCAGATGCAGCCAGCCGCTCGCGGGCCTCACGGCTCAAGGTGAATGTATCGTACAAAAATGTCGTTTCATCCTTTGATAGGTGAACGGGTCGGCAATGCGGGCACTGACTTTCCTCGTTCACCGGATGCGAAGGAAAACGATGCGTACATTCAATGACGCCAAGGCGATCGCCAAGTCGTTGCGCCAGGCACTCAAGCACAAGAATATCGAAATCTCCCACAGTGAGGGGCTGGAACTCGTCGCGGCGGGATTCGGCTTCGACAGTTGGAACGTGCTTGTCGCGAAGATCGAGAACGAGCCACCAACGACGAGTGCCGCGGTTTCGTTTGGCCCGGCTATTCCGATCCTGCGGATATTCGACGTGGCCAAGGCCAAGGAATTCTATCTCGATTTCCTAGGATTCACGCTCGATTGGGAACATCGCTTCGGTGATAATTTCCCGCTCTATTGCCAGGTTTCGCGCTCGGGACTCACCCTGCATCTCAGCGAGCATTCCGGCGACGCCAGTCCGGGCGCTCGCGTCTTCGTCCGCATGAAGGGCATCGATGCGCTGCATAAAGAACTTCACGGAAAAGACTACCGCTTTATGAAGCCCGGCATCGAACAGCAGGATTGGGGGCGAGAGGTAATGGTCATCGATCCCTTCAGCAATCGTATCTCGTTCTGCGAGTAGTCTGACGAGACAGATCTACTACCTCTGCGGGAGCTTCAACGGAGCTCCCGTTTTCACGGTGCGGATGGCGAAATTCGAACGGATGTCCGCAACGCCTGGAAGCAGCAACAGCTTTTCAGTGAGAAACCGCTCATAGGCGCTCAGATCCTCGACAACCACCTCGGCGAGAAAATCCGCGGTTCCGGAGATAAGGAATGCGGCTGTCACTTCCGGCATGGCAATCAGCGCCGCCTGTTGCGCGTCCGAATTTTCGCGGCTGTGCTGCCCGACCTTGATTTCAACGAACACTGTCAAGCCGAGACCGACTTCCTTGCGGTCGATATCCGCGCGGTAACCGCGGATGACCCCGGTCTTTTCCAGATTGCGGATACGGCGCAGGCAAGGTGAGGGCGAAAGATTCACCTTCTCTGCGATCTCGACATTGGTCGCCCGTGCGTCCTCCTGCAGCGCCTCGAGTATTCCAATATCGAATTTATCCAGATTTGGCATAAAGTGCCTTCTTGCCGCGCTTTGCTTCTTGAATATTGCTGAAAGCGTATCAATGGTGGCATCAACTTGCAAGGACATGCTCATGCCATAGGCGCTATCCTGCCTTTCAACCGAAGATGTTCGGGCATTTTTGAAAGGAAGTTCCGATGGTTGCTCTCAGTCCAGAATTCAGGAAATCCAATTCGCTCGCCACAGGCTATGCGGGTGCGCTGGTCACCGTTTTCATCTGGGCGACGTGGATCATTGCCACCCGCCACAGTAGCGGCACGCATCTCGGCACGATCGATCTTGGCCTCATCCGCTACGGTGTTCCGGCATTGGTCCTCGCACCGGTGTGGTTGAAGACGGGACTTATCCCTCGCGATGTTCCGCTCGCCCTTGTGACGATCATGGTCTGTGGTGCTGGTGCGCTGTTCTTTCAGGTCACCACCTTCGCCATTCATTCGACGCCCGCTTCGGCAGTGGGTGTTCTCCTCGGTGGCTCCATGCCGCTTGCTGCCGCGCTGATCGGTGTTGTTGTGTTCGGCGAGCGGCCGGATCTCACGCGCTGGCTGGGCCTTGGCTCCATTGTCGCCGGTCTTGCCATCCTTCTCGTGCTTGCCCTGAACAGTCATGAAATCACCTGGGTCAGCTTCGTCTTCCTGCCGCTTGGTGCCTTGCTCTGGGCTGGCTATACCCATGCATTCAAGCGCTCCGGTTTGACGGCACTGCAGGGCGGTGCGCTGATCGCGGTCTGGTCTTTCCTTATTCACGTTGGCCTCGCGCTCACCTTCGGCTCGATGATTCGCGAGGTTCCACTGCCTGAACTCGGTTTGCAGTTCCTGAGTCAGGGTGTCCTGTCGGGTCTTGCAGCAATGTTGGCCTATGGCATTGCCGTCCGTTCCCTTGGTGGCAGCCAGGCAGCCGCCTTCAGTGCACTGACGCCGGTTCTGGCTGCGCTTGGCGGTGCCATATTCCTTGACGAGCCGGTCGGCGTCTGGGAGATTGTGGCAGCACTCATCACCGGACTTGGCGTTGCCCTTTCAACCGGTATCCTTTCGCATCGCGCCAAGGGCTGATGCGAGGGACGCGCGCCTCGTCCTCCAAGCTTGGAGGAAACAGTTATGGACAAGCCGACAATCACCCAAGCGATGGTCGAGGCCTACGACGAATATACCCACCTGTCGCTTGACCGCCGCGCCTTCATGGAAAAGTTGACAAAGCTTGCCGGTTCCGGAGCTGCTGCCGTCGTCATCGCCCCGATGCTGGCGGCAAATGCCGCACAGGCTGGAATCATTGCGGTCGATGACCCAAGGCTTCGCACCAAGGACATCGTTTTTTCGTCATCCGCAGGAGACATCAAGGGATATCGGGCAAGCCCGGCCGAACGCTCGGGCAAGCTCCCGGCTGTCATTGTCATCCATGAGAATCGCGGCCTGAACGAGCATATTCGTGACGTTGCCCGCCGCATGGCGCTCGAAGGTTTTGTCGCATTGGCGCCGGACCTTCTTTCCGCATCTGGCGGAACGCCCGGCGATGAGGACAAGGCGCGGGATATGATCGGCGCGCTCGACTCAAAAACTGCGATTGCAGAAGGCGTTGCAACCATCGAATATCTCAAGCAGGACAAAGGGACGACGGGTAAAGTCGGTGTCGTCGGCTTTTGCTGGGGCGGTGGCATGGTCAATGATCTTGCGGTCAACGCTCCTGATCTCGGCGCCGGTGTGGCGTATTATGGCCGGCAGCCAAAAGCCGAGGACGTTGCCAAAATCAAGGCCCCGCTGCTTCTGCAATATGCCGGTCTCGATACGCGGATCAATGCAGGTATCGATGCCTACAAGACGGCCCTCGAACAAAACGGCAAGAGTTTCGAGATCCATATTTATGATGGCGCGAACCACGCTTTCAACAATGATACGTCGGAAGCCCGCTATGACAAGAAAGCGGCGGATCTCGCCTGGAGCCGAACGGTAGCGTTCTTCCAGAAGAATCTGGCGTGAGGAGTACGAAAAACAAAAGGGAAACCAAAAGCTTGCGGGACCGTTCTAAGGCGATTACTTCTCTCATTGAAAGAAGGAATGACCCGATGCGAATTGTTACCCTCGCCTTAAGCGTTGCGCTTTTTTTGCTGGCAAGCGTCCAGTTGGGCCTTGCACAAGAGCGGGTTTTTCCCGGCGGTTCCGGTGTCGGGCTCCTGCCTCCTCCCGGTCTGGTCCTGTCTACCAATTTCAGCGGGTTCGAAGATGCCGCCAAAGGTACTTCGATCGTTCTGACGGAACTGCCGGTGGACGCCTATGCTGAGCTCGCGGCAAAATTCAATCCCGATGGTCTGCGCGCGACCGGGATCGAGGCTGGCCAACCGGAAGATTGGCCTGTCGAAGGTGCTGTCGTCTCAAAACTCATTCGCGGCAGCCAGATCGCAGCCGGGATCAAATACCGGAAATGGGTGGTCCTGGTCGGTGCCAAGACGACAACTGCCATGGTGACGGTACAAATACCCGACGGCGTCCAGGGAGGCTTGTCTGATGCTGATGTCGAGACCGCCCTGCGCACGATCACGATCCGCAATCCGCCAAGCCTCGACGAGCAGGTCGCCGCCTTGCCGTTCAAAGTATCCGATACGGCCGGGTTCCGCCCGGTGCGCGTGATAGCAGGGGCGACTTTTCTTTTGACCGAGGGTCCGAATGATGTCGCGGCAAACTCGATGCAGCCCATCATCATCATTGCATCCAATCTCAATACCGCGCCGGAAGCATCGGCGCGGATGTCCTTTGCCAAACAGGCATTTGCCTCATTGACCGGCATCAAGGATGTGCAGTCGGACAACGAGACGAGCTCTGAAGAAAATGGCGCCGAATGGGTCGAGATCGACGGGAGTGCCAAGGATGCTGCCAGCGGAGATGCGCTGTACGTCGCGCAAATTGCTCGTTTTGAAACAAGCCGTTACGTGCGCGCCATCCTGATCGTGCGGAGTAGCGAGAAGGACAAGTTTTCCGATCGTTTTCGAAAACTAGCCAAATCCCTGACGATCAACTAAAATTGGCTATGGAGAAAAGCTACCGACTCACCAAGAACGAGATACGGCCATTGATCCGCAACTATGGCGGTTGCATCGCGACGGATACGATCACGATCGATGGCTATCCGGTGCGCTTCATGTACCGCGAGGATCCCGACAACGAGCTGGATAGCGGTTGGCGGTTTCTCTCCGGTTTCGAGAGCGACGACTATATGGAAGACCCGGACAACAGCGGCATCTTCGAGGTCAATACCATCGCCAATTACGATCCCAGCATCATTCCGCTTCTGGACGCTCCTGTGGGCAGTGTGTTCGAAAAGACCGGTGAGCAGGAGCGCTTCATCCCCGTCACCGATTGGCAGCCGGGTGAAGATGACGACGATGAGGACGACGACTAGGTCCCACCCTTTCGCGTGCGGGAAGTCGTCTTGGTAATCACACAGAGTTACAACTGGACAAGTCGTGTGCATTCCCCGAAAATGCACGCGTGGAAGACGGATATTGAAAGGGTGGATACTGGAATGGCATTGGTAGACGCGGGAGCTTTGCTGCGCAACGAAAACGGTATCGCGACTGTCGTTTCGATTCTGAAGAAACGCTTCGGCGACA
This sequence comes from uncultured Alphaproteobacteria bacterium, assembly GCA_963776115.1. Lineage (GTDB taxonomy): Bacteria > Pseudomonadota > Alphaproteobacteria > Rhizobiales > Rhizobiaceae > Phyllobacterium. The sequence goes on along the minus strand of CAVZLS010000019.1, from coordinate 9,800 downwards.
ATGCGCAGTCGGGCAAGTCCATCCGCGAACAGCACGCGCATACGACGAGTTACGTGCCCAACCAGGCACCGGATCTGGTTGTTTTCGTTGAGTCCACCGAGGATGTTCAGGAGATAGTGCGTCTGTGCGGTGAATGGGGTGTTCCGGTGATCGCGTTTGGAACGGGCACTTCGCTTGAAGGTCATGTCAACGCGCCCGCCGGCGGCATTTCCATTGATCTTTCGCGTATGAATCGCATTCTCAAGGTCTATAGCGAAGATTTGAATGTCGTTATAGAACCGGGGGTTACGCGCAAGCAGCTCAACGAATATCTACGCGACACGGGTTTGTTCTTCCCCATTGATCCCGGCGCCAATGCCAGCCTCGGCGGTATGGCGGCAACGCGCGCTTCGGGCACCAATGCCGTGCGCTATGGCACGATGCGCGAGAACGTGCTGGCACTGAAGGCGGTGATGCCGGACGGACGCTTGATCACCACGTCGAAGCGGGTGAAGAAAACATCGGCAGGCTATGATCTGACACGTCTGCTCGTCGGGTCGGAAGGCACACTCGGTATCATCACGGAACTGACGCTGAAGCTTTATGGCATTCCGCAAGCTATTTCCGGCGGCATCTGCGCGTTTCCGGATCTTCAAAGCGCTTGCAATGCGGTGATCGAGACCATTCAGATGGGTATTCCCGTCGCGCGTATCGAATTGGTCAATCAGCTCGAAATGCAGGCGATGATCGCCTATTCCAAGCTGGATTACGAGCCTGCACCCTATCTCTTCCTCGAGTTCCACGGCAGCGAAACCAGCGTGGCCGAGCAGGCGGAACTCTTCGGTGAAATTGCCGCTGCCAATGGCGGAGGTGAATTCAAATGGACAGCCAATGCAGAAGAGCGTGAGAAGCTCTGGTCGGCGCGTCACAATTCCTATTTCGCCTGCATGACGCTCGCGCCTGGAAAGCAGTCGCTTTCGACCGACGTGTGCGTGCCGATTTCGCGCTTGGCGGAATGCATCGTCGAGACCGAGAAGGATATCGAGGAGAGCGGGCTGATTGCGCCGATCGTCGGTCATGCCGGCGATGGTAATTTCCACGTGCTCGTGCTTTTCGACGAGAAAGACCCGGCCGAGATCCAGAAGGTCGAGGCCTTTGTCGAGCGGCTCAATTTGAGGGCGATCGCCATGGATGGAACCTGCACGGGTGAACACGGCATAGGTCAGGGCAAGATCAAGTTCCTTCGGGCAGAACTCGGGGGTGCTGTCGATGTGATGGAAGCGATCAAGCGCGCAATCGATCCGGACAATATCATGAATCCCGGCAAGATCTTACGCCTTTAGGCTCGCAGATTGATTCCGGGCGCTAAACCATTGTGTGAGCGTTGCAAATTGACCAGAAAGACTGTCATGTCTTGCCGCCGCCAAAAACTGGTGCTTATGGTGCCCGGCACGTATCGATCGGAGTAGGACACTGGCACGCCTGTTCGTATTTATCGGCGGATTACTGGTACTGGTGCTGACAGCGGCGCTGGTTGTGCCTTACTTTGTCGATTGGGCCGGTTACCGGTCCTCCTTCGAGCGCGAAGCTTCGGCGTTGCTCGGGCGCCCTGTGACGGTCGCAGGAAGCGCCAGCGCGCGGCTCCTGCCGTTTCCCTCTGTGACGTTTTCCGATGTCAAGGTCGGTGATCCGGGTTCCGAGCCGGTGATGACGATCGAGAAGTTTTCGATGGACGCCGAACTTGCGCCATTCGTCCGTGGCGAAATCCTGATCTTCGACATGCGGATCGAGAAGCCGACGGCAAAGGTGGCCATCGACATGGACGGCGTCATCGACTGGGCGATCCGGCCGCGCGCGCCTTTCCATTCGGCGCAGGTCAGGCTGGAGGATATGCGCATTACAGATGGCTCGGTGGTCATTCGCGATGCCTCGACGGGAACCACCCGGACGATTGGAAACCTTAACGCGTCATTGTCGGCAACCGACCTTTCCGGGCCCTGGAAATTTGATGGAACGCTGTTTTTCAACGGCGCAAAGACAGCTGTCTCCGCTTCGACAGGCGCTGTGAAGCCTGATGGCACGCTGAACGTCCATGCACGCGTCTCCCCGGATCGCATTCCGGCGGCATTCGAGACCGACGGCGAGTTGACTGTGAATGAAGGTGTGCTGAAATATGCCGGCAATATCGACATTCGCTCGGCTGACGAGGTGGCCGACGGTGCCAAGACTGCCGGGAAAACCGAAAAGCCGCTGCTTTCCAGTGTTCGCGTCACCGGGCGTTTTGAAGCCGATCACGCCAAGATCAACATCCCCGAATTTCGCATGGAGCAGGGGACTGTCGACGATCCCTACATTGTCAATGGCAACGCGCTCTTCGATTACGGCAATGATCCGCGTTTTGAAATCAAGGCGGACGGACAGCAGGTCACCTTTGCCAATCAGAATGAACAAGCCAAAGGCACGACACCCAAACCGGCCACAGCATCGGAACGGATGGGTGTGTTCCGGCGTCTGATGGATCAACTGCCGATACCGACTGTTCCCGGCACGATCGACCTCAAACTTCCAGCGATCGTTGCAGGTGACACGACGATCCGCTCGGTGACGATCGATGCGGCGCCGTCGAACGGGGCTTGGCAGATCAATCAGGTCAAGGCGGAGCTTCCGGGGCGAACCCAGTTCGAAGCCAAGGGTACATTGCAGGTTGGGGACGATTTTGGCTTTGACGGGCGGCTGCTGATTGCATCGCGTCAGCCCTCGGGCCTTGCCGCATGGCTGACGGATTCCGTTGACGAGTCGATCCGGCGCTTGCCCGGAGCCGGTTTTTCCGGCGATGTTAGCCTGCATGACGAGTTGCAGAAGGTCGATAATCTCGAACTGGCACTTGGCGGCGCATCGCTCAAAGGCTCGCTGGTACGCAGCGCCAAAGGCGAATCCCTGCCGCTGACGCAACTGACGCTTGAGGGCGGGGCGCTCGATGCCGATGCGCTGGAGGCTTTCGCTGCGATCTTCGGCAATACTGGAACGCCATCTGCAAACGGTTCGCCGCAGTTGCGCGGCCAGGATCTCGATGTGCATCTTAAAGCGGGGCCCGTCACACATGACCGGCTCGTTGCGGAGACTCTGGACACGGCTTTCCGCCTCCGCGATGGCGTTTTCGATATCGATCGGCTGACAATCGGTAATGTCGCAGGTACCACCATAACCGCTACCGGCAAGCTTGCACCCTTCAAGGCCGAACCTTCAGGCTCGCTCGACTCCACCATTCTCTCCGACAATCTCGCCCCCTTTGTTGCGGCTATGGCTACCCGGTTTCCGGATTTCCCGTTCATCACGACCTTGAGCGAGAACGCCGCCCGGTTTCCGGGTCTCTTCGAGGAGACCAATCTCAATGTCATTGCAAACACTTTGCATGGCAAAGGCGGATCCGAGTTCTCTTTGAGCGCGGCCGGAAAAACCGGAGGGATGGACGTAACCCTCTCCGGCACCACCACGGAAAACGCTGACAAGTTGCGCTCGCTCGAGCTGACGATGGATGCGCGCAGCGCACAGGCTGAGACGCTGATGGCGTTGATAGGGCTTCCGGCGCTGCCACTCGGCATGGCGGGTGAGCTTGAGGCCGACCTCGCGTTGAAAGGCAATGAAAAGGATGGCCTGCAGACACAGCTTTCGCTGAAGTCCTCGGATGGACAGGCGCTTGTCGATGGCAGTTTTCGGAACATCGGCGGCGATCTGAGCGGCGAGGGCCGTGCCTCGATCAAGGCAGCGGATCTCGAATCCTATATCGCAACGGCAGGTTATTCATTGCCCGGCTTTGGCAATGGCATGCCCGTGGACATCGCAAGCAGTTTCCAGCTTTCGAAGGGTAAGCTGACTTTGCCCGATTTGAACGGCGAAGTGAGCGGTAGAAAGATCGCTGGCCGACTGGGCTTCGATGTCGAGAACGGCATACCGGCGGCGCAAGGCGATCTGACACTTGCACAACTCGACCTTCCGTCACTGGCGCAATTCATGCTGGGCACGAATGCGCTCGAAACTGAGGGTCGCAATGCCTGGCCGAAGGAGAACTTTGCGGCCGCACCGCTTTTTCCGGTAAATTTCAATGTGAAAATCAACGCGGCGGAAGCTCCGGCGGGGATTCTTGGCACGATGGGTAAATTCCAGACGATTGCTACCTTGAAAGACGGCTCGCTTCGTCTCGACGATGTAAAAGGTGATCTGCTTGGCGGCCAGGTCCACGGTATGTTCGAGTTGCGCAATACCAGTGGTACAGGTCTTGCGAGCGGACAATTCACGCTCGACCAGACGGCTCTAGAGGCCCTCTACAAGCCCGACGAAGACCAGTCGCCGCTGAAGGGCAAGGCGAAGATATCGGCCTCCGTCAATGCGACGGGTACTTCGATTGCCGAGATGATGGAATCTGTCGCCGGTTCAGGCGTCGTCTCGGTGGCGGATCTTGCGATCAACGCGATCAATCCTGGTGCACTGAAGCCCATCCTTCAAGCGGCAGACGCGATGGAAGGACCGGTCGCTGCCGCGGCCGTGACTGCCACGATTGGCAAATATTTACATGAGGGCACGTTCAATGCCGGCGCTGCGGAATTTGCCTTCACGATTGCCGGCGGTATGGCGCGGACCTCGACATTCCAGCTTCAAAGCGAAGCCGCAACGCTGGCCGCCGATCTGCGGCTCAATTTTTCCGACATGAGTATTGCATCGCAAGGGCGTTTTGCCTTGGATCCCGGCAAGGCCGTGGTTGCTGGAGCCGATCCGCTTGTCGAGTTCAGTCTGGCCGGTCCGTTGGACAATCCAAAATTGGCTTTGAACCGGCAGCCGCTTGAACAGTTCCTGACGCAGCGCACCCTAGAGCGCGAACAGCAGCGCGTGGAAACCATGCAGGCCGCGCTTGTCGAAAAGCAGCGCCTGCGGCGCGAGGTGCAACTCTATCAGGCCCGTGCGAATGAGCGTGTGCGGCTTGCCGAAGAAGCCCGGCTCAAGGCCGAACAGGAAGCGCGTGCAGCTGCTGAACGCGCCGAAGCCGAAAAGCGCGCGGCGGAGCAGCGGGCTTTGGCGGAAAGACGTGCAGCCGAGGAGGCGGCACAAAAAGCGATCGAACAATCGCAACCGGCACCAGCCCCGGCTGCGCCACAGACGCAAACGCCACCCGGACCGGGTGGCGCTGCAGCAGCTCCGCAGGGCACTGGTGCGCTCGACAAGCAGTCAGTCGATGAGTTCCTGAAAACGCTCGAGCCCAAGTCCCTGGACCCGAAGATTCAGTAACACCATTAATCGCCGGTGCCGTTATATGCGTCCTTGATCTTCTGGATATCGATTTTGTACATCTTCATCATCGCTGCCATGACACGGTCGGCTTTCGCCTGGTCCTTGTCCCGCAGCATTTCGGGAAGAATAGTGGGAACGATCTGCCATGACAGGCCAAATTTGTCCTTGACCCAGCTGCAGGGGCGAATTTGCCCGCCATCGGCCGTCAGCTTTTCGGTCAGTCTATCCACTTCCTCCTGGGTGCTGCAGTCAATGGAGAGCGAAATACCCTCGGAAAACTGAAATTCCGGCCCCCCGTTCAAGGCAATATATTCCTGGCCCGCAAGCTGGAACGTGGCGACGAGCAGCGAACCTTCCTTGGATCCACCCTCCTTGCCCCAGTTGAGCCTATTGAGAATTTTGCTGTCCTCGAAAATGGACATGTAAAAATCCATTGCCTCTTCGGCGTTTCCATTGAACCAAAGGCAGGGGGTGATTTTTTGTTTGGCAGGCATCGCTTTTCCCTTTCATAGCGGTTTGCACTATTTATAAGACGAACGAGGGTTTGCCGTTCCGACACGGCTGGAGAATTTTTTTCCGCAGGCGATTGATGAGTCAAAACAGGTGGCCATCGCCGCTTATTTGTTGTCGTTCCTCACCCAGTCCAGCGCATAGATGCGTAGCGCCGATGACAGGTTGGAATTGCGATCCCTGGCCGCGTCGATTTCGGCAATCAGGCCCGCAAGCGTCACGCTGCGGCTTGTCGCGATCGATGCAATGATTTCATAGAAAGGGTCTTCGAGCGAAAAGCTCGTGCGGTGTCCGCGAATGGTGACCGAGCGTTTACGGACGCCACTCACTTGCCGTCCGGATCATCTTCTGTGGGGGATGGTTTTGCTTCGAGGCGATGGTCGTCAAGAAAGCGTGCTTTCTTGCGATTGGCTTCCCGGTCAAATTGCTTCTCGGCCTTGGTCCGTCCGAACAGGATCCTGTTGTCGGCTGCAGTCTTCTCCGCAGCCTCCTTGGCCCTACGTTTCTTGATCAGTCGAAGATTGACGATCTCGGCCAAGTTATTTCTTCTTGCGGAAAGAATCCAGCGACACCACGGACGCGGTGGATTTGTCTCCGCTCCCTCGGTGTCCGGCTTGTCGCCAGCAGCCTTGACCGGTTTTTTCACCGTCTTCACCGGTGGCTTCGGCTTGGCGCTGGGCGTTGCAAGCTTGGGCTTGTCGGTTTGGGGGATCGGAGTAATGCTGGTTATGCCTTGATCATTATCGCCAACGGCTTCTTCGACCTCGACATCAAATTCCAGTTCGAAATTCACCGATGGGTCGTAAAAACCGCGAATTGCCGAGAACGGGACGACGAGACGTTCGGGTACATCGCCAAAGGAGAGCCCGACTTCGAAAAGCACATCGGTAACCTGCAGGTCCCAGAACTGATGTTGCAAAACGATCGTCATCTGTTCCGGATATTTTTCGTGCAGACGCGACGATATGCGAACACCTGCCGCACCGGTTAGAAAAGTGACAAAGAAATGATGGTTGCCGGGAAGACCCGCCTTGGCGACTTCACCAAGCACCTTACGAATAACGCCGCGAAGCGCTTCCTGGGCAAGTATATCGTAGCGGATCATATCTTGTGGCATGCACTCTTATCCCATGGATTCACCCCTCCCTGTCAAGCGGAGATGGCTATCATCATTCAACCATTATGGCGCATGGCTAGCGGAATTGCGACCGCTTGTCTGCCGCACAAAAAAATTTAACGTTCGTCGGGAAAATTGACGAACGTAAAATACAATTTAAATGTCGTTTGCGGCGAATTTTAAGGTGAAAATATCAACTTTAGTAGGTAGGTCGTGAACTCCATAAATCTGGTAGAAATGGCGCCTGAAACGGCAAGAAGATGCGAGGAGAAGCGTGAAGGGCGGGGTCTTTCCCCCGGCCGAGCGGTTCGACATTGCAGCTTGCAGCCGTTTCGGCGTCCGCAGGATAGGGTCCATTTGCCCGGCAACATCGTCGCAAAGGCTCGACAATGGATAGACATTGCATTCGCCTTTGCTCCTCGTATCCGAACAAATGGCCTCCTACCATTTCCATCAGATTTATGAGTTTACGACCTAGCTGACGGCAGCAAGTGCAGGCGTTCGCGGCGCCGTCTCGCTCGCAGGCCCTGCATAGGCGCGGATGAAAGTCTGCACCGCGTTGCGCGCAGCACTTTCGAGTTGTTCATCAGTCGGCGTACCACCGAACAGCGTGATCATTTGCAGATCGGCGTTGACCAGGGCAAGAAACTGGCGGGCAGCAAGGTCGAAATCGTCGATCCGCAGCACGCCTTTGTGACTGAGGCGTGCAAAAAGAGCGCCCAGAGCCGTACCGATCTTGCCGGGGCCATGCTGGCGCCATGTTTCAAAGAGGTGCGGATAGCGCTCGCCTTCGGACTGCACAAGTTTGCGCAGGAACTTGCCATCCTGATTGCACAGGCAATTTTTCGTGAGACGAACAGCAAAGGCTGTCAGATCGTCCTCAAGATGATCCGACTTGTCCGGAAAGGTTGATAATATCGAAAACAACATGGCGTTGGCGCGGTCCATGACATCCTCGACAACCGCGGTGAACAGAGTTTCCTTTTCGCGGTAGTGGTTGTATATGGTCTGGCGGGAAACGCAGGCCTCTACGGCAATTTCGTCGATACTCGCTCCTGAAAAACCTTCACGACAAAACACCTGGGCGGCGGCATCCAATATTGAAATGCGTTTTGCGCATTGACCGCGCTGGGTATGGCCCATTCCGGCTCTTGGTTCGTTGCGATTTTTCATGGACAGAAGATAATGCGTCTTGACGTTTTAGACAATAGTGTCTAGTTTGACATTTGTGTCCAAGTTTGTTGACACAGCATTTTTGCCCTGTTGATGCGCTGTCCTCCCAAGCTCGCGCACTCATATCGGCCCCCGAAAATCAGTTTGAACCCTCCTGAGAGCGAAGTGGCGCGAACACAATCCGGTTTTTGCGCCGCGGTTTCTGAAAGATCACCATCATGACGAGCTCCTTCTTTCGTAGTGCCCTCATCCTTGGCCTTCTGACAGCCATCGGTCCCTTTGCGATCGACATGTATCTTCCCGCGATGCCTTCCATCGGACAGGATCTCGGCGCGGAAAACAATGCCGTGCAGATGAGCCTTCTGGCCTTCTTTATTCCATTTGCGGTTGCCCAGCTTTTCTATGGGCCCATCTCCGATATGTGGGGGCGCAAGGCACCGCTCTACATGGGCATCGGACTTTTCGCCGTTGCGAGCATCGGCTGTGCGCTGGCAAGCGATGTCGAGACCTTGATCGCTTTCCGCTTCCTTCAAGGCATTGGCGGCGCCGCTGGCATGGTTATCCCCCGCGCTATCGTTCGCGATATGCATACGGGCGTACAGGCCGCGCGACTGATGTCGCTGCTGATGCTGGTTTTCAGTATCTCGCCAATCCTTGCTCCGCTGACAGGCAGTGCCGTCATCGTCCTTTTTGGCTGGCGCGGCGTATTCTGGGCGGTGATGATCGCTGCGTTTCTCGGTCTGATCCTGCTCTCGACGCAGCTGACAGAAACACGGACCAAGGAGGCGCGCTCGGAAAGCGGATTTGGCACAGCCATGGCAGCTTATCGCCTGCTGTTTAAGGACGGGAACTTTCTGACGCTCACGTTCATCGGTGGTCTTGGCCTGTCCAGCTTTCTCGTCTATCTGGCCAACTCACCCTTCGTGCTGATCAACCATTACGGATTGACGCCGACACAGTACAGTTTTGCCTTCTCGATCAACGCGGTGTCGTTCTTTGCTGTCTCGCAGCTGACGGGTTGGCTCGGGGCTCGTTATGGCCTCGTTCGCGTGATGCGCAACGCTGTGACAGGCTTTTCGCTGGCCATGGTTGCCATGGTCGTCGTCATGAGCCTTGGCTTCAATCAGCTGCCGGTCATGGCGACCTTCCTCTTCATCGGCTATGGCTTCCTCGGGCTTGTGCTTCCGACAACCGGTGTGCTTGCGCTTGAAGATCACGGCGAAATCGCCGGCACGGCATCGGCACTGATGGGGACGCTGCAGTTCGTTACTGCCGCTGTCGCCATGGGTATCGCCGGCGCGTTCTTTGACGGCACCGCCTTGCCGATGGCGGCGGGCATTGCCCTTTGCGCCGTCGGTGCATTGATCGTCACGCAGACAACAATCGCTCGCCGCCGCGTTGTCGAGGCGGAAGCCGCCGCAGAATAAGAACCATCAGATGCGAAGAGAAAAGGCCCGGGACATCGTTCCGGGCCTTCTCTCATGGTGAATGCTTCATCGGAAGTCAGTTCATTCCTGTGCGAGCAACTCTTCCAGCCGATCGAAGGTGCTGTTCCAGCCCTCCCGGTGACCGTCGCAATCTTCAGGCGTATCGAATTCGCTCTGTTGGAATGTCATTAGTGTCTTGCCATTCTGGTCTTCGAAATTGATGTCGACGAGCGTTTCGAGGCCTGGCCTGCCGTTCTCCTGATCCCAGGCAAAGGTGTAGGAGAGGCGCTTGCCCGGCACGATCTCGCGAT
>CAVZLS010000018.1:0-102380 GCA_963776115.1 uncultured Alphaproteobacteria bacterium | reverse complement strand
GGCCCGTAAAGACATTTTCAGCAGCGTGATGAACCCGGCGCCAGCAAAGCCTGAACGTAATGACGCCTTGTCCTATGTCGTCAGCGGTGCTTCGCGTTCGATCAAGAGTTCCTTCGAAGAACTCGCCAAAGGCAGTGTTGTCGAACTCGACCCGGAACTCATCGACGGCTCTTTCGTATCGGACCGGATCGATGACGACGACGAGGCTTTTCAGGAACTGCTTGTCGCCGTGAAGGAGCGGGGCCAGGACTCGCCCATCCTGGTGCGTCCGCACCCGTCCGTCTCCGGGCCGCTATCAGGTTGTTTTCGGGCATCGCCGCGTCAAGGTGGCCAAGCAGCTCGGACGACAGGTTCGTGCCGTCGTCAAGCCGATGGCCGACCAGGATCATGTGATCGCTCAGGGCCAGGAGAACGCTGCCCGATCGAACCTGTCGTTCATCGAACGCACATTGTTTGCCAAACGTCTCGCAGACCTCAGCTACGATCAGTCAGTCATCAAGTCTGCGCTTGCCCTGGATGCGACGACATTTTCGAAGATGCAGTCAGTCGCGGCTTATGTTCCCGAGGCGATCATACTCGCGATCGGCTCGGCCAAGGCTACCGGGCGGGACCGTTGGTGGCAGCTGTCAAAGCTGCTGCAGGTGCCGGGCAATGCCGAGAGGGCGGCAGACTTTACAAGATCGGATGATTTCGCTGCTGAAACCGGCGATGCCCGGTTCACCTTGCTGTCGGATTTCCTGGCAAAATCGAAGCGCCCGGCGAAAGCTGTGGCACCGGCTGCCAAAGCCTGGGCGGCACAGGACAAATCCGTGAAGGTGGAAATCAAGGATAGCGGCAAGGCATTCACACTGGCTTTGAAGGCGAAGAATGCCTCACGCTTTGGCGCATACATTGCAGACAACCTCGACGAGCTCTATCGGGCTTTCCAGGGGTCGCAAGCTTCAACCAAAACAGGAGATTAATCCGCAAAAGAAAAAAGCCCACCTCAACATCGCTGTCTCGGAAGGCTTCTCTCATATCTCTAGCAGGATCGAGAATCGCATTTCCCCGAATCAGTGTCAAGACTTTTTGACGTCGTTTTGGCGAGCGGATTTCTTTTGCCTTTAGAAAGGTGAAAGACAATGCAGACGGGGAATGCATTCACGACGCCCTTCGGGCGGCGGTCGCTATCGCTTGGCATGCTGGCAACGCAGGCACAGGCGCAGGAGATCGATCCGGAAGCGTCAATCGATAAATGGAAACTGTTTCGTAGCCTGTGTGAGGCGAGGGCACTGATCGGAATCTCCGATCGGGCGCTTGTCGTTTTGAACGCGCTTTTGACATTCTACCCACAAACGGAACTCTGTGAGGCCAACGGTCTCGTGGTGTTTCCTTCAAATGTGCAACTCTCCTTGCGCGCGCATGGAATGGCGCCGGCGACGCTGCGGCGGCATTTGAGTGCGCTGGTGGAAACCGGACTGATTTTTCGCAAGGACAGCCCCAATGGCAAGCGCTACGCCCGCAAGGCGAGGGCAGGGGAGGGCGGCGAGGCATTCGGCTTCTCATTGGCCCCGTTGGTCTCGCGTGCGGCCGAATTTGAAGCTCTGGCCGAACAGGTGCGTTCGGAACGGCTGCAACTGAAGCTGATGAAGGAGCGTGTCACGCTGCTGCGCCGCGATATCGTTAAGCTGATCGAACTTGGCTTTGAGGAACTGCCGCATATCGACTGGAGCGCCCAATACTCGCGGTTTCGTGCGGTCATTGACGACATTCCACGCCAGGCAACGGCCGACGATCTGGAGCCAGCTGTCGATGGACTGGAATGTCTCCAGCTGGAGATATCCAATCTATTGGAAGATAAGCTTAATTCTCAAAAAACAAGCGCCAAAGAGTCTCATTCTGAGCGCCACAAACATAATTCAAATACCCAATCCACCTCTGATCTTGAACCCGGCTTTAGAAAAACCCAAGGGGCAAAAACTGCACCAGAACCTGAAATCGAGGGGACTATTGAGACAAGCGGCAGCGAAGCAATTACCATCCAATTGGAGAGGGGAGGGGGCGATGGTACAGACGCCGGGCTCCCTGATGCCAAACCCGTGCCGCTCGGCCTTGTGCGCCAAGCTTGTCCGCAAATCGTAGCCTATGCGAGGAGCGGTATCGCAAATTGGTCGGATCTGATGGCAGCGGCCGTAGTCGTCCGCTCGATGCTTGGCGTCAGCCCCTCAGCATACGAGGAAGCCTGCGATATCCTGGGACAGGAAAATGCGGCCAGTCGCCATTGCATGCATCCTCGAACGAGCCGAGCAGATCAATTCCGCCGGCGGCTATTTGAGAGTCGCTCACCGACAAGGCGGGGAGGGGCGAGTTCTCGGTCTGGCCGATGCTGTTGGCGCAACTTAGAGCCAACGGCTCGCACGTCCGATTGGTCACCGCGAAATGAACCAACATTTGCCATCTCGAAGTAGCAACGATAACTTCAAATATCAGTGCTTTGTCGGTCAGTGTATCTCGCAATGAAGGTTAGGCGTCCAAGATGGATGAGACGAAAAACCCAACGGTGAGCGCCATAGCTAAAAAGATGTAGATGATTAAGAAGTCCAGTGAACGGAACTTAATTGGTAATTAGATGCGGTATGGAGAAAAATCTTAACCTAAACAGGATCTTAATGAGAAACTCGCTTGCTCTGAGAAAGTGTAGGCGGCGTGCCGATCAAAGTCGGAGATAGACTTGCCGCTCTTGGCAGCACCAAGGATGTTCCGTTCTATTTTTTCCTGGATCATCCGTAGCACAGACAATCTTTGTTGGCGGCCGCTCGATGAGAGCGGGCCGCTTTAAAGAAGACCTTGAAGCGCCGACGGTTTTAACCGACAAACATCTCGCGCAACCGAGCCAACATACCCCGCCTTGTCCCTGTAGGCACGAGCCGACGGATGTAATAGGCAGCCGTCGCGGCGTTTACTGTCGCGCCGAAGTGGCAATAGCAAATGACATTGTGCAACTGGCGGTCAGTCAGTTGGAAGAACCGTTTGGCTTCCCCATAACTGTCGTTTTCCAACCCGGCAGCGCGCAGGACAGGATCGTCGAACGCCACCGAGATCGGTGAGCCCTCTCCACGCATGGCAGCGCGCTGACTGGCAGGCTGATACTCTGTCTGATGCAACGTCGAAAGGCGCCGCTCAGGATTCTGTTCGAGCAGCGCCGCCCAACGCTCAAGACGTTGGCTTTTGGATAAGGTTTGGCGGGGGTAGTCCTGATCGACCTCGGCGACGATCTGCAGTTGTTCGAGGGCATGATGCTTCATTTTGGCCTCCTATTCTGACAATAGTTGGTCCGCCCATTGCAATAAAACCCCGACGACAAAAGTGACTCCAAAGGATCACGAAGTCCAATCACGTTGCGGCCTGGACTATTGCGTTCACAAAAACGTGCTTCCGCCCAAGCAAAAAATTCCGGCCTGGCGATCTCCCGGGGTCAGCCTTCAAATGCCTGCAGTGGAACAATTGATTGCATAGGAACGTTGTTCTGCCAGACCAAACGCGTGCGCGGTCGAAAGCAACTTAGGAGGCCAACCATGGATCTCACCACACTTCTTATCATAGTGCTTATACTGCTTCTGCTGGGCGGAGGCGGCTGGTACGGCCGCGGACGCTGGTACTAGATTGCAGCTGCGCATAAAAATTGACCCGGCTTTAAAAATCATCAATTTCAAGCAGGTCTTAGTACGGAGGGGAGGTCAATCGATCTCCCCTCTTCATTTTGTTCAATCCTTACAATCCTCTGCTTTGGCCATGGCGGTTTGATCGCCTTTTTGTTGGGCCGTTAACGTCCTGCTGCGATGTAGCAAGATTGGGGTCGCCGCGACCTTCCTTGTTGGCTAACGGCATGTCACCCCCGAGGTAAAGCCGGACCATCGTCAGGCGACGACGTGCAATCCAGGCTTGCCCGTCTCAACCGAACCGATGATCCGGGCTGCAGGATAGCCCGCAGCGGTGATCTCCTGGAGCAGGTCCGCTGCACGTTCTGCGTTGCAGGAAACGAGTAGCCCGCCAGAGGTCTGGGGATCGGTCAGCAGGTGCCGCCGCCATACAGGGAAATCGCCGGGCAAGACGACGTCTGTACCGTAGCTTGCCCAATTGCGATGCGAGGCGCCGGTGACGAAACCTTCCTTTGCGAGTTCGGCCCCGTGGTTGAAAACGGCAATATCGTCCGCGCGCAGCGAGATGTGCACATTCGACCCTCTTGCCATCTCCAGGGCATGGCCGAGAATGCCGAAGCCGGTGACGTCGGTAATGGCATGCACGTCCGCATCCCTGGCGAGTTCGCTGCCGATGCGGTTGAGGAGCGTCGTCGATGCGATGAGTTCGGCATAGGCGTCCGCCGGCAACATGCCTTTCTTGAACGCCGCCGAGTAAATTCCGACACCAAGCGCCTTGGTCAAAATCAGCGTGTCACCGGGCTTGGCGCCGCTGTTGCGCCGCAGACTGGCAATGGGGCAGGTGCCGATGACCGCCAGGCCGTAGATCGGCTCGGGAGAATCGATCGAATGGCCGCCGGCAACAGGGATACCTGCCTCGGAGCAGATGGCGCTTCCGCCCTTCAGGATCTCGCGCACCATCTCGGCTGGCAGCTTGTCGATCGGCATGCCGAGAATGGCGAGTGCCATGATCGGTTTTCCGCCCATGGCATAAACGTCGGAAATCGCATTGGTTGCCGCGATCCGGCCGAAGTCGAAAGGATCATCCACCATCGGCATGAAGAAATCCGTCGTCGCGATCACGCAGGTTTCGTCATCGAGCTGCCAGACTGCGGCATCGTCACCGGTTTCGGTTCCGACAAGCAGCCGGGCAAACGGTCCGGTGACGGGTTGATCGGCAAGCAATTGCTGCAAGACAGAGGGTGCCAGCTTGCATCCGCATCCGCCACCATGGGACAGAGAGGTCAGGCGGATCGGCGACGATGAGGTTCGATCATCCATGATGCGGCTCCATACGATTTTGCGAAATCGAGATCAGGTCAGATCGTGATCTCTCGTGACCGGATCGTATATCTGAACGCGTCGGGTTCAAGGCAATCGAGCCTGACCGACGCAACTTCCGCCTGCGGGTACATCAGGAAACCGAGCGCCGCTTCGCTCGAACCGGGCAATATCACGTCGCGGGCGTCATTATAGGCGATCCAATTGCCTTCCCAGGCGCCAAACAGCGTCTCGCGCGCCGCAACCACCTTGGGATTGTCAGCCGGAAGACCGCCGTCCGCCTCCTCAAGCATGACCTTTCGAACATCCGCCGGGTCGACGGGCACCCAGCCAAAGTCAGAAAGATAGACTTCCGCCCGGCAATGCTGTGCTTTGGTGACGATCTCGTTCTTGGCGCCGAGGCTCTTGTAGCCGAAGTTGGATGGCGCAACCCGGAGACCGTAAATATCGCGCGCAGGCAGACCAGCGGCTCGGGCAAGGCCGACATAGAGAGCATTCAGATCGGCACATTTGCCGCCAAGGTTGCCGCTCCTCAACATGGCCACGACATCACCGGAACCGCAGCCGCGCGTGGCGGCATTCCGGTAAGTGTTCTCAACCACCCAATCGTAGATCAGCTTCGCCTTTTCGATCTCGTTTGCGGTATCGCCGACGATCCTGTCGGATGTTTCCTTGACGATGCCATCGATGGGGACAAGTCGGCTGCCGGCCAGATATCGTGCGCGCTCGTCAGTGTTGAGCGGCGTGGGACCCACTGGCTTTGAAAGATCGATGGCGCGATCGCGCGTGGCGACACGGCTGATGATCTCGACGGCAGGTGCTACGCTGCCGGCTGTCCATTCAACAAGCAGCATGTCAGTGTCATTGGCCGGACTGTGCACGATCCTGGCGCCGGTCGCATTGGTTGTCCAGGTGCTTGTCTCGGGCCGGTTCCAATCGCTGGCGCTGAAACCAGGCAATGGAATCCATGCGCGCCCGGTGCCCTCGGTGCCTGACGGCTCAATACGGGTTGTGATTTCGAAGGTCCGCCAGGCGGCAGGCTTTGGTGCAAAAGTAGAGCCCGCAAACACCCGTCTCTGGTATTGCGGCCATTACAGTCGTTGCGGCGGCGAGTTTCAGGAATTCGCGACGATCTATCATTTCATGCCCTCCTGATTTGATGACATCAATGGCACCGGCAGACAGCTAAAATGTACGTGGTGAAAGCTTTTCGAGTTTTGCGGAAGACAGGAGGGCACGCGCCAGAAAAAGCCCGCCGTTACCCGGGAGCATTCTGCGTCGAAAGCACCATGACAACTGCCCCGAAACTCGGGAGCGACAAGTAAGCTCACGCTTTTATTCTTGTCCATTTGAGGTTGAACGTCAATTCGTCATTGCTGACATTCGCGTGTCCCGCCGAATTGAGCAGTAAAGGCGGCGAGTATTGTAATACCGACGGCATTCGCCGGGATGGTCACAGCGCGCATTTTAATTTGATTATTACATTCATGTTTTATCGCTTCTTATTGATTTGACAATAAAATGTGGTCAGGTAGGATTTTATTTGAAATGCCAATGGTTTGTGTCTGATCTCCGGCATGCTTTATCGGCATAGCCGGTTTAAAGGGAGATAACATGCTATGAACATGGAACTCTCGCGGCGCCAGTTTCTTGCGGCGACCGGCGCGGGTGTTGCGGGTACGGCGCTTGGCGCCTTTGGCTTCGGCGAGATCGAAGCCGCACATGCCGAAGCGATCCGCGCTTTCAAACTCGTAAACACCACCGAAACCCGGAACACCTGTCCCTACTGCTCGGTCGCATGCGGTATCATCATGTACTCGAAGGGCGACCTGAAAAAGGGCGAAAAGGCCGAGATCGTCCATATCGAGGGCGACACCGACCATCCGACAAATCGCGGAACGCTATGCCCGAAGGGCGCGGCCCTGCTCGACTTCGTCAAGGCCGAGACACGCCTGAAATATCCGATGGTCCGCAAGCCCGGCTCGGACAAGTTCGAGCGTATCTCCTGGAATGACGCGCTTGATCGCATCGCCCGGCTTGATGAAGGACGATCGCGACGGTAATTTCGTTCAGAAGAACAATGACGGCGTGACTGTCAATCGATGGACGACGACCGGCTTCCTGGCTGCCTCCGCAACAACGAACGAAACAGCGTTTGCCACCTATAAAGTCGTGCGCAGCGCTGGAATGCTGGTATTCGATAACCAGGCACGTGTCTGACACGGCCCAACGGTGTCCAGTTTGGGCCCAACATTTGGCCGTGGTGCAATGACCAATTCCTGGACTGATATCAGGAATACGGATCTTGTTGTCATCATGGGCGGCAATGCCGCCGAAGCGCACCCTTGCGGTTTCAAATGGGTCACGGAGGCCAAGGCCAACCGTGGTGCCAAGCTTATCGTCGTCGATCCCCGCTTCACGCGCTCTGCGTCGGTGGCTGATTTCTATGCGCCCATCCGTCAGGGGTCGGACATAGCCTTCCTGCTTGGTGTGATGAATTACTGCATCAAGAACGACAAGGTGCAGTGGGATTATGTGAAGGCATTCACCAATGCCGCCTTCATCGTCAAGGACGGCTTCGAATACAAGGACGGCCTGTTTACCGGTTACGATGAGACAAAGCGCGACTATGACAAGTCGACCTGGAATTATGTGATCGGCGACGACGGTTACGCTGTGATCGATGACACGCTGACCAATCCACGGTGCGTGTGGAACCTGTTGAAAGCGCATATCTCCGTCTATACGCCTGAAATGGTCGAGCGCATCTGCGGCACACCCAAGGAGAAGTTCCTCAAGGTTGCCGAGATGATCTCGGAATGCTCGACGCCGACCAAGACGATGACGTCCATGTATGCGCTTGGCTGGACCCAGCATTCAAAGGGTTCGCAGAACATCCGCTCGATGGCGATGTTACAACTCATCCTCGGCAATATCGGCGTACGCGGTGGTGGCATGAACGCACTGCGCGGGCACTCCAATATCCAGGGGCTGACCGATGTAGGCCTGATGTCGAACCTGCTTCCGGGCTATATGACGCTGCCAAACGAAAAAGAGGTGGATTTCGACACCTACATGTCGACACGCGGCTTCAAGCCACTCCGGCCGAACCAGATGAGCTACTGGCAGAACTACAGGAAGTTCTTCGTCAGTTTCCTCAAGACGATGTGGGGCGCGGCGGCGACGCCGGAAAACCATTTCGCCTATGACTGGCTGCCCAAGCTCGACGTGCCGGGCTACGATGTGCTGCGCGCCTTCGAACTCATGAACCAGGGCAAGATGACAGGATACATCTGCCAGGGGTTCAACCCTCTGCTTGCAGCGCCAAACAGAACGAAGCTGACCGCATCCCTGTCGAAGCTCAAGTTCCTCGTGACGATGGATCCCCTGGACACGGAAACATCGCGGTTCTGGGAAAATCACGGCGAGTTCAACGACGTTGATTCTTCGCAAATCCAGACGGAGGTCTATCAACTGCCTTCGACCTGCTTTGCCGAAGACGAGGGCTCGCTCACCAATTCCGGGCGTTGGCTGCAGTGGCATTGGCCGGGCGGTACGGCTCCCGGTGAAGCGAAGACGGATAACTGGATCATGGCGCAGATCTATACGCGTCTGCGAGACCTTTACCGCAAGGAGGGTGGAGCGTTCCCCGATCCGATCGTCAACCTCGACTGGTCCTATGCCGATCCGGGCGAGCCGACTGCCGAAGAACTTGCCAAGGAACTGAACGGCAAAGCGCTGGCCCCGTTGATGGATCCAACCGATCCGACCAAGGTGGTGGTTGAAGCCGGCAAGCTGGTGCCAAGCTTCGCCGCGTTGCGTGATGACGGCTCCACGACGAGCGGATGCTGGATTTATTCCGGCTGCTTCAACGAGAACGGCAACAACATGGCCCGGCGCGATACGTCGGACCCCGACGAGACCGGCGCTTACTCGAAATGGGCATTTTCGTGGCCCGTCAACCGCCGCATCCTCTACAATCGGGCTTCGGCGGACCTGAATGGCAAGGCCTGGGACCCCAGCCGCAAGCTGATCGAGTGGGACGGTCAGAAATGGTCAGGCTACGACGTGCCGGATATTGCACCGACAGCCAAGCCGCAGGACGTCGGTCCATTCATCATGAACGCGGAGGGCGTATCGCGCCTCTTCGTCGTCGGTATGATGCGCGATGGACCGTTCCCGTCTCACTACGAACCGTTCGAGTCGCCAGTCACAAACCTCATCGCCCCGAAAATCCGCGGCAATCCGGTGGCGCGGGTGTTCAAGGGCGATTTCGCGCAGTTTGCCGAACCCGCTTCGCAGGAATTTCCTTATGCGGCAACGTCCTACCGTCTTACCGAACACTTCCACTATTGGACCAAGCATGTCTGGGTGAATGCCGTCCTGCAGCCGGAATTCTTCGTCGAGATATCGGAAGAACTCGCGAAGGAGAAAGGCATCGTCAAAGGCGGCTGGGTACGCGTGTGGTCCAAGCGCGGATCGATCAAGGCCAAGGCGGTGGTCACGAAGCGGATCAAACCTTTGATCTGCGACGGCAAGCCGGTTCATGTGGTGGGTATTCCGCTGCACTGGGGTTTCACGGGGGCAGCGAAGAAGGGCTTTGGTCCCAACTCGCTCACGCCTTTCGTCGGTGACGCCAATATCGAGACGCCTGAATACAAGGCGTTCCTGGTCAATATCGAGCCCATCGCCGGGCCGGTGGCATAGGAGAGTTACCATGTTCCCGCCTGTTCCAAACCCCACCACCCGGCCTGAAGCCCCCGAGATTTGGCGATCAGGATTTGATCCGCCGGTCGGCGTCAAACGTGACGCCGCCCGCACAACGGCAGACGGAGGTGGCAAAGCTCATCGATGTCTCCAAGTGCATCGGCTGCAAAGCCTGCCAGTCGGCCTGCATCGAGTGGAACGACACGCATCCGGAAATCGGAATCAACACCGGCGTCTACGATAACCCGCATGACCTGACGCCGGATATGTTTACGCTGATGCGGTTCACCGAGTGGGAAAACCCGGAAACGAACAATCTCGAGTGGCTCATCCGCAAGGATGGCTGCATGCATTGCGAGGATCCGGGCTGCCTCAAGGCTTGCCCGGCGCCCGGCGCCATCGTGCAATATTCGAATGGCATTGTCGATTTCATCCACGAGAACTGTATCGGCTGCGGCTATTGCATCAAGGGATGCCCGTTCAATATTCCGCGCATCTCACAGGTCACTCATACCGCCTACAAATGCACGCTCTGCTCCGACCGCATCGCCGTCGGGCAGGGACCAGCCTGTGCCAAGGCATGTCCGACGCAAGCGATCGTGTTCGGTACCAAGGATGAGATGAAGGAGCACGCGGCAGGACGCATCACCGATTTGAAATCGCGCGGTTTTGCCAATGCGGGACTTTACGATCCGCCGGGCGTTGGCGGCACACATGTCATGTATGTGCTGCATCATGCGGACAAGCCGGAGATTTATGCCGGCCTGCCGAACAATCCGCGCATCAGCCCGATCGTCGAGGCCTGGAAGGGTGTCACGAAATATGCCGGACTCGCGGTGATCGGTTTTGCTGCGGCAGCCGGGTTCATGCACTATCTGGTTGCCGGTCCGAACCGGGTTTCCGAAGAGGACGAAGAGGCTGCCGAAAAGCTGACCGGAGAGGAACCTCGCCCATGAGCACGGATTATGACGTGGAGAAGGGCGATAGCGTTCATCCGGGCAAGCCCGTTACCGTCGACCGCTACACGGCGGGTGCGCGCGTCAATCATTGGATCACGGCGATTAGCCTTGTGCTCCTGGCGTTGTCCGGCCTTGCCTTGTTCCATCCCCGCCTCTTTTTCCTGACGGGGCTCTTTGGCGGCGGCCCGTTGACGCGGATCATTCATCCGTGGATCGGCGTTCTCCTGTTTTTCAGCTTTTTCGGTCTGTTTCTCCGCTTCTGGAAAGCCAATCTCTGGAAGCGTGAGGATGGCACCTGGCTCGCGCGCATTCGGGATGTGCTGACGGGACATGAAGAACGCTTGCCGGAGGTCGGTAAATACAATGCCGGACAGAAATTTGTCTTCTGGTCGATGTCGGCTCTGATCATCGTGCTGATTACAACGGGTCTGATAATCTGGGATCAGTATTTCTCCGTGTTCACCACAATCGAGCAGAAACGATGGGCCGTGCTCGTCCACGCGATTGCTGCTGTTTGTGCGATCAGTGTCTGGATCATCCATGTCTATGCAGCGATCTGGGTGCGCGGTACAATAAGGGCAATGACCCGCGGTTCCGTGACTGGCGGCTGGGCGTGGAGGCATCATCGCAAATGGTTACGTGAGCTGGTCGGCAAAGCATCAAAAGGCAAATCGACGCCCGCCGAATAACAGGGCGTTCAACATCGGTCCACGTGGCCCGGCGGGTTCGTGAGGGAGTTTTATGAGTCGCAAAAGCGCGGTCGTACCGGATCCAACAGCGATTGGGAATATTGCGTCACCGCCCTTTGCGCGTCTGCCTGATCCCGCATCGCTTTTTTCTGCCAGATCGAGACGTCTGCACCAATTGGCTGAAACGAGCGATCTGGCACCCTATCTGAATTTCCTTGCAGAACTTAGCCAGGCCCAAAACGATATCCAGTCGGATCTGCCTCTGCCGGAAAGCCCCGATGCGGAAACGATTGCGCGTGCACGCGAGTTCGAAATGCCGCCGCTCGACCGGAGCCTGATCGACGGCGATCAGGCGATTGGCACGATCTTCGATCGCCTGTTCGCCGCGGCTGCCACAATCGAGAAGCCGGTTGCCGCCGGCCAAGGCGCTGGCTCGCGTGACAGCAGCCGATCCTGCCGAACGTCTTGCCATGGCGCAGACCGTATTCTCCAACACATTGCCCGGCGATGCGATTGCCGAGCATGTTTTTGTATGGGCGGGGCTACAGGTATATTTCGCCCGTCTTGCATCCGTTCTTGATGTGGCCGCGCTGGCGCCGGTCGCCGATGGCGTTTGTCCCGTCTGTGGCGGCGCGCCGATGTCGTCGATGGTCGTCGGCTGGCCCGGTTCGCACGGCGCGCGGTTTTGCTCATGTTCCCTGTGCGGCACGCTCTGGCACTATGTCCGGGTCAAATGCGTGCTCTGCGGTTCCACCAAGGGGATCGGTTATCAGGAGATCGACGGACAAGGCGGGATCGTCAAGGCCGAGACCTGCGATGAATGCCATGGCTGGTCGAAGATACTGTATCAGGACAAGGAGCCCGCGGCCGATCCCGTTGCCGATGATGTGGCGAGCCTGAGCCTCGATCTCCTGATGCGGGATGGGCCTTACCACCGTGGCGGGTTTTCTCCGCTGTTAGCCGGCTTTTAGGAGGTGGAAATGGACAGCAATGCCAGCTTGCGCCGCATTCCTTCGGTGGATCAGCTTCTGAAGTCGGCGTCGGCCGCTAGCATAATCGAGCGTTTTGGACGTCCGGCTCTCACTGAAGCCTTGCGGAGTGTACTGGCGGAGACACGTGATGACGTGCGCAATGGCCATAACGCTCCCTCCGGGGAAACCATCATGGCGGCCGCGCTGGCCAGCCTCGAAGCGGCTGACAAGTCGACGCTCCGGCCGCTGTTCAATCTGACGGGTACGGTACTGCACACGAATCTCGGTCGTGCATTGCTTGCGCAAGCGGCGATCGAGGCTGCAACGGCGGCCATGCGCGAGGCCGTTGCTCTCGAATTCGATCTTGAGAGCGGCAAGCGCGGCGAACGCGATGATCATCTGCGTTCCCTGATCTGCGAACTCACCGGGGCGGAAGAGGCGACCATCGTCAACAACAATGCCGCGGCTGTCCTTCTGGTCCTGAACAGTCTGGCGGCGGGCAGGGAAGCCATCGTCTCGCGTGGTGAGCTGATTGAAATCGGCGGGGCTTTCCGCATGCCGGATATCATGGCGCGCGCCGGTACTCGTCTTGTCGAGGTCGGTACCACGAACCGCACCCATGCCCGGGATTATCGCGATGCCATCGGTCCCGATACGGGTCTGATACTGAAAGTCCATACCTCCAACTATCGCGTCGAAGGCTTCACCAAGGAGGTGGGTGCGCGCGAACTGGCTGGCATCGCCCGCAGCAAGGACATTCCGCTTGGTCAATGATCTCGGTTCCGGCACCCTGACGGATCTCACCCGTTTCGGGCTTGCGCACGAGCCGACCGTGCGCGAAGCGATAGCTGAGGGTGCCGACATCGTGACCTTTTCCGGTGACAAGCTGCTGGGCGGCCCGCAAGCCGGGTTCATCGTCGGACGCAAGTCACTCATCGAGACGATCAACAAGAACCCGATGAAGCGGGCGCTGCGCGTCGACAAAATCCGCCTTGCGGCGCTGATAGCGACATTGCAGCTCTATCGCGATCCGGATCGCCTGAGCGAGCGCTTGCCCACCATGCGGCTGCTTACCCGTTCGCAGGCCGCCATCGACGCGCAGGCGCAGCGATTGGCGCCGATCATGGAGCGTGCTCTGAAAGGCGCTTTCAGCGTTGCCGTTATTGCGTGTGAAAGCCAGATCGGCTCCGGGGCTTTGCCGCTTTCCACCGTGCCGAGCGCCGGCTTGGCGCTGACGCCGATCGAGGGCAGTGGAAGCATGCTCGCTGAACTCGCAGCTGCACTCAGGCGACTTCCGATGCCGGTCATCGGCCGTATCGAGCGCGGAGCGCTGGTGCTGGATCTGCGCTGCCTTGAGGACGAGGCCGGTTTTGCGGCCAATTTTGCCGGCATCGCAAATTTGGATATGGGCAAGAAGAGTGTCGCGACGGGGCCGGAAATCGACGAGGTGGGCAAGCCATGATCGTCGGTACCGCAGGGCATATCGATCACGGCAAGACATCGCTGGTCAAGGCGCTGACCAATGTCGACACCGATCGGCTGAAAGAGGAGAAGGCCCGCGGTATTTCGATCGATCTCGGCTTTGCCTATATGCCCGTAGAAGGGGCAGAGATACTTGGCTTCGTCGATGTGCCGGGGCACGAGAAGTTCATCCACACCATGCTTGCCGGGGCCAGCGGCATCGATTTTGCCCTGCTGGTCGTTGCCGCCGATGACGGAGTAATGCCGCAAACACATGAACACCTCGCCATCATCGACCTTCTCGGTATCGAACGCGGTGTCGTGGCTCTTACCAAGGCTGATCTGGTGCAGGAAGAACGGCTCGTCGAGGTGGAAGCCGCGATACGAAACGAACTTGCCGGTACGGCGCTTTGCGATGCTCCGATCATTGCCGTTTCAACGATTTCGGGTCAAGGCATCCCGGCATTGCGCGATGAAATCGTTGATACCGCCCGCAAGTTCGCTCGTCGCCGGGCAACTGGCCGCTTCCGGCTGGCGGTCGATCGTTCATTCACAATTCAGGGGGCGGGCACCGTTGTAACCGGAACCGTCCTTTCGGGAATGATCGCCGTCGATGATCATGTGACGGTGAGCCCGTCTGGCCTTTCCGCCCGCATCCGTTCAATCCATGCACAGAACCGGCCGAGTGAGGTTGGCCGAGCCGGTGATCGCTGTGCTCTCAATCTCGTCGGCGCAGACATCACGAAGGCAGCGATCAATCGTGGCGACGTGGTGCTTGACGCCAGCCTGCATGCGCCGACGAGCCGGATTGACGCGACATTGCGTGTGCTTGGCTCCGAACGCAAGCCGATCGGTCACTGGTTCCCGGTACGGCTGCATCATGCGTCGACCGAGGTCGGCGCTCGCATCGCTTTGCTGGCTGATGAGCCAGTAGCCCCCGGGGCACGCACCCGTGTACAACTTGTGCTCGACCGGCCCATCGCTGCAGCGGTTGGCGATCGTTACGTCATCCGCGACACGTCTGCGCGGCGCACGATTGGCGGCGGCCGCTTCCTGGATTTGCGTGCGTCCGGCCCGCAAACGCCGCACTCCGGAGCGAAGGGCACAGCTCGATGCGCACGAATTGATCGAGCCGGATCGGGCGCTGGAAGCATTGCTTGCAGTGCCGCCATTTTATCTGGACGTTACGACCTTTGCCCGTGACAGGGCCTTGGTGGCGGCAGATGTCAGCGCGTTGGCAGAGCTGGCAGGCGCGGTGCAGTTGCCTGTTGATGCTTCGGTTGTGGCCATATCGTTTGGGCAGTGGAAGAAATTCCAGCGAGATCTTCTGGACCGGCTGGAAACTTTCCATGCTGACAATCCGGATTTGTTGGGGATCGGCATTGAACGGCTGCGGACGCAGCTTGAGTTGCGCCTGCCCGTACCTGCGTTCCGTGCAGCCTTGCAAAGTCTTGCTCGCGGCGGGGAGATCGCGCTTGACGGAGCCTGGGTCCGGCTTTCCGGTCACGAAGTGACGATGGCCCCGGCTGACGAGCGACTGTGGAATGCGATTGAGCCGCTACTCGGCGGAGCCGAACGTTTCCGCCCGCCGCGCGTCCGCGATATTGCCGCGTTGTTTGCTGTGCCGGAGCCGCAGGTGCGCCGGCTACTGAAGCTGGGCAGCCGCATTGGCAAAGTACATGAGGTGGCACACGACCATTTCTTCCTGCGAGGCACGGTTGCAGAAATGGTTGCCATTATTGTTGAGATCAGCACAGCTTCCGATGAGGGCTGGTTTACCGCCGCGCAATTTCGCGACCGCGTCGAAAATGGCCGCAAGGTTGCAATCCAGATCCTTGATTTCTTCGATCATCATAGCATCACATTGCGCCGTGGCGACCTTCGCCGGGTTAACCGGAACCGTCTGGATCTCTTCGCGGATACGTCAGATGGTGCGACCGGCGAAAATACTGTTTCTGGAGGAGAATCGTCCCCGGTGGGGCGTCCGGACTTCAAATCCGGGAGGGGCCGAGAGACGGTCTTTGGTGGGTTCGACTCCCACTCTCTTCCGCCATCGCCCGGCCACTCCGGAAGCTCCCGATGACGACGGTAACCACCTATCTCGAGCGGCTGCAGCAAGCCGCCGACAAGGCGCAATCGGCCGAGACCGCCTATCGGCTGGAGGCGGCAACCCGCATAGCGGTACTCGAGCGCGAACGTGCTTTCGCCTTTCGCCGGATGAACCTGCTGCGGTCGGTCGCCGAGGCGGCAAAGCCGCAAATGGAGGACGATAGCAATCCGGCCGAGCGGAGCGGTGAGGAAATCGCCGTCGCCCGCGCCCTGGCGCTTTTGCGGGTGAGGCTGGGCTGGTCGTCGGATAGTGAAACCCGGGATGCAACGCTTGCGCATTTTGCGCCCGTAATCATTGCGCTTCACCGTGCTTCGGGCAGCGCGGAGATACCTGATGAGACGTCAGGTATCGATGATGCGCTTGGGCGCTTCGAGGCCTGGTATGAGGAGGCTCACGGCGTTTCGTTCTGGATGCTTTTTGATAATCCGATGCAAGATACGCCGCGCGTCGACTTCTGAGACCCCGCTCGTAAACTCTACTGCGACGGACATCTGGCTCTGAGGCAAACAGTCAGAACCGTATCTGTCATCAAATGACTTGATTGGACACCGCTTCTTCCAGGTGCGAAGATCACCCGTCACATTCATTTTAGGAACCACTGCGCAAGACTTCGTTTTGATCAAGAGGAAGTTCCATCATGGCAACCTGGCAACCCGATCCCTCATTTTATCCCTCGCCGAGAATGGCCGCCAAAGCGCCGGCAGAAAAGCTGGCCTATGTGGCCGCCTTCGATCCGGATCGCAAGAAACCCGATGCAATCGCCGTCGTCGATGTTGATCCGAAATCGCCTTCCTATTCCCGTATCGTCGGCCAGGTCGACATGCCGAATGCGGGTGACGAACTGCATCATTTTGGCTGGAATGCGTGCTCGTCCTGCCTTTGCCCCAATGCGCCGCATCCTCATATGGAACGGCGCTATCTTGTCGTCCCGGGTCTGCGGTCATCAAGGCTGCACATCATAGACACCAAGCCCGATCCCCGAAATCCGATGATCGTCAAGGTTATCGAACCCGAAGAAATTGCGGAAAAGGCAGGGTACTCGCGGTTGCACACCATTCACTGCGGACCCGAGGGGATTTATGTCAATGCGCTTGGAAACGCCGAGGGCAAGGCGCCCGGTGGCATATTCCTGCTTGATCCTGAAAGTTTCAATGTGCTTGGCCAATGGGAGATGGATCGCGGGTCCGCAAAAGCTCGCCTATGATTTCTGGTGGCACCTCGGGCACGACACGATGATCACAAGTGAATGGGGAACGCCAGATACATTCGAGGACGGGCTCGTCCCGGAGATTCTGCTCGGCAGCAAATATGGACGCAGACTGCATTTCTGGGACCTCCACAAGCGCAAGCATCTGCAGGAGATCGATTTCGGTGACGAGCACCAGCTCGTGTTCGAACTTACGCCCTGCGCATGATCCGACCAAGGCCTATGGTTTCGTTGGCTGCGTCATCAGTCTGAAGGACCTCTCGGCATCGATCTGGACGTGGTACCGCGATGGCAACAAGTGGGCCGTCAAAAAAATCATCGAAATTCCTGCCGAGCCTGCCGATGCCTCACTGCTACCGCCTGTGCTGCAAGGCTTCCAGGCGGTTGCCCCACTCGTCACCGATATCGATCTGTCGATGGATGACCGGTTCCTTTATGTTTCATGCTGGGGTACGGGCGATATGATTCAGTATGACGTATCGGATCCTTTCCATCCGAAAGAAACCGGCCGGGTCAGAATTGGTGGTATCGTTTCGCGGGCCACCCACCCGAAGGCCAACGATCGTGCGCTCAATGGCGGGCCGCAAATGGTCGAAATCAGTCGGGACGGAAAGCGTGTCTATTTCACCAACTCGCTCTATGGCGCCATCGATCCGCAGTTCTATCCGGACGGCATCGACGGCTGGATGGTGAAGCTTGACGTCGGGGAGAACGGCGGGATCACATTTGACGAGAATTTCTTCGTTGACTGGCCGAAAGGCCATCGTCCGCATCAGGTGCGGCTGGAAGGGGGCGACTGCTCATCGGACTCGTATTGCTATCCTTGATGAGGCCGGTATCCGCAAAACGAATGGCAGCGTAAATGGTAGCCATGTCACCGTGGCTGGTACTTGCTGGCCTTGGCGTTTTTCACGGCCTCAATCCCGCAATGGGCTGGCTTTTTGCCGTGGCGCTTGGTCTGCACAGAAGGAGCCGCAAAACGGTTTTCCTGTCGGTAATTCCCATCGCCATAGGACATGCGATTTCGATCGGTTTTGTTGCATTCTCGGCCGTATTGCTCGGCCTCATCATCGACCAGCGTGTTCTGGAAATTATCGCCGGCGTGGTGTTGCTCGCATGGGCTGTCTACTACGCCACATATGGCCATCGCCACCGTGTCAGGGTCGGCATGACCACCGGAATGACAGGGCTTGGGTTGTGGTCATTCCTGATGGCGACCGCCCATGGGGCAGGCCTCATGCTGGTGCCGGTTGTCATTCCACTTTGCCTCTCGGCCAGCCCCGCCAAAGAGCTGACAGCGGCGGGTTCATTGCCGATAGCCCTGGCAGCTATCGGCACGCACATGGCAGCGATGCTGGTGGTGATCCTGCTGGTCGCAATCGCGGTTTACGATTGGTTTGGCCTCGCATTCTTGCGCCGCGGATGGATCAACTTTGATGCCATCTGGATCGCGGCGCTTGCGGTCACGGGTATTGTCCTGATTGCTTGAGGCCAGGGGCCATTGGTATTCACGCTTTGACGGCCTGCAAATGGCGTTTTTCTGCGCTCCTGTGCTCACGTACCTTAAAGTACGCTGCGCTCCGGTGCTCGAAAACCACCATTTTCGTCGCGTCAGAGCGCGAATCTCAACAGCCCCAGAAGCAAGTTTTGTTTATTCAGAGCCAGTTCTGTTTAATACTCAAGCTTCGGATACCAATCCTTGCCGCGACCTTCAGGAGTTGCATCGAGGATGGTCCACAGTGGCATGGGGTCCGGTGCGCCGCGCGGGTCCTGCCCGGGATCGGCGGTAGCCATTCCCATCTCCTCGCTCCAGAAATGGCGGATCGTGCCGTCACGACGGGTGAAGACATTGAATGCAGCCATATCCTCGTCCTTTGAGCTCACATAGTCGCGGGTGAAATCGCCGCTCGTGTCGGAGTAGAGCTTGAGGCCGTGCCAGCCACGTTCCTTTTTGAAAGCGACAAGCCGCTCGATCGGCGAGCGCGCGATCACCGCCAAGGCTACGCGCTGTTCGACATCGCGAGCCTCGCCATCCCAGGCGCTGAGCTGCGAGGTGCACATCGGGCATGGGCGCTTGCGCTGCGGCCCGAACATGTAACTGTAAGCCACGAGTGTCTGCTTGCCGTTGAACAGATCGGCGAAACTCACCGGCCCATGCTCACTCTCAAACCGGTAGTTCCTCGAGACTTCGCCGCCCGGTGGCAATGCCCGGCGTTGCTCGGCAACGCGCTCGATATGGCGCCGCAATTCGATCTCTTCCGCCAACAGCGCATTGCGCGCCTGCCGGTATTCGTTGCTCTCGTTTGGAAAGTGCGCCTCGCTCTGCTTCACGAGCTCCGCTGCGGGTGTCAGTGAATTGGTGGTGGTCATGATCGATCCTTTGGGTGGTTGTGTATTCGATCCGGCGGCCCAGTCGCAGGAATGAGCCTGCCACAGAGAAGTCTATGACATTATAACGTTGATATCAACGTATCAGATCATTGGATGTTCCGCCTAGCCTATCGTTTTGCCTCCACCATGCTCGTACGGACAGCAAATTCGATTTTGCGATGCTCAAATTAATATCACTGTGACGTTTTTTAATGCGGTTCGTTTCGCCTTTTCGCCAAAATCCGAGGCGGTTTTTCCGAACTCCTTGTCGTTTCACTGGCTAACGTCTCGATCAGTCATAAGAAGGGAGGGTAGCTATGTCTGCCCGCCTGTCATGAATCGTTCTTATTTCGACGATTGGCCCTCTGGACGCTGCAACTTTTGAAGAAATTCGAGACAGTCAGCTGAATTGGCATGGAACATGCTTCGTCTTCTCATGGTGCAAGCTGGCGTTACTCGATCATCGGAATATCCTGGATCGCTACGCCTTCAGACAAGGAAGGTAAAAAAATGACAAAATACAAGCTCGAGTATATTTGGCTGGATGGATACACCCCGGTGCCGAATCTTCGCGGCAAGACGCAGGTCAAGGAGTTCGACAGTTTTCCTGCACTTGAGGATTTGCCGATGTGGGGATTCGACGGCAGCTCCACGATGCAGGCGGAAGGCAGAAGCTCGGATTGCGTGTTGAAGCCAGTGGCCATCTATCCTGATAGCGAGCGCAAGAACGGTGCTCTTGTCATGTGCGAAGTCATGATGCCGGATGGTGTTACGCCGCATCCTTCGAACAAGCGCGCATCCATCCTGGATGACGAAAATGCATGGTTCGGATTCGAACAGGAATATTTCTTCTATAAAAATGGCCGTCCGCTCGGCTTCCCGGAAGCCGGATATCCTGCTCCGCAGGGCCCATATTACACCGGCGTTGGCTATAGCAGCGTCGGCGATATTGCCCGCAAGATCGTCGAAGAACATCTCGATGTTTGCCTCGCCGCGGGCCTCAATCACGAAGGCATCAACGCCGAAGTGGCTAAAGGCCAATGGGAGTTCCAGATCTTCGGAAAGGGCTCCAGAAAGGCTGCCGACGAGATTTGGCTGGCGCGCTATCTATTGCAGCGTTTGACCGAAAAGTATGGCATCGACGTTGAATATCATTGCAAGCCGCTCGGCGATACCGATTGGAATGGTTCGGGCATGCACGCCAATTTCTCCACACAGTATATGCGGGAAACCGGCGGCAAAGAGTATTTCGAGCAGTTGATGAGTGCCTTCCAAAGTGCAACGGCCGATCATATCGCCGTCTATGGCCCCGACAATCATCTGCGCCTGACTGGCAAGCACGAAACGCAGTCCATTCATACGTTCAGCTACGGCGTGGCTGATCGCGGCGCATCCATCCGGGTACCGCATAGCTTTGTAAACAATGGTTACCGTGGATATCTCGAGGACCGTCGCCCGAACTCACAGGGAGACCCCTATCAGATTGCTTCCCAAATTCTCAAGACCATCGCATCAGTTCCTCTCGAAAGCGACATCTCGGTCGCTGCCTAAAGGACGCAAAGTGCGGCAAAGATCATTCGTCTTTGCCGCACCTGTCACCTACTCGCGTCGCCAGGTCTGGGTTTTGCAGAGAAGGCCGCCAAGCACGCAACCTGAGAGTTGAACGCTCGCTTCGGAAAATTTTGCCTTGCCCGCATAGGTCTTGCCGCTCTCGGTATCGTAAAGAGAGCCCGTATATGCTCCAGACCCGGTTGACTTCAGGGTTACTGCCTGAAGACCCACCACCGGACGGTCGTGTTTGGAAGCATCGGGATTGTTGACGTCGTTGACCGGATTTTTCATCCATACGATCGTGCCGCAAACGCCGGCATCACACTCGCTCAGTTTGACCTTCGTGCCGCCAGACTCGTTGACATAGGTTCCAACAATCTTTGGTTCCTGCGCCATTACCGCAGTCGTCATGCTGCCTGCTAAAATGAGAGAGAGAATAACTTTCTGAGTACCGAACAAATCGTGGCTCCGTGTTACATTATGGGGTTGAAAATCTCTGCGCTCTTTGCGCGGATGGCTACAGTTTGCGGCAGTTATTACAGCAGGAATTGGACAGGAATAGGGACAAAGCAAGTTTCGTGACTAATGATCAAGCGTGAATTTGGAGCGCTCGTTGAAGCCCCGTTCGCTTTTCCTGTAAGGCGTATGACGAGCGCGATCACAGCGCCAAGCGGCCCGTCCACTCCGTGACCGCCGTAGCCAGAGTCCTCAAATGATCGGCGGCCGTGAAGCCGGATACGCTCTTGCGAGGCTTGAGATCGTGGTCACCGTCCTCCAGCCAGAGAAGTTCGATCTTGTGTGAGAGAGAATAATCGTGAACCTCCTCTCGCGTGCCGAACTCGTCGCGTGTGCCCTGGCAGATCAATGCAGGCGTCATCAACCCGGCGAGATGCTTCGTACGAAGTTGGTCCGGCTTGCCCGGCGGATGAAACGGATAGCCAAGGCAAAGGAGACCGGCGACTTTCCCGGTAGAATGGAGATCGTCAGCGATCATGCTGGCGACCCGTCCACCCATCGACTTGCCACCAATGATGAGCGGACCTGTTGCGCCAAGTTCGTCAACGGCCGCAATGTACTCCGGGTTGAGTTTCTCGGCGCGAGGCGGAGGCTTTCGCACGCCTGACGTACGACGGGACGCCATATAGCCGAACTCGAAACGCGCAACGCGAAGGCCTGCCGCGGCAAGAGCCTTGGCTGTGGCTTCCATTGACGCTGAATCCATCGGTGCTCCTGCACCGTGCGCAAGAAGGATGGTGACCGGCGCATCGTCCGGTCCGTCGAACAGAAATTTATCGAGCATTTCAGCCTGCCTTTTTGCCCGGTGGGTTATCGTGAGGTCAGTACGCTGCAGTCGTGGAATGGAGAATATTTCGCTCGGCTAGTTGCGCACGAGATTTATTTCACTGGTGACAACGGACGTGCGTGATCGAGGATCCATGTCGGTCGTCGTCAACACCATACCGTTATTGCCGACTTTCCGCATGGTTATCAGTGCTTTGCGGTCGCCATTGACATTTTTGGCCCAGAGAATACCGAGGTTAATCGCGTTTCCGCGCCGCGTTCCAGAGAGGCGAGCTACGCCGGTGGCTGATCCAGTATAGGAGCCGGTGTATCTGCCGCCGCTCGATGTCAAGTTGACGGCAACAGCGCGGGACATGACCATCAAGCCGGTGCAACTGCCCTCCAGCGCCAGCGATGAAGGCGTGGTCGACGAGTCGAAGGTACAAGAAACTGTCATCGACGGTACGTTCGTGCGTACACGCACCGCGCCTTTGCCCTCCCACTTGCCTTCGAGGGATTGGAGAAACGCCGCTTCGTCGGCACGTGCAGCCTCCGCCAGTGTAAAAGCCAAAATCAGTCCCGCAAGAATCTGCATCATAGCGGCATCCTTCAAAGCTTGAGCAAAGCCAACGTTCCAACGCGCCATCTCAAGGTGGGTTCCGCTTACGGAAAACGGCCCAGCATCGACATACTGTACAACCGGCAACGCATTGGCGCAGTAAAAATACCGGCATCCACTTTCAATTTCGATTGCGGAAGGGCAATCTCGGCGAGGGTGGTCGCCAGGTGGGGGAAGTGAATGAGTAAACTGCAGGAGGAAGTCGCGCGCCGCCCGATTTCCAGCCGGTCGTCTCCCTGGGCCATCAGGCTCAGCAAATACCTGGCGCAAGCGGGTGTCACTGCCAACAGCATTTCACTGCTTGTCGATTGTGTTTGCGGTCGTCGGGGGCGCGCTCATCGCGTTTATGGTCCATCCGATCGCTTGGCTTTGCGCGGCTGCCTGCGTGCAGATGAGACTGATCTGCAACCTTCTCGACGGAATGGTCGCGATCGAAGGCGGCAAGAAAACACCGAGCGGGCCTCTCTACAACGAATTTCCCGACCGGATCTGCGATACGCTGTTTCTTGTTCCGGTTGGATATGCCGTGGGCTACCCTTGGCTTGGCTGGCTATGCGCGCTGCTCGCCGCCCTGACCGCCTACATCAGGGTTTTCGGCGGATCGTTGGGATTGGCTCAGGATTTCAGCGGCATCATGGCGAAACAGCGCCGCATGGCAGTTCTCACGGCAGGGCTCGTAGCCCAGTGCGTGGAAACGTGGCTCTTGGGGAGCCACTGGTCACTCCTTGTGGCATTGGTCATCATAACAATCGGCAGCCTCGTGACCTGCGTCACGCGAACAATCGGCATTTCTCGCGGATTAGCAGTCCGTTCTGACCCCGAGTGATGTGGTATCAAAAAAGTACTGCGGACCCGCGTCTGCGTGTCCGCAGTATCCGTTAAAAGGTATCGACGTCGAGGACGGCTTGAGCGAAGTCGCGCGGTGCTTCCTGTGGCAGATTGTGGCCGATACCGCCGCTACTTGTTCGGTGCTCGTATTTTCCTGAGAACTTGCTGCGATAGGATGCAGGATCCGGGTGCGGCGCGCCATTGGCATCACCTTCAAGTGTTATCGTGGGCACTGCAATCACCGGAAATGTCGCCAGCCGCTTCTCCAGGTCGTCGTATTGCGGCTCACCTTCCACGAGGCTCAAGCGCCAGCGATAGTTATGGATGACGATCGCGACATGATCCGGATTGTTGAACGCTTCGGCCGACCGGTCAAACGTTGCGTCGTCGAAGCTCCATTTCGGCGATGCGAGCTGCCAGATGAGCTTGGAGAAATCGTGCCGGTTGCTATCATAGCCCTGGCTGCCGCGTTCGGTTGCAAAGTAGTACTGATACCACCAGGCAAACTCGGCCTCCGGTGGCAATGGTTTCTTGTTCGCCTCCTGACTGCCGATCAGATAGCCGCTTACCGAGACCAAAGCCTTGCAGCGCTCCGGCCACAGAGCTGCGATGACGTTGGCTGTGCGCGCGCCCCAGTCAAAGCCGGCAACGATTGCCTTTTGTATCTTCAGCGCATCCATGAACGCGATGATGTCGACAGCAACAACGGCCTGCTGGCCATTTCGGACAGTATCGCCCGAAAGGAATTGCGTGGTGCCGTAGCCGCGCAGATAAGGCATGATCACGCGGTAACCTGCGCCGGCAAGCAGGGGAGAGACGTCGGCGAAGCTATAGATATCGTACGGCCATCCGTGCAGTAGAATAACGGGGTAGCCATCGGCAGGGCCAGCTTCGGCATATCCGACATTAAGAACGCCGGCGTCGATCTGCTTGATGGGACCCAGGGAGATGTTGGTCCCCGGCTTGATGGTGGGCAGCGCGGCCGATTTCGTCGTGCCGGTCTGGGCGTTCGCCCTGGCGGACGAGATGAGTGTTGCGGCAGCAAAAGTCGCGGCCGCTATGCCGAGAAGCCCCCGGCGGCGATGGTTGATTTCTTGCGACATTTTCATCGTATCCATTGCTGAAGTTGATTCAGACTGATGCTAGCAGGCCTTTGTGCTCTAGACGACGTTGAGCACCACATCGACATTGCCGCGTGTGGCTTTGGAGTACGGGCATGTCTGGTGTGCACCCTCGACTATCGCTTTCGCGACATCGCGCTCGAGACCTGGCAGGCTGACGTTGAGGCGGGCCTGAAGGAAATAAGCGCCATCGACGTTGCACAAGTCCACTTCGGCATCGACGGCAGTGTCTGCCGGCAAGGTCACCTTCATCTTGCGCGCGGCAAGGCCCATGGCTCCGATGAAACATGCTGACCAGCCGGCAGCAAACATCTGTTCCGGGTTGGTGCCACTGCCTGCGCTGCCGGGGGTCGAAAATTTGACGTCGAGATGGCCGTCATCGCTGCGGCCAGAGCCACCATCCCGGCCGCCGGTGGTGTGAGTTTTGGCTGTGTAAAGAACTTTTTCGACTTGGGTCATTGTATTGGTCCTTTGAAGGGTTGGTTTGCTTCAAGCAATGACTGAACTCAGTCATTGACCATATAAGGCGCTGGCGACGTATCCCGCATGTGTCAGAGTTGGCGGGAATTGAAACGAATTGTGTAAGGACGCGAGGCCGGTACATTGAGATACAAATGAGCGGTCTGTTGAGAGCTCCTCCAATTCGATTGGTATGTTCGGCTTGACACGTTTGAGGCAATATTATCTCGGCGGAAAGACCTCCACCGGGTCTGTTTGCCAGGTTAAGCATCCCGTCAATGGCGAGCGTCAGCTCCTGCGTGATTGCCAATCCCAGCCCTGTGCCGCCGGTTCCTCTATTCCGGGACTGTTCCAGCCTGAAAAATGGCTGGAGGACTGCCTTGAGCTGATCTTCTGGAATGCCCGGGCCTCGATCGAGCACTTTTATGATGACTGTTCCTCGAGGATCCTTCTCAAGGGTAACTTCGGCGCTTCCGCCGAATTTCAGAGCATTGTCGATAAGATTGGTAAAGATGCGGCGCAAAGCGTGGGGCCGGGTAACAATTGCAGTTTCGATCTTTCCGCTCAACGTCACAGCCTTGCCGGTATCCTGATAGTCATAGACGAGGCTTTCCATGAAAGAGTCCATGTCTAGACGGGAGGCTTTTTCTGTATTTCCATGGGCGCTGCGCGCATAGGCAACGCCTTCGTGAACCAAGCGCTCGATCTCGGCCAGATCCTGCACCAGCTTGTCTTTTTCAACTGACTCTTCGGCAAACTCCGCACGAAGTTTCATACGTGTTATCGGCGTTTGAAGATCGTGCGAGATAGCCGCAAGGATTTGTACGCGCTCTTCAAGGTAGTGCGCGATACGATCTCGCATGGCGTTGAATGCCGTGGCGGCATAGGCGACCTCGCTCGGGCCCGTCTCGCTCAGCCGCGGCGTTTTCTTGTTCGGGTCGAGTGCGTTGGCTGCATTTGCGAGATTTACGAGAGGGCGGATCGCCTGTCGAACGGCAAACCATGCGCACAGAATGAGGAGAAGCAGCTGCGCGACGAGAACGTATGGCAGCCATTGTGCCAGCGGCATGATCGGTGCCGGATTCACATCGATTGTCAGCGGATTTCCATCGCTCAGGGTCAGATGAGCTTGCAGGCGTTTGCCATCGCCCGGGATGGATTGAAATCTTATCGGGAAGCGTGGATCGACGGCATCCCTGATCTTCGCCGCGATGCCGGCACCTTGATCGGTCAGGGTGTCGATGCCGGGCAGTCCGGCGCCCAACTCAAATCGATAGGTTCCCCGGTCGAGGCGCTGAAGCCAATCCGCTCGCTCGGACGCCGGCAAGCGATCGAAAATAGCGACCGATGTCGCGACATCGTTCTCGAGTGTGTTAAGCATCACGGCCTTGGCGGCCATGTAACGCTCGAGAAACTGGACGCTGAAGGTGAGCCCTTGCGCAAGCAGCAAACCAGCAAGCAGGATCAGGAAAAGCCTCGATCCCAGAGTGCGGGGCCATAACCGCAACGGCCGAAGCACGGCACCGATGCTCATTGGCGAAGCTCGGAAATCTCGACCGGCATCGCCAGAACGTAGCCCTCGCTGCGAACGGTCTTGATGTAGGCCGGTTCGCGCGCATCATCACCGAGGCGCTGGCGAAGCCGGCTTACCAGAAGGTCGATAGACCGGTCGAACAATTCGGCCTCGCGGCCCTGCGTGAGGTTCAACAGTTGATCCCGATTAAGCACGCGCTGCGGATGGTCGACGAACACACGAAGCAGGCGGTATTCGGCACCGCTAAGCGCTATAGCCGTTCCCTCCCGGTCGAGCAGATGCCGGCCGGTGGTGTCGAGTTGCCAATCACCAAAGGTCAACAACTGGCCGACCTCGGTTATCTGGAGATTGGGCGGGAGCATGCGCGTGCGGCGCAGAACCGCCTTGATGCGGGCCAGCAAGCTCCCGCGCTGAAAAGGGTTTTGCCAGATAGTCATCCGCGCCCATCTCCAGGCCGACGATGCGGTCGGTTTCGTCGGTTCGGGCCGTCAGCATCAGAATTGGTGTTGCCTTGTGCTTTCCCGCGCGTAATTCGCGGCACAGGACCAGACCATCATCGCCCGGCATCATTATATCGAGAACGATGAGATCGACGGAGTCCGTCTCAAGAAACGATCGCATGTGCCGACCGTCTGCGGCCACGGTGACGCGCAGGCCATTTTTCTTGAGGTAACCCGAAACAAGTTCCCTGATCTCGCGATCGTCATCGACGATCAGAATGTGGTCGATGTGATCCATCGCACAATGCCTTCCATTTATTAGTCGTACTACTTTAGCAGGCATTTTTCGCGCGCGGGCGAGGGCCTTTCGGAAAAATTGTAAGCCAGTGTATCCACTTCGCGTCTGGATACATTGGCCCACAATTTTGGCTGGTTGAGACACATGCGGGATACGTCGCAGGCGCCTTGTCCCCGGCAACGGCTGAACTTCGGCCGCTGCGCTTTTCAACGCTCCTTCAACTACCCAAAGGATACGATGATGACCCTTCCGGTTATTGCTTACCTTGCAGGCGTGCTGACAATCCTCAGTCCGTGCATCCTGCCGGTCCTGCCATTCGTTTTTGCGCGTGCCGAACAGCCGTTCGTCAAGAGCACGCTGCCGATGCTCGCAGGCATGGCGATCACTTTCGCTCTGGTCGCGACGCTGGCGGCGGTCGGCGGCAGCTGGGCGGTTCACGCCAATGAATATGGCCGCTACGCTGCAATCGGGCTGCTTGCGATCTTCGGCTTGACGCTTGTCTCGCCGCAGCTTGCGACAATCCTGACACGGCCCGTCGTTGCGTTTGCCAACAGGCTTTTGAACGCGACGGGTGGACCACGCTCGGTGCCGACGGCCGGCGGTTCGCTGGTTCTCGGTGTTGCAACGGGTCTGCTCTGGGCGCCCTGCGCGGGACCGATCCTCGGTCTGGTTCTGACGGGTGCCGCGCTTCAGGGTGCCAACGTTCAGACAACCTTGCTTCTGCTTGCCTATTCGGCGGGTGCCGCAACTTCGCTGGGCTTGGCCCTGCTCATTGGTGGCCGCGTGTTCACGGCCATGAAACAATCGCTCGGTGCGGGTGAGTGGGTGCGCCGCGGCCTCGGCATCGCCGTACTTGCAGGTGTCGTCGCGAT
This sequence comes from uncultured Alphaproteobacteria bacterium, assembly GCA_963776115.1. Taxonomy (GTDB): domain Bacteria; phylum Pseudomonadota; class Alphaproteobacteria; order Rhizobiales; family Rhizobiaceae; genus Phyllobacterium. Next base: position 73,945 of record CAVZLS010000018.1, on the reverse strand, counting down.
TGGTCTTGGTGCCGATACGGGTTTGCTTGCGCGGCTTTCAACCGTCGGAACGAGCAAGATCGAACAGGCACTTCTAGACGGATTGCATACCAAGAAGCCGGCATCAGCTAGTGCAGCGATCACAACCGACGGTCCTCAGCTTGCGCTCAACGCCAGCGAAGCATTCCGCAGCGATCTGCCGGTTGAGGGCCAGTTTCCTTCACTCGATGGAGCTGTCGAGTGGCTGAACTCGCCGCCGCTCACGACAGAGCAGCTTCGCGGCAAGGTCGTGCTGGTCGATTTCTGGACATTCGCTTGCATCAACTGCATTCACACCGTTCCCTATGTTCGGGCCTGGGCGGAAAAGTACAAGGATCAGGGCTTGGTCGTGATCGGCGTGCACGCACCGGAATTCGCCTTCGAACGCAAGATTGAAAACGTCAAAAAGGCCATAGACGAATTCAAGATCGGCTATCCGGTTGCGATCGATAACAACTTTGCCATCTGGCAGGCATTCGACAACAGCTATTGGCCAGCGCACTACTTCATCGATGCCAAGGGCCAGATCAGGTACCACCATTTCGGCGAAGGCGACTATGAGGAGTCCGAGAAGGTCATTCAGGATCTGCTGGCCGAGGCGAAAGGCCAACAGGCGAGCCAGACTGTGCCAGCTCCAAATGCAAAGCAGGGCTGACCGAAGATGGAAATGCCTCGGGCGTCAGGCCCGAGGCCAAAACCTTGAAGGAGACATATCATGCGATTTGCCATTTTATCCCTGATCGGCATGGCGGTGCTGATCTCACCATGCGTCTATGACACCGACCCTCGGGAACCGTCGCCTCTGGCCGCGTTGATTGCGCAGGGCGATCCCCAACTTGCGGCTGCCGGGATTGACTTCTCAAGCCGCAATCCCGACATCTCTACCGAAACAATGCAGTGACAGAGTGTGCCTTGAAGGCATAAAGTACTGCAAATTCCATCACAAATGAATGGAGGACATCCAATGACAAAAGAACGGGCAGTGCTGGCCGGCGGCTGTTTCTGGGGGATGCAAGACCTCTTCCGGCGCTACGACGGTGTGATCTCGACACGTGTCGGCTACTCCGGCGGTGACGTGCCGAATGCGACCTACCGTAACCACGGAACCCACGCAGAGGCCATCGAGATCGTCTTTGATCCCGACCGGATCAGCTACCGGCAAATTCTCGAGTTCTTCTTTCAGATCCACGATCCAAGCACGCGCAACCGTCAAGGCAACGACGTTGGACTGAGCTATCGTTCGGCGATCTTCTATACGTCGGAAGAGCAGGAGCGGATTGCAAAAGACACCATTGAGGATGTCGACGCTTCCGGCCTGTGGCCTGCCAAGGTGGTGACTGAAGTTGTGCCAGCCGGAGATTTCTGGGAGGCAGAGCCCGAGCATCAGGATTATCTCGAGCGCATTCCGAATGGCTATACGTGCCACTTCATCCGGCCTGGCTGGAAACTCCCGGTTCGAGAGAAGATAGCCTGAACCATTGCGACCAACAAACAGAAGGCCGGTGTTCGCACCGGCCTTTTTTTGCGAACCGACGCTTTCGACGACGAAATTAAATATTGACTGGATTAGTCATGTTTTATAACTGAAACGGCAGAGGGCTGTACGCACCAGAGCAGACCTGCACCGAAATCCCATAGCGATGGATATATGCAAGCATTTCCGAATTCATCGCCCGCCCTTGTCGGACACACAACATTTCACGATGTGATTTCCGATCGAAATGGCGCGGTCTACCGGATATTTATCTATCGTCCGCCCGGCGATGCACCTGAGCAGGGTTGGCCGGTGCTTTACATGACCGACGGCAATGCGGTGATCGGCACGGCAGTCGACGTCATGCGGGCGCAGGCGAGCTATCCGAGCGGTACGAATGTCGGATACGGTGTCGTCGTGACCATCGGCTACCCCCTCGACGCTGCATACGATCCTCTGCGCCGCTCCTGGGATCTTAGCCCGCCGCCCGGTCAGACCTATCCGCCATTCTACGAAAACAGCCCGGTAGTGAAAACCGGCGGCGCCGACGAATTCCTGGGGTTTATCGAGCAGCAAATAAAGCCGATCGTCGAGGCAACGCATCCGATTGACCGGAGCCGCCAGGCGCTCTTCGGTCACTCCTTTGGCGGCCTCTTCGTGCTCTACAGCCTGTTCACCCGGCCTTCGGCCTTTACGACCTGGATTGCTGCCAGTCCGTCGATCTATTGGGAAGATCGTGTCATCGATCAATTCTATCCGTCGTTTGCTGCCGCTCCTCAGACGAGTGAGAACGCAAAGCTGTTCCTCTCCTGCGGCGAGTATGAAACCGACAAATTGGCGCCGTTTCAGCTTGGTGCGGCCGACGAGGCGGAGAGGCTCGAGCAGAAGAAAGTCACGCTGAACGATGTGAACGCCATGGAACTGGTGGAGCGGCTGAACAGCCTGCCAGGTCAGCCGATACAGGCGCAATTTGAAATCCATCCCGGTGAGAATCACATGTCATTGCTGCCGGTTGCCGTCAATCGTGCGATCCAGAATGCATTCGCCGTCAGAACACTGTGATCATGACGCTGCCGTGCGATCCCCTGTCGGACTTGCCGGTTGTTCCAGCCTCGCGCGTCGACCAAGGGGGATCCGGCGTTGATATCTGGTGGTGGGCCCATGGGCCTGACACGGACTGGAATACCATAAGTCTCGCATTGGTCCCCGACGAACGGGCACGAGCTGCGAGCTTCCATTTTGAAAAAGATGCCCGAGCCTTCATGGCGGGGCGCTACTTGCAGCGATCGGTCCTCTCGCTTTATACGGCCGTGCCAATTGCCGATCTGAACATCGTCGCTGGACTGCACGGCAAACCAGCTCTCGCCGGGCAGTCCGACGGAATTGCCTTCAATCTGTCCAACACGGAAGGGTTCGCGGCCTTCGCGATCAGCCGGGACGCCGTGGCACTGGGTATCGACGTCGAAGCTCTCACGACGGTGATTGAACCCGAGACAGCTTCATTGTTCTGCTCGGCGGCCGAGTCCGAGATGCTCTCGGTGCTACGCGGTCCGGCGCGTCAATCGCGGCTCCTGAGCTATTGGACCTTGAAGGAGAGTTACCTCAAAGCGACAGGGACCGGCCTGACTACAGCGCCGGAACAACTGAACATCCGGCTGGATCACGGGACGAACGCTATTCGCATGGATAAGGTGCCGAGCGGCGATGACGCCTTCTGGCATCACCGCCTTTTTCTCGCACCTTCCGGTCATTTGATTGCTGTTTCAGCACAGTCGGGGGGAGAGGAATTGCTCTTTCGTCAACGCGAATTGGTTCATCCTGTTCAATAGTCGACGGCGATGTTCTGACTCAAAGCGTCGTGTCCGCTCGAAAGCCAGTTCACCTGCGAGTCGTGCGGCTCCAGATCGAAGTGCGACCGGCCCACCAGCGAATTGATGATGTGCGCGCTGCGCCATGCCATGAGGCTCAGCTGCGAGTCAGCAATCCCGTGACTGTACCGCCCGGCGTTCTGCGCAAAAATCCGGTTCTGTTTTGGGCCGTTCCAGTTGAGGCAGTATCTGTCGTCCAGAACGGGGCGATTGTGGCGGTCGAACTGAATGCGGTCCAGTAAACCGGCAAATGCGTCGGGAAGCTTGAATTGATATCCCGTTGCCAGGACAATTGCATCGGCATGGGCGACCTCAACGCCGCCGTCGAAACGATTGCGTACGATCAGGCGATAGCCATCCTTGTCGCCTTCCACCTGGATGACATCGCGGTTGGGCGAAAGTTTCGCCTCGATGTTCCGGTTTTCCAGATAGCGCAGGCTGTAAAGTCGCCGGTAGATAGCGTTGATCGTCGAAATTGATAGCCCGTCACTCGTCAGGATCGAAGCTTTCAGTGCGTCCAGCTTCTGGTCGCTGTTGAGATTGAGATAGGCGTAGACATATTCCGGCGAGAAGACCTGATTGGAAAACGCCGTATCGTTGATCGGCTCGAAATTATGCCGGCGGCTGAACCAGTTGAGTTCTTTCAGCGTCGACTTTGAGTTCAGCAGCGCTTCCACGACTTCACCGCCACTCTGTCCACCGCCGATGACCGCGATGCGCGATGCATTGAGACCAGGCAGGCGGTGCTTTGCCTCCGAGTTGTGGAAACATCTTTCACCGAGGAAGGGTGTCGCCCAAGACGGTACCGATGGTGTAGTACCAGTACCGAGCACCAGATTTTTGGCGGTTACCGCACCGCTATCAAATTGGATAAGAAATTTGTCCTTGTCGAATTTAACCTCTCGCACGGTGGAGTCGAAACTGAGGTTTTTTAGCCGGCTAGCTACCCACTCGAGATACCGGGCAAACTCACGGCGAGGCACAGCATCATACTGGGCGTTGAGAAAAGCATAGAGCCTCTTGTGCGCGACAAGGTAGGAAATGAACGACCATGGGCTGGTCGGCATGACCGGAGTGACGAGGTCTTTCAGATAGGAAGACTGCAGTTCGACATCCGGCAGCATCATGCCCGGATGCCAATCGAAACTTGCGCGGCTCTCGTAGAAATGCGCCCTGACGTTGCCGACGCCATCGAGGAGCGAGGCCAGGCTGAGATTCGAAGGTCCGATACCGATACCGGCCAGATCCAGGGTATCGCCTGCGGGACTGGCCCGATCATTGTTTGCAAACATCGCAGTCATCAGAATTCCTTTCGGTGACGCGTTGGTCAAAGAGCTTCATTCAGCCGGTGTGCCAGCCGGCTGTGAAACGCCTGGGAGCCGATCACATGCAGATGGTTGGTGCCGGAGATGATTTCCGCAGGGTTGGCTCGGGGGGAATAGCGGCGCCAGTCGATGAGATTGAGGCCCCGGTTCAGACTGTCGTCGGCCGCCCAGGAGTGGATGGGTACATTGTGAGGCTGCAACTGATGACGCCGGAAGATGAGGGCATTGTCGATCAGGATCCAGAATGTGTGTTCGCGACTGCTGATATCGGGACCATCGGTCGGAAGTTCATCTTTCTCGTCGCCGACAAAACGCAGAAACTGGTCATAGGTATCGGCGTCCATGACACCAAGCAGCCGGTCCCATTCCGCGCGCATCGCGGTCTGCGACTAGCCACTCCTGCACCATCTGGTGCAACTGGTCGCGCTCACCCGGCTTGAATCGGGGCGTTGAGCCAATGGCGAATTCAGTTCCGAGATCGCAAACGTCGACCATGGTGATCAGACGCAGATCGATCTCATCGCCTAGCCTGCGTGCCGCCTCATAGGCCAGCAATCCGCCCCATGACCAGCCGAGGAAATAGCAAGGCTGGCCTTTGCTGTGGCTTCTGATGTAGTCGACATAACTCTCGATGATCTCATCGACCGAGGCACCGATCTGCTTCTGCTCGGAGAGCGAGTAGCAGATGAAGCCGGTCGCCGGCTGGTCCGCTCCGAGATAGTCGACCAGCTTGACATATTCGCGCGTGCTAACCAGCAGATCCGGGGAAGCAATAGAGCATGGGCTTCGTGCCGGAAGCGCGCAGCACGATTACCTCGCTTCCTGCCTGGTCGTTGCCCGCTTCAATGACTTTGGCGAAGGAGCGGATTGTCGGATTGTTGAAGAGATCGGCAATTGTCGTGCGGTTCTGCGGCTTGCGCTGACGCAACGCGGAAAGAATCCGGATAGCGCCCAGCGAATTGCCGCCGATGGCAAAGAAATTGTCCTCGACGCTGATTGGGCTGACATTCAGGATCTGTTGCCAGATATCCAGAACTTCTGCTTCCACTGCGTTTTGCGGCTCGATGATCGTTCGCTTGAGGGGTGTTGGCGCCGGCAGTGCGAAGCGATCGAGCTTGCTGTTCGGATTGATCGGCATGCTCGTGAGCGGAACGATCGCAGAGGGAACCATATAGGCGGGCAAGGCACGTTCGAGCGCCGAATGAATATCGGCGATCTCCAGCTCCCGTCCCTGCTTTGGCACGACATAGGCGACGAGCATCTTCTGTTTGGTGGCTTCGTCGTCACGCAGGACGACGAGTGCTTCGCCAACGCCATCCTGTTGCAGCAGTGCGGCTTCGATCTCGCCGAGTTCGATGCGATAGCCCCGCAGTTTCACCTGATGGTCGACGCGGCCGACAAATTCCACCGTGCCATCCTCGCGCCAGCGAGTGAGATCGCCGGAACGATAAAGGCGCCCGCCTTCCTTTGAAAACGGGTCCGGAATGAAGCGGTCGGCGGTGATGTCAGGCTTGCCGATATAACCACGGGCCATGCCTTCGCCGGCGATGTAAAGCTCCCCTGTCACTCCGATGGGGCAGGGGTTCAAATCAGGGTCGAGCACATAGACGCGGCGATTGCCGACCGCGCGACCGATCGGCGCGTAAGTCCCTTCGAACTTCTGACCAGCCCGCACTTTCCAGACCATCGGCGTCATGATGGTTTCGGTGGGGCCATAGCCGTTGATCAGCCATTCCGACTTCAACGCTTTCGACAAAAGATCGAAAGTCTGCTGGGCGAGCCCCTCGCCGCCGAATGAATAGAGCCGCATCGGGGGCGCGCTGTCGGTGAGATCAGCCCATTCGGCCAGCTGCTGGAGGTAGGTCGTCGGAATGCTGGCATTGTTGGCACCGTGCTTGCGCATCGCCGTCAACGTTTCTTCCGGTGTCCAGAGTGGCTGATCGGGAAGGATAATACTACCGCCTTCCATGAGCGGATTCATCCAGCGTTCGTGCCCGCCATCGGAACTGAAGGGCAGAAACGGCAATTCGCGCGATAGCTCGCTCATGCCATAGACACGGGAAGTATTCTGCATGTGGTGGGTCAGGGGACCGTGTTCGACGGCCACTCCCTTTGGAAGTCCGGTCGAACCGGACGTATACATGATATAGGCGAGCTGGTCCTTGTGAACACGTACATCGGGGGCTGTGTCGGGTTCCTGGCTCAAGTCAAGTTTGTCCAGCTCCAGAATGATGGCATCAAGTCCGTCAGGAATGCGATCGAGCAGCCAGCTGTTGGTCAGGATTACCTTCACCCCGCCATCATGCAGGATATGGTGATTGCGCGTCGTCGGATGATCAGGCTCGACCGGAATATACGCACCACCTGCTTTCAGCGTTGCGAGTATGCCGACAATGGCCTCCGGCGAGCGCTTCACCGCGATGGCAACGCTTATGTCGGCCCCAACGCCGAGCTTGATCAACCGGTGAGCAAGTCTGTTGGCGCTCTGGTCGAGTCTGGCATGGCTCCAGACTTCGTCGGCATAGATGATGGCTGTCTTGTCCGGCGTGCGCGCCGCATGGGCGGCAATGTGTTCATGCACGGGACGGTCGTCATTGACGCCCTCATCCTCATAGGGAGCGGACAGGATGTCGAGTTCGTCCTCGGCAATGAACTGGATATCCTTGATGCGGATGTCCGTCCCACCGATGGCTTGGGCCAAGATCCGGCCAAAATGGATAGAGGCCCGCTCGATCAGGCCCGGTTCGTAGATATCCTCCGCATAGTCGAACAACCCATCCAGCCCACCTGATTCATTAGGTGAAACAAGGAGCGCAAGCTCGATATCGGAACGCGGGGCGAGGGTGGGCGATGTCCCCGGCGCGAGATCGGAGTGGATGCGGGGTTCGCGGAACTCGAACAGCGATTTGACTATCGCATCCTGCTCCCGCTCCTCATGTGTCTGGATTTCCTGCACCAATCGCTCAAACGGAACCAGATTGCGCGTACCAGTTACAATTGCGGAATCCACCGCATGGCAAACATCGAGTACGCGTGCCCTGGAGGTAAGCTCGAGCTTGAGCGGCAAAATCTGTTCAACGCGGCAGACGATTTGCCCGCGTCCATCTGCGTCACGGTTTGATAAAAGGACGCCATGCTGCAAGCTGTAGTTGCCGCTGTAGCGGGCGAGGAGAACTGCAAATGCTGCGGACAGCACGAGATCTGCCTTCAACCCGTGTTGCTTCGCGTAAAGCTTGACGCTGGTCCACAGCGTTGCATCGAGTTGGAACGGGAGGTGGCGGCGCTTGGCACCCGCATAACCGCTTGCGTTGAAACGTGTCGGCAAAGTCGTTGCGGTGTATTCCTCGCCGATCAGATTGCGCCAATGTGCGAGCGCTGTGGTGAAATCGTTCGTTTCCAGCCACTCTTCTTCGCGGGCACCGCGCAACAGGTTGTCGTCAATGACCGGGGCCAGTGCCTCGTTATTGATGAACGCAATCAGATCCCGTTGCAGGATCGAGAGAGCGGCATCGTCGCAGACAATCGGATGCAGGACGATGGTCGATTTGAGCATGCCTTGCGCCGTCACGATCAACTGGCAGCGGGATGACACGCCGCTGAGCAAATCGAAGGGCCGGGAGATAAACTCGGCCTCGTGTTCTTCGGCTTCAACTGCTGTCAGAGGATTGCTATCGCTTCCGAGGGTCTCTACAGGAGGAACCTCGCGCGCGTCTGAAAATTGTTCGATACGCCCGCCGGCGAAACGGCAAAAGCGTGTGCGCAAAGCGCTATGACGTTTTGCCAGTTGCGCCAGGGCGTGCTGCAGCTGATCCAGTGTAACGCTGGTATGCCAGCGCAGGATGAGAACCTGCAAAGGGAAAACGGTGCTGTTGCCGATCTGCTCGAGCGACCAGATGCGCTTTTGCGCAAGGCTTAAAGGAAAGCTGTCAGAGACACTGCGAGAAACGTCATCCACCGCGACGGTATCGTTCGCCTGATTTGGTGCGAATAGCTTGTTCATATTTTCACCGGTCCATTGTCTGAATTGTGAGAGCGTAGGGCTCAGGCCATGGCCTGCCGCAAGCCGAGCGGCCTTGGATCAATCCAGATTTCCTTGATCTTTTGCAGGCACTCGTCGCGCGTGCCGCTGATCGGTTCCTTGCTCCAACCGACAGGCAGCGCCTTGTCGTCGGCCCAGACGGAATAGCGATCTTCCCGGTCGCGAACGACACTCCAGGTTTCTGGCAATTGCTCTCTCTGCCGACATCGTGCAGGCTCCTAAACAGACAAACATGATCAAGAGACGGACGAGGTCGCCTGCAATTTAAGCGAGAATGGAGAAAAATTTTTCAAAGATTGGCCTAAATCGATGCCGGCTCATTACGTCTCTGTAGCAAAAGCCGCGCGTAACAGCTGCGGCGTGATGCTGCGGAGTGTGCCATGACCCTCATATCCAACCTTGCCAAAGAAACACGCGTTGAACGGTTTCCCCGTCTCATTCCGCTTCCTGAAAACGGCTGCACAGCCAACGCCGGAGACATTGCGGGTTTCGACCGCCAGCGGCGCTTATACTATCTCGGTGCAGACGACACCGGACGGGTTGAAACTTGGTTTGCCGGATCTCAAGGAGGCTGACGCAATCCCGGTTCTGTCGTCCGCCATCGAATTCATGACTGCCCAGTCACGCGACACGGGGATCATCGAGGTCGGCAATATGCCGGCATCCGACTTCCCGCTTGGCACATCTGATGGCGATCGCCTGTTGGTCGATCCGCGAGCGTTCTGGCAATGGCCAGCACCATGGATTGCAAAGCCGGCTTATCCAAATCCGCAAGTGCATGTCTTGAGTAATGGACAATATCATCCGAAACGGCCGCGAAAGCCGACAGGCGTTGTCTACGACCGTTATATTCCATGGCTCGACCAGAGCCTGTCTTTTCGGGTTGCCGATCCCAAGGCCGATCTCGAGCATTTCCATCGCTGGATGAACGACGAACAGGTCAATGTGATCTGGGAGGATGGCGGTGACAGGCAGAAGCACGCGGCTATTCTCGAAGAGCGCCTGAGCGATCCGCACATGCTGGCGCTGATCGGCTGTTTCGACGGTGTGCCATTCGGTTATTTCGAGGTCTACTGGGCCAAGGAGAACCGCCTCGGGCCCTATTATGATGCACAGGACTATGATCGCGGCTGGCATGTCGCTATTGGCGAGCCGGCTTATCGCGGCAAGCAGTGGATCACTGCCTGGCTCCCGTCTTTGATGCATTTCATCTTTCTCGATGATCCGCGTACACAGCGCATTGTCGGCGAGCCGCGCGCCAGCCACGAGCAGCAGATCCGCAATCTTGACCGCTCGGGATTTGCCAAGGTCAAGCACTTTGACTTCCCGCACAAGCGGGCATTGTTGGTAATGTTGACGCGGGAGCGTTTCTTCGACGATCGTTTCTGGGTTCCGGCACCATGACGGTGAAGCCGAAGCGGGCCTATTTTGCACCTGATGATCTGAACGATCCGGCACTGACTCGTCTGATCTTCCGGCTCGGCATGCCAGCGGTTGCAGGCCTGTCGATCAACGCCGTCCACCACACGATCAATATGGTCTTCGTCGGCATGATCGGCAGTCATGAGATCGCGGCGATAACCGTTGTCCTGCCAATCCTGATGATGGTCGGAGCGATTGGCGAGGGGCTGGGCGTTGGTGTTGCCACCGCCGTCGGCCGTGCGCTCGGTGCCGGCGATCCGCAGCGGGCCAGCATCACGGCGTCAACGCTCGTCATGCTGGCGATACCGCTCGGGCTCGTTCTGACGGTAGCAATTCTCCTCTTCAAGCGGGAGCTGCTCATCCTCTTTGGCGCCAGCGAAGCCATCCTGCCGTTGGCCGAGCACTATCTTGCGATCGTCGCCTTTTCGGTGACGCTGACCATGCTGCAGATACTTTCGGATTTTATTGCCATTTCAGAGGGCAACACGCGCTTCAGCATGTGGACGCTGATGGGCTGTTTCGCCCTCAACATCGTACTCGATCCAATCATGATCTTCTGGTTCGATTTCGGGCTAGCGGGTGCAGCAATCGCAACCATCATATCGCAGATTGCAGCGCTCGGTGCCTATTTCATCTACTTCCGCAGGCGGATCGGGACCTTGCACGTCGCTGCGAGGTTCGTGGCACTCCGCATCGATGTTCTCAAGCCGGTCCTGCTCATAGGATTGCCGGTAACGCTCACAAGCATGTTGAGCAGTATCAGCTTCGCTGTGCTCTTCACTTTCGCCGGATTCTATCGCGGGGACGACGGCATCGCCGGGGTCGGCATTGCGATGCGCGTCCTGACCCTCGGCATGCTGCCGATTGTCGGTCTTTCGCTTGGAGGGCAGGCGGTATTGAGTTTCGCCTGGGGTGCCAATAATCCACAGCGCCTGCTCGGGGCGTCTGGAACGCTGCTCGTTCTCACCTCTGCGTTTGCCGTTATATACGGTCTTGGTGCCATTTTGCTGCGCTATCCTGTCGCCGCGATTTTCACGAATGACGTCCAAATCGCGGATATTGCCGCACAGACGCTCGTCCTCACGCACATTCCGTTCGTTTTCTTCGGTGCAAGGCAGATACTGCTGGTACTCCTGCAGGCGCAGGGCCGGGCGCGTCTGGCGGGATTTATCAGCGTTGCGCAGAACGGTTATTTCCTGCTGCCGCTCCTCTTCATCCTGCCGCACTGGTTTGAATTCGAAGGAGTCATGGCCAGCCTCTTTCTTGCGCCCGCTCTAACTGCACTCATGTCATTGGGCATCCTTGTCATGACCCTGCGCCAGCTCCGTGACCATTCGTCATCCAATCCGATCACCAGTTTCAACAGCATCGTGTCTGAGAGGGCCTCATGAACAAAGCCATGCCACCGCAAGAATTCAATCCCGGAATGCCGGACGATCTGTTTTCGCCAGTCGACTATGCTGCGTTCAATGCGGTTTCGCCGCCGATATTTCAGACTTCCCTGTTCACCTATGACACCTATGAGGCCATGGAAGATGTCTTTGCCGGGCGGTCCCGCAACTATATCTATTCGCGCGGCGACAATCCTACCGTGCGGGAGTTCGAATTGCTGACGGCCCGGCTGGAAGGTGCCGAGGATGGACGTGGTTTCTCCAGCGGCACCGCGGCGATAACAGCAACGATCTTGAGCCTTGTCGAAGCTGGCGATCGGGTTGTCGCTGTCCAACACCTCTACAATGATATCTACCGGCTTTTCGTCAAGCTGCTCGCGCGTTTTGGCGTCACGGTAGACTTTGTCGATCCGTCCAATCATGACGAAGTCCGTGCTGCCTTGCCCGGCGCGAAACTGCTCTACCTGGAAAACCCGACATCGATGGTTTTCGAATTGCAGGACATCGAAGCTTTGACGACGATGGCGAAGGAATATGGCGTTACGACTGTCATCGACAATTCCTGGGCAACCCCGCTGTTTCAAAAGCCGATCCAGCATGGCGTCGATATCGTCATTCACGCTGCGTCGAAATATCTTGGTGGTCACAGCGATACGGTTGCCGGCGTGGTTGTAGGTCCGCGTGAGTTGATCGCCAAGATCAACAGCTCGACCTACCCGTACATCGGCGCAAAGCTCTCGCCCTTCGAAGCCTGGCTGCTCCTGCGCGGTATGCGGACATTGAAGGTGCGGCTGAAGGAACATATGCATAACGGGCTCGTGCTCGCCAAGCATCTTCAGCAACATCCGGACATTGCGCTCGTCCGTCATCCGGCGTTTTCCGACCATCCGGGCAAGAAAACGCTGACCGGTTTTTCCGGTCTGTTCGCCTTCGATTTAAGCCCCGATATTGACGTCGCGCGTTTCGTCAACGCTTTGCGGCATATCCGGCTTGGTGTCAGCTGGGGCGGGCCGGAAACGCTTGTGGTTCCTGCAAAGGCTGCGTTGCAAATTCCCGATCGCATGACGTCGTTCGTTCGTTTCGGCGTCAATCCGCAAACCATACGTTTTGCGGTCGGTCTCGAGGAGCCTGAAGTGATCTGGAGCGATATCCAGCAAGCGCTGCATGGTGCGCGTCTGTAGCATTGGGGCCACAGCCTCTTGCTGATTGGGCAGGGCGCGTCAAAAAAATCGGCATTTTACCGATCGCGCCTTGACTCACATAAGATGACAAATGTAGTCATCTTTAAACATGAGTTCAGAACTCATGTAAATTATCAAGCAGAGTCAAGCTTTTACAAGGGGTGTGTCATGCGGGGATGCAGGGCAGTGATTTGGACCGAAGCCAGTTCATCAAGACGGCAGCGTCGTGCCCGATTGCTGGTGACGACGTCGATTGCCGGGTTGATGATGGCAAATATCGCGGTTGCCCAGGAAGCGCCCTCAATCCAGCTGAACACCATCGTCATCGATGGCGATACCAGCCCTGTTGGCCCCGACAAAGGCTATATCGCCAAAAATACGCTGACCGGCGCCAAGACGGACACGCCGATTCGTGAAATCCCCCAATCGATTTCTGTTGTTACCCGCGAGCAGATGGATGACCGGTTCTCGGAGCAGATCGAGGATACGATTGCCTACACTTCCGGTGTGACGGCCTCACCCTGGGGTGTTGATGATCGCTTCGATCAATTCCTGATCCGGGGCTTTGACATTGGCCCTTACGCCGTATATCGCGACGGCCTGCCACAAAAGGCTATCGACTTTTCTGGTTTCAAAGCCGAGCCATACGGTCTGGAGCGAGTGGAGGTGCTCAAGGGACCAGCATCCGTCCTCTATGGCTCGAATGACGTTGGCGGCATCGTCAATCTCGTGACAAAGCGGCCGACCCAGGACCCGCTTTACAGCGCATATGCCAGCTACGGATCCTTCAACACCTATGAGACGGGGATTGATTTGGGCGGTCCGCTCGACAAGGAAGGCGTGTGGACCTATCGCCTGACGGGTCTTTTCCGCGATGGGCAGACGCAAACGGATTTTTCCAAGAACAACCGGGTGTTTATCGCACCCGCAATCACCTGGTCACCCAGCGTCGATACGTCGCTGACAATCCTCGCCAACTACCAGTGGGATGAATTGACGCCAAACACGTTCCTGCCTGTCGCCAATCCAGCCTTCCCGAACATTCCGAAATTCTCGCGCAGCTTCACCGCATCCGATCCGAATTTCGACCGGTTCGATGCAGACCACGGCTCCATCGGCTATGAGTTCGAACATAGCTTCAACGATGAATGGAAAGTCTGGCAGAACCTCCGCTACTCGCAGCAGGAAACCGACTACAGGCATCTTTATTATTCCAGCATGATCGACGATGAAACGATGAACCGCACGGCGTTCACGGTTGACGAAACAGCAACGCTCTTCAGCGTCGATACCGGTGTTCAGTACGACTATGAGGGCAAACGCATCAAGAATACCCTGTTGATGGGCCTTTCATATGACCGCCAGACTGTTGACGGTCAGAATGGCTTCGATACCGGACCGAGCCTCGATATCAATGACCCCGTCTATGGTATCGATGTTCCCTCTCCTCCAATTTATCTCGATCGCCGTGAGACAGTCGATCAGGTCGGCCTCTACGCACAGACGCAGACCAAATTCGACGATCACTGGTTGCTTACTCTGGGTGGGCGTCAGTCCTGGGTCGAAGACAAGACCTTTGACCGCTTGAGCAATTCAACCAGCGAGCAATCTGACAGTGCCTTCTCTGGAAAGGTAGGTCTCGGATACTTGTTCGATAATGGCCTGACGCCTTACATCAGCTATTCCGAATCCTTCACGCCAACCATCGGTCAAAGCTTTGACGGACAGGCATTCTCGCCTTCCGAGGGCCAGCAATATGAAGCAGGCGTGAAGTATGAACCGGATTATTTCCCGGGAACGGTTACCGGCTCGGTTTTCGAGATCACCAAGTCCAATGTGCTGACGCCGGATCCGGATGATCCCAACTTCCAGGTCCAGACCGGGGAAGTGCGGCATCGCGGCTTCGAGCTCGAAACCGTCGTGAACCTCTTCCACGGTGTCAGCCTGACGGGCAGCTACACCTATCTCGATGCGGAAATCACATCGAGCAACGTCGAAGGTGAAACTGGTAACCGGCCGGCACTCGTACCGGAGCATCAGGCGTCACTCTGGGCCAAATACACCTTCGAGAGCGGGACATTCGAAGGTCTGAATATCGGTTCCGGTGTTCGCTATGTCGGCAGTTCGTTTGGTGACAACGCCAATCAGATCGAGGTCGGATCCTATACCCTGGTGGATGCAGCTATCAGCTACGAGAAGAATGGCTGGAAGGGTTCACTCAAGGCGAGCAACGTTTTCGACAAGGAGTACTACGCGACGTGCGCTGGCGACGACAATGGCTCGCCCATGTGCATCTACGGCGAGGGACGCGCCGTCAAAGCCACCCTTTCGGCCAAGTTCTAGCGAGCATGTGATGAACGGATCCGCCTTTTCGCTGAATGGTATCGGTTACGACATCGATGGACGGACACTGCTCCATCCATTGACGCTGGACATTCCACAGGGCGAGGTGGTCGGTATCCTTGGCCACAACGGGTCCGGAAAATCCACGCTGCTGAAGATATTGGCGCGTTTTCAGTCGCCAACGCACGGCCGCGTCGAATGTCTGGGGCAGGCGCTGGGATCGTTCCGGTCCAAGGAATATGCCAGGAAGGTTGCCTATCTGCCGCAACAGACTCCCGACACCGACGGCATGACCGTAAGGGAAGTCGTTGCTCTTGGCCGCTATCCCTGGCACGGAGCGCTTGGACGTTTCTCCAGCAACGACAGGGCCAAGGTTGGCGAAGCACTGGAGCTGACATCGATGACGGCGATGGCCGATCGTATTGTCGATACTCTGTCCGGCGGTGAACGCCAACGTGCCTTCCTGGCGATGCTGGTTGCCCAGGACACCGAGTGCCTGCTTCTTGACGAGCCGATCTCGGCTCTCGACATCAATCATCAGATCGAGGTTATGCGCCTGATCCAGAAGCTGGCACACGACCACAGTCGATCCGTGCTCATCGTTCTGCATGACATCAACATGGCAGCGCGCTACTGCGACCGGCTGATTGCACTTTCCGGCGGCAAACTCGTGGCTCACGACGAGACCGAGACGCTGATTACTGCGGACAGGCTCGATGCGATCTATGGCGTGCGCATGGGGATATTCCGGCATCCGGAAACGCAAGCGCCCATCAGTTACGTCCTCTAAGCCAATGTCCTCAATACGCAGACGCGACTTTCTGTTTGGTGCGGTGGCAACGCTTGGTTGTTTGCCGGCAAAGGCGCAGGGCGGAAGTTCTGCTCCGAGAGTTGTTTCGCTGGACTATGGTCTGGCGCAGACATTGATTGAGCTTGGCGTGCCACCGATCGGGCTGATTGACACGACGGGATGGGCGAACTGGACAGTGGAACCGCCCTTGCCGCCAAACGTGGCCAATCTCGGCTCATCCCATGAGATCAACATGGAGCTGTTACAGCTGTTGAGACCCGATCTGATTGTGTCGACGCCGTATCTTGAATGGGTCAGGCCACAGCTGGAGCAGATCGCGCCGGTCAAATCGTTCCCGATACACGCACTCGGGTCATCACCGTTTCCCCATATCATTGACGCGACGCGGGAACTCGGCCGTGTGCTCGGGCGCGCGACAGAGGCGGAAGCGCTGATCGATCGCTCGGAGATGGAATTGCGTGCAGCACGGGCGGCGACCAGCCATCTCGGAAAGGTCGCAGTGATTACCTTCATCGACGAACGCAATATCCGGATATATGGACCTGGCGGCATTTTTCAGGATGTGTTCGATCGTCTTGGGCTGGAAAATGCCTGGACGCGGCCAACCAACGAATGGGGATTCGGCGATATCGGTATGGCCGATCTGTTTGATATTGGCGACGCGCGGCTCTTCTACATGGATCCAGTCCCACCGGATGTGCTCGCAAACTTGCCGGGTAGTCCCCTTTGGCAAAGCATGCCGTTCGCGCAGTCAGGGCACGTTCGGCGCATGGCGAGCGTGCTGATGTTTGGCACACTGCCTGCGGCAACCCGTTTTGCCCGATTGCTCGTCGAAGGCAGCACATGAAACATATTGCTGCCCGTCCATGGCTCACCACCGGCTTGTTGTGGTGCATAGCCGCCGCCATCGCTGCATTCAACCTCGGTCCGTTGATCGGCAGCACCGGAGTACGTGCTGTCTTTTCGCTGCCGTCAGCCGGTGACAGCCAGGCAGTCCTTCTGCACTATAGTGTATTGCCACGGCTGATGATGTCTTGCGTCTGCGGCTTCGCACTAGGATTATCCGGCCTGCTTTTCCAGCATGTGCTGCGCAATCCGCTCGCTTCACCTTCGACGTTGGGCGTAGAGGCAGGGGCCCAACTCGCGCTCGGCGCCGCGATGCTTTGGTTTCCGGCACTTCTCGGCTGGAGCCGCGACACTGCAACGGCTTTCGGTGGCTTCGCCGCGATGGCCGTCGTCTTTGCCGTCGCATGGCGATTCAAGTTCCAACCGATTGCCGTCATCCTGACAGGCCTGGTTACTGGCCTCTACTGTACGGCAATCGTTACGCTGCTGACGTTGATGAACGACCACTATCTGTCAGGTCTGTTCGTCTGGGGTGGCGGATCGTTGAACCAGAATGACTGGCGCTCGGTTGCTGGACTTTTCCCGAAAGTCGTCGGCTGTACCGTACTTGCGCTGCTGCTGGTCCGGCAGCTGAATGTCCTGACGCTTGGTGAGGCAGCGCAAGGACTTGGAATCAAACTGCAATTTGTCCGGGCTGCTGCGCTGTTTGTCGCCGTTGCCCTGACGACGTTCACGGTCAGCGCTGTAGGTGTGATCGGCTTTCTCGGCCTCGCTGCGCCCGCGATCGCGAGGGCTATCGGCGCCCGGCGGATCAATACAAGGCTCATTGTTGCTCCGCTCATCGGCGCTGCATTACTGATCATCGTTGATCAGATCATGCAAATTTATACCGCAAAAACAGGAAGTTATGTTCCGACCGGTGCGGCGACTGCGCTGATCGGAGTGCCGGTGCTTCTGTTCGTGATGTTGAAGCGTGGCGGTTCGCTGCAAACGGCGGTTCAAAGCGGATCGGCGCCCGCCGCGAGCAGCCGGCCCCTGATCCTGATTGCGGCGCTTGCCGGTCTCGTCTTGGCCGTAGCAATGGTCGCCATATTTGTCGGCAGGGGCGTCGACGGATCCTGGATAAGCAGCACAGGCGCGACACTGAAATCCCTGCTACCATGGCGGCTTCCTCGACTCGTAGCCGCAACTTCCGCGGGTATCATGCTGGCGCTTGCCGGCAGCCTGTTGCAGCGTCTGACCGGCAACGCCATGGCAAGTCCGGAGGTTCTGGGCGTCAGCGCCGGAACAGCGTTCGGATTGCTTTGTATCTTGTTTGTCGTATCAGAACCGACCATTAGCCATCGACTTATCGGCGGTTTTTTGGGTGCCGGGACAGTTCTCGCTATCCTCTTCGCGATGAGTCGCGCGGCGCATTCCGGCAACCAGTTCCTGATGTTCGGTGTATCGCTGGGAGCATTTCTGACTGCGTTGATCTCCGTCGTCCTCGCCTCAGGTGACCCGCGCGCCCTGTCACTGATCAGCTGGATGGCGGGCTCGACCTACGGGGTGAGTAGTGCCATGTCATTGATAATATCGGCACTGGCCATAGTCGGTGTCATCACGGTTATGCTCCTCGTTCGCCCGCTACAGCAATTCGCTTTGGGTGATCTATCGGCGCATTCACACGGCGTTGATGTGAAGAAGCTGCAGATACTGATCCTTGCCGTAGCCGCGCTGCTGACAGCCATGGCCACGCTGATCGTGGGTCCGTTGAGCTTCGTCGGCCTGATGGCTCCGCATCTCGCTCAGCGGCTTGGGCTGACGCGCGGCCTGCCGCACCTGATGGGCTCGGCACTATGCGGAGCGATGCTCATGGCAACAGCCGACTTCATCGGCCGCACCGCCTATTTCCCGTGGCAATTGCCGACGGGGCTTGTCGCTACGCTGCTGGGCGGACCGGTGTTTGCGTTGCTACTTATCCGCGGCCGCCGCTTGTCTAGGCGGCATTAAGGGTTTGCTGACAGGCGCGGTGCGCGTCTTTGATCATGAAGTTGACGAGCGTTCTGGATACGCCCAATTCTTCCGCAATATCCTTCTGCGGAATACCGTCGACGCGATGGCGGACAAATGCGTCCTGGGTACGCTTCGGCAGATTGTTCAATGAGTTCAGCACTTCCCACAAAGTTTCTGTGGTCACCAGAGAGTCGAGCGCGCTGACGCTTGGGGCGGGGATAGATTCGATACCGTCGACTGGCGTCATGTTGAGCTTTTCATAGGACCGTTTGCGGGCCTCATCCAAAGCGAGATTGTAGACCATGCGGCAAGCATAGCCGACCGGGCAACGAATACAGCTTGGCTGCATGGTACATGCCTTGATGACAGCGTCATGAAATATATCCTCTGATTGCGTACAAGAATGCAGAACGCTTTCAGCAATTTTCATAAGCTTTGGCTTATATTGTATCAATACATCGACAAGAATATTGCCATCGTAAAGATTTATTTCTTTTCTCATTTGGGTATCTTCTTGAAAGATGATTGCAATGAGGATAAAACGGCCTTGATCGCGCATTTTTTATTTAAAATGCCCGAGTAAAATTGCCAGAGGTGTTGCGGGGATAGCTATAAAATAATATGATAAAACGAGTCAAGTTATTAAGTCAAAATAGTTAGATTCTGCTCCCGCGCATCGTTTCGACGACCTCTAACGGCTGGGCGCTCGCATGAAGCAGGAATCGGGTTGAATTCGCACGCCGATTGCACGATTTTTATGACAGTTGAAACGTGAGGGCCGTTCGATGGGCCAGACAGTGCATCATTATCTTATCTTCGAAACCGCGGGTGGCTTCTGCGGTATCGCCTGGAGCGATATCGGGATCACACGCTTTCAGTTACCGACAAAAAGTGCTGACGCGGCAGAACGGTTGCTGCTCCGCAGGCTACCTGGCGCTGAACCTGGCCAACCCTCTGAGCAAGTGCTTCAAGCCGTGGCTGCGGCAAAGCGCTATTTTGAGGGCGAAGAGATTGATTTTTTCGGCTTTAAGCTCGATTTGGGCGAGCAGGACGGATTTTTCGAGCAGATATATGCTGCGGCACGGCAGTTGGGTTGGGGCCATACGACGACCTACGGTGCCTTGGCCAAACAACTTGGCGCAGGACCGGAAGCCGCGCGTGATGTTGGCCAGGCCATGGCCAGGAACCCGGTGCCGTTGATTATTCCCTGCCATCGCGTATTGGCAGCCGGGGGCAAAGTCGGTGGTTTTTCCGCGCCTGGAGGCTCCGTCGCCAAGGCGCGCATGCTCGAGCTGGAGGGTGTTCGTTTCGAATTACCGCAACCAGCGCAGAAGTCGTTTGGGTTCTAAGGAACCGAGCCAGGCAGTCCGAGGGCGGCCCCTGGACGATCAATAATCGATGATGCCTTCCAGCGCGTAATGCTTGATGGTCTTGCGGTTGGCGATCAATTCTTCGACCGTGGGCTTCCCCGTCATCGCCCGGGAAATTGCGAGCTTTGTCGCTTCGTAGTTGGTACGGTAAAGATCCTTGTGGTCGAGATTTTCGTCGTTGACGCAGCGGGGATCGAGCCAAACGGTAATGATCATGCAGAGTTCATCGGCTTGATCGCGGGGGAGAATATCCTCGATGAGACAGTCGACGATCGCATCGCCCATCGCCGCTTGTACGACCCCGCCAAGCAGTTCCGCATATGCCATGTTCTTGATTGTGACTTTGGTGGTCATCATCGTGGCCGGTCGTACCGCTTGATTGAGATCCCGCACCACGAACATACGTGTGTGACCCTTGACCTGTCCCATCATCGACGCAAATGCCTGCCCGACCGGACCCCTGACCGAGCCGATGACAACCTCCGGCATGGCGTCGGTCACCTGACCCTCCGCAGCCAGAACCGTTGCTTCACCCGTACGAAACCAAATATCAGTCATGTGCTTCCCTCTCGATTGCAGGCAGAACCTATCGACATCGTCCATGCCGGTCCAGCGGACGAAAAGTCGCTCATTGCGCCGCGGCAATACTGCATGTGAGTCAGATCAAACCTCGGCCACATTTCGAATTCCGGATATTGCCCCCTTGAGTTCGCGGCGTGATTCGAATAGGAATGACACATCAGGCCGGGCCCCTCTGGCAGTTCTTGGAGCTGCGATGTCGGACTGAGTGTTCAACTGGATGGCCTGGTTTCCTGGAATACAATCGACCGTAATTTTTTCACAGTTCAGTCCGCATTCCAAACGAAAGTGCAGATTGCCGTTGCTTTGTGATTTCGGATATTTCATGGAATTTGGGCGCCCCCAATTATGGAAAACGGGTACCACATGAGCGAACTTCTCAGTGCCAGCGCACTTTCAGCCCTTCTCCAGGTCATCATGATGGATCTGGTCCTGGCTGGCGACAATGCAATCGTCATCGGCCTAGCCGCCGCTGGTCTGCCAAAGGATCAGCGCGCCAAAGCCATCCTTCTCGGTATTATCGCAGCCACGGTGCTTCGCATCATTTTTGCGATCGCCACCACCCAACTGCTGCAGATCATTGGTCTGTTGCTTGCGGGCGGTATCCTCCTGCTTTGGGTTTGCTGGAAAATGTGGCGGGAGCTTCGCACCAGCCATGCTGAAGAGACCGCAGCCAATGAGGCACTTCTACGGGGGGATATCGATGGCGACGGGCAAATTGCTGCGGGTGCTCCGCGCAAGACTTTCGCGCAAGCTGCATGGCAGATCGTCATTGCCGATGTTTCGATGTCGCTCGACAATGTGCTGGCTGTAGCCGGCGCTGCGCGTGATCACATTGAAATACTTGTCTTTGGCTTGATCCTGTCGATCGCCCTTATGGGTATTGCCGCAAGCTTCATTGCGCGCCTGCTCCAGCGTCACCGCTGGATCGCCTATGTCGGTCTGCTGATCATTCTCTACGTGTCGTTGGAGATGATCTATCGCGGAGCCAATGAGGTCTTCGCATACGCCAGCGTCTGATTGATTTGCCGGTGGCGCAATGCGCCGCCGGCAATTCGACTATTGGATTACGGCCCCTTGTTGCCGACCCTGCTAAAGCCTAGATTTCAAAGATGCGGGTCCGGTATCGTCTGAGCAATGCAACACTATAAGAAGCCGTGGAGCGGATGGGGCGCACTAGCGTCTGTTGCCCTGCATCTGTCGGTGGCATTTCTGTTGCTGTTCCGCCTGTCCGAGGCGCTGCCGAAGCCACCGGAAGAAGCTATCAAGGTAGAGGTCGTGCCTCCGGCGCCGCCCAAGCCGCCAGAGAAGACACAAAACAAGCCAGCCGAGAGCAAGCCGCAACCGGCGCCACCGCTATCTCCGCCCGCCGCCACAGGCGTTCGAATCCGCTCTGGCCAAGACCGACGAGAAGGTGATCGAACCGCAGCTGCCTCCCGAAGAGCAAGAGGCGCCTGCAAAGCACCGATTCAACACCGCCAGGATGCATCTCCGGCAAAGCCAGAGACGGAGCCGTCTGCAGAAAAGGCGCCGTCCAGCACCAAGTCGGACCTGCCAAAGCTTGATCTTCCCGTGACGGATAGGGGCGACGTACCGCGCAAGGACGAAGCTCCGACGGCACAACAAGTTAGCGGATGCAAAAGCAATCGCGCAAAGTCAGAAGGCACCTGCACAGAAGAAGCCGGCAGAGCCGAAGAGCGGCAAGCAAAAGCCGCTCAAACTTACCCGAGCGAAGAAACTGTTTTCACCCAATGCCTTGTCGGACCCGAGGGTGAGACAGGCGATAGGCAATCTCCCGATAAACCGGAGGATCACGCAGTTGTGCGGCATTGAAGCAATGGAACAGGTTCGCAACCAAAGGCCTGATACCGACTTGCTGGCATACAGCCCGTCCGGCCGAACCATCGCGAGCGGTACGATTGAATTCCCGGGAGGGGGCATTTCGAAACAGGTCCAATTGGTACAATCTGGACTTCAAATGCCAGGTCGATGCGGCAGCGATGGAAGTCGTTTCCTTCAGTTTCGCGATTGGCAACGCAGTACCAAGAAACGATTGGCCCGCACGCAAGCTGCCAGTAGACTAGTTCCCGGCGACTGTGGAGTGAGGCGACTTGGGACCTCACATAGAGATGCGGATTGAAAGCAATCCAGCCCGATCGCGAACCTTTGCGGTTATCGCTGAATGAAGACGATTGGCTCCATTTTCCGCTGGTGTGATTGCGGATGCCATCCGCACCAATTCGTCGGAAGCGATCAGATCAGTTGAATAGGCTCTCGTCATCTGCTCGAGGCGGCTGGCAGTATTTACCGTGTCGCCGAACACACTCATTCGACTTTCAGACAAACCCGGGATCTGACCCAGAACAACTGGTCCGGCATGAAGGCCCACACCAATATTCAAACCCGGTCTCATGGGAACGATCTTCGCGGTTCCAGGCCTCCACTGACTCAAGCATAGCAAACCCACATCGGAGCGCTTTCGACGATACAGCGGACGGTGTGCCGCACCACGCTGCCATGACTTCGTCGCCGGTGTTCGTGATTACAGTCGCAGAAAATCGTGAGACTACCTGTGCCATCCGCCGATGAAATGCTGAAAGAGCGTGGAATGACGAGGATAGATCGACGGCCTGGCAAAAACGTGTGAAGCCTTTGATATCTGCAAAAAGCACAGAGGCGAAAACCAATTTCGCATCGCGGTTATCCATTTCGAAAGGGATAGGAAAATTGCTGCGGCCAGCGTGATTTTCAACGCGTAACATTTTTGACATCCTCATTTGTGAATGTGCAAGAGACCTGCATATTCAGTTATAAGGCGTATATTGCGCGCGAGATGTCGCAGAGGTTTGTCGGAAGACACGCGTTTTTGACCTCACCCGTAACGATTGGGTACCTTGCTACATTTCGATACATATATTTCAGGAAATTCGTTGAGCAGCAGGAAGCGCAACCACCACCCTCAAGCCGCTACCGCTATTGTGAAGAGCGATCTCCCCCCCGTGATGATGAATGATTGCCCGCGCAATCGACAGACCGAGACCGACCCCGCCGGTTTCCCGGTTGCGGGATTGCTCCAGCCGGAAAAACGGAGCGAATACGTCCTCGAATGCGGTTTCCGGTATGCCTGGTCCATCATCTTCGACAATGATGTCGATGCTCTCATGCCGCTTCCCGACGCTGACGCGCGCCCTTTCGCCATAGCGGACAGCATTTTCGATTAAATTGCGGAAGGCACGTCGCAAAGCATCGGGTCGGCATCGGTAGACTATCTTTTCGCCTTCAAGAAACTTGACGTCCTGACCGAGCTCCGCCATGTCGTCGCAAATGCTCTCGACCAGCGCAGAGATATTCATGGCACGTGTGTTCTCAACCGTGCCTTCCTCTCGCGCAAACGCCAAGGCCGCTTCCGTCATCGTTTGTATCTCGTCTATGGTCGCAAGCATTCGCTGTTGCACGTCCGGTTCTGTGACAAATTCCGCCCTCAGGCGAAGCGATGTAAGTGGCGTTCGCAGATCATGACCAATGGCGGCCAGCATCCGGGTTCGGTCCTCGACAAAACGATGCAAACGGCATTGCATCCGATTGAATGCCTCAGCGGTCTGGCGGATATCGTCAGGTCCTGCTTCTGGAAGCGGTTGGACACTTTCGCCACGTCCCAAAGCTTCAGCTGCCATGGCAAGGCGACGCATCGGACTTGCGATCTGCCTGGCCACGATGACACCGATCAGCGAAAGAATTGCAGCTGTTATACCAAGGGACGATAGAGACTGGACGTTCCAAATGGAATTTGGAACCGATTTGGCATAGGCCGTGTTCAACCAGGTACCATCGCTTAATTCAACGGCTAACCCCATTCCGTTTGAATGGCCGAGATAGAGAAATTTTGCTGGCTGCGGTATCGTCCAGACATGCGGACCAAGTGTGGTCCACGAATCAGATTGTGCAGCCAGCGCCTGGAAGGGCGAAGGTTCAGGCCGCGCAGTTTCGGCGGCGGTTGATGTCGCTGCTCCAGGCATTTTGAACTTCAAGGCTTTTAGATTAGGCATGGGTTTTGACAATTGCACCCATGCCTCGCGACGCCACGCGTCGGCGTCCTCCGGCGCTTGAGAGGATAGCCAGAACCGGCTGTAGGCGGTGCCGGTTGCATCCAGGACATCGTTGCGAAACGCCGTTGGTATGGTTTCGAGTAGCGTTGCAAGGGAAGCCGTTCGGCTGAAAAACTCTGCCTTCGCGGCCGCCTGTAGTGCTTTACCCCGCTCGTCCCACGAAACGAAGAAACTGAGTGCCTGGGAGAGCGCGAGCGCGAGCAGCATCAAGCCTATGAATTGTGCGGCCAGACTGCGCTTCCACCACCGTTTCATGCCCGCTCCACCTCTGCGCAAAGACTGTAGCCACCGCCCCAGTGTGTCTTGATAATCGAAGGATTCTTAGGATCGACCTCGACTTTCTTGCGTAACCGGCTGACCTGGTTGTCTATACTCCGGTCGAATGAATTGGCGCTGCGACCGACCGTCAGGTCCATAAGCTGATCGCGGCTGAGCACCATTCCGGGATGTTCGAGAAAGGCCTTGAGTAGCCGAAATTCTGCCGTACTGAGCGGGACGCCAACGCCGTCCCCCCCAAGTAGTTCCCGGCGTCCGACATCCAAACTCCAGCGCTCAAAACTGATCGTCTTTGCCTTGGGCATTTCGCGCTGTGGCGGCAGACTATTGACCCGCCGTAAGACTGCCCTGATCCGCGCAAGCAGCTCACGTGGATTAAAGGGCTTGATGAGATAGTCGTCGGCTCCAAGCTCCAGACCAATAATGCGGTCGGTGTCGTCGGCCATGGCAGTCAGGAAAATAATTGGCAACTCCGTCGAACGCCGCAACTGCCGGCAAACGGACAAGCCGTCTTCCCCGGGCATCATTATATCAAGAATGATAAGGTCCGGAGCGTTGCGTTCGAGCAGTTTTCTCAGTGCAGACCCGCTTTCAGCGACGCTGATGCGATATCCCTGCTGAGACAGATATTTGCCAACAAGGTCACGGATATCCCGGTGATCGTCGACTACTGCGATGTGGGGTACGGATTCCATCGGGCACGTCCCTAACTTTGATGCACACGCGTGAAATATCACTCGAAGTCGTTTTCCGGTATCCGGAAAATTGTATCAAAGTTTGTCAAGCCATATCGGGTTGGCTACCTGGCCGTCGCGTTGATGCTGCTAATTTGTAGCGAAATGTCCCGTCACGCAATCCTGCGATACTTTGCGACAACTCTGCCCTTGGTACGGCACAACTCTGCGACAAACCGCAAATACGCTGCCTGATGTCAATGAAACAGTCCATCGACTAATCAGAAAGCGAGATTGTCATGAACAAATATCTGATCGCCGCCATCGCAACAGTGGGTATTGCGTTCTCAGCCGGAACTGCGCTTGCGTGCCAGAAGCTCAACTCCGCCAATACGCAGACAGAGCAGGCTCCGCAAACGCCATCAAGCTCCGATACGAACCAGCAGCCAGGCTGATCATTTAGTCCCGAACGCTCATGTTCAGAAGCTCGTGCCGGCGGGTCATCGTTCCGCCGGTACGGTTGCCTCGATCGTTGGCGTCTCCAAGGAGTTGAAGCAATGAATGAACAGTCACCAAAAACGGGTCCGACACGCCGAGCCGTTCTGGAATCCGGTGCAGCGGCTGGATTCTTCCTCGCAACCGGATTGCCAGCGACGGGCCAACAAATGCCTACCACTGGGGATGACGATGCCGGCATAAGGGTCGTTGATCCGGTGGAATTGACCCTGAACATAAACTTGCGCAACTATTCTGTTGGTGTCGATCCCCGTACGACGTTGCTCGATGCGTTGCGCAATCATCTTGATCTGACCGGCTCCAAGAAAGGTTGCGATCATGGACAGTGTGGAGCATGCACTGTGCTGGTTGACGGCCAACGGATCAATTCCTGCCTCACGCTGGCCGTAATGCATGACGGTGACGCCATCACGACCATCGAGGGCCTTGCGAAAGGCGCCGATCTCCATCCCATGCAGGCTGCATTCATTGCACATGACGGATTTCAGTGCGGATACTGCACACCCGGCCAGATTTGCTCGGCCGTCGGCATGCTGCAAGAGGTGGCAGACGGCTGGCCAAGCCATGTCAGCGAAACGCTTTCTAGCCCTAGCGTCTCCTTGACGGATGCGGAGATACGCGAGCGCATGAGCGGAAATATTTGTCGCTGCTCGGCATACCCCAATATTGTCGCTGCGATCCGCGACGTAGCCAGAGAGGTTTGAGATATGAAACCTTTCACCTATCAAAGGGCAGGCGAACTGCGCGACGCATTGGCAGGTGTCGCCGGTACACCGAACGCCAAGTTCATCAGTGGCGGCACGAATTTGCTCGACCTCATGAAGCTGGAAATCGAACGGCCAGCCCATCTGGTCGACATTAACCATCTGCCCTTTAGTGGAATTGAAGAAACAGCAGAAGGCGGCCTGCGTATCGGTGCACAAGTGCGTAACAGCACGCTCGCCGCTGATCCACGAATAAGATCGGATTATCCGGTCCTGGCACAAGCGCTGCTTGCGGGCGCTTCCGCGCAAATCCGCAACAAAGCGTCGACAGGTGGCAACCTGCTGCAGAGGACGCGTTGTTACTACTTCTATGATCGCAATATGCCTTGCAACAAGCGCAAGCCTGGTTCCGGGTGTGCAGCGCTCCATGGCTTCAACCGCATGCACGCTGTGCTTGGATCAAGCGACGCCTGTATTGCCGTACATCCGTCGGATATGGCGGTTGCCATGATGGTCCTCGACGCATCCGTCGAGACGATCGATGTCGAAGGCGTGACAAGACAAATCCCTATCGGCGATCTACACCGACTGCCTGGGACAACGCCCGATATTGAAACACAGCTCAAGCTTGGGGAAATGATCACGGCGGTTATCCTGCCGCCGGTCCAGCCCGGGAGGCAGCTCTACCGCAAAGTTCGTGACCGGGCATCCTACGCCTTTGCACTCGTATCGGTTGCAGCAATTGTCGACGTTGCAGGCGATACAATTGCAGGGGCGCAGTTTGCGCTTGGCGGCGTCGCGGCCAAACCATGGCGCACTCCCGAAGCCGAGGCAATCCTGCTCGGCGAGAAGGTTTCGACCGAAGTGTTTGAACGGGCGGCGGAGATCGCCTTGGCAAATGCCGTTGGTCGTGGCGGGAACGACTTCAAAATCCCCTTGGCAAAGCGGACTATACAACACGCGCTTGCTGCTGCTTCACAACGCGGATGAGGAAGATCATGTCCAATTCGACACCAATAGCGAGTACCGGAAAAACCTGGATCGGCCAGCCGATCGATCGTGTCGATGGCGCGCTGAAGGTGACGGGGCAGGCCGTCTACGCTTATGAGCATAGGGCAGATGTTCCAGTTGCCTATGGTTATATTCTTGGGGCCGGCATCGCGCGCGGCCGCATCTCTGCGATCGATACTGCACAGGCCGAGGCAGCGCCGGGCGTCCTCCGCGTGATGACGCACAAGAATGCACCGGTACAACCTGCATTTGGTCCGGCTGTCACGCCAGCGGTGCGTGAGGTCTTTACCCGTCCGCGACCCGTCCTCTCAACTGACCGCATTCGCTATTATGACGAGCCTGCCGCCCTGGTCGTGGCAGAAACGTTTGAGGCGGCACGAGGTGCTGCCGGACTTATTGCGATCGAGTACGAGGAAGAGCGCGGTGCGTATGATCTAAGTAGGCATCTTGCAGATGCCTATGCACCGCAGCGCACCAATGCAGGGTTTCAAACGGATTCACTTGTCGGCGACTTTGAGGCGGCGTTCGCTGGTAGCGACGTCAAGGTCGATGCGATCTATACGACACCCTACGAACACCACAATCCGATGGAACCGCACGCCACACTCGCAGCCTGGTCCGGCGATGAAGTGACAATTTACACGAGTGCCCAGACCCTTGCGAATTTCCAGGCCGGTATCGCCAATACGTTGCAAATCCCGCCTGACAAGGTGCATCTCGTCAGTCGCTTTGTCGGAGGCGGATTTGGCTCGAAATTGATCGTGCATGCCGATACCATTCTTGCCGCACTCGCCGCCAGGGAACTCCAGCGCCCGGTCAAGATTGCGCTGACGCGGCAACAGATGTTTGCAAATGCGGGTCACCGCGCAAAAATGATCCAATCGGTCCGGCTGAGCGCCGACCGTGATGGCAAGCTCACCGGTATCGCCCATGACGTCTGTTCGGCAACCTCCCGGTTCGAAGAATTCTGCGAACAGACGGCCGTGTTCGCGCGATCCCTCTATGCGGCTCCAAATCGGATTACGAGGCATCGTTTGGTTGGTCTGGACACAAACCGCGGTGAGTGGATGCGGTCGCCGGGCGAAGCGCCAGGCATGCTCGCCTTTGAATGTGCCATGGACGAGTTGGCTGATCAGATCGGTATTGATCCGATCGAATTGCGTATCCGCAATGAGCCCGAGGTAGATCCGGAGCGCAACGTTCCGTTTTCCACACGCAACCTCGTCGCCTGCATGCAAGAAGGGGCGCGTCGCTTTGGATGGGAGCAAAGACAGGCGAAGCCGGGTTTGGTTCGGGACGGACGCAAGCTGATCGGTCTTGGCATGGCGGCTGCGATCCGGCCCAACTACCTTGGCGCATCGGCCGCCCGGATAAGCATCGACGGGAACGGACAGGTTAAAGTTCAGCTCGATATGACCGACATCGGCACGGGCACTTATACCATCCTGACACAGATCGCTGCCACCAGCCTAGGTCTTCCGCTTTCTGCAATTGATGTCCAACTCGGCGACAGCCATTTTCCGCGCACTGCGGGATCCGGCGGGTCGTGGGGAGCGGCGAGCGCTGGCTCTGCCGTCCACAATGCCTGTGAAGCGTTGAAGCAAAAAATAGCGAAGGTTGCACAAGAGGTGCGGGGATCGCCCTTTTTTGGTTCGAATCTCGACCGAACCGAATTCATGAACGCAGAAATCAGAATAGGAGATCGTTCGGAGAACCTTGCGAACCTCATCAAACGTGTGGCGCCGCAAGGACTGGATGCTCAAGGTGCCGTAGAGGCAGCCGGTGAGAACTACCGAAACTATTCCCAGCACGCCTACGGTGCACATTTCGTCGAGATAGAAGTCGATCTGGATACAGCCGAGATGCGGGTCAGCCGCATGCTCAGTGTCATTGGTGCAGGTCGCATCCTCAATCCCAAAACAGCGCGCTCGCAAATTATCGGAGGCATGGTTTGGGGGATCGGTGCTGCGCTCATGGAAGAGAGTGTTCTTGACCCGAGATACGGTCACTTCGTCAATCACGATCTCGCGGAATACCATGTTCCGGTAAATGCGGATGTCCCTGACCTTGACGTGGTTTTTCTGGAGGAGCCCGATAGCAATGCAAATGTCTTTGGAAGCAAGGGAATAGGAGAATTGGGCGTTTGCGGCGCAGGTGCTGCCGTTGCCAATGCGATCTTCAATGCGACCGGAGTGCGCGTTCGCGAGTTTCCGATCACCTTGGACAAGGTATTGCCCGGGCTGCCGGTTCAGACATCCAGAGCAAACAGGAGTTGAACGATGCGAGAGGTTGATAGTGTTCCTGAATATGTCCACGACCGAATTGAGAGGACGAATAATCTCGGGCATAAATATTTGTTCAGTGTCGGGCTTTGCGCCGTCCTGATTGCAACGATACAAGGCGGTTATGGCAATTCCGATTGGTTTGCAGGATCCGTGTCAGCTGCACGTCATGCGGTCAGCGAAACATCACCGCAACAAACAACCGCCACGATCTGCAGCACTGAAATTCACAAACGGCATCCGCTGCAGCATGAAATCGATGCATAAAGCCATCA
Source organism: uncultured Alphaproteobacteria bacterium (assembly GCA_963776115.1). Classification (GTDB taxonomy): domain Bacteria; phylum Pseudomonadota; class Alphaproteobacteria; order Rhizobiales; family Rhizobiaceae; genus Phyllobacterium. Next base: position 43,439 of record CAVZLS010000018.1, on the reverse strand, counting down.
GCTGCTAGCGTAGAGCGGACCTTCATAGAATCCGCTACGATTAAAGACTTGCCCGATGCAGCAGCGTGTTTGAAAAAGCCCCTTCCAACACGTGTCTTAAGTATGCCAGTCGGAAGTTTGCGAGGACAGCACGTCGGTGCCCGCGTCAACACCTAGGTCGTCGAGAGAATAGGCCCTGATGTAGTCGATTTTCATTTCAGAACCATCCGCCAGGCCGTCCGTTGGCGTACCTGCTATGCCGCCGACGGCGAGGTTGACGAGCATGTACATCGGGTCATGCATGTCCGATGGGGTATCCGCATGCGCGACGGCAACATCATCAAAATACCAGACGACCTCATCTTCCTGCCATAACACGCCGTAGCTGTGAAATCCGTCGGTATCGCCGACGTGCACGGCGGCCGTCTCGGAGGTCTGTTGCCCAGTTTCGTTCGAATGGACGGTGACGTTGACGGTGTTCGGATTCTGTCCGGTCATTTCCACGACGTCGAGTTCAGGAGGCCAGGAACCGTCTTCGGGAAGCAGCCAGAAAGCAGGCCATGCACCCGCATCGTCCGGCATGTCGGCGCGAATTTCGAAATAGCCGTAGGTCTGGGCAAAGGAGGGATGAGTCGTCAGCATGCCAGATGTATAGTCGTAACCATCGACTTCGGATTTGATCGCGTCCGGCGTCTGTTCCGCGGTGATAGTCAAGACACCATCGTTCACGGAAAATGGATTGACCGAGGCTGTAGGCTGGTAGGCAGGGTTGACATACCATTGAAGCTCACCATTGCCTGACAAGGTCCCTCCCTTCTCGGGCGCCCACCAATATTTCGCCTCCCATGTACCGGTATCGCCGTCATGAAGCTGGAGCGAATTGAAATCGTCGGAAAAGGTACGGGTCAAAGTGGAGCGGTCAAGACTCAGTTCGAACTGGTCCGCCCGGAGTTCGTCCGCGGTCGTATCGGTAAAGACCAGACTTTCACCTGTTCCGAGAGAGAGCCTGAGATCGGCTCCTTCCTGGGTGAAATTATTGCGAACTTGCTCGAAAGAGGTCAGCCCGTAACCATCCAGGCGCACCACATCGTCGGAACCGAAATCGGTGAGGAGATCGCTCCCGTTGCCCTTCGTCGCGATGAAAGTATCCGCGCCGCCGGCGCCGGTCAGAACGTCGTTTCCATCGCCGCCATCGATGGTCTGACTGCCGGAACCGCCTGTAATGATGTTATCGGCATTGTTGCCAAAGGCGTAACGCCCATCGCCTGTGACGGTCAGGTTTTCAAAATTTTCCCGCAGGGTGGAACTCATCCATGTATTTACGGTATCAACGCCTTGGTCCGCTGCCTCATAGACGCGATTGATGCTTGAATAGCGATAGTAGATGTCGTCGCCCATCCCGCCGCGCATGGTGACGTCGACTGCGCTGTCTCCCCACAGGGAATCATTGCCATTCGTTCCATAAAGTTCGGAACCGGATCCAGTTGCGGAAAACCACGCCGTCGAGCTACCGCTATAGTACAACGGTACACCCACGGCGTTCAGGACAGTTCTGCTCATCGAATTCTCTCCAACTTGCGTATCCGATCTCCTCATCGGATGCGGACTGTCCTCCCACGACGAAACGTAACATTCAGACTTCTAACGGTCCACCGCCTTGCAAAGGAATAATATTCTAAAACGCTATCGCCATAGTCTCTGTTAGAAAGCCATAAGTTGGCTAATCACCTTTGAGAACCTAGCATTTCGATAAGCTCCCCAAGGTCCTTCATATCGCCGGCAGTGCAGTCGACCAGCGGCGCGCGGACTGGCCCGGCGGAACGACCGACGATCGTTGCGCCTGCCTTGACGATACCTACCGCATAGCCGGGAACACGGTTGCGAATGGCGATATAAGGCAGGAAGAATTCGTTCAACAGTCTTGCCGTCGTGTCGTGGTCATTTTCGGAGACGGCTCTGTAAAAGGTGAGGGCGGTACGAGGAATGAAATTAAACACGGCCGACGAGTAGACAGCGACGCCCATCGCCTTATAGGCCTCCGCATACACTTCTGCCGTTGGCAAGCCACCAAGGTAAGCGAAGCGATCGCCGAGCCGGCGGCGAATTGAAACCATATTCTCGATTTCACCAACACCGTCCTTGAACCCGATCAGGTTCGGACACTTATCGGCGAGGCGTTCCAGTGCATCGGCGTTCAGCTTGCAGACATTTCGATTGTAAACGATAACGCCGAGGCTCGTCGCAGCGCACACTGCTTCGACGTGGCGGCAGATTCCTTCAACGCTGGTCTCCGTGAGATAGTGGGGGAGGAGAAGCAGACCGGCAGCGCCATTGTTCTCGGCATTGCGCGCCATCTCCGCGGCAATACGCGTCCCGTAGGCGGCTGCCGCCAGGATCGGTACCTTCCTGCCGCAAGCCTCCACCGCGGTGCGCACGACGTCCACATGCTCGGCAGGTGTCAGGGAGAAACCTTCGCCGGTGCCTCCGCCGACAAACAGCGCCGACGCGCCGTAGGGAGCAAGCCATTCCAGACGTTTTGCATAATCCATCGGGGCGAAATCGCCGTTCTCGTTGAAATCTGTCACCGGGAAAGACAGGAGACCGGAGCTGATCGTTTGCTTGAGTGTCTGTGGATGCATGGGAGCCTCGTATGAAATCGGAATTCACCCACGACTAGCATCATGTATGTCATCATACAACTTAATTAATCACAGAACCGAATTTCTATGCCAGACATGCGGCAAACGAGAGTTTAGTCTGAGTTGTTGTTTGCCTGCAGCGTGTTGTTCCGCAAGCGATCACGGCTGCTCCCGAGATGAAGGCGCATGGCAGCGCGGGCACCTTCGACATCCTGCATTTTTATGGATTGGTAAATCTGGTTGTGCTCGCGGTTAACTCGTTCCAGATATTCACGCTGCGGAAGGCCGCCGATCTTGTGGGTCTGCAAGCGTGTCCTGGGAATCAATACTTCACCCAAGTAGTTGAACATGCTGAGAAAATGGCGGTTCTTTGTCGCAGCGGCGATCGCGCGGTGAAACTCGAGATCTGCTTGAATAGAGTTTTCTCCCCGTTCGATCGCTTCATTCATCATGTCCAGTGCGTGCTTGATTCTGGCAAGTTCGCTCTCGTCCCGCCGCACCGCCGCGAGCGCTGCAGCTTCAAGTTCAATGCTGATTCGCAGCTCCATGACACTGAGGATTTCTTCGATGATTTCGAGATTGTCCTCCTCGATTCGGAAGGGAGCGGAGGGGATATCTTTTAGAACAAAGGCGCCGATACCCTGTTGCGTGTGGACCAAGCCTTTTGCTTTCAGATTGGCAATTGCCTCTCGCACCACGGTACGGCTTACATTAAACTCGCCGATCATATCCTGTTCCGTTGGCAGCCGCTCGCCCCGCTTGTATTGCCCCGACGTTATACGGTCTGCAACGGCCTTAACCAGTTGACCTGTAAGCGTTTCTCGTTTGCCAATGCTCGACATAATATCCTTTCGCATCGAATTCAGATCGCCGTAAGCCAGCGGTTAAGCGCAGAATGAAAAGTAGGATATCATATATTTTGTTGCGGAAAACCGTTATTCCCCAAGAATTGATTTTTGGATCGTTTCCTATTGAATTGGATGATTTCTGCTTTGAGCTTGGGGTCTCGATCAAATTTGCCCTTGCTTGCAACGAAGATCAATACTACGATGTCATACAACATAAGAATAAATTGGCTCGTAGGGAGGAAATCTATGACGCATTTTCGTGCTTTTCTAGCGGGGACGACAGCCATCGTTGCTGCCATGACAATGAATGTGGCCGAGGCAAAGACACCGCAGGACCAGCTGGTCATCGGCATGAATATGGTGAATCTCACCAGCCTTGATCCGCACAACGTCAATTCCTACGAATCCTATCATGTTATCGCCAATCTCTATGACACGCTTGTTCGCACCGATCCGCAGACGCCTGGCAAGGTACTGCCCATGCTGGCAAAATCCTGGAACGTATTGCCGGACGGCACGATCGAATTCACCTTGGATGACAAGGCGACTTTCCAAAGCGGTCGCAAGATCACAGCTGCAGACGTTGCTTATTCCTTACAACGTGCTGTCAAGCTTGGCCTGCTCGCCAAGGCCTACTATGCAAATTGGGGCTATACGGCGGACAATGTAGACCAGAAATTCCACGCGAAAGACGACAATACCTTCGTCATGGAAGTTGCTACCCCCGTTGCGCCATCGCTCAAGCTTAACGCACTCACCCGCGCCTATGGTGTGGTTCTCGACAAGGAAGTCCTCGCCAAGCACGAGAAAGATGGCGATATGGGCAGAGGCTGGCTCGCATCGAATGCTGCGGGCTCCGGTCCGTTCACCCTCAATCGCTGGAATCCCAATGACATTGTCGTGCTTAATCGCTTCGACGATTACTGGGGCGGCGAACCGAAGATGAAACGCGTACTCGTGCGCCATCTTCCGGAGTCGCAGACAGAGCGTCTTCAGCTGGAGAAGGGCGATCTCGATGTCGGTTTCCAGCTCGTCTCTGCCGACATCGATGGCCTCGCCAAAAATCCCGATATCGTCATTGACCGGCTTGTCGGGTCCGGCTTTTATTACATGATCATGAGCACGAAAGATCCCGAATTTGCCAAGCCGGAAGTACGCAAAGCACTGCGCTACTGCATCAACTACAAGGACATCAACGACGTCGTAATGAAGAACTACGGCAAGAGCGCAACCACATTCATTCCGTCGGATATTCCCGGCTATATACCTGACATCGGCAACCAGTATGATCCGGAAAAGTGCAAACAGGATCTGGCCGCCGCCGGGTATCCCGAAGGCTTCAACAAACAGTTGCTCTCGCTCAACTCGACGCCCTATGCCGATCTTGCGACGGCCATTCAGCAAAATCTCGCTGTTGCTGGCGTCAAAGTCGACATCCAGACCGGTAATGGCGATCAGACCTATGGACCCATGCGTGACCGCAAATTCGAACTTGGTGTAGGCCGCACGGCTTCTTCGGCACAGACCGACGCGGACGGCTGGATTCGCACTCACGCCTATAATCCCGACAACACTGACGGCGCCAATCTCGCCAACCTGCAAGCATGGCGCGCATCGTTCCAGCTGCCCGAGGTCAACAAACTGATCGACGAAGCTGCGGCCATCACCGACAATGAAGAAAAACGTGTCGAACTTTACAAGCAGGCGTTGAAGTTGTTTGAAGAGTCCGGTCCGCCCGTGATCCCGATTTCGCAGCGTGTCGATCCCTACGCTAAAAGCGCCCGGCTGAAAAATTATGTTGGTGATATCGGCTGGATGACCCGCTGGGATCAGGTCGAGAAGCAGGACTAGAAAAGCAAAGTCAGGTCGCCAGCGCATGGTCAATCAGGTGGAAACGGTGGCCCGGACACCAAGGCGGCGTTCGGGTCTGCGAAAATATCGCCGTTTCGGCGGCTCTCTGCTCAGTGTCCTGACGACACTTTTCTTGCTGGTGCTCCTGACCTTCGTTATCGGGCGACTGATGCCAGTCGATCCTGTTATTGCCGTCGTCGGTCCCGATGCCGACCGCGCCACCTATCTTAAGGTCCAGCAGGAGCTCGGCCTTGACCTGCCGGTGCTGCAGCAGTTCTGGATATTCTTCAAGAATCTGCTGCATGGTGATTTCGGTACCACGTTGTTGACCGGTCGTCCGGTGATGGAAGATATTGCTCGTGTCCTGCCAGCGACGGTGGAGCTCGCAACGGTAACGATCATTCTCGGCGCGGGCATCGGAATTCCCCTCGGCGTCTATGCGGCCGTCAATCGCGGGCGTTTCGCCGATCATGCGGTGCGGCTCATCGCGCTGCTCGGTCATTCAACACCGATCTTCTGGATAGGCATGGTCGGCCTGATGCTGTTCTATGCCAAGCTCGGCTGGGTTGGCGGATCTGGCCGGATTGATCTCTTTTACGAGGACATTGTCCCGAACGTCACCGGTTTCCTGCTGATCGATGCGCTGCTTGCTTGGGACATGGATGTTTTCTGGAGTGCGGTGTCGCACATCATCTTGCCGGCATCGGTGCTGGCTTATGCTTCGATTGCCTATATTAGCCGCATCACACGCAGCTTTATGCTGGAACAACTGAGCCAGGAATATGTGATCACGGCGCGCGCCAAGGGCGTGCCCCGAAACAGCGTCATCTGGCACCATGCCTTCAAGAATATTCGTGTTCAGCTGGTTACGGTGGTTGCGCTGTCCTATGGCGGCATGCTGGAAGGCGCAGTGCTGATCGAGACGGTGTTCGGCTGGCCGGGTTTCGGTCAGTACCTGACCAATGCCCTGGTCATTGGCGATATGAATGTGGTGGTTGCCTGCACGCTCATCATCGGCTGTGTCTTTATCGCGCTTAACGTGATCTCGGACCTGCTCTACAAGTTTTTCGACCCGAGGATTCAATGAACAGCGATAGCAAGGGGCTGACAGCCTGGCTTACCACGCAAGAGCCGACGAGTGCTACTCACGCGGCATTTCAGAATGTTTGGCATGTCTGGTGCCGGTTTGCTTCCAATCCGCTCGGTATTGCCGGTCTTGCGATCATCCTGGTGCTGGTTTTCGTCGCGATCTTCGTGCCATGGCTTGCTCCATATTCGCCCTTCGAGCAGAATTTGCGCGAAACTTTGCTCGCGCCAAATGCCCAGCACCTCTTCGGTACCGACGAACTTGGCCGGGATATCCTGAGCCGCATCCTGTGGGGGAGCCGTATCACGCTCTCCATCGTCATGATCGTCAGTATCATCGTTGCGCCTATCGGCCTCATCGTGGGCTGTCTCGCCGGTTATTTTGGCGGCTGGCTCGATACAATCCTGATGCGCGTTACGGAATTGTTCCTGTCCTTTCCGAGCCTTATTCTGGCGTTGGCTTTCGTGGCGGCGCTTGGTCCGAGCTTGAACAACGCCATCATCGCGATTGCCCTGACGCAGTGGCCACCCATAGCCCGTCTTGCGCGCGCTGAATCGCTCAGCCTCCGTGGCAGGGATCATATTTCTGCGGTCCGGCTCATGGGCGCGTCCAGCTTGCGCATCGTGCTCGGCCACATCGCGCCCCTGTGCATTCCGTCGGTGATCGTGCGCATCACTCTCAACATGGCGGGCATCATCCTGACGGCAGCCGGTCTCGGTTTCCTCGGTCTCGGCGCACAGCCGCCAAGCCCTGAATGGGGGGCGATGGTTTCCACCGGACGGCGGTTCATGCTGGACAGCTGGTGGGTAGGGACCATGCCCGGCCTTTCAATTCTTGTCGTCAGCCTGGCTTTCAATCTGGTTGGCGACGCATTGCGCGATGCGCTTGATCCGAGGCAGGAATGAGCGAGATGGACAACCCTTTACTTTCTGTCCGCGATCTCCGGATCAGCTTCCACGGCGCTGCGGGCGTTTTCGATGCAGTTCGTGGTGTGTCCTTTGATCTTGGCCGGGAAAAACTCGGTATCGTCGGCGAATCCGGCTCCGGCAAAAGCATGACTGGCCGCGCCATCATGCGGCTGACCCCGCCAGCAGCACTTGTGAAAGCCGAGCGCATACAGCTCGGCGAAATCGATCTCCTCCTTGCATCGGAGAAGGCCATGAACAGCATTCGTGGCCGCCGGATCGGGCTGATCATGCAAGACCCGAAATATTCGCTCAATCCCGTCGTCACCGTTGGCGAGCAGGTCGCAGAGGCCTATCGCATCCATACGCGCTCTTCGTCATCGGAGGCGCGTCAGAAGGCTGTTGCAATGCTTGGTGCTGTGCAGATGCGCGATCCTGAGCGCGTCTACCGCATGTATCCGCATGAGATGTCCGGGGGCATGGGACAGCGCATCATGATCGCGATGATGCTCGTTTCAGAACCGGAAATCCTCATCGCCGATGAAGCAACGTCGGCTCTGGACGTGACGGTGCGTCTGGAAATCCTCAACCTTCTCGACGACCTCGTGCTGAAACGCGGGCTCGGACTGATTTTCATCAGCCACGATCTCAATCTTGTCCGCCGCTTCTGCGACCGCGTGCTGATCATGTACCAAGGAAGGGTGGTCGAAACCTTGAAGGCGAATGAACTAGACGAGGCCACGCATCCCTATACGAGAGGCTTGCTCGGTGCGATGCCGCGCATCCATGCGCCGCGCAAACGACTGCCGGTCCTCAAGCGTGATGCGGCATGGTAGGCATTATGAGGAGTACAGCGCCGATCATCGAAGTAGAGAACCTTTCCGTCACGTTCGGTGAAGGTGCCGACGAACGGCGGGCCGTCGATGACGTTAGCTTCTCGGTCGATCGCGGCGAGACCTTTGGCCTCGTCGGCGAATCCGGTTCGGGCAAGTCGACAATCCTGCGGGCGATTACAGGTCTTGTAGGAAATGAGGCCACTGTCCTGCGCGTTGCCGGTGAAGACATACGCAACAGACGCGGCAAGGATTTTTATCGCAAGGTGCAGATGGTTTTTCAGGATCCCTATGAAGCGCTGCACCCGCGACACACAGTTTGGCGCCAATTGATGGAACCCGCACGCATCCAGAATATTCCCGATGCGGAGGCTCGGGGTAATGCTGCGCTCGATTCCGTTGGACTTCCCCGAGCACTGCTGTGGCGTTATCCGCATCAGCTTTCCGGCGGGCAGAGGCAGCGCGTTGCCATCGCCCGGGCGCTGATGTCAAAGCCCGACATATTGCTCCTCGATGAGCCCACGTCAGCACTCGATGTTTCGGTGCAGGCCGAAATTCTCAACCTTCTGTCTGACCTACAGGACGAGCGAGGCCTGACCTACGTCATGGTCAGCCATGATCTCGGAGTCGTCGCCCATATGTGCAAGCGCACCGCTGTTATGCAAGCCGGGATGATCGTCGAGACGCTGGATGTCGATGCGCTCGTGAATGGTGGCGCAACGAAAACCTACACAAAGAAACTGATCTTAGCGAGCGAAGCATATGGAGAAGATCCGCGCGAGATTACTCAGGCGCGAGTTTCCAATACATAACAGGAGTACGGCATGTTTCTTGGCACACAATTTCGTGCACGTGACGATGACGATTACCGAGTCATGGCACAGCTTGGCATAGAACACGTCTGCGCCGACCCGGCTGGCAATCCGCACGATTGGTCGTTGGACATTCTGGAGAAGCATCGCGACCACCTGGCAGGTTTCGGACTATCTCTGGACATGATCCAGCTGCCCTTGAGTTCACGTGTCATTGAACAACAATACAGCCCTGACATTCTGTCCGCAGGTCCCGAGCGTGATCGCCAGATCGATTCCATCTGCCGTCTGATCGAGCGCGCCGCTGCCGGCTGGCATTCCTGCCGTGAAATACAATCTCAACATTATCGGTATCCCGCGCACGGAACTCGAAACGGGCAGGGGCGGATCGCGCAACGATGCCTTCCGCTGGGACAAGGCTGATCATGAAGCACCGCTAACGATCGCCGGGGTCGTTGATGAAGACGAGAACTGGGAGCGGATCGACTACTTTCTCGAACGTGTCATCCCCGTCGCGGAAGCGAACAAGGTAAGGCTCGCCTGTCATCCGCACGACCCCTATACGCCGCCCGGCTATCGCGGTGTGACGCGGGTTCTCGGCACAGTCGAGGGTCTGAAGAAATTCGTGCTAATGCGCGAAAACCCCTACCATGGCCTGAACTTCTGCCAGGGAACAGTTGGTGAAATGCTCGACAATCCGGCCGAGGAAATCTTCGATGTCATCCGCTGGTTCGGTGAACGGGGCAAATTGTTCAACGTGCATTTCCGCAATATTCGCGGCGGCAAGCTTTCCTTTATGGAGACATTTCCCGAGGAGGGCGACATGGATATGTGGCGCTCGCTGAAAACCTATGCGGAGGTCGGCTATCAATACATGATGATGCCGGACCATGTGCCGCAAATCTCCGGACGCGATCCGCAGAACACCGCTTTCGCCTTCAGTTATGGCTACATTGTCGCGTTGCTGCAGGTAATGAAAAGCGAGGCGAATTAACAATGTCCGCGAAGATGATCCGCAGGTTTGATAATGGCAACGAGCCCATTCTCAATGGTGGCGAGCCGACAAAGCTCATTCATTTCAATCTGGTGAAACTTGCCGCAGGGGAGGCGCACAGCTACCGTCTGCCCGACTTTGAAACCGCAATCGTTCCGCTCTCAGGCATCTGTCATGTTTCTGTCGATGACCTATCCTTCAACAAGGTCGGTGGACGCGCGAGCGTTTGGGCTGGACAAGCAGATTCCATCTATGCTGGTCCGGATGCGGCCGTTACGATCACAGCGCTCGAGCGTTGTGAAATCGCTATTGCCGGAGGTCGTTGGGACGCACCGATGGGTCCGTTTCGCATCACGCCGGAAGAAGTCGATATGGTCGATGTTGGTTCCAATGAAACGAAATCACGCCGGCGCATCTTCCATATCCTCGGCAACAGGCAGGCGGATCGCGTTGGACGTCTGCTCGTCAGCGAACTCTATGCTGATGAAGGTTGCTGGTCCGGCTACCCGCCGCACAAGCACGATACGGATCAGCCGGGCGAAACCGCACATGAGGAATTATATCATTGGCGGTTCGATCCGCCGACCGGCTTTGGTACACAATTATGGTATGAAGAGGGATGTGAACCCCATGCTCACGCTACGCGCAATGGTGACACATTCGCGTTCTCAACCGGATATCATCCCACCGCGACGTCGCCCGGCCATGCATCCTATATTTTCACCATTCTCGTCGGCAAAACGCAGCGTTCGCTCGTACAGAATTTCGAAGAAGTTCATCGTCCCCTGATGGCGAAAATACCGGGGATCGACGCCATGCGGGCGAAATTCCGGTGACAATTGCGACTCCCCATGATCAGCTCAAAGGCTGATCGATCCAATCCATCGAAACATGAACTCCAGAACGGAGATTATGTTGCTCTTGCGGGTCTCGACCCCTGCTATCACTAGTGGGCGCCGGCTCCTCCTGCGCCCTTGGGTTTTTCGGCGAACAATAAGGCGATTGCTGCGATAGCAAGGAGAACGCCGATAACCGCAAAGGTATCACCGAATCCAAGGATGAGTGCCTGGCGCTTGACGAGCCGACCAAGGGCGACGACGGCCTGCTGGGCGGCGAGGGCGTGATCGGAAACGCCATGGGTGATGAAGTAACCGGTCAGTTGGTCGAGGCGCTGATGAACCTCATCGCGCGCCAGGGTTACAGATTGACCGATGATGTTTGAATGGAACTGTTCGCGCTTGGTCAGAACTGTGCCAAGCGTTGCCGTGCCGACCGCGCCGCCGAGATTGCGCAGCATATTCGTCAAACCCGATGCGGCAGCAGCGTCGGCGGCGGCGATGCCGGCCGTCGTAATGGCGGTGATCGGCGTCAATACGAGCGCTTGTCCGATTGCACGCACGATGTTCGGGATCCAGAACTGATCGCCGGCATTGTCGGGTGAAAGCATGACGTTCATGAAGCAGCTCGCCGCGAAAATGCTGATGCCAAGGAAGCCGATATAGCGGGCGTCAAAACGCTTCATCAGCATCGGGACCAGCGGGATCAAGAGCAATTGCGGCAAGCCGGTCCAAGCCAGTACATTGCCGATCTGCTCGGCATTGTAGCGCTGCACCTGCCCCAGATATTGCGGCAAGATATAGACCGTACCGAACAGCGCAACACCAACGAGGACATTGACCACAACGCCGATAGCGAAGTTCCGCTGCTTCAAAAGGCTGAGCTTGACCAAGGGCTTTTCGACGGTCAGCTCGATCCAGATGAAGGTTGCGAGGAAGACCACAGCGACGGCGCTGAGCTTCAGGATAAACGGCGATGAGAACCAGTCGTCCTTATTGCCCTCTTCGAGCACGGTCTGAAGAGCCGAGAGTCCGACTGCCATAGTGAATATGCCGGCCCAGTCGCCCTCTTTGAGAAGATGGAGTTGCATAGGCGTCTTATCCAGCGTTGCGGCTAGTGCTACGGCCATGACAGCGCTTGGGACGGCATTGATGAAGAAGATGGTCTGCCATCCATAGTTCTCGGTCAGGTAGCCGCCGATCGTAGGGCCGATCGCCGGCGCGAAGGTAACCGAGAGGGCGAACAGGGCGAGGCCAGCCGGCTGTTGCGATTTTGGCAGCTTCGTCAATACCATGGTGAAGGCCATGGGGATCAGCACGCCTCCGGCAAAGCCCTGCAGGCCACGCATGACAATCATCGAACCGAGATCATGGGTGAAGGCACAGGCAATGGAGAACAGCGGGAAAAGGATCGTATTCACCAGTATGTAACGGCGAAACGAGAACACGCTGCTGAAATAGGCGGTGAGGGGAATAACGACGATTTCACCGATGAGGTACGACGTTGAGATCCAGGCGCCGTTGTCGACGCCGGTACCGATGCCGCCTTCGATATCGAGCAGCGACGCATTGGTGATCTGGATGTTGAGGATCGCCATGAACGCGCCGATCATTCCGGCGAGAACGGCAATCCATTCCTTCGTGCTGGCGCGTGGTTGTGGCACCGACGCGGCATTAAACGTGATGGCAGACATGGCACGCTGCTCCTTTTACCCGGCCGTCAATGGCTCTGGCGCTGGATAGCGTCGGCCTTGGTATCGATGCTCGGTTGGACGGACATGCCGGGTCGCAGGTCGCCCGCGGCGCTATCGGCATCAAGGATTATCTTTACAGGAATGCGCTGGACGACCTTGGTGAAGTTGCCCGTGGCGTTGTCGGGCGGCAGCAGCGCAAATTCCTGGCCGCTCGCGGGAGCAAGGCTGTCGACGTGGCCGTGATAGACCCGGTCCGGAAACATATCGACGTCGATATCGACTGCCTGGCCGGCATGCACATCCGTAAGCTGCGTTTCCTTATAGTTCGCAATTACGTAGACCGAGGCGGTCGGCACGACAGTCATCAGCTGCGTCCCTGCCTGAACATACTGGCCGATGCGCAGCGTGCGGTTGCCGACGACGCCGTCGACGGGCGCCACGATCGTCGCATAGGACAGGTTGAGTTCGGCCTGGTCCTGGACGGCGAGATCGTGCTCCAGAGCGGCCTTTGCCTGCGCAAGCTCGGCCTTCAATAGATCGACCTGCTTTATTGCAGCGTCCAGCGCAGCGTTGTCGCGCACGACGGTGGCTTTTGCCGCAGCGATCTGGGAGGCAGCCTGCTGGGCGTTCTGGATGTTGCCATAGCCGCTCGTGGCAAGCGTTGCGTAGCGTTTGTTATTCTGTTCGGCAAAGATCGCATTGGCCTGATCGACATCGACTGTGGCACGCGCTGCCGCGATAGTGGATTCCTGGATTGCGAGGGAGGCTTGCTTGGCTTCAATCGTTGCCTCTGCGGCCGCGACATCGCCCTTCGCCTGCTCGAGCGCCGTCTTGAAATCCCGATCGTCGATGCGGGCGAGGGGCTGCCCTGACTTCACCGTTTCATTGTCCCTGACGAGGACTTCGGCGATATAGCCCGAGATTTTTGGCGCGACCGAACTATTGTCCGCCTTTACATAGGCGTCGTCTGTCTCCACGTGGAAACGACCCACCGTCCAGTAATCGTGGCCATAGTAGGCACCGGCTGCGATTAGGACGATCGCGGCTGTACCGAGAAGTAAGCGACGTCCACGCTTCCGGACCGGCTTCTCATCAGAGGCCGACGGCTGGGGCGCTTCCGCGATGCGGACAGGCGAACCCGCTTCGGCTGTCGGGACAATTTCTGCGGGTTGGGCAACGTTGTTGTTCAAGGCTTGCAGCTTGCTCATTGTGGTCTCCGAATTTCCGGGTCGCCGTCACTTGGGCTGCGGCCTTTGGTTGATGACTCCATTTACGAAACTTGACGTTTTCCAAAATACGCCGTATAAACGGGCTGTCAATAATTATTTTGGAAAATGGATATGGTCGTAATTCACAAGATTGAGAAACGCCCGCGGGGCCGACCACAAGTTCGCTGCGACGACGATACGAGAAGCCTTATCGTCGAAGCCGCCAATGCGCAGTTTCACGAAAGCGGTTATGCTGCGGTGAGCATCAGCGCCATTGCGCAGAATGCCGGCGTTTCAACCAAAACACTTTATCGGCTGTTTCCCACCAAGGCAGACCTGTTTGCCTGCATGATATCCGCGCGAATTGGCCGCTTCTTGCTGGCAGTGGATCCCGCCGGGCATATCAATGACGACTTAGGGGTCGGTCTTGAACACGTGCTGACTGCCTATGGCATGCTCACGCTCTCCGACGATACGATTGGGATCATGCGCCTCGTCATTGGCGAATCCGATCGGTTTCCGGAACTCGCAGCATCGTTCTATGAAAGAGCAATCGTAAGGACCAATACGTTGATGGAAGCGTGGCTTCGCGAACAGGTCGAGCGTGGACGTATCAAGCTAGACGATCCGCATGCGGCAAGCGGCATGCTGCGGGGAATGATGGTCATGGAACCGCAGCGCGCAGCCATGTTGCGCCAAATGCCAGCGCCGAACGTCGAAGAGATTGTAGCTCGAGCGAAAATATGCGCCAATTTGTTTCTGAAGGGATGCGCAATTTAGTAGACATTATAAGGAGTGAGCCAACCTGCAAAAGCCAATTTTAGCCCGCATAGGATGCTGAGCAAATCACGAAAGAGAACACATATTTTTCTCGCATGATCACGCAAGAAATCCGGAAACGCCATCCCACAACAGTTTCAACGCCGTCAAGACCAGCAATCCGTAACAGGCGCGATAAATCTGCCGTTGGTCGAGCCTTCCGTGAAGCCGCCAACCAAGCCAGACGCCGCTGGGGATGGCAAGAAGGCAAATAGCCATCAAGGTCCAGACACCGGAGGTTGGCTTCACCAACAGCAGCCATGGCACCGCCTTGGTCGCGTTGCCGACGGTGAAAAACATGCTCGTCGTTCCTGCGTAGATTTCCTTGCTGAGACCGAGGGGCAACAAGTATATCGCAAGCGGTGGCCCACCGGAATGCGCCACCATCGTGGTCACGCCTGAGGTAAGACCCGCAACGATCGCCTTCGGAGTCGAACGCGGTTGGGTCGTCACCTCCGCGCCTCTGAGAAACCAAAATCCGACAAAGATCAGAGTAATCACCGCCATCACGATCGCAATGGCCCGGTGGTCGAGGAAGCGGAAAAGCCCATAGCCGAGCCCGATGCCGATCACCAGTCCCGGCAGGAGCAGCACAAGGTCCGGCCTCGACCAGGTCGAGGGCTTCCAGTAGCGTAGGGCGACCAGATCCATCGCGATGAACAGGGGCGCGAGCAGACCGCCGGCGGTGACCGGATCCATTACAATCGACAGAAGGGGAATGCCGACGATGGCAAATCCGCCACCGAACGCCCCTCTCATGAAGCTGATCAGGAATACGCCGGCAAACGCGACAAGGATCGTGCCGATCGTCAGTTCCATACAGTTACCTCCTTAGCTGCCGCGCGATCTATACACGATTGGAATTCACGTCAGCTACCCCGGCGCAGCAAATGGAAGGTCGCACGCAGTTCCTCGGTGAAGAACCGTGGCTGTTTCAGGCAGCGAAATACCCACCCTGGGTGCTTTCCGGTTTCGAGGTGGGCTTGCTTCTCATTGGTGAAGGACAGCATTCCTTCACTCCCGACGCGCCGAGTATCGGCCTCGAGCTCGCGAATTATGGTGTTTCTATCGGGCGTGCTGTCAAGACGCTCGCCTCCGACGGCGAGATGCAGTCGATACAAAAGCCCCTGACTTTGGAGATCATCAATTCGGTCGGCCCCGCCTCGATCGCCTATCTTCTTGACCTGCGCCGTCGGTGGATATCTCGACAAACTTTACAAGGCTGGGAAGAGCGCAGAGGTTGCCAGCCTTGGAGGGAAATCGCCGCCAAGGGAATTTTTACGCCTACCGATTTCATGGATGCCGATCGCCTACGCGCGCTTTTCGTCGAGCGAATCGCAAACAGGCCGGCCGGCACCAATGCCTTCGCCATACTGCCGATCGGGTTGCTGAGCGGCTCGTATAGTCATCCTTCCAGAACTCCGGATCCGCGGTGCCGAGGTGACGGCAATCGAATAGATTTATCCGCTCCTTCAGACACAGCTTCGGCTGCGAGTTTGCACGTCTGGAATTTGGTGAGGCTACAACGATAAAAATCGCTCGGTGAGCCGGGCCCACATGGCGGCGCCCGTGGTCAGGCTGTCGTCGTTGAAGTCGTACTTCGAGCTGTGCAGGATGGGCGAGTTCTCGCCATTGCCGAGGCGCAGGAAGCAGCCTGGCTTGTGCTCCAGGAAATAGGCGAAATCCTCGCTACCCGGAATCATGGGGCACACGCCCACCTTGTCGTCGCCCACCAGTTCCTTGAGGACGTCGATGGCGAAGGCCGTTTCCTTGTCCGAGTTGATGACAACGGGATATCCGCGCTCATAGTCGATGGAAACGCTGGCCCCGTGCGCTTCGGCGATCGACGTCGCGATGCCACGTACGCGCCGCTCGAGCAGGTCACGGACCTCCGGCGAGAAGGACCGAATGCTGGCCACGATCTCGGCCGTTTCGGGGATCACGTTCGACGCCGTGCCGCCATGGATGGTTCCGACCGTCACGACCGCTGTCTCGATCGGATTTACATTACGGGATACGACCGTCTGCAGTGCCATGACCATGTTGGCCGCGACCACGATTGGGTCGACTGTCAAATGCGGGCGGGAGGCATGGCCACCGCGTCCGACAATGGTAATCGTGGCGGTGTCGGAGGCGGCCATCAATGGACCCGGCCGCATCAGGAAGGTGCCGGCAGGCGCGCCGGGATGATTATGCAAACCGAAGATCGCGTCGCAGGGAAATCGATCGAAAAGCCCGTCTTTGATCATAGCTTGGGCGCCGCTGCCCTTTCCGGCTTCCTCGGCAGGCTGGAAGATCAGATTGACCGTGCCGTTGAAATGGCGGGTACGCGCCAGATATTCGGCTGCGCCGAGTAACATTGTCGTGTGGCCGTCATGGCCGCATGCATGCATCTTGCCGGCAGCCGTGCTGGCATAGGGCAGGCCCGTCGCTTCCATAATGGGGAGGGCATCCATGTCCGCGCGAATGGCGATGCTGCGTCCGCCTGTACCCTGCCGCAGCCGACCGACGACGCCGAGTCCTCCGACATTGCGGGTCACCTCGTAGCCCCACCGTTCCAGGCGGTCGGCGACGTAGGCGGCCGTTTCGTGCTCCTCGAACGAGAGTTCCGGATGCGCGTGCAGATGCCTGCGCGTCTCGATGAGCTCGGCGGTCAGATCGTCGAAATCCGCAATGCGAGCGAACTCGTTTGAAGCGTGGGGCATGAGACTGTCTTCCGTGTTTTGTTCGGCCCGCCGGTTAGATGAAGCGGCTGAGGAAACTTCTGGTGCGGGGATGGGATGGATTGGTAAGGACCTCGGCCGGCGGACCCTGTTCGACGACAACGCCTCCGTCCATGAACACGACCCGGTCCGCCGCTTCCTTGGCGAAACCTATCTCATGGGTAACCACGATCATGGTCAGGCCTTCCTTGGCAAGGTCGCGCATGGTGGCCAGCACTTCGCCCACCAATTCCGGATCGAGGGCTGATGTTGGCTCGTCGAACAGCATCAGCCTGGGTCGGATTGCCAGCGCGCGGGCGATCGCCACGCGCTGTTGCTGCCCGCCCGACAATTGGCGCGGATAGGCGTCCATCTTTTCCGCCAGGCCGACGCGGTTGAGAAGTTCCTTGGCGTAGCGGACAGCCTCGTTCCGGTTCTGGCCGTGGACGCCGATAGGCGCTTCGATGACGTTCTGCAGCGCCGTCATGTGCGGGTAGAGATTGAACTGCTGGAACACCATGCCGATCTTGCTGCGCTGCACGGCAATATCGCGATTGGAGAGCTTGTTCAGCCGGTCGTTCTTGAGGCGATAGCCGATCTGTTCCCCATCGACTTCGATGAATCCCTGGTCGATCGCCTCAAGGTGATTGATGCAGCGAAGGAAGGTGGATTTTCCCGAGCCTGACGGACCCAGAATCACAACCACTTCGCCGGGCGCGACGTCGAGGTCGATACCCTTGAGGACTTCCAGCGGGCCGAACGCCTTGTGGACATTGCGGGCCCGCACAAGGCTGGTTTCAGACGTGCTCATCGGCCGCTCCTACCATAGGCGTGGCGTTTTCTTTTGTCCTGTCCGCAGGCGTCGATCCACGATCGCCACGATTGTAATAGCGTTCGATGGCGCCCTGTCCGACGTTGAGGATCGACGTGATGAACAGATACCAAAGCACAGCGACCAGCAGCATGGGGATGATCTCGAACGTCCGGTTATAGATCGACTGGACCGAGTAGAGGAGATCGGCCATGGCGATGACGCTGACAAGCGAGGTCGCCTTGATCATGCTGATCAGCTGGTTGCCGGTCGGTGGCACGATGGACTTCATCGCCTGCGGAATGATGATGCGCCACAAGGCGCGCGCTCTGTTCATGCCGTAGGCTTCCGCCGTCTCGGCCTGACCCTTGTCCACCGACAGCAGGCCGCCGCGAATGATCTCCGCCATATAGGCCGCCTCGTTCAGGGCCAGCCCGACAATGGCTGCGGTCAACGGTGTGATGAGGTCGTTCGTGTCCCAGCTCGCGATTCCGATGGAAATGCGTGGGAACAGTGTCGACATGTTATACCAGAAGATGAGCTGCACGAGCAGCGGTGTCCCGCGGAAGAACCAGATGAACAGGCTAGCCAACGATGAAGCCAGCCTGTCGTTCGACATGCGTGCAATGGCGAGGACGAGTCCGAGCACCACGCCGATGATCATTGCGACGACCGTCAGGCCGAGTGTCACCCACAGGCCCTGCATGACCGTAGGATCGAAGAGATACTGGGCTACGACCGGCCAGCCGAAATTCGGATTGATCGCCACGATATAGGCGAATCCGAGGGCGACGCCCAGGGTGAAGATCCAAAGGGCAAGGCGTGTGACGGGGAACGGCACGTGCGCGAGTTTGACATCGCGCAGCCTATCGTCGGGTTGGATCGATGCGGAACCGGACATCGTCCTCTACTGCCCCTGGTTGATGCCGGGAGTGTCGATCAAATTTTTGTCGAGGCCCCACTTCTTCATGATCTGGGCGTAGGTGCCGTTCTTGATCAGGATCTTGAATGAGTCGAGCAGCACGCCGCCCAGAGGAGAGTCCTTTTTCACCACGGCTCCCTGATAGATGTCCTTGAACCCGTTGGCCTGGCCGACGGCGGCCAACTCGAGCTGGCCGTTGGCCTGCTGAACGAAATAGGTCAAGGGAGCCTGTGAAGAGAAGAACCCGTCGGAGCGTTTCGACCGAACGGCCAGGATCGAGCTCGGCTGGTCGGTGAAGGACTGGACCTCCACCGCCGGATTACCCGCTGCCACGCATTTTTCGGATTGTTCCTTGATGACCTTTTCGGCCGAGCCGCCGGCCATCACTGCGATGCGCTTGCCGCACGACGCATCGAGCGACGTGATGCCCTTCGGATTGCCCTTCTCCACGGCGAAGACGACATATTCGCGCGCCCAGTCGATGAAGTCATTGGCCTTCTGGCGGTCGGGATAGTCGCCCACCGGGCCCATGGCGAACTGGTAGCGGCCGGAATTGATGCCGCTGAGCAGGGCCGGAAGGCCGGCCACGGACGCATGATCGATGGTGATCCCGAGCAATTCGCCGATGGCAATCGAGATATCGTTGGTCGCGCCGGTGAGTTCGGTTCCGGTGACGATTTCATAGGGAGGGAAGGAGCCGTTATTGACGGCGACCATCTTGCCTTCGTCGCGGATGTCCTGTGGCAAGCGCGAGCGCAGCTCTTCATTTTGAGCCTGTTTCTGAATGTCCTGAGCCCATGCAGCGGTTGCGGCTAGAGCCGCCACCAGTGAGGCGAGAATGCGGATCGATTTCTTCACGGTACACTCCTCTGGGTGAAATTGATTCAGGCGGCGCCTGCGCGACGCTTGGCTTCGAACGGAAAAAGCGAATGAGGCGTGAGCTCGGACTGCAGGATGCCCTGTTCGCGCAATTCGACAATGAAATCCTCGATCATCCTGAAATTCGCGTCCAGGCCGCTATCGTTCCACGTCGGCGGCAAGTCCCGCGCCGAGCGCAGCAGCTCGTCGAACATCCACGGCGTCGTCTCGGCATATTTGCGTCGCTTCGAGGTCCAGAGCCGCTGACTTTCGTCGACAAGACGGGTTAATTCGTCGGCTATCCATGGATGATCATGGACCAGGTCTGCCTTGACCGTAATTATGTGCATGCCGGGCACATATCCGACTTCGTCGAAATAGGCCTTTTCGGCGGCTGCAAAGTCCGGCAACAATTGGCGAAGGCCCGCTTCGTTCTCGAAATAGCCGTCAGGCATGAAGGGGGTGAAAATCGCATCGAGCTCGCCTTTTGCCAGCAGTTCCAACATGGGGCGTTCGCCGGGAGCCGCCTCGATCCTGCCGGGCTGGCCAAAGCCGTCGAGTCGATCGACGATGGGGTGACTGGCCGTCAGGCGACCTGCGAACCACAGCGCGTCGTCGATACCGACGCCTTCCCGTCGCAGGGCAGCCCGCGTCCAGGTGTTGCCGGAGTCGCGCCAGCCAGTAACGCCGATCCGCTTGCCGGCCAGATCGGACAGTCGGGTCATCGGGCTCGCTTCGGTGGTGACGATGCATCTGTGGCGGAAGCCGCGCATGATGAAGCAAGGAATGCCGACGACGGTTTCCGCGCCCTCGGCCATGGCGGAGGTGTAGCGGCTGAAGGAAACTTCCGCGGCGTCATAGATCTCGCTCGAAGCAAGATCGGGGATCAATGTTCCGACGCGATCCACCTGGAGTTCGATCCGGTCCGATGGGACGTCGCCGAAAATCAGCGGAGTAAGATAGTCCCAATCCCGGGTGGCAATCTTTATTGGAACGCGCATGGATTTCCTCATACCGGCGGTTTGACTAGACCTCCGTAAATGTTTATGTTGATGCAATCAAATGTTATTATGACATTAAACATTTAAAGTTCAGATGATGACGGATCAATTCGACGCCCAATGGTTTGCTCATCGTCTTGGCGATCGCACCTCGCGCGGCATCGCGCTTGAAACGGGCGCGATGATCCGCGTCGGGGTTGCTGCCGGTCGGAACCAAGCTGCCGTCTGTGCGCGATCTCGCCTTCACGCTGGGTATAAGTCCGGCGACGGTTTCCATCGCCTGGGCCGATCTGCGACGCCACAAGATCATTGGGGGGAGAGGAAGGAACGGCGCCTGGGTGATGGGCGACCGATTTGCGCCGCGTCCGACGCGCCTCGTGAACATAGGCAACTACGTGTCGGACACCTTGGAACTCGCGACGGCGTCGCCGGATAGGTCTTTGCTTCCGCCGCTGGAAGCTGCGCTGGTGCATGGAGCGAAGGCCGAAGCGCTCAACAGCTATGAAAGGGTTCGCATCCTGCCCGAGTTGGAAGAGGTGGTTCGTCCATCCTGGCCATATGATCCTGGTGCATTCCTGGCAACCAATGGAGGGTATAACGCCGTATACACCTTGCTGCATGCATTGGTGCCTGCCGGTTCGCCGGTTGCGATCGAAGACCCGACGGCAATGCGGCTTCTGGATATTCTGGAGGATCTCGACGTTCCGATCATCCCGGTCGCATGCGACGGGCAGGGGCCACTTCCGGACGCGCTCAGGGAAGCGTTGAAAGAAAAACCCGTGGCGTTTCTTTTCCAGCCAAGGGTGCATTCCGTCACCGGCGCCTCCATGACGGCGGAAAGGCTTGAAGCGCTGGGTGACGTGCTGAAGGAGACCGAAACGCTGATCATAGAAGACGACGGTGTCGGCGATATTTCAGAGGCGGCCCGGCAGTCATTGGGTCGGCGTTTTCCGGACCGCGTCATCCATATCCTTTCCTATTCGAAAACACTCGGGCCCGATCTGAGGCTGGCGGTGTTGTCGAGTTCAGCGCGTATCGTCGAACAGATTCAATCTTATCGAAGCTTCAGCGCAGGCTGGACGAGCAGGATCTTGCAGGCCGCTGCATCCTGGCTTCTTCAGGACCCCTCGACGAACGAAATCATCCGTCGCGCCAGGACGGTATATCGCGAGCGCCGGCTTAGCGTTTGCTTCGGCATTGCTCCGGAGTGACATAAGAATTGCTGCTGGCGACGGACTGAGCGTGCTCGTCCCGGTCATGTCGGAGAACTTTGCTCTGATAACCTTGGCGTCTCGCGGAATCGCCGTTCATCCAGGCTCAAAATTCTCCATGAAGCCGATCAATTTCATACGTGTGGCCACTAGTGTCCTTCAATTGCCCGACGTCGAAAGGGTCGCCGCTGCGATCGAGGTCGCGGCCGCTGTACCCAGATAAGTATCCGGCGCGCTTTGCTTCATGCAAAAACGGCCTGAGAGATCAGGCCGCTTTCATGTCTTCAAAATGGACGCCTGTGAGGGTTCAGAAATTCCTCTGGAAGCGGATGGTGCCGCCGAAAGCATCGTCATCGCCGCCATTGGCAACCGAGAACGCCTCGCGAGCGCCATCGAATTTGGTGTAGTTGAGCTCCGGTGTGATTACGAACCCGGGAACCAGTTCGTATTCGACGTTGAGTGCAAAGGCGTAGGTGCCTTCGTCTTCCCATGCCGCCTGGCCATTGAGGGTCGCCTTTTCGGCGACCTTTGCGGTGAAGCCACCCCACGCAGCCCAATCGCCCTCCCATGTGCCAAACCAGTTGCGGTTGAACTGATCGACATCGCCTGTCGCGGGATCGAAGTCATTGTCATAGCCGGATTGATAGCCGCCCATAATGAAGACCGAGAACTTGTCGTTGATCGTGACGTCGAGTCGGAGCTTGCCGGCAAATTCCTCGACATTGGAGTCGTAGCCGACGACGCCGGAAACACCGCCCCAGTCTTTCTCGAGTTTTGCACCGGCGAGAACGTGAGGCATATAGTCCTCGATGACATATTGTCCGCCAAGGCCGGTAACATCGTCCTGGCCTTGTTCAGCGCCGATCATGGCCGAGAAGCCGTTGCCGCCTGTAAAGGTATAGCTGACCTGATTGCTCTGGCCTGACTGATAGTTGATCACATCGTCGTTGAGGACATTGCCGGCGTAGCCGACGAATGATCCGAAAAGTTCATCGGCAGTACCAATGCGGAAGCCGCCGAGTTCGATCCAGGCTTGCGGGAGTGTACCGCCGGTGGAGACGCCATTCTCATACTCAAGGCGGGTCTCGGCATAGGAGCGTAATGTGCCCAGTTCGGTTTCGGAGCGGGCGTCGAAGCGAACCTCTGCACGGGTGAGCTTGTACCAGGTCTCGTTGCCCTTGGCGCCGACATTGGTCCCATCATAGGGATTGTCGCCTGCCGCAGCATCATAACGCACATAACCGTCAATCTTCAGGCAGGTCTCTGTACCCGGTATGTAGAAGAAGCCGGTGCCGTATGCGTCGCAAACACGCACATATTCGACGGGCTCCGGTTCAGCAACAACAACTGCATCTGCAGCGTGTGCGCCGGCGGTTACAACCAGAGTCGCAATTGATCCCAGTAAAAATCTTCTGATATTCATCGTTGTTCCCCTCGTGTTTGTTGTCGATCTAAACAAAATTAAGTTGAATCTTCAAAGAAGATATTCGAGTTGCGGTATTGGCGTGTTTGTTATTTGGAATGTGTTGCCATTTTACCATCAAAACCACTCAGTTGCCGGCTCTCATCCGTGCCAACCAGTCGCTCCCGATAGAATGCGATCTCAGGATCGCAAGAGGATCTTCCCAATCGAGACGCGAACAGATGCGATAGATCTCCAATGTCTCCGCATCCATTTCGCCCCGCCGATTGAAGTACATGGCGGCGGCATAACGGGCGCGGCCTGACCACTCCTGCCCTAGCGGCGTGTTGATCAAGGCCCACTGTTCTCGCTCTATGTCGTCAGCAGACATGTCAGAAATCCGCAGGAGGGTTCGCAGTGCGTCGATCGAGCTTGATGAAGGGCCTCGGCACCACCTTGGCCCGCTTCATCAGCTTCTGATAACGCAACTCGCGCATGGCATAGATCTCGACCCACAGATCGCCGGTTATGGTGTCGCCGTAGGGCCGCTCCAGGCTGGCTAGCGCAATGTTGCGCTTCGCCATCGGCGACCATATCGCCGCGCTGACCAGTCCTATCTCGCGCTTGCCCTGATGGTACACAATGGCGTGTTCGGCAGGGATATTCCCCTCGATTTCAAGCCCCACAAGGACGTGCTGCAGGCCGCCATTGGCTCGAGCCTGCTGGATGGCACGCCGCCCGTTGAAGTGGGGCTTTTCCATATCGATCATGAATCCGAGGCCAATCTCATCCGGCATTCGCACCCGATCCGCGCGGATGGCGTGCTCGGCGGTTATGAAATCCGAGTTGGCGACGATCAACCCTGCTTCGAGCCGCGCCCGGTTGAGTGCGGCATAGCCTATTGCGCGCAAGCCGCGCTGTTCTCCCGCTTGCCATAACCTATCCCAAAGACCGAGAGCCAGTTTCTGGTCGACGAACAGTTCATAGCCAAGATCGCCGGTAAACCCTGTGCGCGAGATCGTGACGTTTTCGCCGTCGTGCTCAAATTCAGCAAGGTCGAATATTTTCAGCGCCTCGACGCCGTTGAAGCCCGCATCGCGCAGGACCGCAAATGACGCTGGTCCCTGCAGCGCCAAAGCGGCGATGGATTTGGTCTCCTCGATGATATTGACGTCGAACCCGATGCCGCTATCGAGCAGCCAGGGTAAATGCCGTTCCTGGCTGCAAAGGCGAAACCGATCACTCGTCAGGCGGAAAAGCGTTCCGTCATCGAGCACGTGGCCTTCATCGTTGCACCAGGCCGTATAGTGAACTCTGCCGGGCTTCAACTTCCTGACATCGCGAAGGGTAACCCGGTTCAGGAATGCTTCGGCATCCGGTCCTTCAATGCGATATTTCACCATTGGCGAAATATCGAACAGCGCGGCCTGGCTGCGAATGGCGAAATACTCGAGTTCTTCATCCCAAAGCGATAGAGGCGCCTTATATCCCGCCCAATCGTACCACTCCTCCGTTTGCATCAAGGCCTCGATGCGCGGCTGAAACGGCGAGGCGATGCGAGGCGTGCGAAAATGGTCCTGTGAGGCCGCTCTCGCCATGAGCAACTTTTTTGGGTCGCTGTGCTTCATGACTTTATCCTTTCCTCGCAATGATGCGCCGCGCCGCGTTCAATCCCGGGACGCCTGATACACCGCCGCCCGGATGTGAGCCGGAACTTGCAAGATAAAGTCCGTCAATAGGCGTGTCATAGCCTTCAGCGCCGAAAACGGGACGGGACATCAACATCTGATCAGCCTGCAGTTCTCCGTGGTGCCAATGTCCACCTGGCATGCGGTAACGCAGTTCAATATCCAGCGGCGTAAGGAGTTCGGCGTGGAGGATCGATTTGCCGATTCCTGGGGCATATGCCTCCAGCTGTGCAAGAATTGCCTTCAGGAACTTCGGTTTTCCCGAGGTCCAACCCTCCTTCAATGCATAGGGAGCATACTGAACGATGGCGGAGAGAGTGCACGTCCCGTCGGGCGCCAGCGATGGGTCGAGCAAGCTTGGCAAGGTTATCTCCATGGCGGGCTCGGGCGAGAATTCTCCGTATTTGGAGGGATTGAATGCGCGCTCCACGTGATTGACGGAAGGCGCGATAACCAGTCGTCCATTCAACTCGGGTGCGCGCAGGCCTGAAAATTGCGGAATTCTGTCCAAGGCCAGATGCAGTTTCGCGGCATCGCCATTGACGCGGATATTGCTGATCCTTCGGACAAATCCCGTATCGATCTCGCGGGTACCAACCAGATCAAGAAATGTCGTACGAGGACTAATGGCGGATACAACCGTTTTCGCCCGGATTTCCTCTCCACTCTCCAGCACGGCACCGACAGCCCGGCCATTCTCAACGATGATCCTGGCGACGGGAACATTCGAGCGGATGGCCACGCCAGCCTGCTCTGCGGCCAGTTCGATTGCCTTGATCACGGCACCCGTGCCCCCGATGGGGTGCATCTGCGCGCCGGGCTTGCCGCCAATTTCGCCCGCGAGCCGATAGTAAAGTCCAAGGAGGGAGGTCGGGGAGCGCGGCCCAAGATGGCTGCCAAGCGTGGCATCGAAAGCGAGAAGACCTTTCAGCCGGTCATCTTCGAGATGCTCATCCAGCACATCCGCGACATTCATCAGCAGCATACGCAGGAAATCGCGCATGTCCTCCTTACCGAGCCGGCGCAGGGAGATGCCGGTCATGGCCAGCGCCGACGTATCCGCAAAGGACATGCCGCCCAAATCGGGAGGTCTGCGCGCGAGCAGGGGCTTCAGGATCCCGGCATAGCGCAAGAGCTGGCTGCGCAGTTCGCTCCACGCTTCCTGCTCCGGCTTGGAAGCCCCGACGAGACTTTCACCATAAGCGCCGATCAGGGTAAGTGGTGCGCCCTTTGCTGATAGCACGGTGGTCGGCATAAAACGGGACGTGTCCAGTTTCAAGCCGTGCTTCTGCAACTCCAGAGACTTGATTACCTCAGGATGCAACCTGTTGATCAGGTGGGCCACCGAAGACGTCCGAAAACCTGGTGCGAATTCCTCGGTGCGCGCAGCACCGCCGGTTTCGCTATCCGCTTCCAGCACCAGCACTTTTCTGCCGGTTTTCCCGAGGGTAGCGGCGGCCACCAGGCCATTATGCCCGCCGCCTATGACTATCGCATCAAATGACGTCATGGGCGGGACTCATATGTTTCGTGCCACGTGACAGATCACGCAGGATTTCAGCTGCAGCGTTGCGTCCGGGTGCTCCCATGACGCCGCCGCCTGGATGTGTGGAGGAACCGCACATGTAAAGGCCGTCGACCGGCGAACGGTATTGCGCGTAGCCGGGGACAGGGCGGTTGAACAGCAACTGATCGAAGGTCAATTCGCCCTGGAAGATATTGCCCTCCGTCAGGCCGACTTCCGCTTCGAGTTCGCGCGGGGTGCGCACTTCCATATGGATGATGCGATCGCGGAAACCCGGCGAATAGTCGGCGATCTGCGAAATCACCGTCTCGCCGAAAGCATCGCGGTCAGCGTCTGTCCACTCCTTGCCTTCCACCTTGGGTGGGCAATATTGGACGAAGCAGCTCATGAAGTGCTTGCCGGGCGGCGCCATCGTCGGATCGAGCGTTGTTGGAATGACCATGTCCAGGAAAGGATCGGCCGACCAGCGCCCGGCCTTCCAGTCATCATATCCGCGCTCCATGCGTTCTACGCTGTCGGTGAAGTGCATGTCGCCGCGATAAACGGGTGAATCCTTTGGAAGTGCCGGAAACTCCGGCATGGAATCGAGCGCGATGTTCACCTTCCCGGACGAGCCGCGCATCTTGAAGTTCTTGACGCGCCGCAGGAAAATATCGGGGAGTTCCTTCTCCTCGACCAATTTGAGAAAAGTTCTTTTCACATCGGCGTTGGAGATGACCATCTTGCCCGGGATTTCCTCCCCGTCGACGAGCACGACACCCTTGGCGGATCCATTCTTGACGAGAACGTGATCGACTTCGACGCCGGTGCGGATTGTGCCGCCGGAGGCCTCGAACGAGGCGGCGAGCGCCTTGGTAACCGCGCCCATGCCGCCGCGGGCGTAGCCCCACGCGCCGACGGACCCGTCGACCTCGCCCATGTAGTGATGCAAAAGGACATAGGCCGTACCCGGTGACATTGGCCCGAGCGCCGTGCCGATAATTCCGGACAGCGCGAAATTCGCCTTGATCACGTCTGTCTCGAAATACTCATCGAGGAAATCCGAGATCGACATCGTCCAGAAGCGCAATGTATCTGCCATCTCCGTTGCGCCGAGACCGGCAAACTTCTTGCCGAGATACATCAGTTCCGAGATATCGCGCGGGCGGAAGCTCGTTGGATCAGCGGCTGTGCGCATGAGTAGCGGCTGTATGAACCGGCACTGTCTCGTCACGTCGCGGGCATATCGATCATAGGCTTCGGCATCGCGTGGCGAGAAACGCGCGAATTCCCGGCGGTGCGCGTGGTGGTCGCGATAATTGGCAAGATAGTCGCCGTCCTGGGTGAACACTGCGCCGCCCTCATACGAGATGACCTGCAAACCAAAGCGCGGCAGTTCGAGATCGCGCATGATTTCGGGCCGGAACAGCGAACAGACGTAGGAGCAGTTCGAATACAGGAAACCCGGGGTGAGAGACCGGCTGGTCGCGGCACCGCCGATCCAATCATTCTTCTCCAGCACGAGCACATCGAGTCCAGCGCGCTGCAAATAGCATGCGTTGACCAAACCATTGTGTCCCGCGCCAATGACGATGGCGTCCCATTTTTTCATTCGATACCCGTTCCCACTGTTCTTGCCCCATAATTCACACGAGAAATAATGGCTTGTCCAGTACATATTGAATGAATGTTCAACAAATATGATTGCGTTCTGGACGACTTGGGTTATTGTTGAGCTGGATTGTGGACGGTACGCCGTTGACGGAGGCAGAGATCATCCGGACTTGGAAACGATGCAGAGCGAGCTTGACAATGACGGCGTTCACTTCACTCATCGGCATGAAGATGCCGGACGTGAGTTGCCGACCGGCCAGATGCAAATGAGGTCAAGCATGAAGGTCACACCGATCAAGGAAAAGGACGCGGAGAAGCGGGGCAGAAAGGCTTCGAAGGAGACGAGGCAGTTGCAGCTTATCGAGGCGACGATCGATTCGCTCGCCAAGCGCGGCTATTCCGAGACGACCATGGCGGATGTGGCCGATGGTGCCGGTCTCTCGCGCGGCATCGTCAACTTCCATTTCGAGAGCAAGGAAAAGCTGCTCATCGCCACGCTGCAATTCATGTCGGAGGAATATTCCGTTCACTGGCGCAACGCGCTGGCAAAGGGCGGCGATGATCCTGCCCGGCAACTTGCCAGCGTTGTTGCTTCCGATTTTGATCGTGCCATCTGCAACAAGAGAAAGCTTGCCGCCTGGTGCGCCTTCTGGGGCGAGGCGAAATCCCGGCCGACCTATCAGGCTCTATGCGGGGCGCGGGACGAGGCCTATCAGAACGTGATCATCGACATTTGCAGAAAACTCAAGGCCGACGGCGATTATTCGTTCGATGCCACGGCAACTGCACTTGGACTAAGCGCCATGCTTGAAGGTCTGTGGCTGCGTCTCATGATGGGCACTGAAGATGTGACGCGGGAATCGGCCCATTTTGCCGCCTGCGACTATCTGGCCTCCGTATTTCCAAAACACTTCTCAAGAGAAGCCTTACCGACAAAGAAAACCGCATGAACGGTTAACAATAAGGGGAATGAGCATGAAGAAATCGGGCCGCCATCTTGGCATCATACTTGGAGTAGCCGCCGCGCTTTCGGCTGCTGTCGCGACGATCGCCATCGCCGCTGACAAGGATCTGATCGTTTTTGACTGGGCTGGTTACGAAGAACCGTCGTTCCACCCCGGCTATGTTGCCAAGAACGGCGGATCCCCGACATTCGCCTTTTTTGGAGACGAGGATGAAGCCTTCGAGAAGGTGCGTTCCGGCTTCAAGTCGGACCTCGGACATCCATGCTCGCAGAGTGTGAAGAAGTGGCGCGAAGCTGGTCTGCTGCAACCATTGGATACGACGAAGATTACCGGATGGAATGATCTGGCGCCGAACATCATGGCGATGAAGGACCTCGCAACCACAGCCGACGGCAAGGCATGGTTCATGCCTTGGGATTGGGGAAACACATCGCTGACCTATAACACCGACAAGGTCGACGCGAAGGATGTGCAATCGCTCAAGGCTTTTGCCGATCCGAAGTTCAAGGATCGCGTGTCTATCGGCGACAATGTCGACGATGCCTATGCCTTGGCCAGTCTCGCAATCGGTTTGAAGGACTGGACGCAGATGACTGACGACCAATTCAAGCAGGCGTCGGATTTCCTCCGTCAGGTCCACAAAAACGTACGGCTCTACTGGACCGACACGACCGAAATCGTGCAGGCGATGGGCGGCGGGGAAGTCGATCTGGCCTGGGCATGGAACGATGCCGCGACGCAACTCACGCTCGCAGGCACTCCAGCGGCCAGAAAGCCAGACACGGACGAAGGTAACTCGACCTGGGTTTGCGGTTATGTCCGCTTCAAGGACGCGCCCGGATCGGAAGCAAAAGCTTATGATTTTCTCAATGCGGTCAATGATCCGGCAATCGCAACCTATATGGTGAACGATTGGGGATATGGCATGGCGAACGCCAAAGGCATGGCATCGGTCGATCCGAAACTGCTGGCGGAAAAGGGCTATGCCAACAACGACAAATCCGCCGAGAACACCTTGTTCCAGTCGCCGCTGCCCAACGAGTTGAAGGCGAAGATGATCGCTGAATTCGAGAAGATCAAGGCTGGGTATTGAGCGCTGACATTCCCTCGCGCGTTGTCGTCGTCGGTGCAGGCTTTACCGGCCTGTCGGCGGCGACGGAGCTGGAACGCGCGGGCATCGACTTTGTCCTGCTTGAGGCGCGAGACAGGGTGGGCGGCCGCGTCGAGGCAAAAATGAATAACCTCGATGACCTCTACGATACGGGAGGTCAGTTCATCTGCGATGACATGCCCGAGATCATGGCCTTGGCGCGGACGCCACGGCAAGACATTAGTCGAAACACCGGTTCGGGGTGACAGCGTTGCCCAGCCGCCGCCGCATGGCAGGCATGATGCGGAAAAAGTTTCCGCAGGATCGATGGCTCTGCGCCGACGCCTGCGAAAGCTGGATCCGAACGATCCAGCGCTATCGGGACTGACTGTGCGTGCATGGGTCGACAGCCAACAGGCCGAACCCACCGTAAAAATGCGATTTCTCTCGTTGATCGAAGGTCTATGGTGCGTGCCGGCCGAGCTTGTTCCACTGTGGTTTATTGTCGAT
The DNA here is from genome assembly GCA_963776115.1 of uncultured Alphaproteobacteria bacterium. GTDB lineage: Bacteria > Pseudomonadota > Alphaproteobacteria > Rhizobiales > Rhizobiaceae > Phyllobacterium. The sequence goes on along the minus strand of CAVZLS010000018.1, from coordinate 12,656 downwards.
AACGACCGGCGTATCACCAACAAGGTCTCCGAACTCCAGTACTTCCTCAAGGAAACGATGCATTCGCTGGCAGACGATATCGCGCGGTCGCTCGGCACATCGTTGCGGCTGGGCGAGCCGGTGGACAGTGTCGAGAAGAATGCATCCGGCTTGACGGTCCGCACTGTCTCCGGGGCTTATTCTGCCAGCGAAGCCATCATTGCCGTACCGCCTGTCATGGCGCGCAAGATCACCTTCCAGCCCTCCTTTGCCTGAGGCGCTAAACAACTGCGCTCGCCGTCCTGGAAGAGCGGCACGGTCGTCAAATTGCTCATACGATATTCCGAACCTTTCTGGCGGAGGATCGGCCTCAGCGGCAGTGTCATCTGGGTCGATCCGCGCGGGCTCTATGCTTGCGATGCAAGCCATGATGACCAGCACCCGGCGCTTGTGGTGTTCGTCGGAGGACCCATCGCTGTCGAGTGGTCAAGCCAGGGTGAAGCGGCGCTTAAACAGGAGGTGGTGTCGAGACTGGTGGTGGCGCTTGGACCGGACGCTGGCGCGCCGCTGGACATCCTGCTTCGCAACTGGATCGACGACACGTGGAGTGGTGGTGGCTATTCGGATATTGTCGAGGTCATGAACGCGACCGAAGCCGAAAATACGCTTCGCCGCGGCGTTGCCGGCATCACCTTTGCCTCGTCGGAACTCTCGCCATCGTTTCCCGGCTATATCGAAGGCGCCATCGTTGCTGGCCGCTTGGCGGCCCAGCCAATCATCGAGCGCCTTCAGTCGGCGAGTGCCACCAACGCGTCGGGGTCATAGGCCAGACGGATCGGGGCGCCCACAGGAATGTCGTCAGCGCCAAAATTATTGGTTTCCGTCACCGAGAGCGGTTTGTCAAAACCCGGTATCTCGATGACCAGATGGGTTATCTCGCCGAAGTAATGCCGATCGACAACCTTGCCGGCCACCTCGTATTTGTCTGTCGCATCATCCCACAGGACGCGCAGGCGTTCCGGTCTGATCCCCAGCGTCGCACCCTTGCCATTCCTGACAAATGCCGCTGGCTTGTCGGTCTTCACGCGTCCAAAGCCCGGCGTATCCAATATCATCGAGGCGCCATTCTCCTCGACGATCTCTGCCTTGACGAAGTTCATGCCGCCGAGAAAGTCGGCTACCTGACAGTTGACCGGCCGCTGATAGATCTCTTTCGGCGACGCGACCTGCGCGATTTTCCCGCCGAACATGACCGCGATGCGATCGGACATCGCCAGCGCTTCATACTGATCGTGCGTGACGAGAATGAACGTGATGCCGACGGCCTGTTGCAGCCGGCGCAATTCGACCTGCATCTGCTCGCGCAGCTTCTTGTCGAGGGCTGAAAGCGGTTCGTCCAGGAGAAGCACCTTTGGGCGCATGACGAGGGCGCGGGCGAGAGCGACACGCTGGCGCTGTCCACCGGACAGTTCGGTCGCACCGCGCTTCCCAAGTCCGGTCAGTGATACTTGCGACAGCGCTTCTTCGACACGGCGCTTTTCTTCGTCTGCTCCGAGACGAAGCCGTTTCAGCCCATAGCAGACGTTCTGTTCGACATTGAGATGCGGAAAGATGGCGTAGCTCTGAAACACCATATTGGTCGGCCGCCGATTGGCGGGTATGCCATCCATGGGTTGGCCATCGACCGAAATCGACCCGCTTGTCGGCGTGTCGAAACCGGCGATCATACGGAGCAGCGTGGTCTTGCCGCATCCGGAAGGACCGAGAAGCGAGAAGAACTCACCCTCGCGGATTGTCAGTGACGTCTCATCGAGCGCCTTGAAGGCCCCGTAGCTGCGCGTCACGCGCGAAATCTCGATCATAGAGCGTTCAGGCAATCATGCCTCCCATATTCTGGGTGCGATTGCTTGCGCGGCGTCGCACGATTTCTGCGATGGTCAAAAGGATAATCGAACCAGCGAGGAGCAGTGTACCGAGCGCGAGCACGCCCGGCAGTTTGGCGGCAAATCGCAACTGACCCCAGATGTAGACAGGCAGAGTTGCTTCGGTACCGGTCAGGAAGAATGCCATGATGAATTCATCGAGCGAGATGGTGAAGGAGACAAGCAGGCTCGAAATGATTGCAGGCGAAACCATGGGCAGCGTCACACGCCGGAATGTTCCGAAGGCGCTCTCGCCAAGGTCCGAGGAGGCTTCCTCAAGGCTCCTGTCGAACCCTTCGAAACCTGAAGTCAGCACGCTCAGCGAATATGGGAATGCAGATGAGCACATGACCGAATACGACTGTGATCAGTGACAGGCTAAGGCCGAGTTGCAGCATGACAAGCAGCATCGAGACTGCGACGATGATTTCCGGCAAAACCAGTGGCGCCATGAGCAGGCCATTGATGGTGCGCCTGCCAGGAAAGCGGTAGCGCGTAATGGCGCGCGCGGCGCATATGCCGAATATCGTGCTCAACAAGGAGGCGGAGACGCCGACGAGCAAGCTGTTCCAGGCTGCATCGGTCAGTGCCGGGGTGCGAGTGAGGTCGCCATACCATTTGAACGTGAAACCGCTCAGGGGAAACTTCGGTGTCGCCGACGTGTTGATCGAAAAGATCGGCAGGAAAATCACCGGCAGATAAAGGAAGATGACGTAAAGAAAGGCGTAGGTTTTCAGCCAGCTTGGCGCAAAGTTCCGCAAGGTCTTCATCGGATTCGCCTCGCTGCCATGCGGATCACGAGAACGACAGAGGCGGCCATTGCCGTCACCACCGCCATGGTCGTTACCGAAAGCGCTGCGCCAAGTGGCCAGTTTGCGCCTTTGCCGAACTGGGCCTGGATGGCATTGGCAATCATCACACCATCTTTGCCGCCGACCAGACGCGGCGTCACGAAATCGCCGACGGTCGGGATCATCACGATGAGCGTTGCGGAGATGATCCCAGGCGCCGACAGCGGTAAGGTAATTCGCAGGAACCGCCGCAATGGCCCATCGCCGAGATCGGTCGCCGCCTCGACAAGCGAGCGGTCGATTTTTTCCAGCGAGACGAAGATCGGTAGCACCGCGAATGTTGCCCACGCGTGGGTCAACGTGATCACGACTGCACTGGTGTTGTAAAGGAATGCATCCGACGGGCCATTGGTGATTCCAAGACCCATCAACGTTGCGTTGAGAACGCCATTATAGCCAAGGATGACCTTCCACGACATCACGCGCAGGAGATAGCTTGTCCAGAACGGGATGGTGATCAGGAACAGCCAGAGGCCTTTGTGCTTGCCGCCATGGAACGAGATGAAGAAAGCGATCGGATAGGCAAGAACGACTGTAAAGAAGCTGACGAGGAGGGAAATCCACAGCGAGCGCATCAGAAGATCGCGGTAGATGGGATCGGTCAGTGCGACGCGATAGTTTTCGAGCGTGAATGTCCGGTCGATCGTCAGGTAGTTTTGCGTCCAGAAACTGTTGGCAATGACCAGAACAATTGGAATGACCAGGAAGATCACCGCATAAATAAACGTCGGGCTGATCAGCCCGAGACCACGCGCAGCTTCTGATTGCAGAACAGGATTTCTTTGTCTTCGCACGACAGGCAGTGCGGCGATCCCTTCCGCCGGTGCCGTCATTCGAACGGACCACGCGCGTGATATGCCATCAGGTACCGGAGCATATTGTTCCCATTCATTCGATTCGTGCGGCACGTTCCCTTCAGTGCCATCTTTCTTGCATCATGCGCCTATCTGTGGATTGAAATCAAGTGCTATTTCTGACATATTGATTGAACGAACATTCAATATAATGAGAGAAATCTCATTGATTTCCGATAATTGAATATGATTTTCAACCGGTAATACCGGCAATCGAGTGAGGGAATAATGGCGGCGGTGAAACAGATACGGGAAGCCGGGGTGGCAGCGGCGCTGGCAAACCACGAGACGATCGATCTGGCCAAGCGGCATCTTGTTCAGCCATGGCCCTGTGCCGGAGAAATCGGCGCCGAGGCCAGATCGCTGATTAGCGGCGGCGAGGGCATTTACATCACCGACGGCGAGGGCAAGCGGCTTATCGATGGGCCTGCCGGCATGTGGTGTGTCAATGTGGGACACCGCCGCGAGGAGCTGGCGCGCGTCATGTACGACCAGGCCATGCAGCTTTCGTACAACACGCCCTGGTATACGATGAACGAGCCATCGGCGGTGCTCGCGGAGCGCATCGCTGCTTATGCGCCCGGCGACCTCAATCACGTCTTCTTCACAACGGGCGGGTCAACAGCTGTCGAGAGCGCACTGCGTTTCATGCAGTTTTTCAACAATGCGCGCGGTCGGTCCGAGAAAAAGCTGATCCTGTCACGCGGTGGCGCTTATCATGGTTCCACCTATCTTTCGGCGTCGTTGAACGGGCGTCCGCGGGATCGCGACTGGATGGATGGGGCAGACGAACTCGTGGTCAAGTTGTCGTCTCCGGATGCATTCCGCCGTCCCGAAGGCATGAGCATAGCTGCATTCTCGGACATGCTGGTCGCCGAGTTCGAGGAGACGGTCCGCCGCGTAGGCGCCGACAAGATCGGCGCTTTCATTGGCGAGCCGGTCCAGGCCTCAGGTGGCGTCATTCTACCGCCCGAAAACTATCTACCCCGTATCCGCAAGATATGCCGGGACAATGAAATACTGTTTATCGCTGACGAAGTGGTCACGGCCTTTGGCAGACTTGGGCACGTCTTCGCTTCCGAGGATGTGTTCGGTATCGATCCGGACATCATCACCTTCGCCAAAGGCGTCACGTCCGGCTATTTTCCGCTCGGCGGTATGGTCATTTCAGAGCGTCTTCTTGAAGAACTGCGCCGTTCGAATCACCCGACAGCGATGTATGCGCATGGGCTGACCTACACCAGCCATCCTGTCGGCTGCGCTGTGGCTCTCACCAATCTCGATCTGCTCGAGAATGGCATTCTCGCGCATGCGCAGAACGTTGCACCGTATTTCCAGCAGCAACTGAAAACCCTGGAGGATCTGCCTCTGGTTGGAGAAGTGCGGGGGATCGGTTTAATGGCCTGCGTCGAATGCGTTGCCGACCGCGAGAGCAAGAACCCGCTGCAGCTCGATACGAATGTGGGAATGCGCATCGACGCGCATTGCCATGAACTTGGCCTATTGGTGCGGCCGCTCATCAACATGTGTGTCATGTCTCCGCCGCTGGTTATTACCCGCGAACAGATCGACGATATGGTGGGTATCCTGCGTGAAGGGATTTCGCGCACGATGGACGATCTGCGGCATGAGGGTGTCTGGCAAGGATAATCCGGCTAACGACAAATAACCCGGCGACTACGCCGGGTTATTTTATTGCGCGTTGTCGGCAATTAGCTCTGCGCAGCCAGTTGCGCATTGAGCAACGGCACGTCGGCCTCTGCCGGCGCCTTCTCGACCTTCAGTATGGGCAGCACATTGCGCAGATGATCGTGATGCGAACGCACGCCATATTCTAGGTCCGAGAGATAGAATCCCGAGAACGATTTCGACAGCATCGATTCATTTGACCATTTCGTCAGCTGGACATCTTCCGAGCTCGTCTCGCGATCGATGCGCGAGGCGAGATAACGGGCAGCCCGCTGCTGCCGTGTCTCATCTTTGTGGCGGAATACAGCGCCTCGCAACATGGTCTCTCCGGTCGACAACGGAAACTCCTGATAATACTGCGCGCCTTCAGGCGTAACCGAGATCACAGAATTCGGGAAAATCCCGTAATAGATCCACGCGTTGCGAAGGTTCTCGGGCAGATGCGTCGCCTCCGGTGCCAGATTGATATAGTTGCGCACACTCCAGCGCCGTCCCGCATGCGGATTATAGCTGGCGAAAGATCGCGACACGCCGTTGATGAATGGCTCGTCGTAATAGGTCGAACCGTAAAGATCCTGGAGCGCAGGATGGGCCATTGCCACATGGTAGCCTTCATTGTCGACATCGCGAACCGACTTCCAATTGACGGGCGATTTCTGCGTCCAGAAGCCGGCAGGCACCATATCCGCGATCTTGTAGTTCGCAATTTCCGCCTCGAATGGCTTCATCAACATGGCAACTGATGGCTGCGCACTCTTGAGGAAACGGATGAAGATAAAACCCATCCAGATTTCGAGTTCGAGTGGCAACAGTCCGAACTCGTTTTTGTCCATCTCCGGGAAAGAGCGCGGACGCGACGCGCCTCGCAGGGTGCCGTCGAGGTTATAAACCCAGCCATGGAAGGGACAGACCAGCGCGTTGTTGCATGTTCCCTTGTTATCGGTGACGACGCGAGATCCACGGTGACGGCAGATATTGTGAAAGGCACGGATTTCGCCGTCCTTGCCACGCACGATCAGGGCCCGCTCACCCACGATATCAAGCGCGACGTAATCACCGACATTGGGCACATCGCAGACATGCCCGGCTATCTGCCAATGGCTTCGAAAGACGTATTCCTTCTCGAGCTCGAGCAAGGCCGGACTGCTGTAGCTCCAGGCCGGCAATCCCCGGCGGTCCCAGTTGTTCGGAATCGTCAAATCGCGCTGATTAACCTGCATAAATTCGCTCTTACTTATTGAATGTTCATTCAATATAAGCACGAACATCGTTTGTTTGCAATCTGTTAGATTAGCAAGCCGCAAATTGCGTTAGCGGTTCGGATCCTTCAAGGCAATCATACTATGTATCGGAGACGGCGGGCGTTGGACTCCGCACTTCGTTGCAGCGCCGTACCGCATTCACTTGGCTGCTGAAGGCCGAGCATTGTCAAAGTGACATCGATTTCATCTCGCAGCATGGCAATCGTACGGTCATAATATGCGCAAATGTCTCGAAGAGATTCTTTGCGCATTTTCTAAGGAGGTTGCAATGACTGAAGTCCGCTTTTCGAATATCACGTTCTCCTTGGCGGCAACGCTCCTCGGAATCCTTGCGATCTTCTATATGGCTGGTGTTGCTGCTGCGGCGCCTGGCCCTGATCTCCACCAATTGTGTCGCGAAGCGCGCAACGACGACACGATACGTGAATACTCCCATGCGCTCTATAACGGGACGGTGGAAGCCTTCAAGGAACTGTTTCCAGCGGCCACGGCCACCCCTGACGAGGCAGAGCTGAAAACGCAGGCACAATATCGCTGCATGAACGGCAAGATCATGGTCTGCTTCGTTGGTGCGAACCTGCCTTGCGTGAAAATGAACAATGCTCGCAATAACCCAGGAGCAGATGAGTTCTGCCGGCAGCACCAGAACGAGGACAATGTTCCAGCTTTTGCGATCGGCCACGACGCCGTCTTCTCATACAGATGCCGTAGTGGGCGGGCGGAGATCGTCGGCAGTGCGTGGAAACTCGACGAGCGCGGCTTCGCCAAGAAACTTTGGGCAGAGCTTCCCGACGGCTAGCGATCAGGAGCGGCCGCGAACGGAGGCTTTTAAAGTCGGGGAGGGGGCAGCGGACGGATTCTTATGAAGGAAAGTCGTCCAATGCTCGTTATCACCTCACTCTCACTCGAATTGTCAGAGTCAATCACGGCGGCGAATTCGGTGGCTGTAAGGATTTATTCCGCTCAGATAGTCGTGTCCCGTTTGTTTTGGACCGATTGCATTCCAGCTCTGTCTGAAATGCGGACAGAGCATGATATTGTCGCTCGGCTGTGGTTATCAGAAGCCCATCCTCGCAACTAGGCTGTGACGAGTCCTCCGTCAACGGCAATGACCTGTCCTGTGATCCACGTCGCGCGGGGATCGGCGACGTTCAAAATCCATCTGGCAACGTCTTCCGGCACACCACGGCGACCTAACGGGATAAGCTTGCGCTCTTGCTCTGTCACGGCGGCAATCTGATCCGAAGACAAGCCCATACGGTCGCGTAAAAAATCTGTCTCCACAGGTCCAGGCGCTATGGCATTCACCCGAATTCCTCGGGGCGCAAGTTCCAATGCCCAACAGCGTGTCAGGTGCTCCACGGCGGCCTTGCTCGAACCGTAAACCGAAAGCTCTGGTGCTGCCTTGCTGCCGAATGTACTCGACATGTTGACGATGGTGCCCCTTGTCTTTGCAAGATGGGGAACTGCTGCCGCAGCAAGAAGGATTGGTCCAGTCACGTTCACCGCGTATATACTCGCGATGGTATTCGCATCGCTCTCCATTAGGGATCGGATTGCACCAGCACCGGCATTGTTGACCAGGATATCGAGGCGGCCCCAGAGTTTGATGGCAGAATCAATCGTGTTTCGCGCTGCTTCCGGGTCGGCTGCGTCCGCGACAAAGCCATGGATGTTGGGATTTGCAGCGGCAATCTCTGCCAGCACTTCAGCGCGCCGTCCTGTGACAAGGACCTTCGCACCCTGCGATGCAAATTGCTGGGCTGCAGCCAATCCTATACCGCTGCTGCCACCTGTAATGATGACAACTTTTTCCTGGAAGTTCTCCATGGCAGTTCGCCTCATCTCACTTTCTTGACGACGCATTGTCGTCGATCGTCAGGGCCGTCCCGGAGTCGCCGACAGAGAAGAGTGTCGGTAGTCGCCGCTCCGGTTCGATATAATTCGGTCTTGCCGATGCCATGATGGTCACCAGCCGCAGACATCTCTCAACTTCTTATGAACGCCAGAAGATCGGCGTTGATGACGTCCGCATGGGTCGTGCACATGCCATGCGGATACGTCTCATAGACCTTCAACGTTCCATTCTTCAGGAGTTTCACTGAGAGAAGCGCGGAGTCCGCAATGGGAACGATCTGATCGTCGTCGCCGTGCATCACAAGCGTTGGAACGTCGATGATTTTCAGGTCTTCCGTAAAATCCGTTTCCGAGAAGGCTTTGATACAGTCGTAGTGTGCCTTCGCGCCCCCCATCATGCCCTGCCGCCACCAGTTGGCACGGATTGGGTCGGATATGGCTGCGCCCTCGCGATTGAAACCGTAGAACGGGATCGGGAAATCCCAATAGAACGCCGATCGGTTTGCAGCGAGCTGAGCACGCAAGCCGTCCAAGACTTCGATCGGCAAGCCACCGGGGTTTGCGGCGGTTTTCACCATGATCGGCGGAACGGCGCTTATCAAGACCAGTTTGGCCACGCGGTCCTTGCCATGACGTGCGACGTAGTGAGCAGCTTCACCGCCGCCGGTCGAATGTCCCACATGTATGGCGTCCCGCAGGTCGAGTGCCGCCGCCAGTTCGGCAAAGTCAGCGGCATAGGTATCCATGTCGTTGCCAGTTGCGGTTTGGGTTGAGCGCCCGTGGCCACGACGGTCATGAGCGATGACGCGGTAGCCTTTATCCAGGAAGAAGAGCATTTGCGTATCCCAATCGTCGCTGGAGAGGGGCCAACCGTGATGGAAGACGATCGGCTGCCCCGTTCCCCAATCCTTGTAAAAGATCTCCGTACCGTCCTTGATTTTAAGTATGCCCATGTCATTAGGCCTTTCGCTTCGGTTGTTGGAATTGGTTGGTGAAAGAGATGGGGCGCTGAACGCCAGTGAAGGCATTGCAGCGAAAACCGTCGCACTCGCCCCAAGCAGAAGAAGGTCGCGGCGAGACGCGTTGATCGTTTCAAACGGTGTATGTCCGTTCATGCGGAGATCTCCTTGAGTTGGAGCCGGACAGGTAGGATGCTCGTCTGCCAATTCGTTGGCTGCAGGAAGAAACCGGAAAAACTCCTGCATTCACCATCTCTGTCGCGTCCGGTTAACACGGCTCGCACATCAGAATTAACGCCGATGTCGAACTCAGACATCCCATCCATTGGTTGGGAGAACACATACCGAAGGTCACAACACGCAATTGAAATGAAGGCGAGAGGAACTGGTGACCTTCAATGGTGCTTTTCATAATCTCCGGGGGTTATCCAGTGGGACCGATCGATGGTTTCTTTCGGCGGCAATGACAGTCCGCCACAGTCCCTTACTCAGAAAACCACATACTATGGTATTGAATGCACCCGTCCTCAGCACGATGGCCCGCACCTTTGAAGGGGCGGTGACACAGCCATCCCGCTGACGGGACACGCCAGCATTTCGGACGATTTTACGTAGTGGTTGCCGAACTCGTTCGCGCAGCGAGCGGCTAGTTTCGCGAAACACTGCCTTCGTGTTCCTGTCAATCTTAATGACACTCGACGTAGCTGAACAACCAGTGATACCATCCTGGTTGTAACGCGCCCAAACGCTGGCGCCAGCCCGCTCAGCGGATGCGTTGCTCAACATTAAATGATCACTGGACTGCAGGGGATCGCAGCCGAACCATGACGGAAACCGCTCGCCATTCTTCGATGCCTCGCGATCCTGTGTCCCTCGTTGTCGGTGCGACCGCCGCGCAGGTGATCGGCGGGCTGGTTCCGCAGATGTCGCCTTTTGTGATTGGCGGGCTAATGGACGGTCTCTCGCTGTCGGAACGCGAGGCTGGCCTCATCGCCTCCATCGAACTCCTTGCCCTCGCCGTCACCGCGATCGCAATTGCACCTGTTCTGCCCCGGTTCTCCTATCGGCGCGTCGCCCTCTTCGCCGTCGTACTGACGTTGCTTGCCCAAAGCGTATCGATCTTTAGTGCGTCAGCGATGTCACTTGCCCTGCTGCGCGGCCTCGCTGGTATCGGTGAGGGCGCGCTTTACGCCGTGTCACTCTCCATCGTCTGCTCCCGTTCCAGCAACCCCGACAAAGTCTACGGCTACTTTCAGGTCGTCTGGGCCTTGACCAGCGTCGCTCTCTTTACCATGGGCGGGCACCTCACCGCTGCTTTCGCGCATCGTGGCGTCTTCGCGCTGATTGCGGGCGTGATCCTCGTACTCGCGCCACTCCTGCTTCTCATTCCGGACGCCCGAGACAAGAGCAACAGCCGAGTTGCTAGGGACACGGCGCGGACTTCCCCGGTACTTGGCGTCATGACAATCGCGTCGATCGCGCTTTATCTTACCGTCTCTGCCGCGGTTTACGCGTTCAGCACGCCCTTGGGCGAACGCGCAGGCCTCGACACGACTGCGGTAGGCTATGCGCTGACGATCACCACCTTGGTCGGTCTTGCAGGTGCAGGAGCCGCGACCGCGCTCAACGTGCGCTGGGGACGAACAATTCCTTTCTCGGGGTTCTGCGTCGGCCTCACACTCGTCGCCCTGGCGCTCTGTCTCTCGCGCAATCCGACAGTCTACCTTGTCGCTCTTGTCGCGTCGGGTGTCATTTATTACTTCTCGATTCCCTACCTTTTCGGCCTTGCCGCCGCGCTCGACCGCAGCGGGCGTTGGGCCGCGGCGGCGGGGTCGGCCTATCTGTTTGGCTTCGCCGCCGGCCCTCTGATGGCCGGCTCCGTGATTACGGCGGTAGGCTACACAGGCCTCGCTGCCGTCTGCGTCGCGATCACGGCGGCCGCATGGGGGCTCGCCATGGTCGTTATTCGGCGCCTCAGCGGAACTGCCCGTGCCTCGCACTTTACCGACGTTCCGGCATGAACCACCCATGATTTTCTCAACTCGGTCAATGCGTTTGAAGCGGTGCGGCCTCCACAGCCTTGCGTACCTCGGCAGGCAACATCTCCCAGACGCGAACGAGTTCGCCGACGGAAGTCAGTTGCATCTTGCGCATGACGTTGCAGCGATGGAGCTTGACAGTGATATCGCTGATGCCGAGGTAGAAAGCGATCTGCTTGTTCAGCCGGCCAGCCGCGACTTCGCGTAGGACCTGACGTTCGCGCGGAGTGAGCAGCGCGAACTTGCTTAGGTATTCCTTCAGGATCCGAGAGTGCGCCCGCCGCTGGATATCAAGTTCAATGCCTGCGGCGATTGCATCGAGCAGCGTCTGGTCGCGCACCGGCTTGGTGAGGAAGTCGACCGCTCCCGCTTTCATCGCTTGCACCGACATGGGGATGTCGCCATGGGCCGTGAGAAAGATGATCGGTTTGGCCTCGCCGCTCTCGGCTAGCCGATATTGGAGATCCAAGCCGCTTAGGCCAGGCATCCGTACATCGGTGACGAGGCAGCCTGGCCGATCCGGGAGTTCAGCCTCGAGCAGTTCGCCCGTGGAGGCGAAGCTGATCGTGTCGATGCCCACCGAATGCATGAGCTCCTGGAGCGCCTCGCGGAGGCTGGCGTCGTCGTCCACGAGGATGACCAGCGGGCGATCCGCTTCGGCCCAGTTGCCTGCGGACTGAGATCTGTTGAGCACGGTGCTCTTGTAGCTCTCACTCATATGATAACTCACACTCATCGTGAATTCTCCTTTCCAGTCAAAGCGTCACCAATCGCTGCAAGCAACGCTTGCCCGTCGAAAGGCTTGCGGAAGAACCAGTTGTGCTTCGCCTGCAACAGCTCAATTACTTCATGGCGGGCGGTAATCAGGATCACTGGCAAGTCGGGGCGTCTCTCGCTCATCAAGCGCTGCAACTCGAAGCCGTCCATGCCGGGCATGCCGATATCTGTGATCAGACAATCTATCTCCGGGACTGTATTACTGTCGAGCAGGGTCTGAGCCGAGGAGAATGCCCGCACGACGTGCCCCGCTGACTCAAGAAGATTCTCAAGCGATTCGAGCAGGCGCTGGTCGTCATCGACGATCGCTATCACGGACTGCGGGTTGGGCATTCTTGCAAGCTTCCTGAACGTCTGGAATGAGTGATTGGAATCCGCAGCTTTTCAGCGATCCGCACCAGGTCGGCGAGCGATTCTGCCCGCATTTTGTGCATGATCTTGCTGCGGTGGATTTCAAGGGTAATCTC
>CAVZLS010000017.1:0-258860 GCA_963776115.1 uncultured Alphaproteobacteria bacterium | reverse complement strand
GGCGAAACGACTCCGTAAGAAGTCATGTGGCATTGTCCCGGCATATTAGCCGAGGAGCGATGCCATGGGCGTCCAACCACAAACCGAGCAGTTTCTTGTTTCTGCCCGACCGGATCTGATCGATGCGCGAGAAAACTGGCTGAAATCGCTGAAGAACACGCGGCGGCTGGCAGCGAACACATTGGAGGCCTATGAACGCGACACGCGCCAGTTCTTCCAGTTTCTTACCGGACATCTCGGCGAGCCTCCAGCACTCAAGGACGTAGCGACACTGCGGATCGCCGATTTGCGTTCATTTCTTGCACGGCGGCGCAATGATGGTGCCGGTGCGCGTACGCTCGGTCGCGGGCTTGCGGGCATACGCTCGTTCCTGCGCTTTCTCGAAAAGCAGGGCATGGCCAACGCTGCTGCTTCGATCGCCATGCGGGCGCCGCGCCAACCGAAATCCCTGCCCAAGCCGCTGACGATGGTGGATGCACGGCGTGTCGTCGAGAAGGGCGAACAACTGAACGAAGAGCCATGGATCGCCGCGCGCAATGCCGCTGTGCTGACATTGCTTTACGGCTGCGGCTTGCGTATCTCCGAAGCGCTGGGCCTCGATGGCGCTGCATTGACCGATCCGGATGCGCGCTCGATTCTGATTACCGGTAAGGGCAACAAGACGCGCATGGTGCCATTGCTACCGGTCGTACACCGTGCTGTTGCCGAATATCGTGCGCTCTGTCCCTACCACCTCGAAGAGGGCAAACCGCTGTTTCGTGGCGCGCGTGGCGGCGAACTGCATTCGGCCATCATCCAGCGTGACATGCAGAAGATGCGCGGCGCGCTCGGCCTGCCCGACACGGCGACACCGCACGCCTTGCGCCATTCGTTTGCCACGCATCTGCTGGGACGCGGCGGCGATCTGCGCACGATCCAGGAGTTGCTCGGCCATGCCAGCCTGTCGACGACACAGGTCTACACCGGCGTCGATACGGAGCGATTGATGGAAATTTACGCCAAAGCGCATCCCCGCGCCTGAATACGGACAATTTACCGGCGGAGATTAACGCTTTCTCCGCAGGCTTACGGATAGATACCAGGCATGAACGACACCGATAATCCCACTTCGCTTGATCACATCGCAGACGGCCTGCTGCGGCTGTGTCTGGTATTGAGCTGGCTGCTGTTGACTTCGCTCTTCGTGGTGGCATTCAGCGTGACACGCGCCAAGGCCGAAGAGGTCGCCTGCGGCGGCCATGATCTGATTGCGGAAATGGCAAGGACCGATCCGGCAAAGCTTGATGCTTTGCGCAAGGAGGCCGCGGATACCGTAAACGGCAAGGGCCTTCTGTGGAAAATCGAGAAGCCCGGCGTAGAGCCATCCTATCTCTACGGCACGATGCATCTGACCGATCCGCGCGTACTCAAGCTTTCCGATACGGCGGAGACCGCCTATCGGGGCGCCGATACGGTCGTGATTGAAACAGATGAAGTCCTGGACCCGAAGGCCCCAATGAAGGTCCTGGCCGAAACGCCGGAACTGATGATGTTCATGGACGGCAACACGCTGGACAAGATCATTCCCCAAGACGATCTGGAAAGGGTGAAAACTGCGCTTTCAGAGCGGGGTATCTCGCTCGCCGCCGTCAATCGCATGCAGCCCTGGATGCTGACCAGCATGCTCGCCATGCCGGCATGCGAATTCGCCCGCAAGAAGGAAGGCGCAGCTTTTCTCGATATCAAGCTGGCGGAAGACGCCAAGGCTCAGGGCAAGCAGATTGCCGGGCTCGAGACTATCAAGGATCAACTCGGCGCCATGGCGTCGCTGCCAACACAGTTTCACATCGACGGATTGATCGAGACGCTGACGCTCGGGTCGAAACTGCCGGATGTCTTCGAAACGATGACCGTACTTTATACGCAAGGCGATATCGGCATGATCTTCCCTTTGATGCGCTCGGTATCTCCCGACGGCACCGAAAGCGGCCAGAATTATGCGGAATTCGAGGAGAAGATGGTCAATGCGCGCAACCGGACCATGGCGGAGCGTGCCGTGCCGATCATCGACAAAGGCAATGCCTTCATAGCAGTCGGCGCACTGCACCTGCCCGGCGAGCAAGGTCTCGTTTCACTGCTGAGAAGCAGAGGTTATACAATCACTGCTGAGTGATAGTTTTAGCCAAGTATTGATGCGTTGAACCGGCCTTTATCAGGCAAGGGCAAAAACATCGTAAGTGCGCCATCGGGCAATTTCGGAACTTTCCTGGCCAATAATCGTTGTGCTCTTCGGAATGTACTGAAAAGTCATGGAGGACACGAAATGACATACGATCCAAACCTACAGCAGCGGCCGGTGACTACTGATCCGCTGGATCCGACACGTCCCAATTCTACGGTCGTGACGAACAAGAGCGGGGGGAGCGGTTTCCTTATAGCTGGTATCATCATCGCCGCCTTGGTTATTGGCGGCTATTACTTCCTCAACCGCAGCGACGTTGGTATGAGCCCGACCGCTCCGACACCGCCTGCTGCAACTGACACAACGCGCCTGCACCGGCACCGGCTACACCTGAGCCGCCGGCAGCGACTGCACCTGCACCGACAGCTCCGGCTCCTGCAGAACCTGCTCCGGCACCAGCTACGCCGGCTCCGGCTCCTGCACCCGCTCAATAATTAGCGGGAGCATACAAAAAAGGCCCGGATATCCGGGCCTTTTCGATACGGTTGCAAAAGTGATTACATGTGGATCGGCTTGAAGAAAGTCGCCAGAGCGGCTTCGCGCACGGCTTCCGACATGGTCGGATGAGCGTGTGTCGTGCGCGCCAAATCCTCTGAAGAACCGCCAAATTCCATCAGCACGGTTGCTTCGTGGATCATTTCACCAGCGCCATAACCCAGAATATGAACACCGAGCACCCGGTCGCTCGCCTTGTCCGCCAGGATTTTCACAAAACCGTCGGTGTGCAGCATGGCACGGGCACGGCCATTGGCCGTAAACGGAAATTTGCCGGCTTTGTATTCGATACCGGCTGCCTTCAGCTCTTCCTCCGTCTTGCCGACAGATGCCACTTCCGGCTGCGTATAGACCACGCTCGGGATTGCGTCGTAATTGACGTGACCCACCTGCCCGGCAAGGATCTCGGCAACGGCAATGCCCTCATCCTCTGCCTTGTGCGCCAGCATCGCCCCCTCGACAACATCGCCAATGGCATAGATTCCCGGGACATTCGTCTGCCAATGATCATCGATGGCGACACGTCCGCGATCATCGACCGCAACACCGGCTTCCTTCAGGCCCACACCGTCCGTATAAGGTTTGCGGCCCGTCGAGACGAGCACGACGTCGGCCTCGATGGTTTGGGCTTCGCCGCCCTTGACCGGCTCGAACGTGATCTTTGCGCCCTTCCCGGACTTTTCGACGCCGGTCACCTTGGCACTCATCTTGAACTCGATGCCCTGCTTTTCCAGCATGCGCTGGAATTGGCGCGAGACTTCGCCATCCATCGGTCCGAGAATCTTGTCGAGGTATTCGACGACCGTGACCTTCGATCCGAGGCGCGCCCAAACCGAGCCAAGCTCAAGCCCGATCACGCCGCCACCAACCACGACGAGGCGCTCCGGCACTTTTTCAAGTTCCAGCGCGCCGGTCGACGATATGATGACCTTCTCGTCGAATTCGACATTGACGCCGGGAATGCCGGCGACATCCGAACCGGTGGCGATGACAATATTCTTCGTTTCGATCTCCTGAACCGTGCCGTCTTCGGCAGTCACGGAAACCTTGCCGGCCGCCAAAATCTTGCCCGTACCCATGAACGTGTCGATCTTGTTCTTCTTGAACAGGAACGCAACGCCATTGACGTTGGCCTCGACCGTTGCATCCTTATGGGCAAGCATCGCAGGAAGGTTGAGCTTTGGCGTGCCGACATCGACACCCAAAGTGGCATGGGAATGACCCGCCTCATGGAACACTTCCGAGGCGTGCAGCAGTGCCTTTGACGGGATGCAACCGATATTGAGGCAGGTTCCGCCGAAAGTAGCGCGCTTCTCGATCACCGCGGTCTTGAGGCCAAGCTGCGCGGCCTTGATCGCGCATACGTAGCCACCCGGACCTGTTCCGATGACAACGACATCATATGCCATGATTGTTTCCTTCTCTTGCGACGTTGCCCAGCAAATTACTGTTCGGGCACGCATTCTTTAAAGCGGAAGACTTCCCAGGGAAAAGTCTCGATGGGTTTTTCAAGTTTGAAATTGAAACTGCTCATGGAGCTGGAGAAATCCGGCAGGAGCAAAGCCTGCGCAGCCGGTTCCTTGGCTTGTGGCAGGAGGTCGGCGTCGGCTCCCTCCTTCAAGGCATAGATGACGCCACGCCAAACGGTGCATGCCTGCAGTTCATCACCGGTAACATCGCCAGTGGGGCACTTGTACATGATGATGCCGTTGGGTCTTGCAATGCCCTCATTCCACATGACCACGCCATCGAGTTTCAGATCGCTGTCGTTCATCTCGATAGAGAATTCATTCGATGTCATGACAGGCTGATCTTCCGGAACATGCTTGAACCTCAGTGTAAAAGCATCATCCCTGTCGGTGTAGATCGCACGATCCTGCGTACAGGCGGCAAAAGCAGGAGCAGCAGTCAGAGCTGACCCCAAGAGAACAGCCAGAATAAGTGCAGAACGGGAATGAACGTTCGAATCCATCAATATTCTAACTCTCGGATTTGGACACGACGGCGCCGACTAACCTCCCCTTACGGGAGCAAAAGCCAGCACCGTCATATTTATTAAAGATCAAGAACAAGACGCTCCGGATCCTCCAGGCTTTCCTTGACGCGAACAAGGAAGGTCACTGCTTCCTTGCCATCGACGATGCGATGATCGTAGCTCAGCGCCAGATACATCATCGGACGAATGACAATCTGTCCGCCAACGACCACCGGGCGATCCTGGATCTTGTGCATGCCGAGAATGCCCGACTGGGGCGCATTGAGGATGGGGGAGGACATCAGGGAACCATAGACGCCGCCATTGGAAATGGTGAACGTACCGCCCTGCATGTCAGCCATGGACAGCGCACCATCGCGTGCAGCCTTGCCGAGGCGGCCGATTTCCTTTTCGATCTCGGCGATCGACATCTGGTCGGCATTGCGCACGACCGGAACGACAAGGCCCCGATCCGTGCCGACAGCAACGCCAACGTGAGCGAAGTTCTTGTAGATGATATCGTTGCCGTCGATTTCCGCGTTGACCGATGGTACTTCCTTCAGCGCATGCGTTACGGCCTTGGTGAAAAAGCCCATGAAGCCGAGCTTGACGCCATGTTTCTTCTCGAAAATTTCCTTGTAACGATTGCGCAGATCCATGACCGCCGACATATCCACCTCATTATAGGTGGTCAGCATGGCGGCCGTGTTCTGTGCATCCTTCAACCGGCGCGCAATCGTCTGACGCAGGCGGGTCATCTTCACCCGCTCTTCGCGCGATGCGTCGTCAGCAGACGATGCGGGACGAGCCGCAACAGGCTTGGGTGCTTCCGCTGCAGCGGGCTGGGCGGTGATGCCTTTGGCAACGGCATCAAGCACATCACCCTTAAGCACCTGTCCGCGCTTGCCGGACCCTTCGACCTGAGAGAGGGAAACACCTTTCTCGGCAAGGATCTTGGATGCAGCAGGGGAAGCCGGCATCTCGCTTGGTTTGCGTTCGGTAATGGCCGGCTCACCGGCGACTTCGGCGGTCTTTGCTTCTGCTTCCTTGGTCGAAGCAGCAGCAGCACTGCCCGAGGCCTGCGCGGTAGCTTCCGGCTTTGCCTCCGCCTTCTTGGCGGGAGCCGCTGCAGCGCCATCGCCGGAACCGATCATACCGAGCAGGGCACCGACCTCGACCGTATCGCCCTCCTTTGCAGTGATTTCAGCGAGCGAGCCGGCAGAAGATGCCGGCACCTCGATCGTCACCTTGTCGGTTTCGAGTTCGACCAAAGGCTCATCAACGGCAATCGCATCGCCGACATTTTTGAACCATTTGCCAATTGTCGCTTCGGAAACGGATTCGCCCAGCGTTGGGACGCGGATTTCGGTGGCCATGTTCTCGTTCTTCCGTTGATCGTGCTACTGTTTAATTATGAACCCAAAGCATCTTCAAGGAATGCTTCAAGCTGTGCAAGGTGTTTGGACATCAGGCCCGTTGCCGTCGAGGCTGCAGCAGGACGTCCGGTGTAACGGACGCGCTGATGCTTGGCATCGATATGCGCGAGGACCCATTCCAGATAGGGATCGATAAAGGCCCAGGCGCCCATGTTCTTGGGCTCTTCCTGACACCAGACCATTTCCGCATTGCGGAAGCGGGAGAGTTCGGTGATCAGGGCCTTTGCCGGGAACGGATAAAGCTGCTCGACACGCAGGAGATAGACGTCGTCGATGCCGCGCTTTTCGCGCTCCTCGTAAAGGTCGTAGTAGACCTTGCCGGAGCACAACACCACGCGGCGGATCTTCGAGTCCTTCTGCAGCTTGATAGGCTGATCCTTGAGGAGCTGCGCATCGTCCCACAGCAAGCGGTGGAACGATGAATCGCCCGTGAAATCACCAATCGAGGAGACGGCACGCTTGTGACGCAGCAAGGATTTCGGCGTCATCAGGATAAGCGGCTTGCGGAAATCGCGTTTCATCTGACGGCGCAGGATATGGAAGTAATTAGCCGGCGTCGTACAGTTCGCGACCTGCATATTATCTTCGGCGCAAAGCTGAAGATAACGCTCAAGCCGGGCCGAGGAATGTTCCGGTCCCTGGCCTTCATAACCATGTGGCAGAAGGCAGACGAGACCCGACATACGCAGCCATTTGCGCTCGCCCGACGAGATGAACTGGTCGAAGATGACCTGCGCACCATTGGCGAAATCGCCGAACTGCGCTTCCCACAGGGTCAGCGCGCGCGGATCGGACAGCGAATAACCATATTCGAAACCAAGCACGGCCTCTTC
This sequence comes from uncultured Alphaproteobacteria bacterium, assembly GCA_963776115.1. Lineage (GTDB taxonomy): Bacteria > Pseudomonadota > Alphaproteobacteria > Rhizobiales > Rhizobiaceae > Phyllobacterium. The sequence goes on along the minus strand of CAVZLS010000017.1, from coordinate 251,900 downwards.
CGAAAGCATCGAATTGATGACTTCGTAGATAGCCTGGCCCTTCTGCAGATTGTTGAGCGGGATGTAGCGCTTCTCGGTGTCCTGATCATAAAGCACCGAATGACGCTGGCTGAACGTGCCGCGCTCGACATCCTGGCCAGACAGGCGCACCGGATGGCCTTCCGTGACCAGCGAACCGAATGCCAAAGCTTCGGCAGTCGCCCAATCGAAGCCCTCGCCGGTCTCGATCATCTTGGCGCGGTTATCCTGGAAACGCTGGATGGTCCTGTGCACATTGAGCCCAGGGGGAACTTCGGCGAGCTTCCTGCCGATTTCCTTCAAGGTCTTCACCGGCAGTCCGGTCTTGCCGCGCCGCTGTTCATCGGCATTGTCGGCCGTCCGCAGGCCGCTCCACGCACCGTCAAGCCAGTCAGCCTTGTTTGGCTTGTAATGCTGGCCCGCCTCGAATTCCTGTTCGAGATTTTCGCGCCATGCGGCCCGCATCTTGTCGAGGTCCGCCTCGGTGATAAGTTCTTGGTCGATCAGCTTCTGGGAATAGACCTGGACCGTCGTCTTTTGACTGCGGATCGTCTTGTACATGATCGGCTGCGTGAATGCAGGCTCATCGCCTTCATTGTGACCGAACCGGCGATAGCAGAACATGTCGATGACGACTGGCTTATGGAACGTCATGCGATATTCGGTGGCAATCTTCGCCACATAAACAACGGCTTCCGGATCGTCACCATTGACGTGGAAAATCGGCGCTTCGATCATTTTCGCCACATCCGAGGGATAGGGCGAGGAACGCGAGAAGCGCGGATTGGTGGTGAAACCGATCTGGTTGTTGATGATGAAATGTACGGTCCCGGCAACGCGGTGGCCGCGCAGACCGGACAGGCCGAGACATTCGGCGACAACGCCCTGACCGGCGAACGCCGCATCGCCATGCAGAAGCAGCGGCATGATCTTGGCACGCTCGGACAGCGGCACAATCTCATCGCGGTCACGCCCGACAATAAGATCCTGCTTGGCGCGCGCCTTGCCCATGACGACCGGATTGACGATCTCAAGGTGCGAGGGATTGGCGGTAAGCGAGAGGTGGACCTTGTTGCCGTCGAACTCGCGATCCGACGATGCACCAAGGTGGTACTTCACGTCACCGGAACCTTCAACGTCATCCGGCGTATAGGAACCGCCCTTGAACTCATGGAAAATCGCGCGGTGCGGCTTGCGCATGAACTGGCTGAGAACGTTGAGCCGGCCGCGATGCGCCATGCCGAGAACGATTTCCTTCAGGCCCATGGATCCGCCGCGCTTGACGATCTGCTCCAGCGCCGGGATGAGCGACTCGGCACCATCGAGGCCGAAACGCTTGGTGCCCTTGTACTTGACGTCGATGAACTGCTCGAAGCCTTCCGCCTCGATCAGCTTCGACAGGATGGCCCTCTTGCCTTCCGCCGTAAAAGCGACGCCTTTGTCCGGACCCTCGATTCGTTCCTGAATCCAGGCTTTTTCCACCGGATCGGAAATATGCATGAACTCGACGCCGATGGTCGAACAATAGGTGCGCTGCAGGATATCGAGCATCTGCGGGATCGTCGCATATTCGAGACCCAGCACATTGTCGATGAAGATCTTGCGGTCGTAGTCGGCCGGCGAGAACCCATAGCTCTCGGGCGACAGCTCATTATAATCTTCCTTGACTTCGGCAAGGCCGAGCGGGTCAAGTTTGGCATGCAGATGACCACGCATGCGATAGGCGCGGATCATCATGATGGCGCGCACGGAATCGCGGGCAGCATGGATGATATCCGAATCTGACGCTGGCACCTGAAGGGCAACGGCAGCGCCATTGGTTGCTGCTGCGCCGTTGGCACTCTTGGCCTTCAACTTGTCGGTGATGTGCTTTTCGACTTCGCCCCAATTGCCGTCGAGCGCTGAAACGAGCTCGCCATTGCTGGCAATCGGCCAGTTCGGCTTCTCCCAGGAAGCGCCCTTGGCATTGGCGATAACGTCAGCCTTGCTGTCGTTGAGGTTGGCGAAGAATTCCTGCCATTCGGCATCCACCGATGCCGGATCCTGCTCGTAACGCGCGTGCAATTCCTCGATATAATTGGCATTGCCGCCATAGAGAAATGAGGTGAGAGCGAAAAGATCGTTGGCCTGTTCTTGACGTGCCATGTTCGTGACCGGAGCCCTGCTCCGTCTCCTTTTCTGGTGGTTGACCGGGGCGACTACCGTCCCGATCCATTCTCGCTATGTTAAAGTCTCAGCCCTTGAGAACTTCGACCAATGTCTTGCCAAGCTGCGCCGGCGAAGGCGAAACGCGGATACCCGCGGCTTCCATCGCTGCGATCTTGTCTTCCGCGCCGCCCTTGCCGCCGGAGATGACAGCGCCGGCATGACCCATCGTGCGTCCGGGAGGTGCCGTACGCCCGGCGATGAAACCAGCCATGGGCTTCTTGCGGCCACGCTTTGCTTCGTCGGCAATGAACTGCGCTGCATCTTCTTCAGCCGAGCCACCGATTTCACCGATCATGATGATCGATTTGGTCGCTTCGTCGGCAAGGAACATTTCCAGGACGTCGATGAACTCGGTGCCCTTTACAGGATCGCCGCCGATACCGACTGCAGTCGTCTGGCCGAGGCCCTCGTTCGTCGTCTGAAACACTGCTTCATAGGTAAGTGTTCCGGAGCGCGATACAACACCCACGGAGCCCTTCTTGAAGATGTTACCCGGCATAATGCCGATCTTGCATTCTTCCGGCGTCAGGACGCCAGGGCAGTTCGGGCCGATCAGACGCGAGTTGGAGCGGTCGAGACGCGCCTTGACCCGAACCATGTCCATGACAGGAATACCTTCGGTGATGCAGATGATCAGAGGTATCTCTGCCTCGATGGCTTCCAGAATTGCTTCGGCTGCGCCTGCAGGCGGAACGTAGATGACCGACGCATTGGCGCCTGTACGATCCTTACCTTCCGCAACCGTAGCGAAAATCGGCAGCTGCGCGCTCGTACCGGTCGGCAGATTGCCTTCCCAGGTCTCGCCGCCCTTTTTCGGATGGATGCCGCCGACCATCTGAGTACCGTAATAGGCCAAAGCCTGCTCGGTGTGGAATGTACCGGTCTTGCCGGTGAGGCCCTGAACGAGAACCTTGGTGTCTTTGTTAACCAGAATAGACATGCCTTAGTTCCCCTTCACAGCTGCGACGATTTTCTGCGCCGCATCATCGAGATCGTCCGCAGAGACGACGTTCAGGCCGCTCTCATTGATGATTTTCTTGCCGAGTTCGGCATTGGTGCCTTCGAGGCGAACGACGAGCGGGACCTTGAGACCCACTTCCTTGACCGCAGCAATCACCCCTTCGGCAATGATATCGCATTTCATGATACCGCCGAAGATGTTGATCAGGATGCCTTTGACCGCGGGATCGGCCGTGATGATCTTGAACGCAGCCGTGACCTTCTCCTTGCTGGCGCCGCCGCCAACATCGAGGAAGTTCGCTGGCTCAGCACCATACAGCTTGATGATATCCATCGTTGCCATGGCGAGACCGGCACCATTGACCATGCAGCCGATATTGCCATCGAGCGCCACATAGGCGAGGTCATACTTCGAAGCCTCGATTTCCTTGGCGTCTTCTTCGGTCGTATCGCGGAGTTCGACAACGTCGGGATGGCGGAACAGGGCGTTGCCGTCGAACGACACCTTGGCATCGAGAACACGCAAACGGCCGTCTTTCATGACGATCAGCGGATTGACCTCGAGCAAGCTCATGTCCTTCTCGGTGAAGGCCTTGTAGAGGATCGGGAAAAGCGTCTCGCCGTCGGCTCTGGCTTCACCTGTGAGGCCGTATGCGTCATTGATCTTGGCGGTATCTTCTGCAGTCACGCCTTTTTCCGGATCAATCGAAACGGTGATGATCTTTTCCGGCGTGTCGTGCGCGACGCCTTCGATATCCATCCCACCTTCAGTGGAAACAACGAAAGCCGGGCGTCCGGTGGCGCGATCGATCAGGATCGACAGATAGAGCTCGCGCTCGATATCGGCGCCGTCCTCGATGTAGAGGCGGTTCACCTGCTTGCCGGCAGGACCGGTCTGCTTGGTGACCAGCGTATTGCCCAGCATTTCCTTCGCATTGGCAACGACCTCCTCGACCGATCTTGAAAGGCGTACGCCGCCCTTCGCATCCGGTCCGAGTTCCTTGAACTTGCCCTTGCCACGCCCGCCAGCATGGATCTGGCTCTTTACCACATAAAGCGGACCGGGCAGCGTTTTCGCCCATTCTTCCGCCTGTTCGACGGAGTAGACGGCGACGCCATTGGCGATCGGGGCACCGAACGAGTGCAACAGACGCTTGGCCTGATATTCGTGAATATTCATATGATATTTCCTCTACGAATAATCCGCACACATAGGTGCGGATCGTTTCAGAATTGTTTCAGGCCCGAGTTATTTCAGGTTCGGAGCAATGTTGATGCAGGCCTCGCACAGACCCGCAACAGAAGCGACAGAAGCCTCGAATTGTTTCTGTTCGGTCTTGTTGAGATCGATTTCGATGACGCGCTCGACACCACCGGCGCCGATGATGACCGGGACGCCGACATACATGTCCTTGACGCCGTATTGGCCGGAAAGATGCGCTGCGACTGGAAGAACGCGCTTCTTGTCCTTGAGGAAAGCTTCGGCCATCTGAATCGCTGACGATGCCGGTGCGTAGAAAGCAGAACCCGTCTTCAGCAGGCCGACGATTTCGGCACCGCCATCGCGGGTACGCTGGATGATCTGATCGAGTTTCTCCTGGCTGGTCCAACCCATCTTGACGAGATCCGGAAGCGGGATACCCGCAACGGTCGAATAGCGTGCAAGCGGCACCATGCTATCGCCGTGACCGCCGAGAACGAAAGCGGTGACATCCTCAACGGAGACTTTGAACTCGTCAGCAAGGAAATAACGGAAGCGTGCGCTGTCAAGAATACCGGCCATGCCGACAACCATGTTCTTTGGCAGGCCGGAGAACTTCTGCAATGCCCAGACCATGGCGTCCAGCGGATTGGTGATGCAGATCACGAAAGCGCCTGGGGCGTACTTCTTGATGCCCGCGCCGACCTGCTCCATGACCTTGAGGTTGATGCCGAGAAGATCATCGCGGCTCATGCCCGGCTTGCGCGGCACTCCGGCGGTGACGATCACCACATCCGCGCCTTCGATTGCCGAATAGTCATTGGCGCCGACGAGACTGGCGTCAAAATCGTCAACTGGCGACGACTGGGCGATGTCCAGTCCCTTGCCCTGCGGTATGCCTTCTGCGATGTCGAAAAGCACGATGTCACCGAGCTCCTTGAGCCCGATCAAATGTGCAAGCGTTCCACCGATCATGCCTGAACCGATGAGGGCGATTTTATTACGTGCCATGCTGGTTACTTCCTTGATCTGAAGTCGTGACGGACGCCAAAGGACACATCGCAATATTAGGGCAGCCCACGGGCAAACCTTTTACCACATGTCTTTGCGCTGGGACGTTCGAATATTCCTCTTTCAAAAATAACTCAACATAAAATTTTCACCCCAATAAATTCAATCGGTTAGAATTGATGGGATTTACGTAAACGTCAATTTAACTTCGCTCTATCAAAGTCAAACCCTGTCATTTTTAACACAGGCAACATATCAAAATGATGAAAGAATGGCGAGCCGCATCACGCTCAATTGATGGGTCAAATCTGCTGCGGATCGTGTTTCCCCGACCGACGTCGACCCTTGCCTGCTGCGGCCAGATAGTCTTCGCTCTGCATCTCAAACAACCGCGACGCCGTGCGATCAAATTCAAAGGCCTCGGTACCTGACTTTGCCACGTAAAGCTGGTCCGGCGAGGCGGCCGCCGAGATCACCACGTGCACATGGTGATCGTAAAGAAGATCGATCAGGATGATGAATCGCTTGGCTTCATTGCGTCTCGGCTAGGTCGAGCACCGGCACAGCATCGATAAAGATTGTCTGATAGCGCTTGATGATTGCGGTATAATCTGCTGCCCCGAGCGGCTTCGAGCAGAGATCGGCAAAAGTAAAGCGCGCGACGTGCCGCGCTGCCTGCGGAATGATGACCGTGCGGCCTTTGACCTTGACGCTATCTTGCGTGATGGTTGCGCCATCGGTTGCAGCATGCCAGGCGTCATCCATCAGCCGGTTCGTCTCATCGTTCAGCGGCGAAAGAAAGACCGGCATGCGGTTCAGCTTCTCCAGGCGATAATCCGTGCGGGCATCGAGGTTGATGACGTCCACGTGGGTTTTCAGAAGATCGACGAACGGCAGGAAAAGCTGGCGGTTGAGACCGTCGCGATAAAGATTGTCCGGCGCGACATTCGACGTAGCGACGAGCACCACGCCACGCTCGAACAGCGCGCGAAACAGGCGCGACAAGATCATCGCATCGGCAATATCGGTCACCGTGAATTCGTCGAAACACAGAACCCACGCCTGCTCCGCCAACGCATCGGCAACCGGCGGAATAGGATCTTCCTGTTTCGTCTCGCCTTTCTTGAGAGCCTGGCGGTGCGCGTTGATGCGTTCATGCACATCCGCCATGAAGTCGATGAAATGCGCCCGACGTTTGCGTTTGACCGGCACCAGTTGATGGAACATGTCCATCAACATGGTCTTGCCGCGACCGACTTCGCCATGGATGTACAGGCCCTTGACGATCTCGTGCCGCGGCGCCTTTCGGCTGAATAGCCAGCCCAGCGCACTGGATTTTGTTGCAAGCCGCTTCGTCGCCACGTCGTGGATCAAACGATCAAATCGACTGGCAAGACGCTGTTGGGATGGATCGTCGTCCAAATCTCCTGCGTGCACAAGCGCATCGTAGCGCTCACGCACGGAGGGAAATACTTTCAAATTATCGTGCGACATGCGAAATGCAGTCTCCGGGTGCGCCCGTGGCGCACTCCAATTTTAGGTCGTAAGATAGCTAACGTGACAGGCTGACGTTCTGCCCGCCCGAAGTCTGGCCGTCGAACTTCGATTGGCCGGAAGAATAGAGTTTTGCCACTGTACCGCCAGCTGCATCATAAAGCGTGAGTTGCTTGCCGCTCACAGCCCAGGAAGAGAGGTTGGCAAGTTCGCCCGGGCAGCGCAGAGGACCGGCTCGGTAGCCTTGGCCGAACTTGGTCTGCGGCGTCGCGATCTTGCAGCTCTGCCCGCCCATCGAAGCATTCCAGACGCCGGCAACGCTGCTGGCAGTAAGGTCAGGAGCATTTTCCGGTGGCAGCGAAGCGACCTGCGTATTGCCCTGCGGCGCTGGAGCTGCGTTACCCGTTGTCGGTGCCGTCGGAAACTGATTGGAGCCGCCCGGCGGTGGCAGCTGGCTCTGGCTCACCGAGCCTGAGGGTGCCGGCTGCAATGGTGCAGGCGCGGTAGAGACAGGATCCATCCGTGAACTCTGGCATCCCGCCAGCGCCATGCCAACAACGGCGACGGCCAGCAAATTGACTTTCAAAGTCCCCATAACTTCAGTTCTCCATCTGCGCATTTGAACTCAGAATGCGATTCCATTCGGCGCTCGTTAACCATCAATACAATGGCGATACTGGCGAAATTTCAACCCGCACCCCAGAAAAACCGCTGTTTTTCTGACCGAACCGGGCATCAGGACCATCAAAAAATGGTGGAACTGACAATATCGCCACACCTTCCAAAGCTGCCTGCGATCAGCCAAGACCGGCGGCATTAACCAATTCAATCATTTCAAGGTGAATAAAGTCTTATGCATTGCAGCAAGCCATGACTGGTTGGCCGGCGTCGACAATGCGCATGAACAACACGGAACACCCGCAAGACAGAGTCGCGCTGGCACTGGCATTTCTTTCCCTTTTCCGCCATATAAGCCCTCTATCGACAGATGATGGCAATTATAGGCTAGCGAAGGCATGGCGGCATACGCGCAATTTGCGAAGATGAACGGGCTTGGTAACGAAATTATCGTTGCCGATATGCGCGGGCGTGCGGACCGGATTACGGCTGAAGCGGCCGATCGCGCTCGACCGGGATCCGGCGACCAAGTTCGACCAGATCATGGCCATTCACGCAGCCGAAAACCGACGGCACGCAAGCCTATATCGAGATCATCAATTCCGACGGCACGCGAGGCACAGGCCTGTGGCAATGGCATGCGCTGCGTGGTGCAGGCGCTGAGTTCGGAAACCGGCAAGCGTGAATTCACTTTCGAGACTATCGCCGGAATCCTGACCGCGCACGAACATCCGGACGGCCAGATCTCCGTCGACATGGGCAAGCCGCGCTTCGATTGGCAGGACATTCCCCTCGCGGAACCGTTTCACGACACGCGCAGGATCGAATTGCAAATTGGGCCGATCGATGCGCCGGTCCTGCATTCGCCATCGGTCGCCAGCATGGGCAATCCACATGCGATCTTCTGGGTTGACCAGGATGTGTGGACCTACGATCTCGAGCGGTTTGGCCCCCTGCTTGAAAACCATCCGATCTTTCCGGAACGCGCCAATATCTCTATCGCGCACGTGACCAGCCGCAGCGCCATTACCCTGCGTACGTGGGAACGCGGCGCTGGTTTGACCAAGGCTTGCGGTTCTGCTGCCTGCGCCGCTGGTGTTTCCGCAGCGCGCACCGGGCGTACCGAAAGAATTGTAACGGTCACTGTGCCGGGCGGACCGCTATTGATCGAATGGCTTGAAAACGATCACGTGATTATGACCGGGCCCGCGGAATGGGAGTTTTCCGGATCTTTGGACCCCGCGACCGGAGCCTGGCACCGCGACGAGGTCAAATCCTCGCAGGGAGCAGCGTGATGGCTGTCGATGTCGTCACTTTCGGTTGCCGGCTCAATACCTACGAGTCCGAGGTGATGAAGCGCGAGGCCGACGCGGCGGGTCTTGGCGCGCTTGAGGATGGCGCGATCATCTTCAATACCTGCGCCGTTACCAGCGAAGCTGTGCGCCAGGCCCGGCAAGCCATCCGCAAGGCACGCCGGGATAATCCGCAAGCGCGCATTATCGTTACCGGTTGCGCCGCTCAAACGGGCGCTGATGAATTTGCCGCCATGGATGAAGTCGATCTCGTTCTCGGCAACGAGGAGAAGCTGAAATCCAACTCCTATCGCATGCTGCCGGATTTCGGTGTCAACCAGTTTGAAAAAGTGCGCGTCAACGACATCATGGAGGTGCGCGAGACCGCCTCGCACATGGTCGACGCCATCGAGGGTCGTGCCCGTGCTTTTGTTCAGGTGCAGAACGGCTGCGATCACCGCTGCACATTTTGCATCATTCCGTACGGCCGTGGTAACTCCCGCTCGGTGCCGATGGGCGGCGTTGTCGAACAGGTCAAGCGTCTGGTCGGCAACGGTTATAACGAAGTGGTGCTGACCGGCGTCGACATGACCAGCTATGGACCGGATCTTCCGGGAAACTTGCGGCTGGGCAAGCTGGTGAAGACCGTACTCAGGGAAGTACCGGACTTGCAGCGGCTGCGCCTTTCCTCCATCGACTCGATCGAAGCCGATGAAGACCTGATGGAAGCGCTGGCGACCGAAAAACGCATGATGCCGCATCTGCATCTATCGTTGCAGTCGGGCGACAACATGATCCTGAAGCGCATGAAGCGCCGCCATCTGCGTGAAGATTCAATCGCGTTTTGCGAGAATGTCCGTAGAATACGGCCGGATATCGTTTTTGGTGCGGATATTATCGCCGGTTTTCCGACCGAGACCGATGAGATGTTCGAAAACTCAATCCGGATCGTCGAGGAATGCGGCTTGACGCATCTGCACGTTTTTCCGTTCAGCCCGCGTGAAGGAACGCCTGCTGCGCGCATGCCGCAGGTTAACCGCCAGGTCGTCAAGGCACGCGCTGCAAGGCTGCGGGCTGCAGGCGATACGGCCTATCGCCACCACTTGCAAAGTCGCGTTGGCACGACGCAGAAAATTCTCATCGAACGTGAAGGCCTTGGCCGGACAGAGGGTTTCACTCTCGTTGGTGTCGATGATGGAGCGCCGGGCCATATCATCGAGCGCACGATCAATGGCCATGACAGCGACAAGCTGTTGGCTAATGATAGTAGCCGGCGCGCAGCATAAACTTAATCAGCAAAGCAGTTTTCATGGCTCTGGGTTTCATCAAGAAGATATTCTCCTTCGGCAAGAAGGAGATCGAAGAGGTTCCGGTCGAGAAGCCTCTAGTCGAGCTCGATCAGCTACCGACGCCTGAGCAGCTTTATGAGGATACAACGGCGCAGGAAGCATTGGATATTCCTGCCGAAACTATTCCTGCTGAAGTAGAACCAGTTGTTGAGGAACAGACCGTCGCCTTCGAAGAGACGGCGGCAGAACCTGAGTTACTTCAAGACATCGAACCTGTCATTGTCGTCGAACAGACCGAAATTGAACCCTCGCCAGTCGATGAGCTTATCGAGGCCACGGATGAGATTGAATCGCCGATGGGCGAGGCAACAATCGAGCCGGTGTCGATCCCTTCTCCCGAAGCTCCAGTCGCCGAGGTCGCGGAGACGTCGGAGCCCGTAGTTACACCAAAGCCGTCGAAAGTAACGGTTAGCAAAACGGTCGAGGAAAAGCAGGTCGAAGTACCGATTGTGGCAGAACCGGCGGTACGTCTTTCCTGGTTCGAGCGCCTGCGCAAGGGGCTGTTCCGTTCCTCCCAGCAACTCGGCGATTCCATTGGCAGCATCTTCACGCGGCGCAAGCTCGACGAAGATACATTGCAGGATCTGGAAGACGTGCTGATTCAGGCAGATCTCGGCATGGAGACCGCCATCCGCATCACTGGGGCCTTGAGCGCGACGCGCTACGGCAAGGATATCAGCACGGAGGAAGTCCGCACCATCATGGCAGCGGAAATCGAGAAGGTGCTGGGCCCGGTGGCCAAGCCGCTGGAACTCGACCTTTCGCACAAACCGCACGTCATCCTCGTTGTGGGGGTCAATGGCACCGGCAAGACCACGACGATCGGCAAGCTTGCCGCCAAGCTTACGGCGGGTGGCCTTAACGTCATGCTCGCAGCGGGCGACACATTCAGGGCGGCGGCCATCGAACAGTTGCACATCTGGGGCAAACGCACCGGCGCACCTGTCGTTTCCTCCAAGCTTGGCGCCGATGCGGCGGGGCTCGCCTTCGATGCGTGGAAACAGGCAAAAGAGGCCGGAAGCGACGTTCTGATCATCGATACAGCCGGCCGTCTTCAGAACCGAGCGGAACTGATGGACGAACTCGCGAAGATCGTTCGTGTGCTCGGCAAGAACGATCCGGAAGCGCCGCATACGGTATTGCAGACGCTCGATGCGACGACAGGGCAGAATGCCCTCAATCAGGTCGAGATTTTCAAGAACATCGCCGGCGTCAATGGTCTCGTTATGACCAAGCTTGACGGCACAGCACGTGGCGGCATCCTTGTCGCCATCTCTGCAAAACATAAACTGCCAGTCTATTTCATTGGCGTTGGCGAGCAGGTCGAAGACCTCGAACCTTTCGCCGCAAGCGATTTTGCCAAAGCCATCGCAGGAGTTGCATGATGGAACAGCCCATATTCGAACGCGATCCATCTGATCCGGCGGCTAGAACCGATCCGGCGCGCAAGGAGATCAATCCGCTGCTCAAGCTGGTTCTGGAACTCGGCCCGCTGATGGTGTTCTTTTTCGCCAATGCGCGCGGCGAATGGTTGATCGAACGCTTTCCCGCCCTTTCCAATATTGGCGAGCCGATTTTCATCGCGACCGCCCTGTTCATGGCGGCAACGGCGATTGCACTTGCGGCTTCCTGGATTCTGGTGCGCAGCCTGCCGATCATGCCGCTGATCTCCGGCATCGTCGTGCTGATCTTCGGAGCGCTGACGCTATGGCTCCACAATGAGACGTTCATCAAGATGAAGCCGACCATCGTCAATGCATTGTTCGGGATCATCCTGCTCGGCGGACTTTATTTCGGCAAATCCCTGCTCGGCTATGTTTTTGACAGTGCCTTCAAGCTGAATGCCGAGGGTTGGCGAAAGCTGACCATGCGCTGGGGGATATTCTTCATTTTCCTCGCGGTACTGAATGAAGTTGTGTGGCGCAGCTTCTCGACCGATTTCTGGGTGGCGTTCAAGGTTTGGGGCACCATGCCGATCACGCTGCTCTTCACCTTTGCGCAGATGCCGCTCGTGATGAAATATTCTATCGAGCCTGCAGCCGAGAAAGCGTCGAGCAAAGACCAATAAGACTGCCACAATCCGGCTGAAAGGGTCATAATTTCCGCCCGATCGCGACGAAATCCCGCCGCGATCCGCGCTCAAGAATTACGTTACCGGCAACGAATTCCCAGAAAGTGCGACCCATGAAGACGGCTCTCATCGTAATGACCCTGATGGGTTGCGACTGCGATGCGAAAATCTGCGAATATATAAAGACAGCAGATGCCGGCTGGACCAGTGTCGAACAATGCAGAGCCGACCAGGAGAGCCAGATTCGTCAGAACACCAAGGTCGACTATCCGTTGATCACCGCAACCTGTACCGTGAAATCAGCTCCGGGCTCAGTGGTTGCCAGCAGGTCTTTTACGGTTCCGGAGCCCGTTGCGGACCGGCCAATAGAAACGCTTGCACTTGGCACGCCTATTGTTGCGCCTGTCACGGTCGCGACGAAAACGACATTCGGCTATCGGATGATCACGGTTCCGCTCACCCACGCCTATGACAGCACGGCGACGGCCGCAACAAGGGCCGCAAGCTGGGTACGGCGCTATGCCATGCTGGAAAACTGAAAGACCTTTATTTCGCCTTTAGCGCTGCCTCGATGGCAGGCATGACATCATCGCGAATCGAGTCTTCCGTCAAAGGTCCGACATGCTTGTAGGCGACGATGCCGTCCTTGCCGACAAGGAAGGTTTCCGGCACGCCATATACGCCCCACTCGATTGCGGCACGGCCGTTCGTGTCGGCTCCGATGGCGGCGTAGGGATTGCCGAGTTCGTCGAGGAAGCCAAGGACGTTCTCGTTTTTATCCTTGTAGTTCAACCCGGTGAGCCGAAACCGCTTGTCTTCACCCAATTGCATAAGCAGCGGGTGTTCGACACGGCAGGGCACACACCAGGAACCAAAAACGTTGACGAGCGTGACCTGCCCCTTGAAGGCTGCCGGATCGAGCCCAGGAACCGGCTGGCCATCCTTTTGTAAGCCACTCACGGCAGGCAGCGACACATTGGGAGCGGGTTTGCCAATCAGCGCAGACGGAATGACCGATTCATCGCGGCCCGACGCAAGCTGGAATGCGAAAACAGCGGCTAGGGCGGCAAACAGGATAAGCGGCAGGAAGACAAAGAACAGGCTGCGCTTTCGTGGAGCCTTTTCGACTTGCTCCTGCCCCGTCACGATGCGTTATCCATCTTCGTCTCGGACCTGCGACGCACCCCGCGCGATTCCAGCTCCTGCAGCGCCTGACGCTGGCTGCGTTGATCGATGAAAATCCACCCGATCAAGGCAGCAAGGACAATGATGGCAGCGCCATAGGAGGCAAGCACGAAACCGGTATGGCTCATCATGACACTGTTCCCCGATCTGCGCTACGGGCAGCAACGCGGCGCATCGCCGTGACGCGGCGACGCCAGATTTCGTTGCGCATGGCCATCAGGTGCAACGTGAAAAATAGCAGGGTGAAACCGATTGCCATGACCAGCAGTGGCTTGAGATAGGACGGGTCGAGGGTTGAGCCCCCCATACGCAGCACGGACGCGGGCTGATGCAGCGTGTTCCACCAGTCGACCGAAAACTTGATGATCGGAATATTGATGAAGCCGACAAGGGTGAGGATAGCCGTGGCCTTTGCCGATTTTGCCGCATCATCCATGGCGCGGGTGAGCGCGATGATCCCGAGATACATCAGAAACAGGACAAAAACGGAGGTGAGCCGCGCATCCCATACCCACCACGTGCCCCACATCGGCTTACCCCAAAGTGAGCCGGTGATCAGCGCCAGAGCGGTGAAGACCGCCCCGATCGGCGCAGCAGCCTTTGCGGAAACATCGGCCAGCGGGTGGCGCCATACCAGTGTTCCGAGCGCCGCGACGCTCATGATCGTGTAACACATCATCGAAAGCCAGGCGAAAGGCACGTGGATGAACATGATCTTGACCGTTGAGCCCTGCTGGTAATCATCGGGCGCGTTCATCGACATCCAGAAGCCTATGGCCAGCACCAGCACCGTAAGTCCGCCGAGCCATGGCAAAGTGGCACCTGCCAGGCTCAAAAACCGCGTAGGGTTGGCCAGGTCGATCCATCGTCCGGTCTTGGATACTGCGTCACTCATCACATACTCTTAGCTTTCTGATGCCCGTTTCGCAATTCATCACACTGTCAATCGGCTGAAGACCTCAACGCTGCGGCGGCGGCTATTGGTCCCAGCACTGCAAAAAACAGCGTAATCGCAGCAAGAATAAGGAAAGGTGCCAGAAACGGTGCTGGATCTTCAACTGCGCCATAGGACGCAGACACGCCGAAAATCAGCACCGGTATCGTCAGCGGCAGGATGATCACAGAAACCAAAAGACCGCCCCGCGGCAGCGAAACCGCCACCGCAGCGCCAACAGCGCCGATCAGCGTGATCGCCGGCGTGCCAACCAGAAGGGTCAAAGCGGTCGCACCAATGGCCGCGGCCTCCATGTTCATGAAGAGCCCAAGCAGCGGCGAGGCAATGACCAATGGCAAGACACTGACTGTCCAATGCGCCAGACATTTGACGAGGATTGTAAGTGGAAGCATGTGCCGGTCCGACGCCATGATCAAGAGATCGAGCGAGCCATCATCACGATCCGCCTGAAACAGGCGGTCGAGGCCAAGCAAGGCCGCAAGCAGCGCTCCGATCCACAACATGGCCGCACCGATACGGGCAAGCAGCTTCAGATCAGGGCCAACGCCAAAGGGAACGACGGCAATTACCGCCAGAAAGAACAGGATGCCAACCAACGCGCCGCCACCAGCGCGCAAGCCCAGTCGAACGTCGCGAAGGAACAATGCGCCCATTACGCGGCGGCTCCCAAGGCCAATTCCTTCGATCCCTCGAGCCCCAGCGGCAAATGGGTCGCTGCAACTATAATTCCGCCGCTTGTCAGGTGTCCGCGCATAAGTCCGGTGAACTGCATCTCAGATGCTTTGTCCAACCCGGCGGTTGGCTCATCCAGAAGCCACACCGGCCGGTCGCTGACAAGAAGCCGGGCGATACTGACACGGCGTTTTTGTCCGGTCGAAAGATAGCCAAAAGGCAGGTGACCAATCTCACCTAGACTGACGTGTTCGAGTGCTTCGGCAATCGAATACTGACCGCGTCCGTTGAACGATTGCCAGAAATGCAGGTTTTCATCGACGCTCAGGACCGGCTTCATGGCATTGAGGTGGCCAAGATAATGAGCGGCCGCGGCGAGCCCCTCAAACGCGGCTGGCGCACCCTCGATCCGAAGCATGCCTTCCACTTGGGAAAGCAGACCTGCGATAATTCGAAGCAGGGTCGATTTACCTGAACCATTGGGCCCGGTCACCATAAGCGCTTCACCGGAGGAAACAGCAAAGTGAAGACCGGAAAACAACAGTTCTCCTCCCCGTTCACCACCCAAATTCTCGGCGATTAACCGCATGACCGATCCGCTTTTTGGTACTTGTGAAACGCCACGTGATTATTTCGACGCAGCACACAATTTAGACTAATTCCGGTCTGGCACAGATCAGCGAAAAACTCTATATAGCTGTCAACCATGCCAGCGGTCGGCATGGAAACCATTTTGGCCGATCTCGATACGGGTTCCGTTTTTTGGACCTGTTGCGGGACGGACAGCGGAAATGACTGCACCCGCACCTTAGCGCGTCCTTGAAACGCGGCAAAGGCGTTCGTCCCGGGTTAGAGCATCGGGGGATAAATAGGACGCGTTCTGCCGGAGGGTATTCGTGGACAAGATCAAGGGATTTGGCGAGGCCGATGTTTCCCCATCGGACGAAGTCGAAGCCCGATGGAATTGGCCCGAATCCACCCGGCCCTTCGGGTTTCCGGCTGGCGGCCAACCACTTTGTCAGGCGGCATCGTCCGATGGAAACACATCGGCCTCGCCACCTTCCGCGTGGATAGTCTCGCCATCCGAGAAACAGAACTGCGTCTTATTTACCCCCCGATGCTCTAAGGCCTCAGCATAAGGACGAACGCAACAATGTCTCAGATTGACAGCTTCAAATGTCGTAAGACCCTCGTCGTGGGGGACAAGGAATACGTCTATTATAGTTTGACAGAAGCCGAAAAGAACGGCCTGGAAGGCATCTCCCAGCTTCCATTCTCGATGAAAGTTCTTCTCGAAAATCTGCTTCGTTTTGAAGACAACCGCTCGGTCTTCAAGAAAGACATCGAAGCCGTCGCGGCATGGCTCGTCGACCGCGGCAGTGCCGGTGCGGAAATCGCCTATCGTCCGGCCCGCGTCCTGATGCAGGACTTCACCGGGGTTCCAGCAGTCGTGGATCTTGCAGCGATGCGCGACGCCATGGTGAACCTCGGTGGCGATCCGGAAAAGATCAATCCGCTTGTACCGGTTGACCTCGTCATCGATCACTCTGTTATCGTCGATGAGTTCGGCAATCCCCAGGCATTCAAGCGCAATGTCGATCTCGAATATGAACGCAACGGGGAGCGTTACCGCTTCCTGAAGTGGGGCCAGCAGGCGTTCAAGAACTTCCGCGTCGTTCCGCCCGGCACCGGCATCTGCCATCAGGTCAATCTTGAATATCTCGCGCAAGGCGTCTGGACCAAGGACGAGGATGGCGTGACCGTCGCATATCCCGATACTTGCGTCGGCACCGACTCGCACACGACCATGGTCAATGGCCTCGGCGTTCTCGGTTGGGGCGTGGGTGGTATCGAGGCTGAAGCATCCATGCTTGGCCAGCCCGTTTCGATGCTTCTGCCGGAAGTCATCGGCTTCCGCCTGACCGGCAAGGTCAAGGAAGGCGTGACAGCGACCGATCTCGTTCTCACTGTTGTGCAGATGCTGCGCAAGAAGGGTGTCGTCGGCAAGTTCGTCGAATTCTTCGGACCTGGCCTCGAGAGCATGACGCTTGCGGACCGTGCAACCATTGGCAATATGGGCCCCGAATACGGCGCGACCTGCGGCTTTTTCCCGATCGACCGCGAAACCATCAACTACATGCACATGTCCGGACGCGACGAAGACCGCCTCGCTCTTGTCGAGGCCTATTCGAAAGCGCAGGGCATGTGGCGCGAGCCAAACTCTGCTGATCCGGTATTCACCGACACGCTGGAACTCGATCTTGGGACCGTCGTTCCGTCCATGGCTGGACCGAAGCGTCCAGAAGGACGTATCGCGCTTGAAGGCATTGCGTCCGGCTTCCATGAATCGCTGCAGAAGGAATACAAGAAGACCACGCAGCTCGACGCCCGCTATCCTGTCGAAGGCGAGGACTACGATCTTGGTCACGGCGATGTCGCCATTGCCGCTATCACCTCCTGCACGAACACCTCGAATCCGAGCGTGTTGATTGCGGCCGGTCTTCTTGCCCGCAACGCGGTTGCCAAGGGCCTGAAGTCGAAGCCCTGGGTCAAGACATCGCTTGCTCCGGGCTCGCAGGTCGTTGCCGCCTATCTCGAAAGCGCCGGTTTGCAGACGTCACTTGACGCGCTTGGCTTCAACCTCGTCGGTTTCGGTTGCACGACCTGCATCGGCAATTCCGGTCCGCTGCTGACGCCGATTTCCAAGACCATCAACGACAAGGGTCTGATCGCGGCGTCAGTACTTTCCGGCAATCGTAACTTCGAAGGCCGTGTATCGCCCGACGTTCAGGCAAACTATTTGGCCTCACCGCCTCTCGTCGTTGCCTATGCAATCGCCGGTACAGTTAAACTCGACCTTACAACCGAGCCGCTTGGCGAAGATCAGAACGGTAATCCGGTTTTCCTCAAGGATATCTGGCCGTCTTCACACGAGATTCAGGAGTTCATCACCAAGAACGTCACCCGCAAACTGTTTTCTGCCAAATATGCAGACGTGTTCAAGGGTGACGAAAACTGGCAGGCGGTGAAGGTTCCGGCAGGTCAGACCTATGCCTGGGACGATCAGTCGACCTATGTGCAGAACCCGCCTTACTTTGTCGGCATGGGCAAGACACCGGGCAAGGTCAACGACATCAAGGGTGCGCGCATTCTTGGTCTGTTTGGCGACAAGATCACCACCGACCATATTTCTCCGGCCGGTTCGATCAAAGCGGCCTCTCCTGCCGGACAGTATCTGACCGAGCATGGCGTCGCTCCGCTGGACTTCAACCAGTACGGCACGCGCCGCGGCAACCACGAAGTGATGATGCGCGGCACCTTCGCCAATATCCGCATCCGCAATCATATGCTCGGCGAAAACGGCCGTGAAGGTGGCTATACGATCCACTATCCGACCAAGGAGGAGATGCCGATCTACGACGCTGCCATGCAATATCGTAGCGAGAATGTTCCTCTGGTGGTCTTTGCCGGTGTCGAATATGGCAATGGCTCGTCGCGCGACTGGGCGGCAAAGGGAACCAGCCTGCTTGGTGTTCGTGCCGTGATTGCCCAGTCCTTCGAGCGTATTCATCGTTCGAATCTCGTCGGCATGGGCATAGTGCCATTCGTTCTCGAAGACGGCACGAGCTGGCAATCGCTGGAGCTCAAGGGTGACGAGATCGTCTCGATTGAAGGTCTGGCGACAATCCAGCCACGCCAGAAGACATTTGCCACGGTGACTTACGCCGATGGCAGCGTCAAACAGGTGCCGTTGATCTGCCGCATCGATACGATCGACGAACTCGAATATTTGAAGAACGGCGGTATCCTGCAATACGTTCTGCGTGATCTTGCTGCCTGATTGCTCAAAAATAATGTGAAACGAATGGTCGCCGGGAAACCGGCGGCCTTCGATTTAAGGGCAAGACGAAACGTGATCGAATTCACCTCAAAGTGACTTCCTGTTGAAACGATCGGCTCCTATCAATCTTCTGACAATGAACTGACAAAAAGAACTAAGAAAACTCGGGAAGAAAATAACCACCTTGTCCCTGCGCACCCTATCCAGACGCATTGTAATCGGCGCACCGTTCGTAGCGGCAGTGGCTTATGTGCTGCCTGTCTGTGCGGAGGAGTCTGGCGGGAAACCAGAGGGTGTCGTCGAGCTTTATACCTCTCAAGGCTGCGGGTCATGCCCCCCTGCGGATGCGGTGCTGAAGTCGCTTGCGACGGAAGGAAAGGTTGTCGCGCTCGCCTTCCACGTGGATTATTGGGATTATCGCGGCTGGACGGACAGCCTTGCTGTACCCGAAAACACCGACCGTCAGAATGCCTATCGTACCGCTCTGGGATTGAACGGTATTTATACGCCGCAGGTGATCCTCAATGGCCGTGAGCATATGAACGGTCAGGATGGCCAGAAAATTCGCAGGCGTATCGCAGAAACGCGCAACACGCCGACTGGGCTCACCATCCCCGTATCCATCGAAAAGACCGCACGGGACCGGCTGTTGATCGACATAGGTTCAGGTCCATCCGCGACCAACCCAGTTCGGGTTCTGCTGGCCTATTTCAATCGAGAGAGCATCATCGCCATTCCCGATGGCGAGAATGTCGGACGCAAGGTCAGTTACGCCAACAGTGTGCGCGCGATGGAGACGGTCGGCATGTGGGATGGGGCGGCGCAGAAGATCGAAATCCCGCTAAGCGAGATCGCCAGCAAGAAAGCGTCCGGCTGCGCGGTGCTGCTGCAAGAGATGCTGGGTGAGGGCAAGCCAGGCCCCATTATTGGCGCCTCGATTATGGCCGCGAAACCCTAGAGCATCGGGCGGTAAGACACCCTCTACCCACACAGAAAAACAGGCCGGATAAATCCGGCCTGAGTATTGGGGCATGTTGCTTAGGGAGACTTGGTCGGCTCAACCCGGGCAACCCGTTGGGCGGGGGGCTTGGGGTATCGGGCCGCTTCGAGAACGAACCGGTCTCGGACAACATGCCATTGATGTTGGGTGTCGAATCCGGCGGCAATGCGAACAGATAATGGCGAGAATGTGTCAGCCCATCACCATTCGATTCACAGCGTATTGCTTTGTGAGAAAGCCAACAAAACAGTTCGTAAGCCAACGATATTGAACGCTCTCATCACTCCGGGCTTGTAAATTGATGCGGATCAGGCCACCTTTATGTCATCCACGTGACACAACAGTTCTCAAAGGCGGTTGATTGATGGACAGCAATGCAGGTGGCGACGAATCGCAACAGCAGGCTAAACTTATCTCCCTTACCCGTAACAACGATTTGCCCGTAACCTTCAACCGGCGCGAACTCGATCAGATCCTGCGAATATATGGTTTCATGGTATCTGCCGGTGAATGGCGGGACTATGCCATCGATCATTTGATGGACAGGGCAGTCTTCTCGATCTTCCGGCGAACCAGTGAAGTACCGATGTTCCGGATAGAGAAAAACCCCAGGTTCGCGCGCAAGCAAGGCGCCTACAGCGTCATTGCCGCCAGTGGCCTCATTCTCAAGCGCGGTCAGGAACTTGATCGGGTACTCAGGATCTTCGACAAAAGCCTGAGTGTCGTACGGAGTTAGCGCTTAAGCTTTCAGCGGGGGTGTGCCAGGCAAGGTTTCCGAGCCGCCGTTCATGTCCAGCTGCATCAGCACGGTGTCGAGCCAACGGCCATGCTTGAAGCCCGATGCCCTGATCGTTCCCGAATGTTTGAAGCCAGAGCTCAAATGCAAGCGTACTGATGCTGATGCATCATGGCCATCGCCGATGACTGCGATGAACTGGCGGAAGCCGAGATTGGTGCAATCCTTGATCAGCTGTTGCAGCAGGACCTTGCCAAGCCCCTTCCCCTTTGCCTCCGGTGCAATGTAAATCGAATCCTCGACCGACCACCAATAAGCCGGGCGCGTCCGGAAGTAACTGGCGTAGGCATAGCCGATCACTGCCCCATCGAGTTCCGCTACTACGTAAGGAAATCCGTCCGCGGTGACTGCGTGGAACCGCCGTGTCATCTCTTCCATATCGGGTGGATCGATTTCGTAAGTCGCCGTTCCGTGCAGGACAGCGTCGCGATAGATTTCGGTTATGGCCGGAAGGTCGGCGGGACGAGCTGAACGGATATGAATCTGGGACATGGAATTTCGCAATGAATGATGATCTTGCACGCTTCATGCACTTCTTTGCTTGGAATTTGAAGGGGAGCGTTGCGAAAATAGTCACCGCATCTCCGGCGGCAGGAAAACGAAAAGGGCAGCGTTTCCGCTGCCCTTATCCTCAATTCAGGTTCGCAAGAGTTAGTTGCGGTTACCGAGGAACTGCAGAAGGAACATGAACATGTTGATGAAGTCGAGATAAAGTCGGAGTGCACCCATGATTGCCTTGCGGCCATAAGTGTCCGAGCTGTCGCCTTCGTAGTACATTTCCTTGATATTCTGCGTGTCATAGGCGGTCAGGCCGGCGAAGACCAGAACACCGATAGCGGAGATTGCGAACTGCAAGGCGCTCGACTGCAGGAAGATATTGATCAGCGAGGCAAGAATGATGCCGATCAGACCCATGAACAGGAATGAGCCCATCGCAGTGAGGTCACGCTTCGTCGTGTATCCATAGAGCGACAGGGCGCCGAAGGATGCCGCGGTGATGAAGAACGTCTGAACGATGCTTCCGGACGTAAACACCAGGAAGATCGAGGACAGCGAGACACCCACAAGCGCGGCATAGACCCAGAACGTCGTCTGGGCAGCGGCAACGCTCATCTTCTCGATGCGGAAACTCAAAAAGAATACTGCGGCAAGCGGTGCGAGCATCACAACCCAGCGCAGGGGCGAGCCATAGATTGCAACGCCAAGATTTGTCAGCATCTTGCCGTTCGGCAACTGCGCTGCGGCAAGAGACGCATCATTGGTGGTTGCGAGATAAACAACTGCAAGGGCGGCAAAACCGGTCACTGCAAGACCGATACCCATAAGGTTATACACCTTCAGCATGTAGCTGCGTAGACCTTGATCGATCCCCGCGTCCACACGCACTCCGGCCGATGTACGGGCCTGGATGTTGCGATAGTCAGCCATGGTTTTCCTCATTTGCTTCGTCCCGTCGGGTGTCGGGGGGAATCCCGGGCGCCGCTGGCGGGACCCCAGCATGCCTTGCTAAGAATTATGGTGATTTAAACGCCTTATAACAAGACCTGATTTACTCAAGATCGTGTGTTGCGGTCCAAAATTACCCTGAATCCGTCCAATATTACATCGTTTTAATGAATTCAAAGGTTTCGCAAGATCGGCGCTGCCTTCTGGCCAAGTATTCGCCATGTGCCAGCGAGGCCGAAACCGATAGTCAGGACCAGAGCGATAACTACGGTCATCATGGCCACTTCCGGCTGGAAAGAGGCTGGCAATGTCATGACACGCACAATCACATACCAGGCAGCCACACCACCGGCGAGCAACGCAAAAATAGCGGTCGATAGGCCGAGCAGCATATATTCAAGCGTAAAGGCCTTTATCAGCGTGCGTCTGGTCGCTCCAAGCGTTTTCAACACGACCGCATCATGGACACGCGCGCGATTTCCTGCCGCCAAAGCACCGCCAAGCACCAGAATCGATGCGATGAGCGCCACTGACGCTGCCGCGCGAATAGCAACGGCCAATTGTCCGACCAGCTCATTTGCGATGGTGATCGCATCCTTGACCCGAACGGTCGTCACCGCCGGAAAGGCGCGGGTCACATCGCGCACGACGGTGGCTTCTTGCTGCGCGGTGGCTGCAGGGTCGGTCAGAGTCGCCAGCCAGGCATGCGGCGCGCCGGTAAAGGTGTTCGGCGAAAACACCATCACGAAGTTGATGGCAAGGGATTCCCACTGGAGTTGTCGAAAATTGGCGATCCGCGCGGTGATGTTGCGACCAAGCACATTGACGGTCACGGTGTCACCAATCTTCAAGCCAAGATTGCCAGCCTCTTCGGCCGAGAAGGAGACGAGCGGTTCGCCGGAGTAATCAGCTGGCCACCACGAACCTTGTGTCAGCGTCGAGTTTTCCGGCACGGTTTTGGCATAGGTGATACCGCGGTCGCCGCGCAAAACCCATGCGCCCTCGGGTGGAATGGTCAATTTGGTAATATCCGTCCCATTGAACGCGACGATGCGCCCGCGCAGCATCGGCGCGCTGACGATCTTGCCATTCGGCGCCGCATTTTGCAGGAGACTGGTGAACTGATCGACCTGCTTGCTCTGGATGTCGACAAAGAAAAAATTCGGCGCCCGCTCGGGCAGGTTACCCGCCAGTTGCTGACGCAGACTACCGTCGATAAGTGCAAGCGTAACGAGAAGGGTCAGTCCCAGGCCAAGAGACAGGACTACGGAGGGAGTAAGGGCACCGGGCCGGTGAATATTACCAAAAGCAAGTCGCAGCGCGGTCGATCGCACGCGCGGCGCACGCCGCGCAAGCCATTGAACCAAAGCCGAAACCGCGCGCAAAACGACGAATGAGAATGCAACCGCGCCAACAAAGACCATGGCGATTCGCCGGTCATAGGCAAAGATCACGGCCAGCAAGCAAAGGATGGCGATCAGGACAACCGCGGCCATCACATAGATTGGCTTCGGCCAGCCGCGCTGCTCAAACCCCTGTTCGCGGAAAAGCGCCGTCGCTGGAACGTCTCTAGCGCGGCCCAAGGGCAATATGGCGAACGCGAGCGTTGTCAAAAGACCAAACAGCGCCGCCCAGAGCAATGCGCCGGGATAGAAGCCGCCCTTCGAGGCGATGGGCAGAACGCTTTGCAACGCATAGCCAGCGGCATAAGGAATAAGGGCCGCAACGACCAGGCCGATGAGAATACCGGCCAGCGCTATGATGACGATCTGTATCAGATAGACCGCGATAACGAACCAGCCTGGGGCTCCAAGCGACTTGAATGTGGCGATGACGCCGCGCTTTGCGTCGAGATAAGACCTCACTGCATTGGCTACGCCCACCCCGCCAACGATCAGGGAGGTCAGCCCGACCAAGGTCAGGAATTGCGAGAACCGTTCGATATTGGCGCTGAGCGAAGGCGCCGCATTGTTGCGGCCACGTATTGTCCAACCGGCTTGTGGAAATTGTTTCTGTGCTTCATCGCGTATGGCTGTGATTGCAGCGTCCGTCGCCCCGGCTGGTAAGGCGATCTTGTAGCTATGATCGACAAGGCTTCCCGGCTGGATAAGCCCGGCAGCTCCAAGCCCTTCAAGCGACACCATGAAGCGAGGTGCGAAGCCAAAGCCGTCGGATAGCAGATCCGGCTCGTTGCTGATGACGGAGCGCAACTCGAACGTTGCAGTTCCAAGGAGAACCCGGTCACCCAGCTTCAGATTGAGCCGGTCGAGAAATATCTGGGCAACAGCGGCTCCGTAGGCACCATCCTTTTCTGCAAACAGCGCCTGATGATCAAGTGCAGGCGTCGTCTGCAGCGCTCCATAGAGCGGATAGGCATTGTCCACTGCCTTCACTTCCACCAGCGATTGATCAGACCCATCGGCAAGCCTTGCCATTGACCGCATGTTGGCGCTGACAGCAACGCGGCCCTTGCTGTCGAGAAAGGCCCGCTCGTCAGGGTCGACTTCACGCTGGTTGAGCTGGAAACGGATATCCCCGCCCAGGATGCTCTGGCCTTGCGTGGAGATACCCGCCGTAACCGAG
The DNA here is from genome assembly GCA_963776115.1 of uncultured Alphaproteobacteria bacterium. Classification (GTDB taxonomy): domain Bacteria; phylum Pseudomonadota; class Alphaproteobacteria; order Rhizobiales; family Rhizobiaceae; genus Phyllobacterium. The sequence continues at coordinate 227,200 of CAVZLS010000017.1, read as the reverse complement.
TTTGCGACCGAGTTGACACCGCCAATGGCTGCCACACCAAGCGCAATACAGGCGAGAAAGATATAGAACCCTGATAGACCACCGCGCATTTCGCGCAGGGCGAAACGCAACGCCAGTTTCAGGGATGGTGAAGTGCGGGCAGGAGATATTTCGCTCATGCGCTTTTCGCCAGCTCCGGGGCATGCTCATCCGCTTCGATCAGGCCGGATCGCACGCGGATCTCCCTGTCGCAACGCGCGGCGAGTGTCGCGTCATGGGTGACAAGGACGAGTGTGACGCCGAGTTCCTTCTGCTTCTCAAACAGAAGGTCGGCTATCTGCCGGCCTGTCGCCGTGTCGAGATTACCTGTTGGTTCGTCGGCAATAAGGATCTTCGGCGACGGCGCAAGCGCGCGGGCAATCGCGACGCGCTGCTGCTCGCCGCCTGAGAGTTCACCTGGGTAATGCGTAATGCGATCGGCAAGACCGACTGCCGCGAGCACATTTTCTGCAATGCCGAAGGCATCCGGATTTCCCGCGAGCTCGAGCGGCACGGCAACATTTTCCAATGCCGTCATGTTCGGAATAAGATGAAATGATTGGAATACGATGCCGATATTGCGGCCGCGGAACGCCGCGATCTGATCTTCGCTCATGCTTTCGAGCTTCTCGCCGGCAATCTGAACTGAACCGGAATCCACATGCTCAAGTCCAGCAAGAACCATCAAAAGGGTTGATTTGCCCGAGCCGGACGGCCCGACAATGCCAACTGACTGCCCGTAATTGATACTTAGGGAAATGCCTTTCAGCACATGCACCGAGGAAGCACCGCTGCCAAGTGTCAACTCAATGTGATCAAGCGCGATAACGGATTTAGTCACGAAGCACTTCCTTTGCGGTATGGTCAGCACCAGATTGATTGCAGCTGGTCTGATATGGGTACCCAAGAATGAGATTCAAACCATTGTTACAGTTCTTCGTTTTATCTGGTCTAGTTGCCTTGCCGTCCTTGGCCCTGGCCAATCAAAATGCCGTGTCTGACCGCCCGTTGGCGGTCGTCGGTTTCGGCGACAGCCTGATGTCCGGCTTCCAACTGCCGATACAGGATTCGTTCACCGCCCAGTTGGAAAAGGCGCTGAAGGATAAGGGCGTCAACGTGACGATCACCAATGCGGGCGTCGCGGGCGAAACGACCACTGACGGCGTCTCCAGGCTGGATTGGTCGGTGCCCGAAGGTACCGACCTGGTGATTCTCGAATTCGGCGCCAATGACGCGCTTCGAGGCATCGACCCGGCTATCAGCGAGAAAAACCTTTCCGATATCCTAGAGAAACTGAAGCAGCGCAACGTTCAGGTCATTCTCGCCGGCATGCTGGCACCTCCCAATATGGGCAATGATTATGCGGAGAAATTCAACGCGATCTTTCCGCGTCTGGCGGAAAAATACGATGTGCCGCTTTATCCCTTCTTCCTGGATGGGGTCGCGACAGTAAAATCATTGCAACTCGCCGACGGCGAACATCCGAACACCGAGGGTGTTGCCAAGATGGTTGAAGGTTTTCTGCCACTCATGGAAAAGACCATAAGCCAGCGCACCGCATCACAATAGGTGCTCAACGCGCCGACACCGGCGATCCCGTAACCTGTTCTGCCGCCTTTTGGATGAGCCGTGTCTAATTTGTCGCGCCGGAGGATAATCTGAACTTATGTCTTGCTCGCGAGTTCATTCGATGATTCTCTAAAGTCACAACTCGATTCGGGGAGGATGCCTTATGCCGCGTCTCTTTACTGCCCTCGAAATCCCGAGGGACGCCGCTCTCTCACTGTCGCTTTTGCGCGGTGGCCTGCCAGGTGCCCGATGGATTGATGTCGAAAACTATCACATCACATTGCGCTTTATCGGGGATGTCGAAGGCCATATCGCCGACGAGGTCGCCAATGCGCTCGACCGCATAAGGCGCCCGGAATTTACGCTGCAACTTTCTGGCGTGAACGCTTTCGGCTCAAAGAAGCCCCATAGTCTGGTTGCAGGTGTGTCTCCTTCGCCGGACATTCAAGCGCTGCACGCCGAAATCGAGCGCATCTGCCAGCGCCTTATGCTGCCGGCCGATCAACGCAAGTTTACCCCGCATGTGACGCTGGCACGGCTGCGCAATGTCCGTAATGAAGAAGTCGCGCACTATCTCTCCTCACGCGGAAACTTCTCCACAGCACCGTTCACGATCGGACGTTTCGTGCTGATGTCCTCGCGCGATTCCATCGGTGGCGGACCTTACATTGTCGAGGAAGCCTGGCCACTCGAAGCCCCGCGCTCTTTCTACCCGAACCGTGCGGAGAGGCCTTTGGAGGCCGCCAGGATCATTCGGTAGACGCGTTCGAAATCGACATTCGTGCCGTAATACGGATCCGGGATCTGTACGGCATCTCCAAGTGCGAGCTCATAGAACATTCCGACTTCCGCTGTAGCAAAGCTGGGCCGCCGCGCTTTAATGGTCGCGATATTCTCCCGGTCCATGCCGATTATCAGGTCAAACCGGGTGAAATCATCCGCGATGAGTTGACGGCACCTTTGAGCTGAAATGTCGATGCCGTGGCGACTGGCGACGGCAATGGAACGTTGGTCCGGCAATTCTCCCGTGTGATAGCCATTGGTACCGGCGGAATCTATGAGGACACCATTCCCCTTCCTCTCCGCCGCAAGCACCGATCGGAATACACCCTCGGCCAAGGGAGAGCGGCAAATATTGCCGAGACAAACGAACAGAACGGAATGAAGCGGGTGTGATGTCATGCAAGCACTCTGGTTTGGACGGGGACGTGTTCACCAATTCCTGCAACAATTTCACTGAAACTCTTGCAGCAGGTGGCCGTTCTTCCCATGTTGTCACGGAATGGTTTTGAAGGAAAAGGGATGAACGACGCAAAGATTGGCGAAATTCTGGAACCGGGGAGTGAGGATCAACAGCGCTCCCGCGAGGAACGCGTTCGTGCGCGCTTCTGGAAAACGGCACGCAAGGCTGCGAAATCCATTCCATTTCTCGATGAAGTCGTTGCCGGTTATTTTTGTGCGCTCGATCCTGCGACACCGACAAAGGTGCGTGGCATTCTTCTCGGTTCGCTTGCCTATTTCGTATTGCCCCTCGACTTCATTCCGGACTTCCTCTTCGGTCTCGGTTTCACCGACGACGTCGCCGTCCTGATGGCAGCATTGACCGCCATTCGCAGTCACATCACACCGGCGCATCGGGCGGCCGCACAAACGGCGATCGAAAACCTCGACCGCGACCCTTCGCCGGCCAATTGATTTCGATTCATCACAAGGATGTGAAACCGCGAAACGTCAAAGTCTCGCCGCTTTTGTTTGGCTGGAGTTCACTGGTGGGACGTTAACGAGGATGCGATATTCGTAGCTCTGAAAATTTGCTCTATCTTCACCGTTTGGTAACCCAGATTAAGTCAAATTAAGGGAAGCGAACTGGACAATGCGGCATCCGGAAATCTTCCGGGCCATTGCCGGTTCACGAGTTATGAAATACGCGAGAAAAACTGGTAGGTAAAATGTTTGGAAAATCAATCGTAGCGATCTCTGTGCTCATGTTTGGGCTGACGGGAACAGCTCTTGCCCAGACCCCAAGTCAGATCAGCCAGTACAACGCGTGGGGCGCTTACAGCTACCAGCAAGGCAACGGCAAAGTCTGCTACGTCCTTTCTGTTCCGATCGACAAGCAGCCTGCCAAGATCGATCATGGCGATAACTTCTTCATGGTGAGCCAGAAGCCGGGTCAGAACGTGAGTTACGAGCCACAGTTCAAGGCCGGTTACGATCTGCAGGCAAATTCGAAGGTCGTTGTGAAGATCGACGAGCGCTCTTTCTCCATGTTTACCAGTGGCAGTCATGGCTGGATGGAAAACGCTGCCGAAGAACCGCAACTCGTCGCTGCGTTGCGCGCGGGACATCAGATGTCAATCAACGCTGTCTCGAAGCGCGGTACGAAGACGAGTTATGCGTATTCGCTGAAGGGTGTTTCGGCTGCTCTGAAGGCTATCGCAACCTGCAAATAACAATTCGAAGAGATGTCGTCATAAAGGGGCCGAGCACTGTTTCGGCCCTTTTGCATGTGGAGGTGACGCGCGGGCTGGAACGTGGTATGAGCCCCGCTTCCGATTAGAACGTTAGAAAACTCCATGTCCGTATCGCTAGACCTGACACATCCTGTTGCCCGGGACAAATCCCGTGACGCCATTCGAACCACGATGGTTGAAAAGCCGTCGTTGATTGGCTTGTCGCGTGCGGAAATGGGCGAGGCGTTGGTTGCGATCGGCGTGCCGGAACGTCAGATAAAGATGCGCGTCGCGCAGCTCTGGCATTGGCTCTATGTGCGCGGCGTTTCCGATTTCGCCGATATGCTGAACATTTCCAGGGACATGCGTGAATTGCTGGATCGGCATTTCAATATTGCGCGTCCGGAGATCGTCGAGGAACAGATCTCCAATGACGGGACGCGCAAGTGGCTGTTCCGCTTCCCGCCACGCGGGGCCGGACGTCCCGTCGAGATCGAAACCGTTTATATTCCGGAAGAAGGCCGCGGTACCCTGTGTATTTCCAGCCAGGTCGGTTGCACCCTCACCTGCTCCTTCTGCCACACGGGCACCCAGAAGCTCGTCCGCAATCTGACTGCTGAAGAGATTCTGGCACAGCTGCTGATCGCCCGGGACCGCCTCGGCGATTTCCCTGATCGCAATACGCCCGATGGCGCTATTGTACCGGCTGAGGGCCGCAAGGTTTCCAACATCGTGATGATGGGAATGGGCGAGCCGCTTTATAATTTCGAGAACGTCAAGAAGGCTCTGCTGATCGCCTCCGATGGCGATGGCCTGTCGTTGTCCAAGCGCCGGATCACATTGTCGACTTCAGGCGTCGTGCCGGAAATTTATCGCGCAGGCGAAGAGATTGGCGTCATGCTGGCAATCTCGTTGCATGCGGTGAACGACGATCTGCGCGACATGCTCGTGCCTATCAACAAGAAGTACCCGCTGAAGGAATTGCTCGATGCTTGCCGGGCCTATCCGAGCCTCTCCAATTCGAAGCGGATCACCTTTGAATATGTCATGCTCAAGGGCGTCAATGACTCGCTCGATGATGCCAAACAGCTTGTAAAGCTGCTCAGAGGCATTCCGGCGAAGATCAATCTGATCCCGTTCAATCCCTGGCCCGGTGTGAACTACCAGTGTTCCGATTGGGAGCAGATCGAGAAGTTCGCCGATTACGTCAACAATGCCGGCTATGCCTCACCGATACGCACTCCGCGCGGACGTGATATTTTGGCAGCCTGCGGTCAGTTGAAATCAGAATCGGAACGCATGAAGAAGACGGACCGTTTGGCGTTCGAGGCGGCCATGATCGCCGGGCACGGCGAAGATTGAGCCGGATCCTGGCCTACTTGCTACGTTTTGCCCTGATCACGTTTGGCTTCGTCTGTGCGATTTTTGCCGCATCGCTGTTCCTTAACCTCCTGCTGCTTGGCAGTTCCGAGTTGATCGGCTCTGAGGGTCCATTTCTCTATCTGACCGTTCCGGCTTTTGCGGTGGTGATTGGCTACAGCATCTTCTTTCCGGCAGCGATTCTGATCCTGTATGCCGAACTGACCGCTTGGCGCGATTGGCTATTCTATGCGCTCGGCGGTGCTGGCATTGCCGTCGTCATCATTGTCTGGAAATGGCGGCCACAGGCGGAAGACATAAGTACATTCGCTGCAATTCTCGCCACAGGTGTTGTCGGCGGTTTTGTATACTGGCTGATTTCAGGACGCAGTGCAGGCGTGATCGCCAAGCTTCCGAAAGACCTATAGCTGGAGCGCTACTTCGCTTGCGCCATCAGGATCTTTGCCGCGAACGCGGAAAAAACGCCCGCGAAAAGCCAATCGGTGATCCGGGTGACGGTCGGGTTTTTCTTGAGCAGTTTTGAAAACTTGTCCGCCGCGATAATCATCGGCGCAACCACGGGCAGAGCGAGCGGGATAAACAGCACACCCAGAAAAAACAGCTTTCCGGGTGCGTGAGGATCCGAGGCCGAGACGAATTGCGGCAGGAAGGTCATGAAAAACAGGATGATTTTCGGATTGAGCAGATTGATTCCGAAGCCAGTCAGCCAGTTTTGAAACAATGTATGAGATTGGCCGACCTGCTTTTCCGGCGAGAACGCTGAACCATGGCGGATTGCCTGATAGGCAAGCCATACCAGGTATCCCGCGCCGACGATCTTGAGCGCAAGGAACGCGCTCGGCGATGCAACAATCAACGCTGAAAGCCCGATAGCCACCATCGTCGTATGCACGACAATGCCGCTGCTTGCACCCGCCAGACAGGCAAAACCGGCGGCCTTGCCTTCCGACAAAGCGCGCCCCACGAAAAGTGTCATGTCAGGCCCGGGGGTGATTGAAAGAACGAAGGTCGCAACGGCAAACTGCAGGATAATCGACCATTCAGGAATGAAGTTCATTTATAAGCTCCGCTGCGGATTTGTCGGAAGCTAACGCGACTATCGGATTTTAACCACCCGCTTTCGACGCCTGCCGGCCTATTTTATGTGATGCATTTTCGAATGTTGTTCTCGAACAGCTGTCTTCTCCTTTCACCGAGCGACACGAGGCCTGCAGAGGCAAGCCGCATCTCTCCGAGAGCAGCCTTGCCAACACCACCGCACCTGATAAAAGACCCTGCAAGAAACAGCCGATATGCAGGAAAACAGAATGAACAAGTGGAAAGACGTCAAGAAGGTCGTGCTCGCCTATTCGGGTGGACTCGACACATCCATCATCCTGAAGTGGCTGCAGACGGAACTCGGCGCTGAAGTCGTCACCTTCACCGCCGATCTCGGCCAGGGCGAGGAACTCGAGCCGGCTCGGAAAAAAGCCGAGATGCTCGGTATCAAGGAGATCTATATCGAGGATGTCCGCGAGGAATTCGTTCGCGATTTCGTCTTTCCGATGTTCCGCGCCAATGCCGTCTATGAAGGCGTCTATCTGCTCGGCACTTCGATTGCCCGCCCGCTGATTTCAAAACATCTCGTCGAGATCGCAGCCCGCACGGGCGCTGATGCAATTGCCCACGGCGCGACCGGCAAGGGCAACGATCAGGTCCGCTTTGAGCTTTCCGCCTATGCGCTAAATCCGGACATCAAGGTGATCGCGCCTTGGCGCGACTGGACCTTCAAATCGCGCACGGATCTTCTGGAATTTGCGCGCGAACATCAGATTCCGATCGCCAAGGACAAGCTCGGCGAGGCCCCGTTCTCCGTGGATGCAAACCTTTTGCACTCTTCGTCGGAAGGCAAGGTGCTTGAGGATCCGTGGGTGGAGGCTCCGGAATACGTGCACCAGCGCACGATCTCGCCGATGGATGCGCCAGATAAAGTAACGGAAATCGAAATCGCTTTCGAAAAGGGCGATGCGGTTGCTATCGACGGCAAGCCGCTCTCCCCTGCAACATTGTTGAAAGCGCTCAACGACCTTGGCCGCGACAACGGTATCGGCCGTCTTGATCTGGTCGAAAACCGTTTCGTCGGCATGAAATCGCGCGGTGTTTATGAGACACCCGGCGGCACCATACTTCTCGCCGCACATCGTGCAATGGAATCGATTACGCTCGATCGCGGCGCGGCCCATCTCAAAGATGAATTCATGCCACGCTATGCCGAGCTCATCTACAACGGCTTCTGGTTCTCGCCGGAGCGGGAAATGCTGCAGGCCATGATCGACAAAAGCCAGGATGATGTAGAAGGCACCGTTCGTTTGAAGCTATACAAGGGCAACGTCATGGTTTCCGGCCGGAAATCAAAGAAGTCGCTCTATTCAGACGCTCTCGTGACTTTCGAAGACGACCGCGGCGCTTATGATCAGAAGGACGCCGCTGGATTTATCCGCCTCAACGCGTTGCGGCTGCGCACGCTTGCCGCCCGCAAGCGCAACAGCTGATATTTCCAAACACGAAACGAAGCGGGGCCCTGCCCCGCTTTTGTTTGGCACGCTTGTGCAGACTTTATCGCACATCCGGCTTGTGGCACTCGCTTCTCCGTCTTAGATGTTAGACCCATAGAGTTCCTTGCCCACGACGGAGTGCCCCCATGTCCTCAACGAAACCGTCCATCAACGCAGCATTGACAGAGTGGACGGGGCCTCTTGGGTTGCCCGACTTCACCGCTTTCAACGATGACGACTTCGCCGCTGCCTTTGACGCCGCCCTTGCGGGAGACCTCGCCGATATCGAGGCCGTGGTTAACCAGCACGACGTCCCAACGATTGAGAACACGCTGAAAGCACTGCAACTTTCTGGCAAGGACCTGGATCGTGTCTCAGCAATCTTCTGGCTGCGGGCCGGTGCCCACACCAATGAAACAATACAGGCGCTTGAACGGGTCATCGCACCGAAAATGTCACGCCATTCTTCCTCGATCATGATGAACCCGCTGCTCTTCGCGCGTATCGATTCGCTTTACGAGCAGCGCGATTTGCTCGGTCTTGATCTCGAAACAGATCGTGTGCTGGAAAAAACCTGGAAAGGTTTTGTGCGCAGCGGCGCGCGGCTCGATGAACAGGGGAAGGCACGGCTTGCCGACATCAATGAAAGGCTCGCAAGCCTTGGTGCACAATTCGGGCAGAACGTGCAAAAAGACGAAGCGGACTGGGCACTGTACATCACGGACGAGGCGGAACTGGCCGGTTTGCCGGATTTTGTGCGTGACGCGATGCGCGGTGCCGCCGAAGAACGTGACCGACCCGATGCGTGGGCAGTCACATTATCCCGCTCCATTATCGAACCGTTCCTGTCCTTCTCCGAAAACCGCTCCCTGCGCGAAAAGTCGTTCCGTGCCTGGGCAGCCCGGGGCGAAAATGGCGGCGAGACGGACAATACAGACATCGTTACCGAAATGGTGAAGCTGCGTGCTGAAAAAGCCAATCTGCTCGGCTATAAAAGCTTTGCAGCTTACAAGCTCGATGACACGATGGCCAAAACGCCCAAAGCGGTTATGGACTTGCTGGAGCCAGTCTGGGACAAAGCCAAAGCGCGCGCCGCCGAAGAAGAGACCGATCTGCAGCGACTTATCACCGGCGAAGGCCGCAATCACAAAGTTGAACCTTGGGACTGGCGCTACTATGCCGAGAAACTGCGCAGCGAACGTTTCGCTTTCGACGAGGCCGAACTGAAACCATACCTGCAACTGGAGAAGGTAATCGAGGCCTGCTTCGCCGTCGCGACACGTCTGTTCGGAATTACGTTCGAGGAGAAACAGGGCATTCCGACCTGGCATCCCGATGTCCGCGTCTGGGAAGTTTTCAATGCGGATGGCAGCGAACGCGGCCTTTTCCTTGGCGACTACTTCAATCGCCAGTCGAAGCGCTCTGGCGCATGGATGAGTGCGCTGCAGTCGCAACACAAGCTCGACGGCGAGCACAAGCCGATCATCTACAATGTCATGAATTTCGCCAAACCGCCCAAGGGTGAGCCTGCTCTGCTATCGCTTGATGGTGCGAAAACGCTGTTTCATGAGTTTGGCCATGCGCTGCACGGACTTTTGTCGGACGTCACCTGGCCAGCGGTTTCCGGCACGTCCGTATCGCGTGACTTTGTCGAATTGCCATCTCAACTTTACGAGCACTGGCTGACCGTGCCGGCCATTCTTGAGAAATATGCAATTCATTACCGCACCGGCGAAGCGATGCCGAAGGCCTTGCTCGACAAGGTGCTCGCAGCCAATACATTCAATGCGGGGTTCAACACGGTTGAATTCACCTCGTCTGCGCTGGTTGACATGGCGTTTCATGCGGAGGGTACCCCGCCCGTCGATCCGATCAAATTCGAGGCCGATACATTGAGGCAACTGGAGATGCCCGACGCCATTATCATGCGCCATCGCACCCCGCACTTCACGCACGTGTTTTCCGGAGACGGTTATTCAGCCGGCTATTATTCCTACATGTGGTCGGAGGTGCTGGATGCGGATGCGTTCAAGGCATTCGAGGAGACGGGCGATGTGTTCAACAGTGATCTCGCCGCGAAGCTGAGACAGTATATCTATTCAGCGGGTGGAAGCCGTGATCCGGAAGATCTCTATAAGGCGTTTCGCGGCAAGATGCCCACGCCCGATGCCATGATCGAAAAGCGTGGGCTTTGATTTGACGCAAGGTTCAGATCAGGCCTTGGCGAAATCCAGAAGGTCCTTGTTGAGCTGATTCTTGTGCGTCGTCGCAAGACCGTGAGGCGCACCTGGATAGACCTTCAAGGTTGCGTTCTTCACGATCTTCACAGCCTTGCGCGCCGCATCGTCAATCGGCACGATCTGATCGTCATCGCCATGGATGAACAAGGTCGGAATGTCGAACTTCTTCAGATCTTCGGTGAGGTCGGTCTCGGAAAATGCTTTGATGCAGAAGTAGGAGGCGGGCATTCCAGCCATCATACCTTGCAGCCAGAAGAAATCTCTGACGCCTTCGGAAATTTTCGCGCCAGTACGGTTATAGCCATAGAACGGTAGCGACAGGTCTGTGAAGAACTGCGACCGGTCAGCGAGGACCCCATCGCGCAGACCATTGAAGACATCTATAGGCAAGCCTTCGGGGTTGGCCTCGGTTTTCAGCATCAACGGGGGAATGGCCCCGACAAGCACTGCTTTGGCAACACGTTTTGTGCCATGCCGTCCGATATAACGGGCAACTTCACCGCCGCCCGTCGAATGGCCGATCATGATTGCATCCTTCAGATCGAGCTTTTCGAACAGTTCGGCCAGATCGTCCGCATAGGTATCCAGATCATTGCCATTCCAGGGCTGGCTGGAGCGTCCATGACCGCGGCGGTCATGCGCAATGACGCGGTAGCCATTCGAGGCGAGGAAGAACATCTGGTCTTCCCAGGCGTCTGAAGAGAGCGGCCAGCCATGGCTGAAAACCACCGGCTGTCCCTTGCCCCAGTCCTTGTAGTAGATTTCGGTACCGTCTTTTGTGGTGATCGTAGGCATGGGAGTTGTATCCTTTCGCTGGTTGTTTGATTTCCGGTTGCGCGGGCATCTGGGCAGCTAACCCACCACCCAATTGTGCCAGTATCTGATGCTGGTGGTTGGAAAAGGTGGCGGGGGACGTCGTATGTAACGGGATATCACCCTTGGTGTAACTTCCTTGGATAACCCTAGTACGACGACCCCGGGTGTCAATTAATCGATATACGTACGTTGAGGTTGCTGCGCGTGGCCTCCGAATAAGGGCAAACAATGTGCGCAGCATCCACGATTTCCCTAGCCTGTCGCAGCTTCCACGCCCGGCAGAGTGACCGCGAGCGCAACGTCCAGGCCGAACCCCTTGCCATCCTCGCGGGGACCAATGCCAACTGTTGCAGTGACAGCGCTCTCCTCGGATAGCTTCACCTTTTTCTGACCGGCGACGTATTTGATCGCGCCAAGAAAGCAGGCGGAATAGCCGGCGCCGAAGAGCTGTTCCGGATTGGTGCCGTCACCGCCATTGCCGCCGAGTTCCTTCGGCGTTGAAAGTGTAATTTGCAGGCGTCCATCTTCGCTTGCTGCACGGCCCTCGCGGCCACCGGTTGCTGTCGCCTTCGTTGTGTAGAGAATGCCCATAGCTTGTTTCCTTCGGTTGCTAGCTGGTTGTTCAGCGCTCATTAGATTGCACACAATTAAATTGCGTGCAATAGATATTTTGATACCTGATGAAAAATTAAATGATGCGCAATTCAATTGACTTTGCTATTTTGCGCTGTCCTGAAAGGATGATGAACAATGAACGCAACATCGGGAAAGGCACCGGACTCGCTCCTCAAACTGGAAAACTTCCTGTGCTTCGCCATCTACTCGACCGCCAATGCCGTCACGCGTGCCTATCAGCCACGCCTGGCGGCGCTCGGTCTGACCTACCCGCAATATCTTGTGATGGTGGTGCTCTGGGAGCGGGAAAACCAGACGGTTAAATCCATCGGGGAAAAGCTCAGCCTCGATTCAGGCACGCTAACCCCGCTTCTAAAACGTCTGGAGAGCGCGGGCTTGATCACACGACGCCGCGATACGGTGGATGAGCGTCAGGTTCTGATCGGGCTTACGGATGAAGGTCGCACCACGCGAAAACGCGCAGAAGCCATCCCCATTGCAATCGGACAGGCATTTGGCTGCACTCTGGGCGAAGCAAAAGACCTGCGCGCCGAATTAATGACTGTGCGCGACAATCTCATCGCCAGCATCGACAAGGCCAAATAAAAGGGCGCGGTCTCCCACGCCCTTTTCAGTTCAAACGGCTGATGATCAGGCCGCGATCTTTTTCGGCTGAATGAGCCCACGTGCAACCAGAAGCTCGGCAATCTGGATCGCATTCAATGCCGCACCTTTGCGCAGGTTGTCGGAAACGATCCAAATAGAAAGACCATTTTCGACCGTAATATCTTCGCGGATACGTGAAATGTAAGTCGCATCTTCACCGGCGGCTTCGTAGGGTGTGATATAGCCGCCATCTTCGTGGCGATCAATAACCAGGCATCCGGGCGCATCGCTCAGGATCTCGCGGGCTTCCTCGGCACTCATCGGGCTTTCGAATTCGATATTTACCGCTTCGGAGTGACCGATGAATACCGGTACGCGGACGCAGGTCGCCGTGAGCTTGATCTTCGGATCAAGCATCTTCTTGGTCTCGGCGACCATCTTCCATTCTTCCTTGGTTGAGCCATCTTCCATAAAGACGTCGATGTGCGGAATGACATTGAAAGCAATGCGCTTGGTAAATTTCTTGGCTTCCACCGGATCGGCGACGAATACCGCCCGCGACTGCTGAAACAGTTCGTCCATGCCGTCCTTGCCGGCGCCCGACACGGATTGATAGGTCGCGATGACCAGACGCTTGATTCTGGCCTTGTCATGCAATGGCTTCAATGCGACCACGAGCTGCGCCGTCGAGCAGTTCGGATTGGCGATGATATTCTTCTTGGTGAAGCCAGTAATCGCGTCGGGATTAACTTCCGGCACGATCAGCGGTACGTTTGAATCGTAACGCCATGCGGAGGAGTTATCGATGACAACGCAACCCTGCGCGCCGATCTTCGGCGACCATTCCTTCGAGACGTTGCCGCCTGCAGACATCAGGCAGATGTCAGTATCGGAAAAATCGTAATTATCGAGGTTTTTGACCTTGAGCGTCCGGTCGCCAAAGGACACCTCGGTTCCCTGTGAACGGCGCGAGGCGAGCGCCACGACTTCGCTGACCGGAAAGCCACGCTCCTCCAGTATTGTAAGCATTTCGCGGCCCACATTGCCTGTGGCACCAACAACCGCAACCTTGAAACTCATCTTGTAATATCTCCTGTCCCTCTCTGCTGTATAAACCCGCTGGCCACTGCGGGTCTTCTCCCCCGGGCCGGACCCGGGAGGGGGCGAGCAGGCCAAGGGAAATCAGACCGTTTTGGTGGTCGTTTTCGCAGTCTGTTTGGCCGAAATTTTAAGGGCAAGAGCACGCGCGTCAATGCCTCCGGCAAGCTTGCCGGAACCGTTCGTCAAAAAAAGCGCTGTTGATTCGCCACCCATGCGGGCATCTCCTTGTCCGCCTGTGCTTGTACGCGGTTTCGGTAAAGAGTCAATTGTCTCGGCAAATGACAAGAATATGTCGTGTTACGCACAATTTTCGCCAATTGACGTAAGATGCGGGCTTTGCTTTGATCAATATATGGTGAACACTTCATCCGTATATCGGGTGCGTGACCTTTGGGGGGAGAATTCCGGAGGACATTCACCAGCGCGTTGTCAACGGCGGGGCAATCGGCTCCGCGGACGACCATGCGTAGTGTCGACAGATGAGAACATGGCACAGGGGGTTACCAGTCATGTTCTTGGCTCAACTGCTGTTTTCTGGGAGGAAATGAGATGGCAACCACTTCTGTGGCCGACACTTCTAGTCGGGGTATGACGAGAGAGGAAAAGAAGGTTATCTTCGCTTCTTCGCTCGGAACGGTTTTTGAATGGTACGATTTTTATCTTTATGGCTCTCTGGCCGCTTTTATCGGCGCAGCCTTCTTCAGTGAGTATCCGGAAGCGACACGCAATATCTTTGCGCTGCTTGCCTTCGCGGCAGGCTTCCTGGTTAGACCTTTTGGTGCACTCGTCTTTCGGTCGCATCGGCGATCTGGTCGGCCGTAAATACACATTCCTCGTAACCATCATGATCATGGGCCTGTCGACCTTCCTTGTTGGTATTCTTCCAGGTTCGGCCAGTTGGGGTATTGCCGCGCCCATCATCCTGATTGGCTCTGCGCATGCTGCAAGGGCTAGCGCTCGGCGGTGAATATGGCGGTGCAGCGACCTATGTCGCTGAACATGCGCCAGACAATAGACGCGGCTACTACACGTCCTGGATCCAGACCACGGCAACGCTTGGTCTTTTCCTTTCCCTCATCGTCATTCTGATCATTCAGAACTGGCTCGGTAAGGACGCGTTTGCTGCCTGGGGCTGGCGTATTCCATTCATTCTTTCTTTTATTCTTCTCGGGATTTCCGTGTGGATTCGACTGTCCTTGAGCGAATCGCCGGCCTTCCAGCGCATGAAGGAAGAGGGCAAAGGTTCAAAGGCTCCGCTATCCGAGGCCTTCGGTCAGTGGAAGAATGCCAAGATCGCGCTTCTCGCCCTCCTTGGCCTCACCGCCGGTCAGGCCGTTGTATGGTACTGCGGACAGTTCTACGCATTGTTCTTCCTGCAGAACGTGCTGAAGGTCGACGGGCAGGCGGTTAACATCATGATCGCCATCGCCCTTCTGCTTGGCACCGGCTTCTTCGTGTTCTTCGGCTGGCTGTCGGACAAGATCGGCCGCAAGCCGATCATCATGGCTGGATTGGCGCTCGCTATCCTCACCTACTTCCCGCTGTTCAAGGCGCTGACCTGGGCGGCAAACCCCGCACTTGCCGCTGCACAGCAGAACGTTCGTGCGACCGTGACGGCCGCGCCTGGCGACTGCAAGTTCCAGTTCAACCCTACTGGCACGGCAAAGTTCACCACGTCCTGCGATATCGCGACATCATTCCTGACCCGGAACTCGGTGCCGTATGACGTCGTAGCGACTGCTGCACCTGGTACAGCGGCCACGGTGAAGATCGGTGAGGAGACGGTGGAGTCTTACGACGCTGTCGCAGCCGGGGCTGATGCAAAGGCCAAGGAAGCCGCTTTCGCCAAGGGCGTGAACATCGCACTCCAGGACGGCGGCTATCCCCTCGTCCGCGACCCGGTGAAGGTTGTCGACTCAAAGCTTGATGCTCTCATCGCAGCCAATCCGAAGCTCGCGCTCGATGCGGCTGCTATCCGCGCTGGCGCGAAGACCATGGTTCCGGTCGATCAGGCAATCAAGGATAAGCTGATCACCGCGGAAGAGGCGGCTGGTGCAACCGAAGTCGCGGTCTACACGGTTCCGGGCGCAGGCGCATTCAAGATGGTGGCTGATCCGGCTGCCGTCAATTGGACCAAGGTCATCGCGATCCTCTTCGTGCTCGTGATCTATGTGACGATGGTCTACGGCCCAATCGCAGCGATCCTCGTCGAGATGTTCCCGACACGCATCCGCTATACGGGCATGTCCTTGCCCTACCATATCGGTAACGGCTGGTTTGGTGGGCTGCTTCCCGCGACCGTCTTCGCAATGAGCGCATTCAAGGGCGATATCTACTACGGCCTCTGGTACCCGATCATTGTTGCGGCAATGACCCTGATTATCGGGCTCCTCTTTGTACGTGAAACAAAAGGCACCGATCTTCACGACGTGAAGTAATCAGCCAGACAGAAAAGCCCGGCGCGATCAATCGCGCCGGGCTTTTGTTTGTCCGGAATTCCGGTTCAGGCAGCCAGTGCCCTGAATTTGGCGAGAATTGCATCGCCCATTTCGACGGTCCCGATTTTGGTCTTGCCTTCCGACATGATATCCCCCGTACGAAGCCCATCATCGAGCACGCCGGCTACGGCCGCCTCCAACCTGTCAGCTTCGGCGATCATATTGAACGAGTACCGCAGACACATTGCGAAGGACGCGATCATGGCGATCGGGTTGGCTGCGCCTGTGCCGGCAATGTCCGGCGCAGAGCCGTGCACGGGCTCATAAAGCGCCTTGCGCTTGCCAGTCTTGGCGTCGGGCGCACCGAGTGAAGCCGACGGCAGCATGCCGAGCGACCCCGTGAGCATTGCCGCGATATCGGAAAGCATGTCGCCGAACAGATTATCCGTGACGATGACGTCGAACTGTTTAGGCCAGCGAACGAGCTGCATGCCGCCGGCATCGGCCAGCATATGTTCGAGTTTCACATCTGAGTATTTCGCCTTGTGGGTAGCCGTGACCACTTCATTCCACAAAACGCCCGACATCATGACGTTGCGCTTTTCCATCGACGTCACCTTGTTGCCGCGCGTGCGCGCCAGCTCAAAGGCAACGCCAGAGATGCGCTCGATCTCATAGGTGTCATAGACCTGTGTATCGATGCCGCGCTTCTGGCCGTTGCCAAGGTCGCGAATTTCCTTGGGTTCGCCGAAATAGACGCCGCCCGTCAGTTCGCGCACGATCAATATGTCGAGACCTTCGACGATTTCCTTTTTCAAGGATGATGAATCGGCAAGCGCCGGATAGCAGATCGCCGGCCGCAGATTGGCAAAGAGCTCCATGTCCTTCCGCAGGCGTAGAAGACCCGCCTCGGGGCGCACATCATAGGGGACGGTGTCCCATTTTGGTCCGCCAACGGCGCCAAACAGGACCGCATCGGCGGCCAGGGCTTTTGCCATATCGGCCTCGGAGATCGCCTTGCCGTGTGCATCGTAGGCACAGCCGCCAACGAGCCCCTCCTCCAGCGAGAAGTCACTCTCCAATTCCGCATTCATATAGGCAATGATCTTGCGGACTTCGGCCATTGCCTCGGGGCCGATACCATCCCCCGGAAGGAGGAGAAGCTTTTTTGCTGCCATTGTAGAACCTCACATAAGACGCAGAAAAAAGCCCGGAAAACCGGGCTTTCAGATTACGAGACTGGTTTCAGGCCCAAGGATGCTTTTCGGCATTGGCCGCTTCGAAATTGTCGATCTTCGTCGCCTTTTCCATGGTCAGGCCGATATCGTCGAGACCGTTGAGCATGCAGTAGCGGCGGAACTCATCAAGTTCGAAAGTGATCGTGCCGCCATCGGGACCCTTGATCGTCATTTCTTCAAGATCGATGGAGATTGTCGCATTTGCACCGCGCTGCGCATCATCCATCAGCTTGTCGAGATCTTCCTGGCTGACCCGGATCGGCAAAATACCGTTCTTGAAGCAGTTATTGTAAAAAATATCGGCAAAACTGGTCGAAATCACACAGCGGATGCCAAAATCCAGAAGAGCCCATGGCGCGTGCTCGCGGCTGGAGCCGCAACCGAAATTATCACCGGCGACGAGAATCTGCGCCTTGCGATAGGCCGGTTTGTTGAGAACGAAATCGGGGTTTTCCGAACCATCGTCATTGTAACGCATTTCGGCAAAAAGACCGGTACCAAGACCCGTGCGCTTGATCGTCTTCAGGTAATCCTTCGGGATGATCATGTCGGTGTCGACGTTGATTATCGGCAGCGGAGCTGCGACGCCGGTGAGCTTGGTGAATTTGTCCATGATATCTGCCTGTAGATATTGGGTAATGACTTTGCGTTTCGCTTTACACCAGCTTTACCTCGAATCAAAGCTTTTCGCCTGTGGCACTTTGAGCCGAAGCCCCTCAATCTCTTGTAATTGCCCTTGTCTTGACTGTCTGATCAAGGCAAAACAGGTGAATGATCCGGACTTTCCGCCCTCGCCGATCCGTGCTGTATGTTCCCGCTTCGAACAACCGGGCACTGGTCAAAGCGGCATCGCTTGATACCGACGCGATCATCTTCGATCTGGAGGATGCCGTAGCCCCCGACGTCAAGGAAGACGCGCGCGAGGCATTGCGGGAATACTTCCTCACTCATCCCCAAAGCAAAGCCGAACGCGTTGTCCGCATCAATAGCCTTGCGAGCGAATGGGGCGCCGAGGATTTGCTTGCTGCTCGTGCCTGCAGACCTGGACGCTATACTCCTCCCCAAGGTGGAGACCCCGCAGGATATCACCGGTGTTGCCGAAATTCTCGAAGAGACCGATGCTTCCGAGGGCATTCGTCTCTGGGCGATGATCGAAACGCCGCGTGGGATCCTCAATGCCGATGAAATCGCCGAGCTTGGATTGCGATCGACGGCGCGGCTCGAGTGTTTTGTCATCGGGACCAACGATATTTCGAAGGAAACCGGCACGAAAGGGCGCGGCGCTCTAATGCCATGGCTCATGCAAGTTCTGTTGTGTGCCAAAGCTGGAAAGCTCGATATCATCGACGGCGTTTACAATGACTTCTCCGACCTCGACGGGTTTGCGGCCGAATGCACCGAGGCCGTGCGGATGGGTTTCGACGGGAAGTCCTTGATACATCCATCACAGATTGAAACAGCTAATGCGTCCTTCCTTCCCGACGCGACTTCAGTCGCGGAGGCCAGGTTGATCGTTGAGGCATTCTCCAATCGGGAGAACCTTGATAAGGGCGTCACTTCGCTGAATGGCAAGATGGTGGAACGCCTGCACCTCGAAATGGCAAAAAAGCTACTGGAAAAACTCGACAGAATTGGCGAAAAATGAAAATGGCATTGGTATCTCAGCGTAGATTAGGGAAAGAACCTCACATGAAATTGTACCGGATTTTAACTGGTCCCGATGATGCAAGCTTCTGTCACAAGGTGACTGCAGCCATAAACAAGGGCTGGCACATTTATGGTTCGCCTACCTATGCGTTCAATTCGGCGACAGGCGTGATGCAATGCGGTCAAGCTGTTGTCAAGGATATCGATGGCGTCGACTACGAACCCGGGATCAAGCTGAGCGACTACTAGAGCAGCAAACCTTATTCTACACTTGCTTCTATGCGCTCCATATCCTCATCCGACAGGCCGAAATGATGGCCGATTTCGTGGATGAGAATGTGAGCGACGATGTCGCCAAGCGCTTCCTCATATTCTGCCCAGTAGTCCAGAACGGCACGGCGGTAGATGGTGATCCGGTTGGGCTGCTCGCCAGTTTGCAGGGAAAATCGCTCCCCGATACCGGTCCCTTCAAAAAGGCCAAGCAAATCGAAGGGCGATTCGAGTCCCATATCCTCGATAATCTGATCGTCGGGAAATTCGGATACCTGAATTGTAATGTCGCCGCATAGCGCACGGAACGTTTCAGGTAGATGTGCATAAGCCTCGATCGCCAATGATTCGATCTCGCCCAGCGATGGTGACAGGCGATTGGCCCAGTCGGCGGTTTGGTTACTTCTGGCCATCATAACTCCCGGAGAGCTTTTCTGGCTTCATATAGGGCCTTTACCCCATAGATGCGAGTGGGCGTTGTCGCGGTCAGGAGCGAGCGGTCCCTGCGACCAATAATCGTTCCATTCGCCGGAAACTCTCGACCAGAACAGCCGAGTCGTTCAAACCATGGGCAAGCATGATTCCACCTTGCCATTCCGCCACCGCATTGCGCGCTATGCCCAAGGCGCTCGAAGGGCGAATACCGGAACGGCCGAGCTCCCTCCCTATGAAACCGATGAGCAAACTGAACGTCTCGGCGGCCCGCCCCGCGGCTTCAGGCGATTCATGTCTGAAGTCCCGAATTCCCAGAGCAATCGGACATCCATGCTCCACCCGACTTTTGAGTGAGTGAGCAAGTTTCTCGATAAGAAGCTTTAAACGTGTACGCGGATTCTGGTCGGCGTCTGTGATTTCCGCCAGCATACCTTCAGTCTCGGCCACGAAGATATCGGCGACACCATGCGCCAGTTCGGCCTTGCTCTTGAAGTAATAGTAGATATTCCCAAGTGGCACGCCAGAATCCGTTGCGATATCAGCCAGACTCGTCGTCGCATAACCCTGTCGCCAGAACAATCCGGCCGCCGTAGCAATCAGAATTTCGCGTTTGTCATTGCGCTTTGTCATATTCGCAAGCCAGTCAGTTGCACAACTGACTAAGACTATGCCGCAAACAATCCTGTATGAAAAGCCTTGGTGGAACTCAGTCCTCGATTGGGCGCGCTTCCGATGGCAGCATGATCGGAATACCGTCTCTCACCGGATAGGCCAAATGTGCCGATTTGGAAATCAGTTCTGACCGTTGCTGATCGTAAACGAGCGGGCCTTTGGTCAAGGGGCAGACCAGCAGCTCAAGCAACTTGCGATCGATCACTGTTTCGCGTTTCTCTTCAGTCATGCCTCTTCCCTGAAATATCTCACTGGAGGCTGCCTTCATAATCGTCCTGATCCTTGGCGAGCGCAATCTCGGTAATAGCGATCAACGTTTCAGCTCGCGTCTTTAAATCCGCGGCCTCCAGGAGCGCCTGTTTTTCCGCAGCACCAAAGGGCGACATCATCGCCAGCGCGTTGACCAGCGTCTCATTGCCGGCCCGCGAGATGCCGTCCCAATCCGCTTCAAGGCTGTTGGCGTCGAGATAAGCACGAAATACGCGCAGCAATGCGAGCCTGTCCACTTCTGAATCATCCGGTTCGTCGAGATCGGCACGGAGTGGCGCGATCTTGCATTGGCGAAACGGAGTGCGGGTCGAGAGTTCCTTGATGACCCGGAATCGGCATATGCCCTGGAGCGTTATCAGCAAACGGCCATCGCCGGTTTCAGCGAAAGACGTGATCCGGCCGAGGCAGCCAACCTCACACAGATCGACGCCATCCTCATTGTCCTGATCGAAACGCGGCTGGATCATGCCGATTATTCGCTTGCCGCTAAGCGCGGCGTCCACCATGGCTAGATAGCGCAGTTCGAAAATGTTGAGCGGCAGCTGCCCGCCAGGAAGCAGCAGCGCACCCGAGAGGGGAAAGATCGGCACGTTTTCAGGAATATCATTCAACGTCCGATAACGAACATTTCCAGCTTGCATTGCCTACTCCGGCCCGAAAAAATCGTGGTCTCGGCTATTGTGCCTGATTTCTCTCAAGAGAACAGCAGGGAAGATAATTTGCGACGTGCAGTGACCGAGGCTTCATCCGCCGCTCCCCACGCGTCAAAAAACTGCAACAGCTGCTTGCGGGCACCATCGTCGTTCCATGCCCGATCAGCCTTCATGATTGCGAGAAGCTGATCGGCGGCTTCGTGGCGCTGGCCTTTGGCATTCAGAATCATCGCAAGGTCGAAGCGTGCCCCGTAATCCTTGGGGTTTTCCTGCAGCCGCGCCTCCAACGCCACCGGATCACCAAGTTTTGCCACCTGCTCAGCCAATGCGATCTTGGCCTCGGCGGCACGGACACCCGCATCGTCTTTGTTGGCGGCAGGCACTTGCTCCAAGGTGGCTTTGGCCTTTTCGAGATCACCGAGCTCGATCAGACAATTGGCCAGCCCCGCAAGTGCCGCCACATGGTCTGGTACTTCGCCAAGGACGGCAGAATAAATTTGGGCTGCCTGCTCGACATCGCCTGCTTCTACAGCATGAGCCGCTGCGTCGAGTGCCGACTGGATGGCCGCATCCCTGCCCCCATCGGGTGACGCAATACGATCGATGAATTCTGTTACCTTCGATTCCGGGAGCGCTCCCATGAAGCCATCCAGCGGCTTGCCGTCAGCGAAGGCGATGACAGCGGGAATGGACTGGATTCCGAGCTGGCCAGCGATAGCCGGATGGTCGTCGATATTCATCTTGACGAGCTTGACTCGTCCGCCAGCTGCGCGAACTGCCTTTTCAAGAACAGGCGTGAGCTGCTTGCACGGTCCGCACCATGGTGCCCAAAAATCCACAAGGACCGGCTGGCTTTTCGATTCGGCAATCACATCTTTGGAGAATGCTGCCGTGGTCGTTTCCTTGATGAGGTCGCCGGCGCTGGGCGCAGCTCCGTTTGGAGATGGCGTTCCATAGGACACGGTCTGGGCGGCGGAGGCTGCGCCATAGCCGCTGCCGAACGGGTTATCTGTTTTGCTCATGAAATTCTCCCGTCATCTGCCGTTCCATTCAACCACAACCTCTTGTAATCGCCAACTCATGTAACGGCTATCAGTTTGGGGTTGCCACATCGATTTTCAAGATGAGAGGCTCATGTCCAGTCATCTTGAGGAACGTCAGCAGGTCTTCACGCCGGATCGATGTCGTGGCCTCATTCGTCAAAGGATGCGCATTGATAATGTCATGCTGCATGAGCTTTTCGTCCAGCACCACACGGACGTGGCGCTGCGTGTCATTGATCAACCCGAACACACTGACGGCTCCGGGTGTCAGACCAAGATACTCCAGCAGTTTTTCCGGCTTGCCAAACGATACACGGCTCGAAGCGCCGATCTTGCCATGAATTGTCTTGAGATCGACCTCAGCGTCCTCGTCCACCGTCACGAGAAAGTAGTTGTCTTTCTTGTCCTTGAGAAAGAGATTTTTGGTGTGAGCGCCGGATACCTGCCCACGCAGGTTCTGTGCCTCGGCTACCGTAAACACAGCGGCGTGACGGATCGTCGACACCTCGATGCCCATGTCACCGAGATACTGCATCAACTCATCAAATGTCTTGCCCATGACTGCCTTCTCGCTGGTCCTTCGGGTAACAACAGTTTGTTCTCGTAGTGGTTCAGCGGCGCTTCCTCAAGGGGAAAGCCGCATCCGGCAAAGGTTCATGACCAATTTCCATCATATCTCGCAGAAGGCGAAATTTCCCTGTTGCAATTAGCCGGCGCTTAGGCCATATAGGCCCCGCTTCGCAAGACTAACTGGCATATGCGGGAGTAGCTCAGGGGTAGAGCACAACCTTGCCAAGGTTGGGGTCGAGGGTTCGAATCCCTTCTCCCGCTCCAGTTGTCCGAAGTTCAAAAGGCCCGGTTTCACCGGGCCTTTTTGCTGTTTG
Organism: uncultured Alphaproteobacteria bacterium; assembly: GCA_963776115.1. Classification (GTDB taxonomy): domain Bacteria; phylum Pseudomonadota; class Alphaproteobacteria; order Rhizobiales; family Rhizobiaceae; genus Phyllobacterium. The sequence goes on along the minus strand of CAVZLS010000017.1, from coordinate 204,318 downwards.
GGTGCATAACAGTCGACGCTCACGGGCCACGTTGCAATTGCAATCCCTGCTGAAATGGGTAAACCCATGGGCCATGGCACAAAAGAAAGCGCACGAAGTTGATTCTTTCCTGAAACGGCTGGATCGCGCCTACCCGATCGTTCTGCTTTACGGACCGGACAAGGGCCTTGTGAGTGAGCGAGCCGACCTTTTCATCAAGCTCACCGGCCTTGCGAAAGACGATCCCTTTGCAGTCATTCGACTTGATGCCGACGATATCAATGCCGAGCCAGGCAGGCTTTCTGACGAGGCAAACACGATTTCCATGTTTGGTGGCGAGCGTTTGATCTGGGTGCGCAGCGCGGCAGGCCAGAAAGGGTTGGCAGACGCCCTTGGCTTCCTTGCCAAAAACCCGCCCACTGACACGTTTATCCTGGTCGAGGCCGGGGACCTGAAGAAAGGTGCTGGCTTGCGTGGCATCGTCGAGCAGAGCTCCAGCGCTATGGCCCTTCCCTGCTATAGCGATGATGCACGTGGAATCGATGGCACTATTGACGATGTGCTGGCGAAGAACCGGCTGCAGATCGCGCTTGACGCTCGCAATCTTCTCAAGGAAAGCCTTGGCGGTGATCGTCTCGCCACACGAGCCGAGCTCGAGAAGATTTGCCTTTACGCATACGGCAAAGAGCGCATCTCTATTGACGATGTGCGCGAGATCATCGGCGACGTCAGCGCCGTCTCCTATGAGACAATTGTCGATGCGATGATGGTTGGCAACATCATCGATTTCACTCACGCATTTGATCGCGTCATCGGGACCGGTTCATCAAGTTTTCTTGTCCTCAGCGCTGCAATCCGCCAGTTTCAGTCGTTACAAACGTTACGTTACGGCATGGAAAACGAAGGAAAAAATGCGAATCTCGCCGTTACGGCTGCCAGACCTCCGATTTTCTTCGCACGGAAAAAACTTGTAGAAACTGCTCTTCGGTATTGGACGACGCAATCATGCGCGCGTGCTATCGAGCGGTTGCAACGAACGGTCCTTGAGAGCCGGCGCAACGCAGCGCTGGCCGTCCCGATCATCCGGCAATCCATGATTGCCCTCGCGGCCGAGGCAGCGCGTGGAGCGCGCAACAGCCGTTGAAAAATTTCGTCAGGCGAGACCGCCCCACTTCGCACGATTTTGAAGGCGCTGGCAGATCTCATCGAGCTGCTCCAGCGTCGTATAATGGATGCGGACATCGCCACCATTGTTCACGTGATTGACCGATACGCGCATTCCCATGACATCTGAAAGCAGCTTCTCCAAGGCCTTGGTATCCGCGTCCTTGCCCTCCCCGGGCTCGGCTTTCCGCTTGACAGCTGACGGCTTGCCACCATCCTGCGCAAGCGCTTCAGCCTGGCGTACTGACAAGCCACCCTTGATGATTTTTTCGGCAAGCGCAGCTGGGTCTTCCGTGGTGATGAGGGTGCGAGCATGACCGGCCGACAACGAACCATTTGTAATCATGTCGCGCACTGAGTCAGGCAGTTTGAGCAGCCGCAGCGTATTGGCAACGTGACTACGGCTCTTGCCGATCACCTGTGCCAGATCGGCCTGGGTATACTCATGATCATCGATAAGCTGTTGATATCCCATACCTTCTTCGATGGGATTGAGGTCGGCGCGCTGCACGTTTTCGATAATTGCGAGTTCAAGCGCGACGCGATCATCCACTTCGCGGATAATGACCGGGACTGTCGCAAGTCCGGCTCGCTGGGCCGCACGCCAGCGGCGTTCACCTGCAATCAATTCGTAGTGGCCGGGAGAATCCTTTGCCGGACGAACTACCACGGGTTGGACAATGCCATGCTCCCGGATCGACTGCGTCAAGTCTTCGAGATCGCCTTCCGTAAATTGGCGGCGGGGGTTGCGAGGATTTCGCGTTATGAATTCGATGGGAACTTGGCGATCCAAATTCGCTAAAGGCTGCGGGTCAACTTCATCAGGCACGCGGTCCATCTCGCCTATCAGGGCTGCCAGACCACGGCCCAAACGTTTTTTTGACAGGTCTTCATTCATTGTAATAGGGCTCTCATAAATGTTTCGTATTCGAATCGATATCTACGCCGCACGTAAATGGCGCTCTCTCTGAATAACTTCGGATGCGAGCTGCAGATAAGCCTGGCTGCCCGCACATTTCAGATCATATAAAATTGCTGGGATTCCGTATGACGGCGCCTCGGAGACCCGAACATTGCGCGGTATGACCGTCCGGTAAACCTTGTCGCCCATGAACGAGCGCACATCATCCACGACCTGCGTCGCGAGATTATTACGCCCATCGAACATCGTGAGCACAATCCCCTGGATCGTCAGGTTCGGATTAAGCGCCGTTCTGACCTGATTGACCGTCTCCAGAAGCTGGCTTAATCCCTCTAGCGCGAAGAACTCGCACTGCAATGGAACCAGGACCGAAGTCGGCAGCAGCCATGGCGTTCATTGTCAATAGATTGAGAGATGGAGGGCAGTCGATCAAGATGTAGGTGAAGGGAGACCCTTTCACATTACCACGAAACGCCTTGCGCAGCCGCGTAGCGCGGTCAGAAGCGTTCGAAATTTCCATTTCGACGCCAAGAAGATCCAGCGTGGATGGAATTAACGACAAATTCGGCACCGCCGTCGGCACGGCGGCCTCCTCGACGGAAGCGGACTGCATCAGGACATCATAGGACGATATCGTTCGATTCTTTCGATCGATTCCGAGGCCTGTGCTGGCATTGCCCTGGGGATCAAGATCGACAATCAACACAGTCTCGCCAATAGCCGCCAGTGCTGTGGCCAGATTGATCGCGGTTGTGGTTTTACCCACTCCGCCCTTTTGATTGGCTATGGTAATGATGCGAGTCTGGCTGTTCATCACTTGGCTTCCTAAGCAAAACGTTGATCGGGGCCGATCAAGCGAATGCAAATTCTATACGTTCGTGTCGGTCCGTCTCAAATTGCTGATTTGCAGGACTACAGAATCTTTGTCGACGGCACTTTCACGTTCTACCAGATCAAACGACCATGCGTCACGGCTTTCCTCGATTTCCCTGCGGTAATCCCGTCCTTTTTGAAAAAGTGCTACTGCACCCCGGGTCAACCAAGGCTCCGCAAGCGTAAATAAGCTGCTCAACGAGGCAAGAGCGCGGGCAGTTATGATATCCGGAGTAGCTATTTTGGCCCATGCAGCATCGATTCGCATCGCATGGACGGTCCCAGGGGCGGAGAATTGGCCAATCGCTGTGCGCAAAAAAGCAGCCTTCTTGCCATTGCTTTCGACCAGATCGATACTGCTCCCGGAGCGTTGTTTCAGAAGAATTGCCAGCACAATACCGGGAAACCCACCGCCAGAACCAAGATCAAGCCACTTCAGGGCATTTGGCGCCATATCGAAAAGTTGAGCGCTGTCCACGATATGCCGTTCCCATAGCTGATCGAGTGTTGAGGGCGATGCCAGATTGATAGCTTTTGACCACTTGCGGAACAACTCTTCAAAACCGAGAAGGTTATCCACTGTTTCACGTGAAACATTGGATAATACCTCTTGTAGACGTTTTTCCCGACCTGGAATCACGCCACATCACGCGTAACGGTCCGGCGTATCTGCGTGATGATGAGCGCCAAGGCTGCCGGGGTCATACCATCAATGCGCTGAGCTTCGGCAATCGATCGCGGCTGCCGTTGCTTCAACTTTTGCTTTAGCTCATTTGACAGGCCTGGCGTTGTAGAAAAATCAATCGACTGCGGAATCAATAGGGATTCTTCGCGCTCCATAGCCGCCACGTCGGCTTTCTGCCGGTCAAGATAGACGGCATACTGTGCTTCAATCTCCAGCGCATCAGCAATGTGACCATCGATCTCACGAAGCTCCGGCCAAATTTGCTTGAGGCGCACGAAGTCGATAGTCGGGGAACGCCAACAGGTCATAGGCCGAGCGCCGGATGCCATCCTGGTTCAAATGGAGATCCGCCCGCGCTGCCGCATTGGGAGTGATCGTCAAGCCCTTTGCGAGTTCGCGCGCTGCATCGAGATCACGCGTCCGGCCAGCAAAGCGTTCCTTGCGTGCCGTGCCGAGAATGCCAAGCCGTTCAGCCATCGGAGTCAAACGTTCATCAGCATTGTCTGCCCGAAGCGACAACCGGAACTCGGCCCGGGATGTAAACATACGGTATGGTTCGCTTACACCGCGAGATGTGAGATCATCCACCATAACGCCAATATAAGCCTCCGTCCGCTGAATAATGACAGGAGCGGAACCGGCAGCGAGACGAGCCGCATTGAGACCGGCAAGCAAACCTTGAGCAGCAGCTTCCTCATAACCTGTGGTTCCGTTGATCTGGCCCGCCATGAACAGGCCCGAAATACGACGTGCTTGCAAGCTGCGATCAAGTTCGCGGGGATCAATAAAATCATACTCGATGGCGTAGCCTGGCTGCAACATAACAGCATGTTCCAAACCCGGTATGGTCTTCAAGAGATCGAGCTGGACATCCTCCGGCAGCGAGGTCGAGATGCCGTTGGGATAGACGGTGTTGTCGTCGAGACCTTCCGGCTCAAGAAATATCTGGTGTCCGTCCCGATCCCCAAACTTTACGATCTTATCTTCAACGGACGGACAGTAACGCGGACCGACACCTTCAATGGAGCCGGAATACATGGCCGATCGATGCAAGTTCGCTCGAATGATTGCATGTGTTTCCGGCGTCGTTCGCGTGATTCCGCAATCAATCTGCGGGTTCCGGATCGAATCCGTCATCAGCGAAAACGGCAAGGGATCCGCATCGGCGGATTGCATGTCCAGGTTCTGCCAATCGATCGAACGCCCGTCGAGCCGTGGCGGCGTGCCAGTCTTCAATCGTCCGAGCGCAAACTCATGTTTTGCCAAGGTGTCTGAGAGGCCAAGGGCAGGGGCTTCGCCGATACGTCCCGCCGGGATCTGCTTTTCCCCAATATGGATGAGACCACGCAGAAATGTTCCCGTCGTTAGAACCGCTGACGCGCAGGATAGCACGCGCCCATCCATCAATTGGACTCCAATAACCCTGCCATTTTCAATAGCAAGATCACTGGCACCGCCCTCAACCACAGTTAAGTTGGCTTGCTCGGCAATTGCCTGTTGCATGGCTACGCGATAGAGCTTGCGGTCCGCCTGGGTGCGCGGCCCGCGGACTGCAGGACCCTTTCGCCTATTCAGCAAGCGAAACTGGATACCCGCGGCGTCGGCTACACGACCCATCAGTCCATCAAGTGCATCGATCTCGCGGACGAGGTGACCCTTGCCCAATCCCCCAATGGCCGGATTGCACGACATCACTCCGATCGTGTCAGCACGATGTGTGACCAGCGCCGTCCTTGCGCCAAAGCGCGCAGAGGCTGCCGCTGCTTCACAGCCGGCATGACCACCACCAATAATGATGACATCAAAAACGTCTTCCACGTGCCAGAACTTTCAAAGATTCGAATCTGTGCCTTGATGGGCAAAACCGCACCGTGAGTCAAGTATGAGCGACTAAGACGTGTTTCACGTGAAACAATTTGACCTATCATTGTCCAAGCTCTCCCCTTGCCACGCCCTCATCTCGAGTCTGGCCATTGCTTGCATGCTGGGAAGACGGGCGGTCGTCGAAGCGCGTCTTGGTAGAATAAAATGCGATCCGAAGACCGCCCGTCCGGCGTCTTTTGATCCCGTCCGTTCCGCTTGGGAGGCCTCGGCGTTGGGTGAATTGCTTCGCCCGCTGCCGAAAGCCCCTTTCGAAGTGCTCGTCCAGCACACGCCAGTCGTAGTACCGGCAGGGGAACCCTTGGACAGAACTTCCCCGGACAGCGGGTCCGTTACCCGCCATCGGAGGCGCCGATCCTCTCCCCACTTCGAACGGCTCCGGAAGCAGTTCCCCGTGGAGAGGACGGGAGATAGAATAAGCCAGGTTTTGGAGAGCGTGGATAAGTAGCCACGATTATTGTTTGGAAAGAGCTCTTCCCTCTCCGTCATCCTCGGGCTTGACCCGAGGACGAGGATGACGGAGACGTCGGGATTCCATGCTGCTGTGCGTGGTTCGACAAGCTCACCATGAGGGAAATGGGTGGCTGCAGCGGATAAACGCCGGGATTCAGTCCGCGGAATCGTCTACCAACGCTGGCACTAACGTGGAGGCCAGGGGCTTTGGAAGCGTTGCCGACGCCTTAACGCACTGGAAACTTTATCCACGCCGGGCGTGTTTCACGTGAATCATTTTCCAATGCAGAACTGCGAAAAGACAACATCCAGTATATCTTCGACGTCCACATCCCCGGTTATCCTGCCCAACGAATGCGAGGCGCGACGCAAGTATTCGGCCCGAACTTCCAGAGGCGCCGCTTCGTCGTAAACCGCAGCCGTGACCTCCCGGATGGTTTCCGTCAGAAGTTCCATGTGCCTGCGACGTGTGGGCAATGGGTCAGAGAGATTACCCGCAGCAAGAGCTGCCCGTTTGGTGAGCGCCTCCAACAAATCATCCAGTCCTTCCCCGGTTCGGGTGGAGATAACCAGATCATATTTGGCAGCCGCCGAAGGCGACGCGAGATCAGATTTCGTGCCAAGACGGAGTGTTACGCTATCTGCAACATCGTCCAGCGCAGGCGCAACCGGGTTCGATAGATCGGTTAATGTAATTACCAAATCCGCTGCGGACGCCTGTTCTCGAGCGCGGTCGATCCCTATTCTCTCGACCTTTCCCTCGGTTTCGCGCAAACCAGCCGTATCGGTAACCAGCACTGGAAGGCCGTTCAGATCGAGTTTTATCTCGATCAGGTCCCGCGTTGTACCCGGCTCGTCAGATACAATGGCAACGTCACGACCCGCCAGCGCATTAAGAAGGCTGGATTTGCCCGCATTCGGTGCCCCGACGATAACCACGCGAAAACCGTCGCGGACCATCGCACCACGTTTCCCGTCTGCAACATGCTTGCCCATGCGGTCGGCCAAATCACGCATCGACCGCCAGACCTGATCGGAGACGGATCCCGGGACATCCGATTCATCAGCAAAATCGAGCTCTGCTTCGATCAAAGCGCGCGCACGTATCAGTTCAGTGCGCCAGGAAGCATAGAGAGTTGCTTGAGCTCCAGAAGAGATCTGGAGCGCAAGCCTGCGTTGGCCATCGGTCTCCGCCGCTATCAAGTCGGCGAGGCCCTCAGCCACCGTCAGGTCGAATTTGCCATTGGCAAAAGCTCGGCGGGTAAACTCTCCCGCCTCCGCCATCCGGCAACCTTCAAATTTGTACAACGCAGTAATCATAGCGTCCACAACGGCCTTGCCCCCATGAAGATGCAGCTCAGCGCAATCTTCGCCGGTAAAGCTCGCTGGCGCTGGAAAGAACAGTGCCAGTCCACGATCGATGGGACTGTTCTCTGAATCCCTGAAAGATCGCAAGGCAGCAATCCTCGGCTCGGGAAGACCGCCGGATATTGTTTCGATAACGAATCGAGTCTGCGGTCCGGAGATGCGCATAACAGCCACACCGGAGGGGAGCCTGCCGCTGGAGAGGGCGAAAATCGTATCGCCAAAAACATGGTTCTGTTTCATTTCATTCAATCCACGCCTACACTAGGCCTTGATAGACTGTCGCGTTTCATTCGAAAAGGGTGTTGCAGTTTCGATGTTTGATAAAGCCAATCTGCTCGGCCACGAATCCAGCCCCTATCTGCGCCAGCATGCGGCAAACCCTGTCCACTGGCGACCATGGGGCAAGCGCGCGTTGGACGAGGCTCGAAAAACCGGCAAGCCAATTCTGCTATCTGTCGGCTACGCTGCGTGCCATTGGTGCCATGTCATGGCACATGAGTGTTTCGAAGACGCTGAGGTCGCAGCACTGATGAACGATCTCTACATCAATGTGAAAGTGGATCGCGAAGAACGACCTGACATCGATCAGATCTATATGGCCGCTCTCGGTGCAATGGGCCAACAGGGCGGCTGGCCACTGACGATGTTCCTCACGCCGGAGGCGGAACCCTTCTGGGGCGGGACGTACTTTCCCAAGCACTCCAAGTACGGCAGGCCAGGCTTCCTTGACGTGCTACGTTCGATCAGCTCAGCCTGGCTTCAGGATCGGACGCGCGTCGAGCAAAATGTCCGTCTGATTACCAAGCACGTGAGCGGGCGGCTTAATGCCCAAGCTGATTCTACGGCAATGAATAAAAATCTGTTCGATCAGTTCGCCGCAGATGTTTACAGCATGATCGACCTAGCTAAGGGAGGCCTATCTGGTGCCCCCAAGTTTCCAAATGCTCCTTTCATGGACACGCTGTGGCTGTCCTGGCTCCGAAATGGCGAGATAGCTCATCGAGACGCTTTTCTAACCAGCCTGAAGACAATGCTTCAGGGCGGGATTTACGATCATCTAGGCGGCGGATTGTCGCGCTATTCGGTCGATGACGATTGGCTGGTGCCGCACTTCGAAAAGATGCTCTACGACAATGCGCAGCTCATCCGCCACGCCACATACGCATATGCCCAGACCCAAGATGAATTGTTCCGTACCCGAATCGAAGAAACGATCGGGTGGCTGCGACGCGAAATGCTTATCGACGGACGCTTTGCTTCCAGTCTCGACGCTGACAGCGAAGGGGAGGAGGGTCGCTTCTACGTCTGGGAGGCTGCCCAAATCCCTGATGAACCAGAATTCCAGACTTTCCGCCAGGTCTATGATGTGCACGAGGAGGGGAACTGGGAGGAAAAGACGATCCTCAATCGCCTCCACGCTCTCGACAGTCTCGATTCCGACGTTGAACGACAACTGGCCGGCGCAAGGCAGAGGCTCTTTTCCATACGGGAGAACCGTGTTCGCCCCGGACGGGATGATAAAGCACTCACCGATTGGAACGGTCTGATGATCCGCGCGCTCGCAGAGGCTGCACGCGCATTCGATCGGCCGGATTGGTTGCAACTAGGCGCAACAGCTTATCGTTCCATATCCGAATCGACTGTGGATGGGCGGCTTCCGCATTCGGTCCTCGGTGAGTCGCGACTGTTTCCAGGGCTATCGTCAGACTATGCCGCGATGATCAACGCCGCTCTGTCGCTCTATCAGGCGACGCAGGAAAAGCCATATATCAAGGATGCGCAGCATTGGCTGACAATGCTGGACAAATGGCACAAGACCGAAGACGGTAACTATGCCCTTAGCGCTTCTGACAGCGCGGATGTCATCATTCGCGTGCGCGGCGATCAGGATGAGGCAATACCCAGCGCGACCAGCCAGGTCATCGAAGCAATGACGCGCCTGGCGACGGTCGCGGGAGATGAGGAACTTCGGCAGAATGCGGAACGTATTGCTGAGAATGCGCTGGGCAGAGTGATCCAACAGCGTTACGGACAGGCTGGGGTTTTCAACAGCGCCAGCCTTCTGCTTGAGCCGTTGAAACTGGTTATCGTTGCGCCGGAGATAGACCATCCCCTTATGAAACTGGCGGCTCACACACCTGACCCACGCCGTACCGACATATGGATCGCGTTTCGCAAAGGCGAAAAGATTGAACTCGTTCCAGGCGCCGGCGAGGTCACAATAAACAAACCCGCAGCCTATTTGTGCCGCGGGTTCGTCTGTCTTGCACCAGTGGAGACAACCGAAGAGCTTCAAGCACTGCTTCGGCCAAATCCTTAAACGTTACGTATTCATCGAATCGAAGAATTCACCATTGGTCTTGGTCTGCTTGAGCTTGTCGATAAGGAACTCGATCGCATCTGTCGTGCCCATGGGAGCGAGAATACGGCGCAGAACGAAAATCTTCTGCAGATCCTGACGCGGCACAAGAAGGTCTTCCTTACGCGTACCGGATTTCAGAATATCCATGGACGGGAAGATGCGCTTGTCGGCGACCTTGCGGTCGAGCACGATTTCGGAATTGCCCGTACCCTTGAACTCTTCGAAGATGACTTCATCCATACGGCTGCCCGTATCGATCAGCGCTGTCGCGATAATCGTCAGCGAACCGCCTTCTTCGATATTACGCGCGGCACCAAAGAAACGCTTCGGCCTCTGCAGGGCATTGGCGTCGACACCACCGGTCAATACCTTACCGGATGACGGCACCACGGTATTGTAGGCACGGCCAAGCCGGGTAATGGAATCGAGCAGAATAACAACATCGCGGCCATGTTCGACAAGACGCTTTGCCTTCTCGATAACCATCTCCGCGACCTGTACGTGGCGTGACGCGGGCTCATCGAAAGTAGACGACACGACTTCGCCCTTCACCGAGCGCTGCATGTCGGTCACTTCTTCCGGACGTTCGTCGATCAGAAGGACGATAAGGTAGCATTCCGGATGATTGGCAGTGATCGAATGCGCAATATTCTGCAAGAGCACGGTTTTACCCGTGCGGGGCGGGGCAACAATCAGTCCGCGCTGGCCTTTGCCAAGTGGCGCGACCAGATCGATGACGCGAGCGGAAAGATCCTTGGTGGTAGGATTCTCCAGTTCCATCTTGAAGCGTTCATTTGGATAGAGCGGCGTCAGATTGTCAAAATGGATCTTGTGGCGGATTTTTTCCGGATCTTCGAAGTTGATGGTATTCACCTTGAGAAGGGCGAAATAGCGCTCACCTTCCTTCGGTCCACGGATAGGGCCTTCCACCGTATCGCCTGTCTTCAGCGAAAAACGCCGGATCTGCGAGGGTGAAATATAGATGTCATCGGGGCCCGGCAGATAATTGGCATTGGCGGAGCGCATGAAGCCGAAGCCATCCTGCAAAATCTCGACCACGCCTTCGCCGATGATTTCTACCTCCTGCGAGGCTAGTTTTTTCAAGATCGCAAACATCAACTCCTGTTTGCGCATGACGCTGGCGTTTTCAACCTCAAGCGATTCGGCAAAGGCGAGAAGGTCAACCGCGGTCTTGTTCTTGAGTTCTTGTAGTTTCATTTCCTGCATGTGTGCGGAACTCTTAATTCTATTGGTGTGAAATGGGAAAGGGAAATGACGATGCCTGAATGCAGTGCCACTAAAAATGGCCGAAGATTGCTGTGGCGGTATTTCCGGAGAGGAGGCCCTTGTCTAGCCAATCATGACCATAAGGGCAAGAGATTTCATCAGTGGTATTGATCACTGACCAAAATTTTTATTATCGATCAAAATGGCTTTATGATGACCATGATCACAATAATGACCATCAGCACGGTCGGTACTTCATTCATCATACGCCAGAAGCGAACCGTCTTCACGTTTCGATCCTCTGCAAATAGCCGTACCGCCTTGGCAAAATACCCATGCACGCCCGAAAGAATGAGAACAGACAGAAACTTGACGTGAAACCAGCCATCCATATAGGCGGCCGATTGCCAGGCAAGCCACAGCCCCGCGAGCCAGGTCACACCCATGGCGGGATCGATGATCGCCTTCAACAGGCGATTTTCCATCACCTTGAAGGTTTCGGATTGAACTGAACCCGGTTCGGCAGCGCAATGATAAACAAACAATCGCGGCAAATAGAGCATGCCAGCCATCCACGAGATAACGGCTATGACATGGATCGCTTTAACCCATGGATAGGCGCCGCTGGGATATAGGAAAACCAGCGTGATGACACAAAGCGCCACAGCCGCAGCGATCAACCGCGGCAGAACCGGAATTTTCTTCGATTCCGCATTGGTCAATTTGATATCGCTCATATTGCTTGCCTACCCTTGAAAATCAGGTCCGGATCGTGGCCTGACGTACGCGGTTTACCATCTGCTCGACATGAGACACCGGCGCATCCGGTGTAATGCCATGACCCAGATTGAAGATCAGTGGTCCCTGACCCAACGCATCCAGAATAGCATCGATGCCATCGTCCAGAGCCCGACCACCGGCAACGACCCGCAAGGGATCGAGATTGCCCTGAACTGCGCCACCACCCTGCAATGAAGAGGCCATGGAAAGCGGCACTGACCAATCCAGTCCGAGTGCGGTGACACCGGTACGCTCCCGATAATTCACATAAAGCGCACCCGCGCCCTTGGGGAACCCGATAATCGGAACATCCGGATGGACTTCACGAACCTTTTTAACGATTGCCGCAACCGGCGCCACGCAAAACTGCTCGAAGCAGGCTTCATCGAGAACACCAGACCAGGAATCGAAAATCTGCACCGCATCGGCACCCGCATCGATCTGACGGATGAGGTATTCAGCGGATACATCAGCGAGCTCGTCCAGTAGCTTTTGAAATGCTTCCGGGTTGCGATAGGCAAAAAGCCGGGCAGGAGCCTGATCCGGTGTGCCATGTCCGGCAATCATATAGGTCGCCACCGTCCAGGGCGCCCCACAGAAGCCAAGCAAGGTTGTTTCGGTAGGGAGTTGCTGCCGTAGCAGCCGCACGGTCTCATAGACCGGCTCCAGGCGATCAGCAGCGCCTTTCGATTCCAGCCAGAATATCCCGTCCTTGTCGATCGGGGTCATCAGTGGGCCCCGTCCTTCCTCAAAACGAAGATCGCGGCCCGAGCGCGTGCGGGACAACCAGAATATCAGAAAACAGGATTGCCGCATCAAAACCAAAACGGCGAATAGGCTGCATGGTTACTTCGACAGCCAGGTCTGGCGAATAGCAGAGGTCGAGAAAGCTGCCTGCGTTCTTTCGTACTTCTCGATATTCGGGAAGATAGCGCCCCGCTTGGCGCATCATCCAGATTGGTGGAGGAAAGACAGTCTCGCCTCCAAGGACTTTCATCACTTTGCGAACCATCATTGGTCACTCCCAGTCTATCTTACAAAAAAGAAATTTAGATCTAATTGGATTTTCTGATTCTTAGAGTCTGTTTGTAATGGGAATTACCACATTGCCAGAATTTTCCCACAACGAACAATTCCGGGTTCCAATCCAGAATAACTGCAGCAAAGTTTCCAAGGGTAGTGGTGAAAATCGATATAAGTCAATAATATCAATTATTTAACTTAGCATCAATTGTGGATAATCCTGTGAAAACCATGGGAAAACAGGCGAAAAGTCGCAATAGTCCACAGAATTGTAAAACGATCGGAAAGAGTTCCCACAGGCAGGCTCGCTGTGGATGACTTGCCAACAATTCACATGGCTGCCATCAGTTGTGGACGCGCTGGCACTTTGTCCCCAGTCATCAACAAGACGTGGAATTTTCTGTGACGAAACCGATAAACTACTTTCATCTTCACATGATCTCTGATGCGACGGGAGAGACTCTCATCGCAGCCGGTCGTGCCGCCGCGGCACAATATGCCCATGCACGGGCGATTGAGCATGTCTATCCACTGATAAGGACCGAAAAGCAGATCAAAAGAGTGCTGGAAGGCATAGATGCCGAGCCGGGTATCGTCCTTTACACGATCGTCGATCAGCGTCTCGCCGCCATGATCGACGACACTTGCGCGTCAATCGGTGTTCCCTGTGTCTCCGTTCTCGAGCCGGTCCTCACGTTGTTCCAATCCTATCTGGGTGCTCCGGCGGGGCGGCGCGTCGGCGCCCAGCACGTTCTCAATGCAGAATACTTCCAGCGGATTGACGCGCTCAATTTCACGATGGAGCACGATGATGGCCAGCTTCCCCCGGATATCGAGGAAGCGGATGTCATTCTGATCGGCATTTCGCGCACGTCGAAAACGCCAACCAGCATCTACCTCGCCAATCGCGGTATCAAGACCGTCAATGTTCCCATCGTTATCGGGGTGCCCATACCAGACGTTCTTGTGAAATCCGAACGGCCCCTGATTGTCGGGTTGGTCGCCTCAGCGGAACGTATTTCACAGGTACGTCAGCACCGTGTTCTGGGCGCAGCACTCAGCTTCGACGCCGATCACTACCTCGATCGCGCCAATATTATAGAAGAACTGACCTATGCACGGCAGATTTGCCATCGGCATAACTGGCCGATGATCGATGTTTCTCGCCGTTCGATTGAAGAAACCGCGGCGGCGGTTCTTGCCCTGCGTTCGCAGGGACGGTAACGCATCGCTGGTCAAGGGAGAACCAAACATGGATATCATTCTCGCCTCCAAAAGCCCGTTCCGTGCCACATTGTTGAAAAACGCTGGTATTGCTTTCACCGTTCAGTCGGCTGACATCGATGAACGAGCCGTGGAGGCGCCCTTATATGATAGCGGCGCAACGCCAGAAGATGTCGCACAGATTCTGGCGGAGGCAAAAGCTCTTGACGTCAGTGAACGCAACCCTTCCGCATTGGTCATCGGTTCCGATCAGACACTTTCCCTGGGCGATGAGATCCTGCACAAGGCGGACGACATGGAAGCGGCTCGCCGGCAATTGCTGAAACTGTCTGGAAAAACGCATCACCTCAACAGCGCGGTCGTTCTCGCCAAGGATGGCCAGACATTGTGGCGCCACGTGTCGGTCGCACGCATGACTTTGCGCGGTCTCGATCCGGGTTTCATTGGTAGATACCTGTCGCGCGCTGGAACTATCGCTTTGCAAAGTGTTGGCGCTTACCAAATCGAGGGCGAAGGCGTTCAGCTGTTCGAAAAGGTCGATGGCGACTATTTCACCATAGTGGGTTTACCGCTTTTACCATTGCTCGCCGAGTTACGCCGTGAGGGCGCGATAGATGGCTGATCATCCAAAGGCGTTTGTTACGGGATTCCCTATTCGCCACTCGCGTTCGCCGTTGATCCACGGCTATTGGCTAAAGAAGTATGGCCTGGAAGGCTCGTATCAGGCCATCGAGATTGCGCCGGAAGGCTTTACTGATTTTGTCCGGAGCCTGCAGAACAATGGTTACACCGGCGGCAACGTTACAATACCGCACAAGGAGATGGCATTTGCCTTGTGCAAAAAGCGCGACAGTGCCGCTGAAGATATCGGCGCTGTCAACACGCTATGGTTTGAGGATGGGGAGTTGTGGGGTGGTAATACCGATGCCTACGGTTTCCTCGCCAATCTGGATGCACTTGGCCCAGGCTGGGACAATGGCGATAAGGCGCTGGTTCTCGGCGCCGGCGGTGCCAGTCGTGCAGTCGTTTATGCGCTGAAGCAGCGAGGATTTAATGATATCCGCATAGTCAATCGCACGGTGGACCGAGCGCAGGCACTTGCGGATCGCTTTGGGCACGGCATTAGCGCGCACGGATGGCGGGCAATTCCTGAGTTGCTGCAAGACGCCACATTCATTGTCAACACGACTTCACTGGGCATGGAAGGCAAGGATGATCTGACCTTTGATCTGTCGTCCGCAAATGCAAATGCCTTGTTGACCGACATTGTCTATGTTCCGCTGGAAACACCGCTGCTGAAGGCCGCGCGGGCGCATGGACTGAGAACGGTGGACGGACTTGGCATGCTGTTGCACCAGGCTGTTCCCGGTTTCAAACATTGGTTTGGCGCCACACCGGAAGTCACGCCGGAACTGCGTGCACTCATTCTTGCCGATATGGACAGACCAACCCATGGTGGGCAAGTCCACATGATCGTGCTTGGCCTGACGGGTTCGATCGGCATGGGCAAGTCAACATCCGCTCAGATGTTCATTGACGAAGGAATACCGGTTTATTCGGCAGACGAGACTGTGCATCGGCTTTATTCTGGTGCGGCCGCTCCATTGATCGAAGCGGCGTTCCCTGGAACGACCGAAGACGGCAAGGTGGATCGCACGAAACTTTCCGCCGCGGTCATGGGAAATCCCGTGGCGCTGAAAAAGCTCGAGGCGATTGTCCATCCGCTTGTTCGGGCCGAGGAAAACAGATTTCGAGATGGCGCGCGCGCCAATGGTGCGAAACTGATTGTCGTCGATATTCCTTTGCTCTTTGAAACAGGGGCTGAAGAGCGGGTTGACAAGATACTCGTCGTTACCGCGCCTGAAGAAGTGCAGCGAAAGCGCGTTCTCGAACGTCCCGGCATGACGTCAGACAAGCTGGACGCCATTCTGGCACGCCAGACTCCGGATGCGGAAAAGCGCGCCCGCGCCGATTTCATCATCGACACACGCCATAATTTTGACGTCACCCGAGATGAAATTCGCAGGATTATCAGTCTGCTCACAGTATAGAGGGGAAACATCCAGTCCCCACTTGCCCGCATTGGCCAATTCGTGGAACTTGGGCAAAGGGGTGATTCCATGCGCGAAATCATATTTGATACAGAAACAACTGGCCTCGACCGGCTTGACGACCGGGTCATAGAGATCGGAGGCGTTGAGCTTATCAACCGATTCCCTACCGGACGAACATTCCATGTCTACATCAATCCCGAAGGCAAGATCATCCATCCTGATGCGCTGGCCGTGCACGGTATCAGCAATGACAAGCTGGCCGACAAGCCGCTTTTCGCCGGGATACTCCATGACTTCCTCGATTTTATCGATGGGGCGAAATTGATTGCCCACAATGCGACATTCGATATGGGCTTCATCAATGCGGAGCTCAACCGGCTCGGTCATCCGCCAATTCACAATGACCGCGTCGTGGATACACTGGCGCTGGCGCGGCGAAAACATCCGATGGGGCCGAATTCGCTCGACGCCCTCTGCAGGCGCTATGGTATCGACAACAGCCACCGCACAATGCACGGCGCTCTGCTGGATTCGCAGCTCCTCGCCGAAGTTTATATCGAGCTGATCGGCGGCAAGCAGGCTGCACTTGGCCTCACGATTGCCGAACAGGCAAACAACCGGCAGCCAGGTGATATTTCGGGAACAATTATCATTTCCCGCCGGCCAATACCGCTTCAGCCTCGTTTAACCGAGGCTGAGAAAATGGCCCACGCGCACCTGGTCGAAAAGATTGGCGACAAGGCCATCTGGAACGAGCGAATAGCTTCTGCTGCTTGAATAAAAAAACCCGGGCGAAAACCCGGGTTTTAAACTTCCATAAAAAGTCTGGCTCAGCTGACTTGCGCCTTGGCCTGCTCTTCGGCCATGCGCTGCTGGAACATTTGCGCGAAATCGATCGGGTCGATCATCAGCGGGGGGAAACCGCCATTGCGTGTGGCTTCCGCAATGATCTGGCGCGCGAACGGAAACAGCAGGCGCGGGCATTCGATGAACAGCAGCGGCAAGAGGTGTTCCTGGGGGAAACCGACAAGCCTGAAAACACCGCCATAGACGAGTTCGGCATTGAAAAGGACATCTTTGCCTTCGCTCGCCTTTGCCGACAGCGTGAGAACGACATCAAAATCGTTTTCGGCGATCGGATTGGCATTGACGTTGACATTGATGCTGATACCGGGTGCATTTTCGCGCGGACGCAGCGACAAGGGAGCGCCGGGGCTTTCAAAGGAAAGGTCCTTTACATACTGCGCCAGAATGTTCAGCGTCTGCTGCTGAGCGGAACCGTTGCCATTTGTCGCTTCATTGCCGTTCTCGGCCTTTTCATCAGGCTTTTGAGCCATTGTCTGGAAACCTTCTTCTGTTACGTCCGCTTTGCACGGTTATCGAATGAATGCAGGGTCGCTAGCATGTGTGCCTCAACGAGGCAAGGCTCTCGCACTAGTCTCATAGTTCAATGGCACGCCGAACCTATGGTTTCGGGTTCCAGGGCGAGTCCGGATCAGGCTTGCTCGAGTAGTCTTCAGGATCGAGCTCGATGACCCGGTCCTTGACGCGCGATGTGTCGGGACGGCCACGACGGTGTTGGCCAGAATCGACAACGACCACACGATCACTGATGCAACGCCAGCCAAAGTCACGAACAGCGGGGATGAAAAGCAGCAGGCCTATGATGTCGGTGATGAATCCGGGTATGATCAGCAGGAACGCCGCGAAGACCAGCATGACACCATGAACCAGTTCGCGTTTTGGTGTACGGCCAGCGGCTGTTTCTTCGCGAATTTTCTGGATAAGGCCAAGGCCTTGAAAGCGTAGCAGGAATACGCCGACAAAAATCGACAGGATTATCAGACCGAGCGTCGCTAAGACACCGATCTTGCTGCCGACGATGATGAAACCGGCGATTTCAAGAAATGGCAAAGCCAGAACGAAAAGGGGCACAAGAGATCGCAAACTAATTTACCTTTCAAAGGACATATCCGGATATTATCCATAGCCGGTGTCAATTTCATGCCTATATAGGATAGCGTGAAGAGTATTTGTATGATTGCAGTTGGCAATCTATATGTTTTTGGTATTTCGACGGAAGATTGAAAGCCGTAAACGAACATTAGGATGAATGGCAGGCGACATGGAATATCTGGACTTCGGAACGATTTTCTTTTTCGTGGCAGCAGTGGTGATTTTCCTGCAGCTACGCAAGGTCCTTGGTCGCCGCACCGGCAGTGAACGCCCGCCGTTCAATCCCTATACACGTACCGCCGACGCCGATGACAAGGCCAAATCTGGCGACAATGTCGTTTCGTTGCCGCGACGCGGCGACGTGAAGGAAAACAGCTTCGAAAAGATCGATGCCATTTCCAAGCCGGGTACGCCATTGAATGACGGCCTGCGCGCCATCCAGGACGCGGATCCGGCATTCGAGCCTGCGAAGTTCCTCGAAGGTTCGAAAATGGCCTATGAGATGATTGTCATGTCGTTTGCCGATGGTGACCGCAAGACGCTGAAGACGCTGCTGTCGCGCGAAGTCTTCGATGGTTTTGTTTCTGCCATTACCGATCGCGAAGCGCGCGGCGAGAAAGTGCAGTCCTCGTTCGTCGGGATCAACAAGGCGGAAATCATCGGTGCGGAAATGAAGGGAACTGAGTCCCATGTTACGGTGCGCATCACCAGCGAACTTATTTCGGCAACGCTCGACAAGGATGGCGTCGTGATCGATGGCGACAAGGAAGCAGTTGCAGAGGTCAAGGATGTCTGGACCTTTGCGCGCGATACGCGGTCGAAAGACCCGAACTGGAAGCTGGTCGCGACTGAAGCCGAAGACTAAGTCACAGGTCTCGACAAGCATGCTGTCACCCCTCTTCAAACCGGTGGATTTCGCTGACTGCCCCGGTTGGCGGGATGACCAGCACCTCGAAGCGTTTCGCGCGTTCGCTCGCTCAGCAGAATGGGTCAAGGAAAAGCCTTACAAATCCGGATCGCTCGGTATTGGCTTCGAAGCTCTTGCACCGATTTTTGCTGATTCACGTGAAACAATCGTCGAGTCCGACGGCGAGGCAAGAATCTTTTTCGAGAAATGGTTCCGGCCCGCACGTCATAGAGAATACCGAAGCAGTCAGTGGTTTTGTGACCGGCTTCTACGAACCGGAAGTTGTTGCCTCGCCGGTTCGCACTGCGAGGTTTACCGTTCCATTCCTGCGCCGTCCCGCGGATTTGGTCGATGTCGACGACAACAACCGGCCTGAGGGCTTTGATCCCTATTTTGCCTTTGCGCGGCAAACGCCGGCGGGCCTCGTCGAATATTTCGACCGCCCGGCCATCGAGAGCGGAACGCTCGAGGGCCGAGGACTGGAGATTGCTTATGTGGAAAGCCAGATCGATGCTTTCTTCATCCACGTGCAGGGCGCTGCACGGCTAAAGATGACCGACGGTCGCTTGCGTCGCATCACCTATGCGGCAAAGACCGGGCATCGGTTCACCGGCATTGGCAAGATCCTGCTCGAAAGCGGTGAAGTTGCGCCGGACAGAATGTCCATGCAATCCATCCGTAGCTGGCTTGCCGATCACCCGGACAGAGCTCAGGCACTGATGTGGAACAACCGCTCTTACATCTTCTTTCGCGAAGCCGACGTTGACGATGCAACGATGGGGCCAATCGCTGCCGCGAAAGTCCCCCTGACGGGCGGCCGGTCGCTTGCAGTCGACCGGCTTCTGCATACATTTGGCACGCCGTTCTATATTCATGCACCGGATTTAAAGGCTTTTGGCGGGGAGCGCTTTGCGAGACTGATGATCGCGCAGGATACAGGCTCGGCCATCGTTGGTCCGGCACGTGGCGATCTCTTTGCCGGTTCTGGCGATGCAGCGGGCGAGATCGCTGGGGGTATCCGCCATAAGGCGGATTTCTATGCGCTAGTTCCCCGTGTTCTTCTGGTAGCAGCAGACCGATGAAGAAGAAGTCAGCAAAGGATGAATTCGCCACTTTGGAGGACCGGATCCTCTGGGAAACGGTGGCCAAGACTGCCCGACCGCTCAAGGGCAAGGAGAAGCCCACTTTTCTGATCGATGAAAAGAAAGAGCAGGTTTCGATACATCCGTCTGCACCGGAAAATCCGAGACCGGTCCTCGCAGCGGTAGAGGCGAAGCCGGCGCCGGCACATCGCCTGCATCCTATCGATCGGCCAACACACAAGAAGATCGCCAAGGGACGGGTTGTCATCGAAGCGAGGATCGATCTGCACGGCCTGACCCAAAGCGAAGCCTATGGCTTGCTTCTCGGGTTCCTGCAACGCGCCCATCTGCGCAAGCTTCGGCATGTTCTTGTCATCACCGGAAAGGGTTCATCCATGGGCAGCGATGGCGTGCTGCGTCAGGCGGTTCCCATGTGGTTCATGACGCCGTCGTTTCGCATCCTGGTCAATGGCTATGAAGACGCTGCTCGCAATCATGGCGGCACAGGTGCGATCTATGTTCGTATGCGCCGTCAGCCGGAGGCACCGTGACGCCTTTTGGTGCAAAATTGCGCGATCTGCGCGCGGAACGCGGCATCTCGCAAAAGGATATGGCCAAGTCGATCGGAGTATCGGCGGCCTACCTGTCAGCTCTTGAACACGGCAGGCGCGGTCAGCCGACCTGGGACAAGCTGCAGCGCATCATCCAGTATTTCAATATTATTTGGGACGAGGCCGAGGAATTGCAGCGGCTGGCGATGATCTCGGACCCTCGCATAGTCATCGACACCGGGGGGCTTTCACCAACCGCAACGGAACTTGCCAACGTTCTTGCCACAAAGATCGGCGATATCGACGAAAAAACGGCCCGGCTCTTGATCCGGACAATGGAAGCAGTGCCGGAAAAGCGAAAACGCTAGAGCAAGTTTTGTCTATTTAAACCCAGAGGGCCGGGTGAATTTGGCCCAAATCCGTCGGGCTTCGGCTTCGTCCGATGGGTAAACATCGGCCTCGCCAAATCCCTCGACCTTGAACCAAATTCCCTCCGGCAGAACGACTTTAAATAGGCAAAACTTGCTCTAGAAGAGGGCCCGCAACTGGTCGATCTTGTCGTTGACCAGCCAGCCATAGTAATTCTCTTCTGGCAGTTGTGGCTGTTCGCCATTGGCGACACGAGCCAAGTTAGAGTCAGCCAGCGCCCGCGCACGGCTGTCGGAACCACCCGTATTGTAAAGTGTCGCCGTAATACCCGGATTTTTGGAAATGTCGAAGTCGGCAACGCGGCGGTAGACATCGATCGAGTGTTTTAACGTTGCCGCCATGTAAGGCAGGGTAAGATCCGGATCCATAATGGTCTTGTAAACATCGGCAGCATGATCGGCATCGAGCTTCGGCAGGCCTGAATAGCGGTTGACCATGTCGGTCATCTGCAGCGCAATCAATGGGCTCAGTTGCCCAAGGCCAAAACTTTGCCCTGCGTAGAACGGCTGGAAGAATACGGCGCTGAAGCGATTGTTGGGGAAACGCTTGCCGCCAACAGATTTGCCGCGGAAATCCTGCTTCCCAGACATTTTCGCGACATGTCCAAAGGCGCAAACTGTCTTTGAATTGTACACAAGAAGAAAATTGCGGACGTCTGACGAAGTCGCCGATTGTCTCGCCCTGGTAATCGAAACTCAGGCCTTGCTGTACGTAGGAAATAGCTTTGACGTAATAAGTCTGGAGCCGGTCATAGGCATCGACATTGTAGGTATGCTCGCCAACAAGCGCGCCAACGATATGAACCGGATCAATACCATAAGTGCGCGCAACGCTGGCGATCTTCGATCGCAGTTTGGAGTCGGTTTTCAGCAGGTTATAGATCTTCTGATATTTCGCTTCGTAAGTGGTGTTCAACTCGCGTGTTCGCTTGGCGGAGGCGGCTGGAACACCCGGCTGGGTCGCATTGCGGTTGCCTTCGGGAACAACGGTCACAGCCTGTGCCGGTTGCAAAGTGACCAGCAACAGCGAGAGACAGCTTGTCGCGAAAAGGATCAGGTGGCGGTTCATCATCGGTCCAGAAATTGATTGGACGCTCCGAATAGCGCCTTGCATCCTCGAAAGCCAGAAAAACCTCTATTATTGGGGTCAGATCGCTAGTGTGCCGGTACGGGACAGCTTAGGTCACCTTCCTCACATTTAAGATAGGACTTCAAATCATCAATCCGTTTGCTCGTAAGGCCCTCGAGGCAAATGGATTGAATCATCGGATAGACGCTGCCTTGGGCGCTCCCAGACGTTGAGAAATTGCACTCGGCGTCGCGAAA
Organism: uncultured Alphaproteobacteria bacterium; assembly: GCA_963776115.1. Taxonomy (GTDB): domain Bacteria; phylum Pseudomonadota; class Alphaproteobacteria; order Rhizobiales; family Rhizobiaceae; genus Phyllobacterium. The sequence continues at coordinate 182,073 of CAVZLS010000017.1, read as the reverse complement.
CGAAACCCAGGCTTTCTGCGCTGTTACGAGCAGTTTCGTCGTTGCCGCATCGTCCTTCAAACGCGTCGTGATCTGCTTGTAAAGCGCATTCAAGTCGTCATCGGACTTCTTGTAAGCCTTGCCGTAGCATTCGTTGAGGTCCGCCTGACTACTGCTGGCGGTATCGCAAGGCTCAGCTGCGCTGGCCCCCGTTGCTCCGGAATGGGCAATCAGGACAGTCAGTAGAAGGAGTATGGGCAAAACGCGCATGGGAGTACTCCGATTGGTGCGATTCGACCCATTAAACGAGAAATCCAGGCAATTGTCAGTGCCTGGATTTCTGTACTGGTTAATCGCCGGCCTAGCGGCTGACGCTCTACAATATGAACCGAGAGAGATCGGCATTCTTGGCAAGGTCTCCGACAGTCTCCCGTACATATTTGGCGTCTATCGTGTGTTCGGCGCCAGATTTGTCAGGTGCGTTGAACGAAATGTCATCGAGCACTCTTTCCATGACAGTTTGCAGGCGTCGCGCACCGATGTTCTCGACAGTCGAGTTCAGATCGACTGCGATATCGGCCAAAGCGTCGATGGCGTCATCGGTGATATTGAGCGTGACCTCCTCTGTTGCCATCAACGCGATATATTGCTTGAGCAGACTGGCTTCTGGCTCGGTCAGAATGCGGCGCATGTCATCGCGGGTCAGAGCGCTAAGTTCCACCCGGATCGGCAGGCGGCCCTGCAGTTCCGGCAGAAGGTCAGAGGGCTTCGAAACATGGAACGCACCAGATGCGATAAACAGGATATGGTCTGTCTTGATCGGACCGTACTTGGTGGCGACGGTCGTCCCTTCCACCAATGGCAGCAAGTCCCGCTGCACGCCTTCGCGTGAAACACCGGCACCCATGCCGCCATCACGAGCGGCAATCTTGTCGATCTCGTCAAGGAATACGATGCCGTCATCCTCGGCAGAACGCAGTGCTTCCTGGGTGATCTGATCCTGATCGAGGAGCTTGTCGGATTCGTCATTGATCAAGACACCGTACGACTCCTTGACTGTCGTCTTCACCGTCTTTGTGCGGCCGCCCATGGCCTTGCCCAACATGTCGCTGAGGTTGAGCACGCCGATGTTTGCGCCGGGCATGCCCGGCAGTTCGAAATTCGGCATGCCTGAACCGGTGTCCGCAACCTCGACCTCGATCTCCTTGTCGTCGATCAGACCGTCACGCAGTTTCTTGCGGAAGCTGTCGCGCGTTGCCGGGCTTGCGGTCTTGCCCACCAATGCATCGAGAACGCGTTCTTCCGCATTGACATGCGCCTTGGCCTTCACATCCTCGCGCTTCTTTTCGCGCACGAGACCGATGGCGACTTCGACGAGATCGCGAATGATTTGTTCGACATCGCGGCCGACATAGCCGACCTCGGTAAACTTGGTTGCTTCCACCTTGATGAAGGGTGCACCGGCAAGCTTGGCGAGGCGGCGGGATATTTCCGTCTTGCCGACACCGGTCGGTCCGATCATCAGAATATTCTTCGGCATCACCTCTTCGCGCATCTGGCCTTCCAGCTGCTGGCGGCGCCAGCGGTTACGCAGGGCGATGGCGACGGCACGTTTGGCGTCGTTCTGGCCAATAATGTAGCGGTCGAGTTCGGAGACGATCTCGCGAGGGGAAAATGTTGTCATTGTAATCTCGTTTCCTGCCCGTCGTCGGGCGATTGTTCAAACACAAGGTCAGGGTTGTCCCGTGCCATCATGAGGGCCGGACCGTAAATGGATGTCCGGGTATCGAAAGCGACGAAGCCCGCCTTTTCGTATGCCTTGATCGCCTGGCTGTTCGCTGGGTCAGGATCGACGATAACGCGAGGCACACCTTCTTCGAAAAGTAGCGACACGAACTCGTCAAGCAGACGAGGACCGTGGCCTTGACCGATCAGATCGGGCTCGCCGATGAACTGGTCGAGTCCGAGTGTCCCGGTCGGCTGATCCTGGTAGGGGTGATCATCCTCCAGGTGTGGATCGTAGGTCTGCAGATAGCCAATCGCTTCATCGCCGAGCATGATGATGAACGGCTCCACGGACACGCTGTCCATGTGTTCCGCGATTGACGCCATCTCTACGTCGGCATCTTCATTCCACCATTTCGCCACATGTGGCTTCGCCAGCCATTCCGAAATCATGTTCAAATGGCGGGGTTCCACCGGGATGAAGCGGTACGTGGTAGCGTAGGCTCATTCGGCATCAAGAGTCTCGAGTGTGACGCTCGTATTCGTATAGATGCAAATGTCGGCGGCGATCTGCATGGCACGGCGGGCGATTTCTTCGGCGCTCAAATCCGTATCGGCAAGGGCGCGTGCAGCGGCCAGCGCATAATTGCCGCCGGAGCCAATGGCCATGACACCATGTTCGGGTTCAAGCACATCGCCAGTACCGGTCAGCGCAAGCGTGACCGACTTGTCGGCGACAAGCATCATGGCTTCGAGCCGGCGAAGATAGCGATCGGTGCGCCAGTCCTTGGCGAGTTCGACACAGGCGCGCGTCAATTGATCCGGATATTGCTCGAGCTTGCTTTCCAGCCGCTCAAGCAGGGTGAATGCATCGGCGGTGGCACCGGCAAATCCGGCGATGACATTGCCTTTGCCAAGTCGGCGTACCTTGCGCGCGTTGCCTTTCATGACCGTATTGCCAAGGCTGACCTGCCCGTCGCCGGCAATGACGACCTTGCCATCCTTGCGGACAGTGACAATCGTGGTTCCATACATGGTTGAGGGATTGTGTTCTTGCATTCGATTCTCCTTCAAGCAAATTCGATTATGCCCCAAATGGCAGCAGATCGAACCCCTTCTGTTCCACTTATGTATGAAGCGCTCGCAGAATTGCAAATGCTGCTCAGGTCACGACCTTGGTCTGCGCCATCAAAGCATTTGGAGATTCGCCATTCGTGTTTTAGAAGGCCTCATTTGGAACGGCTTTTTACAAACCCCTGTGGCGGGAAACAGTAATGACAAGCGTCAACACACGCACCGCGAAGATAGAGCGAAGCACCAAGGAAACCAGCATTGCCGTATCGGTCAATCTGGATGGTACCGGGGCGTTCGATATTTCTACTGGCGTCGGCTTCTTTGACCATATGCTGGAGCAGCTCTCCCGTCACTCTCTGATCGACATGGACATCAAGGCCAAGGGCGACCTGCATATCGATGATCACCACACAGTGGAAGATACGGGCATCGCCATCGGCCAGGCTATTGCCAAGGCGCTGGGTGATCGCCGCGGCATCACCCGTTACGCCTCGCTGGATCTCGCCATGGATGAAACGCTGACGCGTGCTGCCCTCGATATCTCGGGCCGCCCGTTTCTCGTATGGCAGGTGGAGTTCTCCGCAGCGAAAATCGGCACCTTCGATACGGAACTTGTCCGCGAGTTCTTCCAGGCGCTGGCGCAGAATGCCGGAATAACATTGCATGTCTCGAACCTTTATGGCGCCAACAATCACCATATCGCCGAGACCTGCTTCAAGGCGGTCGCGCGCACGTTACGGCACGCCATAGAAACCGATCCACGGCAGAAGGATGCCATTCCATCCACCAAGGGTACTTTGAAAGGCTGAAACATGGCCAGTTTCATTGTGTTGGCACCTGAGCTGGACGGCCAGCGTGACGATGACAAAACCGTCTTCGTCAGGGACGGCTTTGCCTTGCTTGCCTTTATCCTGACTGTTCCCTGGCTGCTGGTGCAGCGGCTATGGTTCGAAGCGGCGGTCGTTTTTGGATTGATGGTCGTGATTTCTGGAGTGGGCACCTATACCGGCCATGAAGACATGGCTGGATTTATCACAGCGTTGCTTTCGCTCCTCGTAGGTTTTGAAGGCAATAATTGGCGCATCGCGGCGCTCGAACGTCGCGGCTTCGGCCAGCTCGGTGTTGTCGATGCGCGCAATGCGGACGATGCTGAAACGGCCTGGTTCCTTGGTGAAAACTTCGTTTCATCGCCTGAAGTATCTGTGAGCGCCCGCCCGGCGGTACCTTCGCTGCAAGTCACCCACAAGCCGGTGCTCAGCGGCATGGTCGGTCTCGTCAGCCACCGCGGAGAAAACTGAGCATGCGCGTCGCCATCATCGATTATGGGTCGGGCAATCTCCGCTCGGCAACAAAGGCATTCGAGCGTGCTGCGCGGGAAAGTGGCGTCGATGCGAGCATCGATCTGACAGCCGATGCTGACCGGGTCCGTACGGCTGATCGCATCGTCCTTCCGGGCGTTGGCGCCTATGCCGATTGCCGCCGTGGGCTCCATGCGGTCGAGGGCATGGTCGAGGCCATCCATGAAGTAGCCGTGGAAAAAGCGCGGCCGTTTCTCGGGATTTGCGTCGGCATGCAGCTGATGTCGTCGCGCGGGCTGGAAAAGACCATTTCGACAGGCTTTGACTGGATCAAGGGCGACGTTCGCGAGATGGTGCCATCAGACCCGGCGTTGAAAATTCCGCAAATCGGCTGGAACACGATCCGGCTTACCCGTCCGCATCCATTGTTCGATGGAATTAAGACTGGGCCGCAAGGCCTCCACGCCTATTTTGTCCATTCCTACTTTCTCGATGCCGAGATGGAAAATGATGTCGTCGCCGTCACCGACTATGGCGGGCCGGTTACCGCTGCCGTAGCCAATGACAACATGGCGGGGACACAGTTTCATCCGGAAAAGAGTCAGGCGCTGGGCCTCGCTCTCATCGCCAATTTTCTAAGGTGGAATCCGTGATCCTTTTTCCGGCAATCGATCTGAAAGACGGCCAGTGCGTGCGGCTGAAGCTTGGCGACATGGATCAGGCGACGGTCTACAACGCCGACCCGGCCGCTCAGGCGAAAGCCTTTGAAGATCAAGGGTTTGAGTGGCTGCATGTGGTTGATCTGAACGGCGCTTTTGCCGGCCAATCAATCAATGGCGCTGCGGTCGAAGCGATCCTGAAGGCCACGAAAAATCCTGTACAGCTTGGCGGCGGCATCCGCACACTCGATCATATCGAAAGTTGGCTGACGAAAGGCCTGTCACGTGTCATCCTCGGCACCGTTGCGGTGCGCGATCCGGCGTTGGTGATCGAGGCCTGCAAGCGCTTTCCAGGCAAGGTCGCCGTCGGCATCGATGCCAAAGGCGGCAAGGTTGCCGTTGAAGGCTGGGCCGAGGCGTCGACATTGGGTGTGATCGAGCTGGCGAAGAAGTTCGAGGGCGCCGGTGTCGCGGCGATCATCTACACGGATATCGACCGTGACGGCGTGCTTACGGGCATCAACTGGGAATCGACACTGCAACTTGCCGAAGCGGTCTCGATCCCGGTCATCGCTTCCGGCGGCCTTGCGTCCATCGCCGATGTCGTCCGCATGACCATGCCCGACGCACAAAAGCTCGAAGGCGCGATTTCCGGCCGCGCGCTCTATGACGGGCGTATCGATCCTGCAGAAGCATTACAGGTGCTTCGCGATGCAAGGGAGCGCGCCGCATGACCCTCAAAGCCCGTGTCATACCCTGCCTCGACGTCAAGGACGGACGTGTCGTCAAGGGCGTAAACTTCGTCGATCTCATCGATGCCGGTGATCCGGTCGAGGCGGCGAAGGCCTACGACGCTGCCGGGGCAGACGAACTCTGCTTCCTCGACATCACGGCTTCTTCCGACAATCGCGAGACTATTTTCGATGTGGTGGCTCGCACCGCCGAGCAATGCTTCATGCCGCTGACGGTCGGCGGGGGAGTGCGCACCGTCGCCGATATCCGTAAGCTCTTGCTGGCGGGTGCCGACAAGGTATCGATCAACACCGCTGCCGTGGACAATCCTGACTTTATTGCCGAGGCCGCGGACAAGTTCGGCAACCAATGCATCGTCGTCGCCATCGATGCCAAGAAGGTATCCCGCGAGGACGAGGCCGATCGCTGGGAAATCTTTACCCATGGCGGAAGACGGGCGACTGGCATCGATGCCGTCGCGTTTGCGCGCAAGGTGGTCGATCTTGGTGCGGGCGAAATTCTGCTGACCTCGATGGATCGCGATGGCTCGAAGATCGGCTACGACATTCCCGTCACGCGGGCGATTGCCGATGCGGTTCGTGTCCCGGTTATCGCTTCCGGCGGTGTCGGCAATCTCGACCACATGGTTGAAGGCATTCTCGAAGGCCACGCTTCAGCAGTGCTGGCCGCATCGATTTTTCACTTTGGCACCTATACGATCAGCGCAAGCGAAAGCCCATATGGCGGCGGCGGGTATCCCGATGCGCCTAGACCCTGTCGACTGACTGGAGACCTAATCTTATGAGTTCATTTACCCTTGCTGATCTCGAACGCATCGTGGCGGAACGCGCCACGTCAGCAGACGCTAAATCCTATACGGCCAGCCTTTATGCCAAGGGTATTGGCAAAGCCAGCCAGAAGCTGGGAGAGGAAGCGATTGAAACCGTCATTGCCGCCGTCTCCAGGGACAGGCAAGGTGTTATTTCGGAAAGTGCAGATTTGCTCTATCATCTTCTCGTCGTTCTCGGGATCTCCGGCATAAAACTCGGAGAAGTGCTGGAAGAGTTGGAGCGGAGAACGGCGCAGACGGGACTCGAGGAAAAAGCCGCGCGAGGGCATGACTGATCATGTTCAAAGCACCGGCAATCGAGCGGCAGAGGGAAGGGTATGTCGTGGATCAGTTGGCACCCAGCGAGTTTTCGCCTTATCGGTTTTACAGTGCCGAGAGGTGGGCAGAATTTCGCGCTGATACGCCACTGACGCTAACCTATGATGAGGTCAAGCGGCTGCGCTCTCTCGGCGATCCGATCGATCTCGACGAGGTGAGCAGAATTTATCTATCGCTGTCGCGGCTGTTGTCGGCGCATGTCGAGGCGAGCCAGCTGTTATTCTATCAGCGCCGCCAATTCCTCAATACCGGAGACGCCTTCAAGACACCGTTCATTATCGGTATTGCGGGCTCGGTGGCCGTTGGCAAATCTACCACTGCGCGCGTTCTGAAAGAATTGCTCGCCCGTTGGCCATCGAGCCCCAAGGTCGATCTGGTTACCACGGACGGCTTTCTTTACCCGAACGAGGTGCTTCGAGCCAAAGGTTTGATGGAGCGCAAAGGTTTTCCCGAGAGCTACGATGTCGGCATGGTTTTGCGGTTCCTCTCGCAGATCAAGGCCGGCCAGCGCAACGTCAACGCGCCGCTTTATTCGCACCTGACCTATGATGTGCTGCCCGGCCGCTATCAGACCGTCGATACGCCGGACATCCTGATTTTCGAGGGGATCAATGTGCTTCAGGTCCGCGATCTGCCCGAAGACGGCAAAATGGTGCCATTCGTGTCGGATTTCTTCGACTTTTCGATATATATCGATGCCGATGAAGAGCAGATACACAAATGGTACATCAGCCGCTTCATGCGCTTGCGGGAGACGGCGTTCAAGGATCCGAGCTCGTTCTTCCATCGCTATTCAACGATTTCGGATGATTCCGCGCTGGCCATCGGCGAAAGCCTTTGGGCAAACATCAATCTGAAGAATCTGCGGGAGAACATTCTGCCCACACGGCCGCGCGCTGATCTCATTCTACGCAAGGGTGACAATCATCTGGTCGAGGAAGTTGCGCTCAGGAAGCTGTAACCCTTCTAAGCGTCAGGTTTATGCGGCCCGTACTTTTCAATAGCGTCGAAGTGCCGGGATAAATGCGATCGACGCCGTGAAACACCATGCGGCCTTCCCCGCCAAGCACGATCACATCACCGCTCGACAGCCGGATGGACTGCGTCTTGTCGTTACGGTTCGTGCCGCCAAAGCGGAACAGGCACGCATCTCCGAGCGAGACCGAAACAACTGGCGCGTTCAAATTCTGCTCGTCGCGATCCTGATGCAGGCCCATTTTCGCTGTGTCGGAATAGAAATTGACGAGGCAAGCCTCCGGCAGAAGCGGAAAATCGCCGACTTCCTGCCAGAGTTCGAGCAAGCGCTGCGGGATAGAAGGCCAGGGTCTTCGCGTCACAGGATGGACTGCCTGATAACGATAGCCGCCTTCCTTGTCCGTAACCCACCCGAGCACACCGCAATTTGTCATGCGCACGCTCATTTCCTTGCCGGTTTTCGGCATGGCAGGAACGTAAAGCGGTGCTTCGGTGACGACGGCCCGGATATCCTCGACCAGCGCAGTCTGTTCGGCCGGATCAAAATGTTCGGGGAAGTAGCGAATGCCGGGGGCCAGCAAAAGCATCATCTATCCAACTATTCAAAATTCAAAGACCCGGCCGCAATAGGGAGCCGGGCCGTTTGGCAATGGAGATGCGATCAGCCGAGTTCGGGAATCCTCAGTACCTGACCTGGATAAATCTTGTCGGGGTGCGTCAGCATCGGCTTGTTGGCTTCGAAGATGAGCGTATTCTTCGCACCCTTGCCCTTGCCATACTGCGACTCGGCGATCTTCCACAAATTGTCGCCCTTCTTTACCGTATAGAACACCGGTTCCTTGGCGACGGAGCCGGTGGTGACTTCATCGACCTTCAGCCCTTCGGTCTCGACCTTGGAGATGCCGAGTGAATTTCCAACGGCGATGATCGCCTTTTCGAGGACTTCCTGATTGGTGACATTGCCCTTCAGAACTGCTTTGTCACCTTCAACCACTACCTGGACATTTTCGGTACCAAGCTTGTGGGAATCGAGTTCTTTCTTCAGCGCATCGGCACTTGGTTCGTCGTCGCCAATGCCGATTTTCTTGCCTACGGATTTAACGAAATCAAATAGTCCCATGTCTGGCTCCTGTTGATTGTTCAAACCGAAATAGTGTTGTGGCATTCTGCGAAGCAGTTGAAAAGCCAAGATTAATACCTGCGGTTAATATTCGTTTCTCTTGCTAATCTCCTTTGACCTTGCCGCGCATCTTTTTGACATCGGCGCGGCCTGACTTCTCCTTGAGGCGGCGCTCGATCGATCCCTTTGTTGGTCTGGTTTTCTTGCGCGGTGGCGGTGGCGGCTCTGCGGCCTTCGCAATCAGTGCAATCATGCGCTCGCGCGCGTCCTGCCTGTTGCGCTCCTGCGTGCGAAAACGGTTGGCCTCGATAAGCACATCGCCGTCTTTGGTCGCCCTTTGGCCCGCAAGTTTGATGAGGCGCGAAAAAACATCGTCTGGCAAACCGGCACGCGCCGCCAAGAACCGCAGTTGTACAGCCGTCGAGACTTTGTTGACATTTTGTCCGCCGGGGCCGGCTGAGCGAATGAAGCTTTCCTCCAGATCGTCCTCGTCGACCCAGATTCTATTGCTTATTTTGATCCGGCTGCGGCTCTCTTCCATGAAAGGATTGGTAGCCTAATCTTTGATTCGCGGAAAGCACCCCCACAGTGCCGCAAAATGCAACAAAACCCCGCTGGACACCAGCGGGGTTTTGAATTTGCAAAAAGACAGGCGATTATTCCGCCGCGACCGGCGTATGTGGAGCTGCCGCCCTGACGTCACCGTCAACGTGGCCTTCGAACTTGCCGAAGTTGCGAATAAACATATCAACCAGCTTTGTTGCCTGGGCGTCATAGCCGGGCTTATCCGCCCAGGTCGAGCGGGGATCGAGGATCGCATCATCTACGCCCGGCACGGCAACAGGGACTGCAAAACCGAAATTCGGGTCTGTCCGGAACTGCGCGTTCTTCAGCGAACCGTCGAGCGCCGCGGCAAGCAGCGCCCGCGTGACCTTGATGGGCATGCGCTTGCCTGTGCCATGAGCTCCACCGGTCCAGCCTGTGTTTACCAGCCAGCAATCGACGTTGTGATCGGCGATCAGCTGGCGCAGAAGATTGCCATATTCCGACGGATGACGCGGCATGAAAGGTGAACCGAAACACGTCGAGAATGTTGCCTCGGGTTCGGTCACGCCGCGTTCCGTACCGGCGACTTTGGCGGTGTAGCCGGAGAGGAAGTGATACATTGCCTGCGCCGGGGTAAGTTTGGCGATGGGCGGCATGACGCCGAAGGCATCCGCGGTCAACATGATGATGTTTTTCGGATGGCTTGCCTTGCCGGTCTTCGATGCATTCGGGATGAAGTCGAGGGGATAAGCGCAGCGCGTATTTTCCGTCAGCGAACCATCGTTGAAATCCGGCTCCCGGTTTTCGTCGAGAACGACATTCTCAAGCACAGTGCCGAAACGCTGGGTCGTCGCGTAAATTTCCGGTTCCGCCTCGGCGGAAAGGCGAATGGTCTTGGCGTAGCAACCACCCTCGAAATTGAAGACACCGTGCTCGCCCCAGCCATGTTCGTCATCGCCGATCAGTGTACGGGTAGGATCAGCGGACAGCGTGGTCTTGCCCGTACCCGATAGACCGAAAAAGACGGCAGTATCGCCGTCCGGGCCCTCATTGGCCGAACAATGCATCGGCATGACGCCCTTGGCCGGGAGAATATAGTTGAGCGCCGTGAAGACGGATTTTTTCATTTCGCCGGCATAGGCCGAGCCTCCGATCAGCACGATCATGCGATTGAGATCGACGGCAATTACTGTCTCCGAGCGCGTGCCATGCTTTGCGGGATCGGCGCGGAAGGACGGAAGGTCGATGATCGTCATCTGCGGCACGAAATCAGGCAGGGCGGCACGATCCGGGCGGATCAGCAAATTGCGGATGAACAGTGAATGCCAGGCAAATTCAGTGATGACGCGCGTGTTCAGTCTGTACTCTTCATCGGCGCCGCCGATGAGATCCTGGACAAACAGTTCCTTGCCCTTTGCCTGCTCCATAAAATCTGCATAGAGCAGCTCAAATGCCTCAGGTGACATCGGCGCGTTATTGTCCCACCAGACATGAGCGTCGGTTGACGCGTCGCGCACGACGAATTTGTCCTTTGGCGAGCGCCCGGTATGCTGGCCGGTACGAGCAACAAGCGCACCCTGCGCCGTCAGCTCTGCTTCGCCTCTGCGCAAGGTCTCCTCGTAGAGTTCCGCGGCTCCCAGATTATAATAGACCGCCGAAACATCCTTCAAGCCTGAGGTGCCGAGCGCGATCGTCGCGTTATGAATACCGGTCTCTCTAGTCATGTGTCCGCCATTGTTTAAGAATGCGTTGAGGGGTCAAGTCAAATTGTGCCGCTTCCTGCATCTTCCAGCATGAATGCGGCTCCCCATGTTCAAAAGCAGAAATACTGAATAGTATCAAACGTTTAATCGATTTAAAGAATTTAAATTTTTTTAAATCGTTTTAGATAAGGGAAATTTTGGCCATCCTTCCGTTAGCGTAAAAGCAGGTGAAACCGGCAGGGATGACACGACTCGCGATCTGTGCCACATTTTGTACCTAATTTGTCCGGCACAAGCACAGTTGTTTTGATGACATGATGAAAGGCAGGGCATGAGGGAAGTACCCGCAATGCAGACTATTGCGCTCGTCGACGACGATCGCAACATTCTGACATCCGTATCGATCGCGCTTGAATCGGAGGGCTATCGTGTCGAAACCTATACCGACGGTGCCTCTGCACTCGATGGTTTGATGGCCCGTCCGCCGAATCTCGCCATTTTCGACATCAAGATGCCGCGCATGGATGGGATGGAACTTCTGCGTCGTCTGCGTCAAAAGTCCGATTTGCCGGTCATTTTCCTGACCTCCAAAGACGATGAGATTGACGAACTGTTCGGGCTCAAGATGGGTGCCGACGATTTCATCACCAAGCCGTTTTCACAGCGTCTTCTCGTCGAGCGGGTAAAGGCGGTTCTGCGCCGCGTCGCAGCGAGGGAAAGCGCAGCAAAGCCCGGCAGCCCCCAGACAAAATCGCTTGAGCGCGGCCAGCTCGTCATGGACCAGGAGCGTCACACCTGCACATGGATGGGTGAACCGGTGACGTTGACCGTGACCGAATTTCTGATCTTGCACTCGCTGGCTCAGCGCCCGGGTGTAGTCAAAAGCCGGGATGCTTTGATGGATGCAGCCTATGATGAGCAGGTTTATGTAGACGATCGTACCATCGACAGCCACATCAAGCGCCTGCGCAAGAAGTTCAAGGTCGTCGACGATGATTTCGACATGATCGAAACCCTGTACGGCGTTGGCTATCGCTTCCGCGAAACCTGATGCGGTTTCCGGCGGGACGCACTGAGCTTTCAAAGCTGCGTGATACGCTGTAAAACAAGGTTGTCTCGCCGCTGCATGAATGCGATGAGCCAACCGAATCACGATGTTCTGAGGCAAAGATGGTAGCCGAACTGCAAGGCGGCAATATCACGCGCAAAAGCGCCGTTATGCGCCGCAAGCGTTCGCTGGCTTTGCGGCGTTTTTTCCGTCCGCTCAACCGTGTCTTCGGCAACTATCTGTTCTCAAGCCTGACCCGGCGCATTCTCTTTCTCAATCTGGCCGGCCTTGCCGTGCTTCTGTCCGGGATCATGTATCTCAATCAGTTCCGCGACGGGTTGATCGATGCTCGCGTTGAGAGCCTGATGACGCAAGGCGAGATCATCGCTGGTGCCATAGCGTCATCGGCAACGGTCGATACGAATTCCATCGCCATCGATCCTGAGAAGCTGCTGGAACTGCAGGCTGGTCAGAGTATTACGCCGTCGCCCGACGTTCTGGACAATCTCGATTTCCCCATCAATCCGGAGCGCGTGGCGCCGGTTCTGCGCAGGCTGATCTCACCGACGCGTACGCGTGCTCGCATCTATGACCGGGATTCCAATCTGCTGCTGGATTCGCGCCATCTCTATTCGCGCGGTCAGGTTCTGCGGTACGAACTTCCGCCGATCGATGGCGAGGAGCCGAGCTTTTTCGAACGCCTGACCAACCGCATGACACGGCTTTTGCGCCGTAGCGACCTGCCGGTTTATCAGGAACAGCCTGGTGGCAATGGATCCTCCTATCCTGAAATCATGAAGGCGTTGACCGGTTCGCCGGCAACCGTTGTCCGCATGACCGAAAAGGGAGAGCAGATCGTCTCTGTCGCAGTGCCGATCCAGCGGTTTCGTGCCGTGCTCGGCGTTCTGCTTCTTTCGACGGAAGGCGGCGATATCGACAAGATTGTTCAAGGCGAGCGCTATGCGATCATCCGGGTCTTTACGGTTGCCGCGCTGGTCATGGCTATTTTGTCGCTCTTCCTCGCGTCGACAATTGCCAATCCGCTTCGCCGTCTTGCTGCCGCTGCCGATCGTGTCCGGCACGGGGTGAAGAATCGCGAGGAGATACCGGATTTTTCCGAGCGGCAAGACGAAATCGGCCACCTTTCGACATCGATCCGCGACATGACCAATGCGCTCTATGCTCGCATCGAGTCGATTGAGAGTTTTGCCGCCGACGTGAGCCACGAACTCAAAAATCCTCTGACTTCGTTGCGAAGCGCCGTGGAGACGCTGCCGCTTGCCAGAAACGAAGAGTCGAAGAAACGGCTCATGGATGTGATCCAGCACGACGTGCGCCGCCTCGATCGCCTGATCACCGATATCTCTGACGCCTCGCGACTGGACGCTGAACTCGCACGTGAGGATTCAGAGCACGTCGATCTCAAATATCTGCTGGGCAATCTCGTTACGGCTGCCCGCGAGGTGCGGCGGAACAAGAAAGACACCCGCATCGAATTGGTCGTGGGTAAGTTGCCGAACAACAGGAAGGGTTTCTTTGTTGCTGGCCATGATCTTCGGCTCGGCCAGGTCGTCTCCAATCTGATCGAAAACGCGCGGTCTTTCGTTCCCGTCGAGGACGGCGTTATCACAGTGACCCTGGAGCATATGGGCGACCGCATCAGAATTACCGTCGAAGACAACGGCCCAGGTATCCGAGTGGAACAGATCGACCGGATTTTCGAGCGGTTTTATACGGATCGGCCATCCGGAGAGGCCTTCGGCCAGAACTCGGGCCTGGGATTATCTATCAGCCGTCAGATCATCGAGGCTCACGGCGGCACGTTGAATGCCGAAAACATCATCGACCCCAAAGACTCTGACAATTATCTCGGTGCGAAGTTCATCGCCATTATTCCAGTCGAGGTCTGATGATTGTCGAGCCGGACGGGCATGTGCACGCGACCGCGGTCCTCGTCGGCGATCGCGGCATCCTAATTTCAGGCCCTTCCGGATCAGGTAAATCATCGATTGCCAGTGAACTGATGCGGCGAGCGGCTTCCAGAGGCGCATTTGCCGCTCTGATTTGCGATGATCAGTGTCTTTTGCAAGCCATATCCGGCCGCTTGATCTGCGCTGCCCCTGCCTCATTGCAGGGCGGCATGGAGGTGCGCGGCTCGGGCTTGCATACGGTTGATTTTGAGACTTGCGGGGTGATCCATCTTGCCGTTGAACTGACCAAGCCCGGACAAGCCATTCGATTTGCTGGTGACGCTAGAATAGTGCTCGAAGGCGTCGCGATGCCACATCTAATTTTACCTGAACGGGAGGTGGAAGCAGCTTGCCGGGCCGTGGAGGCGAGGCTTTTCCGGGCGTTTTGGAAAAAATAGGACAATTGATTCAAATGGTTGCAATGTTGCACTGCGATAAAATGACTGACCGTCTTGCTTAGGCCATTTTTCCGCTTGCCTTCACGATTCGTCCTGCCAAAATGCGACACCTGCCAAACGGGGCATTCAATGCGCAGTAAAAAGCCCAAACCCAAGGGGCTGGCGCGACAGGAGCAGTTTCAGAATGATCGGACTCGTGCTTGTGACGCACGGAAGACTGGCTGAAGAATTTCATCATGCCGTGGAGCATGTGGTCGGCCAGCAGGAATATTTGGAAACCGTCTCGATCGGTGCGGATGACGATATGGAGCAGCGGCGGCGTGACATCGTCGATGCAGTTGCCCGTGCCGACAATGGTTCGGGCGTTATTATCCTGACAGACATGTTTGGTGGTACGCCTTCCAATCTGGCCATCTCGGTGATGGAATCGGGACGGATCGAAGTCATTGCCGGAGTTAACCTGCCGATGCTGATCAAGCTTTCCAGTGTGCGGGTTACCAATGACATGGCAGCAGCATTGCGCGAAGGTCAGGATGCAGGACGGAAGTATATCAATGTGGCCAGTCAGGTGCTGACAGCCAAATAGGGCTTATGCTCAAAGAGGAAATAGATGCGCCTGACTGCCGAAACAACCGGTACGTTTGACCCGGATAACGCACTTGTCGAGGAATTCGAGATCGTCAACCGGCGTGGTCTCCACGCACGCGCGTCTGCCAAGTTCGTCCAGCTCGTCGATGGCTACGACGTTCATGTCCGGGTCGAAAAGGATGGGATGACCGTCGGCGGCACTTCGATCATGGGCCTGATGATGCTTGCGGCGTCTCCCGGCTGCTGCATCAAGGTCAGCGCCTCCGGTGTACAGGCGCGCGAGTTGATGAAGGCTCTCGGCGGGCTCATTGCCGACAAGTTCGGCGAAGAAGCCTGATTGATGTAACTCTCCTTGTCGAATCATATGCACGCATAAGGATTTCTTTATATCCCATTGTGCGGCGAGGTCTAATCTGCTAGTCAACGTCATCTCCGGTCGCCCGATCAGATAGTGCGCGGCCAAATGAAAACGAAGACGGAGCTGACACGAGATGGCCGACACACAGGATTACATCGTCAAGGACCTTGAGCTGGCCGCATGGGGCCGCAAGGAAATGGATATCGCCGAAACAGAAATGCCGGGCCTGATGGCCAGCCGCGAAGAATTCGGCAAGACACAACCGCTCAAGG
Organism: uncultured Alphaproteobacteria bacterium; assembly: GCA_963776115.1. Taxonomy (GTDB): domain Bacteria; phylum Pseudomonadota; class Alphaproteobacteria; order Rhizobiales; family Rhizobiaceae; genus Phyllobacterium. Next base: position 166,460 of record CAVZLS010000017.1, on the reverse strand, counting down.
GCGCGCGTATCACCGGGTCGCTCCACATGACGATCCAGACAGCGGTCTTGATCGAGACATTGCAGGCGCTTGGCGCGAAAGTTCGCTGGGCCTCGTGCAATATCTTCTCCACACAGGATCACGCCGCCGCAGCGATTGCTGCAACCGGAACGCCGGTTTTTGCCGTCAAAGGTGAGTCGCTCGAAGAGTACTGGACCTATACGGACAAGATTTTCCAGTGGCCGGATGGTCAGCCTTCCAACATGATCCTCGACGATGGCGGCGATGCCACGATGTACATTCTCATCGGTGCACGTGCCGAGGCTGGCGAAGATGTTTTGTCGAAGCCGGAGAGCGAAGAAGAGGAAATCCTCTTCGCACAGATCAAAAAGCGCATGAAAGAAACGCCTGGCTTCTTCACCAGGCAGCGCGATGCCATCAAGGGTGTCACTGAAGAGACCACGACCGGCGTCAATCGCCTGTATCAGCTGCAGAAGAAGGGCTTGTTGCCCTTCCCTGCAATCAACGTCAACGACAGCGTCACCAAGTCGAAATTCGACAACAAGTATGGCTGCAAGGAATCGCTGGTTGATGGCATCCGCCGCGCTACCGACGTAATGATGGCTGGCAAGGTCGCTGTCGTCTGCGGTTACGGCGATGTGGGCAAAGGTTCGGCACAGTCGCTGCTTGGTGCCGGCGCCCGCGTCAAGGTGACGGAAGTCGATCCGATCTGTGCGTTGCAGGCCGCGATGGATGGTTTCGAAGTTGTGACGCTCGAAGATGCGGCCCCGACTGCCGACATCATCATCACGACGACCGGCAACAAGGACGTCATCACCATCGAGCACATGCGCGCGATGAAGGACATGGTCATCGTCGGCAATATTGGTCACTTCGATAACGAGATTCAGGTCGTCGCCCTGCGCAATCTCAAGTGGAACAACATCAAGCCGCAGGTCGACATGATCTCGTTCCCGGATGGCAAGCGGCTGCTGCTTCTCTCGGAAGGCCGTCTCCTCAACCTCGGCAATGCTACGGGGCATCCAAGCTTCGTCATGTCCGCCTCGTTCACCAATCAGGTTCTGGCTCAGATCGAGCTTTATAGCCGCGGCGAACAGTACAAGAATGAAGTCTATGTCCTGCCGAAGCACCTCGATGAAAAGGTTGCCCGGTTGCATCTCGACAAGCTCGGCGCGAAATTGTCGGTCCTTTCGGAAGAACAGGCTGCCTATATCGGCGTGACGCCGAAGGGCCCTTTCAAGTCAGACCACTACAGATATTGATCTGACTAGTATATACCCACAAGATATAGAAACCGAAGGATTGACAAATCCTTCGGTTTTCTTTTTTGCGGCTAGTTCTTCCCGTCGATTCGCTCAAGGTTTATTGTAGTGATTCGGGATGACGCTATTCCAGGTGGGCCGCTTGTTTAAAAAAGCAAGCGGAAGGGAATAGCTGGCATTCGTCAGGATGGGGCAGCGACGGTTGATATGAAAATTGGGACAAGTGATGTTCGCAGTAAAAATGCAGCACACGGACCGGTGCTGAAGAGACTGCGGAGGATCTTGGCTAAAGGCACAAGTTCAGCTCTGCCGGTCCTGTTGATGTCTTCCCCGTCAGCTCGTGCACAGGACGCGCTCGGAAAAATCACGACACCCTTTGGCGTAGAGGTCGGCACGTTCGAAGTCGTGCAGTTCGCTATTTTCCTCGGCGCCATGGGTGCAGCGCTGCTTTCCGCCGGCTGGCTTATTCGCGAGCGTAGTCGCATTGCCCAGGAAAATCGCCAGCTGCGCGACAAAGTTGCGGACCTCAACGTGACGGTCCAGCGAAATGAGGCTCTGCTTAATCTCAAGGATCAGCGTGTGATCGTGTGGGAAGGCGCTTCGAGTACGCCCAATCTCATCGGCACTCTTCCTCCGGAGATTGGCGTGCCAGAAGGTCGCGCGCTGTTTTTGGCCTTCGGGCGATGGCTTCGTGTCGATTCCGTTACGCTGCTTGATCGTTCCATCTCGGCTTTGCGCGAGAAAGCCCGCCCATTCGACATTGCGGTTGAAACCTCGAAGGGCGCACCGCTGGAAGTTCAGGGTCGCACCTCCGGCGGTTATGCAATAGTGCGTTTCATCAATCTTGGTGAGACCCGGGTCGCGCAAGCGCTGCTCAAGTCTGAAAACTATCAGCTCAATGAGGCCGTCACCACACTGCGCGGCTTGCTGGAATCGATCGATATGCCGTCCTGGAGCCGTGATGGGGATGGCCGTCTCAACTGGGTGAACATGGCCTATGCCAAGGCTGTCGATGTTCGCGATCCGCAGATTGCGATTCGCGACGGTCGCGAATTGTTCGGCGCACAGGCGCGAGAAAAGATCGAACGCGACAAGTTAGCAAACCGGCGCTTCCAGGATCAGCTTTCGACAGTGGTTGGTGGCGATCGTCATGTATTCCGGGTCACCGATGTTGCCAGTAGTGTGGGTTCGGCCGGCCTCGCGACTGACGTCAGCGAAGTCGAACTGATCCGTGAGGAGTTCAAGCGAACGGTTCTCAATCATTCGGACACACTCGACCAGCTGAACACTGCTGTCGCGATGTTCGACGCCAATCGCAAGCTGCAGTTCCATAACCAGGCGTTTGCCAAGCTCTGGGGACTGGACACGGCATTCCTTGAGAGTAGCCCCGACAATGCGATGCTGCTCGATCGCTTCCGCAGTGATGGAATCCTGCCGGAGCAGCAAGATTGGCGCCGGTGGAAGGAAACGGTCTTGTCGGCCTATCATTCGGTCGAATCGCAGGAGCACATCTGGTATCTGACCGATGGGCGCACGCTGCGTGTCATCGTCAATCCGCAGCCAAAGGGCGGGGTGACCTGGGTCTTCGAAAACCTTACGGAGAAGCTCGAGCTGCAAAGCCGTTACAACACGTTGATCAAGGTGCAGGGTCAGACGTTGGACCATCTGGCGGAAGGCGTCGCCGTTTTCGGCTCAGACGGAAAGATTCGTCTATCGAATCCTGCTTTCGCTTCCCTCTGGTCGCTGAAGCGCGAGCAAATCTCTGAAGGTATGCACATTTCGGCCATTCGCCGGCTGTGTGAACCGGTCTCGGATGCTGCGCATTGGGAAACCTTTGTCACCACCGTGACTGGTTTTGACGACGAGCGACTGTCCCTCTCGGGACATCTCGAACTGAGCTCCGGCAAAATTCTCTACTACGCGACGGCGCCGCTGCCAAACGGCCAGACCATGCTGACTTTCGTTGATGTGACGGACTCGGTGCAAGTGGAGCGCGCGCTGAAGGAGAAGAATGAAGCTCTGGAGCGGACGGATGAGCTGAAGAACGATTTCGTCCAGCATGTGTCCTATGAGTTGCGATCGCCTTTGACCAATATCATCGGCTTTACCGAACTTCTGCAGACGCCGATGACAGGGCCGCTCAATGACCGTCAACGCGATTATCTCGATCACATCGGCACGTCCTCTTCGGTGCTGCTGACGATCGTCAACGACATTCTCGATCTCGCTACCGTCGACGCCGGTATCATGGAACTCGATATCAGCGATGTGTCGGTCACCGATGCGATCACCACTGCATCCGAGAAAGTGGCGGAACGATTCAGGGAGCATAATATCCTGCTCGACATCCGCATCGCACCAGGAACGGGTTCGTTCCGTGCCGATGCCAGCCGGGTCAAGCAGGTTCTATCCAATCTTCTCAGCAATGCCGCCAACTATGCGCCTGAAGGCAGCACGGTGACGCTCGCATGCTGGCGCGAGCAGGCCGAAATGGTGTTTAGCGTCAAGGACAATGGGCCAGGTATGCCGGACTATGTCCTCGACAGTATCTTCAAGCGCTTCCAGCCCTATCCGAATGGCGGCCGCAAGCGTGGAGCCGGCCTCGGACTTTCCATTGTCAAGGGTTTCGTCGAATTGCACGGTGGTACGGTCGATATCGATAGCGGTGCCGGCAAAGGCACGCTGGTTACCTGCCGGTTCCCGGTGGAGGCGCGCACATTCAGCATCGCTGCCGAATAAACTCTCCATGACATCAATCATCATTCAACTTGCAACACCCGAGGATACGACAAGGCTTGGCCAGGATCTGGCTCTGGCGTTGCGCAAGGGTGATCTCGTCACGTTGTCCGGAGATCTCGGTGCCGGCAAGTCGACGCTCGCACGGGGACTGATACGAACCATCGCCGATGACAATCTTTATGAGGTACCGAGCCCGACCTTCACCATCGTGCAGTCCTATCCGGAGTTGCGCCTGCCAATAAGTCATGTCGATCTTTTTCGCCTGACTTCTGCCGACGAGGTGGATGAGCTCGGTCTTGATGAAGCCCTGGAAGATGGCGTCGTCGTGGTAGAGTGGCCGGAACGGGCGGAGGGATGCATTGTCCGCGTCCAGCTTGAAGGTGACGCTTGTGAATGACGGCGACGGCCGGAAGGCATTGATCGAGGGCGAACCGACTGCATTGGCACGGCTGCAACGCTCCCTGGCGGTTCGCAAGTTTCTCGCCAAGGAAGGATTTGCCACGGCCGAACGGCGCTATCTGCTTGGCGATGCTTCAGCCCGTGGTTATGAAACCATTGCGACGGGCGAGGAGCCCCCGTTTATTCTCATGAATTCGCCCTACAATCCAGGTGGTCCAGTCCTTCGCGACGGCAAGACCTACATGCAAATCGCGCACCTTTCCCAATCCGTGACTGCGTTCGTCGCACTTGACGGGCTGCTTGCATCACGCGGCTTCACGGTGCCGAAAATCGCCGCACAGGACTTGGAGAACGGTTTTCTCATCCTTGAAAATCTTGGCAGCGATGGGATACTGGATGGCGAAGGTGCGCCAATCCTCGAACGCTATGAAGCAACGGTTCGTTTGCTGGCAAGCCTGCACCAGCATTCCTGGTCCAAGGATATTAATTTAGGCGCAGGCATTTCCCATCATATCCACGATTTCGATCGCGATGCCATGATGATCGAGGTCGAGCTTCTGTCCGATTGGTATGTGCCGCGGATAAGTGGAGCAGCGCTCGGACCCGTCCAAAAGGCAGAATTTGTGGCCGCATGGGATAAAGTATTCAGCCAACTAAATAATACGGAGAAAAGCCTTCTCCTGCGCGATGTTCACTCACCCAACATCCTATGGCGCGAAAACGAAAATGGTATAAATCGTGTCGGACTTATTGACTTTCAGGACGCCATGATTGGACCGTCAGCCTACGACGTTGCGTCGTTGATCTTCGATGCGCGCGTCACAATTGCCCCGGAGATGCAGGATCATTTGCTTGGCGCCTATATCGACGAACGGCGCTCGGCTGATCCCGGTTTCGACGAAACTTTGTTTCGCAAGGCTTTCGCTATCATGGCGGCACAGCGCAACGCCAAGATACTCGGTATTTTCATTCGGCTCGACGAACGCGACGGCAAGTCTTTTTATCTGAAACATCTGCCGCGCATCCGCTCCTATCTTGATCGCGTTATCGTTCATCCTGCACTGGCGCCGGTCAAGCAATGGTGCGAAAAGGCAGGAATACTTTCTTCGGAGATTTGATTGATGGCAGGTCCGCATACGGCAATGGTCTTGGCAGCCGGCCTTGGCAAGCGCATGGCTCCAATTACCGATACGACGCCAAAACCACTGGTAAAAGTAGCCGGCAAACCATTAATCGATTGGGGACTCGAAGCGCTTGAAAATGTGGGCGTCGATCGAGCTATCGTCAACGTCCATTATCTTGCCGATCAGGTCGATGCACATCTGGCAAAGCGGAGAACGCCAGCGATTATCATTTCGGACGAGCGCAATGAACTGCTCGATTCTGCCGGCGGTATCATCAACGCTCTTCCAAAGATCGGCTTCGATCCCTTCTATGTGGTCAACGCCGACACTTTTTGGGTGGATGGACCGAAGCCCAATCTTGTCCTGTTGGCCGAAGGATGGGATGATGCGCGCATGGATATTCTGCTGATGATTGCAGCAAAGGATCAGGCCACCGGCTATGATGGGCGCGGTGATTTCCACATGGACAACGACGGTCGCCTGCGCCGCCTCGGAATTGGCGAAACGTCGCCCAATATTTATGCCGGTGCAGCCATTATCCATCCACGGATTTTCGCGGGCGCCGTGGCGGGCAAGGCCTCGCTCAATCGCTATTTTGATGCGGCGATCGCCAAGGGCAGGCTTTATGGCCGGCGGATGGAGGGCTTGTGGCTGACGGTCGGAACACCTGATGCGATTGGCGAGGCGGAAGCCGCCATCGCCAGACAGACGGTCAATGGTTGAGCACGGGCATTCGCGCATATTCTCCATAGCACCGGGCATTCCGTTTCTGCCCGCTTTGGTTGACGCGCTGCGATCGGGCACCCTTGTACCAGGTTATCCGGCCGATCCGTCGGACCCCATGGCGTTGGCGCATGCAACGATCTACGTGCCGACGCGCCGCGCTGCACGCACCCTTCGCTCCTTGCTGGTCGAAACGAGCCCGGCCAGGTCTGCTATCCTCCCGGTCATCCGGCCGCTTGGTGATGTGGATGAAGATGCGGCGATGTTCGATATGGGATCGGATGCGTTTTTCGATCTCCTGCCACCGATAGGCTCGACAGAACGCTTGCTGCTGCTCGCGCGGCTGGTGAGGCCTTGGCGCGAACGTCTGCCCGACCACGTCCGGGCACTTTTCGGCAACGAAGAGATCGCGATCCCGGCTACGACCGCCGATGCGATCTGGCTGGCGCGCGATCTTGCAAGCTTGATGGATCAGGTTGAGACCGAAGCCATGGGCTGGTCGTCGCTCTCCAACATTGTGTCGGAGGATCTGCCGAACTGGTGGCAGGTAACTCTGGACTTCCTGGGGATAGTCACCAGTCTTTGGCCTGAGGTTCTTGCCGATCGGCATCGATCCAATCCTGCCGCACATCGCAATCGGCTGATAGAACTCGAAGCCGAGCGTCTGTTGCGCAGCCCGCCGGCCGGGCCGGTCATCGCCGCCGGTTCCACGGGTTCCATACCCGCCACCGCACAGCTGCTCGCCGCCATCGCTCGCCTGCCACAAGGTGCTCTGGTCCTGCCCGGCGTCGATCGTGACATGGACGCGGCAAGTTGGGAACTTCTGGCCAATACCATCGATAGCCCATCGATCTTCGGTCACCCGCAATATGGTTTGAGAAAGCTATTGAGCCAGCTCGGCGTTCTGCGTCAGGACGTCATCCAGTTGGGAGACGTCGCAGCGCCAAAACGTGCACGCGAGGCTTTGCTGGCCGAGGCGATGCGCCCCGCAGACACGAGTGAAGCATGGGCCGATATAGACCGTGACGATGGCAGGTTCTTGGCTGCCATCGCGCCTATTGCGCTTGTGGAGGCCGCGAATGAACGGGAAGAAGCTCTCGCGGTGGCGGTCGCCTTGCGCGATGCGATTAACCAGCCAGGCAAGACGGCAGCCTTAATCACGGCGGATCGCGATCTTGCGCGGCGTGTCTCGACCGAGCTCGCACGCTTCAATATCACAGCCGATGATTCCGGCGGTCATGCCCTGCGCGAAACGCAACCAGCCACACTGATGCGGCTGGCACTTGAGACAATCTTCAATCCTGGCGATCCTGTCGCATTGCTCGCGCTTCTCAAACATCCCTTGACCCGGCTCGGCCTCGAACGTTCCGCTGTTAGGCAAGCTGCAGAAACCATTGAACTCGTGTCGCTTCGCGGTGGCACCGGCCGCGCTACACTTGTCCGGGCTACGGTCTTTCTTCGAAAAACGCCTTTCTGACGCAAGCACAACACCATTTGAACCCGTTTGGCTCCGGCAAATTACCGTGGCGCACATCGAGGCTGCCCGCTTGACCTGCGACGCGCTCACGCAAAGTATGCAACCGCTGGCGACCTTTGCTTCCAGAGAAGTTCCGGTGGAGATGGCGGAGATTATCCATGCCACGGTCGCCAGTCTGGAAAATCTGGCACGGGACGACCAAGGCGATATCGCGGCGCTCTATTCCGGCGCTGCTGGCGAACAGTTCGCCGCCTTCCTGCGCAATTTGATATCGGCAGATGCAGGGTTGGAGTTCATGCCTTCCGAATGGCCGTCGATGATCGAGGCGCTGGTCGCGGGCGAGGTGGTCAAGCCCAAGGCCGGTGCGCATCCCCGCCTCTTTATCTGGGGGGCACTGGAAGCCCGTTTGCAGACGGTCGATACGGTCGTCATCGGCGGTCTGAACGAAGGGTCATGGCCGGGCAAAACCCGCAATGATCCCTTCATGTCGCGGCCAATGAAATCAATCATCAATCTTGAACCACCGGAACGGCGCACCGGTCTTGCAGCTCATGATTTCCAGATGGCGATGGGCATGGACCGCGTCATTCTCACGCGGGCGCAGCGCGCCGCCAACGCTCCGACGGTTGCCTCGCGCTGGTTACAGCGCCTCGAAACAGTTCTTGGCAAAACTGCAACCGCGGAATTGCGCATGCTGGGTGCGAAATACCTGAACTGGGCGCGGGAGATCGATACTGCGCCAGACGAAGATTTCGTCAAGCGGCCCGAACCCAAGCCACCTTTAGGCGCTCGGCCAAAGCATTTCTCCGTCACGGAGATTGAGACGCTCAGGCGCGATCCTTACGCGATCTTTGCCCGGCGCATCCTGCGCCTGCGCCCCATCGAACCGCTGATCCGCGATCCCGATGTCGCAGAGCGCGGATCGTTGTTCCACGATATCCTGGCAAATTTCACTGCAGAGGGTGTCGATCCGCAGACCGACGATGCATCCGCACGTCTTCTGGAAATCGGACGGCGTTTTTTCGATGAAGTAGCCTTGCCGGAAGAAATCGATGCGGTGTGGTGGCCGCGATTTCAATCGTTGGTTCCGGAATACCTCCAATGGGAACGGCAACGCGCGCACCTTATAACGGCACGTCATCCAGAAATTGCTTCAAGAAAGATTCCCGTTGAAACGACCGGCGTGACGCTCTCTGGCCGTGCCGACCGAGTCGATCTACGGCGCGACGGTTCGGCTGAGATTATCGACTACAAGACCGGTTCGACACCATCGAAGCGGCAGGCGCATGTGCTTTTGTCCCCGCAGCTTGCACTAGAGGCAGCACTTCTGGCGCGCGGAGCTTTCCACGAGGTTGGCGCCCGCGATGCGGCGGATCTCCTCTATGTACGGCTTCGTCCCAACGGAAAGGTTGATCCGGAATCGATCCTGAAGATCGGTAGCGGCTGCCAACGGCAGCGAGAAGTCCGCGCCAGAATTAGGCGAGCTTTCGTGGCGCCGCCTGACCGAGTTGCTGACCGCTTATCGCGACCCGCACAAAGGCTATCTTTCGCGGGCACTGCCATTCAAGGAAAGCGATTTGACCGGGGACTACGATCATCTCGCACGTGTGCTGGAATGGTCGGCGGGCGGCGCTGACGATAGCGGTGACGGCGAATGAAGACGCCGCGCAACATTCCGAGAGAAACAATCGCCAATCAAAACAAGGCAGCCGATCCGAAGGATTCCGTCTGGGTTTCGGCCAATGCCGGATCGGGGAAGACGCATGTCCTGACCGAACGCGTCATTCGCCTGCTGCTCGACGGAACCGATCCCTCCAAGATTCTTTGCTTGACCTATACCAAGGCGGCGGCAGCGGTCATGCAGAACCGCGTTTTTGCGCGATTGTCCGATTGGGCAACATTGGACGAAAGTGAGTTGGCCGAGACCATCGAGAAGATCGATGGCAATCGCCCCGGGCCGAAACGGCTGGCACAAGCGCGACGTCTGTTTGCACGGGCGCTGGAAACGCCGGGCGGGCTCAAGATTCAGACCATCCACGCCTTTTGTGAAGCGATCCTCCATCAATTCCCGCTCGAGGCCAATATTGCCGGCCATTTTGAATTGATGGATGACATGATGCAGGTGGCGCTGGTCGGCGAAGCGCGTCGCCAACTTTTGCAGGCAGCGCGCCTTGACCATAACACGGAGCTTGCTGCGGCTTTTGCCGATGTGCTCGATGCCGCCGGAGAGTTTGGTCTGCAGCAACTGCTCGACGAGGCAGTAAACAAACGGCATGATCTGACGCAATTTATCGGTGAAGTCGGTCACGATGATCTGCGCCGCCAGGCTTTTTATTCGCACTTTGGCTTCCAAGGCGACGAGACCGAAGACAGCATTCTGTCAACGCTTTGGCCGGTGGACGAATTCGATCACATCGATGTTGTCCGGCATTCTCCAGATACAAAAGAGTGCGACGCGGGCGCAAGAATTTGCGCTGATTCTGCTTCATGCAAAGTTCAACGAACAAGTCGACCAACGCGAGGAAGCACTGCGGGCGGCGTTCCTGAAAGCGACGGGTGATCCCAAAAGCGGTTCCTATATCGCGACCAAGGGGGTGACTGACCGTTATCCGGATTTTATCGATCGTTACGATCAAACGGCACAACGCGTATTCCAGGGTTTGGACCGTCTTAAACAATGGCGCGTGCTTCGCCTTACCCTTTCCGCACTGGTTCTGATCGACGATCTGATCGGCCGCTATCAGCAGATGAAAAAGACGCATGGTCTGCTCGATTTCGACGATCTGATTGTGCGTACGGTAAGATTGCTGGCGCGTCAGGATGCTGGACCATGGGTACAATACAAGCTCGACAAGGGTATCGATCATATTCTGGTCGATGAGGCGCAGGATACGAGCCCCAATCAATGGCGCGTCATCCGTCTGCTCAGCGAGGAATTTTTTGCCGGCAAATCCGCCCGCGACATCCGGCGCACGTTGTTTGCCGTCGGTGACGAAAAGCAGTCCATTTATTCGTTTCAGGGCGCTATTCCTGAGGATTTTGCCAAACATGGTCAGGGCGACCGAAAGGAACACCAGGCAATCTGAATTGAGTTTTGAGCGTGTCAATCTCAACTTCTCGTTTCGCTCCGCCCCCGATGTTTTGTCCGCCGTCGATAAAGTTTTTGCGCGGCCCGAGGCCAATCGGGGCTTCGGACGCGAGCACGGCCCGACCGTCCATACGGCCATTCGCGATCATGATCCCGGCGAGGTCCAGATATGGGACATGATCACGCCAGAAAGCGCTCCGCAGGAAGACGATTGGCGCAAACCCGTGGACAGCCTGCCTGCTCCACCTGTCCGGCTCGCTGAGCAGATTGCCAGGACAATTGACAGCTGGCTAAAGAACGGCGAAGTAATCGAGGGGCAGGGCCGGCGTCTCGAAGCGCGAGACATCATGGTGCTGGTGCGCAAGCGCGATCAGTTCATGCCAGCTTTGTCGCGTGAGCTGAAGAAGCGGCACGTTCCGGTCGCCGGCGCTGACAGGTTGAAGCTCACGGACCACATTGCCATCAAGGATCTGGTGGCGCTTGGCCGGTTCATGCTGCTGCCATCCGACGACCTGTCGCTTGCAGCACTGTTGAAGAGCCCGTTGTTCAAGTGGAATGATGAACAACTGTTTGACCTTGCTTATGGCCGGGCAGAACATGAAACACTCTATCAACGGTTGAAGGCGCGTGCCGACGATGATCTGATCGTGAGTGCAACGGCGCAACGATTGCAGAGTTGGCGCAATCGGGCCGACACCGTACCGGTGTTCGAGTTCTATGCGGAGATTTTGGGGCCGGGAGGCGCAAGACGTGATCTGTTGGCAAGACTTGGCCATGAAGCCGGCGATGTCATAGACGAGTTTCAAAACTATGCGGTTGCTACGGAAAAGACTGGCCTCCCCGGACTTCAGGCATTCCTTGAAACGCTTGACGCCGCAACCCCCGAGATCAAACGCGAACTCGATCAGAGCCGCAATGAAGTTCGCATCATGACCGTGCATGCAGCCAAGGGGCTGGAGGCGGCCATCGTTTTCCTGGTCGATTCCGGCAGTGCGGCGTCGGCAGGTGGGCGAACGCCAAATTTGCTTTCTTTCAAGCTGCAGGAAAAAGATGGCTGGCAAGGTCCAGGTTTTCTTTTCGTTCCCGGCAAGACCTATGCAACCGCCTTTACGGGAACAATCGTCGATAATCTGAAAATTCGCGCCGAAGAAGAATATCGCCGGCTTCTCTATGTGGGGATGACGCGCGCCGAAGATCGCTTGATCGTGTGCGGCTATCGCGGACCGCGGCAGGCATCCGAAACCTGGCATGGTTTGGTCGAGGCCGCCCTGGGTGAATTAAGCGAACCATTCCAGCATCCCGTAGAAACTGTGGTCGCCAGGCGCTATCGCGTGACGGAGCGCACTCACTCGCCGATCGATGAGCTTGCCGCGCCTTCCGAAGCGCGTGCCGAACCATTTCCTGCGGCCTATCGCTCTCCCATGCCGCGAGAAGCCGGCCTGCCAAGACCGCTTGCGCCATCCGGCGTCTCGGTCTTGATCGAACCGGACGACGAAGCGCCCGTGGTGACCGGCTCGCCAGTATTGACAGTAAATGGGGGTGATCCATCTTTCGCGATCCGCCGTGGAACGGTCATCCACGCCTTGTTGCAGACCCTGCCGAACTTGTCCGCCGAACAACGGGTCCCAGCTGCGGAGCGCTACCTTTCGCGCGCGGCCTTCGACTGGCCCCGGCAAGAAATCGAAGACGCTCTGCAATCGGTCCTCGGCGTTATAGATGATCCACGCTATGCGCCGGTTTTCGCATCAGGTTCGCTTGCAGAAGTGGCGATCATGGGAACACTGCATCTGCGCGGCAAGGATCACGCTGTTTCGGGTGTGATCGACAGGCTGGCGGCCGATGAAAAGCGAGTGCTGATCGTGGATTACAAGACAAACCGCCCACCCCCCGCCAGTCTCGCCAAGGTTCCGGAGGCGTATGTCGCGCAGCTCGCCCTTTACCGCCAATTGCTGGAGCCGCTTTATCCGGGCAAGACTGTGGAGGCTGCGCTGCTCTTCACCGAAGGTCCGCACCTGATCGATATCCCCGCCGACGCGATGCGCGACGCGCTCGTTCGGATGGTGTGAGCGGGATTACAGGCTTTTCTAAACTTTTTGCACTAAATCGTGACAACACCGAGCTTGACGATTGCGAGCCAACTCACCACATGATGTGCAACACATTCACAAACACACAAGGAAAAGCCCATGGCTACCGTCAAGATCGACACCAGCAATTTCCAGTCCGACGTCATTCAGGCGGGCCAGCCTGTCGTCGTTGATTTTTGGGCGGAATGGTGCGGCCCGTGCAAGATGATCGCCCCTGCTCTTGAAGAGATTGCCTCCGAGATGGAAGGCAAGATCACGATTGCCAAGGTCAACATCGATGAAAATCCGGAACTGGCTGCCCAGTTCGGTGTACGTTCGATCCCGACTTTGCTGATGTTCAAGGATGGTGAACTTGCTGCCAATCTGGTCGGCGCTGCTCCGAAGAGCAAATTGTCCGACTGGATCAGGAATTCGGCTGCTTGATTGTTCAAGTCATTCGAACGAAAAAGAGCCCGGTTTAGTGCCGGGCTTTTTGTTGCCTACGTCTAAAGGCGGCGTGCCATTGTCCGAAAGAACGTCGCCAGCCAGATATAGCGATCCGCCGATAAGAATTCGTGGTGCCGGCTCGGATGTGTCCCAGCTATGCGCCAGAATCTTCAGAGCATTTTCGACTGAATGCACAGGTTCAGCCGAAAGCCCGGCTTCATTGGCAGCAAGCGCGAGCTCGTCATGTGGAATCCCGGCGCCGCTGGAACGTATCGGCACCGTATAAACGTGCCGCGCCATGCCGGTAAAAGCCTGGAAATAGCCAACAGGATCCTTGGTATTGATCATGCCGGTGATCAGAAACAGCGGCCGTTGGTTGCGATCTTCCAATGTGGCAATAGCCTCGGCGATCACCAGCCCCGCTCCGGGGTTGTGTCCGCCATCGAGCCAGATTTCCGAACCCGGAACCGCCATATCCACCAGCTTGCCCTTGATGAGCCGCTGCATCCGGGCGGGCCACTCGACGTTTGCCATCGCCCGTTCGACGGCCTGCTCCGGCACCTTGAAGCCGGCAGTTCTGACCGCCTGGATTGCTGCAGCAGCGTTCGCCAGCTGGTGGCGGCCGAGCAGCGCCGGCAAAGGCAGGTCCATCAAGCCCTTATTGTCCTGATAGACCATGCGCCCGCGTTCTTCGAAGCTGAGGAAATCCTGGCCATACACCGTAAATGGGCAATCGCGGCGTTCGGCGGTCTCGATCAGCACCATGCGAACGGCTTCTTCTTCCTGGGAGCCGATGACAACAGGGCAACGCGGCTTGATGATGCCAGCCTTTTCCGCGGCAATCAGTTCCACACGGTCGCCGAGATAGGGCTGGTGATCGAGCGAAATGGGCATGATGACACTGACGGCCGGCTCGGGAATGACATTGGTCGCATCGAACCGCCCGCCAAGACCAACTTCGAGGATGACAGCATCCGCCGGGTGTTCCGAAAACAAAACGAAAGTGACAGCGGTAAGAATCTCGAAGACGGTGATTGCCTGTCCGGCATTGGCGTCGGCAACCCGCTTGACCGCATCCGCCAGCACATCGTCGTCGACGATCTTGCCGCCGCCTGGCGCGCCAATCCGATAGCGCTCATGCCAGCGTACGAGATGCGGCGAAGTGTGGACGTGCACCGTGTAGCCTGCGGCTTCAAGCAGCGCCCGCGAGAAGGCGACGGCAGAACCCTTGCCATTGGTGCCTGCGACGTGGATTACCGGCGGTATCCGCAGCTGCGGATTGCCCAGCGTGTCCAATAGGCGCGTTATACGGCCGAGAGACAGATCGAAGCCCTTGGGGTGGAGCCCGAGGAGCCGGTCGATCTCTTGTTCAGCACGCGATGGCATTGCACAGCCAATTCAAAAAGCAGGTCGGCATCAAGCTTCGGTTTCGACCGGTACCGGCACCACGGCCTGTTCGTTCGGGTGTTCTTCAGCAATTTCCGTGGCCGCTTCACCCATCAGCATTTTCAACAGCCGGGCGATCGTTGCTTTCAATTCCGGCCGCGGCACGACCATATCCACCATGCCATGCGTCTTCAGATATTCGGCGCGTTGAAACCCTTCGGGCAATTTTTCACGGATGGTCTGTTCAATGACGCGCTGTCCGGCAAAGCCGATCAATGCACCGGGTTCGGCGATGTGGATATCACCAAGCATTGCGTAAGAGGCGGAAACGCCGCCTGTCGTCGGATTGGTGAGGACGACGATGTAAGGCAGACCAGCTTCCTTCAGCATTTCGACGCCGACTGTCGTGCGCGGCAACTGCATCAGGGAAAGAATTCCCTCCTGCATGCGAGCACCGCCCGAGGCAGCGAAAAGCACCAGTGGTTTCTTTTGGGCGATCGCGGTTTCGAAACCTTTGATGATCGCTTCGCCTGCCGCCATGCCGAGCGAACCGCCCATGAAACTGAAATCATGGATGGTCACGACGATCGGCAGTCCCTCGATCGTGCCAAGTGCGTTGATGATCGCATCATCCTGGCCGGTCTTGGTGCGATGTTCCTTCAGCCGGTCGACGTAACGCTTTTCATCGCGGAATTTCAACGGATCTGTCGCAACTTTCGGCTGTTCCAGCACTTCAAAGACGCCGTCATCGAAAAAGAATTTCAATCGGTCCTTTGCGGGAATACGCATATGATGGCCGGAAGTTGGTACGACCCACTGGTTCTTTTCCAGATCCGTATGGAAAACCATTTCACCGGATTCAGGATCCTTGATCCAGAGATTTTCCGGCATTTCACGGCGACCAAGCATCGAATTGATCTTGGGCCGGACGTAATTCGTGATCCAGTTCATGATCGGTCCTGTTCTTCTAGCAAACGGTTGATTTAGGAGCTTTACTCGGCCGCCGCAAGACTTGACGCCCGCACACCGCTGGAAAGGCCTTTGACCATCGTGGCAACGGCTTCGGCGGGATCGGCCACCAAAGAACCGTCGGGATTGATCGTGTTGGCAACAGCATTGACGATCGCCGTGCCGACGACAACGCCGTCTGCGGCGGAGCCGATTACCTTGGCCTGCTCAGCGGTCTTGACGCCGAAGCCGACCACGACCGGCAGGTCCGTATGCTTCTTGATCCGCTCGACAGCGGCCGCAACCCGGCTCGTATCAGGCAATGCCGATCCGGTAATGCCGTTCATCGATACATAGTAGACAAAGCCCGATGTGTTCTGCAGGACCTTCGGCAAACGCTTGTCGTCAGTCGTCGGTGTTGCCAAACGAATGAAATTGATCCCGGCCTTGATGGCGGGAATGCAGAGTTCTTCGTCCATTTCCGGCGGCAGATCGACGATGATCAGACCGTCGATGCCAGAGGCGACGGCATCCACAAGGAAACGGTCGACGCCGTATATGTAGATCGGGTTGTAATATCCCATCAGCACGATCGGGGTCGTATCGTCGGCCTGCCGAAAGCGCGCGGCGAGATCGAGCGTCTTCGTCAGCGACATGCCCTTTTTCAGGGCGCGCAACCCGGCAGCCTGAATGGCAGGTCCGTCCGCCATGGGGTCGGAGAATGGAACGCCGAGTTCAATGATATCGGAACCTGCCCCGGGCAGCCCCTTCATGATCTTCAACGATGTGTCGAAGTCGGGATCGCCGCCCATGAAATAGGTCACGAGTGCCGGACGCCCTTCAGCTTTGAGCGCTGCGAATTTTCTGTCGATACGCGTCGTCATGATCAGATGTCCATCCCTAGAAGCTGCCCGACCGTGTGCACATCCTTGTCGCCGCGGCCGGAAAGATTGACGATCATGATCTTGTCCTGTGCCATTTTCGGCGCGATTTTCACCGCATGGGCGATGGCATGGGCGGATTCCAGTGCAGGAATTATGCCTTCGGTGCGGGTTGTCAGGGTGAACGCTTCGAGCGCCTCATCGTCGAGTATCGGTACGTAGGAAACGCGGCCCGTATCGCGCAGCCACGAATGCTCCGGCCCGACGCCCGGGTAATCGAGACCCGCCGAAACAGAGTGACCGTCGAGGATCTGGCCGTCCTTGTTCTGCAAGAGATAGGTGCGGTTGCCATGCAAGACGCCGGGACGTCCCGCGCTCATCGAGGCGCAATGCTCTTCGCCATCCAGCCCGCGGCCGCCGGCTTCGATGCCGATGATCTCGACACTCTTGTCGTCAAGGAAGGGATGGAACAGACCAATTGCGTTGGACCCGCCACCAACGGCAGCAATGATGGTGTCCGGCAGGCGTCCCTCGCGCTCGAGGATCTGCTCGCGGGCTTCAGTCCCGATCACCGACTGGAAATCCCTTACCATCTCCGGATAGGGATGCGGGCCAGCGGCGGTACCGATCAGGTAATAGGTATCCTCGACATTAGAGACCCAATCACGCAGGGCCTCGTTCATCGCGTCCTTCAACGTGCCATGGCCAGACGATACGGGCTTGACCTCGGCGCCGAGCAGTTTCATGCGAAACACATTGGGCTTCTGCCGCTCGACGTCGGTTGCGCCCATATAGACCACGCATGGCAAGCCGAAACGCGCCGAAACGGTAGCAGAGGCTACACCATGCTGGCCGGCGCCCGTCTCCGCGATGATGCGGGTCTTGCCCATGCGCTTTGCAAGCAGGATCTGGCCAAGGCAATTGTTGATCTTGTGGCTGCCGGTATGGTTCAGATCTTCGCGCTTGAAGTAGATCTTTGCACCGCCGTCGAGGCCCTGATCCTTGGCCAGCTGGCGCACATGTTTTGTCAGGCCTTCGGCGTAATAGAGCTTGGATGGCCGTCCGGCGTAATGCGTCGACAGGGCCTGAAGCTCTGCTTTGAACGACGGATCGTTCTTCGCGTCTTCATAGGCCTGCTGCAGTTCAAGGATCAGTGGCATCAGGGTCTCGGCAACAAAACGCCCGCCGAAAATGCCGAACATGCCCTCCTCGTCAGGGCCTGTCTTGAATGAATTGGGTTCAACCACCGTGTTCACTGCATCGCTCCATTCTTGAGGCCCTGTCGCTTTGTTGAAACGACCGCCTCTTATATTCAGGCCGCATCAGCGCTTTTGGCAGCGCGCACAGCCCGGAAAAAATCCTTGATCAGGCCAACATCCTTCACGCCCGGTGCAGACTCGACGCCGGAAGAAATGTCGATGCCTTGTGCATTCGTTGCCCGCAGCGCCTCGGCGATATTACTCGCGTTGAGACCACCGGAAAGCATGTAATCGGTAGAGGCGTCAAGCTCACTCAGCACCTGCCAGTCAAAAGAAACACCGTTTCCGCCAGGAAGCTCCGATCCCTTTGGTGGTTTGGCGTCAAAAAGGAAGCGGTCGGCCACGCCGATATACGGCTTGATCTGTTCAAGATCGCCGCGTTCGCGCAAGGCAAGTGCCTTCATGACCGGCAAGCCATAACGGGCCCTGATTTCCGCAACCCGGTTGACGCTCTCATTGCCGTGCAATTGGAGCATGTCCGGCTGCATCGCAGCAACAATAGCGTCGAGCGTGACGTCATCCGGATCGACAGTCACAGCGACTGCTATCGCGCGCCCCTTGGCAGCCTGACGCAGACGGCCAGCCTCGCCGGGATCGACATAGCGGGGGCTTTTCGGAAAGAAAATGAAGCCGATATGAGATGCGCCGCCGTCCAGTGCCGCAGCCACTGCTTCGTCGGTTTTCAACCCGCATATCTTGATATCAAGGCCCATAAGCCGCCACTCGCATGAAAATGCGTCAAAGTCGAGGATTTTGCGCATAGATCAATGATTAGAGATGGTGGTGATAGCCTTCTTTAACAAGGAAATCGAACGCATCCGCGACAGATGCAGGGATGGATTGCGCTATCTGGAAGCCTTTGGACGGATAGTCGCGTATTCGCTGCACGTCGCCGACCATTTCGTGGACGAACATTTCAAACGGGTAGGCTTCGATCGGTTGTTCTTCGAAGGGCGTCATTGGTGCAGTGACAAGTGCCGATACTTCGGGCCATTGTGCCCGGACCGTCGCATAGGCGCGGCGCTGGGTCTGGGGCTTGGTGACAATGATGATGCGAGCCACCTGGCCCTTCGCCATTGCACGTGAAAACCGGATGTTCTCCCCGATATTGGTGGCTTGCGGTTCGATCAGGATCGCTTCCGCAGGAACACCCCGTTCCCTGGCACGCCTGGCAAACGCTTCAGCTTCACTGCCATCGAACAGATTGTTCGTCCAATTGCCGGATTTGCCGGTAAAGAGAATTTTTTTGGCCAGGCGCTGGTGAAACAGCTCGGCGCAACGATCGGCGACGCGCAAGTCGTAGCTGCCGAGACCAATGATCACATCGACCTCAGACAGTTCGTCATAGATGAGATGAAAATTCCACAGCGTTCGTGCCGCTTGCAAAACGGCAGGTGAAAAAGCGCGTTCCATCAGTTGAAATCGATAGCCTGCAAGGCGCTGCCATTGCGTTTCAGCCAGGCTTTGCAGCGCTCCGTGTCGGGGCAAAGCTCGCCGCACAATTTCCAGAATTTCGGACCGTGGTTCATCTCTTTCAAATGGGCCACTTCATGTGCGACGAGATAGTCGATAACCGGTGGCGGCGCCATCATGATGCGCCAGGAAAAAGATAACGTACCGTCCGATGTGCATGAGCCCCAGCGGCTTTTTGTATCTTTCAGGCGGACAGCCTTTGCGCGCCGCCCAACAGTTGTCGTGTGACGGGCGACGAGCATTTCCAGGTCGCGTCGCGCCTCACGTTTCAAGAAGTCGCCAACGCGCCTGGCGAGATGCGGACGATCGCCATAGACGATCAGCCTCGGCCCTTCGGCTCCGTTTTCCTGCCGCACTGTTCCACGCTTTGCAGGTTCGTGCACGATGAGATGTGGCACGCCGCGTACGGGGATCTTCACGCCCGGGCGTACGTTCGGTTGATCCGGCATCTTCGCAATGCGGGTTTCGATCCAGCCTTCGTGACGGGCGAGAAATTTTTCGACTTCGCGCTCAGGCATGCCCGGCGGCACGGTCATGCGTAAACCCTTGCCCCCCGCGTCGATGCGAAGTGTCAACCGCGTCGCCCGCGGATTTTCCATTACCCGCAGCGGCAGGACACGGCCCGCGACCTCATAACTCCGCTCGGCTTTAAGCGTCGCGGATTTCTTGATCGGCTTTGTGGGCGAGGCCCGGAACAAGGACAGGATCATAATGATGACAATAAATGATTCGGTTACAAAATCATTGTGCGTGGTTCGACAAGCTCACCATGAGGGAGATTGGTGCTGCAAGAAAGGTCTGCAACGTTCATGCAACCCACCGCCTCTCTCATGGTGAGCTTGTCGAACCACGCACAGCATAGTTGCTAGAACAGAAAAAAACAACGGCACCGGGATTTGACGCAGTGCCGTTGCAGGTTTTGAAATTATTCCTGATCAGTATCGGGAACAGAACCCGAAGGTTTCTTTGGCGCAGCGTTCCGCTCGGCCATGAAACGATCGAACTCTTCCCGGTCCTTGGCGCGCCGGAGTTCGCGGGCATAGTCTTCGAATTCGGTTCGCATCTCTTCGAGCTTGCGGCGCTCTTCGTCGAGCCGCTGCAGTTCCTTCTCGCGCCACTCGTCAAAGGCAATATTGCCAGTGCCGAATGGGCCGCGGCCGAAATGCTGAGAACGGCGGCTGCGGCGGAACGCACCGCAAACATTGTCGGCCGCATTGTTCATTTCGTGCTTGAAACCGCCGAAACGGTTGCCCCAGACAATGTACGCAAGCATGGCCAAACCGAGAGGCCAGAACAACATAAACCCGATAATCATCAGAGCGATGGTCGCCGGAGACCAGCCTGGACGGATTAAAGCAGAAGTGTTCATCTAAAGCCCTTCCCTATCAAGAAAGCCCGGCCCCTATTGGCCGATTGATATCGACATGGGAAAGACTTTGCGGCTTTTCAAGAAACTGTGATTTCAAATGCTCCAAATCATTGAAATACGAAACGTTTCTTTGCGTAGTCGATGGCTATGACGAGAAGTCCAGCCACGAGGGCCCAAAAGGCTGCGCCGATCCCCGCAATGGTAATTCCGGAGGCCGTGACAGCAAAGGTAACGATCGCCGCCAGCCGCTCGTGTTCGACTTTGAGCGCGAGCGACAGGGCATTGGTAAACGCTCCGATGAGCGCGAGACCCGCGACAAGCGCAATAAGCGGCGCAGGCAAGACAGCAAACAGGGCAACCAGCGACGCCCCAAAAATCGCAAAGATCAGATAGGACAGTGCATAGAACGGGCCAGTCAGCCAGCGCTTTTCCGGGTCGGGATGCGCATCCGGGCCAGTGCAGATCGCAGCAGAAATTGCCGCCATGTTGCTTGTGTGAGCGCCGAAGGGGGCCGTGACAAGAGAGACCAGACCGGTGACCTGCAACGCCGCTGCCGTTGGCGGCTCATAACCCGCTGCACGAAGGACGGCAAAGCCCGGCAGGTTCTGCGATGCCATGGTGACCAGATAAAGCGGCAGCGCCAGGCCGATCATCGCACGCATGTCGAAGACCGGCATGATGAGTGTCAGCGTCGAAAGCTCGACACCAGGAACGCTGGCAACGCGGCCGCTGACAAAAGCATAAATCACCCCACCGAAAAGTACGGCCAGCACGGCCATGGCCGGGTTAAACAGGCGGATGATGAAGAAGAGCGCAATAAGAGGCAGTACAAAAACCGGGTCTATGGGTATGGTTCGTGCAGCGCCGATCAGGAATGCAAACAGCACACCGGCCAGCATGCCCGACGCTATCGATGCCGGGATCCTGGAGACAAAGGCAGAAACCGGTTTGATCAACCCGGTGAGAATGATCGCTATCGCGGTGACGATGAACGCCCCTACCGCCTGCGGCATGGTAAAGCCGATCGAGCCGCCGATGAGCGCAAGTCCAGGGGTCGACCAGGCGGCGATGATCGGCATCTTGTAACGCCAGCTCAAATAGCCCGTCGCGGCGAACATGGCGAGGCAGCACGCAGTCACCCAGCTTGCGGTCTCGGCCTGGGTGGCTCCGAGTGCCTGCGCTGCCGCGATGATAAGTGCAAGCGTTCCGCCAAAGCCGACGACAGCAGCGACGACAGCAGAAGCGATCACGGAAAAGCGCATGGGAGCCTGGGAACCTATTGGAACGGATGAAGGAGTTTGACTCTATCGACCATTGAAGACACGGTTCGTGTCAGAAGATCAAGGTCTTGCGGACGAGACAGGCGATGGTCGCCATCGCGCACCAGCGTAATCGTCACATCGTCGACAGGCAGGTGATCCATTAATCGCAGCGCATGGGTATAGGGCACGTCCTTGTCCTCCATACCCTGGAGGATGTGAACAGGACAATCGGTCTGGATGACACCCTTCAAAACCTGGTTGGTCTTGCCGTCTTCCAGCAATGCCTTGGTATAGATATAAGGCACGGACGAATAATCGGACGGTTCTTCCATATAACCGCGTTCGGCGATCTGCCGGCGCTGATCATTTGTCAGTTGCGGCTCGACGAGTTCCGAGGTGAAATCCGGCGCCGGCGCAATGAGCACCAGTCCTGCGACACGTCCGCCTTCGCCAGTCCTTTGCAATTCCTCGATCATTCGCAAGGCGATCCATCCGCCCATGGACGAACCGACGAGAATCTGCGGGCCGGAGGAAAACGCGCGAAATACTGCAAGGCTTTGCTCCAGCCATAACGAGATCGTGCCATCGCGGAATTCGCCGCCGGATTCGCCATGGCCGGAATAGTCGTGCCGAAGGAAGGCCACGCCGCGTTCCGATGCCCACTGATCCAGCCATTGGGCTTTGCTGCCCAGCATGTCCGAGTAATAGCCCCCCAGCCACACAATGCCAGGCGTGCGACCTTCGCGGCGGCGCAATGCAATATCGAGGCCGTTGACGGTCAGGAACTGGGGCAGGGGTGCGTTCATAGAGGTAACTCCGTGTCGTGATCGGCCCTTTTGCCACGGCAAAGTTCATCGTTGAAGCCCGCAACATTGCATAAATCTGAAATAAACCTATGTTTGATTGGCGTGATTTTTCCCAAAAATAACGATATTGGCATGCGCCCGCGCACAGAAGCATTGCGGCTCCGGCCTGACGGTGCTATTTGCGGGTCCGAAATAATTCAAGGAGATTACTGCCATTCGTCGACCCTTTAGAGCCCAGGTGGTCCAGAAAGATGGACCTCGTTCCAACCGCGATATCCGCGTACCTCAGGTACAGCTCATTGATGCCGAAGGTGAAAACCACGGCATAGTCACTATTCAAGCAGCACTGGCGATGGCCGATGAGGCTGGACTCGATCTCGTCGAGATCGTGCCCAATGCCGAGCCGCCGGTCTGCAAGATCGTCGATCTCGGGAAGCTGAAATACCAGGGCCAGAAGAAAGCTGCGGAAGCGCGCAAGAAGCAGAAGACCGTCGAAATCAAAGAAATCAAGATGCGCCCGAATATCGACACGCATGATTATGATGTGAAGATGAAGGCGATCAAGCGTTTCTTCGAAGAGGGCGACAAGGTCAAGGTGACATTGCGGTTCCGTGGCCGTGAAATGGCCCACCAGGAACTCGGCATGCGGCTTCTGGATCGCGTCAAGGAAGATACGGTCGAAATTTCCAAGGTCGAGGCCGAGCCAAAGCTAGAAGGCCGCCAGATGATGATGGTTCTGGCGCCGCGCTGAAGCCAACCAACTTCCATAGAAAAGCCGCCTTCGGGCGGCTTTTCTATGCCGATCGAAATTCGAAGGGCCATCATGGCGGAACTGAACTCCCTCAAAGACATGTCCCGGTTTCAACACCGCAGACGCATTGCCGTTGCAATCGTCATCGGCTTGATCCTGGTTGCCCTTCTCACCATTCGCTCCGCATGGAGCAATGACCGCGTGCATGAGTACATCGAGGATTTCGGTATCGGCGTGATTGTCATGACGATCCTTGGACGCATGTGGTGCACGCTCTACATAGGCGGACGTAAAAGCTCGGAGATTGTCCGCCTCGGGCCATATTCGATGAGCCGCAATCCACTCTATGTCTTCAGCACGATCGGCGCATTCGGCATCGGCATGATGACCGGCAGCCTGACTGTGTCGCTCGCGCTCGCTGTGATTTGCTACATTGCCTTCCAGTTCGTCATCACGGCCGAAGAGGGTTATCTCGAAAAGGTGTTCGGTGAAACCTACACAAACTACAAGCGGGAAGTGCCGCGCTTCTTCCCCAAATTCTCCCTTTACAAAGAAACAGAAGTGCTGACCGTCAAGTCGTCCATGCTCTATAGGACGTTCACCGACGGACTTGTGTTCTTCGTCTCCTATCCATTGCTCGAGTTCGTGGAATATCTGCAGGGCGAACACATTTTGCCGGTTCTGCTGCGCCTCTACTAGTTGACGCGCTGCGCTTTTCGCCGGCTCACGCGATTCAACTGTTGCGCTTTTTCTGACTTCTGGTAATAAGCACGCGTTCAAACCGCCCGGCAGGGCATGCCGTGGCGGTTTTGTATGCTTTCAGGCTTTGGTCGGCCTGAAGTCAAAAACAAGAGGCAGTCATTTCGCAGAAATGGCATGGGCCTCAAGAAAATCAGGAGTAGCAAAATGCCCAAGATGAAGACCAAATCTGCTGCCAAGAAACGGTTCAAGATCACCGGAACTGGCAAAATCAAAGCCGCCGCCGCTGGCAAACGCCATGGCATGATCAAACGTTCGAACAAATTCATTCGTGACGCACGCGGCACGATGGTTCTTTCCGAGCCAGATGCGAAAATCGTGAAGAAGTTCCTGCCTAACGGTCTCTGATCGGGCAAACGTTATCCATCTCAGTAAGGAGATCATATCATGGCACGTGTAAAACGGGGCGTTACGTCCCACGCCAAGCATAAAAAAGTTCTGAAGCAGGCCGAGGGTTTCCGTGGCCGCCGCAAGAATACCATCAAGACCGCCAAGGCCGCTGTCGATCGTTCGAAGCAGTACGCTTATCGCGACCGCAAGAACAAGAAGCGTACTTTCCGTGCGCTCTGGACCCAGCGCATCAACGCCGCTGTCCGCGAACATGGCCTGACATACAGCCGTTTCATCGACGGTCTGTCGAAGTCGGGTATCGAGGTTGACCGCAAGGTTCTGTCGGATCTCGCGATCCACGAGCCGGAGGCATTCGGTTCGCTCGTGGCTTCTGCCAAGAAGGCGCTTGAATATCTCAAGAATACAACTCCGAACGCTTTTGAAGGCGCTGTTCACGCTTAGTCAGCCGCTCCCAAAGCATTCCGGAAATTTAGATTTGGGAAACCCGCGCTGGCTCGGCTGGCGCGGGTTTTTCGATTTTATGCATCGACGCACAGAGGCAGTCGTTTCGCTTGAAATGACAGGAACCTCAAGAAGCCAACAGGTGAACAACGATGGACGACCTGGTACAACTGGAAAGCGTGCTTGCCGCGCAGATTGAGTCAGCCAATGATGAAGCGGCCATCGAGGCCGTCCGCATCGCAGCACTCGGCAAGAAGGGCTCGATCTCGGAAAAGCTGAAGTCACTCGGTTCCATGTCGCCGGAAGAGCGGCAGCTCCAGGGACCTGCCATCAATGGCTTGAAGAACCGCATTGCGGAAGCACTCTCCGCGCGCAGAAATGCCCTCAAGGATGCAGCGATCGCCTTGCGTCTTGAGAAGGAAAAGGTCGATGTCACGCTTCCTGTGCGTGCCGCGCCGGCAGAACGGGGTCGTATCCATCCGATCAGCCAGGTCGTCGATGAAATCACCGCGATCTTCGCCGATATGGGCTTCTCCATTGCCGAAGGTCCGGATATCGAGACCGACTACTACAACTTCACCGCGCTCAATTTTCCCGAGGGTCACCCGGCTCGCGAGATGCACGACACTTTTTTCTTCAATCCCGACGAGACCGGCGAGCGACGGGTGCTGCGTACCCATACGAGCCCGGTGCAGATTCGTACGATGGAAAATCAGAAGCCGCCGATCCGCATCGTTATTCCCGGCAAGACCTACCGCATGGATAGCGACGCCACCCATTCGCCTATGTTCCATCAGGTTGAAGGGCTGGTTATCGACAAGTCGGCCAATGTCGCCAACATGAAATGGGTGCTCGAAGAATTCTGCAAGGCGTTCTTCGAAGTGCCGTCGCTGAAGATGCGCTTCCGCCCGTCCTATTTTCCCTTCACCGAGCCATCGCTGGAGGTCGATATCCAGTGCGACCGCTCAGGCAAGGAAGTGAAATTCGGTGAAGGCACCGACTGGATGGAAATTCTCGGCTGCGGCATGGTGCATCCGAACGTGTTGCGCGCCGGCGGTCTCGATCCGGATGAGTATCAGGGTTTTGCCTGGGGCATGGGCATCGACCGCATTGCCATGTTGAAATACGGCATGCCGGACCTGCGCGCCTTCTTCGATGCCGATGTGCGCTGGCTCCAGCACTATGGTTTCCGCCCGCTCGATATGCCGACGCTGTTCGGAGGCCTGAGCGCGTGATCGAAGTGCCTGACAAATACCGGGACGCGGTTACGTTCGCCTTTGGCGACTCGCCGGCGCTTGCCGATGAATTGCTGGCACTCGTGCTCGCCGGTAAGAAAACGGCGACCTGTGCTGCGCTTCGCGATTACGCCGAAGACAGTGCAGACAAGCCTGTGGTTGGCAGGCGCGACGTCGTGCTCGATGGTGCGGGCAGGCCGGCGGCGGTAATCGAGACGGTCGAGATTACGTATCGCCGGTTCGACGAAGTCGACGATGCTTTCGCCCGCGAGGAGGGCGAGGGTGAGGCCACGCTCGAACAATGGCGGCGCGACCACGAAACCTATTTTCGTCGGAACGGCGGCTTTGCGCCGGACATGGACCTTTTATGTGAGCGGTTTCGCCTGGTCGAAATTCTCAAACGCTAAATACGAGAAACGAGTGAAATCATGAAATTCACACTCTCCTGGCTTAAAGACCATCTCGAGACCGAGGCTTCACTCGAAGAGATCGTCGATTCCCTGACAAGAATCGGTCTGGAAGTCGAGCATCTCGATGACAAGTCGGCGCTCAGGCCCTTCGTCATAGCCAAGGTGCTAACAGCTTCCCGCCACCCCGACGCTGACAAGCTGCAGGTCCTGACTGTCGATACGGGCGACGGCAAGCCGCTGCAGGTGGTGTGCGGTGCTCCGAACGCCCGCGCCGGCCTGATCGGCGCATTCGCGGCTCCTGGCACCTATGTCCCCGGCATCGACCTTACGCTATCGGTCGGCAAGATCCGCGGCGTCGAAAGCCATGGCATGATGTGCTCCGAGCGTGAATTGCAGATGTCGGATGAACACAATGGCATCATCGACCTGCCCGATAGATGCGCCTGTCGGCACCAGCTTCGCTGCCTATGCCGGCCTGGACGACCCGGTCATCGAGATCAACCTGACGCCGAACCGCCCGGACTGCACCAGCGTCTACGGTATTGCCCGCGACTTGGCTGCAGCCGGTCTCGGCAAGCTCAAGCAGCGGGCCGATCGAGCCTGTCAAAGGCGCAGGGCCCGCGCTGGTGGACGTTCATCTTGACCTTGGCGACGATACCCATCTTTGCCCCGGCTTCGCCTGGCGCACCGTCAAGGGCGTCAAGAACGGTCACAGCCCGCAATGGCTGCAACAGCGGTTGATAGCCATCGGCTTGCGTCCGATCAATGCGCTCGTCGACATAACCAACTATCTGACCTTCGATCGCGGCCGTCCGTTGCACGTCTTCGATGCCGACAAGGTCAGCGGCAATCTCACCGTGCGCCGCGGCCGGGAAGGCGAGCAGATTCTCGGCCTCAACGGCAAGGAATATACGTTCGGTCCGGACAATGTAGTCATCGCCGATGCTGATGGGGTCGAATCGATTGGCGGCATCATGGGCGGCGAACATTCCGGCTGTGATGAGAACACCACCAATGTCGTGATCGAGTCCGCGCTTTGGGACGCGATGAATATTGCCCGTACAGGCCGGACGCTTGGTATCATCACCGATGCGCGCTACCGTTTCGAGCGCGGCGTCGATCCTGAGTTCATGATCCCCGGTCTTGAGCTTGCCACACAGCTGGTTCTCGATTTCTGCGGCGGCACGCCATCGGAGACACAGGTCATCGGCTACAAGGGCCATACGCCGAAGACAGTCCGGTTCCCCGCATCGGAGGTCAAGCGTCTTACCGGCATCGATGTTCCGGCTGAAACGAGCCTCGATATCCTGTCCCGCCTCGGCTTCAAGCCGCAGGGGAGCGGCGAAGTGGTAGATGTCGTAGTCCCGTCTTGGCGCCCTGATGTCGACGGCAAGGCCGACCTCGTCGAAGAGGTCATGCGTATTCATGGCGTCGACCAGATCGATCCGCAGCCCTTGGTTAGCCATGCGGCGGTCAACGGCAAGATCTTGACCACGTTGCAGATCCGTACGCGCAATGCCCGCCGGGCACTTGCTTCGCGTGGCATGATGGAAGCGGTTACCTGGTCGTTCATTTCGGAAGCGTCAGCGAAAGCATTCGGCGGCGGTCAGCAGCGAACTGAAGCTTGCCAATCCGATCGCGGCCGACATGTCCGACATGCGCCCATCGCTGTTGCCGGGCCTGCTTGCCGCCGCCCAGCGCAATGCCGATCGCGGCTTCAATGATCTCGCGCTGTTCGAAGTCTCCGGCACCTATGAAGGCAATACGCCGGAAGCACAGCGCCGCGTTGCTGCCGGTGTTCGCCGGGGTACCGCGAAGCTCGAAGGCTTTGGCCGTCACTGGTCGGGTAATATTGGGCCAGTTGGCGTATTCGACGCAAAGGCCGACGCGCTTGCCGTGCTCGAAGCGTGCGGCGCTCCGATTGATAAGTTGCAGATCGAAAGCGGCGGTCCCGCCTGGTATCATCCCGGGCGTTCCGGCACGATCAAGCTCGGGCCGAAGGTAATCCTCGGAACCTTCGGCGAGTTCCATCCGAAGACGCTGGAAACCCTTGATGTCTCTGGGAGCCTTTGCGGCTTTGAAGTTTTCATCGACGCCATTCCAGAACCGAAGCAGAAGGCGACGCGCACCAAGCCGGCGCTCAATCTTTCGGATTTCCAGACTGTGCGCCGTGACTTTGCGTTTGTGGTCGACAAGTCGGTGGAAGCAGGTGCCATTGTCCGGGCAGCGCTTGCCGGCGACAAGAAGCTGATCACCGGCGTTCAGGTCTTCGACCTGTTCGAAGGCGCATCGCTTGGTGCTGACAAGAAGTCCGTTGCGATCGAGGTGGCCATCCAGCCCGTGGAGCGCACCCTGAACGACGAGGATCTGGAAGCGCTGACAAAACGCATCGTCGAAAGCGTCGGCAAACAGACAGGTGGCGTGCTGCGCGGATAGCCGCGTCGGTACCGCAACCAACAAAAAAGGGGCGCATCGCGCCCCTTTCCTTTTGTCTGGACCGTAACCGCTACTTCTGGATAACTTTCCAGTTCTTGTAGAAGATCGAGTTGCTGCCCTTGAGAATGACGCCCATGAACGAAACGATGGCGGCAAACAGGCCCGGCAGATAAGACGGGCGCAGGATATCGACGAACAGGCAATAGCGTGTCTGGTCTGTCTGGTTGACGGACTGGTGCATCAGCGTGTCATCGAAGATGAACAGCTTGTCGTCTTTCCAGTAGCTCGTCGTATCGCCGCACCAGATATAGGCCGTGCGATCGTTCATGTCATTGATGTTGTAAAGCACGCGTATCGTTGCCCGGATCGGACCGAAATGCTTTGAAGTCGAATTCTTCTTGTTGAAGACCGACACACCGATCGTCTTCACGAAATTGTACTTCTCGTAGAAGGACGGCACGTTGGCGAAGCTCGGCTGGTCTTTGCCGTACCATTTGAAAAAGAACATGCTGCGCGCCTGCTGTTCGGCGCGTGCCTGCAACTGCCCGACGATGTTTTCCTTCTGCGTCGCCGTGATCAGGCGCTTCACCTCGGCTTGATAATCGGCCGGAAGGTCCTGCAACTTGTAAACGCCCTTGTTGACGTAGGGCAGCGACAGGATATCGAGAAGAATGTTGAGCGGCGAAAGGACCCAGGTGAACATGCCATTGCCGAAGAAATATTGCTCGACAACCTGCAGGTTCAAATTCTTGTTGCGCGACAAATCGTAAAGGCCGCAGATCAGATAAAAGATGACCAGATAAGGGACAAAATAAGCGAGGATTGCCAGAAGAACCAATCCGACAGACCAACGCCGAAGGGACTTTTTCGTTGCTTTTTCCATGGTATTCCAGGTTCGGCGCCAGGGCAAAATAGAGGATGGCGCGGCTTGTTGAGACAAATCGATCTTGCGCGATATACAACCGCCGGCGAACTTTTAAAAGTGGTCAGCGACGGTCAGGAATAGGCCTCACGTCGATTCGCCTGTCAAGGGCGCGAGAAAGGGACAGCCATGGCCGCCCCCTTCTGTCACCAGTAACTTATAGTCCGATTCAGCCATTCACGAGAGCAAGCGCCGCCTCCGTGTAACGTTTTCCTGCCACCCGCGTCGGCGAAAGCGCATCGCCAATCTTGGCGAGATCAGCGGCAGACAGGGAAATATCAGCCGCAGCTGCATTCTCTTCGAGATGCTTGATCTTGCGGGCGCCGGGGATCGGTACGATGAAGTCGCCCTGGTGCAGCACCCAGGCCAGCGCCAGCTGTGCCGGCGTGACGCCCTTGTCCGCAGCCAGCCCCTTGAGTGTGGCAATCAGGGCCGCATTGGCATCCATGTTTTCGGCCTGGAAGCGCGGCAATGTCTTGCGCCAATCGTCGGCGCCGAGTTCATCCGGCTTGTTGATGGTTCCGGTCAGGAGACCGCGACCAAGCGGGCTATATGGCACGAACCCGATACCGAGCTCGCGGCAGACGGCAAGAACGCCGTCCTCAGGATCACGGCTCCACAGGGAGTATTCGCTCTGCACGGCAGCGATCGGATGCACCTTGTGGGCGCGGCGGATCGTGGCGGCGCTGGCTTCGGAGAGGCCAAGGGCTTTCACCTTGCCTTGCCTGACTAGGTCGGCCATGGCTCCGACCGTATCTTCGATCGGAACGTTCGGATCGACGCGGTGCTGGTAGAAGAGATCGATCTGCTCGATACCGAGGCGTCCAAGCGATGCTTCGGCAACGGCCTTCAGATGTTCCGGCCGGCTGTCGACGCCGACCATGCGCGACATGCCCTCGCCTTCGTCGGCGATCTTGAAGCCGAATTTGGTGGCGATCACCACCTTGTCCCAGCGCCCCTTCAATGCCTTACCGATAAGGATTTCATTGTCGAACGGACCATAGACTTCTGCCGTGTCGAAAAAGGTGACGCCGATATCCACTGCGCGATGCAGTGTGCGGATTGCATCGGCTTCATCTTGCCCGCCATAGGCGAAGGTCATGCCCATGCAGCCGAGGCCCACTGCCGAGACGCTGAGTTCTGTTCCGAGTTTGCGTTTTTCCATCACTGATCTCCTTCACGTGTGATGGGTGGAAGATAAAACGTGGAGCAGTGTTCGATAATTGGCTTAAACTTTTACAGCTTGTTCTATATGATAGATCAATGGATCGTTCCCGGCTTCCCCAACTGGCAATCTTTGCGACTGTCGCGGCGAGTGGCGGGTTTCGCGGCGCGGCCAAGGAACTCGGCATCGCGCCGTCGGCCGTCAGTCATGCGATTTCCAGCCTCGAGCAAAGTTTGGGCGTAAGGCTTCTCGCCCGGACGACGCGCAGCGTTGCGGTCACCGAGGAGGGCGCGCTGCTACTCAAACGGCTTCGCCCGGCCCTTGGCGAGATCGATCTGGCGCTGGATGCGGTCAAGGAGGCGAATAACCGCGTTGCCGGCAATCTGCGCCTGAGTGTTCCGCCTTTCGCCGCCCATTGGCTTCTGGCGCCGCGCCTGGCCGCCTTCAGCGAGATCTATCCCGGCGTCACGCTCGAGTTGCGTGTCGAGGAACCGTTCAACGATATCGTCGCGGCGGGCTTGGATGCGGGCATGCGGCTCGGCGAAAGCCTCGAGCCGGACATGATTGCCGTGCGCATGAGCGACGCGATCACAGCAAGCATCGTTGCCACGCCGGGCTATTTCGAAAACCATGCTGTGCCGAGGCACCCGCGCGATCTTCTCGATCATCTCTGCATCCGCCGCCGTTTCTCCAGTGGTCAGGTCTATCGCTGGGAATTCGAAAAGGATGGCGAGGAGATCGTCCTTGACGTAAACGGCCCGCTTATTCTTGGCGATGACCGGCTTGTGGTCGAAGCGGCCCTCGGCGGTGCTGGCGTTGCGTTCCTGCTGCAAGATATGGCGCCGGAAGCCATAGCTCAAGGCAGACTTCGCCGCGTGCTTGCGGATTGGTGCGCACCGTTTCCCGGCGTCTACCTGTATTA
Organism: uncultured Alphaproteobacteria bacterium; assembly: GCA_963776115.1. GTDB lineage: Bacteria > Pseudomonadota > Alphaproteobacteria > Rhizobiales > Rhizobiaceae > Phyllobacterium. The sequence goes on along the minus strand of CAVZLS010000017.1, from coordinate 134,359 downwards.
CCCGAGCCGCCGGCAGATGCGTCCGGCACTGCGTGCCTTCATTGATTTCTTCAAGTTTACGATCTAGGGGTTGTGGAGATTCATGTCAGGGCGAGACGAAAACGGTGGTTTTCGAGCACCGGAGCGCAGCGTACATTCTGGTACGTGAGCACTGGAGCGCAGAAAAATGCCGTTTGCAGGCTACCATGGCGTGAATATCGATGAAAAGGAGATGTCATCATGTTTCGCTGGGGTATTCTGTCGACGGCAAAAATCGGGGTAACGGCGGTCATTCCCGCCATATGCAATGCGGAGAATTCGGTCGTGTCCGCCATCGCCAGCCGCGACCTTGCGAAAGCCCGTGCCGTGGCCGATCGGTTCGGCGCGCCGCACGCCTTTGGTTCCTACGATGACATGCTGGCCTCGAGCGACATTGACGGCGTCTATATTCCGCTCCCGACATCACAGCATGTGGAATGGTGCCTGAAGGCTGCCGAGGCCGGCAAGCACGTCCTTTGCGAAAAGCCGATCTCGTTGCACGCCAGCGAGATCGCGGCGCTGCAGCGCGCCCGCGACACCAATGGCGTGCTGATATCGGAAGCCTTCATGGTGACGTATCACCCACAATGGCTGAAGGTTCGCGAACTGATAGCGACCGGCGCCATCGGCCGTCTGCGCCAGGTGCAGGCAGCTTTCACCTATTTCAACAAGGACGCGAGCAATATGCGCAACCAGCTGTCGCTGGGCGGTGGCGCCTTGCCCGATATCGGTGTCTATCCGACAGTCGCGACACGCTTCGTGACCGGCAAGGAACCTGTTCGCGTCATGGCGACCATCGAGCGCGATCCGGATTTCGGTACCGATCGCTATGCGAGCGTTCGCGCCGACTTCGAGGATTTCGAATTGACCTTCTATGTCGCAACACAGCTCGCCGCGCGCCAGTCGATCGCCTTTCATGGCGACAAGGGCTACATCGAGGTCCTCGCGCCGTTCAACACCGGCAAATACGACCACGCCAAGATCACGCTGCATGACGCCAACCATGGAACCGCGACCGAATACAACTTCGGCAATGTGGACCATTATTGCCTTGAGGTGGAAGCCTTTGCCCGTGCCGCACAGGGCGAGGATGTCGAAGTGTTCACCCTGGAAAACTCCGTCCTCAATCAAAAGTTGATCGACGCCGTTTATCGTGCAGGCGAGAGCGGCAACTGGGAAACGGTTTAATCCGGAGAACTCACCAGTACACGCCGCCGCGCGCCACATGCACGCGCGGCTTGCCATCCGGCGTATAAAGGCTCTGGGCGCAGGCCTCGCATTCCGCTTCGCTGCCCTGCACGATCGGATGCGTTGCCTGCGTGTTGATCAGCGACAGGATTTCCAGATTGTTGGAGTTCCAGCGTCCATATTGCTGACCGATCTGCGGGACTGATCTTGGGCGCGTGCGGATATGGTCCTCCGGTTTCAGCTCCAGGTCGGTCAGGATATCGCCGCGAGCTGCCATATCGCAGGCTTCCTTTAGCGCGTGCAGCCGCGCCACGCGGGCTTCCGTCAGCGGGTGCGTACGGAGAATAGAGGGATCGGGAATGCGTCCGCCGGGAAGGATGAGATTTTCCCAGATCCTGCCCTGTGCCTTCTCCAGTTTTGTCAGTGCATTGGCGAGACCATCGGGATCGCCGGTCAGCATTGCTGCGCCGAGATCGGCATCGAATTCGCGGGTGCGCGACAGCGCCATCTGCAGCAATCCGCCGATGGTCGGCGCAAACAGCAGCACGATCACGCCGAGCCACGGCACTTGCGCCGCCGATCCGCTGGCCATCCAGGTGATGTTGAACAGGAGGGAAACGATACCGACAGTGGACATCAGCGAGGTAAAGCGCGAGACCGTATCGGCCAGAGCCATTACCTTGAGATCCTCGTTATGAATATGGCTGATTTCGTGCGCCAGAACGCCAGTGAGCTCGCGCGCTGTCAGTGCCCGAATGAGCTGATCGGTAACCGCGACGACGGAATTGTCTCTTCGCCCCACAGCAAAGGCGTTCATCATGCGCGAGGGAATGACGTGCAGCTTCGGCGGCTTTGGCAGGCTGGCGCGGCGCGCAAGCTCCTCGACGATCGCCAGTCCTTGCGGGAATTCGGCGCGCGTCACAGGCCTTGCCTTATACATCGTCAGCACCATTTGAGGACTTATGCGCCTGATGGCATAAAGGCTGATGCCGCCAAACACGAAGGCGTATATGATGCCGGCTGGCCCCGCCAGGGTCCACGCGCAAACGATGAGCAACAGCAGGCTTCCCGCCAGCAGCAGCCAGGTGTGCAGCCTGTTGATAAGCCGGCTCCGGCGATGTCCAGGCAAGGGGAGATGGAGTGCATTGTCGGTCATAGGCGATATATGGGGCGAAAAAAGCATTTTGCCGAGTCTTTTAGGGTGATTAAGCATGCAAATGCAGCCTCTTCCGACTTGCATGGTAATTTTCCGCTTCTTATATAGCCCTCAACACGCTAGAACCGCCCATCCCGGCGGCTCTGGACTGTGAAACCCCTAGAGGCTGCCGTATGGAATGCTCGGCAGAGGTCCCGGCAGCCTGCTGAATGGAGAAGAGTAATGGCTAAAGTTATCGGTATTGATCTAGGTACCACCAATTCCTGCGTCGCTGTCATGGATGGCAAAAACGCGAAGGTTATTGAAAATGCAGAAGGTGCACGTACAACACCTTCGATCATCGCTTTTACGGATAGCGATGAGCGCCTTGCTGGCCAGCCGGCCAAGCGCCAGGCTGTCACCAATCCGGAAGGCACGGTTTTTGCGGTAAAGCGCCTTATCGGTCGCCGCTATGAAGACCCCACCGTTGCCAAGGACAAGAAGCTTGTTCCTTATGATATTGTCAAAGGCGACAATGGCGACGCATGGGTAGAAGTTCACAAAAAGAAATATTCGCCATCGCAGATCTCGGCGATGATCCTGCAGAAGATGAAGGAAACGGCGGAAGCCTATCTTGGCGAAAAAGTCGAGAAGGCTGTCATCACTGTTCCTGCATACTTCAACGATGCCCAGCGTCAGGCAACCAAGGATGCCGGCAAGATCGCTGGCCTTGAAGTCCTGCGCATCATCAACGAGCCGACTGCGGCTGCCCTTGCCTATGGCCTCGACAAGAAGGAAGGCAAGACCATTGCCGTCTACGATCTTGGCGGCGGTACTTTCGACGTTTCGATCCTCGAGATCGGCGACGGCGTTTTTGAAGTCAAATCCACCAATGGCGATACGTTCCTTGGCGGTGAAGATTTCGACATGCGCCTGGTCGAATATTTCGCAGCCGAGTTCAAGAAGGAACAGGGCATCGACCTGAAGAACGACAAGCTCGCTCTGCAGCGCCTCAAGGAAGCTGCCGAAAAGGCCAAGATCGAGCTTTCGTCCGCGCAGCAGACGGAAATCAACCTGCCATTCATCACCGCCGACGCTACCGGCCCGAAGCACCTGACGATGAAACTGTCGCGTGCCAAGTTCGAGAGCCTGGTCGATGATCTGGTTCAGCGCACTGTCGAGCCTTGCAAGTCGGCTCTCAAGGACGCCGGCCTCAAAGCTGGCGAGATCGATGAAGTGGTTCTCGTCGGCGGCATGACCCGCATGCCGAAGATCCAGGAAATCGTGAAGGCCTTCTTCGGCAAGGAACCGCACAAGGGCGTGAATCCTGATGAAGTTGTTGCGATGGGCGCTGCCATTCAGGCCGGCGTTCTGCAGGGCGACGTCAAGGACGTTCTTCTGCTCGACGTTACCCCGCTTTCGCTCGGCATCGAAACACTCGGCGGTGTCTTTACCCGTCTGATCGAGCGCAACACGACGATCCCGACCAAGAAGTCGCAGACCTTCTCCACGGCCGAGGACAGCCAGTCCGCCGTGACGATCCGCGTCTTCCAGGGCGAGCGTGAAATGGCTGCCGACAACAAGTCTCTCGGCCAGTTCGACCTCGTCGGCATTCCGCCCGCACCGCGCGGCGTTCCGCAGATCGAGGTGACGTTCGACATCGACGCCAATGGTATCGTCAACGTCTCGGCCAAGGACAAGGGCACGGGCAAGGAGCACCAGATCCGTATCCAGGCATCCGGTGGTCTCTCCGACGCCGACATCGAAAAGATGGTCAAGGACGCCGAGGCCAATGCCGAAAGCGACAAGAAGCGCCGCGAGGCTGTCGAGTCGAAGAACCAGGCTGAAGCTTTGGTCCATTCGACCGAGAAGTCGCTCAAGGATTATGGCGACAAGGTTTCGGCCGAGGACAAGGCATCTATCGAGACGGCTCTTGCCGAATTGAAGACGGCGGTCGAAGGCGACGATGCTGAGGTGATCAAGGCAAAGACCCAGACGCTTGCCGAAGTTTCGATGAAGCTTGGTCAGGCCATGTATGAAGCCTCACAGGCTGCCGAGGCTGCTTCCGCCGAAGGTGGCGAAGCCGATGCAACCGCCAAGGCGGATGACGATGTCGTTGATGCCGATTTCGAAGAAATCGACGAAGACGGCAAGAAGAAGTCCGCTTAACCAGCGGCTAAGTTCCAAATGAAAGCCCGGCCTTGTGCCGGGCTTTTTTTGACCATTATTTGAATAGGATGCAGATCAATGTATCCAAGCCAGTCGATAACTAGAGCAATTCCTGCCATTGTCGAGCACCATGGATCACGCGCACGATCTCTGCGCCATCTCCGAATTCGCGATACAGGATAAGATAATTTCCCATTGGAAATGTGCGCAGGTCCGGTCGAACCTCCGGCCTGGCAGTGCCGATGCGCGGCATTTCTCCTATACGGCCACATAGATCATAAATTTCATCGTACCAGCGCCGCGCCGCGGTTGGATTATCTTCGGCGATGTAAAGAACGATTGTTTCGATATCCGTCTCGGCTTGGGGGCGAAGGCGGACAATCATCTTGTTGCGTGTTTTCCAAGTTTGGCGTCAAGCTTGCCTTTAATGCGAATAAAGGCTTCGTCCCCCGCTACAGGCGGACCGCTTGCAACTCCTTCATCCCAAAGACGGCCAAGTTCGTCGAGAGCTTGCTTTCGCTCGGTTCGCCGAAGCTTCCATTCACGCAGGGCCTCGCGCATGACTTCGCTTGCGGATGCATATTCCCCAGCTTCCACCGCCTGGCGCATCATGGTTGCCATTTCAGGAGTGAGAGCAACGCTCACCTTTTCAACATTTGCCATGGATAGGTCTCCGAAAGCACTATGGTAGGTAAGCTTACTACCAATTGCAACTGCGCGAAATAGCGTCCAACTACGGAAAAGTAAAAGACACATTCGTGGAGTGCTTGCCACACAAACGCAATAATCAGCAAATATGCGGCATTTCGTGCGAATCAATATAAGTTGGCTATGGCATTCGCGGGCGCGAACACCTAAATACCGCCTTTAAATGCGCTTCCGAAGAAGCGTTTGCGAATTTCTGGGAATGAGTGTCTGGATGAAGGCTGACTATTACGAAACCCTCGGCGTAGCGAAAAGCGCTGATGAGAAAGAGCTGAAGAGCGCTTTCCGTAAACTGGCAATGCAATTTCACCCAGACAAGAATCCGGGCGACGCCGATGCCGAGCACCGCTTCAAGGAAATCGGCGAGGCCTATGAAACCCTGAAGGACCCGCAGAAGCGTGCTGCCTATGACCGGTTCGGTCATGCCGCCTTCGAAAACGGCGGGATGAATGGCGGCGGCGGATTTGGTGGCGCCGGCGGCTTTGCCGATATTTTCGAAGACATTTTCGGCGAGATGATGGGCGGTGCACGCCAGCGCCGGTCAGGCGGACGCGAGCGTGGCGCCGACCTGCGCTACAACATGGAAATCACGCTTGAAGAAGCCTATGCGGGCAAAACGGCGCAGATCAGGGTCCCGACCTCGATCACCTGCGACGAATGTTCAGGCAGTGGTGCCAAGCCAGGTACGCAGCCGGTCACCTGCAGCCTCCTGTAGCGGCTCCGGGCGTGTCCGGGCGGCGCAGGGTTTCTTCTCGATCGAACGCACCTGCCCGACCTGCCATGGCCGCGGCCAGATCATCAAGGATCCTTGCCCGAAATGCAGTGGCCAGGGGCGTATAACCGAGGAGCGCGCTCTTTCGGTCAATATTCCGGCCGGCATCGAAGATGGCACGCGTATCCGGCTTACGGGCGAGGGCGAAGCGGGCTTGCGTGGCGGACCCGCCGGCGATCTCTATATTTTCCTCTCATTGAAGCCGCATGAATTCTTCCAGCGCGATGGTGCCGATCTTTATTGCAAAGTGCCCATCTCGATGACGACTGCGGCGCTTGGCGGCCAGTTCGAGGTAGCGACGCTCGACGGCACGCAGACGCGTGTCAAGATTCCGGATGGTACGCAGAATGCCAAGCAGTTCCGCCTGAAAGGCAAAGGCATGCCGGTCCTGCGCCAGCCGGCCATGGGTGACCTCTATATTCAGATCGCAATCGAGACGCCGCAAAACCTCAACAAGCGTCAGCGCGAATTGCTGGAGGAGTTTGACCGCATCTCCTCGCAGGACAACAGCCCGCAATCGTCGGGCTTCTTTGCGCGGATGAAAGAGTTCTTCGAGGGCCTAAGCGAATAATTTTATTGGAACTTTTCCGGGTGTCGGTCTTGCTTCCGCCATGTGTTGCGTCATAAACTTGTCTAACTGCGACGGAGGATAAGCGGGATGTCACGACCCTTGGGAAAGAAACTGGCCGAAAAGTTCGGCGAGGAAATCCGGTTCTTCAAGGGATGGATGCACGGACCCAAGGCTGTGGGCTCGATCCTGCCGACCAGCTCGATTACCGCCCGCCGCATGGCCAGCGTCGTCAACCCGCACTCAGGCCTTCCCGTGCTTGAGCTGGGGCCGGGCACCGGCGTTATTACCCGCGCAATTCTCGATCGCGGCGTTGCTCCGTCCAAACTCTACAGCGTCGAATATTCATCGGATTTTGCCCAGCATTTGCGCGAGGATTTTCCCGGCGTGAATATCATCGAGGGCGATGCCTTCAATCTGGACGTGACCCTCGGCGACAAGCGCGAGCAGAAGTTCGATTCGGTCGTTTCTGCCGTACCGCTTTTGAATTTCCCCGTCGGCGACCGTGTCAAGATCATCGAAGATCTGCTGCGCCGTATTCCGCATGGCCGTCCGATTGTGCAGATCACCTATGGGCCGATGTCGCCGGTACCGGCCGGGCGTGGCAATTACAAGATCGAACATCTCGATTTCATTATCCGTAATGTGCCGCCTGCGCGTTTGTGGGTCTACCGCCGGGTCGATTGACCTCCTATAGTCCTCCCGTGGTCTGGTAATTCCTCAGAGGAACTCAATGCTGCCGAAAATTCTTGTTTTCGCGGGCTCGAACCGTACCGGCGCTTTTAGTGGCCAGGTTGCGAATGTTGCGGTCAGGACGTTGGTGGAACTTGGCGCCGATGTCACACGGATTGCGCTGATCGACTATCCGCTGCCGCTCATGGATCAGGACCTGGAGAAAGAAAAAGGCATTCCGGAAAATGCCATGAAACTTGGCCGGCTATTCGCCGCGCATGACGGCATTTTGATCGCATCGCCGGAATATAACTCGTCGATCCCGCCGCTCGTGAAGAATACCATCGATTGGGTCAGTCGCATCTCGAAGGATGGCGACAAGCCGCTGAAACCCTATGCCGGAAAGGTCGTGGCGCTGTGCTCGTCCTCGGACGGCAATTTCGGAGGTGCTCGCGGTCTCTATCACCTGCGCTCCGTTACTGATGAATGTTGGCACCCAGATCATTACGGAACAATGTTCGGTGCCACGCGCCCAGGATGCATTCGCCGAGGATGGTTCGTTCAAGGATGAGCGAACCGCCAAATCGATGCAGCGCGCGTGCCAATCCTTGATCGACCACACGAGATTCGCCATTTCCCGGCGCTAGCATATTTCCTATCCGGTTTATCTGTGCGATTGAGGTTCGATCAACAAAAAGGGTGATTTGTCATGATTGATGCGGCCTTGCGCGAGCGCCTGATCGTCGGACTTGATGTGCCGACATTGAAGGCGGCTGAACAGGCGGTCAGCGAACTTGGCGATACGGTGTCGTTCTACAAGATCGGCTATCAGCTGGCATTTGCTGGCGGACTTGGCTTTGCCAGCGAACTTGCCAGCTCAGGCAAAAAAGTCTTCCTCGATATGAAACTTCTCGATATCGACAATACCGTCGCCAAGGCTGTCGAGAACATCGTCAAGATGGGTGCCTCCATGCTCACATTGCACGCCTACCCCAAGGCGATGAAGGCAGCAGTCGAGGCAGCCAGGGGATCGGACCTTTGCCTTCTCGGTGTAACGGTGCTGACTTCGATGGACGAGCAGGACCTGGTCGATGCAGGCTACGAGCACGATCCCCATACGCTGGTCCTCATCCGCGCCGAGCAAGCGCTTCAGGCGGGAATGGGCGGGATTGTCTGCGCGGCAACGGAAGCTGCCGCCGTCCGCAAGGTCGTCGGACCGGAGCTGGCCATTGTCACACCCGGAATCCGGCCGGCCGGTGCCGACCTGGGCGATCAGAAACGGGTGATGACACCGGCCGATGCGCTGCGTTCCGGAGCAAGCCATCTGGTGGTCGGCCGGCCGATTGTCGGCGCTTCAGACCGGAAAGCGGCTGCAGCAGCTATTCTTGCGGAAATGTCCAACGCCTGAAGCAGCATATGAAGCAGGAACTGCGCAACTTTCAGCAAAACCTACGCAAGAATCATTGATTCTCACACAACAATCGGCTGAAATGGCGCAAGATTTTCAACTCTGTCGAGTAATTTGGTTGTGAAAGGTAGAATAAGGATGGCCAAGGGATATTGGATTGCACGCATCGATGTCAGGGATGCAGAACGCTACAAGGACTATATCTCAACGGCAAAGCCGGCTTTTGAAAAATTCGGAGCCAATTTTCTGGCTCGAGGCGGCCAGTACCATGTGCTTGAAGGTCAGGCTCGCGGCCGCAACGTTGTCATCGAATTTCCCTCCGTTCAGGCGGCTGTCGATTGCTATAATTCTCCGGAATATCAAGCAGCTAAGGCAATTCGCATCACCGTGGCCGATGGAGAGATGCTGGTCGTCGAAGGCGCGTGATCGCTGGCGGGCCGTGGTTTCCAGCGCGCGAAGTTGTGAACATCTATACCCGACCTTATCCCATTGTTGCATTGCAATATTGAGGAAACCCGCTACGGTCACTGACCAGTCAAGAAATCTTTCATATTTAAGGGAGAAGTTCTTGGAACTGACGTTGCGTTGATCGATCGGAAATTGGATGTTTTATCAGCTCTATGAACTGAACCATGCCGCACTCCAACCCTATCGCGCACTCGCCGACGCCACCAAGCTATTCTACGATAACCCCTTGAATCCATTGTCTCAAACGGTGGTCGGACGCTCGGTTACCGCAATGTGCGAGCTGTTCGAGCGCACGACGCGATGCTACGGCAAACCCTCCTTCGGCTTGCCGACAACGATCGTTGACGGTGTCGAAACAGACATAAAAGAAAAAATCGTCTGGTCTAAACCATTCTGTAACGTCATCCATTTCAAGCGTGCCTTGAATGCCAAACGTCCTGCCGACCCAAAGATTCTCGTGGTGGCACCGATGTCGGGTCACTATGCAACTCTGCTTCGTGGCACGGTGGAAGCGTTGCTGCCGCATGCCGAGGTCTATATCACCGATTGGGTCGATGCCCGCAGCGTCCCGCTTAGCGATGGTAAATTCGACCTCGATGATTATATCGACTATGTTATTGAAATGCTTCATGCATTGGGCGAAGATACCCATGTCGTGGCGGTTTGCCAGCCATCCGTTCCGGTGCTCGCCGCCGTCTCAATCATGGAGACCAATGGTGACAGATTCGCACCTTCCAGCATGACGCTGATGGGCGGGCCGATCGACACCCGCAAGAATCCGACTGCCGTCAACAAGCTGGCGGAAGAAAAGGGTATCAACTGGTTCCGCGATAATGTGATCATGTCGGTTCCTTGGCCGCATGGCGGGTTCATGCGTGATGTCTATCCGGGGTTCCTGCAGTTGTCCGGCTTCATGAGCATGAATCTCGACCGCCACATCACTGCCCACAAGGAATTCTTCATGCATCTGGTGCACGAAGACGGCGATTCCGCCGACAAGCATCGTGAGTTCTATGATGAATACCTCGCGGTCATGGATTTAACCGCGGAATTCTATTTGCAGACTGTGGATACGGTATTCGTCCGCCAGGCATTGCCGAAAGGCGAAATGACTCACCGGGGCCTCCCGGTCGATCCCTCCGCTATTCGCAATGTTGCGCTACTGACAGTCGAAGGGGAGAACGACGATATCTCCGGCGTCGGCCAGACCAAGGCTGCCCAGACACTGTGCGTCAATATTCCGGACGAGATGCGCATGCATTACCTGCAACCGAAGGTTGGCCATTACGGCGTATTCAATGGCTCGCGGTTTCGTGCAGAGATTGCGCCACGCATTGTCCAGTTTGTTAATGATCACGCACAAATGAACCGCAAGACCAACGTGACGCCGATCGCAAAGCGCGCCTGATATCTAATCCGTCGGATGTATTGGTGAAACGCCGAGCCGTCATCAAAGCGATTTGGTAGTCTTGCTAATCGCGGTGCCTCTCTATTTGACAAAAAGCCATTTGTAATCAATAGGCTATCGTATATTTCCTGGTGGCCAAAATCTTGTGCCCGCCCGAATTTCGAGTAGCCGGCGCAATTTCTGACGCATCGCTGGAGCCCTCATGAATATTGGGGGAATGCGAAATTTCAAATTTTAACCATATATTAACAATGGCTGGATCGTGGCGCCATTGTGATTGACTCGTGTCCCCTCCCGCCATTAACGTTTTGTTAACGATAGCAGATCGGTCTGGAGTAAAGCATGTTCGGGGTAGCAGGGGTTGTAAAGACCATAGTCGCCATGGCGCTCTTCGCGGGTACGCTTGGCGCAAACGTCGCTTTTGCCTCCGAAGCATTCATGACCACTGGCGGTCTGACATCACAGCCAATCGGCCATTATGAATTCTGCAAGCGGCTCCCGGAAGAATGCTCCATCCGCAGCCGGAATGTCATGCCCGAAAAGATGAACCATGATTTTTGGCAGTTGATCGTCAACGTCAACAGCAATGACAACCACAAGATCAAGCCATTGACCGATATGGAAATCTACGGCGTGGAAGAATATTGGGCCTATCCCGACAAGGTTGGCGATTGCGAGGATTACGTCCTTTTGAAGCGACGCGACCTGATGCAGTCGGGAATTTCTCCGGCAAATCTATTGATTACCGTGGTGCGCAAGCCCGATGGTGAAGGTCACGCTGTGCTGACCGTCCGCACCGACAAGGGCGACTTCGTCCTTGATAACCTTGTTGACGGCGTAAAGAACTGGTCAGAAACCCCATATACCTACCTTAAGCGTCAGGCGACCAACAATTCGGGTCGCTGGGTCAGCATTGAGGCTCCCACGAATATTCTGGTTGGTTCGGTCCAATAATCGGGCGAAGTCGACCTCAGCCTATTTCGAAGCTGCCAGATCGGGAAGGTCTGGCAGCTTTTTATGCATGTTAACAAAATCGCGTCGTGAGGTAGCTCTGCTCAGACCGCTGACATCGAATCCGCACCCATCCGGTACGAAATAGCTTCGGCAAGATGAATGCGCCCGACGATTTCCTGTCCGTCGAGATCTGCAAGGGTCCGCGCAACTTTTAACACCCGATGATAGGCCCGGGCGGAGAAGCGCATTTGCTCGCTCGCCTGCTGCAGCAAGGAAACACCGGGTCCATCCGGTTGTGCCACCTGTTCGATAAGCGCAACGGAGCACTGAGAATTTGTGGTGATGGTTGGAAAACCCAATTCCTCATAACGCCTTTTTTGGATTGTCCGCGCTCGCGCGACCCGTTCAGCGACGGATGCGCTGCTTTCCGAAGAGTGCGGGCGTATGAGATCGGTAGCACTCACGGACGGGACGTCAATCCTGATGTCGATACGGTCCAGAAGAGGCCCAGAAATCCTTGCCTGGTAATCCTGCCGGCACCGTGGCCCCCTCGCACATTGATGGCCGGGTTCCCCCGCCATGCCGCAGCGGCACGGGTTCATAGCCGCAACAAGCTGGATCTGCGCCGGGTAGGAGATACGGTGATTGGCGCGCGCGATCATGCATTCACCGGTTTCCAGGGGTTGGCGCAACGAATCCAGGACCTGCGGTGTGAACTCGGGAAATTCATCGAGAAACAGTACGCCGCGATGGGCCAGCGAGACTTCGCCCGGCCTTGCACGAATACCACCCCCAACCATAGCCGCCATGGATGCCGAGTGATGCGGGGCACGAAATGGCCGCCTGTCCGTCAACTTGCCGCCCATGAGTTCGCCGGCGATTGAGGCGATCATCGAGACATCCAGCAGCTCACGCGGCAGCAATGGCGGCAGGATGGAGGGCAGACGCTGCGCCAGCATGGACTTACCGGACCCTGGCGGGCCCATCATCAAGAGGTTGTGCCCACCCGCTGCCGCGACCTCCAGCGCGCGCCGCGCACTTTCCTGGCCCCTTATATCTGCAAGATCTGGCAGTCCCATCGCGCTCGTCTGCATGACGGGCTCAGGACGCGACAGAACCTGTGTACCGCGAAAATGATTGGCAAGCTGGATCAAACTGCGCGGCGCAAGAATATCGATGTCGGAGCCGGCCCATGCGGCTTCCGGGCCACAGGATGCCGGGCATATCAGCCCCTTCTCTTGCCGGTTGGCAGCAATTGCTGCGGGCAGCACACCCGCGACATGGGTGATGGTTCCATCAAGTGACAATTCACCGAGCACCACATAGTTCTGAAGTGCGTCGGCGGGCATCGCACCCAGCCCCGCCATCAACCCCACGGCGATCGGCAGATCGTAATGGCTTCCTTCCTTGGGCAAATCGGCAGGCGCGAGATTCACCGTAACCTTCTTGACGGGCATTGAAAGCCCGGAGGCATGCAATGCCGCCTGGACACGCTCCCGGCTCTCGGCGACTGCCTTGTCCGGAAGACCAACGATATGCATTCCCATTTTGCCGGGGGCAATCATCACCTGCACATCGACAGGCTGAGCTTCAATACCTTGGAAGGCAACCGTACGAACGCGGGTAACCATGAAATCTTTCTTGAAAATGCAGACGTTTAAAAATGAAGAATGCTAATGAACGTACATCAGCACACTTCAATCTGCATGACAAGAACAATAAGGGAACAAATCGGAGGGATGAGAGTTACTGGCGTTTGGCTTCCACCGCATCCCAAAACAGCGCCGCAATATCTGCACCGCCGAAACGCTTGACCTCGCGAACGCCCGTCGGAGAAGTGACATTGATCTCGGTCATATAGTCGCCGATCACGTCAATACCCACCAGAATGAAACCGCGCTCGCGCAAGGACGGTCCGATACGCGCGCAGATTTCGCGTTCACGATCCGTGAGTTCGGTCTTCTCGGCGCGGCCGCCCACATGCATGTTGGAACGCGAATCGGTTTCAGATGGCACTCGGTTGATTGCGCCGACAGGCTCGCCATCGATCAGGATGATACGTTTGTCACCCGAGCGCACATCTTTCAAATAACGCTGTGCAATAAATGGTTCGCGGAACATCTGGCCGAACATTTCCAGCAATGACGTCAAGTTGCGGTCGCCATCGGCGAGGTGAAACACACCTGCGCCGCCATTGCCATAAAGCGGTTTCAGAATGATATCGCCGAATTCCTTGCGGAATGCCGCGATTTCCAATGGATCCTTGGTGATCAGCGTTTCCGGCATTAGATCGGGAAACTCGGTGACGAAAATCTTCTCGGGGCTGTTGCGCACCCAGGCCGGATCGTTGACGACAAGCGTCTTCGGATGGATCCGCTCCAGCATGTGCGTGGTCGTGATGTAGTTCATGTCGAAGGGCGGGTCCTGGCGTAGCAGAACCACGTCCATTTCCGACAGATCGCGCGAAACCGGTTCTCCCAGCGTATAATAATCGCCTTCGATATCGCGGACGCTGAGTTCTTCCACGCGTGCAGAAACCACGCCATCGCGCATGCTGAGCCGGTCGGGGGTATAGTGGTAGAGTATGTGACCGCGCCTTTGCGCCTCGAGGCAAAGCGCAAAGGTTGTATCGCCAGCGATCCGGATCGAATTGATATGGTCCATCTGGACCGCGACTTTGAGTGCCATGGAACGTCCCCCGACAGGATTAGGAGTGTTCACATGGCGATGTCACGTTCAATGGTCAAGGTCAATGCCGAGACGGCATCAACATCCTGCGAGGTTACAAGCGGGCCATGCAGATGTTGGTGTGGCCGGCGCCGATAAAGCCGAGGCGGCTAGCCGCGCCTTTAGAGAGATCGAGCATGCGGCCCCTGACAAATGGCCCCCGATCGTTGATGCGCACCACGACCGTCTTGCCATTGCGCTGGTTCGTTACTTTGACCCGGGAACCGAGCGGCAAGGTGCGATGAGCGGCGGTGAGAGCGGACGGATTCATCCGTTCGCCGGAAGCGGTTCTGGAATGTAGGGCGTACCAGGAAGCACCGCCACAGGCCGAACCGGCATTGGCTGATGCAGCGCCCAACATCAGAAAAGGGATGGATGAAATAAGTACCGTGCGGATACTTGCGAAAGTGACCATGTGAAATTCACACTTTGAGGTAGCCCGCGGCATAAAACTGCCGGACTGAAGACACACGCGTAGAGATTGACCCCCGGGCAAGTAGATCGTGGCGTGAGCGAGTAGCTCCTTCTATTTTAGAGAAATGTGGCCTTGAGGTGACCCGTTTCGGCAACTTTGCCGAGATCAATCGGAAATATGATCTAAGTTACTCAAAAAACTTGTCTTAATGTGATTCAAAAAGTGATGACCGATGCTTGCCATTAAATGCGGCATGACTGCAAGCGGTCGAAAATATGACCACAATGTGATGGATTATAATAGAATTATTTAGCGCCGACTGCATATTGGCCAATACGTAGAAAAATCGATGTACTTTTGGATGTAGAAAAGCCCCGGCTCGCGAAAAACCAGGGCTTTAAAAACTAAAAAATTGATCCGGATTATGCGAGCGCGGAGGCATCCAAAGCGTGGATGATACCGCGCAGTTCGGCAAGGCCGCGCAGGCGGCCAATTGCCGGATAACCGGGCGTCACGTCCTTGTTCAGATCGTCGAGCATGCGGTGCCCATGATCGGACCGGAAAATGATACTGTTTGCCTTGTCGCGCTTGTGGTCTTCGGTGAGAAGCTCGCGCAACACCGCCACCATATCCACGTCGCCTTCAAGGTGAGCCGCTTCGTGGAAGCTGCGCCCATCACCCTCACGGGTCGTCGCCCGCAGGTGGGTGAAGTGGATGCGCGAAGCAAAGCGCCCGGCGATCTTAGGCAGATCATTGTCAGCCCGCACACCAAGACTGCCTGTACAGAGGCACATGCCATTTGCAGGCGAGGGTACTGCATCGAACAGCGCCGCATAGTCTGCTTCAGTCGAAGCAATACGCGGCAGGCCGAAGAGCGAACGGGGCGGATCATCCGGATGCAAGGTCAGCTTTACGCCGAGTTCTTCGGCAACCGGTGTCACAACCTCCAGGAATTCAATCAGATGCTGACGCAGGCGGTTCGCATCGATGCCGGAATAGGTTTCGAGCCTATCGCGGAACGCCGGTATGGTCAGCGGTTCGGTGGTCGAGCCAGGGAGCGCGCTGGCGATATTGCGCGTAAGATCAGCGATTTCCTGCGCATCCATCGCTTTATAGAGGTCGCTCGCAATCTCGCGGTCAGCCTTTGAGTAATCGCTTTCGGCGCCTTCGCGCTGCAGGATGTGCAAATCGAACACAGCGAACACATTGTGGTCGAAGCGCATGGCCGTCGAACCGGTAGGCGTGACATAGTCGAGATCGGTGCGGCACCAGTCGACCACGGGCATGAAGTTGTAGCAGACGACCTTGATGTCGTTGGCCGCGAGTGCTTCCATGCTAGCGATCCAGGCGGCAATCTCATGCTTGGCAGCACCGCCGAGGCGCTTCACCGCATCAGGAATCGGAATGCTCTCGACGACCGACCAGGTCAGCGGTGTCCGCCCGGCAGGGGTCGATTCGATCAATGATTTACGCTCGTGCACCTGCGCTATTGTCCATGCTTCACCAATCGGTACCTCGTGCAGAGCCGAAACGATATCGGTCGCGCCGGCCTGCCGTACGTTATCGAGTGAGACACCGGCTTTTGGGCCAAACCATCGCCATGCCTGACGCATTCATTCCTCCGTCAAATTATATCGCCGATCCCTAATCAGACAAATGACCCGGGGTGGCTCTTTCTCAAGGTTTCAATATCGGGGATGACGGCATTCAGATGCTGTTTCATCGCCGCACATGCGGCAGGCACGTCATGGGCTTCGATGGCATTGCGAATGATCTGGTGCTCGGACAGGACATGCTCCATGCGGCCCAAACCCGGCAACGTCATGCGCCGCGCCCGATCGATCTGCACCTTCACTGGCTTGAGATAGTGCCAGATGCCGGGATGGCCGGAAATTCCGGCAATCGCTTCGTGGAAAGCCTCGTCGGCCTCGTGAAACGCGCTCGTGTTCTGACGATCGGCAAAGAAGCGCTGGCGGGCGAGGATTTCATCGAGCCATTCGACATCCTTGGCCGTTGCGACGGCTGCCGCACGCTCCACGGTTGCTCCCTCGAGCGCCTGGCGGATCACCACAGCCTCGGGGATCAGGGCAACAGGAATGCGGGCGACAAATGTTCCCGATTGCGGAAAGACATCGACAAGTCCGTCTTCAACCAGGCGGATCAACGCTTCGCGCACCGGCGTGCGACTGACGCCAAAGCGTTCGGTCAGGACCTTCTCGTTGAGGGCAGTTCCCGGTGTCATCTCCATCGATACGATGGCCGCGTGGAGCTCGCGGTAAATTGCGGTGGCCGTGGTCATCCGCCCGGCCGGTGCCCCGCGGGGTCCGGGGCTTGTAGCGCGCGCACCACGATTGACACCTGAAGTTCGCACCTCGGGCGGCGTTGCAATGGCTAGGCCTTTGTCTCCCTGGTTCTCTGCTGTCATTGCAGTGCTCCATTTCCATATTCACGGATCATCCGATCATTGAATGATGGAATTCCATTTGAATTCATAGTCCGAGACCGGCGTTATGCGATGATATCAAGTGCATTCAGTCCCAGTTGACATACTAATATATTATTATTTACTGTTCGCCAAGATCATCAATGTTCACAAATGGCGCAACCTGCCATCGGAAACGTGACATTAACGGCTTCGCATCCAGGTCGGTGCAAGGCACGCGATGATGGTAGCAAGGACGCATAATGGCACTTCATCCTGACCGACTTTTCCCAATCGAGCCCGATGCACGAGGGATTGCCCGCCGTCTGTTCACTGCGGTCGAGAGGCTGCCGATCATCTCACCACATGGTCACACTGATCCGCTTTGGTACGCCAATGACGAGGCGTTTCCAGACCCGGCGAGCCTGTTCGTCAAGCCCGATCACTATATTTTTCGCATGCTCTACTCACAGGGTGTGAGGTTGGAAGATCTCGGCGTGCCGCGTCAGGATGGAGGCCCGGTCGAGACTGATGGCCGCAAGATATGGCGGCTGTTTGCGAAGCACTTCTATCTGTTTACGGGGTACACCCTCCCGCCTATGGTTCGAGCATGCACTGGAAACGGTTTTCGGCATTGAGGAGCGGCTGGGCGAGAAGAATGCAGATGCGCTTTATGATCGGATTGCAGAGCGCCTGACGGAACCATCACTGCGTCCGCGTGCGCTTTACAAACAATTTGGCATCGAAGTCATTTCGACGACCGATGCCGCGACCGATCAACTCGCGGCGCATGACGCGATCTTGAAATCAGGCTGGGATGGCCGCGTCGTTCCCGCCTACCGCCCCGATGCCGTCGTAGATGCATCGCGTACGGACTTCCTCGCCAACGTAGAGGATTTCGTTGCACTTGCAGGCACCAAGCTCGACTATGAGGGGTATCTCGAAGCGCATCGGGTGCGCCGTGCCTATTTCAAACGACGTGGTGCCACGTCCAGCGATCACGGGCATCCGAACGCGCGTACCGCTGATCTTTCTGTCTCCGCGGCGTCAGCACTGTTCGAACGCGTGCTTGAAAGGCGCTTCGCCTGAAGACGCCGACCTCTTCCGCGCGCAGATGCTGACGGAAATGGCGCGAATGAGTATCGAAGATGGCCTGGTCATGCAGATTCATCCCGGCTCTTACCGAAATCACAATCCCGCTCTGTTCGAACAGTTTGGAACGGACAAAGGAGCGGATATTCCGTGCTCTACCGGCTATGTCGAGGAACTGAAACCTCTGCTTGACGCGTTTGGCAACGATCCTCGGCTGACGCTCATCCTCTTCACCCTCGATGAAACCAGCTACAGCCGGGAACTTGCACCCTTGGCGGGCCACTATCCAGCCCTGCGCCTTGGCCCAGCCTGGTGGTTCCATGATAGTCCAGAAGGTATGCGCCGCTTCCGTGAACTGACCACCGAGACTGCCGGTTTCTATAATACGGTCGGCTTTAACGACGATACGCGCGCCTATATGTCCATACCCGCGCGCCATGACATGGCGCGTCGTGTCGACTGCGCGTATCTGGCTCGGCTTGTTGCCGATCACAGGTTGGTGGAGGACGAGGCGGTGGAAATCGCGCATGATCTTGCCTACCGCCTGGCGAAACAGACTTACAAGCTTTGAAATAGAAACCACAATTGCAGGCACAGAATGACTGAAATGCTCCGCCTCTCCGACTCGACGCTGCATCAACTGGCATCGAATGTGAAGCAACCCGGCTATGATCGAAGCCAGGTTCGAATTGGTATCGTGCATCTCGGCATCGGTGCATTCCACAGAGCACATCAGGCCGTCTATACGGACAGCGTACTCGCCAGTGGCGACAATCGCTGGGGCATACTGGGTGTTTCGTTACGCAGCGGCGATACGAGAGAGGCAATCGAACCGCAGGACGGACTTTATACGGTCGCATCCCGCGATGGCGGCGGCGATAGCTTCCGTGTGATTGGCAGCGTCGCAAAAGTTCTGGTCGCACCTGAAAATCCGGAATCAGTGCTCATTGCGATGGCAGATCCCGACGTCAGGATCGTTTCCTTGACCGTGACGGAAAAGGGGTATTGCTATTCGCCCGCCACCGCCTCGCTCGACGAATCTCACGCCGACATCGTCTATGACCTTGCTCATCCTGCTGCACCGCGCTCGGCTATTGGTTTTATCGTAGAAGCACTGGCCCGGCGCCGCGCCGATGGTACCGCGCCTTTCACGCTGTTGTCCTGCGATAACCTTCCCTCCAATGGCGAAACGCTAAAGCGGGTGGTCACACGTTTTGCCGAACTGCGCGATGTTGGGCTTGGGCGGTATATTGGCGAAAACATCGCCTTTCCCTCGACCATGGTTGACCGGATTGTACCGGCTACGACCGATGCTGATCGCGCAACGACGGCCCGGGCTACGGGACTATTCGATGCATGGCCAATCATGACCGAGCCTTTCACACAGTGGGTGGTGGAGGATCATTTTCCTTCCGGCCGCCCGGCATGGGAGGAATTCGGCGCAACATTCGTCGACAATGTCGATGCGTTTGAACTGATGAAACTCCGGCTCTTGAATGGCAGCCACTCAACCCTGGCTTATCTCGGTTATCTCGCCGGTCACGAGACAGTTGCCGATGTGATGAAGGCCGAAGGCTTCAGCGCATTCATTGAAACCATGATGGACGAAGAGATCACGTCGACGCTTCCGCCGCTCCCAGGATTTGACCTGGACGCCTACAAGGCTCAGCTGCGCGCACGCTTTCGCAACCCGGCGCTGCGCCATCGCACGTGGCAGATCGCCATGGACGGCTCGCAGAAACTACCGCAACGCTTGTTGAACACGATCCGAAAGCGTTTGGAACAGAAGAAGCCTTTCGACTATCTCGCTCTCGGTGTCGCCGGCTGGATGCGCTACGCTACGGGAGTGGACGAAAAAGGCCAACCGATCGATGTGCGAGATCCGCTCTCCGAGGAATTCAAGCAGCGCACGACAGGAAAGACAACGGCCGGAGAACTCCTGGATGCATTTCTTGGCATGGAGGAGATTTTTGGTGCGGATCTCCCGAAAAGCCAAAAATTTCGCGAAACGGTAGCGCGTAGGTTGGAGAGTCTCCTGAAAAACGGTGCCGCCGTAGCGGTGTTGGCCTAAAGTTCAAGGCGAAAGGCCTTGCTATATGCATCTGATAGATTAATATATTAAATGTGGAAATCGCCGGATGGGAGCCCGGTAGCCTGAAAAGGCGTCAATATCATCAGGGAGGTTATCATGATCCGCATCACACGCAGGAATGCACTAGGCGGTCTGGCCGCAATCGCGACGCTGCCGGCAACGCGACTATTTGCTCAGTCCAAACTGGCGCTGCCAACCTCACCCGTAGCACTGAATATCGCCGACGTAGCGGGCAATCTAGCGCTGACGCAGACAGCCATTGAGAACTACGCCAAGGCCAAGCCGGAACTTGTATCGAAGATCACCTTCACCAAGGCGCCAGCTCCGGAACTTCCGGGCAAGATCAAGGCTCAGCAGGCGGCAAAAAGGCTGGATATCGATCTCGTTCTGACAGGTACCGATGCCCTCTCTGCAGGTATCGCTCAGGACCTGTGGGTCAAGCTTTTGCCGGATCACTCCGCCTCTCTGCCGGATCTAGCGGCTATCTATCTTGAACCTGCCCATCGCATGCTGGCGCTCGGCAAGGATGTCGGTGTGGTCGTCACCTACTATCCATCCGGCCCGCTGCTCGAATATATGCCCGACCGCGTCAAAAAGGTGCCGACCACAGCGGAGGAGCTTCTGGCATGGGCCAAGGAAAACCCGAACAAGTTCCTTTACGCGCGTCCGGCAAATTCCGGCCCCGGCCGCACTTTCCTGATGGGCCTGCCTTATCTCCTCGGCGACACTGATCCGCGTGATCCGGTAAAAGGCTGGGATAAAACCTGGGCCTACCTCAAGGAACTGCATAAATACATAGAATATTACCCGACCGGCACGGGCGCTCTGATGAAGGAACTGGGTGAAGGCACGCGCGACATGACTGTCTCCACCACCGGCTGGGATATCAATCCGCGTGTGCTTGGAGTGGTTCCGAAGGAAGCGGCAGTCGCGACTCTCAAAGGTTTCCACTGGGTCGCCGATGCTCACTACATGTGCGTTCCAAAAGGCATTGCAGACGACAAGCTTGCGGTCCTTCTCGATATGATGAGCTTCCTGCTGACACCTGAGCAACAGGCCTTCACCTATGACCAGGGTTATTTCTATCCGGGTCCCGCGGTGAAAGATGTGCCGATCACCATGGCTCCGCAAGAAAGCCAGGATGCGATCGCCGAGTTTGGCCGCAAGGAATACGCAGATTGGATTGCCAATAATCCCGTCGAAATTCCGCTTGAACCGTCTTCCATGGTCGTTGCATTCCGCCGTTGGGATGAAGAAGTCGCGGGCAAGAAGTCCTGAAATTACCGATCATCACATCATCCGGAGGCCATCCGGGTGGTGTCTGTTATAAGGGTACCCGATGCTGCTTGCGTCATCGCCATTCAGTGAGATCCGCCTTGACCGGATGAGCCGCGCTTTTGGGTCGCACAATGCGTTGAAAGACGTGTCGCTATCGATCCGCAAGGGCGAATTTATCGCACTGCTCGGGCCGTCCGGCTGCGGCAAGTCGACGGCGCTCAACTGCATTGCCGGACTATTATCGACGACAGGTGGGGGCATTTTCATCGACGACAAGCGCATCGATACACTGAAAGCCGGAGGATCGCGGCTTCGGCATGGTCTTTCAGAATTATGCGCTGTTTCCGCACATGACGGTGCGCCAGAATATCGGATTCGGCCTCAAGATGCGCAAGGTCGCCAAGGCGGAGATGCGAAAAGCGCGTCGAAGAGGCGCTGAACCTCGTCCGCCTGCAAGGACAGGGCCATAAATTGCCGGGGCAATTGTCGGGCGGCCAGCAGCAGCGCGTTGCGATTGCACGGGCGATTGTCATTGAGCCGCCGCTGGTATTGATGGACGAGCCGCTATCCAACCTTGATGCCAAGTTGCGCCTTGAGATGCGCGCGGAGATTCGCCGCATCCACAACCAGCTCGGCGCCACCACTGTGTACGTTACCCATGATCAGGACGAGGCCTTGTCGTTGGCTGATCGCGTTGTCGTGCTGCGCGATGGTGAAATTCGTCAGGTGGGGGCGCCAAGCGATCTTTACGAACGACCCGATCATTTGGACGTCGCCGAATTCATGGGCTACCGCAATCGCTTGACCGGCAAGGTCATCGGCACGGATGGTGATCGTACCAGCGTTGCCGTTGGCAAAGCCGTGTTGGCGGGGACCGCACGGGACAATTTGAAAGTCGGCGATAGCGCCGTTATCGCGGCCCGGGCTGACGACGTCGTTGCCGGCGAAAAGTCCGATAAAACCGTCGAGGGTGTTGTCGAGACCATCGAATATCGCGGGCGCGAATTCGTTGGAACCGCGCGCACGGCGGAAGGTCTGGAGCTCGTCTTTCATGCGCCTCGGACGGCCGAGCTTGGCAGTTCGATCTGGCTCTCCATAGATCCGGCGCGTGCGCTGGCTTTTGCGGCGTAACGGCAAATGGCGAGCGTTACCTCAACCCCCTTCGATAATCGTATGTCACTGCGGCAGCGACTGGCGCTGCACGGCATTGATGGTGTCACTCTTCTGGTCCTGCCAGCGGTACTCTTTCTCCTGGCTGTGTTCATTTATCCCTTTATCTACGGGTTGATTTTGTCATTCACACCGGCGGAGGGAGGCGCCTTTGCCAACTACAGCAAATTCTTCTCCGATCCGTTTCTCTATGACACCATCCTGACCACGCTGTGGCTGGCTGTGCCGGTGACGATCATCAGCATAGCCATCGCGCTACCGGTGGCTTTCCGTGTGCGGCTGATGACGCATCAGAGGCTTCTCACGACCATTCTGGTTTTGCCAGTGACGCTTGGCACAGTGCTCGTTGCTGAAGGCCTGTTGAACTATCTGGGGCCACAGGGTTGGTTCAGCCGGACATTGATGCTTCTTGGCGCAATCGATCGGCCACTCAAATTGACCAACAATTATTGGGGCGTTTTCGCTTCCCTGATCATCACCGGCTTTCCGTTCACGTTTCTGCTTACCCTCTCCTATGTCTCGGGCATCGATCCGGCGCTGGAGCAGGCTGCGGCGACGCACGGGGCCAGGAGCTGGCAGCGCTTCCGTTACGTCATGCTGCCCTTGCTGATTCCCGGTCTTGCCATCGCCTTCTGTCTGTCGTTCGTACAGGCCTTCGCCGTGTTCCCCTCGGCCATCCTGCTTGGTGCGCCAGCGGGACCGACGCGCGTCATCTCCATTGCCGCCTATCAGGCAGCCTTCGAGCAGTATGACTATTCCATGGCTTCAGCCGTCGCGATGATCATGGCAGTGGTACAACTGCTCATCGTCGTGGCGATCCTTGGTATCCGCAATATGTTCTATCGCGGCTCGACCGCGGGCGGAAAGGGCTGACAATGATCCGTGACACAACCATCGGTGCCAAAATCTGGATCACTGCTGTCTGGGCGGTCGTCGTCTTTTTTATCATCAATCTGGTGGCGATGATCGCCACCGTTATCATTTCTTCGTTCGGCACACGCTGGCTTGGTACGTGGCTACCCGCTGGCTGGACAACGAAGTGGTACTTCACTGCGTGGTCGGAATTCCAGCTGAGTGACGTGCTCATCGTCACGTTCCAGATTGTCTTTACCGTTGTTGCTTTGTCTGGTCTCCTCGGCGTAACTGCCGCCTATGCGCTGGCACGGCGCGATTTTCCTGGCAAGAAACTGGTCATGCTGCTGTTCCTGCTGCCGCTGCTGGTGCCGCCGATCACCTTCGGCATCCCGCTCGCCACGGTGCTGTATCAGGCTGGCGTCGGCGGCACCTTTTGGGGCGTTGTTCTTGCCAATCTGGTGCCGACGGTTCCCTTCGTGATCCTCGTCATGATCCCGTTCATCGAACAGATCGATCCAAAGATTGAGGCGGCGGCGCGCGTGTTCGGCGCCGGAACATTCCAGCTGTTCAGACATGTGCTATTGCCCATGCTGCTGCCTGGTATTCTGGCGGCCCTGCTGCTGGTTCTGGTGCGTACTGTAGCGATGTTCGAGCTGACATTCCTTACGGCGGGCCCGACCAGCCAAACGCTTGTCGTCGCGCTTTACTATTCGGTCTTTGCTTCAGGCGTCCGTGCTGTGCAATCGATCGATGCGATGGCTGTGGTCTATATGGTCACGACGCTGGTCTGGTTGTTGGTCGCGCTGCGTTTTGTCAATCCAACGCAGATCGTAGCCCGCGCCAAACAGCAGCAGACCACCGCATAGAGTCTGTTATGCCCAAATAGAAACAGAACGGTTCTATTTAGGCATGGCAGACCCTCGAGCATTACATCGTGGCGCCGATCTGCCAGGGCACGAACTCCGCATCGCCATAGCCGAGTTCTTCGGACTTGCTGCGCTGGCCTGAGGCGATCTTCAGAATATGCTCGAAAATCTCGCGGCCCTTGTCCTCGATCGACACGCCGTCGAGCACATCGCCGCAATTGATGTCCATGTCCTCGATCATCTGGGTATACATGGGCGTATTGGTGGCAAGCTTGATCGATGGTGTCGGCTTGCAGCCATAGGCCGAACCACGCCCTGTGGTGAAGGCGAGGATGTTGGCACCGCCCGCGACCTGTCCCGTTGCTGAAACTGGATCATAGCCGGGCGTGTCCATGAAAACGAGACCATGCGCCGTGACAGGCTCGGCATAACCATAAACCGCTTCAAGCGGTGTCGTGCCGGATTTGGCCACGGCCCCGAGAGACTTTTCCAGAATTGTGGTCAAGCCGCCAGCCTTGTTTCCCGGCGAGGGATTATTGTTCATTTCCATCTTGTTGCGGGCCGTATAATCCTCCCACCAGGCGATGATCGATTGCAGGCGCTCGACAGCTTCCGGGTTGGAAGCGCGCTCGATGAGCAGATGCTCGGCTCCGTAAATCTCCGGTGTTTCCGAAAGGATCGCAGTGCCTCCCTGCTGCACCAGAAGGTCGACGGCGGCGCCGAGAGCGGGGTTGGCGGTGATGCCGGAATAGCCGTCGGAACCGCCACACTGCAAAGCAAGCATAAGTTCTGATGCCGGAATGGCCTCCCGCTTCACATTGGCGGCCGTCGGCAGCATATCGCGCACGGCGGCGATGCCCGCCTCCATAGTCTTGCGCGTACCACCGACTTCCTGGATCGTCAGGCTGCGGAACGTGTCACTCTCGACGATATTATAGGCCTCTTTCCAGCGGCCGATCTGGAAACCTTCACAACCCAGACCAACCATCAGCACGGCGGCAATGTTCGGATTGGACGCATAACCCCACTGGGTACGCTTCAGCACTTCGTAACCTTCGCCTTTGATGTCCAGCGCACAACCGCCGCCATGCACCAGCGGAATAATGCCGTCGATCATCGGATATTCGTCGAGCAGACCGGATTTCTGCACCGCCTCTGCGATGAAGCGAGCGACGGAAGCGGAACAGTTAACGGAGGTCAGTACGCCGATATAGTTGCGTGTCCCGGCGCGGCCGTTGGCTCGGCGGAAACCTTCGAACGTTGCGCGCTGCTCTATCGGCAAAATGCCATTTGCAGGAACCAAGTGCGTTGCATCCGGTTCGCGAACGAAATTGCTGTAGTCGAGATTGTGTTCATGCACCCATTCGCCGGCTTCGATCCGCTTGGAGGCGGAGCCGATGATCTGGCCGAACTTGCGCACAGGTTCACCCGCTGCAATCAAGCGGGAAGCGAGCTTGTGCCCTCGTGGAACGCGGCTTGCCACGGTCACCGCCTCGATTTTTTGGCCGACCTGAAACGTATCAACAGCAACAATCACATTGTCGCTGGCGTGAAGGCGCAAGTGCCGGGGAGCGGTAAGCGTGTCCATCGAATTCTCCAACTGGTCAATTAATATATTAATTACATCCGACGTCAGTTGCAATGTGGCAAGATGGACCTATTACAACCCGTTGCAAGGCGAATGAGTCGCAATCATTCAATCTCAGGTGTTCCTCAACGCCATCGGAAGATCCTGCGGACGTAAGATCAACCGCTTGCAACCAAACTACACGCGCCGGCTGAAATTCTTACGCCATTTTCGCACATTCTTGCATGAGAATCGCTAAGTCTTGTCCCACTTTCTGGCTTTCTTGCGCAAAACATGGATGCGATTCGAGCCCCTGCGTTTGAAAAATTTCCATCGGGAATCGATAGTCACCAATTATCGGTGTCGGGTGGAATTTTTGCCGGCCCAAGCCGTAACGCCCCCGGTACGGCACCTCTTCCGATATCGTTTTTTGGAGCTCTTTCAGCGAAGGGTCGTACATCCAAAACGCTAATAATCCGAAGCATAATTTAATTCAAATTTTGAAGTATATTTCCATTATATTTTGCGATACTTCGTTATGAAAAATTCATTTGCATGAAATACCAAATTTAGTTCTATATCCAAATATAGCTTAATAAATCCGTTTCTAACTGTCTCAAAATGGGGGCCATGATGGCGCTGAACAATTCCTTGCTCGACCTCCTCAATATCCATCCGGAAAACGGCCTGGACCAGATACTCACCGGTGGCGACGGACCCGACATTTTGTTCGGGGGCAGCGGCAACGACTTTATCCAGGGCAAGGCCGGCAGCGATCTGCTCTTCGGTTATGAAGGCATCGATACGCTGGCCTATGTCGGTTCGTCCGAAGGTGTGATGGTCCACCTTGGCGGCCTCGATGGATCCGGTGCGCTCGGCACATGGGGCGGCGATGCCGAAGGCGACCGGCTTGCCGTCGGTTTCGAGAATCTCGTGGGTTCCGCCTTTGACGACAAGCTCTCAGGCGATGCCGGTGACAATGTGCTCGTCGGCCTGGATGGCAATGACGGTCTCTCCGGCGGTGAAGGCAATGACACGCTCGTCGGTGGCGCAGGCACCGACTGGCTCGATGGCGGAACCGGCGATGACACGCTCCTCGGCGGTGACGGCGAGGACTATCTCTATGGCCGGGACGGTAACGATACGCTCAATGGCGGTGCTGGCGAGGATCGCCTTGATGGCGGCAATGGCGATGATCACCTTCTTGGCGGTGCCGGCGCAGACTGGCTCGACGGCGGCAACGGAGCCGATTATCTCGATGGCGGCGAAGGCAACGATTTGCTCGATGGCGGCCGTGGCAATGATACGCTGATTGGCGGCGCTGGCGACGACGCGCTGAACGGTGGTTCCGGTGATGACCGCCTGAACGGCGGTACGGGTACCGACTACATCGCAGGCGGCCGAGGCAGCGACTGGATGGACGGCGGTGCCGGCGACGACCGGCTGGAAGGCGGCTCCGGACAGGACTGGCTCTATGGCGGCGATGGCAATGACACGCTGGATGGCGGCATGGGCGAGGACCGGCTGAACGGCGGGGCTGGCGACGACACGCTTGTTGGCGGTTCAGGCACGGACTGGCTGGATGGCGGCGCGGGCGCCGATCATCTTCTTGGTGGTTCCGGCGATGATTTCCTGCGCGGCGGCGACAACAACGATACGCTCGACGGTGGCGCCGGCAACGACACGCTGAATGGTGGTGCCGGTGATGATCAGCTCATTGGCGGCCCGGGATCCGATATCCTTGCGGGCGGGACCGGTGCGGACACGTTCATATTCGGTCAGGTCGAAACCGGTTTCCAGACCCATGGCGGACACAGCGCCGTGACCTCGATCGTCGATTTCAACGCCAGCGAAGGCGACAGGATCGACCTCAGCCGGGTCGATGCCGACACGAGCACGTCGGGCAATCAGGATTTCCATTTCATCGGCGAAAGCGACTTCTCCGGCGTTGCCGGTGAATTGCGGGTTTTCCATGCCCCCCAGGGCGATTCGGGTGGCACAAGCATCGATCATTGGCTGGTCGAGGGCGACATGAACGGCGATGGTATCGCCGACCTGATCGCCGAGGTCTCGGGGCATGTCGAGGATGGGTTGTCGGTTCATGACTTCGTGATGTGAGGAGTGCACGCGGTGGCGGAAGAGGAACGTCTCCACCAGCAGTTTGGCTACAGCTGGCACGCCGCCGTGGTGCGGATTGAGGCCTTGGACACGGAGGGAACCTATATCCCTGGTACGTCTGGCCGTGACATATTGCATGGAGGGCCGCTTGCCGACTTTATCTCCGGCTATGCTGGTGATGATCACCTGACCGGAGAGTCAGGCGAAGACCGATTGAATGGCGGCGAAGGCAACGATCATCTCTTTGGCGACGACGATGCGGATTATATCATCGGCGGCAGCGGCAGCGATTGGCTCGACGGTGGAAATGGCGACGATCACATAAGCGGCGGTGAGGGTTCAGACTGGCTTTACGGCCGCGACGGCAACGACGTCATGGCGGGCGACGAAGCAGAGAACCGCCTGAGTGGCGGCAGCGGCAATGACACCATTTCGGCCGGTTCTACTACGGCGAGCGATACCTTCCATGGCCGTAACTGGGTCGATGGGGGCGCCGGCGCAGACAGGATCGTCACCGGTCTTGGCGATGATTGGGTCCGTGGTGGCGATGGCAATGACCGGATCAGCGGCGGCGGCGGCTCAGACCGCCTGAACGGAGGTGCGGGCGACGATATTCTCGAGGGCGGCGACG
The DNA here is from genome assembly GCA_963776115.1 of uncultured Alphaproteobacteria bacterium. Lineage (GTDB taxonomy): Bacteria > Pseudomonadota > Alphaproteobacteria > Rhizobiales > Rhizobiaceae > Phyllobacterium. The sequence goes on along the minus strand of CAVZLS010000017.1, from coordinate 105,661 downwards.
GCAATGATTACCTTGCGGGTGGTGAGGGAAACGATTTCATCAGCGGCGGCAAAGGCGATGACGTCATGGCTGGCGGTGCTGGCGATGATCTTTTCATCGGTGGCGTCGGCTCAGGCAATCATATCGACGGCGGTGATGGCATCGATACCGTGGACTACACGCTCGGCGATGGCGGGGCATGGGTGAGCCTGATGACGGGCGAGATGTCTGGAGACGTCCTGTTGAATGTCGAGAATCTGACCGGCAGCCAATACGCCGACTCTCTTGAGGGAGATGACAATAACAATGTCCTGACCGGCGGCGCTGGGTTCGACATTCTCATTGGCAACGGCGGAGCCGATACTTTCCGATTTCTTTATGCCGAGCATGGCGATCAGGATCACGAAGGTCAGGCTTACGGCGATACGATTGGAGTTTTCAGCTCGGCGGAGGGCGACAGGATCGACGTTTCGCCGATAGATGCGGATACGACCATCGACGGCAAGCAGGATTTCCATTTCATCCGCAATGGCGACTTTACGGGCAGTGCAGGTGAGTTGCGGATGGTGGTGCCGGACAATGTGTACCCCAAGGATTATCTCCACCTAGAAGGAGATACCGACGGCGATGGCGATGCGGATCTGGTTGTCGCAGTGATTGGCGATTTTGACCATGACTGGACCGTGAATGATTTCATCATGTGAGGCGGAACGAACCTTGAGTTTCATTACCAACAGTGCGCATTTGAACATCTTGTGATTTTGAGTCGAGGACGAATTTTTGGAAGACTGGGATCCCAACGTAGTCAAGATGCTCAGCATCTTCATGCCGACCACTTTTGACAGGCGCCTGGCCATCAAGGGGCATTCCCGCTTCGTCCATTACACCACGGCTGAGAACCTGTTTCGCATTCTCGATCAAGAGGAAATACGTTTTCGAAACACGCGATGCATGAACGATTATCGCGATGTCGAACAGGGGGTCATGCAGCTGCACCAGTGGCAAAACGATGGGGAAAGCAGTGAACCCCTGGCGAAAGCGCTTGAAGCCAGCAGTCCAGGGGTTTGGAGTGAGGCAATCAAGAAATACTACCACGCATTGCCGAGCTTGCGCACCCAATCCTATGTCCTGTCGGTCGCCGAACATGATCCCGCTGAAAATGACACTGGCCGGCTGTCGTTGTGGCGGGCCTACGAAAAAGGCGAAACCGGGATCGCCGTTGTCGTCAAGGTCGCGCCTTTCATGCAGGTGACGGAGGCTCTGAAAGCCTATTCGAGCCCGGTGGCGTACTGGTCGCGGCACCAGCTCGACGATGAGTTCAAGGTCGTTACCCAGCGCGTGTCTGCCAACAAGGATTTCCTGTCGAAATTACCCAAACCCGCACTGATCGAAATGGTGTTCCTGATGCTGATCTTCGCGGCGACATGCTCCAAACATCCGGGACTGAGCGATGAGCGCGAATGGCGTGTTTTGACCAATCCGCAGCTCTGGCCATCGCCGCAATTGGTCGAACACCATGACGTCATCGGTGGAATTCCGCAGACGGTCTACCGGATGCCGCTGAAAAACAGCCCCGCCGACAATGTGATGGGTATAGAACTGCCCGAACTCATCGACCGCGTCATCATTGGCCCAACCGCCTATGCCGGACCGATCCGCGATGCGATCATTGCGAAATTGGTAGAGAGAAAAATCGAAAATCCCGCATCGAAGGTTGTCATATCGGGGATGCCTGTTCGTGCGAAGGCAATGGGGTAGACGGTAAATGCAGTGTGATCGAAATTCCCGAAATCGTCGTTCTCAAGCCTCCTTTTGACCAAGAACAAATCTAGACTGAACGCAACCTCGGGACGCTTTTGACGTTCGGACCGAGGGTGCTATTTTCGCGTAAGGAGGATAGTCAGATGCACGACCTAACCATAGTTCTGGCAATCTTCGCTATTGTTGTCCTCGCTTATCAGTCCGAAATCGATGACCGGCCGCCGGTCCAGGACGACGACCAGACGGACTATGGTGACTGACCTAATGGGCAACACCGGCAACATCGTCCGGAAGGCCAACGGAATGGGCAATGCGATGCAATTTCCCCGGCTCGGCATCCTCACCCATCTCGATGCCATTGAGTTCATCGACGGTCAGGCCGCACGCAACGGCGAGATCCTCGACTGTGTAGTTGAATTTTTGCTTGATCATTTTCACCAGATTTACGCTGGCAGCGATGGCGGAGGCCGTCGTATCAATCGTGTCTACCATGGTGGATCTCCGGATCTGGCAAGTTTCGGTCTCCCGAAATGCACGGGCTCATATTTGGTTCCAAGCTGACGCAGCGGACTTTGATATCAGGATGACCTTGACATAGTGCATATGCACAGTTATATTGCTCTGATGAATGAAACATCGTCCATGGACGCGTGCAATGGTTTTGCAACAAGACGGGCTGCCCGGTACATTACCAGGCTTTACGAGCGGCACCTTGCGGCAGCGCACGTGACGACTACCCAGTTCTCGATATTGGTGTTGCTCAATGAGAGACCGGGTATGACAATGAGCGAGCTTGCGCGGGCAATGGTTATGGACAGGACGTCACTGGTACGGGCCATCAAACCAATGCAACGCGATGGCTGGTTGAAAACGGAACCGGCTCGGGATGAGCCGCGAAAGCTGGTTCTGTCATTGACCGAACCGGGTCAGAGCAAGGTTCGGGAGGCCAGGCCGTTATGGCAGAAGGCCCAGCAGGAATTCGAGGCCCAGGTTGGGTCCGAACGAGCCGCACAATGGCGGCATGATTTTTTCGAGATGACGCGCAGTACCTAGAATTTATCAGAGGTCGAAATTGCGTGCCAAATAGTGTGCATATGCACACAACATACAACGTATAGGAGACTGAAATGACTGGATATCTGAAAATTGCTGGCAGTGCCGTCCTGTATGGCATGATCGCAGCGACATCGCCGGTTCAGGCCACCGAACCAGATCGCAATGTGAAAGAAGGGCAAGCCGTCGTCACGACCCTTGGTAGTGATACGTCCGCCATAACCTACTGGGTCAGCCAAGACGATGGCTGGCATGTCGTGACCACAGTCGACACGAAGAATGCAGCCGTCGATTCCGGCGATCACGCCGTTGTCAGGTTCTCCGCGGTGCTGCAGCCGGGCCAATCGCACTCAATCTCGATTCCTGTTGCTGTCGGTGAGAAACAGCCGGCGCTGCTTATACGGCGCGTGGCGGACCGGATCGAGGTGGAGACAGATCCAGCATTGTTGAACTAGCGGGATACCGCATTACTGCACGAGCGATCTGGACTGGTTGATCCAGTCGATCGCTTCGTGATGCGGCATAGGCTTTGCAAAATAATGACCCTGCATGGTCACGCAGCCGAGTTGCCGCAGAATGCGCAGGTCGGCTTCTGTCTCGACGCCTTCGGCGACCACCTCGATTCCGAGTGACTTGCCGAGGCCGAGAATGGATTGCACCACTTTGCGATCATCCACCGACTCCGCGATGCCGTAGATGAACGAACGGTCGATCTTGATCCGGTCGACATGCAATAGCCGAAGCGATGACATCGATGAATAGCCGACGCCAAAATCGTCGATGGCAATGCGCACGCCGACTTTGGCCAAGGCAGCCAGTTTGCCTTGCACCGAGCTGATATCCTTTGCGGTGTCCTCGGTGATCTCGATTTCCAGCATGGAAGCCGGCAGATCGAGTTTACGCAGTTTTGCGATTATCAGGTCGTCTACAGCGAGTTGAGACATTTCGCGCGGAGACATGTTCATCGCCACCCGCAGGTGACCGAGGTTCATTGCACGCAATGTCTGCATCATGGTGCAGACGTCCTTCAATATGTATCGGAACAGAGGTTCCGCAAGTCCGGAGAACGATGCGACCGCTACCAGATCAGTAGGGGGAATCCAGCCGTGCCGCGGGTGTTTCCAGCGTACCAACGCTTCCAGATCGGTAATCTTGCGCCCGCCATTTCCAAAAATTGGCTGGAACCAGACCTCCAATGCGTCATTGCTCAATGCCTTGCCAACGTCGCGCTCTATATCGCGCCGCATCGCGAGGTGATCACGCAAGTCGTCGTCGAACACATAATGCCGATTACGACCCTGTGACTTCGCCCTGTAAAGCGCTGCATCCGCACGGACCAGCATCTCGTCGACGTCCCGTTCGCTGGATACACAAACGCCAATGCTGACGCCGATGCGGCCGGCATCGAAGGTGGCGAACGGAATGGATATTGCGGCGATCAATTTGGTGGCGAGTATCGACGGCGTCTCGTCATGACGTGCTGTGTCCAGCAGAACAGCAAACTCGTCTCCACCCAGACGTGCCACGAGTACGTCGTTACTCAGACTCTGACGAAGCCTCCTGCCGACTTCCACAAGCACCCTGTCGCCCGCTTTGTGACCGAACGCGTCGTTGATCGATTTGAAGCCATCGAGGTCGAGAAGCATGAGCGCGAATCCGGTCATGCTGGAAGACGGTAAAGATGCAACCTCCTGCACGAACCCGCTGCGATTGAGAAGTCCGGTCAGTTCATCGTGGGCGGCGCGATGTCCCATTTCGGCGGCGGCTTGCGTCGCCTGATCCCTTGCCGCTTCCAGAGAGATCGCCATGGCGGTGGCCTCGTTCTTCAGCCTGCTGGACTGCCGGAACAGTCCTTCGCTTTCCCGTGCACCGCGGATCAGGGCTGCGAGATAAATTATCGTCGTTGCTGACAGACTATACCGGTCAAAACCACCGGCATAGACGAGGCATCCGGCCACCGACAAGAGAACCGGGACAATGTAACAGATAGGCATCAGTGCATAGGCAAAACCTGCGGTTACAGCGCCCGCCGTAATTCCGCACAGGACGACCAGGTAAAAAACCGATTGCGGTGCGGTATAACCGTCGCACAGAACGGCGATGAAGGCCCACACGACACCTGAGGTCGCCGCCATGGCCGACTGCAGGAAGAGGTGTTGTCTTACCGAGGCCGGGTCCAGGTTCTTCGGCTCGACCGGACCGGCGGGATCAAGCAGCCGCACTGGAAAACGGCACAAAAGCATCCGGGCCGCATTCACGAGGCTTGAGGCGAGAAACCACAACAACCCCGCCAGTCCCTGTCCGTAGCGAATAGCGACGAGCAGGCTGATCAACCCCAAGATAATACTGACGGGAACGGAAATGAGCATGCTGCGGCGCACGGCCAGGAGCTGGTCGGCGGCGATCAGATGCTGCAAGGGCAGCGCAAGCGCTTCTGCAGGTTGGTTGGGACTCATCGCGTCTCTGCCAGAAATGCATCGTTATTGTTGCCGGAAGACAATTTAACGCCTTCTGCATAATTATTGGTAACTTTTGCGAGCAGGCAGACACACCCAACCATGCGAGTGTCAGTTTTTCAGGCCGCGGTCAGCACAATAGGTCATGAACTCCTCCGGCAGCATTATACGCTCGCCCTCGACCTCCACCTGCAGGACCGGATGTTTGTGTACCGCGTGCAAGGCGTCCTTGGCGCATGGGTATTTGATTGCCGTTATCGTCAACCGTCCCTCGACAATGAACACGCGAACGGTCGTGTCTAGCCGGGACATCGCCGTGACTCCTCTGTATGTGCTTCGATTTGACCCTTAGATAGTCATTGAAGTGCACACAAAAAAGACCCTGGGCTTGATTCCGCTACGCTTTCCACGCCGAGCCGCGGATGACGCTGCAGAAGTTGCCCCGGTGGAAATGCGGATCCTTGTCGGCAAGGACATCGGCCTTGACGTTACCGAAGGTGGTGTCGGGCTTGTGCTTGATGCCATCATAGAAGGCCTGGATGATATCCTCCTTGAAATGGTCGCTGCGGGGATGGGCATGGACGACCGTCTCCCGCTCCGTATCGCTATATTCGGGATAAGTCAGTCCGAGCACATCCATCTCGACGCCTGCCGTCACGAGTGCAACGACCGGGTGCATATGCTGCGGTATGCCGGGTGTCGTGTGCAGCGCGATGGCGGTCCAGACGAGATCGATGTCGGTCTGTGCGATGCCATGTCCGCGCAGAAAGTCACGGGCGGCGTTCGCGCCATCGACCTCGAACCGCTCATGCGCACTGCTGTGCTGATGGGTCAGGCCCATGTCGTGGAACATGGCGCCGGTATAGAGCAGCTCCGGGTCGAACTCGAGGCCGCGATGCTTGCCGGCGAGTGCCCCGAAATAATAGACGCGGCTCGAATGGTGAAACAACAACGGCGAAGCGGTGTCGCGGACGAGTTCGGTGACCTCGCGTGCGAGCTTGCTGTCGGGGATGCTGACCCCTTCGATTGTCAATGGCATGGGACTTCTCCTTCTTTCTGTTGGCAAAGTGTAAGAGATGCGCTAGTTTGGCTGCAATTACCGTTTTACGACGAATAGAGACATTCTCCGCCAGAAAGGGACATGGAACGATGCCGAGCGGGCCGTTGCGAGTTGCGATACTGGCGGTGCCCGGCGTTCAGCTGCTGGATGTGTCAGGGCCGCTCGATGTTTTTGCCGAGGCCAATGCGCAGGCTGGCAGGGCTGTCTATGAGCTATGCGTCCTTGGCATCGGGTCAGGCGCCATCCGAAGCTCATCGGGTGTCCGGCTGATGCCGGACATGGTCGTCGGGGACAGTCCGAACTTCAGGATCGATACGTTGCTGGTAGCGGGCGCGCCCAACGCGGCGGACGTGCCGCAGGATGGCGGGGTGGTCGATTGGCTGCGATCCGCGACGCCCGCCGTGCGCCGCTATGGCTCGGTCTGCAGTGGCGCGTTTTTCCTGGCGCAGGCGGGCCTTCTGGACGGAAAGCGGGCCACGACCCATTGGGCGGTGGCCGAGCGGCTGGCTCAAGAATTTCCAGCGGTGAGCGTGGACGCCGACGCACTCCACATCCGCGACGGTCGCCTGTGGACGGCCGCGGGCGTCACCGCGGGTCTCGATCTGGCGCTGGCTTTGGTCGAGGAAGATCTCGGCCGCGAGGTGGCGATGAGGGTGGCCGGACAGCTCGTGATGTTCTTCAAGCGGCCGGGCGGGCAGATGCAGTTCAGCCGGAAAGGCGAGGCGGCGCCTGTTGGCCGATCGGCGCTGCAGGAGGTGCAGCGCTGGGTTGCCGCGAACCCCGCCGAAGACCATAGCGTCGCGAGCCTCGCGCAGCGAACAGGGCTGAGTTCTCGCCATTTCGCCCGGCTCTTCCGCCAGGAGGTCGGCATGACGCCGGGAGACTGGGTGGAGGAATCACGCGTCACCGCCGCGCGGGAGCTCCTGGAGAGCGGAGACGCTGCCCCGAAGCAGGTAGCCGGACGATGCGGGTTCGCCGATGTCGATACGCTGCGGCGCGCCTTTGTCCGTCGCGTCGGTGTTACGCCAGCGGAGTACCGGAAGAGATATGCACGGGAGGACATGAAAGTCGGGACGTCGCGAGACAGATAGGGGGCTGCGTCGATACGAGCGCAAGCCACCCAAGCGCGGTTGCCTGCGGAACGCTGTGGCGCGCTGGAGTTGCACCAAACTTTGTTCGTGTCATATTCACATCGAAATAGACCTGCCTACCGGATTGGACAAAGGAACATGATGATCTTGCTCTTGGCACTTCTGATCGGGGTTGTAGCTGGTTTGCGTGCAATGACGGCCCCGGCGGCTATCAGCTGGGCTGCTCACCTCGGTTGGCTGCATCTCGGCGACAGTTGGCTCGCATTCCTCGGTTATGCGTTCACACCCTGGATATTTACCGCCCTGGCAATCATGGAGTTGATCACCGATCAACTGCCGTCCACGCCAAGCCGAAAGGTGCCGGTGCAATTTGGTACACGTATTGTCATGGGAGCCTTGTGTGGCGCGGCGGTTGGAATCAGTGGCGGTTGGGCTTTAGGCGGTGCTGTCGCCGGCGTGATCGGTACAGTAATTGGCACTCTGGCGGGCGCCGACATTCGCGGGCGGCTTGCCAGGAGCTTTGGTCAGGATCGGCCGGCCGCGATCATCGAGGACGTTGTGGCAATAATTGCTGCCTTCCTGATCGTCGCTGCTTTACCGTGAACGCCAATGGCTTCACTCGGGCAGGGGAGAGGCCACACTGCGCCGAAGACCGGCGGTCCTGATCACGATGTTCAGGCAACCTCGCCAAGGTGACGTCGAACCCATTTCGTTTCTTCCGAGGCCGTGCGTCCGAAATGCCGTTTGAAGTCTCGGCTGAATTGAGCCGGGCTCGCGTAGCCGACTGAACCCGCGACCTCTGCGATTGTCCTGCTCTGGCGTGCGATCATCAATCTTGCTTCGTGGAGCCGCATCGCTTTCACGTACTGCATTGGACTGCTGCCGGTGAGGCCCTTGAAATGGACATGGTAGGAAGGAACGCTCATGCCCGCTTCTCTTGCCAGATCGGCGATCGAAATTTCGGAGCTATAGTTTTCCCGCAACCAGGCCAGGCTTTGGACGACCTTTCCAGATGCGCCTTTCTGCTGGAGAGCCGCGATCATCGCGTTGCCTTGCGGGCCAACCAGTACCCGGTAATGCAGTTCGCGCAAAATGCCGGAACCAAGGACAGCGACTTCAACGGGGCTGCGAAGTGCCATCAGAAGGCGCATGAGAACATCCTCGATATTGGCATCCATCCTGCTCGACACGAGACCTCGTGGCTTGTCGCTCGCCAGTTCTGTGTGATTCGCCACTTGCATGGCGATCTCGGCTGCCATCTGCATGTCGAAATCGACATAGATCGCAAGCAGTGGCCGCTCCGGACTGGCCGTTGACTCCATCCGGAATGGAACGGGTACCGAAACCGCCAGATAGTGTTCCTCATCGTAGAGGTAGGTTTCCCCTTCAAGGATGCCCTGCTTGCTCCCTTGCAATACGAACACCGCCCCTGGCTTGTAGAGGACCGGAATATCGTGGAGCACAGCCTCTGTGCGGAGTATCCGGACGCAATTGAGCGCGGTTGGATTGTATCCGTGACGAGGGGCGAGGATACCGGCGAGCCCTACCAACTCACGTCGCCGTGATCGCTGGGGTACGGCATTGATAGGATTTGGCAACAAATTCATAGAATCCGCAATCGAAGCGCCCAGTTCCTCATATTATCTGTCAATTCTATTATCAATAAAGGAAGTTCAGATCATGTCGCCAAAAACGTTCTTTATCACCGGAGCGAATTCTGGCTTCGGCCTCGCCATTGCGTCCGCCGCAGTCCAAATGGGTCACAAAGTGATTGGCACTGTCCGCTCTGAGATGTCACGCACGGCGCTCGCCGAGGCCCTTCCCGAAGTCCGAGCAGTCCTCTGCGACGTAACAGAGTTCGACAGGATACCGGATATCGTCAGACGGGCGGAAGACGAGCATGGACCTGTTGATGTGTTGATCAACAATGCCGGATACGGCCACGAAGGGATACTTGAGGAGTCGCCAATAGAAGCGATGCGCCGACAGTTCGACGTGAACGTCTTCGGCGCGGTTGCGATTGCCAAGGCATTTCTTCCGAGGTTTCGTGCGCGACGCAGTGGTTTCATCGTCAACGTCACTTCGATGGGAGGCATGATCACCATGCCCGGCATCGCATATTATTGCGGTAGCAAGTTCGCGCTTCAGGGCATATCGGAAGTGATGCGCTCGGAAATGGCCCCGTTCGGTGTCCGCGTGACTGCCCTCTGCCCCGGTTCCTTCCGGACGGACTGGGCCGGACGATCGATGGTCCGCACGGAGAGATCAATCACCGACTACGATGCCCTTTTCGATCCGATACGCGAGGCGCGGCAGGCGAAAAGCGGCAAGCAGCTCGGGGACCCAGACAAACTGGCGGCCGCCGTTTTAAGCCTGGTTGAGTCCGATAATCCTCCACCGCAGCTTTTGCTTGGCAGCGATGCCCTCAAGCATGTGTCGGATAGAATTGAGCGTCTCCAGCAGGAAATCGATGCGTGGAAGTCTGTCACCGTCTCGACTGATGGGTAACGGAGCCGAAGCTCTGCCTTTCCTCTTGACAGTCTCCCTACCGAAGGTAGACAGAGCGCATGAGCAACCTTTTGACGACATCCGACGAAATCCTGGCTTCCGCGCAAACACTGATCACGAGCGGAGGATATAACGGCTTCAGCTATGCCGATATTGCTGGGGTCGTCGGCATCCGCAAGGCCAGCATCCATCACCATTTTCCGAGCAAGGTCGATTTGGTCCGCACGCTAGTGATACGCTATCGTCAAGATGCCGAGGTGGGTATAGCGGCTCTGGAGCAAGGCGTAGAGGACCCGCTCGAGCTCCTCAACACCTATGCGGGCCACTGGGCCCAGTGCATTGAGGACGCAAGCAGGCCTTTTTGCGTGTGCGCTCTGCTGGCAAGTGAGTTGCCAGCGTTGCCGCCGGAAGTCGCGGGGGAGGTGAAGGCTTTTTTCCGCTTTCTCTCGACATGGCTGACCTCGGTCATGGAACGAGGCTCCAGGGAGGGGGCTTTAAATCTGTCAAGCCAACCCCGCGTCGAGGCTGAGGCGTTCATGGCGTCTGTCCACGGAGCCATGCTTTCAGCGCGGGCCTACGGAACGCCGGAAGTGTTCCCCGCCATCCTGGCGCCCACCTTGCAGCGACTGTCCCCGACTGTCGCTCAATAAAGCTTCGGGCGGAACTAGATCGCCCCGGAGTGACAACTTTAGCTAGTGAAACTACCAACCAGTAGGAAGGTCAAAATGATGAAGAATATTCTCCCCGCTCTCGTGCTAGGGCTATCCGGTATCGTGTCGATGGCTATTCCAGCGTCGCCTGTACATGCCGAAGATAAAAAGGCCGAGCAAATCCATGTCAGGGGCAGCATCGTCAGCTACAGCGCGTCCACGCTCAAGGTGAAGACGCGCGAAGGAGAGACCGTGGATGTCGCTCTTGCCGACGACTGGAAAGTATCCAGCGTGGCAAACGCAAAGATCACTGACATCAAGCCCGGCGACTTCGTTGGCATCGCATCTCTGCCGAAAGAAGGCGGTGGTGACGGCGCCCTTGAAGTGCTCATCTTCCCGCCGGCACTGAAAGGTGCAGGTGAGGGCAGCTACGGTTGGGACCTCAAACCCGACAGCAGCATGACCAATGCTACTGTGGCAAACGCAGTCAAGGACGTCGACGGCCGGACGGTCACCGTTTCCTATCACGGCAAGGAAAAGAAGATCTCCATACCGGACGGCACGCCTGTCGTGACCTTTGCTCCGGCGACCAAGGATGATCTCATTCCCGGCGCCATCGTCTTCGTACCTGCCGAGAAGGCTGCAACCGGCACCATCGCCCATCAGGTTCTTGTCGGAAAGAATGGCGTGGTTCCGCCCATGTGAGCCACGCCGTCGCCGGTCGCTCTGGTGCCCCACTGGTTCGACCGGCGATTGCTACGGCGCACGCGAGCGTGCTGCTGGGCGGCCGTTTTCATGACCCCACTCAACAACAGGAAGATATCTCTATGACACACTACCAAACGACCGTCGCTTCTCGCGAGAAGGAGCAATGGCTGACGCGATACTATTTCACGCGAGCAGGGTTTTCTGCCGTCTGGGTCGCAGCTGCTTTGACTGTCGGCCAGCAATCGGCTTCCATCGCCGCCGCCTTGCTGATCATCTACCCTGCCTGGGATGCCGCCGCCAATTTCGTCGATGCATCGCGCAATGGCGGGCTGAGCAACAACCGAACGCAGGCAATCAATGTCGCCGTCAGTTCCGTCATGACGGTCGCCGTTGTTGTTGCGCTCACAATGAGCATGAACTGGGTCCTGGGCGCCTTTGGTCTCTGGGCCATCTTCTCGGGTGTCTTGCAGCTTGGCACGGCCGTTCGCCGCTGGAGGACCAGTGGCGGCCAGTGGGCGATGGTCCTCAGCGGCGGCCAATCCGCCGTGGCGGGCGCATTCTTTATTGCTCAGGCGCGGATGCCAGAACCGCCTTCCATTGCCAATATTGCGGGATACGCCGGCCTCGGCGCCTTCTATTTCCTCGTATCGGCAGTATGGCGAAGCGTCAGCCGCATGCGGCGGAAGACCGCCTGACCTGGCGGGGGAGAGAGCGTTCTCCAGCTTGCTCGCTCTCTCTGGTGCTCAGGAGCAAAGATCAGCTGCGGGGTTGTAGCAGCGCCAGCACGACTGTCGATGCAGCAAGGATGGCGGTAAGGGTCAAGGGCCCCGTGGCGCCATAGGTGTCCACGACATAGCCGCCGACAACCGCGCCGATAGTGATGGCGACCTGGAACGAAGCGACCATCAAGCTGCCCGCTGCCTCAAGCGCGTCAGGCGCCGCGCGGGACAGATTGGTCGGCAGCACCACCGGCGCCATGCCGAAGGCGAAGCCCCAAAGCGTAGCGAAGCCGAAGGCAACGCCGATATGCGCGCCCCAAAGCACCAAAGCGAGCGCAGCAACCGCCATCAACGCGGCGGTAACCGCGAGGGCCATGCGGATATTGGCGTCGGCCATGCGGCCGCCGGCAATATTGCCGACCACAGCGGCGATGCCAAACCCGAGCAGCGCCAGGGCAATCGGCCCGGTTGCAAGGAGCGTCACGTGTTCGAGGAAGGGGCGCACATAGACTGAGCCAGCAAAATGCCCCGTCATCAGCAAAAAGATGGCAAGCATGCCGAGTTGAATACCACGCCGCCGTGTCAGCCGAAGGACATCGGCAAGACTGTTGCTTGTGGTTGCAGGCAAGGTCGGCAGGCTGAGAAACTGCAGCAGCATGGCAAGCGCGGCCAGTCCCGCTGTCATGGCCATGGCGCTGCGCCAGCCCAGCCAGTCGCTGATCAATGCGCCCATCGACGGTGCGGCAATGGTGGCGAGCGAGACGCCGAGGGTGACGATAGCCATGCCACGACCTGTCGCATTGGCGCCAACCAGCCGCGCTACGACGGCAACTGAAAGCGCCCAGAAAGCGCTGAGGGCGATTCCCAGCCCGGCCCGACCTAACAGCAACAGCCAGAAATCGGTCGCTACCGCCGCAAGAATGTTGGAGCCGATCGCCAGGGCACTGAGACCAACCAGCACCGTCTTGCGGTTCAGCCGGCCGATGAGAACATTGCTCAACAAGGCCGTCACGGCGCCGACGGAAGCGGTGGCGGTGACGACCTGTCCAGCCGTTCCCTCGCTGATGCCCAGATCGCGCGCCATTGGCGTCAACAGACCTGCCGGCAGGAACTCGGCTGACACCAGCGCAAAGCTGGCGGACGCCATTGAAAGGACCGCGAACCAGGTGGCCGCGCTCCATTCGGCTGGCGCAGCGGCATCGAGCTCTATTACCTCGCCATCAAGTTGTAATGTTGTGTCCGTCATTGAAGTATCTCCAAGGTTTGGAGATATTCATAGACGAGTCTTTTCGGATGATATGTGTCCTAAAATCCGAAATCCATGTCCATTCGTCCGGAAATTGTGCGGCGCACAACGCCAGGCGAGACACTGGTGATGCGCTTGAACGCGCGAGCGAAGGATGCCTCGGATTCATAGCCCAAACGGGTGGCGACCTCAGCAACCGACATGCCGCTTTGCCCCAGCAAATCGCGGGCAAGCTGCATGCGCAGACGGGCGAGATAGCGTGCCGCACCTTCCCCTAAAACAGCGCTGAAGCGCTCGGCGAAAATCGAGCGCGATTGGCCTGCGAGGCCTGCGAGGCTTTCGAGTGTCCAGTTACGGCCGGGGTCCCGGTGCATGGCTGCGAGGGCGCGGCCGATATGGGGATCGCGGATGGCAGCGAGCCAGCCGGTGGTCGAGGCTCCAGTGCAATTGACCCAGCAGCGGATGAGCCGCGCTGTGAGCAGGTCCGCCATACGTGACAGGATGGTGGCGCTGCCCATCTGCGGTTGTGCGGCCTCCGCTGTCATGGCCGCTAGCAAGGGACCGACGATCGGGTCATTGCCGGCCACGTCGCAGCCCTTGATAATTGGCGGCATCAAAGTGATCAAGGGGTTGAGCGCACAGGCGCCCAAGGACATGGAGCCACAGAAAAGGGTGCTGGTCGCGCCCGTTCCTTCCCGTACCACTTCGCAAACATTGCTCCCCAACTTGGTCACCTGGCAACCCTTGAGCGAATCGCCCACAACATCCGGCGCGCTGGCCAGCCGATGGGCGATGCCTTGCGGCAGCAGCACCAGATCGCCATCGTGCAACTCCTGCCAGCCTTGCGCTTCTGTATGCATCCAGCATGGGCCCTGGCTGACAAAGTGAAAACGAAGCAGCGGTTGTTGCGGAAAGGCGATGTTCCATGGATGTCGGAGCTCGCAGCGGCCATAGTTGACGCCACTCAAGCGAAAGTCCTGCAGGACTTCGCTTAGCGCATCCATCGGCATATGTGGCGGCGTAGACGGTTGGGACGAATGGTCAAGCATTTAGCCAATATAGATGCCGAACGTCCGACGGGCAAGTAGCATTCGGCTCAGACGGCGGTGCCAGAGCCGGCCTCCCTGAAGCGTGTCTCGAATTCCCGTCGCAAGCTTCGCCTTGCTTCGGCGGCTCGCAAGCGTTGCTGCGCGATCTCTGTCGTTGGAATATACGGCGGCACTGCAGTTGGCTTGCCATCCGCATCCACAGCCACCATTGTGAAATAGCAGGAGTTCGTGTGTCGACGCGCGCCGGTGCGGATGTCTTCGGCCTCAACCCGAATACCGACTTCCATGGAGGTACGACCGGCGTAATTGATCGAGGCACGAAAGGTCACCAATTCACCAACCATGATAGGCTGACGGAACACGACCTGATCGACCGACAACGTGACAGCGTATTGCTTCGAGAAGCGCGAGGCACAGGAGAAGGCGACGCGGTCCAGAAGATTGAGCAGGGCACCGCCATGGACCTTGCCGCTGAAGTTAGCCATGTCGGGTGTCATCAGGACGACCATTTCCATTCGACTTGTATCGGTGCCGTCACCCATTATGCGCCTCCGTTGTGTTAGCAAATCAATTGGTATCAGCTAGGGGGTATCCTGTCCGCGACGATCACGATCGGTCTGACGTCTTGAGCTTCATTGGCGCGGGAAGCTTCTTAATCTCTGGAGTTTAAATGATAGCCTCGGGAGCGCTTCTCGTCGAGAGATCGAGGAACAACCCAACCGCCCCTTCTTCCCGCTCGAAATCGTCCAGCTTCTCCTGACGTCTTGTGCCAATGCGTCCCCAGAGCCGAATCAGGCACGCCTCGCTAAACCAAATCCATCGCTTGTCTTCGGCAAATAGTCTTGATTGAAAAGCGACAATAATTCAATTGCTGGCTACGGTTTCCTGAGCTTTGAGCAACTCGAAACGGAAGGCAGGATCACGGTCGTGGGTGACCACACCGAGATTGCCTTGAGCGATGATGACTCGATTCAGGTCCACCGTGTTGTGGTACCCCGGCAAGCAATTCGGGATGTTGTTCCAAGGCATCTTGACGATCCAGATAATATCGGTATATCCAGATATATGGAAAAAGATAAAACCATTGCAGCCTTTTCGGCTATCGCGCAGCCAACACGTATGGATGCCTATAAGCTCATCGTCATGCACGAGCCAAATGGTATCGCGGCGGGAGAGGTGTCGCGCATCCTCGATGTTCCGCAAAATACAATGTCAACCCATCTCGCGATCCTCTCTCAGGCGGGCTTGATCTCGTCTGAGCGGCAAAGCCGTTCCATCATCTATCATGCCAACTTCGAAAACCTGCGTGCAGCCATCAACTATCTTTTGAAGGATTGCTGCGCGGGCCATCCCGACATTTGTGCACCATTGCTTGCCGACATCGTCCCGTGCTGCCCGCCCAAGGAGAATCTCAATGCATGATCGCGTCTACAATGTTCTCTTTCTCTGCACTGGAAACTCGGCGCGCTCGATCCTGGCAGAATCGATCTTGAACACGGAGGGCAAGGGACGCTTTCGCGCATACTCTGCGGGGAGCCAGCCGAAGGGAGAGGTCAATCCATTCGCTCTGAAGGTCCTCGATGCTCTCGGTTATCCGACGGGAGGCTTTCGTTCCAAGAGCTGGGACGAATTTGCCGAACCGGGAGCGCCGGAGATGGACTTTATTTTCACGGTTTGCGATAGCGCGGCGGGAGAGGCGTGTCCGGTTTGGCCAGGCCATCCCATGACCGCTCATTGGGGTATCGAAGACCCTGCCGCTGTCGAAGGCATCGACATCGAAAAGGAGAGAGCCTTCTCGCAGGCCGCCCGCTACATGAAGAACAGGATCATGGCATTCCTCAACCTGAAGCACGATTCCGTCGATCGGCTATGGCTGACGACAAAGCTGCAAGCCATCGGCCGCCGTGAGGGGCTGGAAGCGGAAGAAATAAATTCGATCGATTCGGACTTCGCGACGGCCCTTCAAGCAGCATCATTGCCGACCGAGGATCTTGCCGAGTCCAAAGGCAAGTTCTTTCGTTTTGCCGATCGCCAGGGCAAACCTGTCGGATATGGCGGCATTGAATTCTACGGAAAGGATGCACTCCTGCGCTCGATTACAGTGCCGCCCGAGGCGCAAAAGCATGGACATGGCAGTGCCATCACACGTTTGTTGCTCCGGTATGCTGACATCCAGGGAGCGGAAACGGGCTATCTACTGACGACCAATGCCGCACCATTCCGAGGCAAACTCGGCTTCCATCCGGTCGACCGAAGCGCTGTGCCCGCTGCAATTTTGGCATCGCCGCAGGCATCCAGGCTTTGCCCCGCGACAGCGTTTGTCCTGACGCGATCAGTTTCCATCTGAGGAAGAGCCATGTCCATCTTCAAGCACTATCTCGCCGTTAGGGTGGCCTTGCGCAGCGTCGTCAGCGTCGCACTCGGGTCCGACGAAATTGGCCGCAATCTGTCGAAGGTGGGTTAATGGCCTTGGTACCAGACCTGGCCCGCCGCCTCGCGGCAGAAGCACTCGGCACGGCAATACTTGTTGCCACGGTCGTCGGTTCGGGAATTATGGCCGACCGACTGACCAACGATGTGGCGCTTTCGCTGCTCGGTAACACGATCCCCACTGGTGCGATCCTGGTGGTGCTGATTACTATTCTGGGACCAGTCTCGGGCGCACACTTCAATCCCGCGGTCACGATGGTCTTCGCGCTGCGAAGGGATATCGAACCTATTGCCGCGCTCTTCTATATCGCCATGCAGATACTGGGGGGTATTGTCGGGTCGTTCATGGCGCATGCCATGTTTGAGCTTCCAATTATCGAGGTTTCAAGGACCGTTCGCACCGGTAGCGGGCAATGGATCGCAGAAGTTGTCGCCGCCTTTGGCCTGATATTCACCATCCTTGCTGGCCTTCGATTTCGGCCGGATGCAATCGGTTGGCTAGTTGGACTGTACATCACGGCCGCGTACTGGTTCACTGCCTCAACTTCGTTCGCCAATCCAGCCGTCGCTATTGCACGGTCCCTCTCAGACACGTTCGCGGGTATCCGTCCGCTTGATCTACCCGGCTTTATCATTGCGGAGCTGGTCGGTGCATTGCTTGCAATGGCAATAGCCAATTGGATGCTGGCGACCGAACCGCTTAGCCAATCAAAAGGACAATGACCTGAACGTCACTATTTACGGTCCGGATGATGTGTCGACCAGGTCGAGATTTTCCGCCCGGCGCTCTCAACCTGACCAGGCTCATTGTCTTTCTCCGATGTGTGGGGTGTTAAAATTGGGCGGCGCGCTGGACCTATCGGACCTGCCGGCCGGAGAGCACTCTTAGCCAGGGTGCCAGGTGGAAGGCGCTCATCAGGAGATACATCGCCGCCATGCCAGTGAGTGGCGAGGAGCCCATGCACAGCATGGCCGCATCGCCAGCCTGAAGATAGGAGAGCAGTGCCATCACGGCGAAGGTGGGTGCGGCAGCGAGGCATAGCCAGTCGGCGATGCTGAGGGTGGCGGTGTTTTCGGAGGGCATGCTGCCCGGTCGAGAATGGATATCGCTCATGGCCTTAATCCCTTGATGGTTACGCCAGCCAGGACTGGTTCCTCGCCCCTAGTGAGTGGGGAGAGGAACCCAAGCTGGATAGCCGTTACTGCTCACCCTTATCCCTGAACGCCGCCTCGCCGGCGGCCGACACTTGTTCCCATGTCTTGTCGGCCCCGGCGTCGTAATTGTCGTGCCAGTTCCACCAGGAGTAGAGCGGGGTCTGCGGATAGCCTTCGGGCGAATCCTCCCAGATTTCCTGGCGGCCAAGCGGCGTCGCGTCGAGATAGCTCCAGACGGTGCCCATCGCCTCGTCGCCCCGGCTGTTGATGAAATAGGTGCGGAAGATGCGGTCGCCATCACGGATGAACACGTTGTGGCCGTGCCATTCGTCGACGCCGAAGTCTTTGTCGAAACTGTCCGTGATGGTGTACCACGGCATCTCCCAGCCCATCCGCTGCTTCAGCCGCGTAATGTCAGCCTGCGGGGCGCGCGAGGCGTAGGCAAGCGTGGTATTGCGGGCGTTGAGATGGGCGAGGTGACCGACCTGATCGGCGCCGAGCGAACAGCCGCGGCAGGCATGCTCGGGCCAGCCGAACACGCCGGGCTCGAAGAAGGCGCGGTAGACGATCAGCTGGCGGCGGCCTTCGAACAGATCGAGCAGGCTCGCCTTGCCATTCGGCCCCTCGAACACATAGGCCTTGTCGACTTCCATCCACGGCATGCGCCGACGCTCGGCGGCCAGCGCATCCTTGGCGCGCAGCGTTGCCTTCTCCTTCACCAACATCTGTTCGCGGGCGGCTTCCCAGCTCTGCCTTGAAACGATCGGCGGGGTCTTCATTGCGGTGTGCTCGATCATTGGTCGTCTCCTTTGCCAGTCTGTTGTTGCTTACTATGAGCTAGAATAGGGCGGTAAAACGCAGGGGTGGGAGTTACAAGCGTGACGGGATTTGAAGGACCCGGCCCCCCGCAGCAGGGATGGCGCATCCGCTCAGCGTGCTCGGCGGTGTCGTTCGTCGCATGGAGAGGCAGATCGTTGGAGTCAGGCATGTCAGTTATCCCTTGTGAGATGCTCAGGGCTTGCCAATGCGGATATTGTCGTCAACGATGGCCACAGCGTCGACACCCTTGCTGGTTGACGGCCATGACTTACGTTATGGCGGGCAGTGCTGGGGTGGGAGTAACAAGTGTGACGGGATTTGAATGGACTCGCTGATCACCGCGGCGGCACTGGCACTGGCCGCGGGCGATCCGCTCGGCGCGCTCGATCGCGTCGCCTTGCGCGAAGACCCGCCGGCGCTGGCGCTGCGCGGCATTGCGATGGCGCAGCTCGGCGACCTCGATCGTGCCAAGACGCTGCTGCGGCGGGCCGCGCGTGGCTTCGGCCCGAAGGAGGCGGTAGCGCGTGCCAGATGCGTCGTCGCCGAAGCGGAGATCGCGCTAGTCTCGCGTGACCTTGGCTGGCCCGCCAAGATTTTGGACGCGGCGCGGGCGACGCTGGAAAAGCATGGCGACCGGCTGAACGCCGCGCATGCCGGCCACCTCAAGGTGCGGCGCCTGCTGCTGATCGGCCGTCTGGACGAGGCCGAAGATGTGCTGGCCGGGCTCGATCCGATGCCGCTTCCGCCGGCTTCGAGAGCCGCGCACGAGCTCGCCGTCGCCGGCATCGCTATGCGGCGCCTCAGGACGAAGCCGGCGCGCAGGGCGTTGGAGTGGGCAAGCCACGCCGCCCGCCGCGCCGGCATTCGGGGCCTTATCGCGGAGGTCGACAGCGCGTTCCTGGCGCTGGACACGCCGGCGGCGCGGCTGATCGCGGGTGGTGAGCAGCGGCCCTTGCTGCTCGAGGAGGTCGAGGCGCTGCAGACATCGCCGGCGCTGGTGGTCGATAGCTTCCGCTATGTCATGCGAACGCAGCAAGCAATCGTCTCGCTGGCAACGCGCCCGGTGCTGTTTGCCTTGGCACGCACGCTGGCCGAAGCGTGGCCGGGCGATGTGTCGAGGGCGAGGCTGATCGCCGAAGCGTTCGGCGGCAGGCACGCCGATGAATTGCACCGGGCGCGGCTCAGGGTCGAGATCGGCCGGCTGCGCGCCGAGCTTCGGGGGTTGGCCGATATCGGCGCGACCAGCCAAGGCTTCGCGCTGGCGCCGCGCGAGGCACGCGACGTGGTGGTGCTGGCGCGGCCGATCGAGGAGCGGCACGCGGCGGTGCTGGCCTTTCTCGCCGATGGAGAATCCTGGGCGAGTTCGGCGCTGGCGCTGGCGCTTGGCACCGGCCAGCGCAGCGTGCAACGGGCTCTGGTGCAGCTTGGCGAGGCCGGCAAGGTGCAGTTTGTCGGGCACGGACGGGCGCGCCGCTGGATGACGCCGCCGGTGGTGGGATTCACGACCACCTTGTTACTCCCGGCACCGCTGCCGAACGGTTAGTAACGGACATCAGACCATCTCAGTGAGGATAGAGACATGAAACAGTCAACAGCCGAAATCCTGCGCGAATACGGACCCTTTCCGGATGTGGAGCGGGTGCATGGGGTGAGCTTTGATGGCAACAATGTCTGGTTTGCCTCGGGTGAGAAGCTGAACGCCTTCGATCCGGAAAACGGGCAGGTGCAGCGCTCGATCGATGTCGCGGCGCATGCCGGCACCGCCTATGACGGCCAGCATTTCTTCCAGCTTGCCAACGACCGTATCCAGAAGATCGACCCTGACACCGGCCGGGTTCTGGCGACCATCCCGGCACCCGGCGGCGGTGGTGATTCCGGACTCACCTGGGCCGAAGGGACGCTCTGGGTGGGGCAATACCGCGAGCGCAAGATCCACCAGATCAACCCGGAGACCGGGGCAATCCTGCGCACCATCGAATCCGACCGTTTCGTCACCGGGGTGACATGGTGCGACGGCGAGTTGTGGCACGCCACCTGGGAAGGCGAGCAGAGCGATCTGCGCCGCGTCGATCCGCAATCGGGCAAGGTTCTCGAGAAGCTTGACATGCCGGCCGGCATGGGCGTGTCGGGGCTGGAATCCGATGGCGGCGATCGCCTCTATTGCGGCAGCACATCGGCCGGGGTGGTGCGGGCGGTGCGACGGCCGCCCTGCGGCTGACTTTGTGTTCGACGCACCATATCGGTCGCGATCGGCGAATTCGGCCGCCAAGCCTCAATCAAGGCTTCTCATGTGAATCCAGAAAAGCGAGCAGCGGCGCATTTATCTCCGCAGGGCGCTCTATAGGGGCTAGATGCGCCGCGCCTGTGACTACGTTTAGCGTCGCGTTCGGAATGCGATCTGCGATCAGTTGCGACGCCGTGATCGGCGTCGTCTTGTCGTCACTGCCGACAATGACGGAAGTGGGACATGTCATCGAGAGAAGGAGTGCAGCACCAAATATCAAGCTGCTAAATCGGCTGGCACATTCCCACTTGACAAGAATTGCTTGCCCGTATTTTAATCGTGCCTGCAGATTGAGCATAGCTTCTGCAATCACATGACTTTCGATGGTCGACGGGCAGTTTCGCCCCATGACGCCCCGTCTTAGATGGGAGCAAGCGTCGTGGGGTTTTTCGTATTGGCAGGTTAATGGACGCGGTAAAAATCGGCATTCTTTATTCGACTACGGGACCCTATGGCGCGATGGGGCGTGAATCCCGCGACGGCGCCGAATTTGCCATCGAAGAGTTGGGCGCTGCGCATGGCGATTTGATCCAGCCAATTTTCATCGATCCGCATGGCATAATCCCGGAATATCTCGAAGGCGCACGTTCAATGCTGCGCGATTCCGGTTGCCGCCACATCGTTGGAACGATCACGTCTCTGGCGCGCAAGGAAGTCATTCCGCTTGTCGAAAAACATGATGGTCTGCTTTGGTATATGTGCCCCTATGAGGGCTTCGAAGCCAATGAGAACGTCATCTATACCGGCGCTTGTCCCAATCAGCATCTTATTCCCCTGTTCGAGTATCTCCTTCCCCGCTATGGCAAGCGGCCTTACCTCGTCGGCGCCAATTATGTCTGGGGTTGGGAGATGAATAGGCTCTCGCGTGAACTGATCAACGAGTTGGGCGGTGAGATTCTTGGCGAGCGCTATTTGCCGTTCGAAGAAACGGCGGTTGAACGCATCGTCAATGACATCGAACAGCGCAGGCCAAGTTTCGTCCTCAGTAATCTTATTGGTCCCGCAAGCTATGCTTTCCTGAAAGCTTTCAAGCAGCTTGGAGATCGCGACCCGGCCTTCAAGCCCGAGAACTGCCCCGTTGTCAGTTGCGATCTGACGGAATGCGAACTCGGCGAAGTCGGTCGCGGCGTTGCTACGGGACAATTGTCGGCAGCTTCGTACTTCGACAGCCTTAATTCGCCCGAAAATCTGGCGTTCAAGGCGCGCCTCGCAAAGCGCTTCGGGACGGAGCGGCGCATTTCCAATTTCTTCGCCAGCGCCTACTCGGCTGTAAAAATGTGCGGCGAAGCCATTCTGGCCGCAGGAACGGACGAGCCACAAATCGTTCGCCGCAGATTGTCGGGAGCACCCCTGTCGACAGTACATGGCACTATTCGCATCGACGCCGAAACCAATCATGCAGCGCTGCCATTTCATCTTGGCCGCATCACCACGGACAATGGGTTTGATATCATCGCATCACGGCCCGCAATTGCTGCTGATCCCTATCTGACTGGACGCCGGAAGCGTCCAGCACCAAAATTGCAGATCGTGTCATGAAGGAGACGCCGAACTTCACCGGTTGGCGGGTTACCGTCCTGCATCGTTCCGACGCCACGACGGAGCGGCTGACGCGTCAATTGAAGCTCTTAGGTTTCCACGTAACGATGCAATGGATCCCTCTCGATGCCGACGAGCTACCTGACGTCATCCTGGTTGACGCCGATCAGGGATGGAACGACCTTCTGCCTTGGAGCGGTGCCAGCGCACCCCGGCCAGTTGTCGCACTTCTCGGATCGGAAGCGCCTGGCCGGATTGCCTGGGCGATGGAACAGGGCTCCTGCACGGTCATATCCAAGCCCATAACGGCATCAGCCATCTATCCGGCTCTGGTCATGGCAGTGAGCATCCACAAGGAGCGTGAAGCGGTTCGCAACAGACTGCTGCACCTCGAAGAGCGTATTCGCCTCCGCCCATTGGTTCATGCCGCGGTACAGAAAATCATGGCGGCCCGCCAGATTGACGAAGAGCATGCCTACAGCATCTTGCGCAACTGCGCGATGCAGAAAAGGCTTCCGATGGAACAGGTCGCTGCCTCGATTGTCGGTGGCGCAGAACCCCTGCCGGAGGCCGGTTGATGCGCGTAGTGAAGGCCATGTTGCGCCAGCCGTCAGCGCTTTTCGGGCTCATCGTCGTTGTGGTGGTTGTGGCAATGGCAATCGCAGCGCCCCTTATCGCGCCCTATAGTCCCGATAATCAGATGTTCGACGGGCTGACGCTTGAAGGGGCTCCCATGCCGCCAAGCGACCAGTTTCTGCTTGGAACAGATACGTTGGGGCGCGATCTGTTTTCGCGGCTGCTTTTCGGTGCTCGCACTTCCTTGGTCATCGGTCTCGTCGCCAACGGAATCGCCGTCGCGATCGGATTGTTCATCGGCATTCTCTCTGGGTATTTGCGCGGCTTCGTTGGCGGGCTGCTCATGCGCTTCACAGATCTGATGATGGCGTTTCCCGCCCTTCTTCTCGCCATCGTACTCGCGGCACTGCTTCGACCCAGCCTGTGGATCGTCGCGATGGTTATCGCGCTGGTGAACTGGGTGCAGGTGGCGCGCATCGTCTATACGGAGACACGAGGCCTGGTCGAACGGGATTTCATACTCGCGGAACGTTCGCTCGGTGCTGGACATTTCCGCATTTTGTTCATGCACATTCTCCCGCATCTGATGCCGACAGCAATTGTCTGGGGAACGCTCGGCATAGCGACGACGGTGCTCCTGGAAGCGACATTGTCATTTCTCGGCATCGGGGTGCAGCCACCGCAGCCGTCCTGGGGCAATATCATCTTCGAAAGCCAGAGCTATTTTCAAGCGGCTCCCTGGCTCGTGTTCTTCCCCGGTGCGATCATTCTTTTGACGGCGCTGTCGTTCAATCTCGTCGGTGATGCGTTGCGGGACATTCTCGATCCGACACAGCGGGGGCGCGGCTGAGATGGCACTCCTTATCCTGCGCCGCCTCGTGCAAACCGCTTTGATCTTGCTTGGTGTGGCGGCGATCACCTTCCTGCTGCTTTATGCTCTGCCAGCTGACCCGGCACGCATGATCGCCGGCCGCAGTGCGACGGCGCAGACGGTTGCCAATATCCGCCGCGAACTTGGTCTCGACCAACCGCTGCTGGTTCAGTTCTGGGCCTATCTGCAGGGTATCCTGCATGGCGATCTTGGCCGCTCCTATGCGCAGAAGACAGATGTAGGATCGTTGATAGCGGCCCGTATCCCAGCCACACTTGTTTTGATGGCGGCGGGCATTCTGGTCGAAGTCGTTCTTGGCCTCACATTCGGCATTATTGCGGCGCTACGCCGTGGCGGGGCGGTCGACAGGGTTGTCATGATGGCGTCGTTTGTTGGTGTTTCCGCTCCGCAATTCGTTGTTGCCCTGCTTCTTCTTTATGTTTTTGCAGTGACACTTGGCTGGTTCCCGATGAGCGGTTTCGGCACGCCAGCCCATGTGGTTTTGCCGGCGGCAACGCTCGGTATTCTTGGCGCAGGGTGGTATGCCCGCATGGTCCGCTCGGCCATGATCGACGTTCTCAATCAGGATTATGTCAGGACCGCCCGCGCAAAGGGTCTATCGTCCGCGCGGATTATCCTGCGGCACGCCTTACCCAATGCGCTGTTGCCCATCATTGCGATGATCGGGATCGATATCGGCCAGTTCATGGGTGGCGTCGTCGTCGTCGAGGCGGTTTACGGTTGGCCCGGTATCGGCCAACTCGCCTGGCAGGCGATCCAGCAGGTCGACATCCCGATCATCATGGGTGTGACGTTGGTTTCGGCGCTGGCCATCGTTCTCGGCAATCTCATAGCGGACCTTATTGCGCCACTCATCGACCCGCGCATTCGTGCGCGCTGAATTCCAACAACCAAAAAGGGGAACAAAATGTTCAAAAGCTGGCTTAGAAACACAACAATTGCGACGGTACTGGCACTCACGCCACTGCCTTCGTTTGCACAGGATACGCCGCAACAAGGCGGCGATATCATCGTTACCTATAAGGATGACATCGCCACCCTTGATCCAGCGATCGGTTACGACTGGGTCAACTGGTCGATGATCAAGAGCCTTTATTCCCGGCTGATGGATTATGAACCAGGGACGGCCAATCTGATTCCATCGCTCGCCGAGACGTTCGGGGTTTCGGATGATGGCCTCACTTACACGTTCAAGCTTCGCAAGGGTGTGAAGTTTACAAACGGCCGCGAAGTCGTGGCCTCCGACGTGAAATATTCAATCGAGCGGGCTGTAAATCCAAAGACTCAAGGACCCGGCGCTGGTTTCTTCGGGTCGATCAAGGGGTATGAGGACGTCACAGGTGGCAAGACGACCACATTGGAAGGTATTGCGGCGCCGGACGACTCGACTGTCATCTTCCACCTGTCCCGTCCTGACGCGACCTTCCTCCACGTCCTTGCAATCAATTTTGCTTCCGTTGTTCCGCACGAAGCAGTCGAGGCAGCGGGCGGCGACTTTGGCAAGAAGCCGGTCGGTTCTGGTACCTTTATTCTTAGGGATTGGACAATTGGTCAGCACCTCGTCTTTGAACGCAATCCGGATTATTTCGTCAAGGACATGCCGCACATCGACAAGTTTACGGTCGAAGTGGGTCAAGAGCCGCTTGTGGCACTGCTACGGCTGCAGAAGGGCGAAGTCGATATCGCCGGCGATGGCATACCTCCGGCAAAGTTTCTCGAGATCAAGAACTCTGCCGATGGTCCGAAGATGATCGTCGATGGCCAACAACTTCAAACCGGCTACATTACGTTGAACACGAAGGTGAAGCCCCTCGACAATCTTAAGGTTCGCCAAGCGCTCAACATGGCAATCAATAAGGATCGCATCACGCGTATCCTGAACGGCCGTGCGACGGCGGCGAACCAGCCGCTTCCGCCACTAATGCCGGGCTATGACAAGAGCTTTACCGGCTATGCCTATGATGTTGAAAAGGCCAAAGCGCTGCTGGCGGAGGCAGGGTTCCCAACCGGTTTCGAAACCGTGCTCTACTCCACCAACACGGATCCACAGCCGCGTATAGCGCAGGCGATTCAGCAAGATTTGGCGGCTGTCGGCGTGAAGGCGGAAGTTCGTGCGCTGGCGCAAGCGAACGTTATTGCTGCAGGCGGGACAGAGGGTGAAGCACCCATGATCTGGTCTGGCGGCATGGCCTGGATCGCAGACTTTCCGGACCCGTCGAATTTCTACGGACCAATCCTCGGCTGCTCCGGCGCTGTACCCGGTGGCTGGAATTGGTCTTGGTATTGCAATCAGGATATCGACAAGCGGGCGGTTGCTGCGGATTCGATGTCTGATCCGGCTAAGGTGGCCGAACGCTCAGCCACATGGGGCAAGATATTCACAGACATCATGGCCGATGCTCCGTGGATTCCTCTTATCAACGAGCGCCGCGTCGTTGCCAAGTCGCTACGCATGGGCGGTGCCGACAATATCTATATCGATCCAACCCGCGTCATCAACTACGACGCCATCTACGTGAAGCAGTAATCGCCTTCGTGTGATCCCCGGGGCGTAAAAAGTCCCGGGGAATGATATTCAATTTTCTGGAGAGCTGCCATGTGCGTTGCCTGCACCCACACCATCCATCGTGCGAGACATCATTTCGGCTGGAACCGCGACTTCGAGCCTGCTCTTGTCGCCAAGGCCGGCGAGACAATCCATTTCGAATGTCTGGACTCCTCCGGTGGACAACTCGGCAAGGGTGCGACGCTTGAAACCCTTTCCAATCTCGACTTCGGCAAGATCAATCCTGTCACAGGTCCAGTCTACGTGGAGGGTGCCAAACCCGGTGATGCGCTGAAGGTCACACTCCGCCGCTTCGTGCCTTCAGGCGTCGGCTGGACGGCTAATATTCCAGGATTCGGCCTGCTTGCGGATCAGTTTGCAGACCCGGCTTTGCATATGTGGACTTATGACCCCGTCGCCATGACACCTTCGCTTTATGGTCCGGGCGGACGCGTTCCCCTGAAGCCCTTTGCCGGTACCATCGGTGTTGCTCCTGCGGAACCGGGATTGCACTCGGTGGTGCCACCGCGGCAGGTCGGTGGCAATATGGATATCCGCGATCTGACGGCGGGCGTAACGCTTTATCTTCCGGTGGAAGTCGAAGGCGCGCTGTTTTCCATTGGCGACACACACGCGGCGCAGGGCGATGGCGAAGTTTGCGGCACGGCCATCGAAAGCCAAATGGAGGTCGAAGCCACTATCGAACTCGTTAAGGACGCCCGGCTGAAAAGTCCAAGGTTTACGACGACAGAGCCGGTCACCCGCCATCTCGATGGTGCGGGCTATGAGGTGACGACAGGTGTTGGGCCTGATCTTATGACAGGCGCCCGCGAAAGCCTGATGCGTATGATCGATCTGCTTGGTGTTGAGCACGGCATGAGCCCGATCGACGCCTATCTGCTCTGCTCGGTCTGCGGCGATCTACGGATCAGCGAAATCGTTGACGCGCCCAACTGGGTGGTTTCGTTCTACTTCCCGAGGATAGTGTTCGCGTGAAACTTGTTACACCAGTATCCGTGCCAGTCCTGTCAGTACGTGATCTGTGTGTGGATGCCCGCACGCCGGAAGGCAGGCGGCATGTTCTTCAGGACGTCAGTTTTGATCTCAATCTCGGCGAGACATTGTGTATTGCCGGAGAATCCGGGTCCGGCAAATCCGTAACATCCCTGTCGATCATGCAATTGCTGCCCAAGGCCTCGCTCCAAATCGCCTCGGGCAGCATCAAACTTGCTGACCGCGAATTGACCAACCTTTCAAACCACGCGATGAGGAGCGTACGCGGCGGCGATATAGCCATGGTTTTTCAGGAACCGATGACGTCGCTCAATCCTGTGCTTTCAATCGGAACGCAACTCATCGAAGCGATCCGTGAGCATCAGGCAACCGAAGGCGGCAAGGCTGAAGCGATAGCCCGGCAGATGCTCGACGCGGTCCACATCACCGAGCCCGGCCGCCGCCTAACGCAATATCCGCACGAACTCTCCGGTGGCATGCGCCAACGGGTCATGATCGCGATGGCTCTTTCATGCAGACCGAAGGTGCTGATTGCCGACGAACCGACGACGGCGCTCGACGTGACTGTACAGGCACAGATCCTCAAACTGATGCGGGAATTGAAGCGGGAATTCGGGGCGTCGATCATCCTGATCACCCATGATATGGGCGTGGTCGCCGAGATGGCTGACCGTGTTGCGATCATGCAGAACGGGCGGATCATTGAACAAGGCAGTGCCTTGACGGTCTTCGAGCGTCCGACGGAGATCTACACGCGACAGTTGCTTGCCGCCGTCCCTCGCCTTGGTGCCCATGCGGGGACGGACGGACCACCTCGCGTCGGTTCTGAAGTTGCGTGCGGGGAGGTGCCAGACCGTTCGCCAGTCCTCCTTGTGCGCAATCTCAACGTTACTTATGGAAGTCCGACGCGTTGGCTGTTCAAGGGCAAGCCACCTGTTTCCGCTGTTACAGATGTATCATTCGAGCTTCGTCCGGGCGAAACGCTCGGCCTTGTTGGTGAAAGCGGCTCGGGCAAATCGACGACCGGCAAGGCCGTGCTCGGCCTGATCCCATTCACGGGTGATGTGGTGATCGATGGAAAGAATATTGGCGGGCTGAGCGCACGCCAGATGCAGCCCATCCGACGCTCGGCGCAGATGATCTTTCAGGACCCTTATGCTTCGCTGGACCCGCGTATGGCTGTGGGCGCTGCGATAGCGGAACCACTGATCATTCACGGTCTCGCCAACAAGGGCGAGCGAGACGATCGTATCGCCGAACTGCTCCGCCGTGTCGGCCTGCAGGCCGACGCCGCCAGCCGCTATCCACACGAGTTTTCCGGCGGTCAGCGCCAGCGCATCTGCATTGCGCGCGCTCTTGCCTTGGAGCCAAAGCTCATCGTTGCAGACGAGAGCGTGGCCGCGCTCGATGTTTCGGTGCGGGCTCGCGTTCTCGATCTGATGCTCGAATTGCAAGAAACGATGGGGTTGGCCTACCTCTTCATCTCGCATGACATGGCCGTGATTGAGCGTATGTCGCATAATGTCGCCGTCATGAGAGCAGGCCGGATAGTCGAGATGGGCACGCGACGCGAGGTTTTCGAATCGCCAAAGGACGAATACACCCGCGCGCTGATGGCTGCCGTTCCCATTCCCGATCCGCGTGCCCGCAAGATAATCTGAATTTACTCTAGAGTGTGTGGACAATTAGGACTTAACGAAGCCGCAGGTGCATCTCGTTTCGTCGGGCCTATCGTGGCCGGCCTTGAAGCAGACAATTCCGATTAGTCGGCTATCAACTTACTTTTCGTCACCCGACTTGAACGAGGTGTCCA
The DNA here is from genome assembly GCA_963776115.1 of uncultured Alphaproteobacteria bacterium. Taxonomy (GTDB): domain Bacteria; phylum Pseudomonadota; class Alphaproteobacteria; order Rhizobiales; family Rhizobiaceae; genus Phyllobacterium. The sequence goes on along the minus strand of CAVZLS010000017.1, from coordinate 76,314 downwards.
TTCGACACCTCACAATATTTGCGGACCGGCGGCAAATAGTCGACGGACCGAACAGGGTTTTTCAGTTCATCGGTCGCAACGTCGCGCTTGATCGCGCGGCGCGCGGGATCGGGCACGGGCACCGCAGCCATCAGCTTTTTCGTATAGTCGTGCTGGGGATTTTCGAACACCGCGGCGCGTGGGCCAATTTCAACGATTTCGCCCAGATACATCACTGCGACGCGGTGGCTAACGCGCTCGACCACGGCCATATCGTGGGAAATGAACAGGAATGCCAGATTGAAGCTCTGTTGCAGATCGAGCAGCAGATTGACCACCTGTGCCTTGATAGAAACGTCGAGTGCCGACACCGATTCATCCGCAACGATAACCTTTGGATCAAGAGCGAGCGCACGCGCGATGGCGATACGTTGACGTTGGCCACCGGAGAACTCGTGTGGATAGCGTTTCATCATATCCGCGGTCAAACCGACCCGTTCGAGCAGGTCGACGGTTTTGTCCTGCGCTTGTTTCTTGGTTCCGAGCTTGTGAGCAATAAATGGTTCGGCGATCGTTGCACCAACACTCATGCGTGGATTGAGACTGGCAAAAGGGTCCTGAAAGATCATCTGGATGCTCTTGCGCATATTGCGCAGGCTTCCCGGGTCCAGAGTAAGTACATCGTAGCCGTCGAGGTAAACCTCGCCGCTGTCAGGTTGCACAAGCCGGGTGATCGATCGGCCGGTGGTGGATTTTCCGCAACCGGACTCGCCGACTAGGGCGAGCGTTTCACCCTGGAACAGATCGAAAGAGACGTTTTCCACCGCGTGGATGGCGCCCGACTTGCGCCCGAACAGACCGGAGCGGATATCGAAGCGGGTTGTGAGGTTCTTGACTTCAAGGATGGGTGTCTTGCGCTTGTCAACTGTATCGGCGACTTCGGTCGGGACGGTGGATTCGCCGGTGGTAACATCGACGATCGGAAACCGCAGCGGCCAACGCTTGTCCTTCATCGAACCGAGGCGCGGTACGGCGGAAAGCAGGGCACGCGTATACGGGTGTTTGCCGCGATGGAAAATGTTGTCGGTTGGGCCGCTTTCGACCGCCTCACCGCGATACATAACTATTGTGCGGTCGGAAATCTCCGCGACCACGCCCATATCATGGGTGATGAAGAGAACGGCCATGCCTTCCTCTTCCTGCAAAACCTTGATCAGATCGAGAATCTGGCCCTGAATTGTCACATCCAGTGCAGTTGTAGGCTCATCGGCAATGAGAAGTTTTGGCCGGCTGGCGAGGGCCATGGCGATCATCACACGCTGGCGCATACCGCCGGAAAACTGGTGCGGATATTCGTCGAAACGCGCCGCCGCGTTGGGGATGCGCACTTTTTCAAGGAGCCGTATCGTTTCGGCACGCGCGTCGGCCTGCGACAGATTGCTGTGGCAAGTCAAAGCTTCCGATATTTGCCGGCCGATGGTGAAGATCGGGTTGAGACTGGTCATCGGTTCCTGAAAGATCATCGACGCGTCATTGCCGCGCACATCGCGCATCTGCTTGTCCGTGAGCGACAGAAGATCCTTGCCGTTCAGGATGATCTTGCCATTAATGCGGCTCGTACCTTTGGCGAGGAGCCGCATGATGGAAAGTGAGGTGACGCTTTTGCCGGAACCGGATTCGCCGACGATGGCAACAGTCTCGCCAGGCATGACGTCAAACGACACGTTGCGCACTACGTTTTTCCAATCACCATCAACGCTGAACGACGTGGTCAGTCCTTCAACTGACAGGACAGGCTTGGGCCTGGCAACGTTGGTAGTATTTTCCGGCACGGTGGCTGCTAAGGTGTTCGTCATCGTCGGCTACCGTCCTACTGCATAGGCTTGCATCAATCTGGGTGTAGCTGCAGCGCGCAATAAGCCGTCTGCATCGCGCTTGGCGGCGGTCATACGCCCCACCGTCCAGGGATCGGCCACAGTGATTTCGTGACCCTTCTGGCGCAGTGCGTCGAGTACGTCCGCTCCGACACCGGCCTCAACGGTGATGTTGCCCGGCTGACTGGTGCGGGGATAGAAGCTGCTGGGAAAATGTGTCGTATGGAACAGCGGCTGGTCGATCGCAGCCTGAAGGTTCATTCCGTGGTGGACATGGCGCAGGAAGAACGGAAGCTGCCATTGATCCTGCTGGTCGCCGCCGGGCGTGCCAAATGCCATGGCTGGTCGGCCCTCAAAGAGCGCAATCGTCGGGGTGAGGGTGGTGCGCGGTCGCTTGCCCGGAGCAAGCGACGTCGGCAGACCCTCGCTCAGCCAAAACATCTGGGCGCGGGAGTTGAGGCAGAAGCCGAGGCCGGGAATAGTGGGCGACGATTGCAACCAGCCGCCGGACGGCGTTACGGACACCATGTTCCCCTCGCGGTCGATGACATCGATATGGACCGTATCGCCCCGCTTTTCCGATAGATGTGCCATCGTCGGCTCGTAGACGGGCCCTTTTGTCGAACCCATGCCACCCAGCATGGCCATTGTCAGATCATATTGTTTTTCGAAGCCCGCGATTCTGCCAGGCCGAAGCTCCATTGAAGCCTCAGCGGATATCAGCTTTCGACGCTCATCGTTGTAAGTGTCGGACAGGAGATGCCGCATCGGAACCTCACAGAAAGCCGGGTCGCCGTAGTAGACTTCCCGGTCGGCATATCCGAGCTTCATGGCTTCTATCACCGTATGGATGAAGTCGGCGCCGTTCGGATCCATGGACGCGAGATCGAAATCCTTCAGAAGGGCGAGCGACTGCAGGAGTACCGGCCCCTGGCCCCAGGGGCCTGTCTTGGCGATGGTCCAGCCGTGATAATCGCAAGTTTGAGGCTGATCGACGGTAGCTTTCCAGTTCGCCATGTCATCGGCCATGAGCACGGCCTTGTGCCGATTGCCGCTTGCATCCATGACCTCGGCGTTTTTCAGGTAATCGGCAATCTTTTCGGCAACGAAACCGCGATAGAAGGCATTGCGCGCCGCGTCGATCTGGTCTTCGCGATTTTTCCTGGTTTCGGCTTCGGCAATGATGCGCTTCCAGGTTTCGGCAAGGACCGGATTCCTGAAATTGGAATAAGGCTCGGGTGCACTGCCGCCAGGCAACCAGGTTTCAAAGGATGTCGGCCACTCCTTGCGAAAGAACTCGCTCAATCCATTGATGGTGGCCGCCACACGCGGAAGAACGGGGTGACCGTTTGCGGCATAGTAGATAGCCGGCTCAAGAACATCGCGGACGGAAAGCGTGCCATAGTCGCGGAGCATGAGCATCCAGCCGTCGAATGATCCGGGAATAACAGTGGCCAACAGGCCATCACCGGGGATGAGGTCAAGTCCTTCACCCTTGTAGTGGTCGATCGTAGCACCCGCGGGGGCCGGTCCCTGCGCGCAAATGACCTCGACCTTGTCCTTTTTCTTCGAATAGATGATGGCCGGCATGTCGCCACCGGGACCATTCAAATGTGGTTCGACGATCTGGAGTGCGAAACCTGTTGCAACGGCAGCGTCGAATGCGTTGCCGCCCTTTTCCAGAATGCTCATCCCGACGGCGGAAGCGATCCAGTGCGTTGAGGTGACGACGCCGAATGTCCCCAGGATTTCGGGCCGAGTCGTAAATGCAGTCATAGGAAGTTTCCTTTTTGAATATTCATGCTTCGCGCGGATCGAGGGCGTCGCGCAAACCGTCACCAAGAAGATTGAAGCCGATAACGACCAGGAAGATTGCCGCACCCGGCCACATTGCCATCCATGGGGCTTGCGACAGGAAGTTTTTGGCCACGTTGAGCATCGAGCCCCAGCTCGGAGCAGGGGGTTGCTGCCCTAGGCCTAGAAACGACAGGCTGGCCTCGGCGATGATTGCGGTCGCGATTGTCAGGCTTGCCTGAACCAGAAGCGGCGAGAAGACATTCGGCAGGATGTAACGTGTAATGATCTGGTAGTGACCGAGACCGATGGACCGAGCGCCCTCCACATAGTCTTCTGTCTTCACGCTGAGGACCTGACCGCGGGTCAAACGCACGAAAAGTGGCATCGCCGACAGACCGATTGCAATCATCGCATTGAACAGGCTTGGCCCAAGAAAGGCAGCGAGCGCGATCGCCATAATGAGAAATGGCATAGCGAGGAAGGCCTCAGTGACGCGGGAAATGATCATATCGACCCACCCACCGAAATAGCCGGATATCAGGCCGAGAGGAACGCCAATGGCCACTGCGATACCGACCGAGAAGACGCCTGCCATCAGCGATGCCCGGGCACCCCAGATCATGCGGGAGAGAATGTCGCGGCCGATGTCATCCGTCCCCAGCCAATGTGCCGCCGATGGCGCCTTGCGGATTGCCGACCAGCTTGTGGCCATGGGATCGGCGATAGGCAGCAGCGGCGCAATGACGGCAAGAGTCACGAAAAAGATAATGATGACCAGCCCCACAACGGCGCTTTTGTTGGCCTTGAGCTTTCTCCAGGCGCGATTGCCGGAACGCACGTGCTGGGGGGCTATCTGCAGGGTTTGTTGCAGCATCGTCATAGCGCAGCCCTCATTCTGGGATTGAGCAGGACGTAGAGCACATCAGCGACGAGGTTCATCAGGATGAAGCCGATCGCCGTACACAGAACAACGCCCTGGACCACCGCATAATCGCGGTTGAAAACAGCATCGACGATGAGCTTGCCAAAGCCGGGAATGGTGAAAATTTGCTCCGTAAGGACCGCGCCTGCAAGCAGCTCTCCGAAGAGGAGGGCGGTGAGCGTGACGATCGGCAGAAGCGCATTGCGAAAACTGTGCTGCAGGATGACCGCTTTTTCAGAGACGCCCTTGGCTCTCGCCGTTCGAATGTAGTCGGAACGCAATACGCTGAGCATGGATGACCGCGTGTGCCGCATCAGGGTGGCGGCAAGCGCCAGCCCTAGAACGAAGGCAGGCATGATCATCGTTTGCAGGGATCGTACGGGATCGCTGAAAAACGGCTCATAACCCGAGGCAGGGAGCCAGCCAAGTTTAACCGAGACAAGAAGAATGAGCATGATCCCCATCCAGAAATTCGGCACCGATAGACCTGATAGCGCAACGATATTGGCTACATAATCGATCCATGTGTTCTTCTTGACGGCCGCCAGGATGCCTATGGGAACACCGATGGCGAGAGCGAATATCATTGCCATGATCGCAAGCTGGATCGTGACCGGGAGTTTCTCCGCAATCAATGAAAGCACCGGCTGGTTGGTCCGCAGGGAAATGCCGAAATCACCCTGGACCACTGCGCCGACCCAATAGAAATACTGATAGACCACTGGATCGTTCAGACGATACTTGTCACGCAGGAATTCGATCACCTGCGGGTCCCGTTCCTCACCCGCCATCGCCAGGATTGGATCGCCTGGCAGAAGCTTTTGCAGGGAGAACGCAAAGATCGATATGATGATCAAGGTCGGTATGGCGAGCAACAGCCGCTTTCCGATGTAAGTGTACATGGCTTGCAATCCTGACGTGTTGATCGGCATTCAAGCGAGGCTGCAAGACACTGCAGCCTCGCGGTACCGATTTGACTAGCCGCTCTTCTTCACGCCCTGCAGGCGGATCATCCCGTCCGGATAGGGCACAAAGCCTGTCACGTCCTTCTTGAGCGCCCAGATGTAGGACTGATGACCGAGATAGATGACCGGCAGATCATCGTTCAGGATCTTGGCAGCGGCGTCGTACTTTTGCTTGCGCACCGTATTGTCAGTCGATTTGCGGGCATCGTTGAGAAGAGCGTCTACTTCCGGATTGCAATATTTTACATCGTTGATGCCGCCCTTGCAGGTGACGAACTGATGCAGGTTGCCGTCCGGATCGACACGGCCGGACCAGTCGGAACGGCTGAGCTGGTAGTTGCCTGCGGTCTGCTCCGACAATAGCGTAGCGAATTCCGTTGCCTTCAGCGTGACATTGAAACCGGCTTCCGCGACCATCGACTGGATAATCTGCATCATCTGCATCGCAACCGGGTTGTTCGGTACCTGAAGCTCGATGTCGAGTTTCTCGTGCCCGGCTTCCTTCATCAAGGCCTTGGCCTTTTCGAGATCGCGAGCTAGCACAGGTATATCCTTGTCGAACCAGGGGCTGTTAGGAGCATAGGGCTGGTTGCCAGCGACCGAGGTGCCTTCGTATACGACCTGGTTGACGGCATCACGGTCGATGGCGAGCGAAAATGCCTGCCGCAGCCTCTTGTCCTTGCCGAAGGGATTATCCGCACGCGGACCATTGGCAATATTGGCGTAAAGAGCCATGTAGCCGATGCCGACCGTGTCGGCGTAGGTGAGGCTGGAGTCGCTCTTGACTGCAGCAGCGTCACTTGCGGCCAGCCGTTCCAGCATGTCCAGATCACCCGACTGGAGGTTGGCGAGGCGAACAGTCGTATCGGGAATTGGCAGGAAGGTTACCTTGTCGATGAAGATGTTGGCGGCGTTCCAGTATTGCGGGAACTTCTCAAGAACGATGCGATCCTGCTGGACGCGTTCGACAAACTTGAACGGCCCGGAACATATCGGCTTGTTGCCGAAATTCGCACCCATTTCCGCGGCGGCTTTTGGCGAAACCATCATGCCGGCGCGATCGGAAAGCTGGGCGAGAAGCGTCACGTCCGGACTGTTCAGCGTGAACCTGACCTGATAATCACCGATCGCCTCGACCGTCTTGACGGAGGTGAGTTCGCTCTTGCGGCGGGATTCCGGCAGTGTCTTCGAACGTTCGATATTGGCAACGACAGCTGCCGCGTTGAACGGCGTGCCGTCATGGAACGTCACGCCCTGGCGAAGGTCCATGACAAGTTCCGTACCGTCTTCCGACCATTTCCAGTCAGTCGCAAGCTGCGGCACGATATCGAGCTTCTGGTTGACATCGACAAGCTTGTCGCAGAGCGCTGTATAAACGATGCGGCCAACGAAGGTTCGTGACTGAGCCGGGTCAAGGACATCGGCATCATCCTGGAGACCGATTTTCAACTCGGTAGCAAAGGCTGGAAACGCCAAAATCGCTCCCACCACAAGCGTCGCAATAAATCTTGCCGTTTTCATACGTTAAACTCCTCATTGTGAGCGGTTGCATGCGCTCGTTTGTTCCACATTGAATGCCGATTATTTTCTCGGTCTTTTGGTGACGGCGCCGTTGAAAGCGCGTTCCTATGATGCGTCGCTCAGAACACCCTTTCCCGCGGTGTCCATTGACGTCTGGCGGATCAACCGTTCTTGCAGCATCAGAAGATGCTGACGCATGGCTTCGCCCGCTTTTGCTGGATCATGTGCAGCGATTGCATCGATGAGCGTTGCGTGTTGAGCGTGAGAGACCGACAGGGTGTCGTTGGCGCTGCGCGCTTTTTCGCGAATAAGCCGCCAGGCCTCGTCCTGGCGAACTCTGTTGATCACATCGAAGATCGTCAGAAAGAACTGGTTACCGGCACTCTGGGCGATTTGCCGATGCAGGGCGCCGTCCCACAACTCACGCGAATCGGAGTCGTCGCTTTCGCGTATCTTCAGCGCGAGTTCCCGCATGCGGGTTATCTCATCCTTCTTGGCGCGCATTGCTGCAAGTTGTGCCAGCTGCGGCTCTATCCTGAGGCGGACCTCCATGATCTCCATGAAATTGGTACCGGCAACGATAGTTTCGACGTGATCGGCCCAGTCATCCTGCTCGCGGCCGGCATAGGTGCCTGAGCCTTGGCGACGCCAGATTTGACCCTCGGCTGCCAATACTTCCAGCGCACGCCGTATAGAACGGCGGCTCACTCTGAACATGAGCGCCAGCGCCCGTTCGGTGGGTAATTTTCCATCACTATCGAGTTGATCAGACGCCAGGAGACCGCGCAGGCGCTCGAGCGCATAGTTTGAATTTTCCTGGGACTGATTAGTTGCCATGTGGGTAATGGTTCGAACCAATTGCGATATTGGTTCAGTCGAAGTCATTTTTAGAACTTCGTCAAGTTGTTTTTTGAGCATATTTGATTTTGCTCAATTTCTGTGCAGTCGAGCATTCCGGTGAGCGGCGCATAGCTCGGCGCTTCTTGCGCCTTTGCATCTGCTGCGATCACCGCGCCCGCGGCAGTCAGACCCATGCGTCCAGAAAGCGCCGTCGATCGATTGTCGTTTAAGTCACGAGAAAACCTCCAGTTCGATTTCTGGTCAAAACTGCCAGCCCGCCGGGACCCAGGCGTAACCCATGTCGGTCTTGAGCATTCGTCCCAGCCCTGGAAACGGGTAATGAAACCCGAGAACAAGGACCTTATCGGTCGCGGCCATATCGAATATGCGGCGGCGCGACGCGAGCGCGGTATCCTTGTCTCTATCAGGTCCGGGTCGCCATGGATGGTCGATGTTGACGACTGGGTGATAGGCAAGGTCCGCAGTGAGGAGCAGTTGGTCGTTTCCTGAGTGGACCAGGAAAGTTGCCATGCCAGGCGTATGCCCGGCCGCAGCCATCGTGGTGAGGCCCGGCACGACTTCCGCGCCTGCCTCGTAGAGCTCGATGTCCTTTGCGATCGGCTCGACACTACGTTTGATCGCCGCTGCAAACCGGTCGCGAAAGTCCCGCGTCACTGGCATGTAGGAGAGATCGGGATCGTTGCGCACAAAAAAATCCCAATCTGCGCGGGGTGCATAGACGACGGCATTGGGAAATGCTTTTTTGCCTTCGGAATTGCGCAGATTGCCGACGTGATCAGGGTGCGTGTGGGACACCACGATCGTGTCGATATCGCCTGCACCGAGACCGACTGCGGCGAGATTGTCGAACACACGCCCCGCATTCGGTCCCATCGTAGCGCCGGCTCCCGCCTCAAGCAGTATTCGCCTACCGCCGACTTCAAGTAGCAGCGTGTTGAGTTGTAGGCTCATGTGATCGGTGGGCAGGAAAGCACGACGAAGGACCTCCTGCAACTCGGCTTCCGGAGCATCGTTGGCATAGACCGTCGGTGGACCGCCAATCAGGCCATCGCTCAAAACCGTCGCCTTGATCTGCCCGACCTGGAATCGATAATATCCGATATTCCCGGCTTCCGAGCTCTGCACCTGCGCATTGCCTGATCCGGCTGAACCTCCCAGCAGGAGAACGGACGTTCCAGCAACCGCTGAAACCATGACCGTTCGTCGGTTCAATGTGAGTCGATCCATTGCTTTTCCTTTCAGTCGACAATCCGCATGTGCGGTTGAGGTATTTAGATGACCTCAAATCACTGCGCTGATAAGACGAGCAAATCTACTCAGCTTGATAAGGTAGGCTTCGCAATGGATCAATTTCGTTTGGATAGCCTGGATGTTTTCGCGGCGATCGTCAGGTGCGGCGGATTCAGGGCGGCCGCCCTGGAGCGAGGTGTTTCATCATCGGCACTCAGCCAAACAATTAACGCTTTGGAAGAGGCGCTCGGCATCCGCCTGCTCAACAGGACAACAAGAAGCGTTGCGCCGACGGAGGCGGGAGTGCGTCTCCTGCAGCGCCTCGGTCCAGCTTTGACGGACATCCGTCTCGCAGTCGATGACCTTAACCAGTTGAAGGAAAATCCGTCCGGCACCCTTCGCATCAATGCGCCGGGCCCCGCAATCGATCACCTGCTCTGTCCGGCAATGTTCACCTTTATGGACACATACCCAGACATCAAGGTCGAACTTGTCAGCGACGCAGCGGTCATCGACATCGTCGAGCAGGGTTTTGACGCCGGCGTTCGGTTCGGAAGGCAACTGGCACAAGATATGATTGCAGTACCGCTGGGACCATCGCTTCGATACGCGATCGTGGCGTCGCCGGATTATATTGCAAAGCACGGCCTGCCTCTGACCCCCAACGATCTCACTGGCCACAACTGCATTCGCCGACGATTTCCCGGCGGCACACTGGTATCCTGGAAATTTGAAAACGGCGGAGAAGCGCTGGATGTCTTGCCGGAGGGGCGATTGACGGTGAGTTCAGCACACAACGAACTGCAGGCCGCTGTCGCCGGATGTGGATTGGCCCATGTCTTCGAGGACTACGCCACACCCTACCTAACGAACGGCCGGTTGACGGAGGTTCTGAAGGACTGGAGCCCTCTTTTGCCAAGCTGGTATCTTTATTACCCGAGCAAAAGACACTCCAGCGCCGCCATGCGAGCATTGGTGAGTTTCTTGCGCTCCTACGATTGGAAGGCGCACCAGATGCCGGCTTAATTGAACGGTCATGACCTGACCTACGCCTGTCGCCTCGTGAGGACTCTCGTCAACTCAGACCAACGTAGAAATTACGGAAGACCCCTTTTATCTCGGCCACGGCATTGGAGGGAGCGCGGCGAAATCGAGATGGTTCAGATGTTGCGAAAGCGCCAAGGTCGTTTTGCCTTCATTCCTGCCCCGACACGGAAAGAGCAATTCGAGGCAATCGTCGCCTGAATTCCGTCAAGAAGCACGCGGACCGCGTCAATTCGAAAAATTGCAACACAACCTTTCATTATCATGAGATTTTCTGCTGGACGAGTTTAAGTCAGTATTCCGCGTTAACCTGACATCGCCGCTGCGAATGCTAGCGCTAGTGACCCTGGGATGATTTACAGTATTTAGGAATGAGGTGGCGCTGCCGTCGATACCAGACGGAAAGACAAGCCAATCGCGCACTGCACTGGAAAGGGTATGATGATTAGAAACCGCGCTCTTGTCCCAATTGTACTTGAGATGATCCTATCAGGAACTGGGGCAAAGGCGGCCGAGGAGGCTCCCCCATCCTATTCGGAAACCACGCTCACGGGTGACTGGAACGATTATCGAAGTTGGCTCCGCGATAAGGGCGTCATCTTCACAATAACTCAAACCAGCGATTGGCTCGGCAACGTATCGGGCGGCGTGCGGACGGGGACAGCCTATGACGGCGTTTTCCAGTTGCAAGGCGATTTCGATATGGATCGGCTGACGGGCTGGACTGGCGGCAAGATCCATATCTCGGGATATGCAATCCAAGGCGAAGGTCTGTCGAAGCGTGATCTCGGTAACCTGTTGACCGTGACATCGGTCGAGGCCGACAGCAGTGTCAGGCTAGGTGAATTCTACATCTCTCAGAGCCTGATGAAAGATTCCGTTACGCTTAAGATCGGGCAAATTCTGGCAGACCAGAATTTTGCGATCAGCAACACAGCAGGTCTTTTTGTGAACTCCACGTTCGGCTTTCCCGGCCTTTTTGCTGTCGACCTCCCCGAGGGAGGTCCAGCTTATCCCTTCGCCGCGCCGGGGGGACAAGTCATTGTAAAGCCCGACGATGCATGGACACTCCAGGCTGCAGTTTTCAACGGCCGTCCGACAACCGATGCCAACGGGTTGGGTGTTTCGCTTGGCGATGGAGTTCTCGCCATTGCCGAGGCATCCTACGCCTATACGCCCGCCAAGGGTGATCCCGGCCTACCCGGCACATACAAGATTGGTATGTGGTATAATTCGGAAACGTTCGACAGTCTTTCCACCGCATCGAACGGCATTTCACTCGCTAGCCCTGTGGCGAGCGGCAGCCCTATGCGACTCTCAGGAAATTATGCGATCTACGCCATTGTCGACCAAACACTCTGGCAGGAGCCCGGCAGCAGCGACAACGGTCTCAACGGATTTGTCCGCGTTGCGATCGCACCCGAGCAAGATCGTAACAGCATCTACTGGTACGTCGATATGGGTATGACTTACAAGGGGCTTTTGCCGGGACGTAACAACGATACCGCAGGGATCGGCTTCGCCTACGCGAAAATGAGCAACGGCTTGTCGAATCTAGCGAAAGCGGACATTGCGTTCAGCGGTGTGTCGCAGCCCATTCCGGATTACGAGGCTGTGATTGAAGTCACATACCAGACGCAAGTTACGCAGTGGCTGGCAGTGCAGCCATTCTTCCAATATATCATTCATCCGGGCGGCAATGCAGCCGATCCTAACGATCCTGGCTCGGCGATTGGGAATGCTGCCGTTTTCGGGCTGCGAACTGCCGTCACTTTCTAAAAAACTTCGATCTGGGGCGGTATTGCAGTCAGTTCCATCTGACCTCCCTTCCTGGCGAAAGGTGCACAGTGATCCCCAGATGAACGATGGATCAAATTCTCGCGCCTTGTGGAGCGCATCGCTTGGCACAGTGAGGAAATCACGACCGCAGCCCATCAGTTGCATCAACGCAGTCAGTCACTGCTGTCGTTAATCTGGGTCACTGAAACGGAGTTCGACCATCATCCAACCTCCCTGTTGAATGGAATGGTGAATTCAAACGTGGTGCCTGATCCCGGTTCGGAACTTGCACTGATGCTCCCGCCGTGCGCAGTCAAAATCGAACGACATATTGACAAGCCCATGCCCATTCCGTCCGGCTTCGTCGTATAAAAGGGGCTAAACAGTTTCTTTCGGGTTTCTGGCGTAAGGCCGGGGCCATTGTCGTGGATTTTCACGAGAGCCGCTCGTTCCTCGGCAAACGTCTCTATAAGCAGCTTCCGGGTGTTGCCAGCCACATGTGCCATTGCCTGAATGGCATTTAACAGCAGGTTCAGGATTACTTGTTGCAGTTGTACCCGGTCACCGTTGACCTCCGGCAGATCGGCTGCAAGGTCGAACCGCAAGCTTACCTGATTGATGTCGATTTCGCGTCGAACAAGCGCCACCGTCTCATCGAGAACCTCATTCAGGTTGATATGTATCGGCTTCGGAGGTGCCTTCACCGATAGAGCCCGCAAGTTCTTGATGATGTCGCTGGCACGTTGTGCATCTGCGATCATGCCCACCATCGAAGATTGAACTTTCTCAAGGTCTGGTACGTCCCGTCTGAGCCATCGCAACCCGGCTCCTCCGTTGGTGACCACGGCGGCCAAAGGCTGATTGAGTTCATGAGCGATCGATACTGTCAGCTCGCCAAGCGTTGCCACGCGGGCGACATGCGCCAACTCCGTTCGCGCTGCATGAAGCTGGTTTTCGGCTTCCCGCCTGCCGGTTACATCCATGATGCTGATCAAGACCATATCGAGAGCCGGGCGATTTGCGGGGAAAGCGACATTGTATAAAACGACCAGCTGCCGGCCTTCCGCATTGTTGATCACCGTTTCGGCTTCATAGCTGGACTTGCCGGACCAGATCGCTGCAAGGAATTTCCAGGCCTTGTCCATGTCCGCGGTGATGAGTGTCGGCAGCATGGTCTCCAGCGCGTTGATGTCTGCGACATTGAACATTGTCAGAGCTGTATCATTCGCGTTGATCAACCTTATGCTTTTTGAAACCTTGTGAAGAAATCCCGGATCAAGCCTCTGGGCATGATCGATGTCCCGCACGCCATCAACCTTGAGCTTGTCGATAGCGGCTTTGAGGCCTGTGAAATCCATCTGGAGGATGCCGACACCCGTCGCCAGAAAAATAGTGCGGTAACGCTGTTCACTTTCGGCCAAAACACCGATCGCAGCTTTCACCCTGAAAGCAAGGAATGTTGTGATCCCAATGGCAGCAAGGCTGACGAAGCAACGTCCTATTGAATCTTCAAGGGCGGGCAGCCCTTCGCCATGCGAAATCAAAAACCCCAAAACGGTAAGTCCGATACAGCCAGCGCCGATCAGAACGAGCCCTGTCTGGGTTGCAAAATTAAGCGATAGCAAGACCACGAGCACGTAGAGCACCGCAATGGCGATGTCCAAGGTTGTCAATGTGTCCAGCAGGAAAACCGCTACAGCAATAATAGCAGCAGCGGTTCGCGAAAATCTTAATGTGTTTAGGAATGCAAAATTTATGATGACACTGAAACGGTCGCTTGCCAGCCGCGGAGCTATGGCTGCTCCGATACCTCGTGAGGCCCCTGTCGCAATCGCTGTTTCTCTCTCTTTCGTGGACATTGTAAATCCCCCTTTCAGCAGTCGTCTCGCAGCAAGGAAATGCCGACCTTGTCAGCGACGAAAGCCTGTTCGACTGCCTGTTTGGTCAGGACCGGTATGCCGCCTTCCTTGACCATGCGGCCGATGAGATTGACGGCGGCGAGCATCGGGTAATGGACATTCAGCATCGTATCGGCAAAGGCCGGAACGCAGAGCCCTGTAGCGATCGCTACCGCGGCAATCGTCTGCTTGAAGAAGTTCATGGTTCTCTCCTGTATTGATATCAAAGAGGTGGTTCAGCCCTTCAGACCGGTCAGCGTGATGCCTTCGATGAAGCGCCTTTGCGCCGCCAGAAACACCACGACCAGGGGAAGTGTGATCACCAGGGTCGCTGCCATGAGCGCCCCGGCCTCGGCGGCACGGAAGAAGAGCAGACCAAGCGGCGGCGTTGCCCTTTCCATACTGGTGATGATGATCAGCGGCCAGATCGTTCCAGTTCGCAACCACGGAGGAGATCGCGAACGCCGTCACCGCGCGGTCTTGTTAGGCTCGCTGCATGACGGTTATGTCTCAGATTGATGACAGTTCAATGACTATCTCGTGAAATGGAATGGGGTTTGTATAGCACCTTCAGGAAGAAGGGGCATCGCATATGGCCCGGGCGGTGCTCGCAATGCTGGGGCCCACCGCCGGCTCCAACGGTGCGCAAGATGAAAGCTTCGCGTTTCCGCCGTTAGCCTTTCAGCTCACCTATGGCGGCATGGTGGGATTTGGCCTCGATCCGGCGAAGCCGTAACAGCTTTCTGGTGACGTCGATGAAGGCGCGCAGCTTCGGCTGCGCCTGGGCACGTTGCGGAAAGTAGAGGAAGAGCCCCGGCGTGGTGGGCAGGTAAGGCTCCAGCACGCGGACAAGCAGTCCGGCACGCTGCTCCTGTTCAACTGCGATGTCGGCAACATATGAAAGGCCGAGCCCAGCCTTTGCGAAAGAGACAAGCAGCGCGCCATCATTGACGATGAGCTTTCCCGGAGGATCGACCGAAAGGGGACGCCCCCCGCGTTCGAACTCCCATCGATAGAGAGCGCCGGAGGCCGGGAAGCGGTATCGGATAGCCTCATGACGGGTCAGGTCTTCGGGAGTTGCCGGGCGGCCGTGGGCAGCCAGGTAGGAGGGGGCGGCCACGACAGACCAGACGATATCGCGCGAGAGCCTTACTCCCACCATGTCGCGTTCGACATATTCGCCGATCCGGATGCCTGCATCGAAACCGCGCCCCAACAAGTCGACAGTTGCGTCCTCCACAGCGACTTCGACTGTAATCCCTGGATGCGCGTGCCGGAAGGCCGGCACCACGCGATCAATGATAAGGGGCACGGCCATACGGGGTACCGTGAGGCGCAGGAAACCTGAAGGTTCATCCCCCATGGCTCCTGCCGTTTCGATGGCTCCCGCAATATCGGCAACTGCAGGTGCCACACGTGACAACAGGTCCGCGCCCGCCTCGGTCAGACGGACCCGGCGCGTCGTGCGAACAAACAAAGGTGTGCCGAGCTTCGCTTCGAGTGCCTTTACTGCCTGGCTTACGGCTGCAGGGGAAACGCCCAGCCGTGCGGAGGCCGCCGTGAATCCGCGTGTTTCCGCTACGGCGAGGAAGGCGGCCAGACCGGAGAAAGGGTCAGGTATCATGCTCATACGATTATAAATCTATACTAAATAGTGCACAAAGCCACCCGCGATTTTTCCATGCAATCGCTTGGGTTACTCTGCCGCAAACATATTGTGGAGGAACCAAGCCATGACAAACATGTCTGAGGAAATGACAGCGGTTCCGCGGCGGCAGGTTCTAGCGGGCATGCTTGCCGCAGGTACACTAGCCGGGCAGAATTTCGTAACATCAGCGTCGGCAGCCGCGGAGACACCGGGCGCGTTGGCAGGCAAGGTGGTAATCGTCACGGGTGCCACTTCCGGCATTGGAGCCGTGACGGTAGCGGCTTTCGCCCGTGCGGGCGCTCGGGTCAGCTTTAATGGAAGACGCGAGGCACTCGGTCGCCAGGTGGAAGCAGAGATACGCGCAGCGGGCGGCGACGCCGTCTACCTTAGATCGGACGTGCGCGACGCCGGGCAGGTGGAGCGTTTCGTATCTGACGTGGTCGAACGCTATGGCGGTATCGATGTCGCCTTCAACAATGCAGGGATCGATTTGCCGCCAGCGCCAATCGCCGATACGGACATCGCCGGTTTCGACGACCAGATCGCGACGAATCTGCGCGGAGTATTTGTCTCAATGAAATACGAGATGCCGCATCTGGTGCGCTCGAAGGGAGCCATGATCAACATGGCGTCCATTGGCGGTCGCCATGCTTTCCCTAATATTGTTGCCTATGGCGCCTCGAAAGCCGCTGTCATTCACATGACACGCGCAGCCGCACAGGAGTATGGCCGCGACGTCCGTATCAATGCAATCGCGCCAGGCCCGATCGAGAGCCCGATGCTTGAGCGAGTGCGCCGGGACTGGAATGTTACAACCGAACAGCTGGTTGCACCCTATCCGATGCGCCGGGTGGGTACGCCGGATGAAGTTGCAGCGTTGGTGCTGTTTCTCGCTGGCAATCAAAGTTCGTATCTGAGTGGACATGTGATCGGCCTTGACGGCGGCGATCTTCCGTAAACTAAGCTAATAAAGCTGCGAGGGTCGTCACGTTGTTTGAAGCAGGCGGCAACGATGTCCGTCGACGTGTTGGATCATCAGGCTGTCGTGTTGGATGGACAGGTCAGCCTGGTTCAGGTCGAGCCCATACCCCAAGCATTCACCGCCCAGTACCCTGCAACTCCCTCACCAGAAATTCAAACGCTTAGCTGCGCTTAGATGTCAATCTTCTATCCTCCCCGCAAGCGGAGAGGTAGACACAACGTGCCCTCGCTGCCGACGGGCGGCCGCTAAAATCTATCTCATCAATATCGGCCTTCAATGCTACTTGCGAAGTCCCTCCAGCATCGCCCTGAACCCCGCGACTGCCCGCTTCGAAACCGTCTCCGGGTTCTCCGCATTGGCGATCCACAGCGCCATGTGGCTGCTGGCGCCATTGATGAGGCGGGCGGCGGTTTCGGTGTCGATGTCGATGATCTCGCCATCGGCCTTGAGACGGTCGAGGCTATGGGAGAGGGCTGCGATGCAGCCGGGGGTGCTCTGCCATTGCGAGATGTCGCCCAGCACGGCCGGGCCGTCGCGGAACATGATGCGCTGGATCTCGGGCTCGAGCGCCATTTCGATATAGGCGGCGCATTCGTCGACGAAACCCTGCCAGCGGGTAGGGGCCGATGCCGAGACCTTGTTGAGGCGTTCGGTCATTTCCGCGTCGATTTCCAGGAGGACGGCCTGGAGTAGGCCCTTCTTGTCGCCGAAATGGTGATAGAGGGCGCCGCGCGTCAGCCCTGCTTCGCCGGTGAAATCGTCCATTGACGCCTCCGCGTAGCCGATCCTGCCGAAGGCATGCCGACCGGCCGCGATAAGCTTGGCGCGGGTCTTTGCGATCATTTCCGTTCGCGGCCTGGCCATGGCGTCTCCTTTTTTACACATACGCGGCGTATATTCTATTTGACATACGTGGCGTATACCATTATCTCGATTACATACGCCACGTATGTAGGTGTCGCATTCGATAGCTGAAAGGAGTGCACTGTGTCAAATCCATACAGGGAAATATTCCGGGCACCGGGGGCGAAGGGCTTCTCCGCAGCCGGCTTTTTCGCGCGCCTTCCCATAGCCATGGCGCCGATCGGGATCGTCGCCATGCTCTCCCAGACCCTTGGCGAATATTGGCTGGCCGGCGCGGTCTCGGCGACCTATGCGCTGACCAACGCGCTGATTTCGCCGCAGATTTCGCGGGCGGTCGACCGGCTCGGCCAGACGGCGGTGGTCGTGCCGACCACTGTCGTGTCGGTGGCGGCGTTCATCGCGCTGATCGCAGCGGTCAACCAGAACTGGCCAGCCTGGACGCTGTTCGTCTCGGCTTTCCTCGCGGCAGCCATGCCAAGCATTCCGGCGCTGATGCGGGCCCGCTGGACGGAGCTCTTCCGCAACCGGCCCGAGCTCAATACGGCCTTCGCGTTTGAAAGTGCCGCAGACGAGCTGGTCTACATCGCCGGCGCCTCGCTGTCGGTGGGGCTTGCGGTGGCAATGTTCCCGGAAGCCGGCATGATGGTGAGCACAGCTTTCTTGGCACTCGGGACGGCCGCCTTCATCCTGCAGCGCGGCACCGAGCCCAAGGTGCGCCATGTCGCGGGCGTCGTTTCGGCGGGCTCGGCGATCCGACAGCGTCCGGTGCAGATCATCACGCTCGCGCTGATCTTCGTCGGCTCGATCTTCGCGACGGCTGAAGTGAGCGCTGTCGCGATCACTAAGGAGCTTGGGCAGCCGAATGCCGCAAGCCTGGTGATCGGCGTCTATGCCGTCGGTTCCTTCGTGGTAGGCCTGATCCTCGGAGCGCTCAACCCGCGCATGGCCCTGCACCGTCAGCTGCTGATCGCGGTGGGCGTAATTGCACTGACCTCGTTGCCACTGCTCGTCGCCGGCAGCTCGGTGACCCTGCTTGCCGTCGCCGTCTTCGTGAGCGGCATCGCGATCTCGCCGACCTTCATCACAGCCTTCGGCCTGATCGAGCGCCGCGTACCGGAATCGATGCTGACCGAGGGCGTGACTTGGGTGATGACCGGTATCGGCATCGGCATGGCGTTGGGCGCCTTCGTCTCGGGCTGGGTGGTGGACAATTACGGTCCCGAGAACGGCTTTTGGGTGTCTGTGGCAGCCGGGGCCGCGACCGTCGTGATCATCGCTCTCGGCCAGCGGACGCTTTCGGGCGACTGCACCGACGGAGCGGATTGCGCGGTGCTGGAGCATTCCGCGCCATAGGGATGGGAACATCTTCGTCCAGTACACGCGATGACCAAAAACAGGCGCAGCCATCGCAATCGGCCGCGCCGGAAAGTATCGTCATCGTTGGTGGTGGTGCGTCGGACTTTGCCGCGGCAGAACTGCTCCGCCGGAGGGACTTCCAGGGTAGCATTACCATGCTGAGCGCGGACTCCGCCGCTCCGGTCGACCGACCGAACCTTTCGAAGGACTACCTGGCGGGCAGCGCGCCCGAAGAATGGCGGTGACATCAAAGCGAAGGACTGCACGCTGCAATACAAAAGCGGCGGACGAGTTCTCGCCACAGCCTCAATATACCGGGATATTGAAAGTCTGGAGGCCGAGGTGCGCATGGAACGCGAAACTGCTTAAAGTCACGCAGTCCTGTGACCGTCGACTTTTTGCTCATGCGATGATGGCGGGTTCTGGCCCTAAGCGGACGGGATTGTCTGTGAGGCTTACGCCGCTGGGGAGAGTTGCGTTGGTTGAAATTTCACCGGGTCATACGATCGAAAATCTCGATCAATGCTTTCATTCGACCAGCTTTCGTGACCTCAACGACTCCGCCGAACGTCGCGAAGCGATTTCCCTTCTCCGTCAAGTAAATGCTCATTCCGGCAGGGAACGACACGCCTTACACAATGAAGTCGAAGCGACCGAATTTCCCGTCACCCGTGTCGCGGATGTGGAGCAAGAGCCGCTCATCAAAGATCTGGTCGCGTTCGTTCAGGGGCTCGCCCGGAAAATACAGCTGGGTCGTCAAGACGCTCCCACCTGGCTTTTGGACTTTCACATGGTAGTGGCGCGTGCGTCCCGGATAGAGCGATGGAATGATGGTCGAAAACCACCAGCGGCCATTCTCATCGGTGAACTGATGACCACGCAGCCTGTAGCCGACGCGGTCATACGAGCCACGTTCATCGGCGTGCCAAAGCTCGACAAGTGCCCTGTTGATGGATTTGCAGTCTGTCGCGAGCACGAAACCGGCTATGGTGATCCTGATCCCGTGAGGTGCGTCGGCGGCAAAATCCTGTTTGAGTGGCGAGCTAGGTTTGTAATACGGTCCTTCAGTCTGCGCGATGGTCAGCTCATCCGCATCCTGGCATGCCGGCGTCAACTCGAGAGCGGATTGTGTGCTGAGGGCATTCGCTTCGAAAATACCTGCCGCTTTGAGCGACGGTACGGCCAGAAACGCGGCGAGGACTGATCGACGTGTTGGTTTCATCGTCTTGAGACCCCTTTAGTAGAATGCGTTGCCATCATCATTATTGGTTGCACCCACTCGAACCCTCCCAGATCAGCGATGATCCTGGCGCGGTCGCTGGTATTGGCCACGCTGACCGTCATCCTGGAAGCCGGCACAATAGCACGAGGATGGGGATCCTTCACCTCGCCGCGCCTCCAAAGCGAACAGTGAAGGTTCAACAGTGGTCTGCCAAAATCCAGCGATTTGCGCCCGTATACGCATAACGGGTATCTTTACAGTATCTTGATGACTTTCCGACTTCCGGCCAATCGAAACGATATGCAGGATTTTCTATCTTCCATCAGTGTGTCCGTCTGATCGTCGCGAGTGTGTCTCGTGTGCACGGGCTGATACCAGACTTTGTTCAAACAACTGCGTAGGAGTGTCCCGAATGGGTGTACCAAGCAAGATACCGTCCGAGCATGGATTCGACCAACGCTTGATCCTTGGCCGCGATGCTCATGGGAACTGGGTTGTCTGTGATGAAACAGGGAAGGCGGCTGGGCTATTCGCCGACCGTGCCTCTGCGGTGCATTTTGCCCTGTTCGAGAGTGAGTACGCTCCGGCTGGTGTGGTGTGTATTCCAGAGAATTCCATCATCAATCTTCAGGATTCGGGCGACACTGATACTCCATCGAGCCGTGATCTGAGGAAACGCTCGCGGGAATAATCCGCCGAAAGGGCGTAGAACGTAGAGCCAAGCGGAGTTGCCGCAACGTCATTCAAATCGATATAAACAATCGAAGGTAAGAATATGGTCATGGATTATGGTCACTATCGCGCACAGGACGATACACTTGGCGGGCGCATTTCGCTTGCACGCGAATCGGCAATGCAGTCCATAGAGGATACTGCATGCCAACTCGGCGTCACCACACAAATCTGGATGGATTGGGAGTGCGACAGGGCTTCGCCGGAATCCTATCACATGCCGCTCATAACAGGCGTACTGCGCATTAGCCTGCCTTGGCTCGTGGCCGGGCAGGGATTGGGGCCGACGCCCTTCGTTTCGGCGTCGGATGTCGAGGAAGTTCGACGTGAACTGCACAGCGCAACAGTCGATGCCATTTGTGCGCAGAACCGCGTTCAGGAGCTGTTGAGACGGCTGCAGGAACTTGATCTGGAAAACTGCAGACTTGAATTAAACCGGCCGCAATAATTGACAGCGATCGCTTCGATGGGATCGCTGGAGGCATGGCTACCGATATCAGCTGTCGCTTTGAGACTCGTCTCGGTGGTCCGGACCAGACAGGTCCGTCCTTCGTCTCATGGCGGAATCTGAACGGTGATCTTGATCGATGAATAATAGGCGGCGACATTCGCTATGTCCTCATCGCTCAAACCCTTGATCACGACCGTCATCTGCTCGTTCTTTCGCTCGCCGGCCTTGAAGGCGGTCAACGCCTTCACGAGATAAGCCTCCTTTTGGCCAGCAATGTTCGGTGCGTCTGGCAGCTTGGCGAGGCCGTCCTTTCCATGGCAAACTTGGCACTTCGACATGACCTTTTTGCCTGAAGCGGCATCACCTGCTGCCTCCGCGAGGGTGGAACAGGCAACAAGAGCCGCCAAGCTTACTATCAAACCACGAATATCAACCTCCTATGACTAACAGGGGGCGACCGATTGTGACGTTCACTCAATTACCATAAGAAATCCGCCATACTGCACCGGCTAAATCGTCGGATACCAGTAGTGAACCGTCGTTAAGAACCTGCACATCGACCGGACGGCCAAGATACTCGCCGTTCTCGCTCAGCCAGCCTTCCGCGAATACCTCCGTCTTGTCGGCTGAGCCGTCTGCCTTGAGCGAGGTGAACAGCACCCGAGCACCCACCGGGTCTACGCGGTTCCAGGAACCGTGCTGGGTCGAAAAAATGCCACCCCGGTATTTCTCAGGGAACTGTTTGCCCGTGTAGAACGACAGGCCGAGGTCGGCCGCGTGAGCGTCTTGCTCGACCGCCGGGAAAATCACCCCTTCGGGCACAGTGGCGTCCTTGTACTCAGTGGTGCGGGTCTTGCCGCCGCCATACCATGGGAAGCCAAAATTCTGGTCCGGCCCAGTAACATGGTTCATTTCACCCGGGGGAATAGTGTCGCCCATGCCGTCGACCTGATTGTCATTAACCCAAATTGTCTTGTCCTTTGGATTGAAGTCAATGCCAAGGGGATTGCGCATACCGCGGGCGTAAATCTTGCGGTCGGAACCGTCTTGCTTCATGCTTATGATACCGCCGATGCCCAGTCTTTGAAACTCTGGGAGTACTTCGGGCGCTGGCACATTGAAGGGCTGGCCGATAGTGATGTAAAGTCGGCCATCTGGCCCGACACGGCAGGTGCGCGCTGTGTGATTGTAGCTCTCATTGGACGCGGGGATCAGTTCACCTTCCTTGACGATGGCGAAAGCTGCTACATCCGGGCCTTCATAGAAAAACTCGGCAGCCGGGAACCAAAGGACCCGGTTCTGTTCGGAGAGATAAAGGTGACCATCCCTGGAGAAACAAACGCCGTTCGGCACTGCCATTTTGATCGAAGGCGCGAACACCTTCACATCATCGGCGACACGGTTCTTGTCACGGTCGGTCATCGAATAGACCAATTCCTTGCGGGTGCCGACGAAGGTCACCACACCTTGCGGTCCCACGGCCATATGACGGGCATCAGGAACGAGGGCATAGAGACTGACCTTGAAGCCATCCGGAACTTTGATTTTCGCGGCGATTGCTTTGAGAGCTTCGGCATTCTCCCCAGTCTGCGGAATCGGCTCCATCATCGGTGTGCCGGTGGTTTTGAAGCCGCCAAGTTTTTCGAGATTGGAGTCCTGCGCAGAGGCGGACGTTAAACTAAAGACGGCTGCGCATGATAAAACGAAAGCGAGTTTCTTGATCACGGTATCCTCCCAAGGGGCCAGATACTACGCTGCGGCAGTCCTTTTTTGTTTGAAGTTTCGGTACCGGGCGTAGACTTTACAAGTCTTACTCAACACCAAGAAGTATTGCACAGATTGATTTTCCTGACAATAAACCGGGTTTCAGCTGTCTCAAGACCGGCAACGTCAGCCACCGTAAAGGTAGTTCGGTAGCCAGAGCGTTATGCCGGGCCAGATATACATTATGATCATGCAAACGATCACGATCAGCATGTAAGGCATCATGCCTGCGAATATCTGGTTGAGTGTGACGTGCGGTGGAGAAACGCCTTTGAGATAGAACGCCGACATCGCGACCGGAGGCGACAAGAACGCCGCTTGCAGATTCACGAAGACGAGAACACCCCAGAGAACCGGGTCTATGTTGAAGTGCTTCAACATCGGTAGAAAGATCGGCACGAAGATGATGATGATCTCGGTCCATTCGAGCGGCCACCCGAGAATAAAGATGATCGCTTGCGACAGGATCATGAACTGTACTGGCGTCAGGTCGAGGGACAGCACCCATTGTTCAAGTAGCGCCTGACCACCGAGAATTGCAAAAACGGCGGAGAACAGCGCCGATCCGACGAAGAGCCAACAGACCATGGCCGTGGTTTTCGCGGTGAGGAACACCGCTTCCTTGGTGCGCTTCCAGTTGAGAGTTCTGGCGTGAAACGCCAGCAGAAAGGCACCGGCTGCACCGACGGCTGCAGACTCCGTGGCTGTGGTGATTCCGAACAGAATGACGGCGAGCACGACAATAGTGAGAACGCCTAGCGGCATAACGGATGAGGTCAGTAGCTTCACGACCTGCAGTCGCTCGGCATTCATATTCCGGTAGTAACGCACGAGCACAACCGTAGCGAGTGCGGCAATGAGGCCGAAAGAAACGTAGAAACTGGTCGACGGCCCAACAGGTCCCGTGGGCGCCGCGTCCACCACCGGTGAGCCCAGCTGCTCCAAGCCAGCTGGGGCTTCGGTGTCCGCTGTGGATTGCCGATGGACGACGACATACCACCAAACCAGTAAAAAGGTGAGTGCTGTCAAGACGAACGGTATCAATGTAGCACAGAAATTCTTGAGCAGCTTCCAGTAGGTAAGAGGTCCATCCTCGGCCACTAGCGCCATAGCCTTGGACGGAGCGAATAATGCTGAAAAAAGCCCGGCGAGCATGTTGCGTGAGTAGGCTGCCTGAAAGCTTCTCATCCATCCAGGGACAGGAACTTTTGTTTGTTCCTCCGGCAAGGGTGGAGCAATCTTTGGATTGATTGTCGCCCAGGCGAGTATGTAGACAAGATAAAGGAAGGCGAGGAAAAAGCCGGGGAACATCGCGGCGGCGTAGAGCTTCACGACAGACTGCCCCGCGACTGCCGCATAGACAATGATCATGACAGACGGCGGGATCAAAATTCCTAGCGTACCGCCCGCGGTGATCACGCCGGAAGCGAGCTTCACATCATATCCTGCGCGCAGCATCGGGTTGAACGCAATCACTCCCATCAGAACCACTACTGCGCCAACGAGGCCGCTGGCGATGCCCCAGAACGTGCAGACGATGAGCGTTGCAATGGCCAGCGATGCAGGCACGCGCCGGAAGGAAAGCTGGATGCTATAGAACATCTTGTCGACCAGGGCTCCGCGTTCCATCACGTATCCCATGAGCACGAACAACGGGATGGAGATAAGGACGTCGTTGGTCATGGCTCCGTAGGTGCGCTGAACCATCAGATCGAAGACACGATTATCTATCCAGTGTTCCGCTGGGTTGTAGAACGCGTAGAAGCCGAAAAACATGCCGAGGCCCATCAACGTGAAAGCCGTCGGGAAGCCCATCACGATAACGACGACGATGAGCATCAGCATCGTTAGTCCAAGAACTGGATCGCTCACGTTTGCAGGTCTCCCCCCGAACCACGTTTACGCGCGGTTTCATCGATTTGTTGCGCGCGCTCGATCGCGACCTTGCGCGTTTCCTCATCCACATGCTCGCTGTGCGCGAGCTGCTCCTCGACCACGTCGATCTCCGCGACATCCTTGAGCCGGCTAGGCCATTCCCCGGTCTTGAGACAGACGATACAGCGTGTGATTTCGGCTATTCCCTGAAGCATCAAAAGAGCACCAGCCAACGGAATGACGGATTTGAAGTAGTAGATTGGCGGGCCTTCGGCCGTCACAGTTGAATGCTCGCCGATCCTCCACGAGAGCGCAGCGTAATCGTAACCCGCGTAAACGAGGGCGGCGATGCCCGGCAGAAAGAAGACGATGTACAATACCAGATCAAGCGCGGCCTGCGTCCGTGGCCGCATGGAGCTATAGAGAAAGTCGCCGCGCACATGGGCGTTCTGCGCCAATGTGTATGCTCCCGCGAGCATGAACAAACTGCCGTAGAACATGCTGCTGGCGTCGAATATCCATGCCGTGGGCATGTTCATCATGTAGCGCTTGAAGACCTCGACGCAGACAAGCGTCATCAGCCCGATGATGAGCCACGCCGCGGCCTTTCCAACCCACACGCTGATCGCATCGACCGTATTCAGAAAATGCTGAACGTTCACGCATGCCCCCGATGGCGAGAGAATATGTAGGCAAAGAAAGCATCATCGGATCAAAAATGCCGATGATGCTTTACCAGTTTGGAGTGTACGTCAGATCTTCTTAGCCGCTGCGTTCTCTCCGAAATAGTGATCGAATGCCATCCGCCGGCTGACGACCGTGTCCTGTTCCCATCGCGTTGCCCGCTCGGCAAAAGCGATCTGCGATACCAGGATCTCCTTGAAAAGCGGGTTCTCCCCTGCCTTTTTCTTCACGACCTCGTCGTAGACCTCCAGCTGCTTCTTGAGGATCGCCTCCGGTGTCTTGTAGAATTTGACCTTATCAGCTGTCTGCATCTCACGATAATCTTTCGAATAGCGATCGATTGCTTTCCAGTGCATATCCTGCGAGGCAGCTTCGGTCGCATTGCCGATGATGGCCTTCATTTGATCAGGCAGTGCATCGTATTTCGTCTTGTTGAACAGGATTTCAAACTGCTCCGCATTCTGGTGATAGCTCTGCAGCATGCAGATCTTGGAGACGTCAGGAAAACCAAGTACCCGGTCAGACGAGGCATTGTTGAATTCGGCCGCGTCAAGCAATCCGCGGTCCAATGCCGAGACGATTTCGCCGCCCGGGAGCGCGTTGACCGCTGCGCCAAGACCAGTGAAGACATCAATGGAGATGCCAACGGTACGGAACTTCAAGCCATTGATATCTTCGACCTTGGCAATCGGATTTTTGAACCAACCGAGCGGCTGTGTCGGCATCGGCCCATATGGGAAGGAAACGACATTCGCGCCGATCGAGTCATACAGCTTTGCGAGAAGCTCCTTCCCGCCGCCATATTTGTGCCACGCGAGCAGCATGTTGGCATCCATGGCGAAGCCAGGCCCGGATCCCCACAGTGCTAGTGCTGTTTGCTTGCCGTAATGGTAGACAAGTACGCCGTGGCCGCCGTCAAGGGTACCTTGTGACACCGCATCAAGCAGGCCAAACGCAGGCACCACGGCGCCTGCCGGCAGCACCTCGATCTTGAGATCGCCGCCTGTCATGTCATTGATCTTTTTGGCGAAATCGAGTGCGAACTCGTGAAAGATATCCTTGGAGGGCCAAGTGCTTTGCCAGCGCATGTTGACAGGCCCCTGCGCCTTGACGACGCTCGGCGCAGCGACCATCGCCGCGCCCGCCACCGCTGCTCCACTCAGGAACTTGCGGCGCGAAGTCTTCTCCCATGTTTGGTTTCTTGATTTGGTCATTTGCTCCTCCCAAAGCACGAGGCTCATGTGCCCCGCCACACAATACTACTCAATAACCGTACAAGCCAAGCCCACTCAATGACGCCCAAAGCAAATATTTCAAGAGGTTGGCGATAGAAGCTACGTCTCAGCGATTGCGCGATATGATGCGGTCGGTGATCTCGTAGACAACGCCACCAAATGCTGCCGGATCATGCTGTCTGTTACTGCGCCGTGGAATCGTTCGTTGCCGATAAACGTTGGTCCCCTCCCGCTTTGACAAGCCCCTTGCGGAGGTGATCCACGTCGGATTGCTGAGCGTAGTGCAACGTGGCGAGAAAGGATTGGACGGCGAATTCGGGGAGGAGCGTTCTGACCTCCTTCATATGAGCCGCAGCAGCGATCTCATCGCCAAGCCACCCGTAACATGCCGCGACGAATGCATGTTGGGCCTCATCCATGACGGACAAATGCATGAACGCCTCGATCGCTTCGCCATATTGATGCGCAGCGAAATGTGCTTTTCCGAGATGACTCCAAAATCTTTCAGGGTGATGTGGATTCAGCCGCATTGCCTTGCGGATCCAGTCGATTCCCTCTTCAGGCCGCCCCAGCCAAGTCAACAGTTCCCCTTGCTGAACCACCACAAGATCATAGTTGGGATTGAGGGAAAGGGCACGCTCCTGGTGATAACGGGCTGTGGTCAGTGCGTTATTGTTCACACTCACCGCGGCGAGTATGCGATGCACGTCGGCATCGTTGTCGTCTAGCGCCAAAGCCCGATCCAGCGCAGCAACGATTTCGCTCCAGACAGCATCCTTGTCTTCGCACCAGCCGTGGACCCACGCCTGGCCGAGAATACACGCCTGCCAAGCATGGGCATGGGCATAACCCGGGTCGAGCGCGACTGCCCGGTTTATCAGGGACTGCGCCTGCGTATTGTCCGCAACTGTGCCTCTGTGATGCAGCACCTTGGCGGCTAGCGCGCACTCGTAAGCGGCCATGTTTGCAGGTTTCGTCCGCCCTAGCTGGTCGCGCTGGGCGGCTTCAACGCGCCCGGGCAAGGTTGCTGCTATCGCAGCCGTTATTTCATCCTGGATCGCAAATATGTCGTCCAGCCTACGGTCGTATTTATCCGCCCAGATATGAGCAGCATTGGCTGCGTCGATAAGCTGGACCGTTACGCGCACCCTATCGCCGATCTTCCGGACGCTTCCCTCCACCACGTATTGAGCCCCGAGTTTCTCTGCGACTTCGCGCACGTTTACGGCTCGGTTCTTGTAAACGAAACTGGAGTTGCGTGAGATGACGAACAGCTCGTGGCGGCGAGACAATTCCGTGAGGATGTCTTCGGTAAGACCGTCCGCGAAAAACTCTTGATCGGGGTCGCCGCTCATATTGTTGAAGGGCAGAACCACTATCGAGGGTTTGGAGACAGATCGCTTCGCATCGAAGTCCCCCGGCTGAGCGGGCAAGGCAGAATTCTCAAGTCCGATACGAAAAAGACGAACGGGACGACTTATATTTTTAAGCGTCTTCTCACCCAGATCCTCGATGGAGACTTCGAGACGATCGGCGATTTGTGTTGCCACCGCGCCGGTGACGCAGATACCGCCTACGTCGGCGAGTTGTTCAATTCGAGAAGCAATATTCACACCGTCGCCGAAAATGTCGCCGTCTTCGAAAATGATATCGCCAAGATTTATGCCGATCCTGAATTCGATCCGCCGATCCTGAGGCACGTCCGAATTTCGCCGCTGCATGCGCTGCTGGATCTCCACGGCGCACTTCACTGCATCCGTCACGCTCTGGAACTCCACGAGCATGCCGTCGCCCGTTGTCTTGATGATCCGGCCCTTGTTCTTCGCGATGGCAGGATCGATCAATTCTATCCGGTGCGTTTTGAGGCGGGCGATCGTGCCGGCTTCATCGGTCTCCATTAGCCGGCTATAGCCTGCCATATCGGCTGCCAGGACTGCGGCTAGTCTCTGTTCCATTGATTTGCCAACATAATGATAACAGTTGTGCCTCCTTCCATCATATGGATTTTATAGCACCCACATGAAATCGCCTATCGATTTTAGCGCGTCCTCTTCTGAAAGAAGCCAGGTACCGCACGGTCGCGCAATGCACCGCAATCGATGCCGCAACAGGACCAAGGTTGGCGCGGCGAAACTGGCCGAAGGAACACCTCAACAAACCTGTAATTTTGCCGAAATGGGATTAGCGATTAGGCTGGTTTGCGCATCACCAAGCCAGGCGGTGGACTGATGCCTGATCAATCAAAAAGCCGCAACAGGAATGAAGGTGTCACTAGTGCCTCGGCTGTCAGATTCGTCCTATGTTTATTGTGAACACATGACGCTCGCAAACTCGTCCGAACATGGAATTGGCGAACCCGGCTAGCCGCGACGCATCCTCCTCGACGGAAGGGTTAGGCCTCGGGTTCGTGGCAAACCACTTCGATGTTGTGCCCGTCCGGACCAATGACGAAAGCTGCATAGTAGTTCGCGTGGTAGTGCGGGCGCAGACCCGGCGCGCCATTGTCTTTGCCACCCGCTTCCAGAGCCGCGCGATAGAAAGCTTCAACTTGCCGGCGATTCTCGGCCGTGAACGCCAAGTGAAGATGCGCCGGCTTCTCCTCGGTTTGGTACAGGCACAATGAAGCCTTGCCCTTTGGGCTAAGCTCGACACCGTATGTCGGCGGCCCCTCTGAGATAACAGCTACGCCGAGCGGTTCTAGTGCCTTGAGGAAGAACGCTTTGCTCGCTGAATAGTCGCTGGCTCCGAATTTGACGTGGTCAAACATGAGTTCTCCAATGAAGTGTGTGGGCCTGCCTGGTGGAGGGTGGCGAGGTCAGAAGGGCGGCGCTATCCGCTGTTCGTTGCGCCGCCGGAATAGGTCAACCCCCCGAGCACCGCCGCCACAATTAGCAAGGCCGGCACGTCGCCCAGCATATGACCCATATGCGCACCAGGGCTGTAGGACTGGACCGCCATGATTAGCGCGTGTACGACACTCGACCAGATCGTGAAGTCAATTAGCGACCGATGCGCTATGGGATCGCGAGACGCATGGATCAGAAATAACCCAAGCGTTGCGTATATGCCTACGATCATCATGAAATAGTGCGAAGCGGTGGGCGGGCCATCATGCCAAGCCCAACCCGACGGCCAGATAATCGCAAGCGGATAGACCAAACAAAATGCGACACCGAATGCAATCAGAGCGATCTGCAACAGTTTCAGGCGGGACATTGGTGCTACTTTCTTGCGGACAGAACGGCATTCTTCGCCATAAGCATATTTAAAACCAGCTAACTGAAATGGCCGCCAGGCTACTTTGCATAGGAAAGCCACGAGCATAGCTCGGCCTCCATTCCTTCAAGAGATTCTTGTCATCGAGTGCCAGCCGTGCGGGTTGCTCAGCAATATTGACATAGAATGCGGCACCTGCGAACGCGGCGGCGAGCAGAAGAGCTAGTTGTCCAGCAAACACGATCGATTGCCTTTCTTGAGGTACCCCGAACACATAATAGCCTATTCT
The DNA here is from genome assembly GCA_963776115.1 of uncultured Alphaproteobacteria bacterium. Taxonomy (GTDB): domain Bacteria; phylum Pseudomonadota; class Alphaproteobacteria; order Rhizobiales; family Rhizobiaceae; genus Phyllobacterium. Next base: position 46,126 of record CAVZLS010000017.1, on the reverse strand, counting down.
GGAAGGAACGCATATCTCCGGAATTGGGTCCGCGAAAAGTCTAACCACCAGCGGCTGGTCGAGGCTATGACCCCAAGGCCGCGCCGAATCTCGAACCCATTGCGCTCGCGCGAACGGTCAGGGCGGATTCGAAGTACTCCATCTCTACTGCAGACGACCGCCGAGGAACCCTAGTGGACGCCAGAAAACAAAAAAACCCGGAAAACCGGGCCTTTTGTCTAATTTCAATACCGTATTGGACGGTGTGAAATGGGAATTTGGTGCCAGAAGAGGACTCGTAAACGGCGCTTATCCATGTGAATTCAAAAGGAATTCGTCAATTCGGGTTTTGAAATACCATCAAAAATACCATCACGCGAAAAGGCGAGTAGGGATCGCTCGGAAAATATTGGACAAACTTGTGGACAATAGTGTCCGAACTCGTTCCGCCCAATCCACCCACGTGCGTAACTGACATCTCGTGTGGGGCCATGCTGGCGTCAGCAAGACAGGAGGGCGAAATGGCTTCAGATGATGCTGCTGTCGCAGAGAACAGCCCCGAAGGCCGCATTATAAAAAAGGATCTGATCACGTCGACTTGGATCGGCTTTTCTGCCGCCGTCGATTGGATCGCCTGTCGTGGACATATTGTCCCGGAATCCGATGCTCGAATGGACGTGGCCATTGCTGCTTTACTTGCTGAATTGCTGACGTTGGAACCGACAAGTTGCCAAGCGGTGGTAGAAGGTGTCAGCGACAAATCAGAAGGCAGGATGCACCGCCCCCTGCCTTACGGTATATGGCCTCATGTCCGACTGCCTGATCAAGCTGCCGACCTACGATTCTATCTGCTTGATCTGGTGGATAATGAAAGCGAGTGGGGTGGACGGCTCGTGTTGCTCGATGGGGAAAGTTATGAGCAACTCCGCATCCGATCCTCCTTTATTCTTCAGAGATGGCTGCCCGGCGTTTTGGAGATCGATCCAGCGCAGCAAGTGGCTTTCCGGCAGAAAGCCGCGATATCCGCTGCCTCGAAATTTTCTGAGCCGGCAATACGTGCTTATGTGGAAGCAATTGTTCACAAGGTGCCCGAGAGGCTCAGGCCGCTCCGTATTTGGGAAGTAGAACGACTAGTTCACGAGAGGTTCCCCGGTGTTCCCCGCCAGTATATGCGTGCAATTTTCCGGGAAATACGTCCCGCTGAATGGCCAAGCGTTCGCGGCGTCCATGGCTCAAAAACCGCCGGCCGCCGTGAAGCGCTACAGAAGTTCAGCCATGAACTGAGATCGGCCGAACTTCCGAACTAGGCGGCCGAACTCTCGCAGTCCAGTCTTCCTGTATTCAAACGCATCCGCAGATGAACAGGAACATACCCATGGAAATTCAGTTTATGCTCAGCATCCCCGAAGCGGCCAAGGCTCTCGGGATCGGTCGCTCAACCCTCTACGTCTTGATTCGCGAAGGCAGGCTCCCGGTCAAAAAGCTCGGGATTCGCACTCTGATCCTCAAGGCGGATCTGGACACGTTTATCGCGGCGCTTCCTGCCGGCGGTCCCAAGTAACAGCGGAAGGCAAGCTCCTATGTCCGACCCTGTGCAAACGTCTTTCTTGTCCGAAATATCCGTTGAGGTACCCGCAACTGCCAAAAAGGACCCCAAGTCGACACTATTGGCTCATGACGTAGGTTCTCCCGAGAGGGCGCCGAAAGGTCGACAGCGCAATTCCCTACCTAAGCAGGTACCACGAGGCGCCGCGTGTCGGAGCGAAAGCAACTCCGGCTTTTCTTCGGAGGAGGCAGCAGACCGCTACCTATGCGTTCGCGAAGTGGCGCAACGTTTCTCTGTAAGTGTCCAGAGTGTGTGGCGTTGGACTAAGACCGATCCCGGTTTCCCCCAACCCGTCAAGCTGACTGCGGGAACCACTCGGTTTCGCTTGAGTGATCTGATCGCGTTCGAACGTTCGTTTCGTCGGGGTAAGCGATGACTCGGTCGCCGCCGAAGCCTAAGCGCCGCAGGTACCTCAAGAGCTCGCGCCAGGTAAAAACAAATTGGCTCTATACGCAGCAAGAAATCATGGAGATCTATGACGTCTCAAGGAACACCATTCTGAACTGGATCAGGTATGGCCTGCCGGTAATCCAGGCCCAAAAGCGCCTTTTTCACGGCGAAGCCGTGAACGAGTTTCATCGCAAACGGCGAGAGAATGCAAAGATACCATGTGATGACAATGAGATCTATTGCGTCTCATGCAAGAACAAACATTCACTGGTGATTGAGCCCTTTGAGGTTGCTTATCGTGGCAACCCTCGAGTGTGGATCATGGTGCGATGCCCTGAGACGGGCGTACTTGTCCATCGGTTCGCTGCCGCCCATGATATCACACGGATTCGAGCATTGCTCAAATCCAAATCCAGTCCTGAGAATCACGATTAAAGTGCTTCACTTATCCGAACTGAATTTGGGCAATTCCCAGATACCAGGAGTCGACATGCACGCTGATAACGCATTCGCCATGTTTTGCTTTCAAAACCATATGAAGGAAGCGCGCGGGCTGAGCTCGAAGACGATCGACGCCGCCATGCGCCACTTATGGCAATTTGATAGGCATTGTCTTTCGAGTGACTTCAGGGGCGTCACTAAAGATCAAATCACTTCGTTCAAACGGAAACTGAACCCCGCTGGGGGCGATACCAAGAAGCCAGAACTGTCAGCCTCCACGATCGTCCATACCCTCCAGAATCTGGCAGCCTTCTTCAGCTGGTTGCGCAATGAGAATGGCTATCGGCAGATCCCGGCCGACACACCCATCTACTTCACACCACCGAGAGAGCTGTCCGCGATTGCTCATGCCAGTTCGGAAAAATACGTGCCTACGGTCGGCACGATAAAAAAACTCGTATTTTCGATGCTTGCTGAGACTTTCTGGCAGCGGAGGAACCGAGCGGTAATTGCCTTCCTGCTTGTATCTGGAGCCCGAGACGGCGCGGTTGTCTCGCTACGCGTCAAGCATGTGGATGTTGCGAAAAAGCTAGTCTATCAGCGGGCCAGCGAGGTGAAGACAAAGCGTGCCAAGTCAATGGTAACAGCATGGTTCCCAATCGATGCAGATTTAGAGCAAGTCGTGATCGATTGGATTGAAGATCTCAAAGCCCATGGAGCCAACGATGATGATCCACTCTTTCCAAAGGGCCCGAATCGATTTGCTGCAAGGAAGGATATCGCATTTGAAGCCTGGTCATCTGCGAACCCGATACGCGAAATAATCAGGGAAGCCACTAAAGTTAGCGATGGGCAGTACTTCAAACCACACTCTGTCCGCAGCGCGATTGCACAATGGATGGAGCAGCTTCCAATTAGTGCAGAGGAAAAGAAAGCACTCAGTCAAAACCTGGGCCACGAGCACTACCGCACGACGGCGACCTACTACGGCAAGCTTGATGATCCCCGGAAGCACGCCTTAGTCGCGGGCATTCGGGATAAGATTGCCGATCCGGAAGATCAGGAACTGTATGAGCTCATCCGCAATGCGCCACCGTTAAAAAGAGCAGCTGCGAAAGTGCTCTTGAGCGGATGATGGGATCAAAATATTGAACAATGGAAGCGGAGCAAGATTTAAACGATGCCGTGATAAATTAAGGAATTCGAGGTAAACCGCTGTGGTAAGGCGCTTCGCCACCCAAACGCCGAGACGTTTGCGGGCAAGACGCGAGTTCTCCCGATCATGCTTTGGAGGAGCTCAGGTTTGTCGATCCTACCCTTCTCAGAAATTTGGGCGATCACCGCTCACTAAAGCCACTTGGCTCTGACGATCACATCGGTGCGGCGCCGATCTGCTGCAGCAGGCCCAGAAGGTCGGGCTGTCCCCGTTCTGCAACGATCCTCCCATCGGACCAGCGGTAGAAATTCATTGCCTGGACGACGATTGCCGTGCCTGTCGGAGGCACTCCGAAGAAGTTGCCCTGGTGCGTACCTCTCATGGTGAAGCGCGCAGCGACATCGTCTCCCTCGGTGATTGTTTCCTCGAGAGTCCACTGGATGTCGGGAAAACCGCTCCGCATCATCGCAATGATCTGGAGATAGCCGGCCGGTCCAACCATGGGCGCTGGACGGCCTGGAATATGGAATATCGCCTCAGGTGAGACGAGCTCCTTGGCGAGCGTTTCGCTCGCCGTATTGATGAATTCGACGAAGCGCTCCATCAAGTGCTTGCTGACTGCCATTATATTATCTCCTGAATAGTGGAGCCGGTTGGGTATTGACGGAATACGTCCACTTGGCCGATTAATGCGAGATGTCCGCGATCAACAACCTCGAGTCCATGAGCGGCTTGTTTGCCCTCGTCGCGTCGATGGAGACGGGCGGCTTCGCTGCCGCTGGCTTCGGGTCAAGTAAACCGCTTTGATGTCTTTGGGGATCCGATGCAATAGGCTATGCCAAGTCGAATGGTAATTGCCGCAGCGACTTGCCGGTCAACCGCGCAACCGCATTGGCGAAGGCAGGAGCAAGCGGCGGCAGGCCGGGTTCGCCCATACCGGTTGGCGCATCAGCGCTCGGCACAATGTGGACATCGAACGCCGGCACATCCGTGATGCGCGCCACCGTATAGTCGCTGAAGTTGCTCTGCTCGACAACGCCGTCCTTGAGCGTGATGGCCGAACCTGCCAGGCACATCGACAGGCCCATGATCGCTGCGCCCTGCACTTGGGCTTCTATCGTTCGGGGGTTTACGGCGAGATTGCAGTGCACGCCGGAGGTAACACGGTGCAATTTCGGCTGGCCGTCCGTGACAGATGCTTCCACCACGTACGCAACTACGGAATCGAAGGACTCGTGAACTGCCACGCCCCATCCTCTGCCCTCAGGCAGCACGGTCTTTCCATACCCACTCTTATCCACAGCCAGCTGTAATGCGTCTCGATGGCGCGGATGGTTGTCTCCAAAAAGCTGCATGCGGTAGGCGACGGGGTCTTGGTTCGTTGCGCGGGCGATATCGTCAAGCAGGGTTTCCATTACGAAAGCGGTGTGTGTGGAGCCGACGCTGCGCCACCACAAGACTGGAACGTTGATCTTGGGATGATGGACTGTCAGCCGCATAGGCAACCCATAGGGCTCGCGCATGCCTTCCGTCGCCGTGCTGTCAACACCGTCTTTCACCTGGAATTCGCCGAACACAGTGCCCGTGGTGATGGATTGGCCCACAATAACGTGATCCCATGCCAACACCTTGCCGCTTTCATCAAAGCCGATGCGGGCGTGATGAAGGTGCATGGGGCGGTAGTACCCGCCCCGGATATCGTCCTCGCGGCTCCACAGCGTACGTATCGGCGCAGTCAAGCCCGCGGCACGCGCCGCTTTGGCGACCTGGCAGGCCTCCACCACTGTGTCGCTCGTACTTGAGAAACGACGGCCAAAGCCGCCGCCCGCCATTTGAACGTTCAGTTTGACCTGCTCTGGTTTCAGACCCAAAGCATTCGCCGCAGCACCTGCGTCGAGGCCGGCACACTGACTGCCGACCCAGATCTCGGCGCTCTCAACTGTCAGGGATACCGTACAGTTCAAGGGCTCCATCGCCGCATGGGCGAGGTACGGGAAAATGAACTCGGCTTCGAGTTGCTGGGGTGCAGTCGCAAGCGGCGCCACGTCGGCGTCGAACTTAAGCGGGCCGGGGCTCGTGGCCAGTTCCCGATACTGGGCAAGCTGCCTTACACTATCGACCTTTTCCACCGCCGATGTGTTCCATTCCAGTGTCAGGGCGTCTCGGCCCCGGGTGGCCTGCCAATATCCGTCAGCGACCACGGCCACCCCTTCGGCACCGCCATCCAGCGGCACCCGAAGGACCGCCTTCACGCCCTTTATTGCCCGTGCCGCGCTTTCGTCCAACGACGCTATCTTGCCGCCAAACACTGGTGGGCGGGCAACGACGGCTGTCAATTGTCCTGGGAGTTTGAAGTCGATACCGAAGGCCTGCTGTCCACTGCTTTTCGCTTTTGCATCGAGCCGCTGGGTGGGTTGGCCGATGATGCGGAAGTCTTTCGGATCCTTCAGCGCTATCGTCTGAGGCACGGGAAAGGCCATGGCCGCCTCGGCGAGCTCGCCGTAGCCAAGCTTGCGCCCACCGGTGCCCAGAACCATGCCGGCCTCCGTGCGCAGAGTGGAAACGTCGACATTCCAGCGCTCTGCGGCGGCACCCAGCAGCATGGCCCGCACTCTCGCGCCGAGTTCACGATATTGCGTAAAGCTGTTCTTGATCGTATGGGAACCGCCAGTTAGGTGAATACCAAAGAGGGGGTCTGCATAGGCCATATCGTTGGTGCCGAGCTGACTGCGTACCAGGCTCCAGTCCGCGTCGAGTTCCTCGGCAAGGATCATGGGCAATGCCGTGTGGACACCCTGGCCGAACTCCAGCCGATTGATAGTAACCGTAACCTCACCGTTGGGCGCGATGTGTACAAAAGCGGAGGGCTGTTCGGTTGGCTTGAGGTTGCTGGTTGCGGCGGACGCACCACTCGATTGTGCGCCGGCGAGGTGGGGAAACACGCCGACTGCCAGCCCGAAGCCTCCGGCCATTTTGAGAAAGCTGCGGCGCGGCAGCGCCTGAGCTGCCGTGGAACGACCCCGCTCCAGCATGTGCTGCAGCGCGCGTGGCAATTCGCTATAATCGATATTGGGCAACATAGGACGTCTCCTTCAGACGAGAGTACCGGCGGCATCGGCAATGGCAGCGCGGATGCGGGCGTAGGTCCCGCAGCGACAGATATTGCCTTCCATTGCAGTGTCGATTTCAGCCGGGGTTGGCTGAGTGCCTTTAGGAAGCGAGGCAAGGAAGGCTGTTGCGCTCATGATCTGGCCGCTTTGACAATAGCCGCATTGCGCCACGTCGTGCTTGATCCATGCAGCATGCACAGCGGCGCCGACACGGTCGGTGCCATCCGTCACTTTTTCGATCGTGGTAATTTTCAAGCCCTCGGCGGCAGAGATGGGCGTGCTGCACGAGCGGGTGGCCTCACCGTCCAGATGCACGGTGCAAGCGCCACAAAGTGCTGCGCCGCAGCCGAACTTAGTGCCGGTCATGCCCAGCGTGTCGCGCAGGACCCATAAGATCGGCGTTTCAGGGTCGGCGTCGACCTCGTGATCGCGGCCGTTGATATTAAGTGTGGTCATGGTAGGTCGGTTCTCCTCAATTGCTCCACACGAATGCGCCAAAGCACAGCGCCTCGGACGAATGGCTCCTGCAGCTTGCGACGATAGCGCGCCTGGTAGAGCGCGATTAGATCGGCTGATCTGCATGCCCTTAGAAAGGTGATTTCTGAATGCGTATCGAAAAACGAGCCATCGCATTGCCGCAGCGACAAGTCTGCCGCCAAGCTTGATGTTCGTTCCATTTAGTGACGAGCCATACCCACCTACTGCGCCAATGATTTCAGGTATGCGATAATGTTTTGCCGATCTTCCGGCTTGGTCACACTCACCGTCATGGTGGTTTTCGCAACAACATTTCGGGGAGCCGCGAGAAACCGGTCCAGTGTTGCCTCGTCCCATACCAATCCGGAGGACTTCATGGCAGCCGAATAGCGAAAGGCCTCAACGGTGCCGGCGGGACGCCCGACAACTCCCCCGAGGCCGGGACCGGCTTTTCCCTGGTCGGTAGTTGTATGACAGGCAGAACAGCGTTGAAACGCCTTTTGCCCCAAGGCAACGTCTCCCTCCGCAAGGCCAGGAGCTATCGTTGAGAGAAGAACAGGGCCACAGGCGGCGATATAAGTCAGGATTTTCGGCATGAGTGTTTTTCCCGAGATGGTACGCTGCAAATGCAACTGAGGACGATTGTGGTTGCATAGTGCTGGTGTTGGCGACTTGCGCTTCAAAAGCGTTCCGCGGTGGGCGAAGTAGCCTACGCGTGAGTTTAGAATGAGCCATCTGTCGAATTCGACAGTTCCACATGGGCGCGAAGTTCTTCGAGCCTTGTTTCGAGGGCTGGAGCAAATGCCGCAAGAGCGTCGCTACCAGCTACGAACTGCTGAGGCGGATTTTCCATCCCGGCGATCTTCACAAGGACATCGGCGAGTTTCGCTGGATCGCCCTGCTGTTGGCCATCATAGCCTGACCACATATCTTTCGCAGTTCCTTCCGCGGCATAGTCGTCAATGCTACTGTTTCCATATTTGGCATTTTGTGCGTCAAGAAAGTCTGTCCGAAAGAAACCCGGCGCGACTGCCGTGAGCTTGATGCCGAACTGTCCGACTTCTTGAGCCACCGATTGAGATAGTCCCTCGACAGCAAACTTGGCAGCGCTATAGGCACTGCAGTGCTTGAAGCCCATGACTCCGGCAAGCGAACTGATATTGATGATCTGGCCCGAGCGCTGTTTACGCATAACCGGAAGGACCGCGCGCATAGCGTAAATGACACCGTACAGATTGGTCGAGATAAGCCCGTCGATTTCGGAGGTGGTCAATTCTTCGAAGTTTCCGAGCAGGCTGTAGCCCGCATTGTTGAGCAGAACGTCGATGCGACCGAACGTCTTCACGGCCTCTTCGGCAGCGGCCTTAGCCTGCGCTTCATTGGCAACGTCCAATTGAACAAAGGCGACACTCTCGCTTGCCACATCGCGCAGAGCGTTATGGACCTTATCGAGATTTCGACCAGTCGCGACGACTTTATCGCCAGCCTTCAAGGCCGCTCTGGCTGTTGCTGCGCCGATGCCGCTACCCGCGCCTGTGATGAACCATACCTTACTCATAATGCATCCTTGCTGTGGAGTGTTGGGAATGTAACCGGCTTACGCAGCGGTGATTAGACGGTATTATCTGCATGGACTTAGAAATGGTGTTTATGAATGCGTGGAGACAAAGCGGGCCAACTCGAAACTTCGAAGTGCCTTTGCAAATTTCAACCCTCCACCACGAGGGAGGGTTGAGACCTTGGCGGGACTTGGCAAGACGCCAGTGGGGTAGGTACTCAGACTGTTTGGTCAACAAGCCCCATTTGCATTGCATTCATGCGCCCACCGCGCACTGTCAACGCAGAGATAGCAGTTCGCAGCTCTACGAGGTCTTCAGGCGTCAGCTCGACGCGGAGTACCCCCAGGTTCTCATTCAGGTGGTCGATGTTGCGTGTGCCGGGGATTGGAACGATGAACGGCTTCTGCGCCAGCAACCACGCCAGGGCAATCTGGGAAGGAGTTGCACCCTTCTTTTCGCCGAACTGCTTAAGCAACTCAACGAACGGCATATTGGCTGCAATGTTTTCGGGGCTGAAGCGATCGAAGGTCGTTCGAAGATCGGTCTTCGGGTCCAGTTTTGTGTTGGCATCGATCTTCCCGGTCAGGTATCCCATTCCAACGGGGCCCCACGGCACGAAACCGATGCCGAGTTCCTCGCAGGCGGCAAGAACGCCGTTCGTTTCCGGGCCTCTTTCCATAATGGAGTATTCGGTCTGGACTGCCGCAACGGGTTGAACGGCATGTGCTCGCCGAATTGTCCGCGCGCTTGGTTCCGAAAGACCGAAATGCAAGACCTTGCCTTCCTGGATGAGGTCTTTGACCGCTCCGGCAACATCTTCGATCGGCACGTTGGGATCGACGCGGTGCTGGTAGAAGAGGTCGATGCGATCGGTCTTCAATCGCTTGAGAGAAGCCTCGGCCACCTGCTTGATCCGTTCCGGGCGGCTATTCAGGCCAATCGTGCCATCGATCGCGAAGCCGAACTTGGTCGCGATTTTGACCTGGTCGCGGATGGGTGCCAATGCTTCCCCAACAAGCTCTTCGCTTGTGTATGGACCGTACACTTCAGCGGTGTCGAAGAAGCTGACGCCCTTTTCGTGGGCTGTGCGAATGGTGCTAACGCCTTGATTCTATGTCGGCTGGAGGTCCGTAATTTGCGCTGATGCTCATGCATCCAGCACCAACTTCCGAAACCGCCAGCGTACCGAGCTTCCGAGTTTTCATCTGGCTTTCTCCTGTCTGGAGCATGCTGCTACTGCCCTGTATCTGATCCGATGATGCAGCCCAAACTGACGAAGCGACGGGCAGCATTGCCCCGGCGAGAGCGGTCTTGATCAATAATTCGCGGCGACCAATGCCCAACCGACTTTCACGACTCGAACCAGCCACTTGCTTATCGTTGTCCATGTCTTGTCTCCTGAAATTCTGACGGCACGCGGTCATTGCATCTGAGGAGGGACACGCTGCACAACATCACCGTTGCGCCCATGCCATCTCGCCGAAACGGCGGTGTTAACGCCCGTCCTCAACGACAAGATAAGGAGCGCTGCAAAATGCGATTAGGTGGCATTATCTGCATGGGGTTAGAAATGGCATTGATAAATGCCAAGGCTCAATGGAGTGTAGGCAATTGACTGCACTGCAACGCCCGTGACCGGTAGGCAAAATGGGATACCAATTGGTCGCGACTAGCCCCTGTAGCGGAGGGCCTCAACGAGCAGCGAGAAAGCCGGGGTGTGCTGTCGCCTGCTTGGATAGTAGAGGTGATACCCCGGGTAAGGCGGACACCAGTCTTCCAGCACACGGAGCAGGCGTCCTGCCGCAATATGGTCTGAGACCTGGCTCTCGAACACATAGACGAGCCCTAGCCCGTCGAGAGCGGCGTTTTCCAACATCTCATTGTCGTTGAGGACGAGCGAACCGCTCACACGCGCCTCCAGTTCAACACCCTCACGCTCGAATTCCCAGGCGTAAAGTCCGCCTCCCTTGATCTGCCGGTAACTGACGCAATTGTGGTCGTTAAGGTCGCGTGGGGTTTTCGGTGGCTTGCGATTGGCAAAGTAGGAGGGCGAACCCACAACGGCCATCCGGACATCGGGGCCCACCCGTACCGATATCATGTCCTTTTCGACCTGCTCTCCCAAGCGTATCCCGGCGTCAAACCGGCCCGCGACGATATCGGTGAGCCCTTCATCGACACTGACTTCGACAGTAATGTCGGGATATTCAGGCAGGAGCTTCAGCAATACTGGCCACAGCACGACCCTGGCAGCATGTCGGAACGTCGTGATCCTGATAGTACCTGCGGGCTTGTCACGAAGAGCGGCTAGCGCGGCAATTTCATTGTCAATGTGATCGAAAGCTGGGCGTAGGCTATGAAACAGCCTTTCGCCCGCCTCCGTCATCGACAGGCTGCGTGTTGTCCGCGAGATGAGGCGCACATCAAGCCGTTGCTCAAGCATCCTGACAGCGTAGCTGAGGGCGGACTGGGAGAGGCCGAGTTTCGCGGCAGCGCGCGTGAAGCTGCCTTCTTCGGCCACGGCGATAAATGCCGCCAGCTCGCTAAAATCGCCTTTTCTCATTTATCAATCCCGTTTCTAACTGCATGCGAATTATAGCGGGTAATCAGTGTACTTGTCCCACACTATTTGATCCCCAGCGCCACATGCCGTGGTGTCGACAGGACAGATAGAGATGAGCAAGACATACCCCAAACTTTTCGAGACCTACGCCTTCGCCAAGGGGATCACACTTCGCAATCGGGTTGTCATGGCCCCCATGACGACTTGGTCGGGCAATGACGATGGAACGGTCTCGGACGAAGAAGTTGCCTACTATCGCCGCAGGGCAAAAGGTGCAGGTCTCATGCTGACCGGCTGCACCCATGTCATGCCGGATGGAATTGGCTTTACGGGCGAATTTGCGGCTTATGACGACAGCTTCACGCCGAGCCTCCGCCGTCTCGCCGAAGCCGCCAAGAGCGGCGGTGCGCCCGCGATCCTGCAGATTTTCCACGCTGGCAACAAGGCAGTCCCTGCACTGGTTCCTGGCGGTCAAATTGTCAGCGCGAGTTCTCTCAAGGCTGCGCCGGGACCGTTCAACACCGGCGACATTGTCCCTCGAGCCCTCAACCATGATGAAATCCTCGACGTCATCGATGCGTTCGGCCAGGCGACGCGCCGCGCCATCGAGGCAGGTTTCGATGGTATCGAGTTGCACGGGGCGCACGGCTTTCTGATCCAGAACTTCTTCTCGCCGCTGTTCAATCAGCGCGGTGATGAGTGGGGTGGCTCGCTCGAGAACCGCATGCGCTTCCCGCTCGCCGTCGTCGGTGAGGTCAAGCGCATCATAGAGCTGCATGCGGAACGGCCATTCCTGCTGGGCTACCGGATTTCGCCGGAGGAGTCGGACGAAGGCGGTCTTCGGATAAACGACACATATGAACTCCTCGACCATCTCACGGATGGTGGGGTGGACTACATTCACGTGTCACTTTCGAGTGTGCTCGACGCCAAGCCGATTGAGGATACCAGCGGCCAGCCTATCGCAGAACTCATCGTCAAGCGCGTGGGAGGCCGAGTCCCCGTCATCGCCGCAGGGCGGATCAGAAAGCCCGAACAGGCCGAGACCGCCCTCGAACTCGGCCTGTCCCTCGTGGCCGTCGGTCAGGGGCTTGTGATGAACCCGGAATGGGTCGATCTCGCCGAGAGTGAAAAGGTCGATGAAATCGACACAGCACTTGACCCCAGCGAGGTTTCCAAGATTGTCCTTCCGGACAAACTCTGGAAGGTTATTCATGCCACGACGGGTTGGTTCGAAATACGGACGTAAATATTGGAAGGGAGGGCGGATCGGGTGGAAGACATCGCGCGTTGGCTGGCGAATGATGCACCGCACGACAGTGTCAGGGAATTGTTTATCGCCTTCTGTCAGGAGGTCGTCCGCTCTGGCATTCCGGTCGGGCGAGCCTCTCTCGGCCTCGAGGTGCTGCATCCTGAGTTGAGCGGATGGCAACATATCTGGACGAGTGAGGGCCACTCGGTCCGTGCGTCCGACCGGGCCACGGCGTCGACGTCGGAAACCTACCTCAATAGCCCGACCCGCATTGTTGATGAGACGGGCAGGCCATTTCGCCGGTTACTTGATGCACCGAATCCTGATCTGCCGCTCCTGGATGAGTTACGTCGCGAGAGCATGACCGATTACGTCATGTACCCGTTGTCCTTCCTGGATCAGACCAGGACCGCCGTGATTTCGTTTGCAACACGAGAGACCGCAGGTTTCGATGGCGGATCTCTTGATAGGCTCGAACTCGCGGCGAAGCTCCTCAGTCCTTACCTGGAGCGGCATGTCCTGCAGCGTATTGCAGTAGATTTGCTCGATACTTATGTCGGCCACAATACGGGGCAATTGATCATCGAGGGGCGTGTGGACCGTGGTTCTGCCGAACTGATCGAGGCGGCGATCTGGTTTGCTGATCTGCGGGGCTTCACGCTACTCTCCGAGCAATCGCCGATCCCCGAAGTGCTCGCACTTCTAAACGCGTGGTTCGGTACCATAGGTGAGGTTGTCGAAGCGCATGGCGGGGAGATACTGAAATTCATGGGCGATTCTGTGTTGGCGATATTTCCCACCTCGGCCGACCAGGATCGCGCGACAGCCTGCAGGAAAGCTATGGCCGCCGCACAGGAGTTTTTTCGCCGAAATGATGCCGAAAATGATCGCAGAATATCTTCGGGCCTTCCGCCTGTCACGCATGGTCTGGCCCTGCACGTCGGCGAAGTGGCCTATGGCAATGTCGGCGCGTCGCGCCGGTTGGATTTCACCGTCATCGGCCCAGCCGTGAATCAGGCAAGCCGGCTCCTGTATTTGGCAAAGCGGCTCAACCGAGAAGTCCTTATCTCATCCGCCCTTGCGAAAGAGGTCGATGAGCCCCTGGTCGCTCTTGGGCGCTATCGTCTTCGAGACATCAAGCAGGCGCAGCAAGTCTACACTTTTCCACCAAACCACTAGGCGTACGAAACGCCTCACGACCGGACGACAGGCGAATATAGTTCGCTGACTTTCTCACAAAGGCAGATCCTGTACTGATGGTTCCTCTCGCACCCCTGCTGACGCAGACAACGTCATATCGCCACCGCGTGGCCCACCACGCCTCATCGTGCCGAACCGTCGCAAACAGCTGCTCCATCCCTCGCCCGCCGCTAAGCGCTGGCGCGACGATCCGCATCGCGGGACATGCCGGTGTGGTCGAGGCCAGCTAACCTACAATGCACCTCGGGCAGTGATCACCTCTACCCTGTTTCCCGTACCGGGTTCAATGGACGAAGGTATTCGCAGCGCGGCGCGAGTTGTGTAGGTAGATTGCCGATTTCACGCTCGGTAACCCAGTCGTTGAAGCATGCGTTTAGCGCGGTTCAGACTATGAAACCGTGTTTCATGATGTCCCCGCTGTCACTTGCGAAGTTTTCTGCCGTTGACGGCGTTGACTTTCGACATGGTGGTTATCGACGAGGCATGGCAGATGCGCGCGAGGACGCGTTTAGAGCGCTGTTGGGGCCAAGCAGGTCGTTGTCATCGGCGATCGCCATCAGTTGGCCTTTTGCCGGGTTTTCCCATGCGAGCGCCAAGTGACACACACACACACATATATATATATATACATTTTTTCCAACTTAGGCCAACCTAGATTTACATTAAGTATTTGATATATAACGATTTTTTTGATTGCCTCCCTTTCGAAATCGCGGTATCAATGATACTGCCCGTACTGCGTAGCCCGGCGAAAGTGGTGCCCAGTCCGGTTGCCACGCTTCAAGCATACGGGGATGAACTGCGAAGCATCGTCTCCCGCCTATAATTCGACGACACACAGCCTGAGGGAGAGTCAAATGCGGGTATTGGAGGTTAAAATGCGGCTATTGAACGACGCCGAAATACGAGCGATATGGCATGCAGCCGATGTCATTAAGTATCCCTATGGACCGTTTTATCAGCTGCTCTGCGCTAGCGGGATGCGGTCCGGTGAATGGGCGCGCGCGGTGGGATGAAATCGATTTGATCAGGAATTTGTTATTTGTCGAGCATCCAAAATCTGCGGTTGGGCAGATCGTCCCTCTGTCCGACCTAACGATTGAAGTCCTGAATCGTTTACCTCGTTTTTTGCACGCGCCACATCCGGCAGCCGCAAAAAAATAGCGGAACCGTTCGCAGCGATTATTTCAGCTTTTTGATCCAAGAAGGGCTTTCCTTCTTCGACAAATATTTTTTCACGCGTTCAATCTGATCCTTCGACCGATAGAGATTTAATGTGCTGCATCGTCGCGTGGGTGCGATCGCTGCGACGCGGATGCTTGCGCGGCCTGTTAAGGCTGCACGTCGCATTCCCCTTATCGTAATCTCTTCTGGCGTATCGACAACGCTGAGGGCAAAAACCGACAATGGACACTTCGGAGGCGGCCGTTGGTTACAATTGCGGTCGCCCGTTGAGTCACGCTATGTTTTAGTTCTTAGAATCGCCGCTTTCTCGATGATGCTGATTATGCCGTTGACTGCCGCCTCCATGTCCCTTGTAAGGGTTCTTGCCGTGGCGGAATTCGCTTTGTTCCAACTTCCCATCGTCATTGCGATCCATCAACGCAAACCGCTTTTCTTTCTGTTTTTCGACTTCTGCAATCGTGACCACACCGTCACCGTTGACATCGAGGCGATTGGTCATTCGCCGCGTCTGCCGCTCGACGATGCGTTTCATCACCATCGCCTGAATTTCCTCCTGCGACAGCGTCCCGTCGCCGTTGGTATCAGCTTGCTTCAGATGATCCATGTTGGTGAATTCAGACAGGTCCACAGCGCCATCATCGTTCGTGTCCATTTTCCCTTGCATCGTCTTTGCAGTATTTCGGTCGGAAGCAGGTTTGTTTTGCGCGTCGGTGGGCGCTGGTGTCTGGGTCTGTGCTGGCGTTTCCGTTTGTGCGAATACGCCGCCCACGGCAAAGACAGTGAGAAATGTGCCGGACAGAATCAGAGCGAGCATGCGTTTCATTTTATTGTCTCCTGTATCGCGCGGTTTATCCGCTCGTAAGGAGAACGTAGTGGCCCGAAAATGAATGGGAGATGATTGGTCGGATTAATCTTTTGTAATGCTCGACCCGCTGCTTACATTCCCCGACAATGGGTGTTTTAGAATAAGCTGTAGCGCACCTGCATTCGATTTTTTCATCGCGCCAGTTGTCGTTGAATTGATCCGGTTCATGAGTGCCGGGCGTTTCCAATGGTACGAACGTTTTAAACATCGAATACGTCAGTTATGATCAGTTGTTGCGGCAAAAACGACTTTCAGCAAAGTAAACCATGACGATTTTTTCGGTCAGACATTCGACGGTCTATCGCTATGTGCGACCAGTTGCATTCGGTGAGCATCGCCTGATGTTTCGTCCGCGAGACAGTTTTGACCAGCGCCTTTTGGAGGCGACATTGTTTGTGGAACCAGAGCCCAAACAAATACGCTGGATTCATGACGTCTTCGGCAATTGTGTCGCGCTCATCGACATCACTGCAACTGCGTCGGAGTTGCGCTTTCAAAGCCATATTCGCCTCGACCACACACCAGACGTCGCTCTTGATCTGCAGATTGATAAAAAGGCGCTCACCTATCCCTTCGCTTATGCGAACGATGAGATTGCTGATCTGGAACGCACAATTGAACGTCACTATGCCGATCGTGACGATGAAGTCGGCCGCTGGGCCAGACAGTTCGTTCGGGTCGGCCATCCGACGGAAACGGGCCACCTGCTCATGACGCTCTGCTACGGAATTCATGAGAGCTTCGTGTATGAGCGTCGCGCAGCGCGGGGAACGCAGTCCCCTGTTCAGACTTTGCAACTACGGCGAGGCACCTGCCGGGACTTTGCCGTGCTAATGATGGAGGCCGCCCGTTCATTGGGATTAGCGGCGCGCTTTGTCACTGGTTACATTTACGTGCCAAGTCGCGATGGCTCGACAACTCGCGGCGGCGGATCGACTCATGCGTGGTGCCAGATCTACCTTCCGGGAGCCGGATGGGTGGAATTCGATCCGACGAACGGGATAGTGGGAAACAGGGATCTGATCCGGGTGGCTGTTGCCCGTGACCCGCGGCAAGCCATTCCATTGACCGGAAGCTACGACGGTAACGCCTCCGACTACCTTGGGATGTCTGTCCAGGTGAACGTCACGACAGAAACAAGTTAGCGGTGACAGCATTTATAAGGAACTGTCGTCGCTCTTTGACGTTGCCGCAAGATTGCGACAAACGGCTTGCTTTGAGGAGAGACGATGAGGATACGCGCAGGGTTCACCATAGCCTATGAATGCCCCCAACCAACAGCGATGTTGCTTGTGCTCAACATTCATCCCTCCCGTCGTCATGACCTTTTGACTGAACAAGCACTCTCCTTCAGTCAACCGATCGACGCCTGGGGCTATACCGATGGCTTCGGCAATGCCTGCACCCGCATTGTTGCCCCACCGGGCGTGACAACGATATCTTCCGCGTTCGAGATCTATGATGACGGACAACCGGACTTTGTTCCCCGACACGTGGCCCAGCACGAGGTCAAGGATCTACCGGACGACACCCTCGTCTACCTTCTTGGCAGCCGCTATTGCGAAACGGACCGGCTCGGCGACTTTGCCTGGTCACACTTTGCAGCGACTTCCCCAGGGTGGCCGCGGGTCGAGGCAATTCGTGATTTTGTTCATGACCACATAACTTTCGACTATCAGAAAGCCGATTACTTGAGGACGGCCCATGGAGGTTATGTCGAAAGAACGGGGGTGTGCCGGGATTTTGCCCATCTTGCCATCACACTTTGCCGCTGCATGAACATTCCAGCTCGCTATTGCACGGGTTACCTTGGCGACATCGGCGTTCCTTTCAATCCCGATCCGATGGATTTCAGTGCGTGGTTCGAAGTCTATCTTGGTGGCCGCTGGCTCACCGTGGACGCCCGCCACAATAAACCGCGCATAGGCCGCATACTGATGGCGACGGGACGTGATGCGACCGACGTAGCCATATCGACCAGCTTTGGTCCCTCGCTGCTGAGCCGTTTCGAAGTGGTCACGGAAGAGGTGACGACGATGGACTAGATGTTGGTCACGTCACCTCGCAGTGAAGTTTTTCCTCTCAGTCGAGTTGCACGGTGCCTCAGTCGCCTACGTTGTATGATCGGGCGCGCGCCCGTCCATTGCTCACGTCACGCTTGCCGACGCGCACCTCCTCGTTTTCTTCGACTTCTCGTATCGCCTCGTTGTCCACATCAGTTTCGGGGCATGAAAAACTGGCGATACCCGGGACGCCTGATATCGCCGGCGCGGTCATTTTCGGTAGGTACGAAGTCCTCGTCAGCCGAGACGGTCGGATCGAGCTTAGGGCATGCCGTAATGGATCGCGGCTGCTGGGGACCATTGCGCGGGTCAAGCTTGGCGACTGGAACGCCATCAGTGGTATAATAGTCCTGTCTCAACACATCGGAGTTCGCAATGAGACAGCGTTACCTTGTACTCCCCGCGCTAGTTGCCATGTTCTCACTACTGGCGGCGCTGGCGTTTTGCTCAAGCGAAGACGCACCGCCCAGTCTCGTCGTCCCTGATGAGGCGGTTGATCTTAGATGAGCGCGGGTTTGCGGCGGGTCGAACTCGAACCGACGATTTTTGTAAGACCGGCGAGATGACACTTCCACTTCGGATAAAACGTAAATCAAGCTGGCGAACGAAGAATGCCGATCCGCCGGCTTGGAATTTCATCATGTGTCTTTTTCTTCCGGAACAAATTCTTCTGCTCAGGGTTGCGTTTTTTGACATCTTATCAAAGGAGAAGTTGAAATGGAAAATGCCGAAATTGGTTGGATTGCCGCGATCATCATAGGTGGTCTTGCAGGCTGGTTTGCTGAGATGTTTATGAAAAGCAATACGGGCGTGATCATGAACATCATTTTGGGAATTGTCGGGGCCGTCATAGCCAATGCGTTGCTATCGTTTTTTGGCGTTATCCTGACGGGTTGGTTGGGCTATTTGGTCACCGGATTCATCGGCGCCTGCATTCTCATCGCTGTGGGCCGGATGTTTCGAGGAACCAGGGCCGTATGAGACTACCGGAGCACTCGGCCCCGGTGCAGGCGATTTCACCGGGGTTAATTAGCGGGGTCGACTAGGCCACGGGTTTCTTCCAGAACAATACAGGATTGATCAATGCAAATCGAACCCACGCGCAATGCAGATGAAGCCGAAAATGGAAGCGACACCTACCTGGTTGACCAGGTTCTTGAACAACGCAAGAAAGACCCGGGCGAAGCAATATCGCAAGATATACCTATGTCAGAACAGCTGGCGGCCCTGCGCGCCGAGATCGGCCGCCTGTCCGAGTTCGGCAAGTCTTATCGCTGAAGAAGCAACCGCAATCGTGGCCCAAGCGCCAGCACGGTTACGTTCCGAGGGAGAAAGACAACTTCATAAGCGGCCTGTGATCTCACTGCTGGCAATTGGCATTTTGAGCTTTCATCTAACAAATGCGTCTTTGGCAGGTCTCGCAGGATGAGATGACAACCATGGAAGCACCCCCGCTTGAACGCAAGCTCGTTGCAATTTTGGCAGCCGATGTGGAAGCGTATTCGCGATTAATGCATCGGGATGAAGAGGCCGCCCTTGCAACACTATCGTCGCACCGTGCAATCATCGACGCAATAATCGCTCAGGGCCGGGGAGAAATCTCCGGCACGGCGGGCGACAGCGTTCTGGCAGAATTCGCCAGCATCGTCGATGCCGTTCATTCCGCTGTCTCGATCCAGCAAGCCCTGACCAAAGCCAACGCCACCTTACCCCCGGATCGGAGAATGATGTTGCGCATCGGCATCAACGTTGGCGACGTGATGGTGAAGGATGGCGGGATATTTGGAGATGGTGTCAATGTTGCCGCTCGGCTTGAGGCAATGGCGGAGCCTGGTAGTATTTCGGTGACCAGAGGAGTGCGTGATCATCTGCGCGATAGGATGGACTATGAATTCGAAGACCTTGGAGAGCACACAGTTAAGAATATTGCCCGGCCCGTCCGGGTGTTCCGTGTCAAGTTCGATCCGAACGCTACTTCCCCACTGCCTGTATCGGAGCCTGCTGATGGAAAGCCCAGTATTCAATTAACGGATATGGACGCCACTTCAGAAGGCCGCGGTGCCGATCCAGTCGAGCTTGAATTTTGGAAATCGGTGGAATCGAGCGGTGATCACGAAGAGTATCGGGCGTATCTAAAACAATATCCGGATGGCGACTTCACTGCTCTTGCGAAAGCGCGTTTGGCAAAGCCGGCTGCAGCCAAACCAGATATGACGGCTGACCGGGAGGTTGAGCTTGAATTCTGGAGTTCTATCAAAGATGGCGACGTCGCAGCCAGTTTTGGGGCCTATTTGGAGAAGTACCCCGAGGGAGAGTTTAAGGCTCTCGCGGAAATCCGGTTGGACGAACTGTCGAGATCCCAAAATGAGCAGCACGATGAATAGCTTTCTCTATCCTGCTGGTTGGGCCTGCACATGCGACCAGTCCGCACGAGCAATGACAAATATGAACAGACCGAGCAACCGTCCCTGCTCTATGCAGAACGCCAGCACATTTTTTCCGCGAGAGAACTGCTTAGACCCTGCCCCCTCGAAATGAGCGGTGAGCTGAGCTACTTTGGCCAATATGTGCAACGATTATGAGCAGCATATCCGTTGGACCGAATACTGCGAAATGATGCAGAAGCTCGAACTTGGCATTCCTGCCCATCAGCGCGAGCTTGATCTTCCGCAAGCCGATGACGTTAAGATTAAAGATATGGCTCCGGTGATGCGCGCTGCCGGAGACTTCATTGAACTCTCGCAGATGAATTTCAGTTTCCCGCCAACCGGGCGCGGTGGCCCCGTGTTCAACTTCCGATCCGAGGGACGACACTTTGCGGACAGCAAACGATGCCTCATCCCGGCGAGCGCCTTCTTCGAATTCACGGGCACGAAATATCCGAAGGCGAAGCATCGGTTCACGTTGAACGATGCTCCATTTCTCGCGATCGCCGGGATCTGGCGCGAGGGACAGGGCAATCATCCCCCGGCCTTTACGATGCTAACAACGATGCCGGGACCGGACGTAGGACCCTTTCACAACCGCCAGGTCGTCGTCCTTCGCCCCGAAAATTGGGCGCACTGGATTTACCTGACGAAGTCCGAAACAGATTTGCTGCAGCCACTTCCGGAGGGGTCGCTGACTGTGGAAACTGTGCGCGCGGGAGCCGACTGACCTTAACGCGCTCTCCCCGACTTTCGACCGAGCCCCATGGTCCTCGCAAGGCGGGAGCGAGTCTCGGCGTAATTCGGTGCGACCATCGGATAGGACGGATCGAGATTCCATTTCTTGCGGTATTGCTCGGGCGTCAGATCAAAGGAAGTCCTCAAGTGCCGCTTCAGCGATTTGAACTACTTGCCGTCTTCGAGACAGATGAGGTAATCGGGTGTAACCGACTTTTTGGGGTTCACTGCAGGTACACGGCTCGGCGAGGCAATTGCCGTCTCTTCGTTTCCAGGAGCTGCTCCTGATAATGCAGCATGCACGGTGTTGAGCAACATCGGCAAATCCGCGGGACGTACCGCGTTATTGCTGACGTAAGCCGCCACCAACCTGGCCGTCAGATCGACCAGCTTGTCCTTGTTCGACTCGCTGTTGAATTCTTCGATAATCATTCCAATTAATCTCCCACTAATTCAAATATCTAAAGCTATTGGTATGATCTTTGAACATCAGATGTTCTGAAAATACAAATGCGAAAACCAAGAGAGACCCGTGGTGTGGTTGTAATGGCCCCATAAATATCCGGACAGGATCTCCCACTTGATAAGTGTGCGAGGTAATGTGCCCATTATGATCAGTCACAATTCTAAGATAGAAGTCCTGTCCGGCCCAGAGCGGCGGCGTCGATGGTCGACCGCCGAGAAGCTTGCCATCATTCAAGAGACATATGAGCCGGATGCGACGGTCAGCATTGTTGCCCGGCGTTATGGCATCCAGCCGAACCAGTTGTTCACTTGGCGCAAGCTCGCTACCCAAGGTGCATTGACGGCGACTGCGGCAGAAGAGGAAGTGGTTCCGGCATCCGAGTATCGCGCCCTTCAGAACCACGTCAAAGAGCTGCAGCGTTTGCTCGGCAAGAAGACGATGGAAGGCGAAATACTTAAAGAGGCGCTTGAGATCGCTACTGGCCCAAAAAAACATCTGTTGCGCTCGCTGTCGTTGCCGAAGGGAGGTTCCCGATGACGGCTGTGTGCGAGACTTTCGGTGTCGCCCGGTCAAACATCGCAGAACGGGTGAAACAGCGTCCTACCAAAACGCGTGGGCGGCCTCCGCTCGTTGACCATGACCTGGTGGATGAAATCAAGGCGATCATCACCGATATGCCGACATACGGATATCGCCGCGTTCACGCGATCCTCCGCCGTAAGGCCAGCAGCGAAAGGCGCTCGTGGCCGAATGCCAAACGCATCTATCGGGTGATGAAGGTGCATGGCCTGCTTCTGCAACGCCACACAGGTGCAGTCGACACTCGCCGCCACGACGGCCGTGTTGCTGTCGAGCAATCGAACCTGCGCTGGTGTTCTGACGGTTTCGAAATCGGCTGCGATAACAAAGAGAAGGTCCGCGTTGCCTTTGCTCTGGACTGCTGTGATCGTGAGGCCATTGCCCATGTCGCCACCACGGAAGGCATCAAGAGTGAAGACGTGCAGGACCTTGTCATCACCGCTGTCGAGAACCGCTTCGGTCGCATCAACACCCTTCCAAAGCCCATACAATGGCTGACCGACAACGGCTCGTGCTTCATCGCCAAGGACACGAAATCGCTACTCATCGATATTGGGATGGAGCCATGCTCGACACCCGTTCGCAGCCCACAGTCCAACGGTATGGCCGAAGCCTTCGTCAAAACCTTCAAGCGCGACTATGTCTCGGTCAATCCCATTCCTGACGCCGAAACCGTCATCGCCCAACTGCCATTGTGGTTCGAGCACTACAACACACTTCACCCGCACAAGGCATTAGGGTATCAGTCGCCGCGTGAGTTCTTGAACCGTCAAACAGAAATCTGATCCTGTCCGGTTTTTATGGGGCAACTCCAGTGGTGATCGATTAACTCGCAACCAGGGAATAGTGCATTGAAGTGAAGGTCCAAGGACAAGGACGGCAAACCCACATCACGCTGACCCCGCTGATGGGCCGCCGTTACATCGGGGGAACCACGCCATCCAATGCCCGATAACCAGACTTATCGGGCATCCGTCAGCGTGTTATCGTTGCAAGAGTGTGGGAACGCCGCCGGAGGTTGAAATGGAAGCAAGAACTGCCACTCCTAAACATCTCAGCCACGTTTTTGATCATCTCGCCGACCGATTGAGCCGAGAGTATGCGACCGCTGGCGAAACCGAAAACAAAGCGAAAGAAAATTTGCTGATGGACCTTCGCGAAGGACGCGGGCACGCCTTGATGGATGGCAACGAGACCTTGGCGGTCATTACTTGGCATGACGAAGGCGGCATCGCTAACACGTCATTTGCAGCGAATGAAGAATTCTTCACTGCGAAGACTGTCCGCTTCTGCAAGCGCCACATCAAGAAAATCCAAAAGCTTTGCGGCAACGTCCCAATCCGGTCTATGAGCCGGAGTGATCGCCCCGACGTTGAACGGTGGTTTGCTTTGATCGGTTTTGAAAAGGTCGAGCAGCACGAAAATAGCGCTACGTTCGAGTTGCCTTCCAACCGAGCTTAGGTTCTGCATGTTCCATCATCAACTGCCGCGAAAGTTGGATCAAATTCGTCCAGTTGGCGACCAAGGCGATGTTGAGTGTTCGATTGCGGCGCTGGCGCAGCTGGTTTGAACGCCGACGACCCTGGGGCGAATGTGGCGCATGTGCTATTTCATAAGGGGAAAAGCTCAGGTCGACGACTGCTATCGACGCAACGTCTTCGACTTTTACTTTAACGAGAATTGGTAATACGACGCGGAAAGACTCCATAGGTGACACGCTCGACTGAAATACTCTCTTGCCGCCCCCTTTCAAAGAAGATCCTTCATGTTGCTCTTTGGAGACACATGTTAGCGACGAATCTGATATAGCAGCCAAGATACTTATTCTTAATTGGGGACGAATCATGAAAACAATCAGTGCGGCGATAGTAGCTACTCTCCTGAGTTCGGGAGCATATGCCGCCGATGCCGTTATGCCCGTTCCGATGGATATGGCTGCTTTCACCTTTACCGGACCCTATATCGGCGCTCACGCTGGTTGGGGATGGGGCAAGACGGACGCCGACAATTTGAGTGTGCTGGGCACGCCGGTCGACGGCTCGCTCGATTTTGATTCGGACGGTTTCGTTGGCGGCCTCCACGCCGGCTACAACTACCAGTTCTCAAACAACTTCGTCTTGGGCCTCGAGGGCGACATCGATTACAGCGACATCAGCCAGAGCGAAACGTTTGACGTGTTTGGGGACGATGTCACCGCCGAAGCAAAACTCCGGTGGAAGGGGTCCGTACGGGCGCGCGCCGGCTATGCCATTGACCGCTTTATGCCTTATGTAACCGGCGGTGTCGCGTTCGGCTCATACAAGCTCAGCGTCAGCGACGATCTGGGACTTGTGGATGAAAGCGATACGCAGACGCACACAGGCTGGACCCTCGGCGGCGGCGCTGAGTATGCGTTCACCGACAACGTGATCGGACGTCTCGAATACCGTTACACCGACTATGGCAGCAAAGGCTTCTCGGCGGCAGGCGATTTTGTTAATTTCGATGCCAATTTGAAGACGAACGAAGTCGTCGTTGGCGTTAGCTACAAATTCTAACCAAAACAACTCTTAAAAGGGACCGATCAAACACTTGGGTCGGTCCCTTTGCTTTTAATCCTGTCCGTCATCAAATGTCTAAGCCGCATTCGACCCCGAACCCCATCGACGGCCTCCTAATGAAACTTGAATTTGCTTAGAGATCTTCATTTTGCATTTGTGCAACAGCCAGGCGCACAAATACGTATTTGGTAGCTATTTGACCCGGGTCATCTCAGGCATTTGGCAGGTGCCGTTTAGAACTGCGTCACTGAAGCAGCCCGAATGCGACGGAGGCTGCCACGCCTCCAGTGATATTGGTTATCACGATCCCCAAGGCGGCGCGTGTGCTGGCCGCGACGTCGAATTGCGAAAGCAGAGACACGACCGTTATCGGAATGACGTCCTAGCTCCCGCCATCGCAACGGGCACAGAGGCGATGGCGACCAAGGAACCCGCCCACATGACCGCGTCAGGCTGAGGCTGCATCGGGCTTCTTGAACGGCCTGTTAGATGCGCGACTAGCGGGCACTGTTGCGTCTGCCTTGCAGAAAGGCCAGCCGCCGGTGGACAAATGACCAAAACAGCCAACGTCCGCTCCGGCCTCGGCCAATCCGATGGCTATAGCTTGGCCAATCCCGCTGCCAGAGCCCGTGACCATGGCCACTTGTCCGTCAAGGTTGAACAATTCCATTTCGTTCCCTCCCATGCCGTAAAACCTATTGCCATACTATATAGGTCCCGTTTGGACTGTCTCTGGCATCGGCGCAGGATACCAACGTGGCCAACATCTGGATTTGACAAGCGCTTGGAGTGGAATGGTATTGTCGGAGCATCGAGGGTACGCGGACAAAGTCGCCTTGAACCTTTGCGGATCTCGTCCCGGCATTTTGGATTTACCCTCAAACGAGCTCGGCATGTCCGGCGCTGCACAACTGGTCAGGGGAAATCATGGCCATCGATTGGATATCAACACTGCAAGAGCAGGCGCAGTTCGCGAACCAGATCGCGGAGGACGTGACGCAAACTCTGGAAATCCCAGATTTCGAGTCTTGCCAGACTACCCGGCTTTACCGCGTCGTGGAGCAAGGCGCACAGACGTTTGATCGGATCATGGAGGAAATGGATAGTGGCAACGATATCGACGACGAAATACGGGACGGCGCTGGATCAATTGCGGACGTGTGGACCAATCTGTCCGTGACGACTGCGAACAAGGTCCGCTCCATGCAAGGCTTGTCACCTATAGACTTTCCCTCGGCTCCCAGCGGTAGACATTAAGGACCGATGGGCATCAGTTATAAAGCAGCAGGATACCGCCAAGCACAATCAGAACTATCGCCGGAATGTTTCTCGTCAATCCGAGGAACTTCAACCCCTGCCCGCGAGGTTCCAAGGAAGGTGAGTTTTGATTGTCTGGCGATTGGGGCGGCCGGCTCAGCCTGCGACCACTGAGCGCTGACCAAGCCGAATAGAGTACGCCAGCTATCACCAAAAGGGCACCAACAGCCCCACACTCGCCCCCTCTGTTTGGGTCGTGCTGTTGGCGCGCTGTCCTGCATCGGCGCTTTGCTGCCGTCTTTCGAGATCCCCGTCTGGGCATCTTTCTTCGCTGCATCCGGGCAATCAGCCACGGCCGTTGACATGGCCATCGCGGAAATGGCGGCGGCGACAAAAATTGAAGCAATTGGTTTCATAACGGTCTCCTCCTCTGGTGCCTTGCGGAGAAACCGTTTCATGGAGGGAAAGTTCCTGTCGTTTGCGGCCAACGGCGTCGAGAAATCAATTTCTTTATGGGGATTCGACTTAACGGTGAACGAAAACTGATCTTTGTCATTTAGCACCTACATACCGTTGAGTTTGTCTACGAGGATGGAAAACGGGCTTCGGTTGATCTGTCCGATGCGAATTCTGTCGGTCTCGGCGAAGACGAGCTTATTCGCCAGGCAGAGCGCTTGCTCGACCAAATAGACGAAAGCGGGGTGCGAGGGGATTTGCCTCTGTATGATGCCGGGGAACGACAGAACTCTCCAAGGGCTCAAACGGCGAGCTCCTCGGGAACGGATTTCTCCACAACTCCTGTCAGGGGCCGCTTGCCCCAAAACCCACTCCTTGAGGAGCAGGACGACACCAACATTGTGGGGCTCGAGGGCGAAGGCATTCTCGAACCTTAGGCAGCTAACAGCTCCCATGCATCACCTATGCTGGGAATGCGCTATCTACCGATCTTGACTTCACATTGATGGTCTCGCGCGAATGAGGATGCGGCGGACGCCCGGTGACTGACGCGACACCTAAGGGTCGGCCTGGAACCCTTCAAGCTGCGCCAATACGGTACATCTTAACCCCTCAAAGGCATACTCCAAATCGACCTGGTTCGGCGTGCCTGCGATGCCGCTTCTTACCAGCCTGGTGCCCAGACCCTCGACGGTGGGTTCCACAACCGGCGGCCCGTTCGTTTCCCTCCAATAAAGTTTGAATGCCGGTTCCTTGTTCATTTCCGCGATCCCCCATTCAACGGCTATCTGGCCTTCCGCTGTGGACAGAGCGCCATACTTGAAGGCATTGGTTGTAAGTTCATGTAGCAGCATCGCCAAGGACAGCGCCGATTGGGGACCCACCTGCATTTCGGGCCCGTTGAGACTGAACTGACTGCTGCGCCCGTCCTGATTGAGATTGATGGCCCGTTTCTATCAAGGTCCGAACGGCGATCCGTTCACCATATCCAGTCAATAACAAGTCGTGCGCTCGTCCCAGAACACCAAGACGCTGGCTGATCGACAAGCGCGCGGCCTCAATGTTATCCGCTCGGCGTAAAGACTGATTGACAATGCCTTGGACCATTGCAAGCTGGTTCTTCAACCGATGGCTCAGTTCCTGGCTCAACATTGACTGCAGCTCCTCCGCCCGCTTTTGCTGCGTTCGGTCTCGAACGATCTTGAGGAAGCCTTCTGCAGCACCGTCATCGTGAAGTCGCAGCATTTCACCGCTTGCCCAAAACCTGGAGCCATCCTTGCGTACATGCCAACGCTCATCTGTCGCACGACCGTTTTGGAGCGCATTTGCCATTTCTTTGCTGGGAACATTGTGCGCACGATCGTCGCTTGTGAAGATGATATGGGCCACCAGTCCCAACACCTCATCCTCGGTCCAGCCAAAGATCTTCTCAGCGCCAACAGGGCCAGCAGCAGGTAAAAGGTCGAGCCCGCAGCGATCAGCATGACCCGATCTTGTTCCAACGAATGGTAGACCCTGAAGAGAACATCCTTCCACCCCAATGCCGGAATTTCGGCTGGGGACTCCGCCTTGCGACCCCGCCCGGGCTCAAGCGGCTGCTCTTGCCGCGCCGCCTCTTTGTCGATTGAGTAAGGCCCACCCGTATTCCGTCGGGTCGTGATCGATACTGGTGCTGTCTGGTGTTGGAGGGCGCGTACTGCCGTCAACAAGGCCAACGCGTAAAGCGCGAATGCGATCCGTTTCATAGCAATTCCTCGTTTGCCATCCGGGCAATTGAGAAGATAACCGCCATAAAAAAGGTTCGTTCCCCGCAATGAAGGTTTCAGTCAAACGAACCTGAAACGCCTATGAAGCTCATCTTTACGTGACCGTAACCGTAAAGGACTCGCGCGCTATACTGCGATCATTTAAGCTTTCGAGGACCGCCGCGCCACGTGACTGGGCGGTCGACGGACTTAGGGAGAGCGCAATGCGATAAGTCTTCTTCTCGGCTTCATGATCATTTCATCCACGACCTTTGCCCAGTAATACCGCACGGATATTCCGCCCGCGATCACCATTCCCGATCAGGTCGACACACGGCTCGGCACGCTGAACTTCAAGGTTGGGTTTCCGGACGACGCGACTGTCGAGAAGGTTTACGACAACCTCGATTTTCAGCGTGGCGTGCAGGCTTTTCTGACGGCCATGCCGGCTGCATCGCTGGCCTAGTCTTGCTTCGGCTCCTTTTTCAACGGCAGCATCAGGCGCAGCGTCAGAAAGGTGAAGAGCGAGATGATGAACGCCACATCATAACTCTCAAGTCCGACCGCGATGCCAATTGCACCGGTTGACCAGATGCTTGCAGCTGTTGCGGTACCACGGACAGAATTCTTGAGTTGCAGGATTGCGCCGCCGCCGATAAAGCCGACGCCAGTTATCAGTCCCTCGATAATACGGGCCGTGGCTTCGGGATTATCGGCCGTAATACTTTCCGTCCCTTCAATTAGACCGCAGCTTGCCAAGGCCACAATGGGGAAAGTCCGCACACCTGCACTACGCTCCTCTCGTTCTCGATCCAGACCAATCGGAAAAGCAAAGATATAGGCGACCACGAGAGCAAACACATGTGGAAAAAACGGCAAGGTATTGAGGTAGTGAAACGTTTCGAGCAATGAACTTCCCCCAGACAATCGCTAAATCTGCATCTTAAACGCTGATGGATATGGACAGTTCCGCGGATCGTTTTTTCGACGCGTACGCGAATGATACCGAGCATAGTTTGAAAGCTTTTGGTGATATGCCTTTGCGTAAGCGCTCGCTAGTTCATTGTCACTGCTGCCGTATCTCTTAGCATTCTCAGCGTCCAAATTGCTCGTATTGCCTCTCTCTCAGTCCAGCCTGGCCGCCACAGCGTCTTTCAGCAACTGAATGGTCGGATCGTTTCGCATATCCACTCAACGAATCTTGTTGAGTCGCGGCTTGATGGCGCTCTCACATTCTTCCCAGCGATCCGGATTGCTAAGAGGGAGTTTCGGGCTCGTTACGCTTGCAGCCATAAATTACCCTCTTCGCCCGTATACCCTTTGGCTTGGATCATATCAAAAAGAGCTCGCTTGACCTCGTGCTCGGTCCAACCGGCCCCTATAGCCTCCACGATTAATTCTTTAAGCGCGGCGCTCGATCGTTCATCACTTTCGACAATCATTGTGAAGCGCTCTTGCAAGGCCCGCTCGCACTCAAGCCAACGATTAGGGTCGACGGAGGGTAGTACCGGTGACGGTATGGCCATTTGTCACGCAGAACCCCAGAGTTCAGCCTCGATTTTCTTCCGGCTGAGCGGCTTCGCAAAGCTCGTCTTGATGCTGAATCCAAATCCGAGAGACGCTAACCCTGAGGGGTCAGCAACCCAAAGATGTAGACCTCTCGACCCATGACGGTAAACTGCGCCACGCATCGTTCAAGGGGATGCGTGAGGTCGCTGACCATGCTGAGTTTCTACCTGGAGGGCTTGAAGGCTGGAAATTAATGCTTTTATTTTCTGAGGAACATTTCCGCCCGTCCTGGGGTTGTTGGGTGGTTGGGGGGCTTGGTACTCTCAGCAAGAGGCTCGATGTCGGACGGTGACCCCGATATCGGGCCTCACTTTTTGTTAACCATACAGGCGCACGCTTTGAGTGCTGACCAGAATGCCACTGGGTCGGCACCCGGCCTGCTTTCGTATTGTGTATCCGGCAGGTCGGGACATCAGGCTTGCCACTCCTTGATGGGCGTCATGCAGTGCCTCCTAAACCGGGTGAGTCTCTCGTCAACCTAGTGGAACTTCCGACATCGTGAACGGTTCATATCGCGTCGGGGAGCGTGGCGCTCTTCGGCAGGGGTCCGGTGCCGACATCCCTCTCCGGGGAAGCGTCGGACCCCACCATTACAAGCCCAGGGCGCGGGAACATGAAATGACGACCATTCCAGCTAATTTGCTTTCATCCAGTTTTCTTATGTATCCCTTAGCCGCCATTGCCGTCGTCGTGACGGTGTGCGTATTTTTTATCGTGCGGCGTCGGATGCGATGATGCCCTGTTTCACGGAAACCATAAGCAAATCGATGGGGTGGAATCCTCAGCGCCGCTATGCTTCTCTTCCCGCATGGAAGACTACAGAGCATTCACGCCCGTCACGGTCTTGAGCAGTCAGCCTGGCAAAATGACAAGCATCAACTCGGCTGATGACGCTACGACGCTCGTATTGGAGCAATGGCCACTTGAACGCAGCGGACCCAAGCTAACCACAGCCATAAAAATCCTGTTGGCGTGCCTCGCTGGCGAATGTTCAGTGGCAGTTGCGCGCGTGGCGTTCATAGAAGCTGCGCGGGAAGCCAACATATACATAGCCCCACCAGAGAACGAGCCCGTCAGAGGCAAGCCGACACGGTGGCGCAAGGCTAAGGCATGGCGTCGGTCCTAGCGATCATCAGCCAGGCAGACACACCATTGTGGGCGTCCACAGAAGGAGTATTCTAATCAGCGTACGAAGGTTTTTGTGCCACATACCCCGGTGGCATGGGCTCGGCGTCGAGGTACGTGACCACGTAATTTTCTGCGTCGAGCCTCTTTCTTCTCATGTGATTTGACTGAGTTGGAAGTCCGTCTACACTCACGAATGTTGTTCGACTAAGGATGTCTCATCCGGTAATTGAATTAGCGGTGGCTCCATCAATGGCCGAATTGGTCCTGGCTTATCAGGGTCGGGGACAGGCGGATCATCCGGCAGTGGCGGGTACGGTTCTGGCTCTGGGGTAGGTATCGGATCACCCATATCAATGTCTCCTCATAATGAGCTGTAACTGCTTTCCGTTGGGGAATGTTCCGCTTCCCATTCTCAATACGGCGTCGCACTGAGGCCGAGCTGCTTTGATCCGCACGCCGAGCACCTCAATCTGGGCGCGAGGTCCTTGTGCATGGCGCTGTGGTTTCTGCTCCTTTGCCAACATCTGCAAATCGATTTTGGACGAGTGATTGCATCCTGGTCGCTGACAGAGCGCCCCCAGAGCGTGTACTCATTATGTTCCACTGCGAGTTGTCAGCTTGAAAATCCTCAAATAGTTGCGTAGGTCGCGGAGGTTGAGAACTCTGGCAGCAGACAATTCCCGTGTCTTCTATGATCCGGCTCTAGACATTGGCTGCGCCGGTCTCTTTCGCTGCCTCAAAAGGCGCACGAGCACGTTCCGTCTGCTTTTGCGTTTGCCAAGATCGATATCGCTCACAAGCTTTGCGCCGCCCTCGCGCCGCTCCAATGTGATCTTGCGGGTATGGAAGGCCTCCAGCTCAGCTCGATGCGCTACGCTTATGAGGGTGACCTCGGGCAATTCGTGGATGAGCATCTCCATCATCCTTTCCTGACTTTTCTCATCAAGTGCTGAGGTTGCTTCATCCAACACGATGATATCGGGAGTGTGCAACAGGAGGCGCGCGAACGCGAGCCGCTGCTTTTCGCCACCCGACAGGGTCTGGTCCCATGGCGCGTCTTCCTCGATCTTGCTGTTCAGGTAATCGAGTCCCACCTTGCCGAGGGCCGCGTTGATTTTTTCTGACGTCCAGTTATCGGCGGCGGCAGGATAGGCGACCGCACGGCGAAGCGTTCCGGAGGGGATGTAAGGCCGTTGCGGTAACATGAACAATCGCCTGTCGGCGTGGAAATTCACACTGCCGTCACCCCACGGCCATAGACCTGCGACAGCCCGCACCAGCGTGCTCTTGCCTGAACCGGATTCGCCAGCCACGAGAACCGGCTCGCCAGGTTCGATCACGACCTCGGTTTCCTTGACGACGGCGGTACCGTCGTCAAGCGACACTGAGAGGTTGTTCAAACTGAGCACCGCATCGCCTTTGGTTTCGCCGCGCCTGATGCGCCCGAAGGCATCGCTCTGTTCCGCGCGCTCGAGCCCGTCGAGCGACATCATCAGCGAGGCGATGCGCCGTGCACAGGCGTTCCAATCAGCGAGCCGGGGGTAGTTGTCGACCAGCCATCCGAACGCGCCCTGCACGATGGCAAAGGCGGAGGCGGCCTGCATTACCTGTCCAAGTGTCATGCTGCCTTCAAGAAATTTCGGAGCGCAAAGCAAAACCGGTACGACCGGCGCAAACAGGCTCGACCCCTGCGACACCAGCGCTGTGCGCATGTGCTGGCCTGTAAGCAGCGCCCATCGCCCGAGCACATTGGCGAACGTTTTGTCGATGCCGCTACGCTCCTCCTCCTCGCCGCCGAGCAATGCGATACTCTCGCCGTTTTCCCGCACGCGTGTCAGCGTGTAGCGAAATTCGGCTTCCGCCTGATTTTTTTCCTCGGAGAGGCGGACGAAATGACGGCCAATGACCGCCATGGAGGTGGACGTGATCGCGGCATAGACTACCGCAGTGATAACGAGGAAACCGGGAACTGTGACGATCGAACCTGCGATCGTCACGGTAAGTGCGCCGCCGATCGTCCATAGCACGACGATGAAGGTCGACGCCGACAGAAATGCGGAGATGACACCAGCGATGAAATCGACAGGCAATTCGGTGGCAATCCGCAAATCCTCCGCGATGCGGGCTTCAGGGTTCGTGTGGTCGCCACCGACGAGGTTCAACTGATAGTAACGGCCGTTTGCGAGCCATCGCGCGATAACCGCGGTCGTGAGCCAAGAACGCCAGCGGCGCTGAATCGTCATACGAAGGAAGACTTGTGCAACGACAAGGCTTCCGCTTCCGAGCACGAGCGGCACGAAAACGGCACTCAGGAAATAGACGGTGCTGGCATTGCGTTGCTCAATTGCGTCGAAAATTGCGCGGTTCCACACATTGATTCCATACTGGAAGCCAACGTTGATACATATCAGGATCAAAAGCCCGATTGAGCATAGCCAAGCGAGCCTGTCGCCACCGCGACCCCAGTACCCGCGCGCGCTGATCCAGAAACGCCTCAGCAAGTATCTCTTGCGCGCCTGCTCGGTCTCTTCGGGTGTCAGTTCTGGATCAGGATCGATGAAATCCGGCGGCACGCCCTGGTCATCGACGTCAAACTCGGCTTCGACCGTCGATACCTTTTCCTGGCGCGACTTTTTGGCGTCACGTCGTTTTGCCCTATCGATCGATTTCGGCTTGATTTTGGCCCCGGACATAAAGGCGATAACGGCTTGAAGAACAAAAAGTTTCATAAGTTCGCTCCATATCCAGCTGCCAACTGCCAAGGCTTTTCTTCCGTTCCAGTGTTCGCAACAGCGCGCCCAGGCAACGGGAAAAGAGACAACATCGTCTTTGTCCGGCTTTGTTGTCCGTCGCTTAGGCTCGTCCCACGTGGACGGCAAAGCTGAAGGCAAACGTCATCGCAGGTGCACCGTTCCGAAGTCGGGCTTCAGTCTGATTTGGGCCGGTTCAAGATCGGACGAAAGTCTGATGCAGATACGGCAAAAGTCTGAAATCCGTTGGCATAGGGCCACCGGTGGAACAAAGCTGAGGACCACAAGTTGTGGCAGCCGAAGGGAACGGTTCCACAAGGGAGAGTAATCATGAAACGAATCTTGCTTGCCACAGCCGTGATGTTTGCGGTGTCTGGTGGCGTCTACGCGCAGGATGCAGTTGTGGTTGAGGTTCCACAGCCAACCCGCGAATATGTGATCGCGCATCCGACCGATCCTGTCATCATAGAGGGCGACGTCGCAATTGGAACCGCGGTGCCGGAGGACGTCAAACTGGTGCCGATCCCTGACAGTCCGGACTACGGCTACGTCTATGTGGATAAGCAACCGGTTATCGTGTCGATGAAGGATCGCAAGATCGTCTACATGTCGAACTGAGTTGGCCGTCAGAGAGTGTTCTGATGGCGGAATGGCTGATCCCTATGCATCAGCCGTGGCTTGGCCGCATGATCTCAGGAGAGGGGCGGCCAAGCCACATTAAACAAGACGCGCCATTGGAGCGGGCAGCGGCGCATCATGGACTTATAACCCCGCCTTTGACCTCAGACGGCGGGCCGGAGCTACACTCGGTTCGGCCGTCTTCCTTTGCTACAATCTTAACGTTAGACGGCCCGGAAGCGGACGGACGCCTAAAATTGCCTGGGTGAGCGCGGCGGCGGAATCGTGATTCTTATTTTTCCGCCAACACGCCTCTGATTCCCAGCCACGTAATCCACTACTCATTCCAGTTATAGCTTGCCGTCGGCGCGATGCCGGCGCAGACAAGCGCGGGCCGAAGTACACTGACTTGCAACACGCTGTGCCACAATCAATAGGGCGTCGCGCTGAGACCGAGCTGCTTTGATCCGCACGCAGAGCACCTCAGCTCAGGCGCGAGGTGCTGGTGCATTGCGCTGTGGTTTCTTCCGAGCTCCCTTGCAAGCATCCGCAGATCGATCTTTGACGAGTGTTTGCATCCGAGTCGCTGACAGAACGCCCAAAGCGTATATCCGTGATCGATCATTAAAAAAGCGACACTTCGCGCCATCTGGCTGCCCTGTCCACAACAAATCGACGCAGCCGCACGCGTAGCTGGGTTTGCGAGTGGAGGGCCGAACGTCTGGAAGTGCCTTTTCGAAGCGAGCCTTACGCCGTATATGCCCTGCTGCTTCCTCGTCATGAGAACAAACTCGTCAACACAGAAGATGCCGCAGCGAACGCCTGGTGCGAACTCAAGATAATTCCCTGATGAGCTTCGCCCTGATGGCACGGGCAAAGTCCTCAAAGTTCGTTATATCAATAACGAACTTCTCAGGTCCCATGATGACGCTCCTATTGTAATAGCCTGCAAGGTCGGCCTCTTCGTCCGATATGACCAGCCCATTGATGGTAACACCCATCGCCTCTGCGCGGCGACGTGCCTGAAGGAGAGAGATCGACTTCCTGCGCTTGGGCGTCAAACTTTCTCTCCCATCGCCAGAGATGTCCACAATCCTTCGCCGGGCGCACAACTGTGGATCGGCAAGCATGTCTAGCGCGATCCATATGCCTGCTCCAATATCTGTATTGCCCCAAGCCGTGCGCTGGTTTCTCTCAATTGCTAAAGTGAACTGTTCCGAGGGCTCAATTCCGTCCATTGCAAACCAGCCCAGTTTTTGCGAAACAAATTCACCGTCTCCCCAAAACACGGCCGCAACCGCCACGCTGCCCGAGGCTCGTATCGCGGACAGCACCGAAGCGTCTCGGAAGGCAGCGACAATTGCAGATTTTTGAAAGTCGTATTCCGCGTCGGTTATGCTGCCGGAACCGTCCACCGCCATTACTAGCGCTGTGTCAACGCAGGCTTGCGCCTGATGGGCCGCAGTCGCAACAGACAGACCCGCTGCCGCGAAAAGCGACACCATGCGCATTGATCCCGCCCCCCGATGAACTCGCTAGCGACTAATACTGTTCGAGGATAGCATGCATCCAACATGAATTCGCTCGCCTAAAGAGATTAGACAAACTAGCCTGCCCATTGAATGGCATATGCTGTGACCCTCAAATCATCATCGGCAACGAGCATGGAAAACAAGCTGGAAGCTTGAGTACCAGCTCGCGCGGCCAGGATTTAGGCCCGTGGAGTGGCGCGGGAACTTTCAAAATGTCCACTGGAAGACATACTATTGACGCCAGCTCGAAGTGAGTTTTTTAATAGTGGGGTCGCTCGGTCTATCAACGGCACACCAGCGATTGAGAGCCGTACGCGCTCCAGCCATTGATGTTGGAGGATTTGTCATGTCTCTGCATCTTTTTGAAAAACTCACCTACAGCGAAGACGATTGGTACATTATGCAGGACGCCCACGTTAAGGCGTGTGAACTTCTTGGCCAAGAGCCCGTGTCCTACAAAAATGCGGATCGGTTGGCGCGAACCATAATGAATCTCTTCGATGGGGGCGCTCGCGACTTTCAGATTATTGCTTCGATAGCCGCCCATCGGGAAGCTATGTTGGACCGTCAATCAGCCACGTATCATTGATTGCAGCAAAACATGTATGATTGCCAAATCTTCGAAAGGTTTGGTGGCTGGTCATGACTTTGACGAAACTACAGCATTTCTGGATTTTGGGCCTCGAATGCGATCCCCTGTTTGATCGGCACTATACGCCGCATGGCCAGACTGAGCTTTCCTGTGAGCGCCACGGATGGGCTGAATGGGTCCAATTCGGGCCGACAAGATGGAAATGGCAAATTACTGACGCCGGCAGGCAAGTACTAGAAACGCAAAACGCCCGGCGGTGAGGCTGACGGGCCTTTCAAGTGGAACCTGGGTCGCTGGTAAAAGGAATTTCACCCCACGTTTCCCATCTCATAAAGCGGCGCATTGCTCACGCAGAGGCTCCCCGCGGAAGCCCTCCTCCTACCAAGGCAAGCTCCCGCAATCCCTCCCCGGGCGGGAGCTACTTTGTTCCGGACCTCGACGACAACCGGACCGTTCCTGAGATTGAGCCGGGCGAACGCGTAGATGCTTTCGGTATTGGCGGTGAGATACAGGGAACGCGAGTCCATGAGCGTTTCGAAAACGAGGACGGTCTGATTGTCCGGGCCGAAACTCCGGGGACCTTTGGTCATCGCCGCCTGCGATGCAGCGGGCATCGCGATGAGAAACGCCTGCACACCACGCTGAAAATCCAGATTGTCGTAGACCTTCTCGACAGTCGCGTCGTCCGGGAACCCGTCCTTGAATTTCAGCGTCCCGAGCCGTGTGTCGACATGATCGGGAATGGTGATCGCGGGCGGAATGTCCGTGCTATATTCCTGGGAAAAGGCCGTGGATGAAACTACCATAAAGCCGAGAACAAAGACCAATCGCATTGCGTCTTCCCTAAGTCCGTCGACCGCCCACACACATGGGTTGTCGGCCTCGAAAGCTTAAATGATCTCGCACGAATGCGGGAGAACTTTACGGTAACGGTCACATAAAGGTGGGCTTCTAGTGCCAATTCCGCTGAGCCAATGTCGCCCTTATGATGAAGGTCCGCTCTGGGCCAACAGGGGACATTGGAAAAAACAGTGCAGAGCACGCAATGAGTGAGGCGCTCCTCAAAGCTACGATTGATCTTTCCAAAAACAGCTGCGACGTAGATCGCAGCGAGACGTTCCACACCTTGTGCTTGGACCGAACGCCGATGGAAAACCTGTACGGTTTCGCGTGACTATCGACGGCAAGGACCCGGCGCAGACCATGGCGTCGATATCGACGGGCAAGGCAACGGCACAGCCAAGGATCAGCGTCTTTACCAGTTGATACGGCAGCGCAAAGAGCTTTCAGACCGGGAATTCGAGATCGAGTTTCTCGATCCGGGAGTTCAGGCTTTTGCCTTCACCTTCGGTTAAAGACAGTGCAGTCATTGCTCCGAAATTCCGCAAACCTTTGACCGTGTCAGAAATCTCACCTCCCGCCCGTTGTCGAGCGAAAACATCCCGCCGCGGCCCGGGACGACGTCTATGATAAGTTCGGTGTGCTTCCACACGTCATATTGCGATGCGCTGATATAGACAGGAGCGCCGCCGATTTGGCCGAGTTGAACGTCATGGTCGCCGATGATGAAATCGCCTTGCGCATAGCACATTGGCGATGAGCCGTCGCAGCAGCCGCCCGATTGATGGAACAGGATCGGCCCATACTCCGACTGCAATGTCGCTATCAACTCTAGCGCAGCAGGTGTAGCGCTGACCTTATCTCGCATGGTGCTCCTCCGAAACGTCGTCGGTGGCTCACGAGTGCCACCGACGTTCGTCGAGCATCCAGAAGAATCCGAGCTTCTTAGGGCTGTAGCTGACAAGCATGTTCTTCGTCTGCTGGTAGTGATCCAGCATCTTCAGATGGTTCTCACGGCCAATGCCAGACTGCTTGTAGCCACCGAACGCAGCATGCGCCGGATAGGCGTGGTAGCAGTTGGTCCAGACGCGTCCGGCCTGAATTGCGCGGCCAAAGCGATAGCACCGATTGGCATCGCGGCTCCAGATACCGGCGCCAAGGCCGTAGAGCGTGTCGTTGGCGATCGACGAGCGCTTCGTCATTGTCCTTGAAGGTCGTCACTGAAACGACAGGCCCAAAGATCTCTTCCTGGAAGATCGCGCATGCGGTTATGACCTTTGAACACCGTCGGCTTGACGTAATAGCCACCCGCCAGATCCCCGGCGAGCAATTGCGTTCGCCGCCGATCAGCACCTCCGCGCCTTCCTGTCTGCCGATATCGATGTAAGAAAGGATTTTCTCCAGCTGTTCGCTCGAAGCCTGAGCGCCGATCATGGTCGCCGGATCCAACGGATCGCCTTGCACGATAGCCTCCACGCGCTTCAGCGCCTTTTCCATGAATTTGTCGTAGATGGATTTCATGGATGAGAGCGCGGCTCGGACAGGTGCACACCTCGCCCTGATTGAGGGCAAACATGACGAAGCCTTCGATTGCCTTGTCGAAGAAATCGTCGTCTTCGGCCGTGACATCCTTGAAGAAAATGTTGGCGACTTGCCGCCGAGTTCGAGTGTCACTGGTATTAAATTCTGGCTGGCATATTGCATGATCAGCCGTCCGGTCGTCGTCTCGCCGGTGAAAGCAATCTTGGCGATACGAGGGCTCGGAGGCAAGCGGCTTCCCGGCTTCGAGGCCAAAACCGTTGACGATGTTGAGAACGCCCGGTGGCAAGATATCGGCAATCAACTCAGCAAACACCAGAATGGATGCAGGGGTTTGTTCTGCAGGCTTCAGCACGACGCAGTTGCCCGCGGCCAGTGCAGGGCAAGCTTCCAGACCGCCATCAGGATAGGGAAATTCCACGGAATGATCTGACCGACGACACCAAGCGGTTCATGGAAATGATAGGCCACCGTATCGTGATCGATTTCCGAGATGCCGCCTTCTTGTGCGCGGATTGCACCGGCGAAATAACGGAAATGGTCGATGGCGAGCGGCAGTCAGCCGCCGTGGTTTCGCGGATTGGTTTGCCGTTATCCCAGGTTTCCGCCTGGGCAAGCACAGCGAGGTTGTCTTCCATCACTTGTGCGATCTTGTTGAGCATGATGCTGCGCTCGGCAGCGCTCGTACGGCCCCAGGCTTCCTTGGCAGCATGAGCGGCATCGAGTGCCGCATCGACATCACTTGCGTCGGAGCGGGCAATTTCACAAAGAACCTGACCGTTTACCGGCGACGTGTTTTCGAAATAGCGCCCGGTCTTCGGTTCGACGAACTTTCCGCCAATGAAATTGCCGTAGCGCTTTTTGAAGTTGGGTTTGACTGTGCGGTTGAACTCTACCTTGTTCATGGATTTTCCTCCCTTGCGCAATCCTTCCCTCGACACAGAGATACAAGAGAGGAAAGAACTAAGCGCCGTTCCGTGCCGCCTCCTGCGGCATGCGTGGAGAGTTGCCCAACTTGTGGCACCTGTCATCCAGTCGGAATAGTCGACTGACGTTTATGTCGCAGTTTTGCGACAAATCGGCATTAAATCGCCAAGATCAGTTTAGACCAGGCGCTTCAGCTTTCGATGCAGGGTGGCGCGGCTCATACCCATCATTGTGGCGGCAACCGAGACATTGCCACCGGCATTCCTCAAGACCCGCTGGATCACGCTCGCGTTCAGCGGCGGCGAAACCCCGCTCGGCATCAGTATCCTGTCCCGAGCAGATTCGCCGCGGGCAGTGGACTGGCCAAACTCTCATCCGTCAACGCGAAAAGGTGGCGAGCGGACCGTGACGCGCCAACAACGAGATCGTCTTCATCGACAGCAATCAAGGCATTAACCGCCCTTTCGTTGATCGAATGATCACGGCCTTGCGCAACAACGATCCTGGCCTTGGGAAAAGCCAGCCGAAAATTCTCCGCCTCCACCCGCCGCGCTGCGTCCACGACTGCGACAGCGATCAGTTTGACGAAATCCTCGGTAAGATCCGAACGAGCGGACGACACGTCGATTGCTGCCATGAGACGACCGCGATGATCGAAGATCGGAGCGACAGTGCATGAAAGCGCAGTGTTCTTGCTGCGGAAGTGCTGATCGCGATGAATTGTCAAAGCCCGTTGCTCGGCAAGCGCTGTACCGATGCCATTGGTGCCTTCGCTCTCTTCGCTCCACACGGCACCCGTCCAAAGAGCCGATCTTGTAGAAAATCGTATTGTCGCCCTCATAACCGCGGCGATCGACTGGAACACCGTCTTTGTCAGCCAGCAGCACGCAGCAGCCTGCACCCCCAACAGCAGAGTAGAGGCGATCCAATGATGATTGCGCAGTAGCCACCAGAGAGCCAAGACGATCCCGGGCTTCTCTGAGCTCACGGTCTGTCAGCACGTTTGGCGGTGCTTTTTCCTCTGGATTCAATCCATATAGGCGCATGGAACGGCCCCAGGATGCCACTAGCGCAGATTGTGCTGCAGCATCTCCCGTCAGTGCAGACTGAATATGTTCGGCGTGTAAGCCGTCATGCTGCGTTCCCATGGTCTCCTCCCAAAGTCCAGGACGATCCGCGGATCGTCCGTGTACAGCGTAAGAAAGTTCAGCGCCACGTTAAGCCAGCGCGTTAGCACGCCAACGCCCAGACGAAGACTACCGTGTTGCCCAGAACGCGATCCAGCGTTTCACCTGTTATCGAGAACCTCCGAATTGACATTGCAGCGATGAAACTGGCGAGGCTTGCAGTTCTGAGCGGGACAAATTTCTTCTGTTCATCCTGGCACAAGCGCTTCACCAACCCGGCCGCCGAATGACTTATGCAATCCACCGGAAAGAGTGCCGCGCTCGCTTGGGAAACCAGCCCGGGCAGCAAGGAAATGCTGTCTTCAATACCACCGTCATGGATGAACAGTTCATATCCGTGGCGTTCGGCCAATGCCCGCAAACGTTATTGCGGATTTTCGTCATTTTCTCCTGATGCTGCAGTTTTGACCTGTAGCCAACAAACAACCTGCCACAGCCTTTGGCAATGCGGCAAATAGATCTGCCGCACTCACAACATTCGTCATTGCAACAAATGTTTTGCCCAAAGCTTGCGGCAGTTTTGGTCAATCGCTCGGAAGAATTTTGACCAATCCGGGGTCAGACGAAAGTCTGATGGAGACGCCGCAAAGGTCTGAAACCGGGGAAAACCGCCGTCGCTGGAACAAAGCTTGGGGCCACAAGTTCTGGCGGACGAGGGAACGATTTCACAAGGGAGAGAGTAATCATGAAAGGGATTTTACTGGCCATCGCGGTAATGTCGGCGGCCTCAGGAAGCACCTTCGCACAGGACGCAGTTATCATTGAAGTTCCGCAGCCGGCCCGTTTATTTGGGGATACGTTTTTCCGCCCGGCACGGAAATTGGCTGAAGTTGTTAATTGGCTACGGACAATCATTGCCAGAGACGATTGATACCATTCTGTGTCTCTATTTATCGATACCAAATCCGGCATGCAGGATTACTGCTCTCAAACAACGTTAAGTAATAGATGCACCTACGAATAACCAGTATATGGGAGTTATAGGATGGCACAAGATTACAGGGTAGCCAAGGCAGCGATTACGGCTGCCGAAGCCATTTGGCCGAGCAACAGTGCTGTATCGGACGATGAATTTCCCTTCAGCCGTTCGAGCGTTCGAAGCTTCCGTCGCGGCGAGGTCATCGCCGGTGCCGGTGTTCTCGTTGATATGTTTGCTCGCGTGCAGCGGGGACTGGTTAGCGCGAGTACAATGTTGTCCGACGGCAGGGAATTCATCGTCGAAATCATTCCGAAAGCAGGGCTCATTGGCGAGCTCGAGGTGTTGCGCGGGCAGATGTTAGACTTTGAATATCGCGCCAGTTCCGATTGCGAATTGCACTTTTTCAAAGGTCGCTTGCTGCGCGAAAGGTGTGCCAGCGATCCTGCGTTTTCAGGCGAAAGTTTTTTCCAGGACGTTGGCGCGTGTTTCGGAGCTCGAACTCCGCATCATTGCAAACGCAGGGTCGTGCTTGCAGTCCAGGTTGGCCAGCACGCTTTTGCGGCTCTCCACGGTCTACGGGAGCGATTTTCCGAATAATCCGGACGAGCTGATCATTTCGCAACATGACCTGGCCGCAACTCTTCCGGCTTCCCGCGAAAAGGTCAATCAGTGTCTGCGACGCTGGCGCGAGCGCAAGGTAATCGACGGAGCTCTACGGCAAGATTCACATTCTCAACCGCAAAGCGCTCGAGGCCTATGCCGATGGCGCGGCTTCGCTGAAGTGATAATTCCTTCGCTTCTGGACCTTACTCATCCCATTTGACCGCAACCGAGGCGGCTGGACTTAGAGGGGGGTCGCTTCTGGGTTGGTACCTTCCTGTGGGTTATGTAGAAGACGCGTTATCCACACGGCATGACCACTCATGCTTTCGCGTCATATCGGGGACGATTTCCCGGTAAGGAGATAGAAGAAGCAGGTAGTGGTCCGCAGGGAAATATCTTCTTTTTGGCCAAACCTCGATCCGATAGTCTTGTCCTTTCCGGCTTCAAGCCTTTTAGCGGCTGCTTCGTGTGGTGGAGGGGTGGCCCATACAATCAGAGAATATCGACAAACATCTGGCCACCTTTCTTATTTGGGGCGATTTCCAAGGCACCGCGAATCCTGGATCGTTCAATCGCTAGAACCGGCAGGTTTTCGCTGGTAAACGTGGATGTAGTCGACTAGTAGAAAGGACGGGTTCGGCGTTTCATCGATCGGCCAACCAGATCCGAGCGCAAGGTTCACTAACGGATAAAACGGGGTATAGAACTCCCTTGGCGTCTCGAAACTCCATATGGATTTGCGATCGAGATAAATGATCGTCTTGTCCGGTGAAATTTCCACGCCGTAGGTATGATATTCATTGCTCAACGTCCCGTCCTTGACAGTTGTCCAATGGCCGCCGGTGGTATTCTCACCGCCCTGGCTCTGACGCCAGATATGAAAACCGCTGCTGAATTCGTACGGCACGCGACCGTAATATTCCATTACGTCTATCTCCGCAGTGTATTTCGACCGGTCGATGCCGATGAGCCAGAAGGCCGGCCAGACTCCCTTGCCTGGCGGCAGCTTCATCCGGGCCTCGAAGTAGCCGAATTGCTGCGAGAACCCCTGCCCTTTCGCGTTCGTCGAAGCCAGGAGGCCCGAGCGCCAGTTTCCATCGGAGCCTTTACGCGCCTCGATCCGTAAGATCCCCTCGTCGACGGTAAAGGGAAACCCGTCGGTCGGATCGGTGAAACGGGCATCGCCAAAATCTCCATTCCAGGGCGTATGGGCAATCCAGCGCGAGCCGTTCTCTCCCCAGGCCGAGACATCCAGCTTATCGAAGTTCTCCTCGAAGGTCATTTGGAACGCATCGATATTGATCTGCTCTTGAGCCGCGGAGGGCTGCTCCAGGAATCCTAGTGAACCAAGGGCGATGAGAAAAACGAGTCTCTTAGCAAATCTGCAATACATTCTGCTTCTCCGGAAATGCCAAAACAACCGTCGGATTAGTCTGAATTTCGATCACGAGGTGAGAGCCCCGCTTCTTCGTGGCAAAATTTTCTGAACGACGATGGTCTCGAGGCCATCGGGCCTTCCAACGATTTGCCATAACAACAGCGCGGAGACCCAGAAGATCGTGACCGCAGCTCCGCCGCAGAAGGTCAAACCTGTAATGAGATTCAGGCCAGGAGGCATGGCACTGAGCACTGGCTGCACGCACAGCAGGAAACCGATCATGGGCAAACAGGCAGCAAGCGGCCTGAAAAAGGCATTCAGCTGAGCACCGAATGTCGCGCCGATCAGGTGTCGCGTGATGACGAGCGATGCGGCATAGGCGACAAGAACTGCCACAATTCTCGCGGCGAGTGCCCCTGCAAGTCCGAAATAGGCGATTCCCAGGATCGTTACTGGAACTCTTATGGCGAACTCGACGAACATTCTAAGTGCGACATAGCGGGTGTTGTCCATGACCATAGCCAACGCCGGCATGATGGTTGCGGGAAGACCGATCAGGCTGACGAGACACAGCCATTGGAGAATTGGGATGGCGAATGCCCATTTCTCGCCGACAATGATGCGCACGACCGGGTCGGCAAGCAAAGCGAGGACCAGAAGGACCGGAGCTGCGACCAGGGTGATTGCGTTTGTCGCTTTCAGATACGCGGTTATCAGCTTTCGATGATCGTCGACATTGGAGAAGGCGGCCATCAAGGGGCGCATCAGTGGCCCTACAAAGGTCTGATGCGGAATGCCGGCCAGATTATCCGCCACGCTGAAGGCGCCGAATGTCGACAGGCTTGTAAAGCGCGGCAGGAGCAGCCGATCCAGTTGCCAGTTGAT
Organism: uncultured Alphaproteobacteria bacterium; assembly: GCA_963776115.1. Taxonomy (GTDB): domain Bacteria; phylum Pseudomonadota; class Alphaproteobacteria; order Rhizobiales; family Rhizobiaceae; genus Phyllobacterium. Next base: position 1,606 of record CAVZLS010000017.1, on the reverse strand, counting down.
GGAATTCAGGACCTGCGCAACCGTGTTCCAACCAATCATGTCCTGAAAATGCTTCCACTCCGAAAGGGTCAGAGTGGGGCGCATCGGAGCGAAGACATATGAGGTGATCGCCGCCGCGAATGGGCCCGCGACCGCCCCCATCGCCAGTCCCCAGTAGCTGCCGGTCACTAGCGTCACCCCGACGCCGAACAGGAGCGTCGAGCCCTTGGCAATGATGTCGAGCGCAAACTCGCATTTGAAATCAAAGTGTTGCATGAAAAGAACCATGCGCGGACTGATCAGGCTGCGCATGGCCGGTGCGAGGGAGAGAACGGCGACAAGTGAGACGAGCCGAGAATCATTATAGATAAGCGCCATCGGCCAAGCGACGATCACCATCAAGAGGCTGATGGCCGCCCCCCTGAGAACGCTCAGCGTGAACGCCGTGGCAAACATCCGGTCTGAAGGAGATCGCTGACGTACCAGAGCTTGGGTCAGTGGCAGGTCCAGGATCGCCTCGACGATCACCAGAACCGAGGTCGCGATGGCAACAAGGCCGAAATCTGCCGGGCTCAGAAGCCTTGCCAAGACCAGAAGGCTCACGAAATCGAGCAGTCGTGCGAGGAATTTTCCGCCAATGGTCCAGATGCTCGCCGTCGCCGTCCTTTGCGATACGCTTGACAAGACTTTATTCCTCGTCGCCAGGTTGAGACGAATTACATCGAGTTGCGAAGACGGGATAGTCGCCGCGGCGTGTCCGTTTGATAACCCTCACCATGTTGGACACGTCGAGATGTCGCCTGGCCGTCAAGGCGTCGTTCCCAGCGACCGCCTTCGGAAAGAGTTGGCGGACTCAAACTGCTCGCTCTCAACCGGGCAAAGTAGATCTCCGGGAATCGACTTTGGCAAAAAAAGCGCGAATTCATGTCACAAGCCTCTATAAACCACGGTTTAAAGATCTCATTTCGGAAGTTGAACGGATCTGCGAGATTGCAGATCGAGTTTCACGCGAACAGGCTTGTCGCAATCTGGAGATCCGACTCGACAAACTTATAGCTTTAGATCGAATCGAGCGCCCATCGTCGAAAATCCCACACAATGCATCAGCCCAAATGGGTCTTCCGTTCTCGGGGCGTACAGGAATCGCTGCACCTTGGCCAATTATAAGCGTACGTCCGTCCCGAAGCGGAGGAACAAGCCTTGAATCTGCAATAGTCAATCTCTGGTCGGCCATATTCATCGTAATCGATGCATTTATGGCGGACCGCCTTTTGGAGGTCTTGGATACTGAGGTAGACTGCCTAACTATTGGCTCTGATGGTTACTATCTCGACGTCCTCAACGACAAAAGACAGCAACACATCGCTCGGGCTCAAAGACGCCCGACCTTGTCCAGACATAGTCGCGAAGGCGGTAGAGGTTGCGAAAAGGCTAGGTGCCCGTTTGAAAAATTTTTCCAACGACAATAAAGGATAAGCTTAAGCGGTCTTCTTCTAAGAGAGATGAGATGAAAATTCTACGGTCGAAAATTCGAGACTCGAACTACTGCTAACGGCACGCGACCTAGATCTCCTCGATATGGCGAACAAATTGCGTGCCGCCAATACACAGGGCCGTTAATTATTCC
>CAVZLS010000016.1:0-28713 GCA_963776115.1 uncultured Alphaproteobacteria bacterium | reverse complement strand
AGGCAGCGGCGATCTGTTCGGCGGAATGCAGGCCGAGCAATTCGGCTACATATCCGGCCTCTTCCTCGCTCACGACTTCCGTCAGCGAAGGATCGTTGAGAATGCGGTCATGGTTGCGCTTGTTGATCGCGTCGGCATCCGGCGGCGGCACCATGGTCGTCGACAGCTTGGCGCCCTGCAACAGGCGCTCGGCGGTGCGGCGGCGCGATGCCGGCACGATCAATACGCAGATGCCCTTGCGCCCGGCGCGTCCGGTGCGGCCGCTGCGATGCAAAAGCGTCTCGGAATTGTTCGGCAGGTCGGCATGGATAACGAGATCGAGATTGGGCAGATCGATACCGCGCGCCGCGACGTCGGTCGCAACGCAAACCCGGGCACGGCCATCGCGCATCGCCTGCAAGGCATTGGTGCGCTCGGCCTGGCTGAGTTCGCCTGAAAGGGAAACGACGGAAAAGCCGCGATTGGACAGGCGGCTGGTCAGGTGCTTCACCGCTTCACGGGTCGATCCGAAAATGATGGTGTTTTGCGCATCGTAGAAGAGCAGGGAATTGATGATGGCGTTTTCGCGCTCACGCGGCGCTACCGGCATGATGTGATATTCGATATCCGCATGCTGCTCACGGTCGCTCGTGGCGGAAATGCGCAGGGCGTCTTTCTGAAACTGCTTGGCGAGCAGGGCGATGGGTTTTGGTACCGTAGCCGAGAACATCAGGGTGCGGCGGTCTTTCGGCGCTTCGCCGAGGATGAATTCGAGATCTTCGCGGAAACCGAGGTCAAGCATCTCGTCGGCTTCATCGAGAACCACTGCGCGCAGTTCCTTCATGTCGAGCGAACCGCGGGTGATATGGTCGCGCAAACGGCCGGGTGTCCCGACGACGATATGCGCGCCCTGTTGAAGCGCGCGGCGCTCCTTGGTCATGTCCATGCCGCCGACGCAGGAGGCAATGCGCGCGCCGGTGGGCTCGTACAGCCATTCCAGTTCGCGCCGAACCTGCAATGCCAGTTCGCGCGTCGGGGCGATGACCAGTGCGTAAGGTGCGCCAATGGACGTGAAGCGGTCTTCGCCTTCAAGCAAGGTCGGTGCGATGGCGATACCGAAGGCGACAGTCTTGCCGGACCCTGTCTGGGCGGAGACCAGAAGGTCGGCACCCTCGGCTTCCGGCGCAAGAACAGCGGTCTGCACCGGCGTCAGGGTCTCGTAGCCACGGGCTGCCAATGCACCGGACAACGCCGGGGCGATAGAATCAAAAATAGTCATCAATGAACTTTCAGTGCTGGTTTGGGCGTGTGGTCGGCTCGGCGTCAATGGGAGCACGAGCGGCACGCATGTAGCTTTGTTGCGCTCTCGTAGAGCCTGCGACGCGTTCCGTCAATGCCAAGAAACGCATAGCTCCCATCCGCACTCCCGTCAGGAGGTGAAGCCCGCACGTTTCAAACGCACAATAGCGAGGTCGAGCGCGGAAAGAAAGCTCGAACGATCTTTCGGGGAAAATGGCCGCGGACCGCCCGTGATCTGCCCGGCGGATCGCAGTTCGTCCATAAGATTGCGTGTTGCGAGCGTGTTGCCGATGGAGGCTTCGGTAAAGGCTCGCCCGGTCGGCGAAATGGCGTCGGCACCGGCTTTGACGCAGCGGCTGGCGAGCGGAATATCCGCCGTCACCACGACATCGCCGCGCGAGACACGCTCCGCGATCCAGTCGTCGGCCGCGTCGAAACCATCGCTGACGATGACACGCTCGATCATTGGATCGCGCGGAATTGCCATCATCGAGTTGGAGACGACGAAGGTCTTCACACCATAACGCTCGGCAACGCGGTAAACTTCCGCCTTGACCGGGCAGGCATCGGCGTCGACATAGATCGAAATTTTTTTCTGTTCAGTCATATTCATCCAAAGATGTGTAGTGCCGCCAGACCGACCGAGGCGCCGAGCCCGATGGCGATGCCAGCGGCAAGCGCTGCCACCAAAAGGCCTGTTCCAAGCCAGACGCCATCCTGTTCGCCAAGGCCGATGGCCAAAAGGACAATGCTGAGCGCCGGCAGCTGATTGATGAGCGGGACCGGCAAGATGACAATAAGCGACATCAGCAGCGCGACGATGCTGACGACACGCTCGACGATCATTTGCGGAACGAACCAATAGCGCGGGCGCGCCAGCTTTTCAAAGCGAACGAGCATGGGCTCCAGCCTTGCAATGAACCGGCGATACGTTTCGACCTGCATTGATTTGCGCCGGATGAAGGCGGGAAACCACGGTTTTTCGAAACCCAGCAGCATCTGGATCGAGAGCAGCACCAGCGGAATGCCGAAGATCGTGGAACTGCCCGGAGGCAGCGGCACAAGGTTGAGCGCCGCAAAAAGAATCATCAGCGCGCCGAAACTGCGTTCAGACAAGGCGTCAAGAATGTCGTCGAACGATATTCTCGTCGCAGGGTCCGCGCCGATCTCGACAAGGACTTTGGACAGTCGCCGCGTATCCGGATCGTACGGCGCGCTATCGTCGCCGCTCATCGATATTCACGCTCTGACGGCCTGCAAATGGTGTTTTTCTGCGCTCCGGTGCTCGAAAACCACCATTTTCGTCGCGTCATGGCATGAATCTCAACAGTCATGCGTGGAGGACATTCAGCGCGTCGGAACGGGATGTTCGCCGCGATAATCATAGAAGCCGCGGCCGGCCTTGCGTCCGAGCCAACCGGCTTCAACATATTTCACCAGGAGCGGGCAGGGACGATATTTGGAATCCGCCAGGCCGTCATACAGTACCTGCATGATCGACAGGCAGGTATCGAGGCCGATGAAATCGGCCAGCTGCAACGGCCCCATGGGGTGATTGGCGCCGAGTTTCATCGCGGTATCGATGGCATCGACCGAGCCGACGCCCTCATAGAGCACATAGATCGCTTCGTTGATCATCGGCAAAAGGATGCGATTGACGATGAATGCCGGAAAATCCTCGGATACGGTAATGGTTTTGTCGAGGCTGGCGACAAATTCCCGGGCACTCTCGAATGTGACGTTTTCTGTTGCGATGCCTCGAATAAGCTCGACCAGATGCATCACCGGAACCGGGTTCATGAAGTGAATGCCGATGAATCTCTCCGGGCGATCGGTGGTCGCAGCAAGGCGTGTGATCGATATCGATGATGTGTTGGTGGCGAGAATGGCTTCCGGATTGAGGTTTGGACAAAGCTGCGCGAAAATCTTGCGTTTTACGGTCTCGTCTTCCGTGGCTGCTTCAATGGCAAGATCGACACCGGAAAGGTCCTCCATCCGCAATGCCGGGCGGATACGCGACATTCCCTTGACGCGCTCCGCTTCCTCGAGCTTGCCGTGGGACACCTGACGGGCCATGTTGCCGTTAACGGTGGCGAGGGCTTTTTCGATCTGCTCGGCCGACTGGTCATGGATCAAAACATCGTATCCAGCCAAAGCGCAGACATGTGCAATACCGCTGCCCATCTGCCCTGCGCCAACAATGCCTACGGTCTTGATCGAGCCTGCCATGTTTCCATCCGCTTTGTTTATGAATATATCACACAAACTAAATGGCCGGGGTAGCGTTCGTCTACCCCGGCCAAGCAATTTCATTTCAAAGTTCGAACTAAATAATCAAAGAGCCTTTTCAAGCTCCGGCAGGATGACGAAGAGATCGCCGACGAGACCATAGTCAGCGACCTGGAAGATCGGTGCTTCCTCGTCCTTGTTGATGGCGACGATGACTTTCGAATCCTTCATGCCGGCGAGATGCTGGATCGCGCCGGAAATGCCGACGGCAATGTAGAGATCCGGTGCCACCACCTTGCCGGTCTGGCCAACCTGCCAGTCGTTCGGCGCATAGCCGGCATCCACCGCAGCGCGCGAGGCGCCAACAGCTGCACCGAGCTTGTCAGCAACGGGAAGGATCACTTCCTTGAACTTCTCGCTCGAGCCGAGTGCACGGCCACCGGAGATGATAATCCTCGCCGATGTCAATTCGGGACGGTCGCCGCCGGAAAGCTTGGCCTCGACGAACTTGGAAAGGCCAGGATTGGCTGCAGCCGAGACGTTCTCGACCGGAGCCGAACCACCTTCACCAGCTGCCGCGAAGGTTGCGGTGCGGACGGTGATGACCTTCTTGGCATCGGTCGCCTGCACGGTCTGGATGGCGTTGCCCGCATAAATAGGACGCTTGAATGTATCGGGCGAGATCACTTCGATGATGTCCGAGACCTGCATGACGTCGAGCAGGGCAGCAACACGCGGCAGGATGTTCTTGCCGTTTGTGGTCGCGGCGGCAATGATCGTGTCATAGTTGCCAGCGAGTGAAACGATGAGCGCCGCGCTTGCTTCGGCAAGGCGGTTTTCCAGATCCGGATTGTCGGCGAGGAGAACCTTTTTGACACCGGCAAGCTTTGCAGCCTGATCGGCGACGCCCTTGGCGCCTTTGCCCGCCACGAGTACGTGCACATCGGAGCCGATGGCAAGCGCTGCCGTCAGTGCCTTGGCCGTCTGGTCGGAAAGGGTCTCGTTGTCATGTTCGGCAAAAAGAAGAATAGCCATGGTGAAATTCCTTATCCTTTAAATCAGAACGCCGGCTTCGTTCTTCAGCTTGCTGATGAGTTCAGCCACATCCTTGACCTTGACGCCCGCCTTGCGGCCACCCGGCTCCTCGGTCTTGATGACCTTGAGGCGCGGCTTGGTATCGACGCCATAATCGGCAGCGGACTTTTCATCCAGCGGCTTCTTCTTGGCCTTCATGATGTTCGGCAGCGAGGCATAACGCGGCTGGTTCAGGCGGAGGTCGGTGGTGACGATCGCCGGGAGCGTGATTTCGATGGTCTGCAAACCGCCATCGACTTCGCGGGTGACCTTGGCACTGTCGCTGCCAAGTTCGACCTTGGATGCGAAAGTACCCTGGCTCCAGCCGAGCAGGGCCGCAAGCATCTGGCCTGTCTGGTTGGCATCATCGTCGATGGCCTGCTTGCCGAGGATGACCAGCTTTGGCTGTTCGGCGTCGACGACGCCTTTCAGGATCTTGGCGACAGCGAGTGGCTCGACGATATCGTCGACCTTGACCAGAATGCCGCGATCGGCACCCATGGCGAGCGCGGTACGGATGGTTTCCTGAGCCTGCGCCGGGCCGATCGATACGACGACCACTTCCTCGACCTTGCCGGCTTCCTTCAGACGGAGCGCTTCCTCGACGGCGATTTCGTCGAACGGGTTCATCGACATCTTCACATTGGCGAGTTCAACGCCGGAGCCGTCGCCTTTAACCCTGATCTTCACATTGTAATCGACTACCCGCTTTACCGGTACGAGGACTTTCATAGGGATTCCCTCTCAAATAAACGAAGGACAGATTTACCTGTCCGATGGTGCTACCCGCTTGCCGGAAGCCGACATGGAGGTGAGAAAAACGACACTGCCGCGTCTGAGTTGCGCGGGACCGTAAATATGAGCGACGTAAAGGTCAATCTGCTTGCGCCAAGTTCAACCGATTGAAAGAACGATCAGCGGCCCCACTTGACCGGTTCTGCCTCGCGGGTGACGGGCTCCGGTTGTTTCTCTACAACTACGGCGCGCGGCGAGACGATAGCCCGGTCAAACAATGGTACGCTTCGGCGCTTCATTATCACGATGAGAACAGCGCCGGCGATGATGCCGCCGACATGGGCCGGCCAGGACACCTGTTCCTGCCCGCCCCATACAAGCATTGCGAATTGCGTCACGACCCATAGCACCAGCGGATAGATTGCCGGGATGCGCAGGGGAATGCGCCCAAACGCCAGCACCCAGACCTTCACGCGGGGATGCAGCAACAGATAGGCGGAAACGATACCGGCGATGGCGCCAGAAGCGCCGATGAGCGGCGCTTCTGAATCGGGCAGGATCACGCCATGCAGGAACGCTCCGGCTGCGGCACACAGAAGATAGAAGATGAGAAATTTGATGTGGCCAAGCGCGTCCTCGACATTGTCGCCGAAAACCCAGAGGAACAGCATATTGCCGCCGAGATGGAAGATATCCGCGTGGAGAAACGCATAGGTGATGTAGGTGACATCGGATGGGACGAAGTAGTAACTGGCGGGCAGAACCGCCATGTCATGAATGACGGCGGGGATGTAACCGAGGCCGATTGCGGCGGCCTGGGCAGTCTCGCCATCAACAGCCATGACCAGATAGACAAGCACGTTGATGACGATCAGCGAAAGCGTCACATATTGCAGCTTGATGTATTTGAGACTGTTGGCGTCATGCAATGGAATGAACATCGGCGCCGATCCCCAGCCTTAGCGATTACGACATTTAGCGATTATGGCCGGGCACCCATAACACGTCCCTCGCGCCATTGTCATTGACCACGCGGGCGGCGACAAACAGAAAATCCGAAACGCGGTTGATGTATTTCAGGGCGGCAGGTGTGACCGTCTCATCAGGCTTCTGCGCGAGTTCGACCATGTGCCGCTCGGCGCGGCGCGCCACGGTCCGGGCAAGGTGCAGGGCGGCGGATGCGGGCGAGCCGCCGGGCAGCACAAAAGAACGCAATGGCGCAAGATTGGCGTTCAATTGGTCGATATCGGCTTCGACGCGAAGAACCTGGCTGTCGATAATGCGCAAGGGTTCGTAAGGGAGGGTTTGACCCGTATCGGGCGTTGCAAGATCGGCACCGAGATCGAAGAGGTCGTTCTGGATGCGCATAATCATGGCGTCGAGTTCGGGGAAGTCTTTTTCCGTGTGGAGTCGCGCAAGCCCGAGACAAGAATTTGCTTCGTCGACTGTGCCGTAGGCTTCAACGCGCAGATCATATTTGACGCGCCGTTCGCCGCTGCCGAGGCCGGTCGTGCCGTCATCGCCGGTCCTCGTGTAGATCTTGTTGAGCTTGACCATATGATTGGTGCCTCTAGCCTGCCGCGCGGTGGAAATAGATTGCACCGACGATGAGGATAATGGCGACCAGCTGCAATAATATGCGCAATTGCATCATCTTGTTGGAGAAGTTGGCGTCGCCGCCTTTCATCATGTTGCGCAGGCCAATGAGGAGCACGATGGTCACCGCGGCAATTGCCACGAGCGCCAGAAATTTGAAGATGATATCCATACTTTATCCCTTGATCGTCAGACTTGCCTGCAGTCTGCTCCTGTCACGACTGGCTCGCAAGCACGCGATATAGCGCACGTGCGGATAGAAATCTGCGGGCAAAGTTGGCAATTTTGGCAGGTCGCGTCACCAGATAGTGGGGTTTGGGACGTGGACTTTCCAGCGCGTGCTTCAGAACAGCATATACGGCCTCCGGACCAAGCTTGAAGCGCGACTTGCGGCCTTCCAGCGAGAACTGGCCGACAAGCTTGCGATAGACCTCGCGATGCACCGATTTTTCGATGTCGATATACCGCTCGACCTGCTGGAAGGCATTGGAGGTGAAACGCGATTCGATTGCCCCGGGTTCAATGAGCGAGACTTCGATGCCGGAGCCCTTCAGTTCCATGCACTGCGTCAGCATGAGGCCCTCCAGCGCGAACTTCGCAGCAACATAGGCGCCGCGCCATTTCATCGGCAGGAGGCCGAGAATCGATGAGCAATGAACGATGCGGCCGTGACCCTGCGCTCGCATGACCGGAACGATTTTCTGCGTCAGTTCATGCCAGCCGAAGAACGCTGCATCGAACTGTTCCCGGAGCGTTGCAACCGGAATGTCTTCGACAGCGCCCGGCAAGGCATAGGCGCCATTGTTGTAAAGGGCATCCAGCGTGCCGCCGGTTTCGCCGAGCACTGCTTCGACGAGCGCAGCGATCGATTCGGATTTGCTGTAGTCCATATAAAATGCGGTGAAGCCGTCGGCCTGAAGCATTTCAATATCAGCGGGATTCCGGGCGGTCGTGAAGACGGTCCAGCCATCCTGCTTCAACGCCCGGGCGCAATAGGCACCTATCCCGCTGGAACATCCTGTGATCAAAATCGTTCTAGAACGGGTCATGTTTTCCGGATGTTTTTCAATTGATTGCATGAAAAGACTTCACATATTCGCCGGCGCCTTGCAATCTGCTCAGTTGAAGGGGCGAACAATCATCGATGCGTAGGGCAAGATCTTTTCTTTGGCGTGTTGTCGTCGATACGTGGCGGCATTTCAGCACCGATGATGGTTGGGCGCTCGCGAGCCACGTTGCCCTTTCGGGAATTCTCGCACTTTTTCCGTTCCTGATTTTCGCGACTTCTCTAGCAAGTTTTCTTGGAGCGAGCGCATTCACCGATACGGCCGTTCACGTGATCTTCGATACTTGGCCGGAGGTGATCGCCAAGCCGATTGCGCAGGAAGTGCGCAATGTCCTCAATATCCAGCGCGGCGGCCTTTTGACGATCAGCGTGATCGCGGCAGCCTATTTTGCCTCGAACGGTATCGAAGCGCTGCGGGTGGCGCTCAACCGTGCTTATCGCGTCATCGATACGCGTTCGATCGTCTATTGCCGCCTGCAAAGCCTCGGCTATGTCATCGTCGCGACGATTGGTATCATGGCTATCAGCTTCCTGCTGATCCTTGCGCCGCTCGCCATGCGTATCGCGACCATTTATATCCCGGAACTTGTCCTCGTATCAGGAACGATCAGTTTTTGGCGCTATTGTATTGCGTCGGCCGTGCTGATCATCGGCTTGCTGGTCGTGCATTTGTGGCTGCCGGCCGGGCACCGCCGGTTTGTCGAGATCTTGCCCGGCGTTCTGTTGACACTGCTTGCCTGGACCATTGGCGCTACGATCTTTGCAAGTTATCTCGAAACCTTTGCAACCTACGTGTCGACTTATGCGGGCCTCGCATCGATCATGGCGGCGATCGTTTTCCTTTACATCGTGGCGGCGATCTTCATCATCGGCGCGGAAATCAACGCCGCGATCATCCGTTATTGGGAAATCGAGGAAGCCACGCGTCTCTGACCTGTCGAGAGGGCAACACCTAGGGTGGCAATGAACATTCCCACCAACTGAAATGGCGTCAGTGTTTCGCCGAACAACGCATAAGCCATCAGTGCCGTGACGCCCGGGACCAGATAGAACAGCGATGCGACCTTGGACACCGCCCCCTGGTTGATGAGTAGCATCAACAGCAGCACGGCGCCTATCGACAGGACGAATACCAGCCAGAACATGGCGAATACCAACTCGCCTGACCAGATGATCGTGTGTGTTTCCAGTAATAGTGAGAATATGCCAGTGAGGACGGCGGCGCCGAGATATTGCAGGGTCGTACCCGCCTTCAGATCGATAGCGCCTACAAAGCGTTTTTGCCAGACGGTGCCGATGCTGATGGCAACAACCGAAAAGATGGCTGCCGAAACAGTCGCCGGGGTGATGCCGCCAGCGGAAATGACGAGCTTTGGCCAGAGGACCATGGCGACGCCGATGCAGCCGACGGCGAGCCCGGCCCAATGGCGCGGCTGGATGGTTTCGCCGAGTACCAGGCCCGCGATGAGCGCGGTGATCAAGGGCTGCAGTCCAACGACGAGCGCCGACATGCCTGCGGGCAATCCATTGTGAATGGCCCAGAAGGCGGCGCCGAGATACGCCCCGTGGATCAGGCACCCCGCGATGATCGCGTGCATCGCGCCGCGTTTGCTGGGCCAATGATTGCCATCGAGCACAACCCAGAGGCCGAGGATAGCTCCGGCAATGGCGAACCGCGCCGTGAGGAAATAGAACGGCTCCATATAGGGCATCGCGTAACGCGCACCGATGAAGCCGGTGGCCCAAAGAACGACGAACAGAGCGGGAAAATAACGGACAGGCATTGTCAGGAGACCGGATCGAGGGAGTGAGCAGTTGTTTATATCAACGAGGGGTTGAGAGCTAGATGTTGTTTGGTCAGCAGATCTGCGCCGACTATCTCTCCCCTTGTGGGAGAGATAGCGATTTCAGCATCTTAGCCCTTGCTAAGTGCTAGAAATCGCCAGAGAGGGGATTTGCTTCATTGGACTACCCCCTCACTTGGATTTTCCAAGGATTTAGCAAAGAGGCTAAATCCAGGAAAATCCTTTCTCCCCCACAAAGGGGGAGATAATCGTCATCATCACAACCCGATCATAGCGTGTATCTCCTGACAGGTGACACCTTCTTGCCGCAGTGAACGCAACGCGGTGTCCTTGCGGCTTTTCGAAAGTTTCTCCCCGTCGTGGTCCAGGATAAGGGCATGATGGTGATAAACGGGCGGCTCGATATCGAATATCCACTGCAGCAGGCGATGGACGCTGGTGGCCTGGAAAAGGTCCTTGCCGCGCACGACGTGGGTGATGCCCTGCAGCGCGTCGTCGATGACGACCGATAGATGATAGCTCGTTGGCATATCCTTTCGCGCAATGATGACGTCACCCCAAACGCGTGGTGCTGCTTCAACCGCGCTTTCTTCACCGCCAAGCTCGGTCCAGAAAAGCGGCTCGCCAATATGTTCGAGTGCACGGTCCATGTTCAAACGCCATGAAAACGGTTGTCCTTCACTGATGCGCCGTTCGCGCTCGACGTTTGAAAGCTGCCGGTCCGTTTGCGGATAGAGCAAGGCTCCATCTGGATCGCGCGGCCAACCCGCATTTCCGCCCAGATTGTCGATTTCATGTTTGATCTCGCCGCGGCTTAGAAACGCCGGATATACAAGCTCCATATTGATCAGTCTATCAACCGCCTCGCGGTAGACAGCGAAGTGTTCCGACTGGCGGCGGACCGGCTTCTCCCAATCGAAGCCGATCCAGTGCAGATCCTCCTCCATCGTCTGTTCGAGTTCCGGCGTGCAGCGCTCCCGGTCGATATCTTCCATGCGCAGGAGCAATCTGCCGCCTGCATCGCGCGCCATCTGCTGGTTGAGTAACGCGGAATAGGCATGGCCGAGGTGCAGATGGCCATTGGGGCTGGGGGCAAAGCGGAATACCGGAACTGTCATGAGTGATGAGTGGCGTTCTTGCGTGGGTATCGAAGCAATTGATACGGTGTTTCCCAAACGAAGCAAAGTGAACGATTGAAATGCGCAGAATTGATACGCTCGAGGATATTGCGGAAGGGCTGGATGCCTTGCTGCAAACCCACCCCGAACTTATGGCGATTGCCGAACGCGCGGGGCCGCTGCCGCTGCGCCGTTCAGTCCCGGGCTTCGAGAGCCTTGCCTCGGTGATCGTTTCGCAGCAGGTCTCCAAGGCCAGCGCCGATTCGATCTGGAAGCGGCTCGTCAGCATCATCCATCCCCTGACACCGGATAACTACCTTGCAGCCGGTGAGGAGGCGTGGCGCCTTGCCGGCCTATCCCGTGCAAAGCAGGCCACTCTCGCCCGAATCAGCGAAGCGGTCATTGCCGGACAACTCGATCTTGCCGCTTTGGCGGATATGCCGGTCGACGAGGCCATGCAGGTAATGACCGATGTGAAGGGCATCGGGCCCTGGACGGCGGAAGTCTATCTGCTGTTTTCCGCGGGCCATGCGGATGTCTTCCCATCGGGCGATGTCGCGCTTCAGCATGCCTATGCCCATGCCTATGGCGAATCAGTGCGGCCGGACTCCAAGGCGCTGCGGCTCTTTGCCGAGCGCTGGACGCCGTGGCGCGGTGTTGCCGCCCGACTTTTCTGGGCTTACTATGCCGCAACACGTGGCCGCGATGGCACACCAGTGCCATGAAGTTGAAATAACGGGGTTTTTCCTTAGCAAACACCGCAATTTGCTTCACATTCCTGTCACGTCCAGCTTACAATAATGCAAGCCTGATGGTTGGATTGGGAGTTGATTCCTTGACAATAGCCGTCTCGCCGGACGGGTTACCGGCTCTGGTACTCAATGCGGACTACCGTCCGCTCAGTTATTACCCCTTGTCGCTCTGGTCCTGGCAGGACGCGATCAAGGCGGTTTTTCTTGACCGTGTGAACATCGTCGCCGAATATGAGCACGAGGTTTCCTCGCCCTCCTTCGCGATGCGGCTACCGAGCGTGGTATCGCTCAAGACTTACATCAAACCCTCGCGCAATCCTGCCTTTACCCGGTTCAATGTCTTCCTGCGCGACCGGTTCGAATGCCAATATTGCGGCTCGGAGGAAGATCTGACTTTCGATCACGTTATTCCGCGCTGTGCTGGTGGCGAGACGATCTGGCAGAACGTCGTGGCAGCCTGTTCACCTTGCAATCTTCGCAAGGGCGGCCTCATGCCCAACCGTGCCAAAATGTGGCCGCGGCAGAAGCCCTATGAGCCGACGGTGCATGATTTGCACAATAACGGCCGGCTGTTTCCGCCAAACCACTTGCACGAAAGCTGGATGGATTATCTCTACTGGGATGTCGAGCTGGAACCCTGAGACCTCTGCCAATCCACCCCGATGGCCATCTGATGTGGTTTTCTGCGCTTCCGGTGCTCACGTACCATATGTACGCTGCGCTCCGGTTCTCGAAAACCGCACCAGCTGACTCAGCGGGATGAATTCTCAGATGGTCTCAGCGACGGCGCTACGCCTTCGCTGCGCCGCGGAAAGCGACGATTATCAGAATAAAGCTGGCGATGGCATTCCAGCCGGCAAAGGACAGGCCAAGTACGCGCAGCGCGGCCGTATCGCATGCGGGCGGGTGAATGGCGTTCATATCCTTCAGAAGATTGCCCGCATCGGTGGTGATCGACATGGCTACTGCGGTGCAATCCGTCGGTCCGGCCCAGAATTTCCATTCAACGCCCGCATGGAAGACGGCGAGGCCGAGGCCAATGAGCATGAGGAGTCCGCCCAGTGCCAGCAGGAGACGCGTAAGGCTCGCTGGCCATTTCAGGCTGGACGAGGCAATAGCCAATGCCATCAGCGGAATGCCGGCATAGTAGGGAAAGCGCTGTTCCAGGCACAATTTGCAGGGCAGATACCCGCCGATGTATTGAAAACCGAGCGCGGACCCGACCGTAAAAATCATTGCGAGGAAGAGAAATACGGCTGTCCTGAAATGTATGGGGGAATTCGTTGCAGTCATAATACCTTGACGTCCTCATTCATGGCGATCGGTTTACAGCTGGGTGTAGTGGAACAGTGCATAGAGCAAAATCAGGACAAGCGCTGCTGCGCCCGCGATCAGGCCAAGCCGTTTTTCGATGAAGTGGCGAATGGGTTCGCCGTAGCGCCGCAAAAGCCAGGCGAGGAAGAAAAAGCGTGCGCCACGCGCCAGCACCGCCGAGACGATGAACAACCAGATATTAACCCCTGCCGCTCCGGAAAGGATCGTCACGACCTTGATCGGCGGCAGGTGGGCCAGGCCCGATGTGACAAGCAGGAGCAGGATCGCATCGGCGCTGGTCGAACCACGCAATTGTTCGAAGGCATCGAGCTTGCCGTACATTTCAAGGATCGGCTTCGCCAATGTCTCATAGGCGTAGTAACCGAGAAGCCAGCCGGCTATGCCTCCGAGGACAGACGCGACGGTTGCCACCAACGCATAGCGGTAGGCGCGCTGCGGACGCGCCAGCGCCATCGGCAGGAACAGCACATCGGCCGGAACGAGGAACACCGAGCTTTCGATGAACGCGATGACGGCAAGCCAGACTTCCGCCGATTTGCGCGCTGCCAGAGACATGGTCCAATCGTATAGTCTGCGCAGCATCAAATCGGTTCCTGTGGGGGAGGCTATTTTGAAAAGTGGGGTGATCTTTAGAGCAAACCGCAGCCAAATGGAATCGTTTCGCTCAATTTTTGCCAAGGCTGTTTTCTTGGCCATTCGCCTCTAATTGTCCGGTACGCGCAGGGCAACACACGACTGTGTTACATTTAAGAAATCATCTTATTGCTGTTGACCGAAGGGTGGCTCTGCATGTATTTGGCTTTTCACGGTTGTGGGTTCACCCATGTCCGACGCTCTTGCGGCCCCCTTGGCGGAATTGGTAGACGCGCCTGACTCAAAATCAGGTTCCGAAAGGAGTGCTGGTTCGATTCCGGCAGGGGGCACCACTTTTCCGCAGAAATAGAATAATTTTCAGTATGTTATGATGGATCGTTTTTCGCGATCCACCCTAATATCCACCTTTTATAAGTGGTGAACATACCGTCGTTGCGCTGCCGCCCGGGTCGTCCGCAGAAAACGCCGTTGCACCCGCTTTCCGGACAGTGCGAGGTGGCGCGGTCAAGCCTGCGCCACCTCGGCTGTCAGATCTGGAGATATCGGCCGGCACGGTGGCCGCCATGTTGGTGTGGATACCGAGCAGGCCATTAGGCTGCTGTAGTGCCATCAGCTCGGACACGGCATTACCCCAATCACTTCCAAGCGCACGGTTCCGATACCAACGTCCAATGGAGGGTCGCCAAAGGGTGTGGTAATGTATCGCGGTACACTTGCGCCCATTATGAATTCCGGTGAACCATAGGAGGGATGCCATGTTTACCATTTCACGTCGCCAGTTGCTGGCAACGGGTGCTGCTGCCGGAAGCCTACTCTCGACAACCGCATTTGTGAATGCACAACCTGAACCGTCTAAGTTCAAGCCAGGGGATGGAGGATTTGCGCGAGAGGCAGTCGAGTTGCCTCCGGGCGACAAAGTTGCTTACCACGATCCCAAAGACATAGCAGAAATGCAGGACTTCCACTTCTCGCTCGACGGCAACGTTCCGAAAGTGACCTCTGGCGGTTGGGCCAAAGAAGCTACCGTCCATCAGTTCCCGATTAGCAAGGGGATCGCTGGCGTCCACATGTTTCTCGAACCGGGCGCATCCCGTGAATTGCACTGGCATGCCATCGCAGCCGAATGGGCCTATGTGCTCGATGGGCGGTGCCAGACGGTGGTTCTTGACCCGTCAGGGGCGAGCGAGATCAACAATTATGGGCCGGGCGACCTATGGTTCTTCCCGAAAGGCCATGGACACTCGATCCAGACCATAGGCGATAAGCCCTGCCACTTCATTCTTTCCTTCGATAACGGCGCCTTCTCCGAGCATGGCACCTTCTCCATCACGGACTGGATCAACGTGACGCCCAAGGACATGCTGGCTCTTGACTTCGGCGTGCCCAAGGACGTTTTCGACGCCTTCCCCAAAGGCGAAACCTACATTCAGGGGGCACCGTGCTGCCGGCGACCGAGGCCCTCGACGCGCCGTGGCCAAAGGAGTCGACGCACAAGTTCAGCCTGCTGCACGACAACCGGGCGGTGCGCGACTTCGATGGGGGCACGTTCCGCCTCGCGACGGTCGACGAATGGCCGATCTCAAAGTCGATGTCCGGCGGCGTGATGACCATCAAGCCCGGAGCCATGCGAAATCTGCACTGGAACGTGAACGCCAACGAATGGCACTATTATCTGCGCGGCAAGGGACAGGTAGCGCTCTTCGGCTCAGGCGGACGCGGCAAGGTGGCCGAGTTCAAGCCCGGCGATGTCGCCTATATTCCGCAGGGTTTCGGGCATGCGATCAAGAACATCGGCGATGAGGATCTCGAGATCGTCCAGACATGGGACAATGGCAAATTCGAAGAGATTGATCTCAACCGATGGGTCCAATCCAGCCCACGTTACTTGTTGAGTAACAACTTCACCGGAGTGCCGGAGGCGACGATTACCGAGCTCAAGCAGACATAGCGGGCCGCAAACCCGTCAATAGATCTGTCGCATAGTGTCTCGCCCGTCAAATTTACAACGGGCGACAACGGCCTTGTTGGCCGCAAATTAAGGTCCGGCCCAGTTCCAATGGTGGAGGGACTTGAACCCGAATGGCTGCAACGAACGGAGTGGGTGGCATATCACCATGACATTTTCGGAAATCATTGCTGATCCGGCTATTCAGTTGGGAAGCCTAGCGGTCGTTGGTACATTCGTTTTCCGTTTTGCGTTGCGGAACCGTCGGACCTGGCACCTCGTCTTGCAGGTCACGTTCTTCGTTCTGCTGACTGGTCTGCTGCTCTATCGCGGCATCATTCCATACGAGGTGGGTCCTCCAACCGCCACGGTTGTGCAGAAAATATTCATCGGCACTGCCAAGATGGTTTGGTGGCTGAATGCGGCGTGGGTGTTGATTGCGTTTGCGCGCGTGTTTCTGATCTTTGAGCGACGACCCCGAGAAGGACGGCTGATACAGGACCTGGTAGTCGGCATTATCTATCTGGGTGTGGTGCTTTCGGTCGTCGCCAACGTTTTCAGCGTTCCCGTTGGAACGCTCATCGCCACATCCGGTGTTCTAGCCATCATACTTGGTCTTGCCCTGCAGAGTACGCTGAGCGACGTCTTTTCTGGCATCGCGCTCAACCTCGGTCGGCCGTACGCGATCGGAGACGTGATTGCGCTGTCCGATGGCACAGAGGGGAAGGTCGTCGAAACCAACTGGCGCGCTACCCATCTTCTCGACGGGATGAATGATCTTGTGATCTTGCCCAATAGCGATCTTGCCAAGGCAAGGCTCGTCAACATGAGCAGTCCGGATCGAAGCCACGGTGGAACAGTTGCGGTCCGCGTTGTTCCCACGACCACGCCGAACGTCATTGTTGATGTGATGCGAACGGTCCTCCTAAATTCAACGTCGATCATGACAAAGCCAGAGCCAACTGTTCAACTCAAATCACTCAATGGATCGGCCATCGAACTCGAACTATCGTTCCGCGTTGCCGATGTTGCGACCATGGGCCCGGCAAGGAATGAGATTTTCGATCTGATTTACCGCCATAGCAAAGCCGCGGGGCTGCAATTGGCCAAGGATGTTGGTGAGAGCGCGGCTCCGACGTCTGCAGCGGATCTACAATCACGTGCAAGATCAACGCCGATGCGATTTCTTGATGCCATTTCGCTGTTTGCAACACTCACAGAGGATGAAAAGGAAGTTCTCGCTAACGCGATGCAGCGGCGCACCTTTCAAAAAGACGATCTCATTGTCGATCAAGGCAATGTCCTGAACTCCTTGATGATTGTCCGCTCTGGCGTGCTTTGTGTCACCCGCAGTGAGGGTGGACGGCAACTGGAACTCGGCAGGTTTGCGCCGGGCGACTATTTTGGCGAGGCTGGTCTCCTGACCGGCGCTGGCGAGCCCGGCGCTATCCGGGCTCTGACTTACGCGGTTGTCTACGAGGTCGCAAAGCAAACATTGGCTCCGCTTCTGCAGGATCGGCCTGGTCTTGTCGACGAGCTCGGCCTCATTTTCTCGCGTCGTGCAGAGGCTGAAAAACATCTCTTTAGCAATAGCGAAGACCTTCCAGGCATCCATGCAATGCCTGGGCTGGTCAGCAGAATTCGGCACCTGTTCGAAATCTCGGATCGCGAACATTGAGTGCATTGATGCGACACATGGCTATCCCGGGGCATTTCCAGATTTAACCGACCGATCTAGAGAGCTCGAATGTTCTGCGAAAACCGATTCTGCATCGGTCCGGAATTCCTCGCGGAGGGCTTCCACCCTTCTATCCGACTTGTCGATGTTGGTTCCCTGCGCCATCGACACTTCGCTCATTCTGTCGAATCGAAATCGTCCTCCCTGGCATTCAGCATCGCGACCAGTGTGGAGAGGCCGATGTCCAGCTGGTCCATTGTCGGGGCGGCCAGCGCCAGCCGGACCGCGTTTGGCGCATGGCCGGGCGTGACGGCAAAGGTCGTCGAGGGCGTCAATGCAATGTCGCGTTTGGCTGCGGCAGCGACGAAGGCCTGCGAGCGCCAGTGTGGCGGCAGTGTCAGCCACAGATGATAGCATTTGCCGTTGGTCTGGACTTCGAAACCCGCAAGACGTTCGATTGCCAGTTTCTGCCGCGCGCGTGCATCGAGACGCTTCAGTCTCGTCAGCTCGGCAATGGTGCCGTCTTCCATCATTCGCTCCGCCGCGGCGAACGCAAATCCCGATGCAGTCCATCCGCCCGAGCGGACGGATGCCGTCACGCTTTCACGCAAGCGCGGCGGCGGCACGATGAAGCCCAGCGTCAGGCCCGGCGCGACCTTCTTGGAGAGACTGTCGACGACAATGCAGGTGTCCGGCGCGAGTGCCGCAAGCGGCGCTGCATCGTCGAGGAAACCGTAGACATTGTCCTCGATGATCGGCAGGCCGAGACCTTCGACAACACGCAGGAGATCGGCCCGCCGCGCGGCATTCATCGTCATGCCCAACGGATTCTGGACCGACGGTTGAATGTAGATGGCCGAAAGGTGGGCCTCGTGGTGCGCCTTTTGCACCGCGTCGGGCCTTACGCCGCCTTCGTCCATCGCCAGCGGCACCAGCGCAATGCCCAGCCGTGCTGCAATGCCCTTGATGAAGGGGTAGGTCAGCGCCTCCACACCGCAGCGCCCGCCCGTCGGAACGACTGCGGCGAGCGCTGCGGCTATGCTCTGCCGGCCGTTGCCGGTGAAGACGAGCTGTTCGGGGGCGGGTGACCATGCACCCTGCGACAGGTACGCGGCGCCGATGCTGCGCATTGCCGGTGTTCCGACGCTGGTTGCCTGGCGCAGGGCGCCATCGAGCGTGGCAGGGTTGTCCAGACCTTTCAGGGCTTTCGCGATGAGCGCGGTCTGGTTGGGCGGCATCGGATAGTTGAACTCGAGGTCGATGCGCACGGCACGCGGTTCGGCCAGTGCTGCCGCGCCGCGCCTGGCATCGCCGGAGATGAAGGTGCCCCTGCCGACCTCGCCGACGACGAGGCCCCGGCGCAATAGCTCGGTGTAAACGCGGCTCGCCGTCGACACGGCGATCTTGCGTTCATAGGCAAAGCTGCGCTGGGGAGGCAGTCGGTCGCCCGGCCGGAGCGTGCCGTTGGCGATTTCTGCGGCGATCGTATCAGCCAGCACCAGATAGTCGGATTTCGACATATATTGCTCCGAGTGCAATGTTTTAATTGCACCGAGTATAGTATCGGAGCATATTAACTACGTCAACCGGATTGCACCGGAAAATACCATAGTCTGCGGTACAGGGCAGCGGCCGCGCTCAACGAGCGCGCCGACAGCACAGTATTGCCGCAGGGCAACATCTGGAGGTCAAAATGTCCGTAACCCTTTCAACCGCCGCCACGTCTTCGACAAAGCGCCCGGCCACACCTCTTCGGATTCTCAACGCCTGTTGGGAGAGCATCGCCCGCTATTGCGTCCATCGCGGGGCGATTGAGCACCTTCGCGAGCTTGAGGACAACTCACTGCGGGACATCGGCCTCGCGCGCTCCCAGATCGAGGCGGCGGTGCACGGCTTCATGAGCGATCCCGACCGGACGAGGATATGATGACCTCTCCGGTTACACTGGAGCTCACGGCCGCCACGATCCTCGTCGCCTTTGCCGGCGTGTTCCTGATCAGCTTCATGCGAGGAGCCTTCGGTGGCGGATTTGCCATCGTCGGCATCCCGCTGTTGTCGATCGTCATGGACCCGGTCACCGCCGGCGGTCTGCTCGCCCCCCTGTTCATCGCGATGGATCTGTTCGCGCTGCGCTACTGGAAGCCTTCGACGTGGTCGCGGCCGGACCTTGTGCTGCTTGTGCCGGCACTCGTTGTCGGCATCGGGTTCGGCTATGGGCTCTTTCGCTTCCTCGACCACAGGGCCATCGCGATCGTGATGGCGGTGATCACGCTGATGTTTGTGGGTCTCTGGTTTTTGAGAGGCGGCGAGGTAACCACCCGTCCGCGTTCGACACCGAAGGCGATCGCGGCCGGTCTCGGCTCGGGTATCACGACCATGGTGGCGCATTCCGGCGGACCGCCGCTTGCGATGTATCTCTTGCCTCTCGGCCTCAGCAAGGAAGTCTACGCGGGCACGACGAGCATGTTCTTTACTGTCGGCAACGCGACCAAGGCGGTGCCATGGCTGCTGCTGGTGCAGCCGACTGCCGGTGTCTGGGCATTGATGGCGATCTGTCTGTTGGCCATTCCCAGCGGAGTCTGGATCGGGTGGCGGCTCAACGGAAGGTTGGACCAACGCCAGACTTATCGCGCCTGCTATGGATTGTTGGTCCTGGTAGCAGTGAAACTGTTTTGGGACGGCGTATCCGGCTATCTCGGGTGAATTAGACTGCAAAGAACCGCTTCGGTCCTAAAGCGAGATATTGTTCTCTCACCCTCCGGCGCAGCGCGAAGGTGCCAGTCAGGCGTCCGGTCAGCGCGACCGCACCCGCACCCATTGAGGTGTACATGTCAACGGCGTTCCGTCGATCCTCCAAACAAGGGCAATGGCAATGCCAGAGTATCATACAGTTCCCGCTTGGCTCCTCAAACGTGGTAAGATTTGGGCAGGAGTTGGTCAAACAATGCCGTGAGCATTTATGAACTACGCGGAGGAGGTGAATCATGAGTGATCAAATCCCGGCGGATCGTCTCCATTTCGACGATCTCCATGTGGGCAGCGCTTCGTCAGCGCTACTCACACGATCGATAAAACACAGATCACGACGTTCGCCGCGCAATTCGATCCACAATTGTTTCATACGGATGCGGAGGCAGCCAGGAGTACGCTCTTCAAAGGTTTGGCAGCAAGCGGATGGCACACGGCCGCTATCACGATGCGGCTGAATGTGGAGGGCGGCCTGCCGCTGGCCGGCGGGATCATCGGGGCAGGAGGAGAAATAAACTGGCCGGCACCGACACGGCCCGGCGATACTCTCCACGTGGAAAGCGAGGTGATCGAAGTCACGCCATCCCGATCAAAGCCGGATCGCGGTATTGCAGTCATAGTTAGCCGGACCATCAATCAGCATGGCGAAATCGTCCAGACGCTCACCGCCAAACTTGTTGTTCCACGTAGAGCTACAAGTTGATCGTTACAGGCATGCCGACTTTCCGGCCCGAGCCAAAGATGTCCATTCGAAGTGAGCGGTTCGTCCTTCATGGCTGTAGTGACGCCCCCTCGGAGGCCACAAACGACAACGCCAACGTCGCCATCACGCCGAGCACACTCGAAGCGGGCGAAGTGAGGGGAAGCACCGGTGAAGCAGTGGAACAGTTGCATGATAATTTTTGAGCCCAGTACGAGCGAACGCGAGGGGCTGAGACGATCTATTCCAGCCTCTCTTTCAGTCCTTTGTTTATTTGCCCGTACATAGCAATTATCCTCTCCTCATTTGCAATTAGCTGGTCGGTGTTGATTTGATACTTCTTGCAATGGCCTGCAGAAGCTGAATGTTCCTTGACCCACTTAATATCTTCGTAGGCAGCATCAATCGATTTCTGGATGCGGTCTATCCGTTCTTGCAACGTCATAACCACTCCTCCCTAGAGTTTGTCTACAGACTATAGCGCAGAACGAAAACGATCTCGAACGGCTTGTAACCTTGCTCATCGTCGTCTACCAATTCGCTCAATACGACCGACGTAGCTGCGCTGTCCCTTGTTGGCCGCAAGCGGACATCATGAATAACGTTCGTTGGCGCGAAACGGTATTTTGTTTTTGTGGGAAAGTTTAGCTAGCCTCAAATCACCTTGAATGAATCGCCAACAACGTGGATGACCTGATCATCGTTGAGGCCGAGGCACATCGTCCCGTTGCCTTCAAACGCGTTGTAGGTTTTCTGGACCAAAGCGCTGAAGCTGGCATGATCCATGTGCGGCAGGATCGAAAAATTCACCAGATTGAGACCAATATCGTTGTTTTGCTCTGCCTTTGACCGGTCGTCCAGGGCGTCCGCGTAACCGATGTCCGGTGTCACGACAATCGAGCCGGCGCTTGAGCCGATATAGACCAGTCCTTCCCTGATCCGTTCGCGCACGTGATCAAAGAAGCCGCTTTTGCGCATTTGGTCGAGGAGGTAGAAAGTGTTACCTCCGCTCATGTAAACGGCACTGACCTTCCCGAGAGCGGCCTTCACCTCATCCGCCGTCTTGCCGACGAGGTCATAGTCAATAACCTCGAAGCCGATTTCTTCAAATGGGCGGTAGTGGCTCTCGTAGTCCGGCTTCCATCCTTCGCCGTAAGCTGCAGTGGGAACGATCATGAGTTTCGTGCCCGCAAGTCTGTCCGCAAGGATCGAACGGATTCTTGGAAAACCTGAGGTGAGCTCGGACGCGAGCAGTAGTTCCTGTGATTTCATAAACCTTTGATGAATCGCCGGGCCGAAGATGTCAACATCGGCATTATGGCCAGCGGCTCATGGGCGCTTCGGTGGTTGTCTTGTAATGGCAATCGAACAGTCGCCTTCCTGTTCGCATGTGCGAAACAGCGCTTCTTTCGAAGCAAAATGTCAAAAAAGTATCAGTCATGTGGCGCTACCGTAGTAGCCTTCGGGCTATATGACGGCTAGGTTTCAACCGCGCTTGTGAAAATGCTTCTGGGAGGAGGCGTCCGGTTAGGACCGCAAGATTGATAGACGCAGGGAGGAGATTCAAGTGAATCCAGATTTGGAAGTAGTCCAGATCGGCCGTGGCGAATCGTTCAAGGCTTGGGAGCACGGCTATCCCTTCCACACCGTGCGCTGGCACTTTCATCCAGAATACGAAATACATCACGTCGTCGCGACAAGCGGGAGATATTTCGTAGGCGACTTCATTGGTGAGTTCGAACCGGGCAACCTGGTTCTCACCGGCCCCAATTTGCCGCATAACTGGGTAAGCAACATTCCTGTCGGCACCTGCATACCCTTGCGGGGCAGGGTGGTGCAATTCAACGAAGCGTTCATAACGGACGCCACCAACGTATTTCCCGAGCTGGCGGCGTGCCTGCCTATGTTGGAGCTCAGTCGGCGCGGAGCGCTGTTTTCTGCAGTGACGGCGAGCGCAGTCGGACCAATGCTGAAGGAACTTGTAGCAGCCAAAGGCTTGCGGCGCATTGAACTCTTTATCGGGGTGTTGAATGCAATGAGTTCTGCCGTGGGAACGCGTTCGCTGGCAAGCTCCCGATACATGCCCGATCCGTCTGGATTCATGTCGGCTGGCGTCAACCAGGCTCTTTCGTACATCAACTGCCACTTGACTGAACCCTTCAGCGAAGGGGATCTCGCTGGCCTGACGGGACAAAGCGCCAGTGCTTTTTCACGCAGTTTTCGCCGCCACACGGGTATGGCGCTCGTCCAGTACGTCAATCGGCTGCGCATTAATTTCGCGTGCCATCTGCTGATGAGCGAGCCCGCGATGACCATTACCGACATCTGTTTCGCGGCTGGCTTCAACAATATTTCCAACTTCAATCGCCATTTCCTGGCGCAAAAGGGGATGGCCCCTTCGCGCTTTAAAACATTGTTGGCACAGAACGTCAGAGCGGTAGAGGCCGCATAGGAGGAGGAAAGGGAGGACGAAAATCAGCGAGAAGTACGGAGCGCAGCTGCGCGCCGTAGGGATTGCTTTGCCAATTTTCTGGATGGCAAACGGCAAGTCATCGCCCATGGCCAATCAAAACGGGATTTAGAACCGAAGCGGGAACGCAAAAAACTAGTCATCAAACGATAAGGGAGAAATTCAATGACGAGAACTGCAATCAAAATGACCGGAGCCGCAGCGCTTGTCGCCGGACTTCTCGGGAGTGCATCGGCATTTGCCCAGTCAGGTGCTACAGTAGCTTTTCTCATGCCGGACCAAGCGTCGACGCGATATGAGGAGCACGACGCCCCCGGATTCATCGCCGAAATGAAAAAGCTATGCGCTGATTGCAAGGTTCTTTACCAGAACGCCGACGCCGATGCCTCGCGTCAGCAGCAGCAATTTAACTCCGTCGTGTCGCAAGGCGCGAAGGTCATTGTGCTCGATCCCGTCGACTCCACAGCGGCTGCATCGCTGGTCAAGCAGGCCCAAGCGCAAGGCATCAAGGTCATTGCTTATGACCGGCCGATTCCGGACGCAAAGGCCGACTTCTACGTTTCGTTCAACAACGAAGGCATCGGCAAGGCGATCGCCGATTCACTGGTGGAGCATCTGAAGGCAAAGGGAGTGGCTGCTGCGGACGGCGGCGTGCTGCAGATCAACGGCTCCCCGACCGACGCTGCGGCGGGACTGATCAAAAAGGGTATTCATGCCGGTCTGGACAACAGCGGCTATAAAATCCTGGCTGAATACGACACGCCGGAATGGGCTCCGCCAAAGGCGCAGCAATGGACGAGCGGGCAAGTCACTCGCTTCGGAAAGAAAATCGTGGGGATTGTCGCGGCGAACGACGGAACCGGCGGTGGGGCGATCGCAGCGTTGAAGGCAGCTGGTGTGGATCCGGTTCCGCCGGTGACCGGCAACGACGCGACGATTGCAGCGCTCCAGCTGATCATCTCGGGGGACCAGTACAACACGATTTCCAAGCCCAGCGAAATCGTCGCGGCTGCAGCAGCCAACGCTGCAGTGAAATTGCTGGCAGGCGAGACGCCAAAGGCTGACGTCACTTTGTACGATACCCCGTCACAGCTGTTCATTCCCGCCGTCGTTACGGCCGAGAACCTGAAAGCGGAGATCATCGACAAGAACATCATGAAAGCTGAACAGCTTTGCGTCGATCGCTATGCCGAGGGATGCAAAAAATTGGGCATTGGTGGATGAACTGATGAAGCGGAAGTTCCGGCAGCGGTGTGCGCGGCCGGAACTTCCCTTGTCCAGCCCTATCGGAAAGGCATGCCGCGAATGACCGAAACCATCGACCGAAAAACGCCTGCGGGCGAAATGGTGCTTAGCCTACGGGGCATCTCCAAGAGTTTTGGCGCTGTTTCGGCTCTCACCGACATTGATCTCGATGTCCATGCGGGCGAGGTCGTTGCCCTCGTCGGCGACAACGGGGCCGGGAAATCAACCTTGGTGAAGACACTCGCGGGCGTGCATCAACCGACAGCTGGAACGATCACCTTCCGCGGCCAGCCCGTGACGATGACCGACCCGAGCGCAGCGCTCAACCTCGGCATCGCCACGGTGTTCCAGGACCTGGCGCTATGCGAGAACCTGGACGTCGTCGCCAACATTTTTCTGGGACGCGAGCTTAAACCGATGCAGCTTGACGAAACGGCGATGGAAGTCAGGTCCTGGACGCTGCTGAACGAACTTTCCGCGCGAATCCCGAGCGTCCGCATTCCAATCGCGTCGCTCTCCGGGGGGCAGCGCCAAACCGTTGCAATCGCCAGGTCGCTACTGCTCGAACCGAAACTTATTCTCCTTGACGAACCAACCGCCGCCCTGGGCGTAGCGCAGACTGCCGAAGTACTGAACCTGATCGAAAGAGTACGGGATCGCGGACTCGGCGTCATCATGATCAGCCACAACATGGAAGACGTCCGTGCCGTTGCCGACCGGATCGTCGTCCTGAGGCTCGGGCGTAACAATGGTGTGTTCTATCCTGATGCGACGAACCAGGAACTGGTCGGTGCAATCACCGGCGCAGTCGACAACTCCGTCACGCGAAGGGAAGAGCGACGTCACGCCGAGCAGCAGCTTTCTGAAGGGGGACAGCCATGACGGGTAACGTCAAAGACAATGCACTCCCAGCCGTTATGTTGGATCGCAGCGACGAGCGCCTGAAGCACGAAGCGGGTATTGGCGGTGCCGTCCGCGGCTTCATCGACCGCGTGCGGTCCGGTGACCTCGGTTCGCTTCCCGTCGTGGTCGGCCTGGCATTGATATGGACCGTATTTGCCAGCCTCAATCCGATATTTCTGTCGAGCAACAACCTCGTCAACCTGTTGTTCGACTGCTCGACAGTCGGCGTCATCGCGCTCGGTATCGTGTGCGTGCTTATGGTCGGTGAGATCGATCTGTCTGTAGGATCGATCAGCGGCTTTGCCTCGGCCATTGTCGGCACGCTATGGGTCAACCAAGGTTGGCCGGTTGCCCTGGCCATCCTCGCTGCCGTTGCCGTCGGGGGCCTCATCGGCTCGCTTTATGCGCTCTTGTACAATCGCTTGGGCATGCCAAGCTTCGTCGCGACGCTTTCCGGTTTGCTGGCGGTCTTGGGGATGCAGCTTTATATCCTCGGCTCCACCGGCTCGATCAACCTGCCGTACGGGTCAGCCATGGTCAATTTCGGGCAGATGTTGGTGATGCCCCGCCTTTTGGCCCATGTCCTCGCTGCGGTCCCTGGCGTGGTGATGCTCGCGACGGGCATTCGCACGATTTCTCGCCGCCGCGAAGCCAATTTATCCGCACCGTCGTTGGGGAGCATTGTCCTTCGCGCCGCCACCACAACATTGGTGCTGGAGATCATCGTTCTCTACCTGAACCAGGATCGCGGTATTCCCTGGATGTTCGGTCTTTTCGTGGGACTGGTGATGTTGATGAACTATGCGTTGACGCGCACCCAGTGGGGCCGCTCAATGACAGCGGTAGGCGGAAACCGCGAGGCCGCTCGCCGTGCCGGCATCAACGTCCGGCGCATCTACGCCAGCGCCTTCGTGCTCTGCTCGATGTTGGCGGCACTCGGCGGCGTGCTTTCGGCGTCCCGCCTGGCGTCTGCAAGCCAGCAAGCCGGTACCGGCGACGTCAATCTCAATGCGATAGCAGCGGCTGTCATCGGTGGAACGAGTTTGTTCGGCGGACGGGGCAATGCCTACTCAGCGCTGCTCGGCATCATCGTGATCCAGTCGATCGCCAACGGCCTGACGCTTCTCGATCTGTCATCTTCTCTTCGGTACATGATCACGGGCGGTGTCCTTGCAATCGCCGTCATCGTCGACTTTTGGCGCGCCGGTCGAGAGTTTCCCACGGTCGCGCTTGATGCAACGTTCTCACAAGTGAGGTTTCATGAAACAGGAACTGTCAGGAAAGGTCGCAGCCATTACCGGCGCAGCCTCTGGAATTGGCCTCGAATGTGCCAAATACTTACTGCGCGAAGGGGCCAGTGTCGTACTCGTCGACAGGGCAGAGGACACCTTGAACAAGTTATGTTCCGACTTGGGGCCACAAGCCTATCCCGTGGTCGTCGACCTGACGAAGCCGGCCGAAGTTTCGACAATGCTGCCACGTATCCTGGAGAAGTTCGGGCGTCTCGATATCTTCCACGCCAATGCCGGCTCTTATGTGGGCGGGGAAGTTGTAGATGGAGACCCGGATGCCTGGGACCGAATGCTCAGCCTCAACATCAACGCTGCATTCCGATCGGTCCAAGCCGTGCTGCCTCATATGGTTGAGCGCAAAACCGGCGACATCATCATGACCAGCTCCATCGCCGGCCTGGTTCCGGTGGTAGGGGAACCGATCTACACAGCATCAAAACATGCGGTGCAAGCATTCGTCCATACGGTTCGACGCCAAGTGGCAAAACACGGCATCCGGGTAGGTGCGGTAGCGCCAGGCCCGGTAATTACCGCTTTGATTAGCGACTGGCCCAAGGAGAAGCTCGACGACGCGATCGCGGCGGGAGGGCTGATGGAGGCAAGCGAGGTGGCGGAAGCAGTACTGTTCATGTTGTCCAGACCGCGCAACGTCACCATCCGCGATTTGGTCATTCTGCCCTTCAGTTCGGACTTGTGAAGATGGCCGCCCACTTTATCGGTGTCGACGTCGGAACGGGCAGCGCTCGCGCGGGGGTCTTTGACGAGAACGGTACTCTGCTTGCCGTGGCGAGGCGCCCGATCAACATCTGGCAAGAGGCAGGCGACGTCGTCGAGCAATCAAGCGAAGACATCTGGAGTGCAGTGTCCACAAGCGTGAGGGAGGCAGTGGCGGCTTCCGGCGTCGATACCGCCGACATCCGGGGTCTGGGATTCGACGCCACATGTTCGCTTGTCGCCGTCGCAGCCGATGGCTCCCCGGTTGCGGTCGGGAGTTCAGGCGATCCGAAGCGAAACATCATTGTCTGGATGGACCACCGCGCCGCTGGTGAAGCAGAAGAGATCAATGCCGGCGGGCACGAAGTCCTGAGGTACGTGGGTGGTCGTATCTCACCCGAAATGGAGACGCCGAAACTTTTATGGTTGAAGCGCAATCTGCCGGACTCCTTTGCTGCCGCCGAGCACTTTTTCGACCTCGCCGATTATCTGACATGGCGGGCAACCGGCTCTTTGACGCGCTCGACCTGCACCGTCACGTGCAAATGGACTTATCTTGCCCACGAAAATCGCTGGGACTCGGACTATTTCAACAAGATCGGTTTGGAGGAACTGGTTGCGGAGCGTTTCGCCAGAATTGGGACCGAGATCGCGCAGCCGGGTACACGGCTGGCTTCCGGTTTGACCGAAACTGCCGCTGCGGAGCTGGGATTGCATCCGGGGACCGCCGTCGCCGCATCTCTGATCGATGCGCATGCCGGCGGCCTCGGGACTTTGGGGGCGGCCGGAGAGGGGGTGACCTCGGATATCGGTCGCCGCCTTGCGTACGTATTCGGCACCTCGGCTTGTTCCATGGCGTCCAGTCAAGAGCCCGTTTTTGTAAATGGCGTATGGGGGCCGTACTTTTCCGCCATGATCCCCGAACTTTGGCTGAACGAAGGCGGACAATCGGCCGCCGGTGCCGCGATCGACCACCTCGTGGCGATGCATCCAGCGTCGGCATCGGCCACCGAGCTTGCCGAAGCGGCCGGAACATCGCTTGTCGGTTGGCTTGACGCAGAGGCGTCCAAAATGTGCGGCAACCCAGAGGACGTTACGGCTCTGGCACATCGGATCCATGTCGTTCCGGAATTTCTGGGAAACAGATCACCAAACGCCGATCCGGATGCACGCGCAGTCATAGCAGGTTTGAGCCTCGACGCGGGGATACCCGACCTCGTTGCTTTGTACATCGCCGGGCTCTGCGGCATCTGCTACGGGCTTAAACAGCTTCTGGTCAAACTGGGCGAAGATGGAATTCCGATCGACCTCATCATGGCAAGCGGTGGCGCGGCGCAAAGCGACCTCGTCAGGCAGTTGTTGGCCGACGCCACAGGTGTCCGGGTGGCGGTAATTGACAACCCTGAGCCTGTTTTACTCGGCTCGGCCATGCTGGC
>CAVZLS010000015.1:0-31820 GCA_963776115.1 uncultured Alphaproteobacteria bacterium | reverse complement strand
CGAAGCTGGTTGCTCCATCCAGCTCGACACCAGTCATCGAGACGATTTCGTCGTGGTCTGCAGTTCTCGATATTTCGGCGATAGCGGGCGCGGACGGACTTACAAGCGAAGGCAGGTGGATCGAAGGCGTCCACTTCTTGTGGCAACTCTGGCTCGGGGCTAGGTACGGGAAAGCCGAAATCACTTGGCCGGGCTTCTCATTCCGCTCTCGATGCCTCCGGCAGAAGCGCCGTGCCGACCCACGCTACTACAATCAGGGCGAGACATTTCGTAAATCGGCTCATGTCCTACCCTGAAGGAGGCACATTAAGATTCAAGTCATGGCGAGGCGAAAATGGTGGGTTTCGAGAACCGGAGCGCAGCGTACTTAAGGTACGTGAGCACCGGAAGCGCAGAAAACCATCATTTGCAGCCCGTCAGGACTTGAATAACGATGTGTCTAGCCTAGCCCGATACGTTTTGCGCCTTGCCTGAACACAGCCTCGGTGTCGGGTGTGAACTGGAACGTCGCAAGAAAATCATCGACGCAATACTGGGGTAGTGTCTTGCGTATGGAAGCGGCAAAGGCCTTCGCTTCGTCGATCCGCCCTGCCAGTGCCAGGCAATGCGC
Source organism: uncultured Alphaproteobacteria bacterium (assembly GCA_963776115.1). Classification (GTDB taxonomy): domain Bacteria; phylum Pseudomonadota; class Alphaproteobacteria; order Rhizobiales; family Rhizobiaceae; genus Phyllobacterium. The sequence goes on along the minus strand of CAVZLS010000015.1, from coordinate 31,210 downwards.
GGCTATTGAGAGAATGATGGCATGGGCATTGGGCCGCGCTGCTGCTCTCAGTGCCCATTCCGCCGCTTCTTCGAACTGGCCGAGGCGAACATGGGCCATGGCGCGCGCACCCAGCATGCCGAACAACAGCGGATCGACTGGGCTCAAATGACGTGAATGGTCGGACGATCCAATCGCCGCTGTCGGATCGCCTGACTGGGACTGGACGAACGACAGCGCGTAATGGCCGAGTGCGAAATTCGGACTGAGCTCCACGGCTCTTTCAAGCTCGACAAGCGATTCATCCTGCCGATGCCGCAGCCACAGCGCCCGGCCCATGGCCCAGTGCGCTGCCGGATTGTTATCGTCGACGATAAGGCTTTGGCCAGCCGCAGCGTATGCCTGGTCACTTTCTTTCGCGTAGTCGCCCCACCGTTGAAAGGCATTCTGCCAATGGGTGAACGACAGGCCCGCATGCGCTCTGGCAAAGGTTGGATCGAGTTTTACCGCCACACCGAAAAAGTGTTGCGCAAGCTCGTTCTCCTGCCGCGTAAACCTGTACATGTGCCAGAGGCCGCGATGATAGGCCTCCCAGGCATTCAATGAGCTCGGCGACTTGAGGATCGCGCGGTTGCGCTCGACCAGCTCAATTTCGCTGGAGATTGACGAAACGATCCTGTTGCCGATTTCGTCAAGAACAAGAAATGTGTCGTCAACCTTGTGATCGAAGACCTCCGCCCAGACAATGCGTGCGGTTCGCACTTCGACAAGCTCGGCCCGCACCAGAATGCGATTTTGCAGATACCGCACGCTGCCGCTGGCGACGTAATCGACGTTCAGATGACGGCCGGCGTCCTCCGGGCCAATATTTCGCTCCGCCAGGGCAAAAACCGAACCGCGTGCGATCACAAAAAAGCTTTTCAGCCGGGCGAGGCGGGTGATGATGTCGTGGGTCAGGCCGTCTGCAAGCCCGCCCCGTATCAGCTCGCTGCTTGTCTCCAGCACAAACGGCATGACTGCAAGTGACGCGTGATGGTCCGCACCGGCAATCGGGGTCGTTGGTGAAATCAAATCGATGCGCGGGGCGGCGGGAATGTAGATGTGTCCTGCAGTTGTGGTTTGTCGCCCGTTTTTGATCGCGGGCCATGCCTCCCGTACCGGCGTGAAGTCCAGTCCCTCCGATTCGAACAACCGCGCCGCGGTTGCAAGGTGTTCTTCGCATTCCACAATCTGACCGCGCTCCGCAAGCGTTGCCAGCAACGCCAGATGCGCGCGCTTGTCGAATGGCGCGAGCGCGACCCATCCGTTCAGAGTGGATGAAATCTCGTCCGAATCTCGCCGGCAGTTTCTTGGCCAGATGTTCAAGCACGGCAGCGTGGCAGGAGCGGAACCGGCGCCGTTGAGCGATCAACCAATGATTGAAATGCGGGCTGCGATCGATCTCCAGCCCTTCAAGAAAATCACCGGCGAAGTGCCGGGAAAGCTCCCGCAATCGTGGTAGATCGAGCGTCTCGATACCTTCCTCCGCAGCCGAGGCAATATGAATTGCATCGACGAAACAGCCACCGAGATCGAGCCGGATCGTGTCGTCAGTCGTTTCAATTCTTTGGTGGCCCGGTTCGTTGAGAACACCTCGTAGCTTGCTGAGACACCAGCGCAGTTCGCCGCGCGGATCGTTGGGCACGTCCCACAACAGATCGCAGAGGCGGCTGCGTCCGACCGCATGTGGCGTCAGCGCCAGATAGGCGAAAAGCGCGCGCACCTTACGTGACGCGGGAAGTTCCAGAGGGGCGCCATTCTGGGCGATCGTCAGGGGACCAAGCATGCGCACGCAAACGCCGGCAGCATGGCCGGTCAACGCTACCAATGCAGAATTCCACGTGCGTTTCCACGCTTGTTCCCACGATGCCCCCACATTTTTCTTCTATCATGGAAATCGAAAAGTTGCATCCGGCGCCGTCCGTGCTGGGTGCGAATGGAGCAATTTGCGCAAAACAAACAGCCATAGGGGAAAAGGATCATGACAACGCAAGCGACAATCAGAACGACGAATGGGCGAGGGCGCCTCTTCGACAGCATTCTCGACACGGTCGGCGATACGCCGGTGATCAGGATCAATAATCTCGCTCCAAATCATGCCAAAATCTATGTGAAGGCCGAGTTCTTCAATCCGGCTTCGTCGGTCAAGGACAGGCTGGCACTCAACATCATCGAGGAGGCCGAGCGCAATGGTACGCTGAAGCCGGGTCAGACTGTCGTCGAGGCCACCAGCGGCAATACCGGGATCGGCCTTGCCATGGTCTGCGCGCAGAAAGGCTACCCGCTTGTCGTGACCATGGCGGACAGTTTTTCCATCGAACGGCGCAAGCTCATGCGTATGCTGGGAGCCAAGGTCGTGCTGACGCCCCGCGCACAAAAGGGGTTTGGCATGTACCAGAAGGCGGTGGAACTTGCGGAGATGAACGGCTGGTTCCTTGCCCGTCAATTCGAAACAGAAGCCAATGCCGATATCCATGAAGCAACGACGGCGCGTGAGATCATCAATGATTTTGCCGGATCGCGGCTCGATTACTTCGTAACCGGCTATGGAACCGGCGGCACTGTCGCTGGCGTTGGCCGTGTCTTGCGCCGGGAACGGCCGGAAACGCGGATCGTTCTCAGCGAACCGGCCAATGCCCAACTGCTCGGTAGCGGCAAGGCGCAGGAACGGGGCGCGGGCGGACGCGCCGGCTGCCAGTCATCCGGCCTTCGAACCACATCCTATCCAGGGTTGGACGCCGGATTTCATTCCATACGTGCTGCAGGAAGCCATCGACGACAGCTTCTATGATCAGGTCGTGCCGATTCCCGGGCCGGAAGGCATCAAATGGGCCCGGGCGCTTGCGCAAAAAGAGGGCATTTTCACCGGCATTTCCGGCGGCGCGACCTTTGCCGTCGCGCATAGCATCGCCGAAACGGCGCCTGCTGGTTCGGTGATCCTGTGCATGCTTCCCGATACGGGCGAACGATACATGACGACGCCGCTCTTCGAAGGGATCGAAGCCGAAATGGATGAAGAGGAAACGGCGCTTTCGCGCTCGACCCCCGGCTACCAGTTCGCTGCCGAATGACCGGAGGTCTGAAATGGACACATCGCTCAAGCCGGTAGCAAGGAACGCCGAAGAAACGCTCGATCCGGAGGACTGGGCGGGCGTCCAGACGCTGTCGCATCAGGTCATCGACGATGCGGTCGGTTACCTGCGCAATGTTCGCGAGCGCCCGGTCTGGCAGGACATGCCAGGGGAGGTCAGGGCTTCCTTCGACGCTCCCTTGCCGCAATCGCCGGCACCACTTGCCGACGTCTATCGCGAGGTAACGGATACGGTGATGTCCTATCCCATGGGCAACATTCATCCGCGTTTCTGGTCGTGGTACATGGGCACGAGCAACTTTACCGGCGCATTGGGCGATTTTCTGGCGGCCATTCAGGGCTCTAACCTTGGCGGCGGCAATCATGCCGCCGCTCTGATGGATCAACAGGTCGTCAACTGGTGCAAGGAGATGCTGGGCTTGCCAGCCTCGGCCAGCGGCACGCTGGTCAGTGGCGGCTCGATGGCCAATATCATCGGCCTGACCGTGGCGCGGAACGCCAAGGCTGGTATCGACGTGCGCGAGCAGGGCGTCGCTGCGATCGAAAAGCCCTTGCGTTTCTATGGTTCCGATCAGCTCCACAGCTGCCACCGCAAGGCGATGGAGGCGCTCGGCCTCGGGAACCGCGCGCTCCGGCGTATCGGCACCGACGATGAGTTGCGCATTGACCTTTCCGCGTTGCGCGCGGCAATCGCGGAGGATCGTGCAGCAGGATTTCAGCCCGCCTGCGTGATCGGAACAGCAGGCACCGTCAACACCGGCGCCTTCGACGATCTGCAAGGCCTCGCGACATCTGGCAGCGGAGGAGGGGCTCTGGTTCCATGTCGATGGTTGCATTGGCGCGCTCATCGCCATCGCGCCCGAAAACAGGTGGCGCGTTGCCGGCATAGAGCGCGCGGATTCCGTTGCGCTCGATCCGCATAAATGGCTGCATGCTCCCTTCGAAGTCGGCTGTGCGCTGGTCCGCGATGCGGCTGCGCATCGCGAGACATTTGCAGTGACGCCGGAATATCTGGAGATGACGTCGCGCGGTCTCGCATCGGCCAATTGGCTGCATGAATACGGGCTGCAAACCTCACGCGGGTTCCGCGCGTTGAAAGTCTGGATGTCGCTGAAGGAACACGGTGTTCTGAAATTCGGGCGTCTCATCGACCAGAACATCCGGCAGGGCCACTATCTCAATAGTCTGGTCGAAGCCGAACCGCTTCTCGAACTGGTCGCAACGACCAACATCAACATCGTCTGCTATCGCTATCGTCCTGAAGGGTTTTCCGGCGAGCAGCTCAAGGCACTCAACACCGAGATCATGCTGAGATTGCAGGAAGAAGGGACGGCTTCCATTTCAGACACGACTGTTCATGGCGAGCATTGCCTGCGTGTCGCAATCAACAATCATCGCACCCGCCAAGGAGATCTCGACCTGTTGATACGCGAAACCTTGCGCCTGGGGGCCGAGATCGCCAGTAAATACTGACGATCCCGTTATTTCCTTATGAAGGGCAGGCGGCGCCGGTCGCGACCCAGGCCTTGATCAGTTCGCCGAAGGCTTCCTGCGTTCCGGGTACTGGCTCCCTGCCGTCGCCCGGATGCCAGCCCCAGCCGACGAGATCGTCATGCGCCATGTGCTCGACGATCTCGTCCAGGTTCTTGCCGCCATTGCGCTGCGGATCCTTGATCTGGTTGCAGATGGCGCCGAGAGACTTGCCCTCCCAGGCCATTTCGATGGGTGCCAGATGCCAGTTCGGATTGCCGGGAATGCTCTTGATCGTCTCGGCTTGCCCGATGATCTTCACATTTTCGGGGCCGTGGCAGGTGTTGCATTGCATTCCGGGCATGCCCATGCCGCCTTCACCGCGCGACACCGGGGGCTGGTGCGGATGCATGGAAATGTCCTGCAGCGGCCTGTCACTTGCCGGATGACAATTGACACAGCGCGGATGCTCGATGACCTTGCCGGCCTCCTCGAAAAGCGCAACCGAACGCTGCTTTTCATCGGCGATCGATTGGAACGATGATGCGGGCTTGAGCTCCTCTTTTGCCACGACCGGCTTGTCCTGGGCGCGCGAAATACTCGACACGGCAAGCCCGCCGTTGACTGCAAGACACACTGCGAGCGAGATGTAAGCGATGTTGCGTTTCATCCTGCGTCCCCTCAAGCCGAAAGCACATTGACGATCGGCAGCTGCCGGACGGGATTATTGGTCAGTCGCCGCCATGCGTTGGCGACCGCGGGGCCGACCGGGGGGACACCCGGTTCGCCGACACCGGTCGGTTTTTCGGTCGACGGGATGATCGCGACTTCGACTGCCGGCATCTCGTTGATGCGCAATGACCGGTAGTCGTGGAAGTTGGACTGGACGATCTTGCCGCCATCTCCAAGCGTGATCGCATCGAACAGAACCGCGCCGAGACCGTAGCCAATGCCGCCTTCCATCTGCGCCGTGATGACATTGGGATTGACCGCAACGCCGCAATCGACGGCACACCACACCTTGTGCACGCGGGGCGCGCCGTCCTCACCGAGCGAAATCTCGACGATCTGCGCGACATAAGTGTCGAAGCTCTTGACGATCGCAACGCCGCGCTGGCGTCCATCAGGCACCGGCGAACCCCAATTGGCCATTTCGGCGACCTTCTTGAGCGTTCCCATATGACGGGGCTCTTTGCTCAAAAGCGCCAGTCGGCCCTCGACCGGATCCTTGCCGACCTTCTGCAGCAATTCATCGACGAAGGTCTCGACCGCGAAGCCCGTATGCGTGTGCCCGACCGAGCGCCACCAGAGCGGCGGTACCTCCAGCTTGGTATTGTGCGAAATGACGCGCAGGTTCGGGATCGTGTACGGCAGGTCCGAAGCGCCTTCGACCGACGTGGAGTCGAGGTCGGCCTTGCCCATGATCGACTGGCCGACGATTGTCTGGTCCCAGCCGACGATCTGGCCATCGGCATCCATCGCGCCGCGCATCTTGTGCACATACATCGGACGGTAATAGCCGCCGCGAATGTCGTCCTCGCGCGTCCACATGTGCTTCAGCGGACGTCTACCATCGGTCGCTGCAAAGACACCCGCGGCTTCCTGCATATAGGGCGAGCCGAACTGCGCCTTGCGGCCGAAGCTGCCGCCGGTGATCTGCGTGTTGACGCGAACCTTCGCAGGATCGAGGTTCAAGATCTTTGCCGTCGTGTTCTTGTCCATGCCGGGGAACTGCGCGCCGGTATAGACATCGACCGATCCATCGGCTCTCTTGATGAACACGGCGTCGAGCGGCTCCATCGGCGCATGCGCGAGGAACGGAAAAACGATCGTCGCTTCGAGCGATTGCACGCCCTGTCCGCCGAATGCCTTGTCGACATCGCCATTATGCGTTGCCTGAATGCCCGTTTCTCGCGAACATCTTGGTGTAGTCCGCCGTCAACTGGTCACTCGACCGCGTTTCGGCCTTCGAGAGATCCCATTCGACCTTCAAGGCGGCGCGGCCCTTCAATGCGGCAAAGGTGTTGTCGGCATAGACCGCGACACCTTGCGGTACCTGTTTGACATCGACGACGCCGGGCACCTTGCGCGCCTCGCTGTCGTCAAAGGATTTCACCGTCGCACCGAAATGCGCGGGATGCTCGACGACCGCATAGAGCATGTTGTCGGCGGTCACATCCAGCGTATAAACCGCCGTGCCATTGGTCTTGCTGAGCGTATCGAGCTTTGGCAGCTCCTGCCCGATGAGCACGAAATCCTTCGGGTCCTTCAGCGTGGGTTCGGCAGGCGGGGTCTGCGTCGCGGCCTTGGCGGCCAGCGCGCCGAAGCCGCTTTCCTTGCCGGATGCCGCATGTTTGATACGGCCTTTCGAAACCGTGATCTCGCTTGCCGGAACGTTCCATTCCGCTGCCGCAGCGGATACCAGCATGGCGCGGGCTGTCGCGCCCGCCTTGCGAAGCTGCTCGTAGGAATTGGCAATGGAGGTCGAGCCGCCGGTGCCCTTGGAGCCCAAAGGCAAGGTTTGCATAGACCTTGTCGTCTGCCGGTGAATGCACCGCCCGCATCTGGCTCCAGTCAGCATCGAGCTCTTCAGCGACGATAGTTGCCAGTCCGGTGAACGGACCTTGGCCAAATTCGATATGCTTCGACAGGACGGTGACTGTGTCATCAGCGCCGATCTTGACGAAGGCGTTCATCGGCGAAAGCGTCTCCGCGCCGCCGGCCGGGACACCTTCGAGTGCCTGAGCGGAAAACACTTTTGGCGCGAGCGTGAAGCCGATGACGAGCCCGGCGCCTGCGAGGAACGACCGGCGCGTAGCCGTGATGTTGTGAATGGTCATGGCTCAACCCTCCATCGTGTCGGCGGCGTTATGGATCGCCTGCCGGATACGGTGATAGGTGGCGCATCGACAGATATTGCCTGCCATCGCGCCGTCGATATCATCATCGGTGGGCTTCGGCGTCGTTTGCAGAAGCGCCACGGCGGACATGATCTGTCCGGACTGACAGTACCCGCATTGCGGCACGTCGATCGCAACCCAGGCTTTGTGGATGGCGTCGGCTTCCTTGCCTTCGATGCCTTCGATCGTGATGATGTCCGATCCTTCGACCGTTGATATCGGCGTGATGCAGCTGCGGCGCGTCGTGCCGTCCATGTGGACGGTGCAGGCGCCGCACTGGGCAATGCCGCAGCCGTATTTCGTGCCCGTGAGTTTCTCGAAATCGCGAATGACCCAAAGCAACGGGGTCTCGGGATCCCCGTCGAAAGTCCGTTCTTGTCCATTGAGTTTGAAGGTGATCATGTTGGTGTCCCGCATCTGGCTGCGCACGTGGGGCGTGCTGGCTTGAGTTGGTCTGTCCTGAGCGTCCAGGCTGCATCGAACATGGTAGGCGTCCGGCGAGGGGTCAAGACACGTTTCTGCTACCAGAACCAGAAAGCACCTCGCCAGCTCGAAATAATTTTCGGAAGGCTGTCGGGTGCTCTGGTTGCTGTTCGTCTTAACTGCATTGGCCCACATAAGTTCCCATTGTCGAGGAGACGAACATGAAAATTCTTTCAAGCCTCATTGCAGTCGCGGCGGTTGCATTGACCGTCACGTCGGCTCACGCCGCACCCGCGGTAAAAAGCGGGCACGTCGAAGCTGGCGGCATCAACTACTATTATGAAATACAGGGAGAAGGTGCCGGCACACCGCTGCTCCTGCTGCATGGTGGGCTTGGCTCCACTGGTATGTTCCAGCCGATCATGCCCCGCCTCATCGAGGGGCGGCAGGTTATCGCCGTCGACCTTCAAGGCCATGGCCGCACCGAGCTCGGCAATCGTCCGATGAGCCTTGAAGCGATGGGTGACGACATGGCGACGATCCTGAAGTCGCTTGGCTACGACAAGGCCGACGCTCTCGGCTATTCGTTCGGCGGCGGCGTAGCGTTCCGGCTGGCCGTACAGCACCCCGAAATGGTCGATCGTGTGGCGCTGGTGTCCGCAGGCTATGCGCAGGACGGGTTCTATCCTGAAATGATCAAGATGCAGGCGGCGGTGAGTGCGGGCATGGCCGACATGATGAAGGAGACGCCCATGTACAAATCCTATGTCGCCGTCGCTCCGAAACCCGAGGACTTCCCCCGGCTCCTTGGCGCGATGGGTGATTTCATGCGCAAGCCCTACGATTACTCCGCCGATGTCGCGAAATTGAAGATGCCGGTGATGCTGGTCTTCGCCGACAGCGACATGTACCGCCCCGAACATGAAATCAAATTCTACCAGCTGCTTGGCGGCGGCCTGAGAGATGCGGGCTGGATGCGCGAGACCATGTCGCAGAACCGCCTCGCCATCATCCCCAACCGCACGCACTACGACATTTTCTTTGCGCCAGAGCTGGCGGAGGCCGTCATGCCGTTTCTCGACGGGCAGGACAAGGTGAAGACCTGGGACGATCTGGTGAATGCGGCCAACTAGTTTCGTGGCACTTGGCCGGACAGGGATCGTCGTCTCTGTCCGGCCAATTTTTCGCCGTCAGTTCATTCAAAGAGGCTTCCGCAGCGGCTGTCAGAAGCATAAGTTATCCAGCTGTATCGAACGGCGGGAGACAGCCTATGGTAGCGACAGACAAAGTCTTCGCGGGGGCAATTCCGGAAATTTATGACCGGCTCATTGTGCCGATGATCTTTGAGCCCTATGCGCAGGATCTTGCCGACCGGGTGGCCAGGTTCAAGCCGCAAAACGTGCTGGAGATCGCAGCCGGCACCGGTGTCCTGACGCGGGCCATGGCTTCCCGGCTCAACGCAGAAACGCGGATCGTTGCATCGGACCTCAACCAACCGATGCTTGATCGTGCAAGTTCGAGGCAGCCCGAAGATAGTCGCATCGTCTGGCAGCAAGCGGACGCTCTCGCGCTTCCCTTCGAGCCGCAAATGTTCGATATCGTAGTGTGTCAATTCGGGGTCATGTTCTACCCGGACAAGGTCCAGGGGCATAAGGAAGCCTACCGCGTCCTGAAGCCCGGTGGACACTATTTTTTCAATGTCTGGGACAGACTGGACACCAGTGATTTCACCCAAGAGGTAACAAGCGCGCTGGAAGAGATGTTTCCGGACGACCCGCCTCGTTTCATGGCAAGAACACCACACGGTTATTGGGATCAGAAGGCGATCCGCGATGAATTGTCGGCCGCGGGTTTCAGGTCGATCGCCATAGAAACGCTTGAGAAGTCCAGCCGTGCAAATTCAGCGCGCGATGCCGCGATCGCGTTTTGCCAGGGGACGCCGCTGCGAAACGAGATCGAAGCACGGTCGCCATCCGGCCTTGAGGCCGCCACAGAACATGTTGCACAGGCCTTGATGCAACGGTTTGGAAGCGGCGTCATCGAGGGCAGGATAAGCGCCCACATTGTCACCGCTGTGCGCTAGCGCGTCTCAGGTATTGATTGAACCGCGCCTTCCTCTCCGTCATCCTCGGGCTTGACCCGAGGATCCATTGGGACGCTCAAATCACAGTACTGCGTTTCTTGTTCTACAAGGAAAGTGTGGGTCCTCGGGTCAAGGCCCGAGGATGACGGAGAGGTTGGGTACGGGATCAAGCAGAGAGTATGTTCAGTCAAAACCTGAAACCCCTGGACTAGCGCGCAACGACCGGCTGAACCTCGAAATTATGCCGGGTATTGCCGATAGTCAGAACTGTTCCCCACAACACAAACAAGACGGCTGCCAATAACACAGCCATGATCAGGAAGTCCCGAAGTTCCAAAGGTTCAATGTCGCGATTCCGCATATCACTGGTCCCCGATTCGTTTCTCTGTATTGTGCGGAAACCGCTATTTCTCCTCAATAAACCGTCGCCTCACTAAAATTAATTAGAGCGTGTACTCATAAATCCAGACGCTATGAACTTAGCGATGTCCGCTTTACATCGTGCGATTTCAGAGTCCGGCCGCTTATGGTATGCTTCAACCTCGGGGCCCACGAGCATAGCGGCTTGGTTGCTGGAGGCATCCCAGACGACATGACTTGGCGGGGGAACCCATGCGAGAGGTTCTTGATACGGTCGTTATTGGCGCGGGTTCGGCGGGACTCGGTATCAGCTATTTTCTGCAACAGCATGGCAGTGCGCATCGCGTTCTCGAGCGAGGTAGCGTCGGCGAGACATGGCGGACCCAACGCTGGGATTCTTTTCGCCTGAACTCGACAAACATACGCACAATAATGCCGGGTGATACCTACGACGGGCCCGACCCTTGGGGAGCTCTAACGCACCACGAATTCGTCGCCTATCTGGAAGGCTATGTCGACCGGCACCGCTTGCCAGTGAGCACCGGAGTAACGGTTGAGCAGCTTGATCAACAGAACGGAGCCTATCGCGTCACGACAAACCGCGGCGCACTGGTGGCTCGTACGATTGTCGTTGCGACCGGCAACCAGAGCCGCCAGGTTCGGCCGTCGTGGTCGACGACACTGCCGGCGGCAATTCGGCAAGTGGATTCTTCGGCCTATCGCAATCCAGCCGAACTCCCCGAGGGCGCGGTGCTGCTGGTCGGAAGTGGCCAGACGGGCGGCCAGATCGCCGAAGATTTGGTGCAGGCCGGACGGCGTGTGTTTCTGGCGACGAGCCTAACCGGCCGCTTGGTCCGTCGCTATCGCAGCGGCGACACGTTCAATTGGCTCACCATTTGCGGCTTCGCGGATGTCCCCCGCCGCGAACTCATTGTGGAATATGGCAGACTACCTCCGCGTCCTCTTCTCGGCGCGACGCACACGATCAGCCTGCAGTCGTTGAGCGCGCAGGGCGTGGTGCTACTCGGTCGCTTCAACGGAATCGTCAATGGCAGCCTCGCCTTTGGAGACGAGCTTGCCGACAACATGCGCTTCGCCGACGAGGCCTCCGCGGCCGCAAAGCGCGTGATCGACGCCTATATCGACCGCGCCGGGCTGGACGTACCGCCAGCGGAGGATGATCCAGCGGAAACGATAAATCCGCGTCTGCCGACCCCGTCGATCCGTTCGATGGACCCGGCCTCAAGCGGCATCTCCTCGATCATTTGGTGCACAGGCTTTACGGGCGATTTCTCATGGGTGAAACTTCCCGGCGTCCTCGACGAGGTCAGCCAGCCTATTCACGAGGATGGAACCAGCAATCTGCCAGGCCTGTTTTTCGCCGGGCTCGATTACGCGGTCACACGGAAATCGGGCACAATACCGGCCGTGGCCGAAGAGGCGCGCAACATGGCGGATCACGTCATCAAGCAGTTATCAGCATAGCGCGCCCACGCCATTGTCCGCTTCGGGCCATTTGCGGACACTGAGCATCGTCCACTAAGCGCTACGAGCGGTCATTCGCGTTGACTCGGGGCTAGTTCGCGCGAGACGCTGCACTCTAACGCTGATCGCGATGATGTCCGCCGGGTGGTCAGCTCTGCAATTCGCCAAGGTGAGGTGGTGATCGATCGGCGCGTCAGCCGCCGGCAAGCGTTCAATCAAGACTGCGCTCCTGCCGAGGCCAAAGCAACGTTGTCATGAAGATCGCATAGGCTATGGCCACCAGTATGTAGGTCACCCGGGTGGAAAAGGAACTCGGCGGCAGACCCCGGAAGCGGTGACACACCTGTTCCGAAAACGAGGAGGAAGATCGTCAAAGCACCCGCGTAAAGTTTGGCGGACGGCGCATGCATGGCAGCACGACCGCCAAATACCAACCCGGCCAGCAGTACCAATAGAAAGAGGAAAATGAGGGACGGCCGTACCTGAAGCAGCCCGAATGCAACGGATGCAGCGACGCCTCCGGTAATATTGGTTATTACGAGCCCCAAGGCCGCGCGCGTGCTCGCTGCGACGTCGAATTGGGAGAGCAGTGACACGACCGTTATAGGGATGACGATAGCCGTGGCCAGCCCCTCGCGTGTCAGGCAGGCGACCACCGCGATCAGGAGGATGGCGGTGTTGGCGGCAGCATAGCCCGCCGCGCGCGGATATGTCGTCGCCGTCGCGGCCTGGGTCACAGGGCTACCCCGGTCCGGGAGTAAGGCATGGGCCATCCACATCAAAAGCATCCCGGTCACGACGCCCTGCACCAGGATCATGAGAATGGTGTCGCCGAGGTCCTCGTTCAGAATTGTGAGGAGCGGCACCATGACCGCAATGACCAGAACCAGAAAGATCGTGGGGCCGCCCTTACCATTTGCCTGCTGGTAGAAACATCCAAAGTAAATTAGCCCGAGCAGCAGCAACAGGACCGGCGGCCGGTCGCCGGTGAGTACCGTCAGGAATTGCAGAAACGCTCCGGTGACAAGGATCAGCACTGTGACAGCCAACGCCTTTTTCAACGGCATGGGGCGGGAACTCGAGATCAGAAACTGTGCCGCGAACAGTGGCCCAAGGAAGGGGATGATTGCCCCCGAATAGACTGACCAGGAAAAGCCGACCGCGACGGCAAGCGCGATGCGCAGACCCTTGCGCTTCACGTTAGCCTGGTCATCCTCGTGCGAAAGATACGTGTCAGCTGACATAGGTCAGGACCGACAGAATTCGAATCCAGATGCTGCCGAGGGCATTGGTGATTGGATGGTCTCCGGTGTAGATCACCACATTCGCCTGCGAACCGTAGCGTACGCCCTTGGGCCGCCCTTCGTCGAGAACCAGGCGGATGGGAAAGCTCTGCGGTGTTCTCACCCATCCAGTGTCTGTGGAAAGCTTCGGCAGGCCTGTCGCCGGATCTACACTTCCCTGAGCCACGCCCAACCCGACGCCTTCGACGGTGGCGGCGAAGATTTTCCCGGGCAGAATATCGAAAAGCACCTCCGCGCGGTCGCCGGCGGCAACCATCTCAAGGCTGTTTTCCTTGAACGCTGCCGTAATCCAGATTGTGCCGGTATCGATGAAGGTCATTGCACTCTCGCCGGCGCTGATCATGCCTCCGACCGAAAGCTGAAGATTGGTGACGACGCCTTCTGCTGGCGCCGAAACCGTCGTGCGTAGCAGATCAAGCTGAGCGCTTTCCAGTGCCGCAAGCGCCTCCTTCAACTGCGGATTGTCTTTTCCAGCGGGCCCAAGCTCCTCGCGGGCCCGCGCCAGGTCGGCTTCGGCTGCGTCCACCCCGGCTTCTGCCTGATCCAGAGCCGCCTCCGCCTCATCATGTTTCGCCTGGGCGTAGATACCACGCTTGACAAGTTCCACGGCGCGGGTGGCTTGATCCTGGACATTGACCCGGACTGCCTTCGACTCCACCACCTTGGCCTGGGCCACATCGACGGCCGCCGTCGACGCACCGATCGTCTGGCCCACCCCTGCAAGGCGTGCTTCCGCCTCTGCAACAGCAATCCGGTACTGTTCCGGGTCCAGCCGAAACAGCATCTGGCCAGGCGTTACGGCGCTGTTGTCAGCCACGCCCACTTCAATGACCCGCCCGGTAACCTCCGGTGCAACGCCAACCACATAGGCACTGACCGTCGCCTGCGAGGAGGAAGGCGTGCGTCGCTCCATGAAAACCGTCACGACGAACAGGAGCAGAGCCACCAGAAGCACGGTGATCGCGGCCCTGCGCTGCGGGTTTTTCTCTTTCAGAGGCGCGCCCGCTGTCTTTGGAGCATCATCATGAGAGGCCCCAGTTGCATCTGACGCCATGACGTTTTCCCCCTAAGGTCACGCGGTCGCCGGGCCGCGCCGGCACCTGCGTTGAATGGCAATTTAATCCTAAGCTGTCGCCATCGCAAGCAAGCCGATCCTAGATCGGGCTTCTCACATGGCCGGTCGAGGCGCGCGTCCAGCGAGCACTGTTGCATCTGTCTTGCAGAAAGGCCGAAACAGGTAAATAATTACACAAAGTACCAAGCTACCTGGGAAATCCAGATTGGCTGGGAAGGGGGCAGCAAAATGCAGCCGAACGTCACAATCCCTGAGCGCGCGCCGTCGCTCTTGAGAATGCTCGATTCAGTGCTTCAGATCGGACTTGTGGGCTTACTGATCTTTGCCTGTAGCCGCATCATATTGCCGTTTACCGGCATCCTGCTCTGGTCGGTGATCCTCGCGGTCATGCTCTATCCGCTACACCAACGCCTGGTCGCCCGGGTCGGCAATCGCTGGTCGGCGACGTTGATCGGGCTCGTCAGCGTTGCGCTGATGCTGGTCCCACTGGTCATGGTAGTGACGTCGCTCGGGTCTTCCACACTGGAGTTCGTCTCAGGCTTGCAGGACAGCAGCCTGACGGTGCCGCCGCCGCCGCCATGGCTTGCCGACCTGCCGGTGGTCGGCCAGAAACTGACCGAGACATGGGTACTCGTCGAGACAAACATGCCGGCGGCGCTCGCCAAGTACGGCAAAATGCTCGGTGGAGTTGCCTCATGGCTGGCGTCGTTCGCGGGCGGTTTGGCCGCCGGTCAACTGTCGTTCGTACTATCGTTCGCCGTCGCTGCCGTACTCATCGCCTATGGTGAAGGGGCCACCGAATTCGCCAGTCGCCTGTTGGAACGCATCACCGGCAGCAAGGCACAAGGTCCCCGGCTGGTTGCGATGACCGCCGCTACGATCCGGGGTGTGGCAGTTGGTGTCGTTGGCGTAGCGGTCATCCAGTCACTGCTGATCGGCATAGGCTTTTTCGCCATAGGTCTTTCGTCAGCTGGCATCTTGACGCTCGTGGTGCTGTTGTTTGCAATCGTGCAGGTGCCGGCGTTGCTGGTAACACTACCTGTCATCGCCTATGTTCTTGCGACGGAAGCGACCACGCCGGCGATCATCTTTTCAATCTGGACCGTTATTGCCGGCCTCAGCGACAACCTCCTCAAGCCATTGATGCTCGGCCGCGGACTTGAAGTTCCGATGCCGATCATTCTCATTGGTGTGATTGGCGGCATGATCGCCGACGGGCTTCTTGGCCTGTTTGTGGGCCCAGTTCTCCTGGCCGTTGGATACGTCCTGCTTATGGAGTGGTTGAGGTACGACCCCGTTGAGGGCGGGCCGCCGATTGAAGATGCGCCGCCATGATCGCGGTTATTGCTCTCGGCCTGCTCGCCATGTTGGCGTGCCTTGCGCTCCAGGTGCTGGCATCGGTGTTCGCCGCCCGCTACTTCGCCCACGCCTCCCGGCAACCGCTCGGTCCTAAGCCCCTGCGCGGGATTTTCCTTCAATTCTCGATTCTGATGCTACTGCTAATGATCGGCAACATCATCCAGGTTGCGTTTTGGGCATCGCTGTACAGACTGCTCGGCGCATTTGCGGACTTTGAAACGGCGATGTATTTCTCGGGCGTGACCTTCACTTCGCTCGGATATGGTGACGTTTTGCTGCAAGGCCCAATGCGGCTGCTTGGGCCGCTTCAGGCCGCCAACGGTCTGATGATGTTCGGGATCACCACGGCGCTCTTCATCTCCGTTATCCAGCAGGTCATCGCCAAATGGATCGCCGCGCAGTCAGCCCGCACGTAGAATGCTGATCTGACGATGGTGGTTAAGCCGGCATGCGACCCACCCGAGCAGGATGGAAAACGTTCATTTGCTGGTGTGGCACTTCATTTGAGAGTACTTTCGTCATCAAGGATTGGCCTACACCGCGCTCGGGAGGAGCTGTGTGATGGCGTGCCGTGCCCATATTGCCTTTCTCGCCTTCGTCATTTTGGGACTGTTGCCTGGAATTGCGGTGGCGGCGGAGCCTTTTGTCCCGAGCTGGATCAAGAACGTACCCGCAGCCAAAACCGTGGCGATAGAGATCGTTGCCGATTGGAATCAGGTCGAACGGTATCGCAGGGACAACATCCGGACCGACATTATCGACTTCAACGGATACTGGGGCGGCAATCTTACGATTATCGTCCCGGCGGATTGGTCGGTAGAGATCACGTTCATCAATGGCTCCTTGTCTTTCCCACATAGCCTGATGGTGACCAGGGTCTATGCTCAGTCAGAAATGCCGGTAAAGCTGACTGCCAAGGATGCGATCTGGGGGGCGTATACCGACCCGCCAGAGGGAATCAAATACAATGAGCGAAGACAACTCAACTTTGTTGCTCTGCAAGCCGGAAAATATTTCCTCGCCTGTGCGAGGCAAACACATCTGATGGACGGTCACTGGATCGGTTTCGAGGTGAGAAACAACCTCGACCAAGCCGCAGCAGTCGTCCATGACGACAAGTTTCCGCAGGATCAACCCCGGGGACGTCCGTAGATCTGGTTGCTTGGATCGATCATGACAGTTGATCCATTGTATCAAGCGTTTGGCTTCACGTTGCTTGCGCGACCGATGGGTGGTCGGGCGATGTTCTTTTTCGGCCGACAATGGTATTTACCTTCTCGCCCGGCTCTTGCCCACAATGCCGATTGATATCGCAGAGGCGTTCCGTGCTCGAGCGGGGGACGCTATGTGATGCAGATTGGGGGGAGCAAGAACAAAGGTGCCCTTTCGGCGTGGGATGTGCCGTTACGGCTGCATCTGAGTGTCGTAATCCTGGGGCTGTTGGCCTGCATTTCGCTACCGCTCATATGGATGACTTACGCGCAGGGCAAGTTTACGGCGTTGTCCGCTGGCAAAGCCGAGATGGGCCAACTCGGGCTTCGCGCGATCGAGGATTACCGCAACGTCTTCAACAGCGGTTATGCTGGAGTGGTGACCGCCTCTGTCGTTCCGGAGATGCTAACCGCACCGCCACAAGATTTGAAGGCAAAGCACGACTTCCTGCTCAAAGTCCTGCAGTCGACTTTCCGTATCGATAGCGTCTATGCAGGCTATCCCGACGGTAGCTTCGTGCAAGCTGTCGACGTGACCGCAAATCCGGAATGGCGCACCAACCTGGACACCTCCGAGGAGACTGCATTTGCCGTCCGAGTGATCACACAGGTTGGCGGAGCGCCCAATACGACCTGGACGTTTTATGACAAGGATGTGCGCCCGCTCCATCGACGCGCGGATCGCGATGACATGTTCGATCCGCGTATTCGGCCATGGTACGTTGCAGCTGTCGATAACGGCAAGGCGATCTCCGTCGGACCCTATGTCTCGGCGGCCACCAACTCCATGACGATAACACTGGCGATGCCCACCGGGGCAGGCAATCGCGTGGTGATCGGAGCGGACGTGCTGCTGCTTACCCTAGGGGAGATCGTCGATGTCAGCGCACTTTCTAATGAGGCACGTGGCTATGTCTTTGACCGGAAAGGTCGCGTGCTCGTCCACTCCGACAAGACTGTCATGAATGAAATCCGCGGGCAGCTTCGCCGGGGACGGGAGCTTTCGGTTGCCGACCTGGCAAAAGCCGATCCTGCCATTCCGGCAATCGCAACTCTACTCGCCTCGGGCGGTGGTCCGGCGACTGGCGATGTGGTCCGTTTTCCAGTCAACGGGCGTGAATACCTGGCGCAGTTCTTTAGCGAGGACGTCGCCGGGCTGGTCGGCGGTTATACAGTGGTGATATCGGCACCACTCGATGAACTTGTGGCGTCAGTCGAGCGAACCCTGAAGCGCAACCTGGCGATCGCCGCGGCTTTTCTTGCCGCAGGCGTGCTGGCGGCGCTCATCATATCCCGGCTGATCAGTAGATCACTCTATGCGCTCGCCGACGAAGCGAGGCACATAGGTGAACTCGAATTCGGTGAAAGCCGTACCGCTCATTCCTGGATATCCGAGGTCAATGCGCTGGCAAAAGCGCTGAGTTCGGCACGCACGGCCATCAAGACGTTTTCGCTCTACGTGCCGCGGGAGCTTGTGCGCAGAATCGTCATTGCAGGTCAATCGGCTGTCGGCTCGGCAGCACGGCAAGACATCACGGTCCTCTTCACCGACATACAAGACTTCACCACCATTTCCGAGCAGCGCTCACCGGAAGAAGTCGTCGCTCTGCTCTCAAGCTATTTTGAAGCACTCAACGAGATTATCGAACATCACGGCGGGACGATCGTGCAGTATATAGGAGACTCCGTTCTGGCTATGTGGAACGCTCCCGTTCTCGATGATCGGCATGTCGAACATGCTTGTCACTGCGCCTTGGCAATGAAGGCTGCGATCGACGCGATGAATGCCGCCAATTGTGCGGACGGTCGGCCCGAGCTTATCACGCGCTTTGGCCTGCACACCGGACCGGCTGTGGTGGGCAGCGTGGGTGCAGAGACACGTCGGCAATACACGCCCATTGGGGACACGGTGAACATCGCCTCGCGTCTCGAGGGGCTCAACCGGCAGTATGGAACGTCGATCCTCGTCAGCGGCGCAGTCCGCGATGCGGTTGGCAAAATGTTTAATCTCGTCCCGATCGAGGTTGTCAGCGTCAAGGGACGAACCGGACAGACGGAACTTTTTGAACTTAGGCCATAGGGCCAATCCGAGGACGGCTGGTCCTAACTACGGGCTAGGCTCTCGTCGGAAGCAGAATAACAGCGGCACCCACGAGGCAGATGACTGCCCCTGTCACGTCCCACCGATCAGGCTTGCTGTTTTCGACGAGCCACAGCCACAAGATCGAGGCGACGATGTAAACCCCGCCATAAGCCGCATAAGCGCGTCCCGCTGCAGTGGTGTCAACCAAAGTAAGCAGGTAGGCAAACAGCGCCAGTGAGGCCATGCCGGGCATGATCCAAAACGCCGACTTGTCGAGCCTGAGCCACGCCCAGAAGGAGAAGCAACCGGCGATTTCCGCAACGGCGGCGCCGGCATAAACGAGAATCGTCAACATGGCTCACCTATATAGATGGTTCCGCAGCGCGGGCTAGAGGCATCGACATGTACGCAACTGCGTCTGCCATTGCGGACAATCACCATGCGATCAGTTCTCAGCCAAGCGACCATGCCGATGGCTGCTATTGGCCAAGGTCTCGATTACGCGGCATTCAGCCACCCGGCCACAGGCGCATTCCTCGAGCATCCGCTGCAATTCGGTTCGCAGGGCGCTGAGGCTGGCAATGCGTTCCTCGACTTCAGCGAGGCGCGCTGATGCGATCCTGTCGGCAACGCTGCAAGATTGATCCGGATTGTCCTGCAGCGAGAGAAGCGCGCGGATTGCCTCGATGTTGAAGCCGAGTTCACGCGCATGCCTGATAAAGGCAAGTCGCGCTATACTCTTCTTGTCGTAGCGCCTTTGCTGCCCTTCCGTGCGAGGTGGGGGCGCCAAGAGGCCAATCTGTTCATAGTAACGTATGGTTGGCACCTTTACCTGTGTGCGCCGCGCGAGTTCACCAATCGAAAAATCCATGAAAAAACCCCTTGAACCTCTAGTCACTATAGGGACTAGAGTGCCAATATAAAAGGAGGCACCGCATGGCTGATCACTGCTGCAACCACGAAACGAGCACTTCTTGCGCCCCAGCGCCGTTGGTCTTTCCAGTGGACAAGGCAGCCGCTCTCCACAAGGTTGAAGACACTTGCTGTTCCGGTGGAGTGCCAATCTTCGACGGCGTAGACCCGCGCTACAAACGAATACTCTGGACTGTGATCGCCATCAACGGGGCGATGTTCCTGACGGAGATGGTAGCTGGTCAGCTGGCGGGTTCGCAGGCGCTCAAGGCGGATGCTTTGGACTTCCTGGCCGACACCGTCACCTACGGATTGAGCCTTGCCGTGATCGGGGCAAGCCTGCGCACCCGCGCGACAGCCGCCCTGTTCAAGGGTCTCTCGCTTTCCGTCATGGCTCTCTGGGTCTTTGGTTCGACCGTCTATCAAGTCTTTGTCCTTGGAGTTCCAAGCGCCGAGGTGATGGGCGTGATCGGCTTCTTGGCGCTGGCTGCAAACCTTGGCTCCGTTCTCCTGCTGCGCCCCTATAAAGATGGCGACGCGAATGTTCGATCTGTCTGGCTCTGCTCTCGCAATGACGCGATCGGCAACGTTGTGGTTATGGCTGCGGCTTTTGGGGTGTGGGGCACATCGACCGCGTGGCCTGACCTGGCGGTTGCAGCGCTCATGGCTGGTATCTTCCTTACATCTTCGGTGCAAATCCTGCGACAGGCGTGGAGCGAGTATCACGAGGGAAAACGCCACGCTCCTCCGGTTGCCGTGGGGTGACAGGTAAATCTGCCATGTCGCCAGCCAAACCACAGGTTCTTTATAAGATTTTGATATTTCCGGACCAAAGCTCCAATCGATTTCATATATCGTTCCGGCTAATCTGCGAACGTCTCCGCAAGGGGGCTCGTTGCTGGCTGGATTTCAGATGAACCGGCCGGAAATGACCATCAGACAAAGTGGCCTGCGCGGCTTCGACGCGCGGTCCATTCGCATTTGGAGGTTACGGTTATGCGTGATCTTTCTATTCTGCTCGCCGTCGCAGTCGTCCTGATCCTGGCGTTCCAGACGCAGCGCAAACATCGCTAGACGGCTTTAAGGCTTCACAGTTTCAGCCATGCCCTTGCGGGCATCGAGGCCCGGCTCGGCCTTGTCCCCCTGGGTTTATGAGGGTCGGGCCTCGTTCATTTAGAGCAAATTCCGACCATATTGAATCGTTCTGCGGTGGGAATTTGGTTCCAGGTCGAGGGGTTTGGCAATGCCGATGTTTATCCATAGGACGAAGCCGAAGCCCGAAGGATTTGGACCAAATTCACCCGGCTCGCCACCTTCCGCGCGGCTTGTCTCGACATCCGAGAAACAGAACTGATCCAATATGATCGGAAATTGCTCTAGCGTTCCTGCAGAACGTTACGAGCAGATTTGGCAGATACCGACGGCGATCGAGACAGCAAAGCCGAAGATGAGCAAATGGCACCACATTGGTGTGGTGTAATGCATGATGTTGTCGTCGTCTTCATCGTCGTGCATGGATGCCCTCTTGCCGTTGAGCCGTCCCTTATCAATTCAATGTGAACGTTGGATGTCAAGAGGCAAGGGAAGTTGTCGGCCGCCATGTGCCGTCAGATTGGACATCGTTACAGTTTCAACTATCCTTCTTCCTGTCGCCTCCGGGGAACATTTGATCGTCTCCGCGGGTTGGTAGTTTAGGCACCGGAAAAGGATGATGAAATGACAATCCATGCGTCATTTGCGGCGATGGTGCTCGCTGCCATGGTCGTCGCTGTTTCGCCGGCGCGTGCCGAACCCACAGTGCCGGTTGCAGTGGCAAATTTTGATTTTCTCGACACTTCCGGTGAACCGGTTGATCAGAGCGACACGCACAAGCGGAGGCTGAAGGCGCTCTCTGATTTTCTGCGCGAACAGTTGGCTGCCAGCGGCAAGCTCAAACTTGTGACGCTTCCCTGCGAGGCGTCGCAATGCACGGCAGCGGACCCGGGCTTCGAACCGCTTGCCCGACAGGCCAAGCAGGCGGGCGCACGTTTTGTCGTTATCGGTGCCGTCGAAAAGACCAGCACATTGATTGGCTGGGTCAAATATTCCGTGCTCAATGTCGACGACCAGCGCGCGATTTGTGGGGAATTGATCACCTACCGCGGTGATACGGACAAATCCTGGCGCCGCGCCGCGAAGTTTTCGGCGAGACAGATCGTCAAACGCTGTCAATTCGGCGGATGATTATCGCCCGTCCCTCTCAGTTGTACGCGAGTTTCGGGGCAGGCGGCGCCTTGGCGTGCGCCTCTTTCTGCCGAAGCTCCGCAACCTTGAGCTCGGCCGCAGCCGCGAGGTCCGAGAATATCCTGTCGAGCGCATCGGCAGCTTCATGCAGCGCATCGACAAGATCGACCGCGCCGATCTCCCTTGCCAATCTTCGCATTTCTTCCGCGTGATTTTCCAGAAAGATGTGCAGCCGTGTTGCCTGATCCAGCGTCAGGCCTTCATAGGCGAGAAACCTCGGTATCTTTTCGCTCAGCTGCCCCGCAAGTTCGTTTTTCTCGCGAAGTATATCCAACCATAGTGCCATGCAAGATCTCCGATGTGCCGGATGAAATCCTTACAGATGAGCGAGGGAACGTCAATTAATCGTCAAGATTAGATAGCCGTAATGCAGATGTATTATGTGATTAAATCAGAAAGAAGTTGATATAGACAAAGTTTTTCTTGGATAGTGACGCCATCTCATGAAACTACTTTCGTGTCAGGTCCGTGACCCGACATGACCGCCCGCAGACACGCCATTATGGCTTTTGCTCACGCATAAAACCAGATATGTCTCTGATCTGGCACTTATGATGGCGTTATTTTTCGGGAGACACTATATTTGGATGCGACTGCAATATCGGAAGCTTCGATGAACAATGACTTTCAGGCCGACATCGATGCGATCGGCCGGATTGACGCCATACCAATGATCCTCGATGTCGTTTGCCGCAGCACAGGCATGGGTTTTGCCGCCGTTGCGCGGGTAACCGACGATCGCTGGGTCGCCTGCGAGGTTCTCGACGCGATCAGTTTTGGCCTGAAACCGGGCGGCGAACTGGCCGTGAAGACCACGATCTGTGATGAAATCCGAGATAGCCGCGAAGCGGTGGTTATCGATGAAGTCGCGAAAGATCCGGTCTATTCCACCCATCACACGCCCGCGATCTATGGTTTTCAAAGCTATATTTCCATGCCTATCATTCTCCCCGACGGCTCGTTGTTCGGTACGTTATGCGCCATCGATCCACGGCCGGCTCGCCTCAACAATCCCGAGACGATTGGCATGTTCAAACTGTTTGCCGAATTGATCGCCTTTCATCTGCATGCGAATGAGCGCCTTGCGCAAACAGAGGCGGCGCTGCTCGACGAGCGCAAGATTTCCGAATTTCGCGAACAATTCGTCGCCGTGCTCGGCCATGATCTGCGCAATCCGGTCGCGTCGATCAATTCCGGAACGCGCATGCTGCTTCGCTCGCCGTTGGACGAGAAAGCGACGAACATCGTCAAACTGATCCGTGGCAGCGTCGTTCGCATGTCGGGCCTGATCGACAACGTGCTGGATCTGGCGCGCGCAAGACTTGGCGGCGGCGTGGTACTGGAACTCGATGACTGAGAACCGTTGAAACCGACACTGGTTCAGGTCATCGATGAATTGGCTTCCGTTCGGACCGGCCACGTCGTCGAGGCGCATCTCGATTTCGAAGATCCGGTGAAATGCGACCGGGTCAGGATTGGCCAGCTCCTGTCGAACCTCCTCGGCAATGCCTTGATGCACGGTTCTGAGGATGGTCCCATTCGGGTCAACGCGTCGATCGATAATGGCGTCTTTGAGTTGTGGGTCTCCAACACCGGAGAACCTATCCCGCCGGAAGCAATGGCGCAATTATTCCTGCCATTCTTCCGCCGCGAAGCGCGGGCCGGCCAGCAGGGACTGGGGCTCGGGCTTTATATTGCCTCGGAAATTGCGCGAGTCCATGGCGGGACCCTGGAGGTTGCCTCGACCCCTGAAGAAACGCGGTTCACCTTCCGCATGCCGTTGGTCCAATAGATAGACCCGCATCGGCTTGATGTCCTCCACTTTATTCACATCAATGTCGTTCGAGCACAGCCACGCAGCTGTCAAGATCATTGGTCGCGAGGTGAGCGTAGCGCATCATCATCGACAGGGTTTGATGGCCGAGCCAGATCTGTACGCGCCTGATATCGATGCCGCCGCGCACCAGCCGCGAAGCGCAGGTATGGCGCAGAATATGCGGGACCACCTGATCGTCTGCCCCAAGGCCGACTTCCGCCTTGGCGTCGTTCCAGATTGCGCGGAAACGCACTGGCGTGTGCATGGCGAAGGGGCCCTTCAACCGGCCATGCGGGATCTGGACGACCTCCTTCACCCGGGTGGTCAAAGGAACCGTGCGGCTGCGGCCAGATTTCGTCAGCCAGAAGGTCGACCGTGAGTCCTGAAGGTCGTTCCAGTTGAGGCCAATCGCTTCGCCAAGTCGGCAACCCGTATCCACCAGAAAGACGCTCAACCTGTAGCTGTCTTCGCAGCGCATGCGGATCGCCGAGAAAAGCCGCTGTTCTTCTTCGGCTTCAAGGAAGCGGATACGTCCCTGCCGCTCTTTTTGGCGCCGGAACTCCGGCAAATTGTAAATGTCGCCCATTTTGCACGCCTTCCGCAGCAGCTTGCTCAACGCAGCCATCTTTCGATTGATGGTTGCATTGCTATTGCCGCGCTCGCGTAGCGTGCCGATCACAGAATCGAGCATTTCCTGCGTGAAAACGCTGAAACGCTCGCCGCCCAATATTTCGCAGATTTCTCCAAGGAAAGACCGGACATTGGTTTTGTGCGAACCTTCATCCCAGAGAATACTGATATATTGCGCCGTCAGATTATTGAGAGAATGCTCCTTGACCAATCGTTTGATCCCATGATCCGCCGAAGCATAGCTGAGATCGTACTGGAACCGGATCGGAAACGCCGTTTCGGGCGGGGAGGGGGCGACACCCAAGGCAGAGATCGTCATAATGATTGCGCTCTAATCGATAAAACAAACATCGGAAAAATATCCGACGAGTTGTACCCGTCTTTTCCGAAAGCGCAATCCAGAAGCCCATGCCACTTTAGGCCAATAAACTTTCGTTTGATAAAACCATCACCGGCTTCATCAACGTCCAACCTTGCTGGTTGCTGTCCAAACATGTCACCATCTCCTCGGTCCACGACCGGTTTAAAATCCTCTCTCGCTAAATGTCTGTGCGTTGCTATGCGAACGCTGAAAATTGAATGGTGAATATGGTTTGAGGGAAGGCCAACGCCGAAAAAACCCGGCGTTGGTATTAATCGAAGGATCAGAAGTTGCGCTGGAAGCGGACGATACCCTGGAAGGCATCATCCTTGGCACCGCGCGTGCGGGCCTGGCGAGCATCATCAAACTTGGTGTAGTTGACTTCCGGCGTGATAACGAAACCTGGAACCAGGGTGTAAGCCACGTTCAAAGCAGCAGCGATTGTGCCTTCGTCTTCGTAGCCAACCTGTGCATTGACAGTTGCCTCGGCGGAAACCTTGGCAGCAATACCGCCCCAAACAGCATATTTTCCATTCCAGGTACCGTAGAAGTCTTTGACATCATTAGACTTGTATCCGCCCATGACCCAGGCCGAAACAGTGTCATTGAACTTTACGTCCAAACGAACCTTGCCGGCCCATTCTTCAGCCTTGGAGTCGTAACCGACAACACCGGTAACCGAACCCCAGCCCTGCTTGAACTTCGCACCACCAAGAATATGCGGAAGATAATCGTCGATCAGGTAGGCGCCCTTACCCTGTTCCGCACCAACGAATGCCGAGAAACCGTTGTCTGCGGAATAGGTGTAGCTGATCTGGTTGGTGACGTAGCTGCCTTCGACGATAACGTCATCGGAGATGATGCCGCCGCCGAGATAGCCGGTCCAGCTTGTGAACTGCGAGTCAACCGGGCCGACGCGGAAGCCGCCAAGCTCGATGGTTGCCTGGTTCAGATCGACCGTTTCTTTGTCTGCGCCATTGTTGAAATTGTAGCGAAGTTCGGCATAGGAGCGCAATGTGCCGAGCTCGGTTTCCGAACGGGCATCGAAGCGGGTAACGGCACGGGCGCGCCAGTCATAGGTGTCGAGCTCTGGACCCTTATATACGTCGTCACCGGCATGAATTTCCGCACGGACATAGCCGCTGACCTTCAGGCAGGTCTCGGTGCCGGGAATATAGAAGAAGCCGGCGCCATATGCGTCGCAGATGCGAACATATTCAACAGGTTCTGGTTCAGCAACGACGACTGCGTCTGCAGCGCGCGCGCCGGATACTGCAACGAGAGCCGCAGCGGAGCCGAATAAAAGGCTCTTGATGTTCATTTCCGATCTCCAATCAAATAAAAAATGGGTTTGGGCGGTTCAAAATCTGGCGAAGGGATAGCTCTCCCCGATCCCCTCGACCGGTACCTGCAATTCAAAACAACGAACGTCGAATTGGCTTGTTGAGGACGAAAAACCAATGCCGGAACGCCCGGCATTGGTTTGTGTCAGCCAATCAAAGGACTAGAAGTTGCGCTGGAAGCGGAGGATCCCGCCGAAGGCGTCGTCGTTGCCACGGATACCGTCAAAGCTGGTGTAGTTGATTTCTGGTGTGATTTCGAAGCCTGGAACCAACTCGTACTTAACGTTCAGAGCAGCAGCGAGCGTACCGTCTTCTTCATAGCCAAGTTGACCGTTGACGGTTGCCTGGCTGCTAACCTTGGCAGCGATACCGCCCCAGAAAGCATAGTCACCGTTCCATGTTCCAAAGAAACTGGTGGAGCTCCTGTAGTGGACCCCGGTAGGCGATGTTTGGATCTCGCCATCTGACTGGTAACCGCCCATAACCCAAGCAGAAACTGTCTCATTGAACTTCACATCCAGGCGTAGCTTGGCTGCAAATTCTTCACTGTTGAAGTCGTAGCCGCCAACAGCTGCGATGGAACCCCAACCCTGTTCAAACTTGGCACCAGCGACAACATGCGGTGTATAGCTATCGATAACGTTGCTGATGGTGACGTCATTGCCGTCATCATCAAGAATGGGATCGCCCGTTACTGTATCGATGAGGGTATAGGAACCGCTGCCTTGCTCAAGACCAAGGAATGCCGAGAAACCATTGCCGCCGGTGAATGTGTAGCTGATCTGGTTGGTGACGTAACTGCCTTCGGCGATAACGTCGTCATTGATGATATCACCGAGATAATTGGTCCAGCTCGTGAACTGCGAGTCGGCCGCGCCAACACGGAAGCCACCGAGTTCGATCGTTGCCTGGTTCAGATCGACGGTTTGAGCGTCTGCGCCATTCTTGAAATTGTAACGAAGCTCGGCAAACGACTTCAAGGTGCCGAGCTCGGTTTCCGAACGGGCGTCGAAACGGAGAAGGGCACGTGCACGCCAGTCATAGGTGTCGCGCTCGGCACCGGAATAAACGTCATCACCGCCCTGGATGTCGGCACGCACATAGCCGCTGATCTTCAGGCAGGTCTCGGTCCCGGGGATATAAAAGAATCCCGCGCCGTATGCATCGCACACTTTGACGTATTCGACAGGTCCTGGTTCGGCAACAACGACTGCATCTGCAGCGCGTGCGCCTGATACTGCAACGAGAGCTGCAGCGGAGCCGATTAGAAGGCTCTTGATGTTCATTTCTGACCTCCAGTCAAGATTCGACGGGAGGTTCCTGGAAAATGGATAGCTGGCGCACCAAGGCCAGCAAATATGACCCTAATGCCCGACCGAGCTCGAGAAGAGATTGACGATGAGCACGCCGGCAACGATCAGGACCAACCCGACGATCGCAGCAATATCCAGCGATTGCTTGAACCAGAACCAGCCAACGGCGGCGATCAGCACGATTCCCGCACCCGACCAGATCGCATAGACAACGCCGACGGGCATGGTTTTGAGCAGTATCGAAAGCAGATAGAACGCCGCTCCGTAGCCGGCAATGCAAACGAGCGATGGCCAAAGCCTGGTGAATCCATCCGCCTGTTTGAGGGCGGAAGTGGCCACGACTTCGCAGACTATGGCGATAAGGAGGTAGAGATATGTCATGTCAAATCACCATTCAGGGAGAGCGGAAAATCGTTGATTCGATTCAGCGATTCGGCCAGCAACACCGCTGTAATGGCCGATTCTTCAGGTGTTTGCAGTTCCAATCCCGCCACGTTCCGGCAAGATTTTATTAAAAACCGGGTTACCAATATTAATGAGGCGTAAAGATATTGCAGGAGCCGAGGCGATTTCGTGGCTTTTGTGCAACAGCGCTCTGGCATAGAGCCCTAACAGGGTGCCGATCCGGACATTCATGGTTGAAACCCCGGCGCTGGCGAGTATGGTCTGTCGGGAGGAAGGGCGTTCATCGCATTTCTTCTTGGACTTAGGGGATGGGGACAGGTTGTCCTTCAGCCAAATTGGAATGCCCAGACCCATTTTTAACTTTGACTGGAGGTCAGAAATGAACATCAAGAGCCTTCTAATCGGCTCCGCTGCAGCTCTCGTTGCAGTATCAGGGGCACGCGCTGCAGATGCAGTCGTCGTCGCTGAACCAGAGCCCGTCGAATACGTTCGCGTTTGCGACGCATACGGCGCTGGCTTCTTTTATATTCCGGGGACCGAAACCTGCCTGAAGATCAGCGGTTACGTTCGTTACGACGCTGCTGGCGGCGACAATGTCTATGACGGCACCAACGTTGGCGCCAAGGACAACGAAACCTGGTACAAGCGTACACGTGCAGAAGTTCGTTTCGACGCTCGTTCGGAAACCGAACTCGGCACTCTGCGTTCGTACATCCAGGGCCGTTTCCAGTACACCAACGGCATCGATGATGGCGGTTCGCTGCCACAGGCCTGGATCGAACTCGGTGGTTTCCGCATCGGTACTGCTGACGAACTCTTCGGTTCGTGGACAGATTATGCCGGCGCGATCATCAACGACGACGTGATCAACTACCAGTCCGGCCAGAGCAACCAGGTCAGCTACACTTTCGTTGGTGGCAATGGTTTCTCCGCAATGATCGGTGCTGAACAGGGTCAGGACGATGTTACCGGCCTCGGCGGCAACTATGTCATCGAAGACTACATGCCACACGTTCTTGTTGGTGCGAAGTTCGAGCAGGGTTGGGGCAAGATCTCCGGCGTTGCTGGCTATGACTCCAACGTTGAAGAATTCGCTGGCAAGCTGCGTTTGGACGTGAAGTTCAACGAGATGTTCTCTGCTTGGATCATGGGTGGTTATCAGTCAAACTATGATGACAGCTTCGATCCAGACACAGGCGACGTCAATCTCGACCAGCGTAACTGGTTCGGTACATGGGAAGGCGATTGGGCAGCTTGGGGCGGTGTCTCCGTCAAGGCTACCGATAAGGCAACCATCAACGGTCAGGCTGCTTGGGAAGAAGAAGGCACATACGCTTTCGCTCTTAACGTAGCTTACGAGCTGGTTCCTGGCTTCACGATCACGCCGGAAATCAACTACACCAAGTTTGACGGTGCCCGTCTGGCAGCTTCCGAATTCAACGGCGGCGGTGACGACGCATTCGGCGGTATCATCCGCTTCCAGCGCAACTTCTAATCCTTCACGGATTGGTTGATTTGGACCCGGCAGCGCAAGCTGCCGGGTTTTCTTTTGCCGGAAATCCGGTGCTGTAGAATGTTTATGACACGCGGACACACCACTGTGTTGAAATGGCCATAAATAGCGGGCAGACATGTTCCGGGTTAAGATAAGAAAGTATTGAATATATGCAGACGATCAAAAGCTGGTTCTGGCCGGGCGTCATCACCATTGCGCTGCTGACGGCCTTGGCTGTGTGGTTTTTGACGGATCCGATCGACCGTGAGCTCACAGAGACCGCCAACAATGCGCTCGAGACCGGCAATCCATGGGCGAGCGCCGAAATCGATGGCCGCGATCTGGTCCTCAAGGGAATTGCACCATCCGAGGAGGCGCTCGCGGAGGCGCTGAAAATTGTGAGCGAGACGAGGGGCGTTCGAGTCGTCGACAATCAGGCGACACTTTTGCCTTTGGCTGTTCCGTTTTCCTTCGCGGTCACCAAGTCCGATGAAGGGATCCTGCTTTCGGGCAACGTTCCCTATGGCGATGCCCGCGCCAAGATCCTCGCCGCTGCGGAAAGCGCCATGCCCGGTATCGAAATTCTCGATGAAATGGCTGTGGCGCGCGGCGCACCGCCGGGTTTCTTCGATCTTGTCGATTTCGCGTTGGCGCAAGCGGCGCAATTAACCAATGGCGAAGTGGAAATTTCGGGTGAAACCTACAACATCAGGGGTACCGCTGCCAATTCGAATGGTTATGATAGCTTGAATGCTGCTCTGCACACGGCGCTTCCGGGCAATGGCAAGCCGGGCGAGGTGAAACTGGAAGTGCCGGCCAGCGCCAGCAACAACTAGAGTAATTCCACGAAAAGTGGGAACCGCTGCTCCAGGGTCTGTTGAGATTCGCGATCATGGCGAGGCGAAAACGGTGTTTTTCGAGCAACGGAGCGCAGCGTACATTCTTGTACGTGAGCACCGGAAGCGCAGAAAATCGCCGTTTGCAGGCCGCCATGGCGTGAACATCGACAGACCTGCAGCAGCCATTGGGAGGACAACGGCGTGTGGTATTTGATCAGCGAGCTCTGGCTCTTTCTTCTGATTGCTGTTCTTGTCGGTTTCTATGTCGGCTGGTCGACCCAGGCCTGACTTCGATAGCGAAGGTGGGATAACGAATCATGGTGATGTTCATTTTATCGTCGCTGTTCCTCATTGCCGCCGCCTTTATCATCGGCGCGATTTTAGGCAATGTTTCCAAGAGGTTCTCGGCAAAAAGAGATTCTGTTTCTGAAAGCTCGACGAGGGCGGCCGATGCGCGGCTTGCGTCCCTGTCGCTGCTCGGTACACCTGCGAATGACGATGTGAAGAAATCTGCCAGAGAAGCCGCCGCCATGATTCCGCCGGCGGAACCGGTTCCCGCGCCAGACCCTGCGGGTGCGGGCCGCAGCAGATCAGGACGCAAGACGGCCGCGCCAAAGAAAAGCCAGGCAAAGGCCGAGGCGAAGATCGTGCGAAGCCCAAGGCAGGATGACAAGAACCGCCCGGCGTTCTCAAGACTGCGCGCCGCGGTAAGCCGGACAGCCTGACCGCCATCGATGGCATTGGTGCCGTGATTGAATCGAAACTCTTTGCGGCCGGCATTTTCCACTACGACCAGATTGCTGGCTGGACTTCCGACGAAGCCGCCTGGGTCAGCGAGGAAATCGGCTTTCCCGGTCGCGCGCATCGCGAGGGCTGGATCAAGCAGGCCACAGGTTTGGTGAAGCCTGTGGCGAAGGCAAAGCCAAAGGCGGCGCCGAAAAAAGCTGCACC
>CAVZLS010000014.1:0-41659 GCA_963776115.1 uncultured Alphaproteobacteria bacterium | reverse complement strand
CCACTCTCGGCTTCAGGGAAATCTCGAGGATGGCCCTGAGCGCGGCCTCCGCTGCGCCGATGACATCCGATGAAGCAAAGAACCGCATTCGGTTGATAAGCCCGATCAGATGTTGTTCATCGCCGCTGAGCTCGATGTCGTCTCGCGTGTAAGCGCGCAGAAGCAGATTCGACGCGTACATCACGAAGTCGACGTAGACCCCCTCCCGCTTTGTGATTTCCTCGGCGACACGCTGCAGTCGATATTGACCGCGATGCGTGTAAATGGCCGCCATCAGCGAAGCCCCGGCACCAAGGAGCGCTCCCAACAGCGCGAAGACAGGACTGAGAAAGGCTGGATCAATGTTCATATCACCTCCAGGGTGTTCTGCTGCTTATGATCGGGCATGACTTCAATACGAGACCTGACCGTCGACGAGCTGCCCGCTCGAGGGGGAGAGCTCGCGTTTCAATACGTCGCGGGCCTCGTCGCTGATGACCGAGACCGGAGCGGCAACGGCCACGCGGGCCGCCGACCCGGCAAAATTGGCGGCCGCCACCCCCGCGCGATCCGCGAATGACGCCTCTCGTCCCGATAGCGATTGCCCGGCCAGCCGTCTCCCAAGCAGGCGTACGATCTCAGGACTGTCGGCAAAGGCATTGTGGCCGAGCGGATCGTTCGAGGCGATGGCGCTCGTGTCGATGACCGAAACGCCAAGTTCTTCAAGCACAGAGGCATATGGTTTGAGATCTGCGCCACCGACACGGTCGACGCCGCCCGAGAGCCAGCCAGAGACCTCCAGAGCCTTGTCGTGTGTCGACGTCAGGATCGCAAAATGCGGCCGTTTTGGTCCCATTTCGATGAACTGACGGCGAAAGACATCGATATCGATGTCTGGCGATGCAAGGATGACATTCTTGACCTTGGCCGGGATAGATTTTTCGCGCATGGCAACACCGCGCAGTGCCTCCGCCGCGAGCCAGGTCCCCATCGAATGCGCGAGAATGGTCACGTCGTCGACATCGGGGCTTCGGGTGGCCTGAAGGATCAGATCCTCCAAGGCTCGCCGCGAGTAGTTGGCGCTCTCTTTGTCATAGAGATAGTCGAAAACGCGCGCCCGCGATGGCCAGGCGAAAAGAATTGGTGCTGCATCGGTGCCTGAGTCGTGAACGATCTGAGCGAAGCGAAAGACCGCGTCGGCATAGGTGTTGTTGAAGCCATGGACAAAGATGAGCACCTGCCGCTTGGCGTTGCGGTTCTTGCGAAACCACTTGAACGCCTGCCCTTCCGTCGCAACCTTGCCGGCTTCAAGGACTGCAAACTCCTTTTCAGGATTGGGCGGCATGCGTGAGGGCCATTGCACCTTGCCGATCTTGCGGTTTCGATCTGGAGGAATGGAGACGGAGACGTTGTTGAGCGAGATCGCCGTTCCGCGCTCGCCTGAATAGAGCCGACCGGGATCGTCCGATGACTTGCGCGTCGTCGCGACCAGCATGTTCACCCGGCTGGCGTCGCTAGCGGCTACGGCTACCAGAGGAGGCTGAAGGACGTTTTCCACCCGGGTCGCGCAGCCGGTTACGGCGACGGACATGAGCACCGCCACCGAGCGAGCAGCCCTCTCGCCGCCCGGCCATCCCTTGGGGGGCGCATCTTCGAAGGGTTGGGAGACATTTTGACGTACATCTCAGTGCTCCCCGATCTCGCGCGGTATCCGGAACCAGGCGACATAGAGCGCCGGCAGGAAGAGAAGCGTGAGGGCCGTTCCAACGACGATGCCGCCCATCATGGCGTAGGCCATGGGTCCCCAGAAGATCTCGTGCGAGATGGGGATCAGCGCCAAGGTGGCCGCAGCGGCGGTCAGCATGATCGGCCGCATGCGATGTTCGGTCGCCTCGACGACCGCCTTCCATGGCGACATTCCCTCCGCGCGCAATTCCTCGATCTGCACGATCAGGATCACCGAGTTGCGGATGAGGATGCCGACGAGCGCGAGCACGCCAAGGAGGGCGACGAAGCCGAGCGGGGCATGGCTCAGATAAAGGGCCGCGACGACGCCGATGAGGGCCAACGGGGCAACCGAGAACACCAGGAACAGCCTGTGGAAGCTTTGAAGCTGCACCATCAGCAGTGTTGCCATGACGAGGAGCATGGCCGGGATCACGCTCGCGATCGGACCCTGCGATTTGGCGCTTTCCTCGACCGCACCGGCGACTTCGACGTGATACCCTGCCGGCAACGTCTTTTCGAACGTCGCAATCTTCTCGCTGAGCGCTTTGACAATGGTTGCCGGCTGCGTCGTATCGCTGATCCCGGCCTTGACGGTGATCGTCGGGAGCCTGTCGCGGCGCCAGACCGTCGGCTGTTCTAGTTCATAGCGGAACGTTGCGACCGACGACAACGGCACCGACTGGCCGCTGCTGGCTTGCAGCTGCAGGTCGAGCAGCGTGTCGATCGAGCCGCGCTCCTTTTCCGCGGCGCGGCCGACGACATCGACGAGATAGATGTCGTCGCGGACCTGCGTTACCGTGTCCCCTTGAACGACGGTGTTGAGCGCCATGGCGATGTCCTGGGACGAGACGCCAAGCTGGCGCGCCTTGTCCTGCATCACGTCGATCTTCACGACCCGCGCCGGTTCATTCCAGTCAAAGGCAAGGTTCTTGAGGGAAGGATTGGTGCCTACGACAGTCCCCAGTTTTTGTGCCAGATCGCGCACGGTCTGAAGATCCTCGCCGGACACACGGTACTGAATCGGCTTACCGACGGGGGGGCCGATTTCGAGGAGCTTCACATAGGCGTCAGTTCCGGGAAAGGTCTTCTGAAGGTAGGTTTCGACGTCCTTCTTCAGCTTGTCTCGGATGTCGAGTCCTTTGGTGACGATGACGCTCTGCCCGAAGGCAACGTCGGCCGGCTGGACGTCGAAGGAAAGAACAAAGCGCGGCGCGCCCCGTCCGACATACGTCGACCAATGCTCGACCGCAGGGTTGCCGGCCAGCACCTCACGCTCGAATTGAGCCATCTGATGGCTTGTTTCGGCAATCGAGCTGTTCTGCGGCAGGTTCCAGTCAATGATGAGTTCCGGACGGTCGGAGCTCGGAAAGAACTGCTGCTGCACCATGGACAGGCCGACGACTGATCCGGCGAAGAGGAGAACAGTGGCGATGATCGTCATCCAGCGCCAACGCAGGCAGAATTGCAGCAAGTGAGAAAACACCTTCGCGGACCAGCCCTTGTGTTCTGCATGCTTCTTCATCGACTTGGGCAGCAGGGTCACGCCGATGAGGGGCGTGAACACCACGGCAACGATCCAGGATACGATGAGCGATACGGCGATAACCACGAAGAGGGAGAAGGTGAACTCACCGGCGCTGCTCTTGTTGAACGCGACCGGGATGAAGCCCGCGACGGTCACGAGCGTGCCGGTGAGCATCGGGAAGGCTGTGGAAGTATAGACATAGGTGGCCGCCTTGGTGAGACTGTCACCCAATTCCAGCCGCGCCACCATCATCTCGACCGCGATCATGGCGTCGTCAACGAGAAGGCCGAGCGCGATGATGAGCGCTCCAAGCGAGATCCGCTGCAGCGAAATGCCAAAATAGAGCATCACCATGAAGGTGATGGCCAAGACAAGCGGAATCGCGATCGCCACGACAAGCCCGGCACGGAACCCGAGACTGATGAAACTTATCGCAAGCACGATGGCGACCGCCTCGAACAGGGCCTTTGTGAAGCCTCCGACTGCCTCGTGAACCACAGCCGGCTGATCAGAGACCTGTTCGACCGAAACGCCGACGGGAAGATCCTGAACGATCCTGGTGATGGTCTTCTCTAGTGCTTCGCCGAAGGCCAAAAGGTTGCCGCCTGTCTTCATGCCAATTGCAAGCCCGATTGCCGGCTTCCCGTTGAAGCGGAAGAGCGAGCTTGGCGGATCGACATAGCCGCGACTGATGCTGGCGACGTCCGTCAGCGCAAAGAAGCGGTCATTTACCCTCAGATTGATACCGCGCAAGGTGTCTTCGGAAAGAAAGCGGCCGCCGACGCGCAAGGCGATGCGCTCCGGACCGGCCTCAACGAAACCGGACTGCGTCACGGCGTTTTGCGCCTGCAGTGCCGAGATGATCGCCGCGCGGTCGAGGCCGAGGGCAGCGATCTTGCGGGTCGAGAACTCGAGATAAATGACCTCGTCCTGCGCTCCGACGATGTCGACCTTGCCCACATCCGACAGTTTGAGGACCTGGCTTCGGGCGTCCTCGGCGAAATCGCGCAACTCCCGCTGACTCAGCCCGTCGCCGCTAAAGGCAAAGATGTTGCCGTAGACGTCACCGAACTGATCATCGAAGAACGGACCGGCCACCCCTTGGGGGAACTCGTGCCTGATATCGTCAATCAGGTTGCGTACCCGCGACCAGGTGGGCTTGACGTCCTGCGCGTTTGTCTTCGGCAGCAGATCGACGAAGACGATCGTCTGACCAGCGGTGGTGATACTGCGGGTATGCTCGAGATTGTCGAGTTCCTGCAGCTTCTTTTCGATGCGGTCGGTGACCTGCTGCGTCACTTCCTGGGCAGACGCCCCGGGCCACTGGGCCTGAATCACCATCGTTTTGATTGTGAAGGACGGGTCTTCCTCGCGGCCGAGGGCCATGTAGGCATACGCGCCTGCCACTGCGAAGATGATCATGAAATACCAGACGAGCGAGCGATGCTCGAGCGCCCAGTCTGAAAGGTTGAACTTGTTCACGGGCGCTGCTCCTGTTGTGTCCTCACGGCCTGTCCCTCGGCCAGCTGGTCGACGCCGGCGACGACAACCTCTTCGCCGTCCTTGAGCCCGGATAAGACCCGGACGGAGCGGACGCCAGTGGGGGAGATCTCGAGCCGTACGGATCTCAGTGAAACGGTGTGGGATGCCGGGTCGACCACCCAGACATGGTCAGCGCCGTCGCTCTTAACGACCGCTGCTGCAGGCAGCCCAACGGGTAGCCCCTGCTGGGTCTTTGGCGGCGTAGCGGTGACCACCGATCCAAGACGAAAAACTTCCGGTGCCTTATCGATGGCGATTTTCAGCCTGTGGGTGCGAGTGCCGGCATCAGCCTGCGGGCCGATCTCGCGCAGGATGCCGGAGGTCCGCAGCGTGTTATCGAGCTGGAGGGCGATGTCGAATCGGTCGCCCACGCGCACGGATCGGAGGTACTCTTCCGGAACGTCGACGATCACGTCACGCTGATCAAGCCGAGCGAGTGTGAGGACTGGCTGACCAGCAGTGGCCGTCTGTCCGACTTCCACGAACGTGGCTGCGACAACACCATCGAACTCGGCCTTCAGCTCGGCATACCCAAGCTGCTCACGCGCCTTATCGAGGCTGGCATTTGCCTTTGCCACGTTAGCCCGCGCCGATTTCAGCTCCTGCTCGGCAAGATCCAGATCCGCTGCGCTCGCGGCGCTTGTCGCGGCCAGCCTCTGCTTGCGGTCCTGCGTCAACAGGGCGTTCCCACGTTGCGCTTCAGCGCTGCGCAGATCGGCTTCGGCGCTGCGGACGGCGAGCTCAAGAGCGAGCGGATCAATCTCGGCCACGATGTCGCCCGCACGCACCAGGTCACCCACACTCACTTTACGCGATACGACGCGCCCCAACGCGCGAAATGCAAGATCGGTTTGCACCCCCGCCTGGATGACGCCAGGAAAGCGCGCTGTCTGCGCCCGCGCGGCACTGGCGGCTACGGACTTGACGGCGCGCGGCTTGCCCAGCTCGCCAGAGCCGGCGTCCTGATCGCAGCCGGCAACAAGTGCGACTGCCGCAAGGACTGAAAGCGAGTAATGAAAGCGGTAACGGGCCATCTTATTTATCCTCCCAGGCCACGGTTTGACCTTCTTTGAGAAACTTTCCTCCCTCGGTGACGATCAGGTCCTGCGGTGCGATACCGCCGGACGCGATCACGTCGCCGTCGCGGTACCTTGCGACTACGATCTTCCGGAGGGAGACAGAGCTATTGCCCGGCGCGACAAGCCACACGGCGGGCTCGCCTTTGGCGGAGGCGATAGCGCTCGCAGGCAGGACGATCCCCTTCGCGCGGCGGGGAGCGAAATTTACCGACTACAGGCGTGCCGAGCGGCCATTGCGCAACATCGGGGAGTGCCACCTTGATACGGATGGTTCCGGTTCTCGTGTCGATGAAGGGAGAGACCTCCCTGACCGTCGCCCGCGTTTCGGGTGTGCGATCCGCCACCGGCGCAACATCGACACCGGGTAACGGCTGACCTTCGATGAAAAAGGCCTCGAAGACATTGAAAACGGCATCGCGGGCCCCGTTATGGGCGAGTGTGAAGGCGGGCTGCGCCGCCGACACCACCCGTCCGACCTCGATGTCCCGCGCGGTTATGATTCCGTCGGCGTCGGCTTTCAGTTTGGTGTAGGAAAGAGCGTCCTCCGCCGTCCCCAGTGCCACTTCGGCAGCCTCCAGTGAGGCTTGCGCCGTGCGCAGATCCTTATCCGCTTCATCAAAGGTGGCCTGCGAAATGGACCGCGAGTGCAGCAGCGCCTCATACCGCTCGAACGTCAGCGCCTTCTGTCTGGCAATCGCCTGCGCCGACTGCAGCCCGGCCCGGGCGACTTCCACATCGGCACGCTGTTCGCTGTCATCAAGGCGGGCGAGAACGTCGCCGGCGTGCACGGGCGAACTGACGTCGACAAAGCGCTCAATCACCCTGCCGCTGACCCGGAACGACAGGTTAGACTGGATCCGCGCCTTCACCTCGCCGGTGATTTCCGCTCGCGGCTGATATTCGGCGGACGAGGCGCGAATGGCCTGAACATGCTGTTGCGGAGGCGAGACTGCCGCTTTTTCGTCGCAGGCGGCGAGTTGGACGCAGGCGAGACCGATTCCAATAAGACGTACAGGCTGCATTTTTTGCTCCATTACGGTTTGCAACCAAGAGGTATGAGCCAGGCATGCAGCTCAGCCTCCGCGAGAGGGTTCGAGTTTTTATGGTGGTGAGGAATCCGCGCTTACCGTTGGCGGCTCAACATTTTGGTGACCATTAAGTCATTTCGAACATATAGTCAATATGAAATACGCGCATGGGTGCTATGCAAAAGAATGGATGTGCAAGTCTCTCCGGCTTCGGACTGGACTTTCAGGTCAATATGACTTATTTGTAGGTGGAATTTGAGGAATCACGCAATGGCAAACGTTAACCTGATCCGCCGAGCCGAAATTGGACGCGAAAAGCGCGTGAGGACCCGTGCGCAGCTTGTTGAAGCGGCCAATGCGCTGTTTGCCGGACGGGCCGTGGAATCCGTCACGGTCGATGACGTGGTTCAGGAGGCTGGCGTCGCGAAGGGAACGTTCTACACTCATTTTGATAGCCTGGAAGCATTGACCGCGGCGGTCGCGGAGGAATTGGTCCAGTCGTTCGATGAACTGCTGCAGCCGGGCCGGGCCGCCATCACCGAGCCTGCCCTTCGCATTGCCTTCGGCTGCAGAGCATTCATCGACAAGGCGCTCAATGACTCCCGATGGGCCGCAGTGGCCGCAAGAATGACAGCAGCCAATCCGCAAAGCGGCGAGAACATCCGCCGCCGTCTCCTCGAGGACCTCCAACACTTATCGGAGGAACCGCCGTCCGCGGAGCTGAAACTCGAGATTGTCGTCGGGATTATGCTCCACATGTTGCGCGTGATCGGTGAAGGCAGGCTGTCCTCGTTCGACCCTGACGCTGTCGTCAGCGCTATCTTGCGCGCGATCGGCCTCAGTCCCCAGCAGGCCGGATCGGTGCTCAAGCGCCTGCCAGCTGCTGGCATGGAGAAGTCCTTGCGAACCACGGCGAGCTAACAAGTATCCGGCGGACAAACTCCGTATGCCGAGGGTCTCAAGAATAGCCCGGCCGGGCATAGTCATCATGTCGATACGGACGGGCCCTCAGGCGGAGCGCTCCCGAGTGCTCGAAGCGCCGCCTCGAGGGCTTTGCAAGTCAAATCAGGCGTTGGGGCTC
This sequence comes from uncultured Alphaproteobacteria bacterium, assembly GCA_963776115.1. Lineage (GTDB taxonomy): Bacteria > Pseudomonadota > Alphaproteobacteria > Rhizobiales > Rhizobiaceae > Phyllobacterium. The sequence goes on along the minus strand of CAVZLS010000014.1, from coordinate 33,697 downwards.
GCTCGAATGTGCCTCGTGTCACCTGCAGCCAAATTCCGACGAAGATGTCAGTGGCGAGTTCCGGGTCCAGTACGGCCATCTGCCCTTGTCTTATGGCTTCGGCGATATCGGCCGTAAGCTTTTTGCGAACTCCGCGGCCGAACTTGTTCGGCTTTTGCGAGGTTTGAACTACCAACCGCGCCCAGGCAGTATCCGAAACCGCCTTTTCCAGGGATTGCGCAAATGCAAAAGACAGGCGCGCGACCGGATTGCTTAACCCGGCATGAGGAGGTGTCAGCACCTCGTCAAAGCTCCGTTCCAGCTGCACATTCACCGCCGCAATCAACTCCTCGACGTTGCCGAAGTGATAGTAAAACGTGCCCTTGGCGAGGCCCGCCGCCTCTGCCACGGCATCCAAGGTCAGCGCAGCCCCTTCCGCAAGCAGCGTCGCTCCCGCCTTGACGATTTGGGCGCGTGTCCTCTCCCGCCGGTCGCGTCCGATTTTTGCCCGCCGTGCCAGATCAATCTTGGCCATTAGCCATCCTCTTCCGATATTTCATATTGACCTTTTAGTCGAAATGACATAATAGTGCAATTGAGATATGACGGACGACTGCCCGTTTGTTATGAAACCCTGTTGCTACACACGTGTGAGGTCATTGATGCCATCCCTTCTTCATCTCGATTCCAGCATACTCGGGGAAAACTCGGTGAGCCGGGCGCTTTCGGCGGCGGTGGTCGCACGGATCCAGTCTCTCGATCCGATGACTGAAGTGGTCTATCGCGATCTTGCGGCCCAACCGATCCCGCACCTGTCGGGCAAATACGTGGGCGTGGTCCGGGCGGGTTTGGACGTCGGCCAGGATGCTGCATTAAAGGCGGACCTTGCGCTTGGGGCAAACGTTCTAGAGGAGTTTTTGACCGCAGAAACGGTCGTTCTCGGCGTCGCACAGTACAATTTCAGCGTGCCCAGCCAGCTGAAGGCGTGGATCGATCGTATCGCGGTCCCCGGCAAGACCTTCCGTTACACGGAAAAGGGACCCGAAGGTTTGCTTGGCAGCAAACGCGTCATCATAGCGCTTGCGCGCGGCGGCTTTTACGGACCGGGCTCCCCCGCCGAGAATTTCGAGCACACGCTGAGTTATTTGAAGAGCGTGTTCGCATTCGTCGGAATCGTTGATCCTGAAGTCATCACTGCCGACGGCGTCAATATCAGCGCCCAGCAGCGCGAGGTATCGCTAAAGGCGGCCCAGGCCGAGATCGGTACACTTGCAATAGCATAAGTGCTTGACCTGCATCGCGAGTTCTTCGATCCGACTTCACCTCATCGAAGAGAATCCAGTGTCCGCTTTGCGCCAGAAGCGGCCATTGTGCACAGTCATCTCGCCGGCCAAATAGGGGCCGCAAACAGAATGACCGTTTTCAGTCCATATCAAAATGCGGACGTTTGGGTTAGCCAGACCAAGGCCTCAAGCCGGCCCACAGCGGACATTGATGAGTGTACACAAATGCCCCGAGGGCACGTTCTCAACGGTGCCAAGGCATTGCCGACGGGCCAGTTGCACCGCTACGGGAGAACATTCACCGCACGACTAACCGATGCGACGAAAATACTCTTCCGCCACATCAAGGATACGGTCCCGCCACAGGTAGACACCGCGGGGGCTCATCGTGCTGGATACAAGATGCCCCTACTCTGCAGCCAGTGCCGTCGACGGTTTCAGGTCTTCAGTCGCCTCTCCGTGGTGGTAATCTTTCGTTGGCTTAATCCGGAACCACACCGCGTACAGAGCTGGAAGGAAGAGCAGGATCATTACGGTGCCTGCAGCCGTTCCGCCAATCAACGTATAGGCCATCGATCCCCAGAACACCGAATGAGTTAAGGGTATGAAGGCGAGAATGGCAGCCAGTGCAGTCAGGATCACAGGGCGCGTCCGCTGCACGGTCGCTTCAATGACGGCGTGATAGTCATCGAGACCCGCAGCCTGGTTTTCCTTGATCTGTTCTGTCAGGATCAACGTGTTGCGCATGAGGATACCTGCCAATCCTATCAACCCGAGAATGGCGTTGAAGCCGAAAGGCTGATTGAAGAGAAGCAACGTCGGGACCACCCCGGCAAGTCCGAGTGGCGCAGTCAACATGACCATCGTCATCGTTGACAGGCTGCGAACCTGGAGGATGATGACGATCAGCATGGCTGCAATCATGGCTGGGAATATCTTGACGAGTGCGACATTGGCCTTGAGGGATTCCTCGATATTTCCACCCATCTCGATGCGGTACCCGACGGGAAGCGATGCGATCAGTGGCTGCAGGGCCTTCATGACCTGCTGTGAGACCTCGGGGGGTTGCGTCGCCTCGTTGATATCGGATCTTATCGTGATCACCGGCGTGCGGTCGCGGCGTTTCAGGATCGGCTCCTCAAACCGGATCTCGGAATGCCCGACCTGATCGAGTGGGACCTGCCGGCCATTCCTGCTCATCAGTGAAAAATCGGCAAGCCGTGATGGATCGAGGCGGTTGTCGCCAGCACTGCGTGCGACAACGGGCACGTTACGGATGTTGTCGCGCACCTGTGTGACAGGGATGCCGCTGAGCAACAACTGCATCTGCTGGGCCGCCTCCGAAGGTGAAAGACCGATCAGGTTAAGCCGATCCTGATCGGGGATAAACCGCAGTACCGGTGTGCGGTTACCCCAATCGCGGTTGGCTTGTCGAACATCTGGAACACTTTTCATAATTGCCAGGGCCTGCTCGGAAATCTTGTAGAGTTCATCCTGATCCGGTCCCATGATCCGAAACTCGACCGGAAATGGCGTATAGGGTCCAAATACAAGCTGCGTTACGCGCACAGATGCCTCAGGAACAAGCCCGTCCGAAACGGCGGTTCGAAGACGATGCTTCAAAGCCTCGCGTGCGTGCGCATCGGGGGTGAGCACGACGACCTTGGCGAAGGCAGGGTCGGGCAATTCAGGTGCCATGGCAAAGAAGAAGCGTGGCGCGCCCTGCCCTACGTAGCTTGTAACGATTTTTGCTTCGGGCTGCGTTTGCAGCCAGCCCTCGACTTTCCCCACTGCGGCTGTCGTGGTCTCGATACTTGTGCCTTCGGGCATGCGAACTTCGACCAGCACTTCGGGCCGATCCGACGTCGGGAAGAACTGCTGTTTTACACCTCCCATCCCCATGACTGAGACAGCCATCGTGATGCCGACCACGGCGCATATCATGAATTTATGGCGAACCGCGAACTCGATGAGGGAGCGCAGGCGACGGTAGTTCGGCGTATCATAGATGGCGTGATGTCCACCCTCGACCGGCTTGATCTCCGGCAGCATCTTGACGCCGAGGTACGGGGTAAAGATCACTGCAACAAACCACGAAACGATCAGCGCAAAGCCCACGACCCAGAAGATGTTGCCGGCGTATTCACCTGCCGTCGATCTTGCAAAGCCAACGGGCATCAGTCCGATGATTGTGACGAGGGTGCCGGACAGCATCGGCGCTGCCGTATGGCTCCAGGCATAAGCGGCCGCCTTTATGCGGTCCATGCCCTCCTCCATCTTCACTACCATCACCTCAATGGCGATGATGGCGTCGTCCACGAGAAGGCCAAGCGCAAGGATCAACGCGCCGAGCGTGATACGATCGAAGAACCGGCCGGTTTCCAGCATGATGAGGAAGACGACGGCGAGCGTCAGCGGTACAGCAAGCGCGACAACAATGCCAACGCGCCAGCCCAAGGCGACCAGGCTCACGAACAACACGACGCCAAGCGCCATTGCGAACTTGAGCATGAATTCGCCGACCGCCTCCTCAATGTTGACGGCCTGATCGCTGACTTTGGTAAGCGTCATACCCAGCGGGAGTGTCTGCGCGATCGCAGCAGATCTTTCTTCAAGCGCCTTGCCGAGATCAAGACCATTCCAGCCCTGCTGCATCACTGCGCCCAACATGATTGTCGGCTCGCCCTCATGGCGGATGATGTAGGTCGCGGGATCCTGATACCCGCGTCGCACATCCGCTAGATCTGAGAGCTTCAAAGTCCGTCCGGCCGCAGCGATCGGCGTATCGGCGATCGCCTGCACGCTGTTATAGGCTCCGTCGAAACGGATGAAGACCTGCGGCCCACGCGTGTCGATGGAGCCCGCTGGCGTGACCGTATTCTGTCTTTGCAACGCTGCGGCGATATCCGTTGCGGATATTCCAAGTGTTGCGAGCTTGGCATAGGAAAATTCGACAAAGATCTGTTCGGGGCGCTCTCCGAGGATGTTGATTTTCTTGACACCCGGAACATGCAGGAGATCCTGACGGATGACCTCCGCCTGTCGCACGAGGTCGCGCATCGGCATCCCCTTTGCCTTCAGTGCATAGAGACCGAAGCTCACATCGGAATATTCATCGTTGACGAAGGGACCAATGACGCCTGGAGGGAGATTTCTGGCTTCGTCGCTGAGCTTCTTGCGAGCCTGATAGAACTCCTCTTCGACGGCGGCTGGCGGCATGCTGTCTTTCAGCGTGACGGTCAGAAAGGCATAACCCGGCCGCGTTATCGTTTCGACACGATCATACCAGGTGAGTTCCTGGATGCGCTTTTCAAGTGGCTCAGCGACGAGATCCTGCATTTCACGCGCAGTGGCACCTGGCCAGACTGACGTGACCGTCAGGGTCTTGATGGTGAAGGAGGGATCCTCGGCGCGTCCCAGCTTGACGAAGGCGTAGACGCCTGCAGCCGCCAACAGAACGATAAAGAATAAGGTGACAGCGCGTTCGCGAACGGCGAGAGCTGAGAGATTGAAGCTCATTACTTCGTCACCTCTTGCTGCGAGGCAATTCTGACGGCTGCGCCATTTTCCAGAAGATGTGCGCCCAGAGCGACAACCTTCTCACCAATGCCAATACCGGTGACAAATGCCGTCTCCTCACCGATCCGTTTGATCTCGACAGGAGTAAACTTCACAGTGGACGTGGCAGCGTTGACAACCCACACGCCTGTCCGGCTACCGTCGTCCAGGATGGCACCTACCGGAACAGCGACCTCCGACTGCCTGTTCGCGTCCAGGATTTTAATCGTCACCGTCGAACCGAGCGGGGCAGAGGCGGCGCCCCCATCGAGAACATAGCGCGCCTCGTAAGTACGGGTTTGCGGATCGGCGGCATCGGAGATCTGTCGCAAGCGGGCGTTTCCGCTGAGACCGCCGCCTCCGTAGACACTGGCCTGCACTTCGGATCCTATGTCGGGCCGCAGCGTCTCAGGTAGCCAAACAACGGCTTCACGCGGGCCAGCCTGCGCGAGTTGCACGACCGTCTGGCCCGCGGCCACGACCTGTCCGGGATCTCCAAGAGTATCGACGACGGTTCCATCCGAGTCTGCAAGAAGAACGGCATAAGTAGCTGCGTTTTCCGCGACCTTGGCGTCAGCCTCAGCCGCGGCAAGCTGGGCAGTGGCGGTGTCGAGGGCCGCTTTCGCTTGTTCATAACGCTGTGGGGTGGCAGCCAATCCATTCTTCACCAGCGCCGCATAGCGTTTCTCATCAGCTTGTACCTGGATCAGGACGGCGCGCGCTGCGATGACCGTATTGCGCTTCGCTGTCAGCGCGAGTTGAAGATCTGTTTCATCGATGCGCATCAGGGCCTGGCCTTGTCTCACCTGCTGACCCACATCGACCATCCGCTGGGCAATCTTGCCTGGGACCCGAAACCCGAGGTTGCTCTGAACGCGCGAAGCGACGGTACCGGTAAACGACCGTTCCGCCGTTCCTGTCTTTTTTGCCTCGGCCACCCTTACGAGCGGTGCAACCGTCCTTGGATCTGCGGCTTCGGCTTTCCGTTCAGTGGTTTCGGACACCAGGAAAAAGGCCGCGGCCGCCGCCACTGCCAGGAGACCCACAAAAGTCAGGACGTATTTGCGTTTCATTTTACATTCTCTACTTGACGAGCGATCTGCACAAATTAGATTGCGATCTAAATCTAATTACGCTATAGATGTCAAATGAAATCTAATCGGAGGTCGACATGAGAGTGAGCCGCGCACAGGCCGAGGAAAATCGGGAAACCGTGATCAACGTCGCGAGCCGTCTGTTTCGAGAGCATGGCTTCGATGGTATTGGCCTTAAGGATCTGATGAAGGGTGCTGGCCTTACGCAAGGCGCGTTCTACAAGCAGTTCGCATCCAAGGACGACCTTGCTGCGCAGGCCTCCAGGCGGGCAATGGAAAGCGCCACACACAGATGGTCGACAGCGGCCGCGACAAGCTATGATCCCCTTGAAGCAGTCATGGAGTTCTACCTCTCACCGGGACATGTCGGGGAAAAGGCAGACGGCTGCCCATTGGTAGCGTTGGGAGCCGACGCGGCGCGGCAACGTGAAGAGGTCAGGCGGCCATTTGAGGATGGAATACGGGCTCACTTTGAGGTTCTGGATGAACTGATGGACGAAGCCAAGAGCTCCAATCCCAGCGGCAAGGCAATGGCGATATTGTCTCTGATGGTGGGTGCTGTCACGCTATCGCGCCTCATTAAGGAAGAGGATTTATCGCGAGGGGTTCTCGACGCAGCCGCCGGCGAAGTCAGACGTATTGCAAGCGGTGAAGATGTCGCCTGATAGCGCAGCCGGTTCGTTTATCTAGCGGCGGTTGTCGGCCTGGCGGCTCAGGAAGAACCGCCGGTTCGCAGGAGGCGTTCGTCACGTTAGTTGCCGCTTGGTTGAAAACCGGGGCCAACCACCAGCGTTGGGAATTCGTAAACTTATGACCGCTTGTGGCGCAAACATGTCGTCGCGTCAGATAAATGCGGTGGCTGCTTTCGGGAAGAGGAAACGACGGGTTGTATGACCGACAAGAAGGCGCAAAGCGGTCAGTCGCGCCACGATCGCCAAACGGCAGCTTCGGGCCAATAGCGGACTCTTGAGCCTGGCTAGTTTGCGATATTTCGCGGCACCATAAGGCGCAAAATGCAACATCCTTGCCTGCATCCGCCTGTTCATTGACCGCATTGACGTTCTCTGAGCAGGTCCGCGTCCACCGAACCGCGCCACCAACCTGCAGAGCTACTGAAGGCGATGACCGAACATAACAAGTTCGACCCCTAACACCGCAGCGACTGCCGCGATCTCGGGGCAAGATCGCCGATGCCACGCATATGCAAAGGAATGTTCAGTTTCGTCGTTGACAGGAAAGGGATTGAGTAGTACACGATTAGTTAGTATACTACACATATGGTAACTTATGACACCCGAAACTACCTTCATCACCGAGCTGTCCAACGCCAGTCGAAAAATGCGAACGGCGTTCGATGCTGTTGTGCGAAAACGTGGACTGACGCTCGCCCGCGCCGGCGCACTTTTTCACCTTTCACGGAACCCGGATGTGAACCAAACGCAACTCGCTAGCATCCTGGAATTAGAGAAACCGACCGTCGTCCGATTACTCGACGGCATGGAAAAGCACGGCCAAATCGAGCGCAAAGCGATGGATGGTGACCGACGAGCCAAACAAATCGCGTTGACGCCTTTCGCCCAGCGTCAGGTCGAGGAGATCGAGGAGATTTCCGGCACAATCAGCCGGCAGATGCTTCGAGGCGTCAATGACAATGACCTCGAAGTCGCCGTAAGGGTTCTCCGCCAGGTTGTCAGAAACCTGGAAACTGCCTTCTAAGGGTGGGTCCTATGACGGCGACAGAACGGGTCCGCCCATTATCCAGAGAAGGGCGTGAAAACGCTCCTTCCGCTGACGTAACAGTGAGCCAAACAACGGCACTTCGGTCGAGTCCGCCTGCCGTGTTCCCGCTCCGGCGAACGGTGACCTACATCGGGGCATCGCTGCTTCTGTTTGCTACGCAGGGTCTGGGCATGAACTTCGTGTCCGTCAACACCTACCAGATTCAAGGCTCGTTCGGTGCAACGCTCGTTGAGCTGAACTGGTTGATTGCTGCCTATATGGCCCCGAATGTCAGCCTCACCCTGATCCTAACAAAAATCCGTACCCAGTTTGGTTTGCGGCGTTTTGCAGAACTGAGCATCTGTGTCTTTGTACTTTCGTCGATCCTGAATTTGCTTGTTCAGGATCTGCATTCTGCAATTGCCGTCCGTTTCCTGGCAGGCGTGGCGGCCGCCCCGATGTCGACGATTGCTTTCCTGTACATGTTGGAAGCGTTTCCTCCCGCCAGAAAGATGACGTGGGGCCTTAGTGTAGCGCTGACGTGCTCCAGCGCCACAGCTTCACTTGCGCGAGTAGTCTCACCTTCGCTAATCGATATCGGTCAATGGCAAGCCCTCTATACGATGGAAGTAGGGTTGTCACTCGTGGCGCTTGGGGTCATCTATCTTCTGCCCCTGACACCAATACCCCACGCAAAAGTGCTGCACTGGAAAGATTTCATCAGCTATCCGCTGATCGCCATTGGCTTCGGTCTGCTGGCAATCTTTCTTGTAATGGGCCGTTATTACTGGTGGTGGGAAACACCTTGGCTTGGCTGGTGTATCGCACTAGCCATTCTTTCTGTCGGAACAGCAGCGGCGATCGAGATCAACCGCGATACGCCACTGATGAATGTACGCTGGTTGATGAGCCGGGATATGCTTCATTTCACGGCGGTACTACTGGTCTTTCGCATCGTGTTGTCGGAGCAAACATCTGGCGCGGTCGGTCTGTTCCAGACCATTGGCCTCCTGAACCAGGAGAGCCAAGGCCTTTATGTAATGATCCTTCTGACTTCGTTTATAGGCGGGCTGACATGTGCCGCTTTTCTCAAGCCGGACCGAGTTCCCATCTTCCACGGGGTTGCGTTGCTGCTCATCTGTGTGGGTGCATACTTGGACAGCCAGGCGACCAATCTGACGCGGCCAACCGATATGTACCTTAGTCAGGCTCTGATCGCCTTCGGTAGTGCGCTGATTTTGCCGCCTGCCCTTTTGTCGGGCCTTTCGGCTGCAATGAAGCAGGGACCAACCTACATGACCAGCTTCGTTGTCATCTTTCTGTTCACCCAGAACATCGGCGGCCTTATGGGTTCGGCGGCTTTCAGTACTTTCGTGATCATCAGGGAGAAGTTTCATTCGAGTTATCTGGTCGAGCATATCGCCCTGACCGATCCGTTGGTGGTTGAACGCATACGCCAGTTGTCAGGAGCCTATGGCAAGGTGCTCACCGACAGCCAATTGCTGAATGCGGAAGGCGTCGCACTCTTATCCCAACAAGCGACACGCGAAGCCAATATTCTTGCCTACAATGACGCCTTCCTGCTGATCTCTGTGATAGCCGGAATCGCTTTAATCACCCTTTTGATCAACATCCTCTACGCCAAGATCCGGACAGCGGTGACCTTAACTCGCGCGGTAACAGCCAACTGAAAACGAAAATCCAATCATCATGACAAGACTCATTCGCTCATCCCCAACCCTGGTCGCGCTTCTCGTCGCCATAGCAGGCGCGATGCTGGTGCTCTACGCTTGGGGCCTCCCTCCCTTCCGCAACGCAGTCGAAACAACCGAGAACGCCTATGTAAAAGGGCAAGTAACGGTTATCAGCCCTCAGCTCGCCGGCTATGTTCAAAGGGTCTCCGTGCAAGACTACCAGACTGTCAAGACAGGCGATCTCATCGTACAGATCGATGACAGGATATATGAACAGAAACTGAAACAGGCTCAGGCGGCTGTCGCCAGCCAAAAAGCAAACTTGGCCAACTCAGACCAGGCCGAGCGCTCCGCTGAAGCCAGAATCCGCTCCAGTGAAGCCCAGATCGCAAGCGCGAAGACGGGTCTTAAAACTGCGGAAGCAAGTGCCGCTCGCATTGGATCGCTGTTGGGTAAGGGCGTATCAACCCAAAGCGCTGTCGATCAGGCAAACATGTCGCTTGATCAAGCCCGCGCCGCACAGCATCAGGCGGAAGCGGCGCTTGAAGTGGCAAGGCAGGACCTGCAGTCTATCATCGTTGGCCGCGACGGCTTGGAGGCCGCGGTCCAAAATGCCAAGGCATCGGTGAGACTGGCGGAAATTGATCTTCAGAACACCCGAATCCTCGCGCCTCAGGATGGCAAGCTGGGGGAGATCGGCGTTCGGATCGGACAATATGTGACAGCTGGCACGCAACTGGCTTCGCTTGTTCCTGCGAGAAAGTGGGTAATCGCCAACTTCAAGGAGAACCAGCTTTTCGGTATGAAAATCGGACAGCCGGTGACGTTCACGGTGGATGCGTTACGGCATGCACCCCTGACAGGCCACATCCAGGAATTCTCCCCGGCTGCAGGATCAGAGTTCAGCATACTGAAGCCAGACAATGCGACAGGTAATTTCACGAAAATCGCGCAACGTTTTTCGGTTCGGATTGCTGTCGATGACGAGCAGCCCCTTGCCACCAGCCTCACACCAGGCATGTCAGTGATCGTCAGCATTGACACAGCGGTCGCGGACGATAGCCATTTTTTTTCCAGTTGTTTTGTGCACGCAACAAGCACCAAGCTGGCTAGGTCATGTTGACATACCTGTTGCAACTGCGTTGTTCGAGCTTATTTCGAGATTAGCTTGCCGAGATTTCTTCGATAATTGTTTTCCGACCGCGGGTAACCAACGCCAAAAGCTTATCGCGACATATACTGCCCTCCGAAGGCAGAGGTCACAGGTTCGAATCCTGTCGGGTGCGCCAAATTTCCCCCTCGCGCTAGATCATATCCGGGAGAATCTGCTGTTCGGTTGAACAATCGACGCCGGCTGATTTACCCTCTACCGACCTTCTCCAATCAAGAGGTCCTGACCCGGAAGCTCTCTAACCAATAAGGATGAAGGGACACTTGTCTCTATCGCATGTACTATGTTCGGCTTCAGATGGGGGTCCAATGCCGTACTCGCGTGCTGCCGCCGTAGCGGCGCTCAGTATGATGCTTTTAAGCCCGCTGCCGACGATGGCGGCGGAGCCCGTCGGCGAGGCTGTCCTTATCAAAACGGAAGTAACTGGTGGACGCGGTCCCATCGTGGTGGATACGCCAGTCCATCGGGACGAAAAAATCAAGACCTCGCAGTCGGGCCTTGGCCAGTTCCTGTTCCGTGACGGTACCAAGCTGGCGGTGGGCTGGGGCTCGTCGGTGACGATCGATAAATTCGTCTATGATGACACCAGCTCGGTCAAAAATCTGACGATCAAAGCTGCCAAGGGGACGTTTCGCTGGGTCAGCGGAAATTCAAAATCGTCGGCCTATAATATCTTGACCCCGGCCGGGACGATCGGCGTACGTGGAACCGCATTCGACTTTTACGTAGGCCCGGACGGAACGACAGCGGTCGTCCTCTTGAACGGTTCGGCGCGATTTTGCGGCGCGGGCGGCTGCAAAGAACTGAAGCGCCGTTGCGATTGTGTCGTTGCCAAGCCCAATGGCCAAATAACCGATACCCGCCGCGTCGATCGGAACATATTCAAGACGTTGGGCAGTACGAAGGCACTGCCCTTCCTGTCCGGCAATCAAAAGCTCTCGGGAGGATTGGGAATAACGGGTACAGGGTGCGGCCTTTCGATGGCAGCAGCGGAGCCTGCGGATAATGGCTCGCTTCCTCCAGCCAGAGCACCCAGTCCCGCCCCGCAAAGTCCGAGAGCTCCTGATCCGCCCGCTCCTCAGAGTCTTCGGGCTTCTGATCCGCCTGCTGCAGCCCCGGATCCGCCTGCTGCTGCAGCCCCTGATCCGCCGGCCACGCCAAGGACGCCTGATGCGCCATCCAAGCCGGACAAACCGGACAAACCGGATCGGCCCCATAAGCCTGACAAGCACCATCATCACGACAGGCACCATGATAAAGACCGTCATCACCATGACAGGCATGATGATGATCGGCGCGGTAAAGATCGTCACGATCGCGATGGAGGCCGCAATAACCGGGCTGGCAATGGATCAAGCTGGAACAACAACTAACCGGATCCGATCAAATGCCGGGGGACCGGTCCTTCGCTGCCGGCTGATCGATGAAGTGATCGGATCGGCGCGATATCCGGCGATAGAATTCTGGCAGACCACTTGTGAGTTCCACCGCCTGCAATTTTACGATCCGCAAGAATTTACGACTGCTTGACGACCGTAACCGCAAGGCTTCGATGAGTTGGGCGTGGATCGCCTGCAGTTGCATAAATTCGGCAGTTCCGCCGAGCTTTTCATCACCGACAACCGCAAAAAGCCTGGTCCGCATACTTTTCCCTTTCAAGGCGAGGGCGCCTGCTTCAAGCAAAGCATAGCCCGGCAGCATTTCGGCTGTGTTGTCTGACACGAGAATGTCGAAGCTGACCTCCTTGCACGAAGATTCGATGCGCGCGGCAATGTTGACCGCATCACCAATGGCGGAATAATTGAAGCGTGTCTCCGCACCCATGTTTCCGACGCATGCAAGTCCGGTATGGATACCGATACCTATTCCGACTTTCTGTTCGTCTCCAAAGCCAAACGCATTATCCTGATTGAGGCGCGCGAGTGTCTCACGCATGGCCAATGCGGCATGGACCGCTTTGTTGGCATGGTTGACTACGTCCACAGGGGCGTTCCAGAAGGCCATTATCGAGTCGCCGATAAACTTGTCGAGAGTCCCTTCGTTGGCAATGACATGACGGCTAAGCGCATCAAGAAGCGTGTTAAGGAACAATACGACTTCTGCCGGGGTCAGGCGTTCGCTGATTTCGGTGAAATTGCGAACGTCGACGAACATAACCGTCAGTTCCCGGTCGTCTCCTCCAAGGCGCAATGCATTCCGCGTGTGCTCGATACGATACAGCAGCGAAGGCGAAAGATAGTGGCCAAATGCGCGTCTGACCGCTCGGCGTTCGCGGTCGATCACCAGAAAGCGAAACGACGTCGCTGCAAAATGCGTTATCGACCCGCTGACGATGGGCGCCAGCGGATCAAATAAAAGGCCCGCGTAAAAAAAGGCGAGCCACGACGCGACAAGAGCCATGACCGTGATCAGAAGCCCACAAACCAAGGCGACGGCCGGGCTAACGAAAGTCGTCAGTATCACCAGCAGACTTCCCATCGCTGCGATTGACAGGATTTCGAGCCCATTTGCCCAATCTGGACGCGAGAGAAACCGTCCCGACAATATCTGCTCGACGGTTTGCGCGTGCAGCGAAACGCCAGGCACGTTCTGTCCAAGGGCAGTGGTACGGATGTCCTGAAGCCCGGCAGCGGATGTCCCGATAAAGACGATGCTGCCGTCGATCGCGTTCTTTATCTCGGGAGCGGCGCCTCCAGGCGCCAGCACCTGCCTGGCTGAAATATATCTCTCGGCAGTATCGGGGGTGATATAGAGCCACAGTTCACCTTCGGCAGTCACCGGAACTTCGAATTCGCCGATTTTGACCATGGTTATGGTGTTGGGCACGTTTGTCGCGCCTGCCAGCACATAGGTGGAAGCGCCTTGGGCTACGCGTAGCGCTTCAAGTGCAAGGTTGGGATAAAGCTGTTCGCCATCGCTCAGGAAAAGCGGAACCGCGCGAACGACCGCCGAAGGGTCCCCGGGATTGAGGCTGATATGCCCGATACCGGCGGCATTCGCTTCAAATTCCGGCCGCAACGGCGTCGCGGCCTTGATGCGTGGAGGCGCGCCGGCGGGATTTTCACCTGTAAAGGCAAAGCCGGCCTTCACCTGTGGGCGATAACTCCCTTCATTAGACAAACCGAAGCCCAGGACGACAGGTTTCCCGGCAATCGCTTGAGCGAAAATTTCATCATTATCTGGTAGTTGACCAAGCAGCGTGGGATCAATTCCGGTAACGTCTCGCACGACAGTACGCGGCGATAGGCGGTCCGGTTCAGCGAAAAGAACATCAAACGCGATTGCAGATGCCCCCATTTCAGTGAGCCTGTCGACCAGGGTGGCAAGCCGGTCCCGCGGCCATGGCCACTGACCGAACTCCCGCAACGATGCTTCATCTATATCCACCACCTTGACGGGTAGGTTTTCGAACGTGCGTGGCGCGATGCGCTGATATTCGTCGAATGTGAGGTCGCGGGCCTGCTTCAACAGCGGCGGGTCACTTGCCCGCAGGATCGTGAGCGCCGCGACGATCGCTAAGCCGATAAGTACGCCAACTTGCTGCGCGCGCGTCATGGATGCCGTATCAGACCCCTTCTACCGAAAGCCTGACGACAAGGAGTTCTCACCCGGAGGACGAAGTCCGGTCTGATGGCCTGCCGCCGCGCCAGAAATGGCATGCTGCATTTTTCTTGGCTTCTATGCAATCGGGACATCATTGCCATCAAACTGCAAAGAGTGGCGCACCCGAATGTATTTGACGAAGGGGTTGCCGAGAGTCACGCTTCTTCCTGCCCTCCCCTGGGTACAGAGGTTCAGCGCTTGACCCCAGTTAAAAAGGTCTTTCGTTGGGCCTCGCCTCTAGCCAGCCATGCACCCGAAAACGACGTCGCACGGTTGGTGTCGTACATACAACCAAACAGAAATCACAGGCTGTGAATTCACCAAATGTTTCTTGTCGAAACATCTTGCGCGCGCTGGCACGCCAAGGGTATGATGGCCGATGAAAACCACTTCCGTTAAAACTTTACCTGCAATTGGCTCGGGCGATCGTCCTTGGCTCAAGATCCTTTCCAGCTACCGTAAACCGCACAGAGGACGCAGCGCCTTCGAACTCGCTGTTACTGTCATTCCGTTCGCCTTTTTCTGGGCATTGACCTGGGCCGCCGTGCACTATGGATACTGGTGGGGTCTGGTATTGATTGTTCCCGCAGCTGGCTTCCTGCTTCGGCTATTCATGATCCAGCACGATTGCGGCCATGGCTCTTTTTTTGCGCATCGTCACACGGATGACTGGACCGGCCGAGTGATCGGCGTTCTGACGCTGACCCCTTACGATTACTGGCGGCGCACCCACGCTTTGCATCATGCTTCGGCTGGCAATCTCGACGAGCGCGGCGACGGTGACATTACTACGCTGACCGTTGCGGAATATCGCGCCCTGTCGCGTTGGGGCCGGCTTGGGTATAGGCTGTATCGCCATCCAGCCGTGATGTTTGGCATCGGGCCCATCTGGCTTTTCATCTTCAAGCAGCGACTACCCTTCGGCATGATGCGTTCCGGCTTGGAGCCGTGGGTTTCGACGATGGCAACAAATCTCGGAATAGCGGTTCTGGCGATATTTCTTATGTGGCTGGTTGGCGTCGGCCCATTTCTCCTGATCCATCTGCCGATCGTCACTCTGGCCGGCGCTGCCGGTATCTGGCTGTTCTACGTGCAACATCAGTTCGAGGAAACGCATTGGTCGTCCGGTCCCGAGTGGCAATTTGCAGAGGCCGCGCTGCATGGTTCTTCGCATTACGTGCTGCCGGGCGTGCTGCGCTGGATGACCGGCAATATCGGCATCCACCACGTGCATCATTTGTCCTCGAGGGTTCCCTGTTACCGGCTTCCGGAAGTGCTGAAAGACTATCCGGAGCTCGGCGATGTCGGCCGCATCACCATCATGGAAAGTCTTCGCTGCGTTGACCTCGTCCTTTGGGACGAAAATCGTCGCAAGCTTATCTCGTTTCGCGAGGCCAAAAAGCTGGCTTGAAGCAAGAGAAAAGCTCGGAACCATCTGTGATGACCGTGTCAACCGGACGCGATGGCAAGGCGGACAGGAACGTTTTTCCGGTTTCCAATCCTGGCCAACGAAATGGCAGACGAGCGCCTGTCCCATCCGGTCCACGCTTTCCTTTCAAAGCTTGGAGCTACTAACGAAAGTCCGTTGCGGTCAGAACGTACATGGTTTTGCGTCCGTGGGAATAGGCCTTTATTGCCGCGCCCTGGATCGACGCACGCGCCGCGTCGAATGCCGCGAGATAATCGTCTTCGGCTGATTCCGGCGTCGGTGATACTTTGGCAAAAACGTCAATATCAACAAAGAACGGTACCTGGAAAAGTCCGTCGTAGCCGATGAAGCGCACGCGCTGGCCCGCCGCATCGTAACTGCGACTGCGATTAGGAAAACTTAATGCCATCATCGATACCGATCACTACTATTTCTAATATTATTCTGACTAGTCGCCCGCTTATATTGCGATTAAATTTGACTTCTGGGGCTTTTTTCCAGAATATCTTTCTACCATAAATACTGATTGAGCGGCCATTTATTTAAAGCATTTAATTTTTTATTTGACGCTCATGACAACACAATTAAAGCCCAAACTGTAATACTCGGTCCGAATCGAACTTGACCAGTGGGCTCCTTGAGAAGGTCGAATAGTTCGACCCTTCACGGACGCAGAGTTTTAATGCGACAGAATGAATATCTATCCACCGTCTCCCGCCGGAGACTGCGTGACCAAAGCAAATCATCTACCAGGAGAATTTTCGATGAACATGCATCGACGCTACAAGACGCCCGATATACCAAGCCACCGCTTTGCGGTCGGCCAGAAAGTCCGCATGAAGGGCTGGGGCGGCAACAAGGTGAAATCGACGGCTACGTTCGAGATTATGGCAACCTTACCCGCGGCGGGTGGTTCCTTGCAATACCGCGTCCGCGACAACGATGAGAAACACGAACGAATTGCGACCGAGGATAATCTCGAGGCTGCTGACATGTGGAGTACCAAGGAGCGCAGCAGTTTCGATCGGAAAGAAGAATCTTGACGGCTGGTCCCGATGCTGAAATTCTCGTTGTTGAAACGGTGGGCCAATGATTATCAAAGAGATGACACAGCAGGAAATCCGGGAATTGCTCGAAAGAGCGACGATCGGCAGGTTGGCGTGTGCAAAGGACGATCGACCTTACATCGTGCCGCTGGCTTTCGCCTATCATGCCGTGTTTCTCTATTCATTCACGACCGCCGGGCAGAAAGTCGATTTCATGCGCGCAAATCCGCATGTCTGCGTTGAATTCGATGAGATATCCGCGACGAACAATTGGCAGAGTGTCATTGTGACGGGCAAGTTCGAGGAACTTACGAAGGAACCCGATCATATCGACGGCAGAAACACGGCCCATGCGCTTTTGAACAAGAGCGCCGAATGGTGGCAGCCTGCTTATGTGAAGACCGTCATTCGAGACCATGAACGAGCCCTGGAACCGGTTTACTTCCGTATTTCGATACTTGAGACCACCGGGCACAAGGCTGTCAAAAGCGAATAGGCCTGTGTAACCAGCAATACAGTTTATTCAGTCAGGCAATAGACAGTTGCTGCTTGTTTGGCGACCCTGCCAGCCGCATGACAACCAGACCCATGAGCGGGAATATACCGCCGATCCAGCCGAGATATTCGAGGCCGATATTGGCAATGACCAGCCCGCCGATCATCGAACCGAGTGCGACGCCGAGATAAAGCGCCGAGTAGTTGAGCGACAAAGCCAATGGCGCGCTTTCCGGTGCGATGGCCAGAACC
Organism: uncultured Alphaproteobacteria bacterium; assembly: GCA_963776115.1. Classification (GTDB taxonomy): domain Bacteria; phylum Pseudomonadota; class Alphaproteobacteria; order Rhizobiales; family Rhizobiaceae; genus Phyllobacterium. Next base: position 16,374 of record CAVZLS010000014.1, on the reverse strand, counting down.
CGGCTCGCCTGCGCTGGCGGGAACATCCAGGCGATGACACCCCAGATCACCATGATTGCGATGAGAGCCGGACCGGCAATATTGTCAGGCAATTGCATGATCCAGCTCACGGCCATCAGCACGATGGCGTTGAGCACCGATGCTGCAATGACAGTTTTCGTCGCTCCTAAACGATCCGAAAGCTGTCCTCCCAGGATATTTCCAAGAGCAGCACCAATCCCGAACGTCAGCAAGACGACTGGCATCATTGAATGGCTGAGTCCGACGCCTTCGACGGCGATAGCCGCTACATACGTGTAAACCGCGAATGCACCGGTCATATAAAGCAGCATCGTCAAGAGTGCCGGCGCTAGCCCGGGATGACGAATGACGCCAAGACGTTGCGCCAGGCTCAATCGATCTGCATAGAGCCCGCGCGGCACAAGGAACCAGACGATCAGGGTAGCCAACGCTCCTATCGAAGCGATGAAGAAATAGGTGCCGCGCCACCCTGCCAAGTCGCTGATGAAGGCGCCAAGCGGTGCGCCAAAGGCAACTGCCAGCGTCGTGCCACCGACAATTGCGGCGATGGCGCGGGCGCGGTGATGCGGTTCGGAAATGGCGACTGCCGTTGCCTGAGCCGTGGCTGCATAGAGCCCCGCCATCACAGCGATCAATACACGTGCGGCCATAAGGAGGAGATACGTCGGTGAAACGGCGGCAAGAACTGCGCCCGCCACAAATATGAGAGCGCTGCCTGTGAGGACGTTGCGCCTCTCGAATGCACCTGTGAGTGCAGCAGCGATCGGGGCGCCGATTGCATAAGCCAAGGCATAGGTCACAACGAGGTAGCCGGCCTGCACCAGGGTGACGCCCGTGTCTCCGGCGATCTGCGGCAAGAGGCTGGCGACAACGAAACCCTCAATGCCGATTGCAAATGTGCCGAGCGCCAATCCGACGAGACGAATATCCATGGGATCACCTTAATGTTCAATGATCCTTGAACTAGTGAACTTACTCGCTCCGGATGTCAAGAATAAAGTTCAACAAATATTGAACATTGAAATCTCTCCTGCCAATTGCTATTACATCGGCATGACTGAGTATCTCCCGCATCCGCCCGTTGAGTACATCGCGCTTCCTGCCGTCTTGACCGCACTCGGCGATGAAACGCGCCTTGCAATCATCGCCATTCTCGCCCGTAACGGCGAACGGGCAATGACTTGCGGCCAGTTTCTGCAGTTCGGCTCAAAGACTGCAATCAGCTATCACGTAGCAAAGCTCCGTGAGGCCGGTATCATCCATGTTCGGCCCGAAGGTACCAAACGGCTACTGACACTTCGACGCGGCGATCTGGAAAGCCGATTTCCTGGTTTCCTCGATACGGTGATCGCCTCTACTGCAGCAACACTGCCGTCACGTACCATAGCCCTGACATGCCGAAAGCGGCTCAATTTGCAGGAGAATAGTAATGGACATCAAGTCATCCGGATCGGTCCCATCGCGCCGCGCGTCATCCGACTGGTTCTCCGGCACCGTCTGGATAGACCCGATTATCGATGCAGGCGCACCAGCACGACTGCAAGCAGCTGTCGTACGCTTTGAGCCTGGTGCGAGGACCGCGTGGCATACGCATCCTCTTGGCCAGACACTGCACGTAACATCCGGATCGGGTTTAGCGCAGGTCTGGGGTGGTCCGATACAAAAGATCAAGGTCGGCGATACGGTATGGATTCCGCCTGGTGAAAAACACTGGCACGGCGCTGGTCCCGAAAATTTCATGGTGCATATCGCAATGCAGGAAGCCTTGGACGGTAAAACCGTCGAATGGCTGGAAAAGGTCTCCGATACGCAATATTCCGGCCAAGATTAATCTGGTAATATAATATCTGCAGTGCATGTGAAAGGAACCACCATGGCGTTCGAAGACATCAAGGCCCGGATAGCGCTTCTGGTCGAAGAGATGGTGAGACGACCGACGGATGCTCATGAGATTCACGAGACACTGCGCGAGCACCTCAACGAGTTGAAGGCCATGGGCATGCCGTTGCCCGATGACCTCGTTGCGCTCGAAAGGCGCTTGGAAACCGACTTCGACTCTTGAACCTCGCACTATAGAAAGCGCTTGGGATGGTCTTTGAGCAGATCGTTCAAATCCTCGTGGTCTGTTCGCTCGCCCCTTATAGTCCGGCCATCGAGCATACCGATATCCCTGAGCAGGTGATCAGAAAAATCCTCGGTATCGATATTGGCAGACTGACTTTCGTCGTTGTCGGGCTTCCATGGATTTGCAATTCGGCTCCACCATGAAGCGGGGCTCGATGTGTGCGATATGGATGCTGATACAGGGCGCATAACTTCGACTCCAAATGTTGTGACGCGTTGCGTCTGTGTTGTGTTGTAGATGCGCCCTTCTGCGCTTGTTTTCCAACAAAACGCCGAGTAGCATGCATAAGGACAGCTTATGCGAGACTATTGATGAATCTGCCTCCCCTAGCCGCTATTCGCGTCTTTGAAGCTGCCGCGCGTCACGGCAGTTTTACCAATGCTGCGGAAGAACTCGGAATGACGCAGGCAGCAGTGAGCTACCAGATCAAGCTCCTGGAAGAGAGAATCGGGGCAGCGCTTTTCCTGCGCCGGCCACGCCAGGTTATCCTGACGGAAGTCGGAGCGCGGCTTGCGCCGGTAATCAGCGAGGCGTTTGACATGATGCGTGCGGCAATTGCCGCGACCCGTGAAAACGCCGATGGTATTCTTACGATCACAACCATTCCGACATTTGCAGCAAACTGGCTTGTGCCACGGCTGGGTTCATTCCAGTTGGCGCATCCATCCCTAGCGGTCCGGTTGCAGGCAACACGTGAGATAATCGATTTTGCCCGCCAGGACGCTGATATCGGCATACGCTCGGGCGGCGGACGTTGGCCCGGCATGGTTTCCCACAAGATTTTTGGGGCCGACTTCGCACCCATGCTCAGCCCTGCGCTTGCAGCAACGATTGGCGGTGTAAAAACACCTGCGGACCTTCTGAAGTTGCCGATCGTAGATCCGAGCGATCCATGGTGGAAAATATGGTTTGCAGCGGCGGGAGTGGCAGAACCCGATCTACGCGGTAATCCGCTCAGCCGGTTCGGCGATCAGCACCTGGAGGGAAAAGCGGTGATCGCGGGTCAAGGTGTCGGCATTCTCACACCGGTCTTTTATGAGACGGAGTTGAAACAAGGCCAACTTATCCAGCCATTCGATATTGTCGGCAATGACGATCATTTCTATTGGCTGGTTTATCCGGAATCGCGGCGAAATGTGCCGAAGATCCGGGCGTTTCGCGACTGGTTGCTGGAACAGTTGGCGGATCAATAAAAACCGGGCGGAACAAAATATTCCGCCCGTTGGATTGCTTAAAAAACGGCAAGATAGCGCAACAATGAGATAATACCGATCACCACCACGATGACCCGCACGATCTGTTTTGCACGGGCATCCATCGGCAACATCTGGACAAGGTAAAGAACAAGAAAGATCACCAGAACGGTGATCAAAAGGCTGATCAATATGGACATTTCAAACTTCCTGGTTTCGGGATCAAGGCGGATGTAGCCTGATACAACTCACAGTTGGGTGATTTGGTTCCCCTGAGCAGAAGTTGAAACCTTGTATTTTCTGCAACCTTTCATTGTCTGCTTAGATATCTGCTGGTAGGTTCCAGCGCACTCCCGCCCCACCAGGACATCTCCAATGCGCTCATTGTTTCACCTTGCCTATCACGTCACTGATCTCGACGATGCGAGGCGCTTTTACGGGGGCATCCTTGGCTGCCAGGAAGGCCGCAGTACCGACACTTGGGTGGATTTTGACTTCTTCGGCCACCAGATTTCACTGCATCTCGGCAAACCTTTCGAAACAACAAATACCGGCAAGGTCGGCGACCACATGGTGCCAATGCCGCATCTCGGGGTTGTCCTACCGCTGGATGACTGGAATGCACTGGCCGAGAGGCTGAAACAGGCGGACGTCGATTTTGTCATGCCGCCGCTCGTGCGATTCAAGGGTGAGCCCGGCGAGCAGTGGACGATGTTCTTCCGCGACCCCTCAGGCAATCCGATCGAGGTCAAGGGTTTTGCCGATTTCGCCAGTGTCTACGCGAAATAACGCCGCACAATCGTGGAAGTACAGCAGTCCAACCTGAAAGCAGCGTTCTGGATGACCGGTTCGCTTACCGCCATCCTGCTCATGGCCATTTCCGGCCGCGAGGCATCGAGGGAGCTCAACGTTTTCCAGATCATGGAAATGCGCTCGGTCATCGGACTTGCGATGCTCTATCCCTTGATACGCTCATCCGGTGGTTTCAGGGCTATGAAGACCGCGCGCATCTGGCAACACCTCGGACGAAACACAGCGCATTATGCCGGGCAGTTTGCCTGGTTGCAGGCCCTGTCGATGATCCCGCTTGCACAGGTCATCGCCATCGAATTCACAACGCCGGCCTGGACAGCTGTAATGGCTGTGGCCTTTCTCGGCGAGCGATTGAACATCTGGCGGATACTGACGATTGCCCTTGGTATCATCGGTGTCATTATCATCGTCCGACCTGGCATAGGCACGGTGGAGGTGGGTCAGCTCATCGTGCTCGGCGCCGCCCTCACCTTTGGCATATCGTTCACGATGGTCAAATCTTTGACCCGAACGGACAGCGTTGTGAAGATCATTTTCTGGATGTTGATCATCCAGTCGGCGATAGGCCTCCTGCCCGCCGTCTACGTCTGGCACTGGCCCTCGCTTCATATCATGCCGTGGGTGGTGATCATTGCTTTCACCGGCACGTTTTCGCATTTTTGCATGGCGAAGGCCTTGCAGTACGCCGATGCGACCGTAGTCATTCCCATGGACTTCTTGCGCGTGCCGCTGACGGCTGTGCTCGGCTGGCTGATCTATTCCGAACGGATCGATGTTTTCACCGCTCTTGGTGCGGCGCTTATCCTTTCGGGCAATCTCCTTAATCTCAAAAATCGCACCCCTGCGCCAATAGGGGCGTAATTTCCGGCAAATTCTTTCGTCTTACCCGTTACTATAGGCAATAGGACTTCCTACATAGCCATAGGAAGGACATAAATATGCGGGATGATAATCGTTCGACGGCGGACACATCTCAATATCTTGATTGATATATACAATATTATAGCAATCAGTGTCTTGCGCAGTGCAGCGACTCATCCGACACTGTGTCCATTCGGCATGCAATCCTCTGAGCGAGGGGCGGCCCCTTCAGCTCAGATTCCACTGAATTTGCACGTGGCTGGAGGTAAACATGACTACGCAAGCTTCTGACGTATTTAGCCTCTTCTCTGAGATCTACAGCAGCGAGAAGCAGGAAGAGATGAGCCTGCAGGAATATCTCCTCGCTTGCCGCAATGATCCAAAGATGTTTGCCACCGCTTCCGAACGAATGGTGGACGCTATTGGCGAGCCGACCTTGGTCGATACCAGCGATGACGAACGTCTCGGCCGGATCTTTCTTAACCGCACCATCAAGATCTATCCAGCATTTGCTGACTTCTACGGCATGGAAGATACGATCGAACGCATCGTCGGTTATTTCCGCTATGCCGCCCAAGGTCTCGAGGAACGTAAGCAGATCCTTTATCTGCTCGGTCCCGTCGGCGGCGGCAAGTCTTCGTTGGCCGAGCGGCTCAAGCAACTCATGGAACACCGGCCCATCTACACGCTGAAGGCCGGGAACCAGATCAGCCCCATCTTCGAATCTCCGCTGGGCCTTTTCCACCCGGAGCGAATGTCCGGCTTGCTCGAAGATAAATATGGGATTGCCCGTCGTCGCCTCAACGGCCTGATCTCACCATGGGCCACAAAGCGGCTTGACGAGTTTGCTGGCGATATATCCAAATTCAGCGTCGTCAAGATTATGCCGTCGCGACTGCGTCAGATCGGCATTGCCAAGACGGAACCTGGCGACGACAACAATCAGGATGTCTCTTCGCTGGTCGGCAAGGTCGATATTCGCCAGCTTGAAAACTTTCAGCCAGGCCGATCCTGACGCCTATTCCTTTAGTGGCGGCTTGAACCGGACGACGCAGGGCATGCTTGAATTCGTCGAAATGTTCAAAGCGCCGATCAAAGTCCTGCATCCTTTGCTGACGGCGACGCAGGAGGGTAATTACAACGGGACCGAGAACTTCGGTGCTTTCCCGTTCCAGGGTATCATTCTGGCACACTCGAACGAATCCGAATGGCTGCAATTCAAGAACAACAAGAACAACGAGGCTTTCCTCGATCGCATGTCGGTGGTCAAGGTCCCCTATTGCCTGCGGGTCACCGAGGAAAAGCAGATCTACGAAAAGCTGCTGCGTGAGAGTGAGCTCTTGAACAACCCATGTGCACCCGAAGTGCTGGAGATACTTAGCCGATTTACGGTCTCCACTCGCATGGCGGAGCATGAGAACTCGCCGCTCTATACCAAGATGCGCGTCTACGACGGCGAAAACCTGAGAGAGTCCGATCCGAAAGCCAAATCCGTGCAGGAATATCGCGATGCGGCCGGTGTCGACGAAGGCATGAATGGCATCAGCACGCGATTTGCCTTCAAGGTACTTTCGGAAACCTTCAACTACGATACCAAGCAGGTGGCAGCCGATCCCGTGCATCTCATGTATGTGCTGGAGCAGGCAATCAAACGGGAGCAGTTTCCCCAAGAGATCGAGGCGAATTATCTCGATTTCATCAAGACCGAACTCGCCTCGCGCTATGCCGAATTCATCGGCCACGAAATCCAGAAAGCCTATCTGGAATCCTACAGTGAATATGGTCAAAACCTGTTTGACCGCTATATCGCCTATGCCGATGCGTGGATCGAAGACCAGGACTACAAGGATCCAGACACGGGGCAGATACTCAACCGGGGCATCCTTGACAGCGAATTATCGCAGATCGAAAAGCCTGCGGGCATCGCCAATCCGAAGGATTTCCGCAATGAGGTGGTAAAGTTCACGCTGCGTGCCAAAGCCAAGAACAATGGCCGCAATCCATCGTGGACGAGCTACGAAAAGTTGCGCGAAGTCATCGAGAAGCGCATGTTCGGTCAAGTCGAGGATTTGCTGCCGGTTATCAGCTTCGGCTCGAAGAAGGACGGCGCCACCGAGAAGCAGCACACGGAATTCGTCCAGCGCATGGTCGAGCGCGGTTATACGGAGCGGCAGGTTCGCCGTCTGGTCGATTGGTACATGCGGGTGAACAAGGCCGGCTGACGACCGCCGAAGAAAGGTGCGTGAATGCCGAACTTCATTGATCGTCGCCTGAACCCGAAAGACAAAAGCCTGAGCAATCGCCAGCGCTTTCTGAGGCGCGCGCGCGTGGAGCTGAAGCGGGTCATCAATGAGAAAATATCGACTGAGAAGATAACGGACGTCGATGCCGGGCATGCTATTTCTCTGCCGGTAAGTGGCACCAGCGAACCGAGCTTCGCGCCGGACCGCGGTACTGGCCGCCGCGAATATGTCCTGCCAGGCAATCGGGAATTCGTTCTGGGCGATCGCTTGCCAAAGCCAGGAGCAGGTGGCGGCGCGGGTGCTGGCAAAGGCGGCGCGGCCGATCTAGAGCTCGAAGACGATTTCCGTTTTGTGCTGTCACGCGAGGAGGTCCTCGATCTGTTTTTCGAGGATCTGGAACTCCCCGACATGGTCAAGTCGAGCCTGAAGGAAGCCATTGCTTTCAAGCCTCGCCGCGCTGGCTTTACGACGGCCGGAGCCCCAACCAATATCAATGTCGGGCGGTCCATGCGCAACAGCTTCGGCCGGCGCATTGCCCTGAGGAGACCCAAGCAAGCCGATCTGGACGCCATCGCCGATGAGATCGCGGTACTGGAGGCGGAGGCCAAACCAAGCGCGGTATCAAGCGAACGCCTAGCTGGATTGCGCCGGGACCTTGAGGTTTTGCAACGGCGGCGTAAATTGGTGGCCTACATCGACCCCGTCGATATTCGCTTCAACCGCTTCGAGCCCATGCCGGTGCCGAATGCCAATGCGGTCATGTTCTGCCTGATGGATGTTTCCGGTTCCATGGGCGAGCGCGAAAAGGATCTCGCCAAGCGATTTTTCGTCCTGCTGCATCTGTTTCTCAAGCGGCGGTACGAGCGCATCGATATCGTCTTCATCCGTCACACCCATCAGGCACACGAAGTCGATGAGGAGACATTCTTCCACAGCACACAAAGCGGTGGAACGGTCGTATCCACAGCGTTGGAGGAAATGCGGCGCATCATCGAGGAACGTTATCCCAGCAGGGACTGGAACATTTACGCGGCTCAGGCCTCGGATGGAGATAATCTGACGGGTGATTCCGAAAATTGCGTCAATCTTCTGAACAACGAGCTCATGAAGCTTTGCCAATATTATGCCTATGTCGAGATTCTGGATGAACGGGAAAGCGCCATATTCAGGTCTACGGACAATGGCACCTCGCTTTGGCGCTCCTATCGCCTTGTCGGAAAAAACTGGCGCAATTTCCAGATGACGCGAATAGCCAAGCCCGGGGACATATATCCGGTGTTCCATCAGCTTTTTGCCAAGCAACCAAAAACAGCGAAAAGCGGTTGAAGGGCAACGGCGAATGAACAAGCGCGCAGACACCTCGAACCTTCTGTTTCAGAGTTCCGAATGGAATTTCAACACGCTGTACCGCACTTATGACGCGATCAAGGAAATCGCGATTGATGAGCTTGGTCTTGATGTCTATCCCAACCAGCTGGAGATCATTTCATCCGAGCAGATGCTGGATGCCTATTCCTCCAATGGCATGCCGCTGATCTACCGGCATTGGTCATTCGGCAAGCATTTCGTTTATGAAGAGCACCATTATCGCAAGGGGCATCGTGGGCTTGCATACGAATTGGTCATCAATTCCAATCCCTGTATCACCTATCTGATGGAAGAAAACACCATGTCGATGCAGACATTGGTGACCGCACACGCGGCCTTCGGCCATAATCATTTTTTCAAGAACAACTATCTGTTCAAACAGTGGACGGATGCCGATGCCATTCTGAATTATATGGAGTTTGCCAAAGGCTATATCGCACGCTGCGAGGAAAGATACGGCCTCGCTGCCGTGGAGCCCATTATCGACGCCGCCCATGCACTCATGGAACAGGCGGTGTTCCGGTATAATCGGCCTCCACGCAATTCGCCCATGAAAGAGCGTGCGCGGGTCCGCGATCGGCTGGAATACGAGGAGCGCGCCTTCAGCGACCTATGGCGCACCCTGCCCCAGCGCAAGGCCGACGAGGACCCTACCGAAACAGAGCGGGACTTATCTGAGCGCAAGAAGACACTCAATCTTCCGGAGGAAAACCTTCTCTATTTCATCGAGAAGAACAGCATCATCCTCGAACCATGGCAGCGGGAAATCCTGCGTATTGTTCGTGTCGTCGCGCAATATTTTTACCCGCAACGCCAGACAAAGGTGATGAACGAGGGCTGTGCCACGTTCGTCCACTACACGATCATGAATATGATGTTCGACAAAGGGCAGCTCAGCGAAGGCAATCTCCTGGAGATGCTGCACAGCCATTCCAACGTCGTCTTCCAGCCGGGATTCGATGACCCGCGTTTTTCTGGCCTCAACCCTTATGCGCTCGGCTTCGCGATGATGCAGGATATCGAGCGAATCTGCACCGTGCCCACTGCGGAGGATCGCGATTGGTTTCCAGAATTTGCCGGTAATGGCGATTGGCGCGGGACCTTGCTCGACGCCTGGGCCAATCACCGCGACGAATTGTTTATCCTGCAATATTTGAGCCCGGCGCTCATCCGCAAGTTTCGATTGTTTGCGCTTGAGGACGAGACCAAGGAAAATCACTACAAGGTCGCATCCATCCACAATGAGCGCGGTTATGAGAGTATCCGCAGCACTTTGGCGCGGAGCTATGATATTGGCGTGAACCAGCCCAACATCCAGGTCGTCGATGTGGATTTCCGCGGCAACCGGCATCTCCACCTGCAACACACGGTGCGGGACGGTATTGTTCTCGACGAGCACGCGCGCAGCGCCACTTTGCGGCACGTCCGCCGACTTTGGGGTTATGATGTCAGCCTTGTCGGGGTCGAAGCAGGCTCGGAAAAGACCCTTTACGAAACCTCTTCCAGTAAGCTCGCGGAATAGCGTCCGCACCTATTCTACAACCCGTGGACACGGCGATGCATCCGGCGTATCTTCGTTGAGGATTTGACGAGAGCGCAGATGCTCTCCTCCGACTTTTCAGCTCGTGTCAACTCCACTTTTCCCCCTGCCCCAGCCACCCTCGAGGAAGCCATGGCCTATAACCTTAAGATTAACGGAACCGCTCATAGCGTGGACGTCGATGACGACACACCGCTGCTTTGGGTAATACGCGACGTGCTCGGCATGACCGGCACAAAGTTCGGCTGCGGCGCCGCCCTTTGTGGGGCGTGCACTGTCCATATCGACGGCGTAGCAACACGCTCCTGCATTACTACCGTCGACAGCATCGGCGATAGCGCCATCACAACAATCGAAGCGATCGGAGAGACGCCGCAAGGAGCGGCATTGCAGAAAGCCTGGCTCGATCTCGAAGTCGTTCAGTGCGGCTACTGTCAATCCGGCCAACTCATGTCGGCCGCCGCCCTGTTGACGGAAACGCCGAAGCCCACCGACGAAGACATAAACAGCGCCATGTCCGGCAATGTCTGTCGTTGCGGCACCTATCAGCGCATTCGCGCCGCCATCAAGCAAGCAGCGGAGGCCTGAGCCATGGACACTCTTAATCTCAACGAACCGACCTCCGGATCCGGCACGTCGCGCCGCACTTTCCTGAAAGGAGGCGGACTGCTTCTCGGCTTTGCCCTGCTCGGTGGCACGACGACATCGGTCTTTGCAGCAAACGCAGCGCAAGTGACCGAAGATGAAGTAAAGGCACCCTTCGCGCCGAATGGCTTCATTCGCATAGACCCCAAGGGCACGGTCACGCTGGTCATGCCAATGGTTGAAATGGGCCAGGGTACATATACCTCCCTCGCCATGCTGTTGGCCGAAGAACTGGAAGTCGACCTCGATCAGGTCCAGGTGCAGCATGCGCCGCCCAACGATGCGCTCTACGCCAATTCGATCCTGCATATCCAGTCGACCGGCCTTTCATCATCGGTGCGAGCGTTCTGGACACCATTGCGTCAGGCGGGCGCTGTCGGCCGCACGCTTTTGATCGCGGCTGCGGCCAAAGAATGGGGCATCGAACCTGCGACCTGCAAAGCTGCACACGGTGTGGTCACCGACGGGTCCGGCTCAAAGCATCTGAGCTATGGCGAATTGGCCGAGGCAGCATCGAAGCTGCCTGTTCCGGCGGCGGACAGCGTCAAGCTGAAGGAACCAAAAGACTTCACGCTGATCGGCACACCTGCCAAGCGAGTCGACGCGCCGATGAAGGTCGACGGCAGAGCTATCTATGGCATCGATACCAAATTGCCCGGAATGAAAGTTGCGGCGATTGCTATCTCGCCGGTGTTTGGCGGTAAGGTGAAGACGGTCGATGAAAAGGCGGCTCTCGCCGTGAAGGGCGTGCATCAGGTCGTCAAGATCGACGAGGCTGTAGCGGTGGTCGCAGATCATCTGGGTGCGGCCAAGAAAGGGCTGGAAGCCGCTGCCATCGAATGGGATGACGGCCCGCACGCCACGGTAAACAGTGCCGACATCATCAAAGAGCTCGAAGAAAAGTCGAAGCAGCCCGGCGCGGTTGCTCGCAATGAAGGCGATGCGGAAAAGGCACTTGGATCGGCGGCACAGCGCATCGATGCCATTTATCAGGTGCCGTTCCTTGCCCATGCGACCATGGAACCGATGAACTGCACGGTGCATATGCAGAAGGACAGCTGTGACATCTGGGTCGGTACGCAGGTGCCAACATTGACCCAGATGGTGCTCGCCGGCGTTACCGGGTTCCCCAAGGAAGCAATCCGGATCCACAACCATCTCCTGGGTGGAGGTTTCGGCCGGCGTCTCGAGCCCGACGGTACAGTGTTGGCCGTCAAGATAGCAAAACAGGTCGATGGCCCGGTCAAGGTCGTCTGGAGCCGCGAGGAAGATATCCAGCACGACATGTACCGGCCCTATTATTACGATCGGATGTCCGCCGGACTGGACCCCGATGGCAAGCCGGTCGCTTGGACCCATCGTATCGCCGGTTCGTCCATTTTTGCGCGCTATATACCTCAGGCTTTCGTCAACGGTCTCGATCCTGACGCTGTGGAGGGAGCAGCCGAGCCGCCCTATGCCTTGCCGAACATCCATGTGGACTATGTCCAGGTTGAGCCTCCTGGTGTTCCAACCGCTTTCTGGCGCGGTGTTGGCCCAACTCATAATATCTTTGTGGTCGAAAGCTTCATGGATGAGCTCGCCCATGCCGCAAAGCAGGATCCGGTTGCCTACCGCAAGGCGCTGCTCGCAAACAACCCGCGTGCGCTCGGCGTATTGACCTTGGCTGCGGAGAAAGCCGGGTGGGGCACGCCCTTGCCCGATGGTCAGGGTCGCGGCGTTTCGGTAGCCTTCATTTTCGGCTCCTATGTCGCGCAAGTAGCCGAGGTGGAGGTTGGTTCAGACGGTGCCGTCAAGGTCAATCGCATCGTCTGCGGGCTCGATTGTGGTATGTCGGTCAACCCCGATACAATCGAAGCGCAGATCCAGGGCGGCTCCATCTTCGGCCTTACCGCCGCCTTGCACGGTGCGATCACCATAAAAGACGGCCGCGTGGAGCAGAGTAATTTCGATAATTACCTTCCCATGCGGATCGATGAAGTGCCGGTGATCGAGACTCATCTCGTCAAGAGCGCAGAGGCTCCGGGTGGCATTGGTGAAGTGCCGACCTCCATTGTCAGCGCGGCCGTGACGAACGCGATATTTGCCGCCACCGGCAAGCGTGTCCGCACACTGCCTGTCGACCCGGAAATGCTGAAATCATCCAGCTAAAACGACTGCACAAATGCATCGGGGGAAATCCTCCCGATGCATTACGCAAGATGGTTCTCAGTCATAGGCGAATGCCCAGCCGGCGCCCTTAAGCCAGCAACGATCATCTGCGATGTCGTCGCTGCGATAGAGATGCGTGACGCGATCCCAGCCGCCATTCGCAAACGCCCTTGCGAGTGCATCCTCCGACTTTTCGTCCCGCAGGCCGGCACACGGATAGATGGCGACACCTGACACCCAGCGCGCCGTAAAGTCTTGTCCTTCACGCGTGATAACGAACACCGCACCGCGCGGTCTGCTGCGCCGGCTTTGGCTGGCGTACCCATCATCGGTTGTCATAGGCAGAACCAGGCGCCCGCCTTCCCTGAGCCGGTCCAGCCAAATATCGGCGGGGCGCGTCGCACCCGCATTGACGTAAATTATGTCCGCCGGTTCGAACTCGACTTTCGTACCGTCACCTTCAATCATTTCAACGTTTGAATAGGCGGAAAGATTGGACCTGGCGCGTGCCGCAAGGTCAGTCTCCAACTCAATTCCCGTAACATGCCCGGACGGTCCCGCCAGATGTGCCATGATCGCCGTGTAATAGCCGACACCCGCGCCGACATGCACAATATGTTCGCCTGCAACTGGATGGGCGCACCATAACAGGTGCGCATGCAACGACGGTTCACCATTGTTGATGTGCCGCTCCGGCGATATGCCGACCAGATCGTCCGTGTAGAGGTAAACTGGATCGGCGTTTGGCGTATCGACATAGCCAATGCCGAAACGGCGCATCGGCCACGGTCCGGGTCCGAGAAAATCCTCGCGCGGAACTTCCGCAAAGGCATTTTCGATACGGTGATCCTCAACGCCAACGCTCGCCAATATCTGCTTGGCGAACGAGCGGCGTACGATCTTCAGTTCGTCACGATCGGTCATCCATTGCATTCCGGTTGGACCACGACACTGCTATTGTAGTCATGTCATGCCGGAAGGTTCAACTTCAATGATGACAGCTCGTGGTGCATGCTTGTCGAGCGCGTCTCACATGCAGCGCATAGCCGGCTTGTCGTTAAGGAAAGTCGCTCACGCTATCCCGTGTGCGTTCCTAAATTCTCGGTCAAAAAATCGACGAAGCTCCGCACGCGCGCCGCAAGGTATTCATGACCGACGAACACCGCATGGATGAGTTCAATGTCACCCGGGTTGTAATCCTCAAGCAACGCGACCAGCCGCCCGGCCTCGATGTCGGCTCTGACATGAAAGAGGCCCAGTCTGGCGATACCAAGCCCCGCCACGCACATCTGCTGCGCGGTCGATCCATTGTTCGAAAGGAAATTTCCCGCGACGGCGATCGTATCGATCTCCCCGGTCTTGGGATCACGAAACGGCCACTCATTCAGTATCCGGCGAAAATTGAAGTTGAGGCAGTTATGACGCTCAAGGTCATGCGGATGCATTGGGGTGCCGTGTTCGACCAGATAGGCCGGTGAAGCGATGACTACCACCCGGCTCTCAAAAAGCTTGCGCGCTTTCAGGCTCGAACTGCGCATGGGACCGACGCGAATGGCGACGTCGGCACGCTCCTCGATCAGGTCGACCACGCCGTCGCTCAGGGAAACATCGAGCTCTACCTCCGGGTAGCGCCGCAAGAATTTGGGAACGAGTGGCAAAATGCACATCATCCCGACCGGAACGGAAGAATTCACACGCAATAATCCGCGCGGCGCCGCCGATGCACCTGAGGCGACAGCCCGTTCCGCCTCGTCAATCTCCGCGACAATGCGCAGCGCCCGCTGGTGATAGATTTCACCCTCCGGCGTTAGTCTGAGCGTGCGCGTGGAGCGCACGAGCAGACGGGTTCCAAGCCTCTCTTCTATACGGCTGATGATTTTGCTGACGGCGGACGGCGTAAGACCAAGGCGCCGCCCCGCAGCGGAAAAGCTGTTGAGGTCGACCGCCTGAACGAAAACTTCCATTTCTCCGGCTCGATTGTCCATGTGCATCGCCACCTATGAATTTGTTTCACAAGTATTGAGCATTATGGAGTGATTATCAAGGTAATCACGATGCGCCATATTCCCTGCAGCTTTCGTCAATCTCTGGCTGTCTCCCAAGCAGCCGCTATTCAAAGGACAAGACAATGCCTCTCGCTCTTCTGGCGTTGACTATCAGCGCCTATGCCATCGGAACGACGGAATTCGTCATCGTTGGCCTTCTCCCTACAGTCGCCTCCGATCTCAATATTACACTGCCGCTAGCCGGTCTTATCGTCAGCGTCTATGCCCTCGGCGTAACCTTCGGCGCGCCCATCCTGACCGCTCTGACCGGCCGTATCGAGCGTAAGCCTCTGCTGCTCGGTCTGATGGCGCTTTTCATCGTCGGCAATACTGCCGCCGCGCTCTCGCCGACCTATGAACTACTGCTCGTCGCTCGCGTACTCAGTGCTTTTGCCCATGGCGTATTCTTTTCTGTCGGCGCCACAATTGCTGCCGATCTGGTGGCGCCAAACCGCCGCGCTTCCGCCATCGCCATGATGTTCCTTGGTCTGACCGTCGCGATCGTTACCGGCGTGCCGCTTGGCACGTTCATAGGTCAGCAGCTCGGCTGGCGCGCAACATTCTGGGCCGTATCCGGACTTGGTGTCATTGCCTTGCTCGCCATCGCATTCCTCTTACCTTCAAAGATCGCCAAAGCAGACCCTGCGCGGCTCATTGATCAGGTTCGTGTTCTTGCCAGTGGCCGCCTGCTTCTCGCCTTTGCCATGACGGCGCTTGGCTATGGCGGCACCTTCGTCATGTTCACATTCCTTGCGCCCGTCCTGCAGGAAATCACGGGCTATGCCGGCTCGACCGTCAGCCTGATACTCGTCCTCTACGGTCTTTCCATTGCAGTGGGCAACATGGTTGGCGGACGCGTCGCCGACGGTAATCCGGTCGGAGCCCTTGCGGTCATGTTCACGCTGCAGGCTGCAGTGCTGGCGATCTTCACCTTCACGGCGGTCTCGCCCATATGGTCTTTGGTGACGCTCGCCGCTCTCGGTGCGCTCTCCTTTTCCAATGTTCCCGGCCTCCAGCTCTATGTCGTGCAACTTGCCAAGATTCACACACCGGAAACGGTCGACGTTGCCTCGGCACTGAACATCGCCGCCTTCAATCTCGGCATTGCCGGCGGTGCATTCCTCGGCGGTCTCATCGTCGCCTCGCCCCTCGGTCTCGGCGCAACACCCTGGGTCGGTTCGCTTCTGGTGGTCGGAGCGCTCGGTCTGACCCTCTGGAGCCAGATGCTCGACCGCCGTGCGACGACCGAAGCTCTCGCCACCTGCTAGAGGGATGTCCGAAGTAAACGCCACTGGGAAACGGGCAAGGTGACAGCCTCGAATGCCCCCCAGGGCAAATGCAGATCAGAACCGCGAGGCAACTTGAGGTA
>CAVZLS010000013.1:0-71383 GCA_963776115.1 uncultured Alphaproteobacteria bacterium | reverse complement strand
ATCTATCTGCTCCCGTTTCGGATTAACAAACTGATTTCACAAGCAAAAAGCATTGTTTTTACCGCCGTAAAGCTGCTTGTCATTTCAGCGCCCCCACGCTCTGTGAACGAGAGCTGTAATTTCTGAGTTTACAGCGTCCAGCGATTCAATAGCGCGTTCATAGGTCGTGCGCGTGAAACTCGTTTTCTCGACTTCGTAGAGTGTCTGCTTGGTCAGGCCCGCATCCGATACCGCCGTCGATTTCAGCATCGGATTGGTGAGGATCTCCTCCGCCAGCATGGACTGCATGAACCCGACCATCTGCGCTTGCGGGATATCCATCGGCTCATAACGTGTGATCAGATAGCGGAACCAATCGAGTTCGACGCGTGCTCCGGCTTGTTTGACGGTCTTGAGGATGCCGCCAAGCATCAGCAGGAATTGCGACATCGACATGAGGTCGAGCATCTGCGGATGCACGGTGATCAATACGGATGTCGCAGCCGACATGGCCGTCAGTGTCAGATAGCCCAGTTGCGGCGGGCAATCGATAACCACCACATCGTAGCGGCCGTCCACTTCCTCGAGCGCGCTGGCGATACGGGTGAAGAACTGCCTGCCGTCGCGCGATACCTTGTCCTGCATGGCAAGCGGCGTGTCGTACTCATATTCCTGCAATTCGAGATTGGCGGGAATGATGTCGAGGCCAGGAAAATTGGTCGGAAGAATAACTTCCGATATGGGCCTGCGCTCGTCGTCATAACGGATGGCTTCGTAAAGCGACAGGTTCCGGTCGAGCTCCGGCTGGAACCCATGCAGCGCCGATAGCGAGGCTTGTGGATCGAGGTCGATGGCAAGCACGCGGTGGCCGGTCAGCGCCAGATATTGCGAGAGATGTGCCGCAGTCGTCGTCTTGCCCGACCCGCCCTTGAAGTTGACGACAGCGATAACCTGCAGCTTGTCGCCCTGCTTGCGGTGCGGAACATACTTCTTCACTTCGGTGCGGCCGTTGCGGTCGAGATAATGGCGCAGCTCCAGCATCTGTTCGGCCGTATAGGAACGGCGGCCTGACGATACCTGGGCAGGGACCGGACCTTTTCCTTCGAGGTGCAGGCGCTTGAGATTATTCTGCGTCACACCAAGATAATGGGCTACCTCGGCCATGGAGAACTGCCGCAATGTCTTCTTCGCATTCGGTGGAAATTTTTCCATCCGAAGCTGATTCAGCCGGCGAGAAATCTCCGCACCCTGATCGAGGATCTTGTCATCGAACTCGAACTTTGGCAGAGGCATTGCGATGTTCATCGGAATCGAAACCTCTAATAGCGCTTTTTCAAAGCAATCCTTTTAAGAACCGCTATTAAGCTCCGATTCGATTGATCCGGCAAGATTTTTTAGGTTAACAAAAGGTTAACGCGCGTGAAGCTAACAACTTTACTGCACAGACCCTCCATTTCGATGAGTAAACGCCGGAGTGACACAGATTTGTTTTTGCTCGATAAATCCGCCGATTTTACCGCAGTAAATCTCGGCGGATCATGCGGCGAGGGCCGCCCTTAAGACTCCTTCTCTGCCGTTTTCTTTCTGGATTTGTCGTCTTCCACCAGTTCGTACCACATCGCATTCAGTACAGCGAAGGCGGCGGCGAAAGGCAGTCCGAGAAGCCAGGCGAAATACCACATGTTCTTGTCCTTTCGTTAGTAAGCGTGACCGCTCTCGTCGTTGATCGTGTCCTCGTCGACCTTGCCCCAAAGGACGTGGTAGACCCAGCTCGTATAGGCGACGATCAGCGGAATGAAGATCACCGTGACAACCAGCATGATGAACAGGGTCAAATGGCTCGACGATGCGTCCCACACGGTCAGGCTGGATCTCGGATCGAGCGAAGACGGGAGGATAAACGGAAACATCGAAACGCCCACTGTCGAGATGATGCCGAAGATCGACAGGGCGCTCGAAAGGATCGTCGCGATCTCCCATCTTGCTCTCAGCCCGACAAGTGCGCCAGCCGCACCAATGAAGCCAAAGACCGGAGCCAGGAGAAGCACCGGATAGCTGCCATAATTGGCAAACCATGCACCGCTTTCTTCAACGACGGTTTTCATAAGCGGGTTCGACGCGCCTGTAGGGTCGATAGGGCTGGTTATGCGGTAACCGCCGAACCCGGCCCATACCCACAGCCCGGCGAGGCCGAACAGGATGATGGTGATCAGCGCGGCAATACCGCCATATCTGCGTGCACGCTCCGCCACGGGTCCCGAAGTCTTCAGCGCCAGCCATGCGCCGCCATGCATGACCAGCATGGCGACCGAGATGAGACCACACAGGAGCGCGAACGGGTTCAGCAGGCCGAAGAACGAGCCTTCGTAGAAGATGCGAAGGTCGTTGTTAAAACGGAAGGGAACGCCCTGCAAAACATTGCCCATAGCCACACCGAAGATCAGCGCCGGCACAAAGCCGCCAATGAACAGGGCGCAATCCCAGGCAGCGCGCCACGTGTCGCTATCGCGCTTCGACCGGTACTTGAAACCGACAGGGCGCAGGATAAGCGATGCCAGTATGATGAACATGGCGAGATAGAAGCCCGAAAAGGATACCGCATAGAGCGGCGGCCAGGCGGCAAAGATCGCGCCGCCAGCAACGATAAGCCAGACCTGGTTGCCTTCCCAGACGGGTCCTATCGTGTTGATGACAATGCGCCGTTCCATATCGGTCTTTGCGACGAAGGGGAGGAGGGTTCCTGTGCCGAGGTCGAAACCATCGGTGATGGCGAAGCCGATCAGGAGGACGCCGATCAGCAGCCACCAGATCACGCGCAAGGTTTCATAATCGATAAATTGATGCAGGATCATGATCGTTTACTCCGCTGGCACGATGTTGGGGGAAATCAGCTTTGCTTCTGGCTCGAAGTCGGGTTCCGGGCCCTTCCTGATTGCCTTGAGCATCAGCCCCATCTCGACGATGAAAAGCGTCGTGTAGATCACGACGAACCCGCCGATGGTTAAAAGCAGCGAAGACGCTCCGAGATTCGAGACCGCTGCCGCCGTCGGCAATATGCCTTCGATCGTCCATGGCTGGCGGCCGGATTCGGCAACGACCCATCCGAGTTCCGCTGCAATCCAGGGGAGGGGGATCGCAAACACCGCAATGCGCAACAGGAAGGGATAGGCATCGATCTTGCGCCGTATGGAGAGGATGAAGAACGTCGCCGTCAAGAGGATAAAGAACACACCCAGACCCACCATGATGCGGAACGACCAGAACAGCGTTGGCACGTTCGGCACCGTGTCCCAGGCGGCCTTCTCGATCTGTTCATCGGTCGCCTGACGCGGATCGTCCACATAGCGCTTCAACAGCAGCGCATAGCCAAGGTCGCCGCCGTTCGTCTCAAAGGCGTCGCGCACCTCCTGGCCGACAGCGGTGGTGCTGCCCGCTTCGCGAATACGCTGGAGCGCATCGTACGCGAGCAATCCGCTGCGGATATTGGTTCTGGCGCGGTCCACCAGTTCCTTGATGCCCGGAATTTCAGTGGTCAGCGACCGCGTACCGATCAGGCCCATCACCCAGGGCACGCGCACGGCATAGTGCGTCTCGCGCGCCTCGGTGTCGGGAATACCAAAGACCGTGAAGGCCGCCGGCGCCGGTTCAGTCTCCCACATGGCTTCGATGGCCGCGAGCTTCATCTTCTGGTGCTCGCCGGAGAGGTAGCCGCTCTCGTCGCCGAGGACGACAACGGAAAGCGCGGAGGCAAGGCCGAACGACGCTGCGACAGTCATCGAACGCCTGGCGATCTCGATGTGCCTGCCCTTGAGAGCATACCAGGCCGAAACACCGAGGACGAAAATCGATGCCGTGACGTAACCCGCAGACACTGTGTGCACAAACTTCGCCTGAGCGACCGGATTGAACAAAACCTCATAGAAATCAACGACTTCCATGCGCATCGTCTGCGGATTGAAGGCGGAACCCACCGGGTTTTGCATCCAGCCGTTGGCGATGAGGATCCACAGTGCCGAGAAATTCGATCCCGCTGCCACCGCCCAGGTCGCCGCCAGATGTCCGACCTTCGAAAGCTTGTCCCAACCGAAGAAAAACAGCCCGACAAACGTTGCTTCAAGGAAGAACGCCATCAGCCCTTCGATCGCCAGCGGTGCGCCGAAAATGTCGCCGACATAGTGGCTGTAATAGCTCCAGTTCATGCCGAACTGGAATTCCATGACAATGCCGGTGGCGACGCCGAGAGCAAAATTGATGCCGAACAGCGTACCCCAGAATTTGGTCATCTGCCGCCAGATGACGCGGCCGGTCATCACATAGACCGTCTCCATGATCGCAAGGAGAACCGACAGTCCAAGCGTCAAGGGCACGAAGAGAAAGTGATAGAGAGCTGTGATCGCAAATTGCAGGCGCGACAGCGCCACGATATCGAGTTCCATTGCCTTTTGCCGGGTCGCCCCGGCCCCCTGTTAGCGGCATTCACGTGGAGTGAGCGCCGAATGAAATGCCTGCCTCAGTCCGGCCGCAGCGCGGCGAGGGCAGCGTCGAATTCCTGTTCTCCCCGTCGCGGTGCGCCGACAATGCGTCCGCGTTCGAGAATCAGCAGCCGGTCGGCGATCATCGCCTCCCGTCTGATATGCGTGGCGATGACGACGGACCGGCCTTGCATCTGCGCTTGAAGGCGCTGAAGCACATCGCGGGCTGTATCTCCGTCGAGACCCTCGGTCGGCTCATCCAGCAGCCAGAGTGGCGTGTCGCGCAAAAGCAGCCGCGCCAGCGCCAGACGGCGGGCCTGACCGCCGGAAATTCCAAACCCGCCTTCGCCAAGCATGGTATCCAGACCTGCCGGCAGGGCGGCGACGAACTCTCCAAGGCCTGCTACTGCAAGTACGTCGAGAAGCCGCGCATCGTCGGCCCCTCGATCGGCAAGCCGGAGATTGTCGCGCAGACTGTCCTGAAAGAGCTCTGTTCTCTGTGTCAGAAGGGTAGCGGGAAGGCGTTCAATGCTGCCTCCTGCAGCTGCGATCTCGCCAGCGATCAGTGCCAGCAGTGTGGACTTGCCGGCACCGCTCGGCCCGACAAGCGCGAGGCGTTCACCGCGAACAAGCGACAGCGACAGGTCCCGAAGTGTGGAGACGGAGGAGCCATCGTAGCAGACGGAGACATCCTCGAGCTGAACTGCCAGTTCACCTCGTGGCGGAACCGGTGGTTCGGGGGAGGGGAGGGGGGCGATGTTCGGCCCGATGCGTTTCGCAGCAAGAACAGTACGCCCGAGTTCAACCGCACCGCGACGCAGCCCCGCAAAGGGTTCCAGTGCCGCCAGCGCGATCAGCAGTCCGAGGGCCGCAACAGGCCCGCCGATCACCCCGCCGCTGACCAATAAAGCGACCGCATAAAGCGTACCGCCGAGCAGGATTGCCGAGGCTATGCCGAAACCGGCTGTGACGACACATCTCGATGCGATTTAGTGCATCATCCGTTTGCGACAGGCGACGATCGGAAGCCACTACCGCATTCCGCTGGGCGTCTAGCCGTCCGGCCATGACCAGGTCGATTTGCCCGGCGACAAGATCGATCGTGCGCGAGCGCAGGGTCTCCAGGGCGTGAGCACGGCGGCGCGATGGTTTTGCGGCGAAGCGGGCGGCAATGAGCGGAATGCCGAACCCGGTCAGCAGCAGCCACGATCCTGCGCCAAGACCCAACAGCGGATGCATGAGCCCGAGAGCGACGGTAATGGCGAGCGCCGTGCAAAGCGCGACGGCTGCGGGGACGAGAATGCGCAGATAAAGCGAATCCAGAGCATCGATATCGGCAGTCAGGCGAAACAGCAGCCTTGCCGGACGCTTCAACAGCCTCTGCGCCGCTTGCGGTTGAGCCCAATTGCGGAAAACCTCTACGCGCAATCCCGCCAGCACACCAAGCGTTGCGTCGTGCGTGGTCAAGCGTTCGCCGTAGCGAGCGGCAGTGCGGGCGAGAGCCAGAAAACGGATCGCTGCGGCAGGCGCAAAAACATCGAAAGCGAATGCAGTGGCTGACGAGAGCCCCGCTATTGCCGTGGCGGTAATGAACCAGCCGGAAAGGCCAAGCAGGGCGATACCGGCGAGCACTGTTGCCGCCGCCAGCAGAGCGCCCGCCAGAAGCGCGGCGCGCCGCTCAGCGAGGAATAGCGCCAATATAGGCCGGAATGCGCTCCACAGGGCCATTACACGCCCTCCTGCGGTGTTTTTGGCGGCAGGAGCACTACCCTGTCCATGCGGCTCGCCAGGACAGGATCGTGTGTCGCGACGATGAGCGTCTTGCCAGCAGAGATCCTCAGCAGGCTATCCATGATTTCATTGGCGGTGATGGTATCGAGATGTGCGGTCGGTTCATCCGCCAGGATCAGCCCTGCATCCGGATTGGCCGCCGCACGGGCCAAAGCAAGCCTTAAGGTTTCCCCGCCGGAAAGCCCCGATCCGCCTTCACCGATCGGCGCGTTTGCGTGCGCATTGGCCACGTCCTGCAGGGCCGCCTTGCCGAGCGCAGCTCCGATCTCATTGGATCCGATTTCCGGGCGGCCCAGCGCGACATTCTCCGCAACCGTGCCAGCGAAAATATGCGGCTTCTGTCCGACCCAGGCAATGCCTGTCCGAAGCTCTGCCGCCGTGGCCGGCGTGAGCGGAATGTTTCCAACTGCGATCCGCCCGCTTTCATAGGGCGCGAGTCCGGCGATCAAAGCGAGAAGCGTCGATTTTCCCGAGCCGCTTGGACCCAGCACCGCAATGTGCTCAGCCGGCAAAACATCGAGGCCGAATTGGTCAAAAACCGCCGAGCCATTGCCCTTGTGGTGGAATGTGATGTCTTCAACCTGGACGCCCGGAACTGCCGCATGGATCGCAGTTGTCTGCGTCGCGCCCTTGTCGGCACCCGGCATGACAACGCCATCGTCGGACAGCCCGTCCAGGGCTTCGATCGCGGCCTCACCCGCAGCCCGGTCGTGCCAGACCGAGGACAACTCACGCAGCGGCTCGAAGAAAGCCGGTGCAAGCAAAAGAATAAACAGGCCTTCTGTCAAGCTCAAACGTCCGCCCCAGGCGCCGAAATTCAACTGGCCGAGCAGATGGAAACCAACATAGACGGCGACCATGGCAACACCCAATGCCGCAAACAGCTCGAGCACCGCGGACGACAGAAACGCTATTTTAAGCACCGCCATCGTGCGTACCCGCAGCGATTGCGCATTGTCGCGCAGGCGATGCGCGGTCAAATCCACGGCATCCAGTGAGCGAATGGTGCCCAGTCCACGCAACCGGTCGAGCAGGAACGCATTCATGCTGCCCATTTCGACAAGCTGTTTCTCGCTCGCCGCTTTGGCACGCCAGCCGATCAGCGCCATGAAAACCGGAATCAGAGGAGCGGAAACTAACAGGACTATAGCTACCGCCCAGGACAACGGCAGAACACAAAGCATAATAGCAATGGGAACAATCGTTGCCTTCAGGCGCGCCGGGCGAAACCGCGAAAGATAGGGCACGATGGCCTCTGCCTGCTCGGCCAGCACACTCGCCGCGAAACCGGAAGCGGGTCGTTCCATATCCAGCGGTGAGCGCCGGGTCAGCGCCGCCACAGCCTTTTCGCGCTTCGTGGACAACACAGCGCGGGCGGCGCGAAAAGCAAGCCGGCTTCCAACCGCATCGAGCAGTGCCCGGAACACGCCAATCGCAATGACGCCAAGAACCAGCCAGTGGATATTCGCCATTCCTTTGCCGGCAACGATGCCACCCACACCCGTGGCGAGGAGCCAAGCCTGCGGTAACCACAACAGAGATGCAAGCACAAGAACAATGGGCGCCACCCTCTCGGCGCGTGCAGCGCGGGGAGAACTCGCGGATTTCTCCGCCAAATTTGATGACGCGGTCCGCAGCGCTGCACTGTCGTCCGCAAAATCACTCTGCGTGCGGAGCGCTATCGAGGACGAATGTGCTGCCGGTGCCATCACTTCAACCCTTCTCGGGAGAACGCTTCGACCTGCCGAGGGATACGATCTTGTCCTTCGCCTCCAGCAGTCTTGTGACTTTCGCGCCCAGCGTCAATAGGGTCGCCAATCGGTCCGTCTCGAGCTTCTTGACGTCGTCGTACCAATTGGTCAGCTGCTCGATGAGGCTGTGCATCTCACCCATCCGCGCCTGCGCGTGGCGTTCTGCGTCGCTTGCCGGCTGCTGCATCAGGATTTCGCGCAAAACGGACAATGTCGGATCGACTTCGCGCTTCTTTCGTTCCTCTGCAAGTGTACGCAGAATCTGCCAGACATCGTCCGGCGTCGTGAAGAAATCGCGGCGATCGTCGGGAAGATGTTTGAGCAGGACAAGGTTCCATGCCTGCAACTCGCGCAAGCTCATCGACACATTCGAGCGGGAAATTCCCAGCGCGTCGACGATCTGTTCGGCATTGAGCGGATCGGGCGAGACATAAAGCAGCGCGTAGATCTGGCCGACGGTGCGGTTGATGCCCCAGCGGCTTCCCATCTCGCCGAAGTGGAGAACGAAGGATTGAACGAGCGGCGGTAAATTCATCGGCTTATCCCGTTGCAACTGTTATTTCAGTAATTACTGAAATTACGATATTTAATAAATCGTAAATTTGCAAGGGGGTGGATTTGGAGTGCACAGGAAAGGGGGAGGGGAGGGACGCAAATAAAAACCCGGCCCGATCGGAACGATCGAGCCGGGTGCAGGAAAGTGTATGAAAGCGCCGCGCTTATCTCCCCCCTTGTGGGGGAGAAAGGATTTTCTTGGATTTAGCCTGTTCGCTAAATCCTTAGAAAATCCAAGAGAGGGGATAGCATCACTTCAAACTGTAAAACCCCCTCACTTGCGATTTCTAGCACTTAGCAAGAGCTAAGATGCTGAAATCGCTTTCTCTCCCACAAGGGGAGAGATAATCGGCATCGGCCGAAAGTGTTTAATTCAGCCCCAGCTTCCCGCGCAGCGTCGACAGGTCTTCGGCAAGCGTGTTGACGGCAGCAGCCAGCACGGCGCGGTCATCTTCGGTGAGCTTGTCATAGAGCTCATAGCCGTCAGCCGTCTTGTACTTGGCCAATGTCGTATCGACCTTGTCGAAATTGCCCGATACCTTGGTCACGAATGCGCTGTCTTCCTTTTCGACCAGCGGACGCACGAGGTCGAAAATCTTGCGCGAGCCATCGAAGTTCGCCTTGAAGTCCCAAAGATCGGTATGGCTGTAGCGATCTTCTTCACCGGAAATCTTGGTCGCCGCAACTTCTTCCATCAGCGCAGCCGCACCACCGACAACCTTCTCGGGTGGCAGGGTCAAATCGGTAATGCGCTTGTTGAGCTCGGTCACGTCGGCCATCAGCTTGTCGGCAAATGGTCCGAGGTCCTTGGTGCTGTTCTCGGTGAAGAGGCCGTATTCGATACGGTGGAAACCAGTGAACTCCGGATCCTTCTCCGCCTTTTCATGGTCGTCGGCGCGTGAATCGATCGAACCATCGAGATCGCTGAACAACTCTGCGATCGGCTCGATCGCTTCGTAGCTCATGCGCGTCGAACCGAAGAGCGACTTCGCCTTGTCCACATCGCCTGCCTTGACCGCATCCGTGAATGCCTTGGTATCGGTCACGAGTGTTTCAAGGTTTTCCGACACGTAGATCTTGTAGTCGGCGATTGGTTGAACGAGATCGAGCGGTGCAACCTCGGCATTTGCCATCCGCGGCAAAGCTGCGGCTGCAAGTGTCAACAGGCTGACAGACAGTACAAGTTTGAGTTTCATCCTTAGTCCCCTTAAGATTTGCGGACCACGTCGTGACCCGCTGCTTCCAATAATGTCCGGCCGACAAAATCGCTTTCGTCCTGCGGGCCGGGTGGCGTGAAGAAAAAGCCGCCGCCAATGGGCTTGATGTATTCCTCGAGCGGTTCGCCATCGAGCTGGCTCTGCACCGTGATGAAGCCCTTCTCCAGATCCGCCTGATAGCAGATGAACAAGAGCCCCTGTTCGAGCTGGCCGGATTTGCTCACCCCGTTCGAATAGTTGAACGGGCGGCGAAGAATGAGGTTTGCCTCGGAAGCCTTCGTGCGAAAATTCGCAAGCCTTATATGCGCGTCGAGCGGCGTTACCGTCCCTTCCGGATCCTTGGAATAGTCCGGCACATCATGCTCGGTATTTCCGCCGCCATGCGGTGCGCCGGTCGCCTTCTTGCGGCCAATGATGCGTTCCTGCTCGCCGAGCGGCGTGCGGTCCCAGCGTTCGACGAAATTGCGGATGATGCGCACCGCCTGATAGGACCCGCCGCGCGTCCATGCGGGCTCGGTCCCGTCTTCCGGCACCCAGACGATCTTGTCCATCAGCGCAGCATTGTTGGCATCGGGATTGGCCGAACCGTCGCGGAAACCGAGGAAATTGCGCGCGCTTTCATGGGTTCCGTCCGGTTTCGGCGGCAGGACAGGCACAGAGCCTTCCTGTTTCCAGCGAAGCACCATCAGATCCGGCAGATTTTTCAGGACGTCGCGCAGGGCGTGAATGTTCGTATCGGGCGTGTTCGAACTGATCTGCAACGCCAGGTCGCCGTGGCACAGATCGGCATCCAGCGCGTCATTGCGGAACGCCTTCATGCGCGAAAGACGCGCAGGTTTGTGCGGCGCCAGCCAATCGCGGTCGTCGAAGAACGATGAACCGAGCGAAACCGTGATGGTCAGGTTGTCCGGCGGAACCACCGGCCCCAGCAATCCCGAATCCGGCGGTGGCAGCTTGTCGTCCAGTTCTGGCGGCGTGCCGCCTTGCATCAGGAAGGCGATGCGGCTCGACAGTGTCCGGAACAGTCGCTCCACGTCTGCCGGCGTTTCCGCCAGCACGTGAAACGACGCGATCATGCCTGCAGCCGGGCGCGGTGTGACGATGCCCGCCTGGTGCAGACCGTAGAATGACTGGCGCTCCTGCGTCTTGTCGCTGACCGGCGCATCGGTGACCTGTCCGCCCTGCTTTTCCGCCGCGCGCGCCGTGGTCAGTCCGGTGGCCAAGGCGCTGCCTGCGGCACCGACACCGAAAAGCACGTTGCGCCGTGTCGTGATCAGTTTGTTGTCGTTTGTTGCCATCGCGGTTACTCCAATCCTACGGCCGCATTGAGCTTGCCGATCGCCTCGGCCAGCCCTTGCATCTTCTGCGCCAGTGCCTTGCGGCTATCCGCACTCACCTTGTCGTAGGCCGGATAGCCGTCCGGACCCTTGAGCGCAGTCAACGCGCTAGTGGTATCTGTCAGGCGGCTGTCGATATCGGCCACCACCTGTGGCGCGGCCTGCACCGCAACCGGCTTCAGCAAAGCCATCATCCGCGAAACTCCGGCAATATTCGCCTCGAAATCGGCAAGATCGGTCTGCGCGTAGTGATCTTCACCCGCGGTGATCTTCGTATCGGCAATCTGCCCGACAAGCCGCCCCGCGCCCTTGGCGATCTGCTCGGGCGGAATGCGCAAGCCGCGTATCCGGTCCTTCAGTGCCGTCACGTCGGCCAGCAGCTTCGCTGAGACTGGCGCCAGCCCGTCAAGGCTGTTCTTGGCGTAGAGGCCGTATTCCACGCGATGGAAGCCGGTGAAACCCGGGTCCTCCTCGCGCTTTTCGAGATAGTCCGCCACCGGATCGATGGCGTTGTGCAGATCGGCGAAAAGGTCGGCCATCGGTTCGATCTGCTTATAGGGAGCACGCGCCTTCTGATAGGATTCGCGCGCCTTTTCGAGATCGCCGGCCTTGACCGCGTCATCGAGAGCCTTCGTCGCCTTCACCAGCGAATTCGCCTGCATCGCCATGAACACCTGGAATTCGGCCAGCGGACCGATAAACGATACCAGCGCCGGCCGCGCAGCCTCCGCTTCGGACTCGGCCGATGGCGTGACGTGCAAGGTTCCGCGCGGATTGTTCAGCAGGCCGCAGGTGATCTCGTAGGTTCCGGCCTTCAGTTTTGCCTGCATCGTCTGGGTAAAGCCCGGCACGATATTCTCGCGCTCTTCCAGAACCATCACGCCGTCGAGGATTTCCCACTCAAGCGCGCGGTTGGATTTGTTGACGATGGTGAAGGTCGAACGTCCGGCTGGAACCGTAATCTCGTTGGGATCGCATGCGCTGTCGTTGATCGTGACAGTGATAGCCCCGCTTGAACCCGCCGATTTCAAACCTTTCGACGCATAGTAGAAAGCCACGCCGCCTGCAACGACGAGAAGCGCGGCCCCGGCAACCGCCAGCTTCATCAGCTTTTGCGATGAAGGGCGGGGAGAACTGGAGCCGGCGGTTTGCGTCATATAAAATTTCTTTCGGTCAATGGGTGGCGATCAATGAGAAGGTTGGGCGGCAGTTGTTCGACTGCCCGCTGGACGCAGGAACATGAAGATGCTGATGGTAAGGAAGGCGACATAGACGATGACTTCGCCCAGCGTCGGCATGTCCTGGTAGCCGAACATTCCGGAGAGCAACGTACCCAATGGGCTGCTGACCGGCAGGATGCCGCTCAGGTCGATGACAATTGTCTGGAGGCTGTTCCAGACACCCGCCTCGTGGAAATGCCGCAATGTGCCCGCCAATATCCCGGCAGCGACCACCAGTATGAAAAGACCCGTCCAGAAGAAGAACCGGCGCAGATTGAGGCGGACACCGCCCATATAGATGCCGTAGCCGAGCACGATCGACACCAGAATGCCGAGAAGCGCGCCAAGCGGCGCATCGCTGTTGGTGCTCTGCTGGAAAATGGCGAGCAGGAAGAATACCGATTCGAGCCCTTCGCGGGCCACGGCGAAGAACACCATGGCAATCAGCGCGGGGGCCTGTCCTGTCGAATGCGAAAACGCCGAGTCGATCGAATGGTGCAGGTCGGATTTGATCGAGCGCGCCGCCTTGCGCATCCAGAATACCATCGACGACAAGACGATGACGGCAATCAGCCCGACAATGGCCTCGAAGAATTCCTGTGCCTTCTGGGGGAACTCGGCGCTGACCATCTGCAGCCCGGCTCCGACGAAGAGCGACAGCGCAATGGCAAGCAGAATCCCGACCCAAACCGCCGGCATCCATTCGCCTCGACCGGTCTGCTTCAGATAGCTCGCGACAATGCCCACGATCAGAGCCGCCTCGATGCCCTCACGCAGCATTATCAGGAATGGAACCAGCATAGATCAGACCCTCGGCGAACCATTGACGTCTCTTTGAGACGACGCCCTGGCGCCGCGGGAGTCATAGACCGTCGCGAAAAACGAAGCAATAACAATATATTAGAAGAATTCTAAGGAATAACCGGAGGAAATTTGTCAATTATTCCAATATGTTGATTGTTTCAATCCACAATCGAATGCAACCCGGCGTGGAGAAGCACCCCTGCACCGCCACATTCTTTCCACAATTCATTGCGCTGGTCGATACCCTCCCCCTGTGCGGTGAGTCTTCGCTAATGTTTCAAACCCCTTCTTGCTGCTTCGCAGCCTCCCTCCCTACAAGGGGGAGGGTGATCGAAGCTTCGCTATGTCAGGGATCACCTTGTCAAAGGATTGGCTCGCTAGCGCGCGACGCTCGCCACGCCGAGCAATTGATCGACCGTATCGCGATCAGCCGCCAGTTGCTCCGATGAACCATCCCATACCAACGTTCGCGCCGTCTTCGCCATCAAGTGTCGCCCACATGGAGAGCGGCGGGCGCATCATCACGACGGGAAGCGTTAATGCGGATCGCGCGGGCTTTCCGGGGTCGTCCATTTACAGCATGACCAAGGCAGCGCTTGCCGGGTTGACGCGCGGTCTGGCACGGGATCTCGGAACCCGCGGCATCACCGTCAACGTCATCCAGCCCGGGCCTACGGAAACCGATATCAACGATCATCAGGAAATGCGGGATATGGTTCGCCCGATGATGGCGCTTGGCCGCATGGGCAAGGACACTGAGGTTGCAAGCCTTGTAGCTTATCTCGCAAGCAGCGAGTTCGAGCTTCATCACAGGTTCCGCCCTTACCATCGACGGCGGATACCTGGCCTGAGGTTGCAGGTCAGGCATTAGTGTCGGAGGCTCGAAACGCCAAGCAATTGTTCGATGGTCTCGCGATCGTCGGACAACTTCCGGGATGAACCATCCCATACGATGCGACCGCGTTCGAGAATGATCACCCGCTCGGCAAAATCGAGAGCGCTCTGGATACGCTGCTCGACGAGCAGGATGGTCATCTCGCCGCTCGAGGCGAGTTGCGAAAACGCCGCCATCAGTTCCTCGCATATGACCGGCGCCAGCCCTTCCAGCGGTTCGTCGAGCAGCAGCACAGTCGGCTTGCCGAGAATGGTACGGGCGGTCGAGAGCATCTGCTGTTCGCCGCCGGAAAGTTTTGCCCCGGAATTCGCCCGCCGCTCGTAGAGACGCGGGAACATGTCGTAGGCCTCCTGCAACGCACTGCGCGGCCTTCCCTTCAACCCGACGAAGAGGTTCTCTTCGACAGTCAGCGATGGAAAGATACTGCGTGATTGCGGTACGAAGCCAAGCCCGCTCCAGGCCCGGGCGGAGCTTTCCATATGGGTAAGGTCCGCATCGCCCAGTTTGATCGTGCCGTCATAGCGCCGTGTCTGCCCCGCAAGCGTTGCAAACAATGTCGTCTTGCCGACGCCGTTTCGCCCAAGCACCGCGATGCGCGAACCAGCCTCGGCGGTGAAGGAAATATTCTTCGAGGACCCGGGTTGGGCCGTAACCCGCGCTCAGACCTTTGACTTCAAGCCGCGCTGCCATTGGCATACCCTCCGAGATAGGCCTCGCGTACCCGCACGTCATTCGTCGCATCGACAGGCAGGCCGTCGAAGATGATTTCACCCGCCGCCAGCACGATCACCCTCTTGGCAAAACGAAAAACCAGATCCATGTCATGCTCGATCATCAGCACCGCGAGATCGGCCGGCAGTTGCGCCAATGCATTCTCGATCAGGAACGTATCGCTGTGCGGCACGCCCGCCGCGGGTTCGTCGAGCAACAGCACCTTCGGCCGAAGCGCCAGCGCCAGCGCAATTTCCAAAAGGCGCTGTTGCCCATAGGCGATCTCGCTGACCGGAACCCGTCCCAGTGCCGTCAGATTGAGCGTCTCGAGAATTTCATAGGTTTCACGCATCACGTCCGGCATGGCCTGAAAGGAACCAGCCATCCGGCCGGACTTGCCTTGCCGCTGCAGGATCGCCAGCGCGACATGCTCTTCCGGGGTCATCTCGGCAAAAAGCCGTGTCACCTGAAATGAGCGAACCAGCCCGGCTCGCACACGCTTCATCGGATTGAATTTCGAAATGTCTTCGCCGCCCATCAGGACCTGTCCGGAGTCCGGACGCAAATGGCCGGTTACCAGATTGACGAAGGTGGTTTTCCCGGCGCCGTTCGGGCCGATCAGCGCCACGCGGTCACCCTTGCCCAGCGACAGCGAGACATCGCGCGTGACGTTCAGCCCGCCGAAGGCCTTCTGCAGATGATCGACCTCGAAGAGTGCACTCATTTGCCGCCCCGCCTGTATCGTTCAACGAGGGTCGCGGCCGTGCCATAAAGGCCCTTGGGCGCAAACAGCACCACGGCAATCAGCAGTGCGCCGACGATCGTCAGCCAATGGAACGGGTTGGCGGCAGAGACCAGATCCTCGATCCAGACAAAAGCAATCGTGCCGATCAGCGCTCCGTAAAGCGAGCCCACTCCGCCAAGAACCAGCATGACCAGCGCTTCGGCGGAATTGGTGAAGCTCAGGCTGTCGAGGCCGACGACCTGTGTCGATACCGCATTGAAGGCGCCGCCGACACCCGCGACCAACCCCGAGATCACATACATCTTGATCAGGGTGAGCTTGACCGAGGCACCCATCGCACTGACCCGAACAGGATCCTGCCGGATACCCCGGCAAAGCATGCCGAAGGGTGACCGAACCAGAATGCGCAGGAGCATGAATACAAGGAGGAGCAGGACGACGCCAAAGACATAGGCGGTACGGCCCCAGAGATCGAACTCGAAGACGCCGAGGATGGGATCGGGCGAGATGCCCGAAAGCCCATCGCTGCCACCCGTATATTCGGATGCCTTGTTGGCCGCCTCGTGGAAGAGGTGGATGATGGCGATGGACAGCACAAGCTGGGCGAGGCCATGTCCGCGCAGGATGACGATGCCCGAAATCAACCCTGCCACAGCACCGCCAACTGCGCCGATGGCGATCATGGTGATCGGTTCGGTGATCCCGAAATGCGCCGCGGCGATACCGGCCGCATAGGCGCCGCTGCCGAAGAGTGCGGCGTGACCGAGCGTCGCAACGCCGCAATATCCGGTCACCAGATCAAGCGACAGGACGAGCAGCATGATCGCGATCATGCGCGTCAGCAGCGCCAGATTGTTGGGAAAGAGAAAATACCCGGCTAGGGCCGCAATCAGGATGACAGCAACGCCAAGGAGGTCACGCTGCCAGCCCTTGGTTTGGGCAGGCATCGCCGCGACATATCCCCCGGCGCTCATTTGGCTCTTCCCATCAGACCACGCGGAAACACCCAGACGATGGCGATCACCGCGAGATAGAAGAAGAACTCGCCATATTCCGGCACGAGGTAGCGCCCCGTCGTATCGATGGCCCCGAGCAGCAGGCAGGCGATCAGCGCGCCGGGGATGGAGCCTGCACCGCCGACCGAAACGACGACAAGAAACGTCACCATGTAGCGCAGGGCGTAATAGGGTTCGACCGGCAGCAGTTCCGCACCGATCACCCCGCCAAAGGCTGCAAGCCCAACAGCAAGCGCGAAACTTGCTGCATAGACGATCTTGGTGCGAACGCCGAGCGCCGCCGCCATCGCCGTATTGTCCACCGAGGCGCGCAGTTTGACACCGAAGGACGTGCGCTCGATCAGATACCAAAGTCCCAACGCGACAACCACACCGCAGCCGATGGCAAACAGCTTGTGCGCCGCGATAGTACGGAAACCGATATCGACGGGACCCTGCAGCCCAGCGGGGAGGGGGATCGTCTTCAGCGTCGGACCGAACACATAATTGGCGAGGCCGATGACGCAAAAGGTGATGCCGATGGTCATCAGCACTTGCGTCAATTCTGGCGCGCCGTAAATCCGCCGGTAGAGAAAACGTTCCAGCGGAATGGCAATGATGATCGTGCCAAGCACGGCAATCGCGATCGCCAGGCCATAGGCAAGCCCGAGATCGCGCGCCGCATAGGAAGCGATATAGCCGCCGATCATGGCGAATGCGCCGTGGGCGAGGTTGATCACTCGCATCAGGCCCATGGTCACCGACAGGCCAATCGAGATGACGAACAGGATCATCCCGTAGGCCAGGGCATCGACGCCAATGCTGAAGAACGTCTGCATCAGATCATCCCGGTTGGCGCTTCGGGCACCGGGCTACTTTGCAGCCGCCAATCCCGGATCCGGCTGCTTCTCAAACGTCTTGATTTCCTTGTTGAAGTAGACGCCGTCAGCACCCTTCGATACTTCACGCAGATAGATGTTCTGGGTGATGTGGCGCGTTTCCGGATCGATCGAGACCGGACCGCGCGGGCTTTCCCAAGTGAGGCCCTTAACGGCATCGACTGCCTTCTGCGCATCCTGCTTGCCGCCGGTCGCTTCGATCATCTTGCTGATGACATACATGCCATCATAGGCGCCGACGGCCGGGAACGATAAC
Source organism: uncultured Alphaproteobacteria bacterium (assembly GCA_963776115.1). GTDB lineage: Bacteria > Pseudomonadota > Alphaproteobacteria > Rhizobiales > Rhizobiaceae > Phyllobacterium. The sequence goes on along the minus strand of CAVZLS010000013.1, from coordinate 53,756 downwards.
TCGGCCGGGTTGCCGATCGCCTTTTGGGCGGCGGCGACAAATGCCTTGTTTTCCGGTGAATTGTGCGCCAGCGAATAATGGAACGTCGTCAGGATGCCAAGGCCCGCATCGCCAATCGCCGGCAGATCGGATTCCTGTGTCAGGTCGCCCGGCGCGAGGAACTGGATGCCCGCCTGCTTCAGGCCGTTCTCGTTATAGGCCTTGACGAAACCGAGCGTGGTTGGACCCGACGGCAGGAAGGCAAAAACCGCCTGTGCCCCGGAATTGCGCACCCGCTGCATCACCGGACTGAAATCATTGGTCGACAGCGGCATGCGGATGGATTCGACAACCTTGCCGCCTTCTTTCTCGAACGTCGTCTTGAACGCGTTCTCCGCATCGACACCCGGGCCGTAATCGCTGACGACTGTAATTGCCTTCTCCACACCGCGCTCGCGCGCGATCTTCGCCATCGGTGCCGAGGTCTGCCATGTGGTGAATGAAGTGCGGACAACCAGCGGGCTCTTGGTGACGATGGCCGACGTCGCCGCGTTCATGATGACCATCGGCACATTCGCCTGCTTGAGCAGCGGCGTGACCGCCATGGCGTCCGGGGTGAAATAGAAGCCGGCGAGATATTGCACGCCTTCCTTGACCACCAGTTCCTGCGCCAATGCTTTCGACTGGGCCGGGTCGGCCTGCGGCACATCCCGGTAGAGGATTTCAATCGTGTTCTCGCCGACCTTGTCACCATGGGTTGCAATGTAGGCGTCGATGCCCGCCTTGAAGTTTTTGCCCTGAATTGCGAACGGTCCCGAGAAGGGTCCGACAACGCCAATCTTGATGACTTCGGCATAGGCGCTTGCACTCATCAAAATTGATGCGGCGACGGCCAGAATGAGCTTTTTCATGGTTCCTCCCTCAATCGAAAACGGCTTTTTCAGAACATTGCACACGACCCGCGGTTTCCGAAGCAGGAATGAAACGAAAAGATGCGATTCTCACACAAGACCTGGCGATTCCTATGCAAGAAGTGTCGATTCTGGCGCAAGATTTTCCACTCGCAATTGCATTTTAGTTGCGTGTGGTTGAAATCACGCCTTGCCAAGGCTCTCAATCGAACCCAGCAACGTGCTAGCCGAGCGCAGCGCGGTCGTCGTCGTTGCAACCATGGATGGCAATATCATCCACTCCAAAGTCCATGCCGCGCCCGAACGTTCCTGCTCGTGAACCAAGGCGTGGTGCATGCCGGAAACCTGCGTGGCATTGTAACGGGCGAGCGCAACCAGAAGTTCAGCAAGGACCGGATTCTGCTTGTGTGGCATCGCCGACGATTTGCCGCCGCCGCTCAATTTGAGCTCGGTTGAGCCTTGTGCGAGAAGCGCAATATCCTGGCCAATTTTGCCAAGCGAACCTGAAATCAGAGATAAAAAGTTAGCAAATTCAACGATGATGTCGCGCTGACTGTGCCATTGCGGCGTATCGTGAAGGCCGAGCAACGCCGCCATTCGCTTGCGAACCGCTGGTCCTTTATCCCCCAGTTTCTCCAGAGTTCCTGCCGCTCCGCCGAACTGGATCACCGGGAACTCGAGCTTCAATATATCGAGGCGCTTGCGATGACGCAGCAGCGGTGTGCGCCAGGATTCGATACGGTCCCTGACTGTGATCGGGATGGCCGCCTGCATGCGGGTATGCCCCATCAAGCCATTGTTCCCAAACGTCTTTTCAAGTTGATCCAGCTCGGCGATGATATCGGACAATCCGGTGTCGAGGCGTGTCATTACCGGCTTCAGCCGGATCATCAGGCTCGTGTCGATGACGTCCTGGCTGGTCGCTCCGAGATGCAGGGACGCGCGGTGCTCCAACGGAATAGTCTCGCGTAATTGCCGGATAAGTTCCGGGATGACGACACCATCCGATGCAACCGCCGATTTGAGCGCGGACATGTCGGGTGAAAAAGCCTGGCACGCCTTCTCGATCGCCTCCGCGGCCGCGCTTTCTATAATATTTTCAGCAGCTTGCGCCTTGGCCAAAGCGATTTCGAACTGAAGCATTGCCGCAATATCGCTCTCCGCCGAGAACCATTGCGCTGCCTCTTCATCGCCGATCAAACCGGATAAAAACGGATGATCGAAAGGAGAAATACTCATCGCTTATACATCGAAAAAGATGGTTTCCTTGTCGCCTTGCAGATAGATATCAAAGACATAGCTCGACCCATCGCGTTTCGCGATCAGCGTCGGGACGCGATTGCGATGCTCGATGCGTTGCAGGATCGGGTCCTTGTCATTCGCCTCTTTCTCGTCGTCGAAATAGATCCGCGTCTGCAACCCTATGTTGATCCCCCGCGCCACGATCCAGACCGTGACATGCGGCGCCATCATACGCCCATCCTTGAAGGGAACCTGTCCCGGTTTCACGGTTTCGAAGCGATATTCGGCCGTTTCCATGTCCGTCGGACAGCGTCCCCACCCGGTAAAATTGGGATCGGCGGCGCCGCGCAACTCGGATGGACTGTTGTAGAACCCCTTGCTGTCGGCCTGCCAGATCTCAAGCAAAGCGTCGCGCAGCGGCGTTCCGGTGCCGTCGAAAACCCGCCCACGGAGGGTAATTCGCTCGCCCAACGTCTTGTCATTGACCATGGAGATGCCAAGATCGTTCTCGTAAACGCCTGTAATCTCAGCGAAATTCGGCGTGCAGCCGATATGGACATATGGTCCCGCTGTCTGCGACGGCGTTTCCTTCAGGTAGCCCAATTGTTGCACCATCAGTTGCCCTCCATGCGGTTTTCGAACAGGGTCGAGCGGCGGCCGCGCAACACGATGTCGAATTTATAGGCGCGTGCATCCATCGGAATGGTGTTGTTCATATCGAGCGCCGCGATGAGCTGTTCTATCGCTGCCTTGTCCGGAATGGATTTGACGATCGGGCAATTCCAGATCATCGGATCGCCCTCGAAATACATCTGCGTGATCAACCTCTGCGCGAAACCATGGCCGAACACCGAGAAGTGGATATGCGCCGGGCGCCAGTCATTCACACCGTTCGGCCAAGGATATGCGCCCGGCTTGACCGTGCGAAAACGGTAGTAGCCATCGTCGTCGGTGATGGTCCGGCCGCACCCGCCAAAATTCGGATCGAGCGCCGCAAGATATCCCTCGCGCTTGTGCCGATAGCGTCCGCCGGCATTGGCCTGCCAGAATTCCAGGAGTGCACCCGCAACGCCCTTGCCGCGCTCGTCTACAACTCTGCCGTGAACAATAATGCGCTGCCCGATCGCGCTCTCGCCGGGCTTCGCATAATTGTAGATAAGATCGGCGTCGAGCTCGCCCAGCATCGAATGGCCGAACACCGGCCCGGTGATCTCCGAGAGTGTATTATCGAATGAAATCAACGCTCTCTGCGGCGAACGCACGACGCTCGTCTTGTACTCTGGCGTATAGGCTGGCGGATGCCACTGCCTGTCCCGCTGAAAGAATGCGCCGGTCTCCGGCTTCCTGTTGGACATTGTGGGCCTCCCGTCAGGCTGTCTTTTCGGCTGCAGCGAGGTCTTTATAGACCTGCTTCGCCAGTTTAATCGCATGGTTGGCCGCCGGAACACCCGCATAGATTGCAACGTGCAGCAGCGCCTCGCAAATATCGTCCTGGGTCGCGCCAGTGTTCGCCGTCGCCTTGATATGCATGACCAGTTCCTCGTCCTGGCCCAATGCCGCCAACAACGCGATAGTCACTATCGAGCGCTGCCGCTTTGTCCAGCCTGGCCGCGACCAGACATGGCCCCAGGCAGCTTCAGTGATAAGCTCTTGAAATGGTTCGTCAAAGTCCGTCTTGTTTGCCTCGGCGCGATCGACATGCGCATCGCCGAGGACAATCCGGCGTGTTTTCATGCCTTCAGCATAGCGACGGGAAGGAACGTCTGCAGACGTCATGCTTTTTCTCCAAGTTGGAACTCGTCGATAAATGCCCGTATCACCGCCGTCAGCGCTTCCGGCTGCTCCACGCAGGGAATATGTCCGGCATCCTTGATCACCTCGTAACGAGCGCGCGGAATGAGCTTCGCCAGCGAAAGCACAACTTCCGGTGGCGTCGACCCATCCTGATCCCCAACGATGCAAATGGTCGGGACCGCGATGCGCGAGGCTTCGGTTGTAAAATCGGCATCGCGCAACGCAGCACACGTTCCGGTATACCCTCCGATGGCCTGCCGGGTCAGCATATTGCGATATCCGGCAAGTTCGTCGCGACGCCGCTTGTGGAAGGGTGGAGTGAACCATTTTTCAAGAACGCCATCCGCGATCGCTTCAATGCCGCCTTGCTCAAGCGCCGCGATGCGGGCAGCCCACATTTCCGCCGAGCCGATCTTGTGGGCGGTATCGCAAAGGATCAGCGCACGTACCAGATCCGGCCGCGACGCATAGAGCCCTTGTGCCACCAGCCCGCCAACCGACAGGCCACAGATAATCGCGTTCCTGACCTCGAGATAATCAAGAAGACCTGCAAGATCAGCGGTGTGATCATCGATGGAATAGGGTGTCGTACCAATATCCGAGAGACCATGACCGCGCATGTCATATGTCACGATGGCGAAATCGCCGACAAGGCGAAGGATTACATCGCGCCAGATACGGAAGTCGGTACCAAGCGAATTGGCAAAGACCAGTACAGGCTTGCCTTCCGGTGCGCCGATCAATTGATAGTGCAGTGTTACGCCATTGATAGAAACGAATTGCACAGAAGCCTCCCATTCAATAAACCATCATGGATTATCCGTATGGTTAGGTAAAATGATATTCTATCGCATTCTCTTAACTGATGGGTTATGAAATGCCATGATCGACAGTCGCATCAAGTTTCGCCACCTGCAAACGTTTCTGGAAGTCGCACGTCAGAAGAGCGTGATGAAGGCAGCAGCAATCCTTCATATCAGTCAACCGGCTGTCACCAAAACAATCCGTGAAATGGAAAACGAGCTTGGGGTTGCCGTATTCGAACGTGACGGCCGCGGCATCAGGATCACGCGCTATGGCGAGGTGTTCCTGCGCCATGCCGGCGCCGCCATCACGGCATTGCGCCAAGGCATTGATTCCGTTTCCAATGAACGGTCGGGGGAGGGCGTCCCCATCCGCATTGGCGCTTTACCGACTGTGTCCACCCGCGTGATGCCGCATGCCATCAGTTTGTTTCTGCAAGAGGAAACGCAAAGTCGCATCAAGATTGTTACGGGCGAAAACGCGGTCCTGCTGGAGCAGCTTCGGCTTGGTGATCTCGATCTCGTTGTTGGCCGCCTTGCAGCCCCTGAGAAAATGACGGGGTTCTCCTTCGAACATCTCTATTCCGAGCAGGTGGTTTTCGCCGTCAGCGCCAGCCATCCGCTCTTGAATTCACAAGAGGATATCTTTTCGCTTCTTGCCGAATTTCCCATTCTCATGCCAACCAGGGCATCGATTATCCGGCCCTTCGTCGACCGCTTTCTCATCGCCAATGGGGTAGCCACCCTGCCTACCCAGATCGAGACGGTATCCGACGCGTTTGGCCGCGCCTTTGTTCGCTCCAGTAACGCGGTTTGGATCATCTCATCGGGCGTCGTCGCCGATGATGTCGACGACGGGAGTTTGGCGCTATTGCCGATAGACACAAGCGAAACGCGCGGACCGGTAGGGCTCACGATGCGCGCTGACATAACGCCGTCACTACCGCTGATGATCCTGATGCAGACTATCCGCGAAGCAGCAATAGAAGCATCCACTACCTAGACCAATAAGCCCGCAAGCGTATCGCGAGTTGATTGCATCACCGGTAGATAGGTTGTAACCATTTCATCAACAGTAACCCTCGGTGCCTGTGCACCGACGTTAAGTGCCGCAATGGTGGTACCCCGCATATTGCGCACCGGGATGGCAATCGAACAGAGACCAATCTCCAATTCCTGATCGATGACGGCATATCCCTGCTCGCGTATCAGTTGCAACTCAGCCATCAAGTCAGCAATCGTCGTTTTTGTATTCGGCGTATTCGCCTTACGGTTGCTATTCTCCAGAACACGCTTCGCATCGTCTTCATTCATTGCGGCGAGCAAGACTCGCCCCATGGACGAGCAATAGGCGGGCAGGCGGCTTCCGGGATTGAGATTGATCGACATTACCCGCTTATGCGATGCCCGGGCGATATAGACGATCTCGTTACCATCGAGGACGGAAGCCGATGCGCTTTCGCCGGTCTTTTCCGACAGTTGATCCAGAAAAGGCTGCAGCAGGCGGGGCAGGGGAGTCGCTGTAAGATAGGAATGGCCAAGACGCAGTATTCGCGGCGATAGCGAGAAGAATTTGCCGTCATAGTCGGCATAGCCGAGTTGTGCCAAGGTCAAGAGACAACGCCGGGCGGTCGCACGTTCGAGGCCGGTAATCCTCGAGATATCCGTGATTGAAAGACGCGGATTTGCCGCGTCGAACGCCTCGATTACCGAGAGGCCCTTGGCAAAACCACTGATGAAGTCTGTTTCTCGCATGCTCAACCCTAGCACGCTTTGTGCGATATACGAACAAAAATCAAATAACGCACAAAAGATTTGACCTTTCGAACCAACGAAGCACTAATCAAAAGATGAGGAATTCGAGACAGGGAGAGAAATGTGGCGCGGATTTGCACGCTTTCCGAAGCGATTGAAGAGAATGTCAGGGACGGCGATTCCATTGCGATGGAAGGCTTCACGCACCTGATCCCCTATGCGGCCGGCCACGAAATCATCCGGCAGGATCGCAAGGAGCTTTTTCTCATCCGGATGACGCCAGACCTGATCTACGACCAGTTGATCGGCGTCGGCGCGGCACGCGGTATGAAATTCTCCTGGGGCGGCAATCCGGGCGTTGGCTCGTTGCACCGTTTTCGCGATGCAGTCGAGAACCAATGGCCACGCCCGCTCGAAATCGAGGAGCATTCGCACGCCGCCATGGCAAACGCCTATGAGGCCGGGGCAGCAAACCTGCCATTCGCTATGCTCCGCGGCTATATCGGCGCGGATCTTGCGAAGGTTAACCCGAACATCAAATCGATTACCTGCCCGTTCACCGGCGAAGTCCTTGCGGCGGTCCCGTCGATTCGACCTGACGTGTCGATTATCCACGCCCAGCGCGCAGACCGCAAAGGCAATGTGCTGATCGAAGGCATCTCCGGCGTCCAAAAAGAAGCGGTGCTTGCGGCCAAGCGCTCGATCGTCACGGTCGAAGAAATCGTCGATGAACTCGATCCGCCATCGCCCAATGCGGTGGTTCTGCCGACATGGGCCGTCAGTTCCGTTGTTCATGTACCAGGTGGTGCGTTTCCGTCCTATGCGCACGGCTATTATCCACGCTCCAACGCTTTTTACATTGCCTGGGACAAGATCGCCCGTGACCGCGATAGTTTTACGGCCTGGATCAACGAGCATGTTCGTGGCGGAAAGCCTGACGATTTCGCCCGCCATGTCGGCAAGCGTTCTGCAAAAGCAGCGTAAGGAGCATCGTCATGTCGATTGAATTTACACCAACAGAGATGATGACAATCGCTGCAGCCCGCGCTTTGACCAATGATGACGTATGTTTCGTCGGCATCGGCGCGCCATCGGCAGCCTGCAACGTTGCACGGCTTACTCACGCGCCGGATATCACACTAATCTACGAAAGCGGCACGATCGGTACCAAGCCTGACGTATCTACCGCTTTCGATCGGCGATGGTGAACTGTGCGATACCGCCTTGTGCACGGTATCCGTGCCGGAGATGTTCCGCTACTGGTTGCAGGGCGGACGCATTACCACTGGCTTTCTCGGCGGCGCGCAGATCGATCGGTTCGCCAATCTGAATACGACCGTCGTCGGTGACTATGACAAGCCGAAAGTTCGCCTGCCGGGTGGCGGCGGCGCACCCGAGATCGCCAGCAATTGCGGTCAGATCTATATAACGATGGCGCTCAACAAGCGTGGTTTCGTCGACCATCTCGACTTCATCACGTCGATGGGGCATGGGAAGGGCGGCGATCATCGTGCGCGACTTGGGATGAAAACCAAGGGTCCGACACGCGTTATCACCGATCTGTGCATATTCGAGCCAGATCCCGCAACCAAGGAATTGACGGTTGTGTCGATCCATCCGGGCGTGAGCCGCGCGACGATCGAAGAGAATTGTGGCTGGCCGGTTCGCTTTGCTGAGACAGTCGCGGAAACTCCGGTCCCGACGACAACCGAAATCTCCGTGCTCCGCGACATCAACGCCCGCACCAAGAAAGCACATGAGGCAGCCTGATGACCGAAGTTTATATCTGCGATTATATACGCACGCCCGATTGGCCGCTTTGGCGGAGCCCTGGCCTCCGTTCGCGCCGATGATCTTGGCGCAATTCCGTTGAAGGCACTGATCGAACGCAATAAAGGTGTCGATTGGGAAGCCATCGACGAAGTGATTTACGGTTGCGCCAACCAGGCTGGCGAAGACAATCGTAACGTGGCGCGCATGGCGCTGCTGCTCGCCGGGCTTCCAGTGAGCGTCCCCGGAACAACCATGAACCGCCTGTGCGGTTCGGGTATGGATGCCGTCATCACTGCCGCCCGTGCGATCAAGGCTGGCGAAATCGAACTTGCGATCGCCGGCGGTGTCGAATCCATGTCTCGTGCCCCTTTTGTAATGCCGAAAGCGGAGAGTGCATTTTCGCGCCATGCGGAAATCCACGACACGACGATCGGCTGGCGTTTCATCAATCCACTGATGCAGCAAGAATATGGCGTCGATTCAATGCCAGAGACTGGCGAGAACGTTGCCGAGGACTTCAATGTATCGCGTGCCGATCAGGATGCTTTTGCCGTGCGATCCCAGCAAAAGGCGGGGGCGGCGATGGCGAACGGACGCCTCGCCCGCGAAATCACGCCGGTCACGATTCCGCAGCGCAAGGGTGATGCAATCATTGTTGACCAGGACGAACATCCGCGTCCCCAAACCACAATCGAGCAACTGGCGAAACTCCCGACGCCGTTCCGTAAAGGCGGATCGGTTACAGCGGGCAATGCATCGGGTGTCAACGACGGCGCGGCAGCGCTGATTGTCGCTTCCGAAGCCGCCGCGAAGAAATATGGCCTGACTCCGATTGCCCGTATCGTCGGTGGCGCAACTGCTGGTGTACCGCCCCGTATCATGGGTGTCGGGCCGATCGCAGCCTCGGTGAAGCTCTGTGCCCGGCTTGGCATTTCGCCGAAAGATTTCGATATCATCGAACTCAACGAGGCGTTTGCCTCGCAGGGACTCGCGACACTTCGGGCGCTTGGCATTGCCGATGATGCCGAGTTCGTCAATCCGAATGGCGGCGCCATCGCGCTGGGTCATCCACTTGGCATGAGCGGTGCCCGCATCACAGGCACCGCCGCGCTGGAACTCAATCTGCGTGGCGCGAAACGCGCACTTGCCACCATGTGCATTGGTGTTGGGCAAGGGATTGCCGTCGCACTCGAGAGGGTTTGATCGGACGATGTGACGCGCCTGCAAAATCCAGACAGAATTCCCGCTGATATTGCTACCTCGATTTGGCTGTACCGGCCTGGCGCGTTTCTTGTGCACGTAGCCGCGCCAGCGTCTTCTCGGCCCATTGCCAATCCGGCGCAAGTTCGGTGCTTCGAACTGCAGCGTCGATAGCCTTGTCGCGCTGCCCGTTCACCTCGTAGAATTGCGATCTCAGCATGTAGACTTCCGCGCGTTCGCGTGCATGGAAGAGCGTTTCGAGCAGGCGATCTGTGGCAATCAGACCCTGTTCCGGATTGGTCTTGCTGCGAACGCGAAGATTTGAAAGTTTCAGCAGCGGCCAAGTCCATTCGGGCTTCGCATCGGATGCGCGCACAAACGCTTCGGCAGCGTCTTCGATATTGTTCAAAGCTTCGTGGCAGCGCCCGAGCAACTGCCAGGCGTCGGACGAATCCGGCCGGCGGGCAATGTATTCGCGCAAGGCGTCAGTGCAGGGCTCGTATTTCTGTTGCCGGAACAGGACCTGCGCGAGCTGATAATTCCACCAATCGACGCTGCGATCGAGTTCGATCGCTTTGCGCAGTTGCGCTTCAGCCTCTTCAGGCTGTTCAAGGCGCATCAGGGTCAAGGCCAGTTGATGCCGCGAGCGCGCATTCCATGGCTCAGAGCTGACTGCACGTTCCGCGTAGATACGCGCCTCATCGAGCTTCTCACCAAGGCGAGACAATTCGACCGAGACCATGTGCTGTGCTTCTGGATTATCCGGGTGATGGTTTTTCAGCTCCGCAACAAGATCAGGGAGGGACGGCTTTGCCGCTATGTGCGGACAACAGCGCCTGATAGACAGCGCGAACCGGGAAGATGGCAGGTTCGATGCTGGCCGCTTGTTGTGTTGCGAATGCCAAGTCTTCCTTCGACAGAAGCTTCAGCTTGGTACGAACCACCGAAGCGTAGGTGAAGTGCGGCGTATCGATGGGTGGCTCGATCAAGAAGCGTTCGACGAATTGCGACAGGACAACATCCGGCTGGTAGGCTTCGATCAACTCGCGATCAAATGATTTGCCGTAGACATAGACGAGCGTGCTGAAACTCTCCTTTAGGAAAGGCAACAGGTTGCCGCCAAAGGAATCGCCGAACATCACGCAGCGCGGCAGCGTTGTGTCCTTGTTGACAAAAACCCTGATCCGCCCGCGGTTCGGAATGCGGTTGTCGAAGGCGAGGCGGCCAGCTGCGCCTTCAATGCGGGCGGACAAAGTGGGCGCAGAAACAGGGGGTTCGAACTTGATACCCAGATCACCGACATACGGGACCTCTTCAAAAGCCACGCGTGAGCCTTCGACCCGCAGCGGTTCGATGCCACTATTCGAAAGGCCTGCGCAAAAGGCCTGATAGCCGATATAGGCCCCAAATCCGCTCCAGTGCGTATCGCTTTTCGGATAGGTTAATCCTTGCATTTTTCCCGCGCGGATTGCCTCAAGAGGATAAATGATTTTCCGTGCGCGTTGCGGACCAAGGGCAGCCATGATCTGGTGGATCGGGCGTTGTTCGGCGATTTCCACCCAGTCCGGAAGTTGTTCCGAATAGACGAGCTCCTTGTTCGGAGCGACGAACATCAGGTGTTGAGCACCGATCGAAGCTACATATTGATCGCGTTCGAGGATCAGTTTTTTCCAAGCGTCAACACCCTGCTGATCCAGCAAATGACGGCCAGTGATCTGGTCGATAACGCGATTTGAATCATGATCGAGAAAAATCCAGCCATTTTTGCCCAGGAGATATTTCTTGCTCTTGTCTGCGCGCGACGTGGAAACGAAATCATCACTCATGAACACCTCCAGAGCGGCACGTCCTGCCACTCGCTGTTTTGGAATACGCGAATGCTTTTCACCGAGGTTGCCGCGCCATCCACATCGCCGTCATCTTTACCGGCGAAGGACGCGACCGCGTTGCTGAAGAGAAGCTGCGCAGGCGTGTGTGCGAAGGTGTTTCCAACCTCGTATATTTTCCGGTCATCAAAGAAGAACTGAAACCGGTCCTTGCTCCACAGCATGCCGTAGCGATGGAAAGCATCGGCCAGTTTCAAGCGCGGGCGGTAGGTCTTGGATAAAACCTGCCTGTCAGGTAGCCAGCGACGCGCTGTCACTTGAACCAGATTGGGATACTTGGCTTCTGCCACGTCGAGCTCAAAGCGGGTATCGCCCTCACTCTCGCGCACGGAGGTAAGCCAGAACGCGTTGTTGACGCCGGGCTCATTGGCGATCTTCATTTCGCACTCGAAATAACCGTAGCATTGGCGAAAATCACGCGTTCGCACATACCCGCCACTGAACGGCCGCTTGTCACTAAATTTTCCCGTATTGCGGCCAAGTTTCAATGAAAGCCCGGCGCCCGAAATTGCAACATTCCCGGGTATCCGGACGCTCCTTGTCTCTCCGCCGCTGTCATTCACCTTGATCCAGCGTTGATCGAAGCCGGCATTGTCGGTGAAATCGTCATTGAACGAGAGTTGCCATTTGCCTCGCGCGTGTTGGAGTGGCGAGGGAATATCTGAGCAAAGCGCGTGAGCAAGTGCAGGCCGCGCCAGCAATCCAGCCGAAGCAATCCCCAAGCCCGCAAGGCTCAGGAAGGAACGTCGGCTGAATTGCGCACGGCTCTGCGTCATACCGCGGCCTTGGCTGGAGCTTCCTTGAGGCTGCGCAGGCTGGTTTCGAGATTCCAGGCGCGATTGCGCAAGGTTTCCACCTCTCCGGTCATGAAGTCGATCTCGCTGCGGAACCATGCTACAGCTTCATGGATATTGTGCGGAACCTGCACCAGATTGGGTACCGAGAGCGGCTTGTCTGCAGGTGCAGCCACAGGCTTTGGCAGCACGTGGTTCAGCTTGTTCTCGGTCAGGAAGCGATGGTACTCGGCATAGTTCAGGCGATAGACATGCTGGACCTTGGAGAAGTCCGCTTTTTCAAGCATTTTTTCGAGGTTGATCGGCAGATAGTCCTCGATCTCGATCGATGGAATTGCAAACAGCGAGGACAATTCCCGAATACGCGAATCATAGGTGAAGAATACCGCCGGAATTCCCTGATGCAGGGCTATAACATTGCCGTGCAGCCGGAAACCAACCATCACATCCACATTTGCAGCTGCGTCGGCCGCCCATTCTTCGATATCGAAAAAAGCGCTCATGCGATTGTTGAGCATCTCTTCCGCCTCGGCGTGGCCAAGCAGATTGAACTTGGTGAGGATGGCCTTGATGTTGTCCTGCTTCTCCTTGCCGGAGGAGAAAATAGCAAGCGTCTCTTCGCGTTCGCCCTGCGAGTATAGTTTGCTCGAAGGACGCTTGGCGACTGCATCGATCAACGCGCGCTGCATCCGGTTGGTCTTGGTCGCATTGCTGGCGTAGTCAGCAGAAAGATATTTATTCAGCGTCAGGCCGACGCGGGCAGTTGCCGGATCGATGGATTTGATCGTGATCGAGGGGCGCAAGGAACGGTAAAAGCTCGGGCAGCCGATCACCCGCACATTCTTGATGCCGAGATCGTTGAATATCTCCGCGCTGTAGAAGCCACGAACGCCAATCGTCTCGCATTTGTCGGCGATGATCTTCCACGCCTCGACGGTCCCTTTTGGCACGTTGAGTTTCTTGTACTTGCCGGCTTGTGCGCCGACGCCGATGGCGACGACCGGGCCTTTCAACTTCTTGAGCAGTGGTACGACATGGGCGAGATCGACGGTTTCCGTCAGATAGTTCGAACCGCGTACGACCGTAGCATCATAAGTTCCGTCTTGCGGCCAGAGCTTTTCGTTACCGGCGTGCGAGAACTGCACGTTCTTGATGTCGTCGTAGGCGAGGGCCTTGAGTGTGGCATCGTAGACGAGAACGTCGCCTGTGTTGATGCCACCCTTGTTGAAGGCCGCCAGCGGGTCTTCAAACTTCAAATAGGCGGATTTGTTGCCAGGCTTGACCGCGGCGCCACCATTCAGAACAAAAAGTTTCTTCATCGTTAGTTCCTCAAATTATGCATGTGGGCTGATCCGGCAGCAGCGATCTGCAGCGGCCTGATTTCGGAAATTTCGTCACGCTGTTTTGGCGCTGCCTCGCGCGGAAACCGTTCGAAAGATGGTATCCGCTCGGGCGTGATTGTTGGCACTGTCTGTTCGACAAGCTTCAGGGTTGTCTCCACCGGGAGGGTGGGAAGCCGGTCAGGGAACCATGACTTCAACTGGTTCACCAACGGTTCGACACTGTGTTCCCACATGAGGGAACCGCCGCGCTCTGCAGCAGCTTCAGAGAGGCGGCGCAATGCAGCGGGATCCTCTGACAATGCCATGATGATTTCAGTCAGTTCCCGGCTGATAACGTTATCGTCCGTCGACTCGATCAACAGGCCATCGATACCATGGTCGATGAGTTCGCCGACCGCGCCGACTGACGTAGCTATCGGCACGCAACCCAAACGCTGGGCCTCGATAATGGTCAAGGGTGCGCCTTCCCAGCGCGACGGCAATACCACCACGTCGGCCCAGGCGAACGCCTTGTTCAGGTGGCGGCTCGAAAAGACCGGCGGTTCGACGTGAACGCCAACTTCAGCGAAACGTTCTTTCCACGAACCTCCGGCGCCAGCGTCCATGACATCGCTGCCGATGACTTTCCAATCGATCGGGGCTGAGCGCTGGCGCAAGTCGCGAACAGAAGCAAACAATCGCTCGATACCCTTTTGAGCATCGAGTCGTCCCAGGAAAAGAACATTCAGCCTGTCGCGCTGCGGCCTGTTGCGGCGCGCTGCGAGGATAGTTTCCTGGTCCTTGGAGGAAAGTGCATAACTTGCGGCATTTTGAACGTGCATGAGTTTGGCATCCGGGACGCCCATACCATGCAACCACTCCGCCATATCCCTGGAGCAGGTCAGGATCGTGTCATAGACGTGTTCGAAGGCGAGCGTGAGGTAAGGATGGCCCGCATCACGGCCCATTTTCGATTTATCGAGCACGTGAACATAGTTCAGCACCTTCATACCGCGGCGGCGAAGTTCACCGAGCATGGAATTGACCGGGGCTGCTTGATTGTTGATCACCACATCCAGCCCGGCAAGAAAGCCCATGATCAGCTCGGCTTTCGCGGCCTCATCGTGGCCCATCAACAAATCATGCCCGGCAAACTGATTGGGACCGCCCCAGAGCGGGTAATCATCTGCGAGGAAGTTAACTGTCTTGAACACGCCATCGTTTTCGGGAATGCGATTATAAACCGGCTTGCCAAGCAGGAAGAGGTGTACTTCGCAACCCGCATTCTTCAAAGCTTGCGCCACCGCATAGGCGACTTTTTCGACGCCGCCGAAACTGCCAATGGGCAACAGGAATCCGACACGCAGCGGATTGGACGCATGAGCAAGCCTTGGCATTACCGGTCTTGCGCCCACAGCATGCCGCAGCAATTCGAAATAGCGGCTGCGATTGGGGAAATAGACGGAACGCCAGAGCCAGCGGTTTCTGGACTGCAATCGATAACCGGAATCGCGCAGTGCCCCCAATGTAGCCAGAAGGGCATTGGTTGGGGACAAGGCAGTACTTTGCATTTCT
This sequence comes from uncultured Alphaproteobacteria bacterium, assembly GCA_963776115.1. Taxonomy (GTDB): domain Bacteria; phylum Pseudomonadota; class Alphaproteobacteria; order Rhizobiales; family Rhizobiaceae; genus Phyllobacterium. The sequence continues at coordinate 38,722 of CAVZLS010000013.1, read as the reverse complement.
CTCGACGTGAATGGTCCGCTGATGACGATTTCGATCACATTGGGACTTGGAACCGGCTTGTGCAGTGAGCGCGCCCAATCGTCGGATGCATCATCTGCGCAGGTTGAGAAAATATCGAATGTACACATCCAGCCGAAAGGCTTGTCGGCAAGTGGTTCCGCGTCGCTGATCTTGCGTATGTCAATGCCGACCTTGGCGTTGTTCCGCTCGAAGCGAATGGCGACGAAATGGTGTTTTTGAGCAATCCGCTCGCCCAGCCACAGCAGATTGTGGATCAAGCCGAGTCGGGTCAGAGCCTCTCTGTGTGCCGCCGTCATCCACAATAGAAACGGTGGAACACCGAAGGTTTCCGGTTCAGCCTTCGCTGCCCAGAAACGCGTGACAAAATCTTCCAGGCTGCATTTGGCATGCTCGACTGTCGGATCGGTGAACAGATCCACCGCATAAGTGCCCATGCCGATCGCAGCATAGCGCGGCGTTTCCTCGTGTTCCCAGGCAAGCAGGGTTTCGGCGGCAAAGAGTTTTTTATGCTTCTGCCGGATGTAGGTCAGAATGCCCTCTCGCGTGCGATTTGAATCGCGCAGCATGCTCTCGGCGCGCTGACGGTATTCGAAACCGAAGAAGGGATAGTTCGCGCCAAGGAAGCCGCGCCCGATCGCCTGCAGCCAGAAGTCCCAGTCCTCAAAACCAGCTTTCATGCTCTCATCGAAACGCACGCCGGCATCGAGCATACGTCGCGAAACCAGACTGCCGGCTTCGCATATATTGTCAAAAGTCAGGTGCAGCAGGCGCGAATACTGCGTTGTATAGTTTCCATTCCACTCGATGCCGAACTTATCGATATTCGGATAGATCCAGTCGACCTTATCGTCCGACTTCATGAAACCGAGAATGTCGCGGATCGCCGTGGGCGTAATGCGGTTGTCGGCGTCGAGAAAATAGACGGCTTCGAGATCCGGGAAATTGCGGAGTGCAAACTCGATGCCATAATTGCGGGCTGAACTCAGCCCTCCATTGGCCTTGCGGAGATAAAAGACGTTTGAATGAGCCAGCGCATAAGTCCGTCCGATTTCGCCGGTTTCCGGATAGGGACAGCCGTCATCTATGATCACTGCTGCGATATCGAAAGGCGCTTCTTGTGCCAAAACGGATTCCACAGCTTCCGCAAGAAGCACAGAGTGCTTGTAGGCCGGAATGAGCACTGCGACCCTAGTGGGCGGTGGACCATCCGGGTCGATATCGGACGGCAATTGCGTGCTGATTTGTTCTCGGAGACGTTTGATCTGGTCCAGCATAAGAATTATCCGTTGACCATGAGGCTGATGTTGCGGAATTTCGCCCAAGCGAAAGCGTTGTCTCCGGGATTGTCCTTCATTCGGGTTGCAATGTAGATGTTCTGCCACACGCCAACCTGTTCAGTAATGAAGGCGTTGAGCCGCGGCTCTTCACCCGGCGCAACACTAATCCAACCTGAAAATCCTTCTCCGGCGCCGGGTGTCCGTTGCTCATCGAATAGCTGACGGGCAGTTCGAATGTCGCTCGCAATTACCAGCGCGAAATCGACATCCTTCGATTCTTCATTATCGATGACTGCACTGGACGAGATGCGCAGGATATTGGGCGGGCAGGCCGCCGGTATATGGCCGATCGTTATACCGGTTGACGGCGGATGACAGCCTATAGCCCTTTCCTCGGGCAGAGGGAGTATGGCAGCAAAGTCGAACGAAATCTCGTCCGTATTGGATAGGTCCGCCAGCTCGAGAATGCCGGTTGCCATCGGCATTTCCCGAAAGCCGCCGTCTCTTGTGTCCTGGGATTGAGCCGGCAAATAGTTGGCCCAACTTGGAAGCAAAACACCTGGCATGCCGCACCAGATCTGCATGGCAAGGCTGTTCTTGAGCAGCGGTGTGTCGTTTGCAGCATCTCGAACCTGAAACATGTCGAGCGGCTGAAGTCCGCCAAGCGACAACAGCGGCATTTCATCGTCCATGCCCTCGATACGAAGGCGCAGGCTCAGCGTCCGCCGCAAGCCGGCAAGCGTTCGCGAGAGGCCCAGATAGTTCCAGCCCTGACCAAGTTTTGAAAGCGGCACCACCCAGCTCTCTACAACACACATGTCTTCCAGCGTGACCAGTTGGGCATGCAGAGTGGTATCGTCACGTTGCATCAGACGTTCGAAATGGATGGCAACGGCACTGACGCCTGCGCTGGCGACTGGGAGGATTTGCGATACGCCTTCGAATGACGCATCGGCCAGAACGTTGGAACGCGAGGAACTGCTGACCGGCTCATTTGAGAAGGCGAGGTCGAAGGGTTGCAACCCCTGCCTGTCGACAAAACTCTCGACAGCAGCAAACCTGTTTTGAAGATTGTCATTCAAAGTGCGTAAAGCAAGCAATTCGCGATTTGACTGCGTGATTTTCCTCGCTTCGAACACCACTAGGCTCGCAAGCTTCTGGATAATCAAACCTGCCGTCTCAATCTCCCGCCCGGCATGCCATTCAAAAACAGTTGGTTCGTCGACTACGCCACGGCTTTTCAACCAGTCGAGCAGCCGCTTTTCCCGGCCCCGATGAACGGGATTGATGAGAACAGCCAGCGTGCACAAGGGCGCCTCATGCATCTCGAATTTCCGGCCGGATGCATCCGACAACATTGCCGCGTCATCCTTGACACCCTCGAAACCCAGAATTTTTATGGCTTTCGATAGGCCTTCGGGCAGCTCGTCATGGTCAATACCCATGCGAAGCAGGATCGGCTCCTTCAGCAAATCTATTTCTCTCAAAGATTTCGCAACCGGCGAAAGCTTATACGAAGTCTGAACCGTCATTTCCCTAATCCTTGACCAACCACAGGCGCCGAACCGTGTCTCTATACAAATAGAATGGCAGATTGATGAAGCTTGTCACATAAATATATTGCAGCGCAACACTAAAATATTCGATTGTGTATGTTTTTATTCTTGGTTTAACTTACAATCATTGTAAAAGTAATTTACTTCAAAATTCAAAGTATTTGCATAACTATTGCATGTTACTTTGCAGCGACGGCGTTTCGAACGTCATCGCTGCTGTGCTCACGGAAATCACTAAACGGCAATGCGCTTTTCCGACGCGTCATCCACTCTCATCGATTGCAGTTTTCGTTCCCAAGCAAGAGCATCCCCAACGATCAGGTCAAGATCGGCACGCTTGGGTGAGAAACCAAATTCCTTGCAGACCCGATCATTACCAGCCACCAGAATAGCTGGATCACCGGCACGCCGAGGCGCCATGCGCACAGAAAAATCGACGCCCGACACGCGCTTGACCGCGTCGATGATCTCAAGCACCGAGTAGCCATAACCATATCCGCAATTGGCGGACGTGCTTTTGCCGCCAGCTTCCAGATAATTCAGCGCACAGAGATGCGCCTGAGCCAGATCGCTGACGTGGATATAATCGCGGATACAGGTTCCGTCGGCTGTCGGGTAGTCCGTACCGTAAACCTCAATATGAGAGCGTTCGCCCGTCGCAGCCTGGCTGGCGATCTTGATCAGATGGGTTGCGCGCGGAAACGACTGTCCGGAACGCAGTTGCGGATCGGCGCCGGCCACGTTGAAATAGCGCAGCGCAACATAGTTGAAATCCGGATGAGCGGCTGCCGCATCGCGCAACATCCACTCCGTCATCAGTTTTGACGTGCCATAAGGTGAAATCGGTTGATGCGGCATTTCTTCGGTAATTGGCGTCTTCTCGGGCTCGCCATAGACGGCGGCCGTGGACGAAAAAATGAAATGCTGGATACCTTCGGCGATAGCCGCCTCGATCAACGCGCGCGACTGCACCGTGTTGTTGCGGTAATAGAAAAGCGGATCGCGCACGGAATCCGGCACAACGATAGAGCCGGCAAAATGCAGGATCGCGGTCACTCCGTGCGTGCGGATCACATCGCGCACGAGCGCCTGATCGCCGACATCGCCCTCGATGAACGGGACGTCTTCGGGCACCAACCAGGAAAAACCGCAGCTCAGATCATCGAGCACGACAACGGATCGTCCCGCGTCTTTCAATGCGAGCACCATGTGGCTGCCTATATAGCCTGCACCACCTGTAACAAGAACGGTCATTGGGGAAACTCCTGGAATTCTGTTTGAGGGATTGTTTGTAAGCACCTGGCTTTTGCCAATTAGCGAATTTTGGTTAGACCTCCCCAACCTGCTGCGTCCCCCCACGAAAGTCGCGCTGGTATCATGCGACGCGGCGAACCGAATCCGGCACCTGCTTCTCAGTCTCCATCATTTTGTGATCCACCCCGTTTTCCGTCAGAAACCGGTACATTTCGCCATAGGTCCGATACCAAGCCCGATTGTATTTATCGAAAAGCGACTGGTCCCAATAATCCTCCAGCCTGAACTTCCCGCCGCTGAACACATCGAAACTCGGAATTTGATAGGTCTCGGCAAACTCCACAGTGCGGCTGTCATAGGTGAAGTAGATGGAAGGCACGCCATTGGCCAAGGCCATGAGATTGCCGTGCAGCCGATAACCGAGAACGAGTTCTTTTGTCCGGACGAGGCTCTCATAGTCGGCGACGACGTCGGAGTAGAACATGCGTTCGCGGTAGAGCTTTTCAACCGTCTCATCCAGATACCAGTCGGAAGCCCATTTGTTTGCTCTCAGAGCTGCAATCGCTTCTTCCTTCTGGTCATCTGTCCCGAAAACCAGCTTTTTTTCCTCGACTTCGCCCTGGGCCATCAAGGTCGCATCGAAGCGACCTGCCATTTCCTTGACGAGATCGCGATGAAACGTCAGGTAACGTTCGATATCCTGAGCGTAGGTCGGTGAGACTTCACGCCGGATGGTGATCCCGATATTTTGCACCTCATCAAGCCGCGGCAGTTCTATTCTCATCTCGGGATCGTTGCGGCGGAATGCGGTCGGACAGCCGATAATCCGAACATTTTTTATGCCGATATCGCTCATGACCTGTGCAGAATAAGCTCCACGCACACCGACCGAAGCCGTCGAGTCCGCTATCACCTTCAGAACTGTCTTCGTTTGCTCGGAGAGTTCCAATTGGCCTTCGACTGGAGCTTGAGCCCCTATGCCAAAGGCAATCACCGGCAAACCGAGCCGCTTCAGAACCGGGATGGCATCGGTCCAGTCCATGTGCTGGTGAACATAGTTCGAGCCGCGAAGAATGACGTAGTCATATTCCTCCCGCAGGCGATCGATGTGATCCATGTTCGGATTCATGATCGGCAATTCAGCCTGCTTTTCGTAGTTCATCAATTTCAACGACGAATCGAAGACAAAAGCGTCGCCGATATTATGGTAGTGATTGATACTACGCTGCACATTGCTGTGCTGGTACCAGCGAACACTGTCGTGATCGTAGACCTCGCCCGATGGGATCATTACCAGTACACGTGCCATGGGGTTTCCTTCTCGTGGCGTTGAAAGCTGGCGAAAATTCAGCTTGCTTGCGAAAGAACGACATCGGTCCTTGCGGCTATGTTGATTGGCTTTTGCTGGCCGGATTTGAGCAGGTCGCCATAGAGGGCAACATGTTCTTCGGCGCAATCGATGTAATTCGTCGGCCGGCGGACACTGTGATGAAGACGATCCCAAATCAATGGATCACACAATACCTCCGTGAAACGGTCGGCAAGATCTTCGGCGCTGCGAACGCGGAAATGCAGGCCATCCTCACCATCGCGTACTTTTTCGGCCATCCCGCCAATATTGGAGCAGATGATCGGCCGGCGATGATGCAATGCTTCCTGAATAACGATCGGCGAATTCTCCCACCAGATTGAAGGCATCACGACCCAGTCGACCGATTGCATCAGGCGTGGCATTTCAGCGTTCTGATAGGCACCGTAGAAGCGCACGCGCGAGCCGGCCTCTCCGATCAGCTTTTCCATACGTTCCTGAAATTCGCGCGGCTGTTTTTCGAGATTGCCGCCAAAAATCATCAGGCGCGAATCGGCACCCCACGTCTCTTCCGGTACACGGGACACGGCGTCAACGAGGACATCTATGCCCTTGTAGGGTGTCATCTGTCCGAAATAGGCAAAACGGTTGCGACGCGGTTTTGGGCCCGTCAGCTCCCTTGGCGGCGTCACGCTTTCAATGGAGATGCCGTTCTCGATCACATGCAACTTGTCCGCATCGAGACCCCATTCCGCATACTTCCGGGCAAGAAAGACGCTGGGCGCAACGAAGGCGTCGGCAAGTTCGAGCATTCCGCGGACAAATCGTTCACGCTTCAGAAAACGCGCAGGAGGAACGTCGGGGAAACAGGCGTGGCAGTCGATCGGTGAGGCCTCGTTGCAGAGTTTCGACGAGCCGGCTTTTACCATCTGACCGTCATTGTTGCAGATCGACAGATATTCATGGAACGTCACGAGGATCGCCGTATCGGGCAAGGCCTCGCGGATGGCGTAAAGCGTTTCCAGGCCTAGTCCCATTACGTGATGAAAATGCACGACGTGCGGGTTGAGATCGCCAACAAAGCGCAAAAGATCGCGGCGAATTTCGTCGGTGTTGTTGTTCGACAGGTAAAAATGGTCGTATTCGTCCGCGTGAAAGAGGATCTCATCGCTGCTGCGGCGTAGACTCATCAGCGCCGTCGTGCCATGGCGCGGTATTGGATGGCTTGCCCGCGCCAGATAGACGGATTGCACGCCGGGCAACGTATTCAGGCCCTTGTGCAGATTGTAAGATGCGATCTCGCCACCGCCGAGTGAGATGCTCGGATGGGCATGCGAAATCACCAATACCCGGAGTTGTTCGGTCATACCGCTGCCTCCGTCGTTGTCGCACGATCTCTTGTGAGAATGTTTGCCCAGCGCGCATCGAAGACCTGACGATCGATACGTTCGATGAGTGCAATCGTCGACGCCTTGTCTGCAACGGAAATGTCGTCGGAGCCCAGCATCTGGGCGGATGGAAGCCAGTAGGATTTCAGGCCGGATTGCTTGAGCTTCAGACCGAGATCGAGGCCTTTTTCATGCGTGCCAAGATATCCGCGCGTAAACCCGTCGACAGAAAACAACGCCTCTCGCGGCATCACACAACATTCGAATGTCGCGGTCGCTACCTCCGTCGTTGCCATTCCTGTTACGGCATCAATGGGATATCCGGCATAACGGCTGATCAGGGCACGGTCGGATTGCGCTCCCGCAACCCATGTTCCAGCCCAGCGGATCGAATCGTCTTCGTAGGCAAGAGTGGGGGAGAGGACGCATTCCTTGCGCGCTTCATAGGCTGCCAGCAATTTGCTGAACCATCCAGGATTGCGCGGAAGCAGCGAGGCGGCGAGAAAAACAACCGTCTCGGTGGAAACGGCCCGGGCGCCCACCTCAAGGGCATCGTAAAGATCTTCCGATCCGCTAGCCGAAACGAGGCGCAGATGTAGACCGTAGAAATCGGCAAGCCGCCGCACCTGTACCCCGATGCGATCGACAATCTCGGTCGCCGCCGCAATAACGATGGGTGCCCGACGCGTTTCCGGGTCAAGGGCGAGCAAGGCAATGAGCGGCGCAATCTCTTCTACGCGCTCATCAACACCAATAATCAGCGCCGGTCCAAGGACGTCCTCGAAAGAGCCGAGATCGACCACACCAAAGATTTCAGGAGCAGGGCGGTTCACTCCACGCAATAGCGGCACGAGTTGTTGATCGACAATATGCCGTAGCGCCCAAGCGTTCGGGTCAATCGCGCGGATCTGCCGGACAACCGCATCGCGCGACGTGATCCGCGTCGGCGTCAAAGGCATGAATGCGCGCCGCCCGTCGCTCAGACCAAGCTCCACATAGAATGGTGCCGTGCTGTCCCCATCGAGTTCGGGTGCGAAGGCAACAAACCCATGCGCGTGCCGATTGGGATCAAGCCCGGCATTGAACGGCGGTTTATTGTCGAATTCCCGGGTAACATCTGGCCTGTCGATACGTGTCCAGTTTGCATCAAGCTGTGTCTCGCCGCGATGCCGGCGCAATTTGACGTCCCCCACATGATTGTCCGGATCCAGCAACCAACCGGAGACAAGCAGGCCGCTACCCTCGACACGAAACACGTGGTCGATACCCATGCGTACCGGGAAGGGCAAGCTGGAGATCGTCTCGGTTCCATCGAAGCGATTGGCAGCCGAGCGCATACGAAGGAGAATCTCGGTCGAGCTGCGAACGCGAGGCAGAATTGCTCGCACATGGCTGGGCGTCTCACGCGCGCCTGAAATCAGACGGCGGTCGTAAACCTCGGTGAAGCGCCAGCCGCGACGCCCCCGAAACAACAGCCGCTCGATATCATTCGGCTCGACGATTTCATTGGCGAGCAACAGTCCAGCAAAACCTGATGATTGCTCGTTCAGATCGGGGCGCGCGAAAACACTGATCGCACATTCGGCAAGTGAAGGCGACCGGCCACTGATCAGGAGCCGTGTGACGGAAGGCGTCAGGTCCTGCGCCCAGCCTTGCACGAAAATCTCGCCCTCATCGCTGCCGCCGATCAGTTCGATGCAACCGTCCGAACGAGCGCCCGCCTGCAAAAGGACGGTGATCGCGGAGAGCTTCTTGCGGCCAATCGGTCCGGAGATCAGGCCCTCCACGAGTTCGTCGATCACGGAAGGCAAGCTGGAACCGGCAAGGTCGGTGATCATGGCGATCAGCTCGCCGGTCGAAGCGGCGCGGCTGGCAAAAGCATAACGCGTCACGTTTGCCTTGTGCTGGAACATGATCGTTTTCAACGCGCCGCGGCGCAGAATATTGGTCGGAACAATCGCCACAAACCCGTGGGTACCGGCAGGGGACGCATCTTTCAGCGGCCAGTTTACAAGGGTCACCTTCACGCTCATGGCGGGATCGCCATTGAGAAAAACCGTGGCCTGTTCGGAGGTCAGGCTGCCGATGCCGAGTACAAGAACAAGCGTGTCGTCAATGGGGCAACCAACCACGGTCTCGCCTTGCATCACCACAGGGAGACGTTCCGGGGCTTTACCGGTCTTTATCGGCAAAACGTTTTTGTCGTCTCGAAGCATTTCAAATCTGCTCCATGATCAAGGCATGACTGACATTGACAGAATAGCCCCGGCAGCAAAGCCTACGAGAACGAACAAAAGCAAAATCAATGGTTTAACGTCGCCACCGGAGCGTTTTTGCAGTGACTCCATGCGCTTTTCCATACCTGCGACGACGCCGTCCATTCGCATCAGATGAACATCAAGTTCCGTCAGGCGCTGGTTGACGTCGCCGCGGAGATTTTCAATCGAATTGCTCACATCAGCGGCGTCGACTGCAGTGCTACCGCCCGATCCATCAATGACCGGCGCAATACGCTGCAACGAGCGCTGGTTGACCTGCAACTGCCGCTGTGCCGCCATCAACATATCGAGCTTGTCGAGAATACGCGTCATCGGCGCGGCGATCAGGGCTTCGGCGGCTTGTTCATCAGGTTTTGGAACGCGCAATGCTTGTTCGACCCCTGCGCCACTTATGGCAACGACCACCAGTTCACCAGCGCGCATCGCAGCGAATTGCGGCAGCATCACATCGAATGCATGCCCGCCGTCGCCAATACCTGAACGCTTCAAATCCGGGCGGTCCTTGTCGGCCACAGCTTCCGCGATAGGCTTGCCATCCAGAAGCACGCGAATGGTCAGCCTCTTGGTCGGCGCTGCTGGATCGAAGGCCCAACCGAACAAACGGCCGTCATCGATAGCGTCCACCCGTCCCTTTGTCGGTTCAAGCTTTTTGGCCTGGGTATTGTCCTGTTGGGGAACGGCACTTGGCTGAATTGGCGCCTGTGCCGACACATTTGTGATTATTGACATAATGGTCCTCTCAGGCTGCTTCGACATGTGCCGGACGCAGCGTCTCGATCAAATCGAGATAGCGCGCAGCCGTCATGTCGATTGTGTCGGGGTGGCGAGCCCCAAGGACAAGACTCTGGCGTAAGTCAGGATCTTCAGCGATACGTCGGATGGCAGCCGCCAGCGCCATGGGGTCATTAGGCGGGACGGTCAGCCCGTTGACGCCGTCTTCAATCATTTCGGCCATTCCACCGATATTGCTTGTGATCACCGGGCAATCCTGGCCCTGCGCTTCCTGGATCACCAGCGGTGCATTTTCCCACCAGATCGAAGGCATGATCGCGCAATCAACTGTGGCGATCAGACCAGCGATATCTTCGCGCCGGTAAGCGCCACGGCGCTGCACGGTGGGTGACGTTTCAGCGAAGAGGCGATCTATATCAGCAACGAAACTTTCACTCTGGAACGGCGCCGCGCCGTGGACACGCAGCTCGAATTCGAAATCCTCGGAAATCAGCTGCTTTGCTGCTTCGAGCAGGACAGTCGCACCCTTCCATGGATTGAGATTACCGAAATAGCCAAAGACCGGCTTGGTACGCTGCGTGACATCTCGCTTTTTTACCTTAGCCCGTTCGGGCTGGCCATTGGGGATCACGCTGATCAAATGGTCGGAAATGCCCCAGTCGACATAGCGCTGCTTCAGAAATTCGCTCGGCGACACGAAACTATCGACAGCACTCAAAAGAGACTTCAGATGACGCTCACGCAGAACGAACTTGTCGAGGGCAATTTCCTTGAAACAGCTGTGGCACCGGTCCGGACTAGCACCGTGGCATAGTTCCTTGCTCGTTGTGCGCACCATCAAACCGTCATGGTGACAGATCGGATAATAATCATGCAGCGTCATGACGATCCGGCATTCGGGCAAGGTGCGTCGCACGATATGCGGAAATTCCGCACCCAAAAGCAGGAGATGATGCAGATGCACGACGTCCGGCCGGAAATCGCTCAAGAGTTCGACGATGTCTGGAACGATGCCATAGAGATCGACCTGACTCATGAAGAATCGGTCGAAGTGCCCCGACCACAGCAAAATTTCATCACCGTTGGTGCCAATGCTCTGGAAGCTCGTTCCCGGCCGTGCCTCACGGTGAATATGATTGGTCGCGCCGAGGAAAAGCGCTTCGCATCCGGCCCGCTGATAGGCACGGAAAAGGTCGTGGGCGAATATTTCCGTGCCGCCTGGGTGCAAAGCTGGATGATTGTGTGCAGCGACGAGTACACGGGTCATCGACCGCCCCTATCGAGCTCTGCCACAAACAGATCCTGATAATGATCCGAAGGAACGCCGCGCCAGTGACCGAATGACTTGGTTGTGACCGACAAACCGGCACGCGTTAGCGCACCATCCAGAAATCCATCGTCGAAACCCACCGCAGCCAGTGGCGGCAGCTCTGGAACGAACCAGCACGGACCTTCGTCGTAACGCTGAAATCCGAGCCGCGCGTCACGCTTTTTCAAGGGATTCTCAGCTGCAACCTTATCGACGACGAAGCATGTCATGAACAGGCGGCCACCCGGCGCAAGGACCCGTTCCACCTCGCGCAGATAGGCGCTTACCTCTTCGTCAGGCAGATGGGTGACGACAGACGTCATGATGATGAAATCGAACTGCCGGTCTTCATAGGGCAGAACGAGTTCGAGCCCATCGATCGCACCCTTCGGATTATACAGCGAGTGTGCGATATCCAGATGGCGGAATTCGAAGTTGGAGTAGACCGGACTGATCATCTGCCGGCACCAGTTGATCCCGCCGGCAACCGGATCGATGCCGCAATAGCTGCCTTTTGCAAAGTCAAGGTACTGGGTTAGCGGGACAGCCATGCGCCCGATACCACAACCGATATCGAGCACCCGGCTATCCGGCCGCAAACCGCCCTTGCGGATGAAATGACCGAGGAACTCTGCGCCAACGGCCTGGAAATTGCCGTCTCCGACGAAAATGCTATCCGGGTCAGGACAGGGTAGAAACCGGTTGCGCAGGACGGCTTCCATCAACCATTCGACGTGATCATTGTTGAATGCAGGGGGAAGTTCGGTAAAGGCTGTCTTGAGTGCAATAACCTCAGTCAAGCGGCGCTCCTTTCAGACTTTTCCTTGACGAAAGAAGTGACGGTGTCCCCGTTCAGTTGATCGGGTACCGCTTCATCGAGATAGGTCGTCATTAATTCAGTGATGTCGTCGTCCCAGCGCTGCGTATGAAGCCAGGAATTATATTGGCTCGCGAGACCGCGCATGTAGTCGCTACTACGACGGATAGATCGGCGTTCGAAGTGGTAGAGCGCAACATTCGGCTCGTAAGCCACCTGAAAGCCGATCTGCCGGATTTTCAGGCATAGGTCACTGTCCTCATAGTCCCCGATGACGTATTCCTCGGTGAACCCGCCGACCAGATCATAAATGTCCTTGCGGGTAACGAGGCACGCACCGGTCACGCCCGGCACTGTCCGCGCAATCTGAGCCGGCGAATAGTAGCCCGGCATGCCTTTGTAGAAATGATGGTTCAGCCAGACGCCGCGCTGGTCGCGGGCAAAGTACAGCCCCGCATGCTGCAGGGAGCCATCTTCGAAGAGCAGTTTCGGCCCGATCGCACCCAGCTTCTTCTGTTCGAGCAAGGGCCGAGTGAGTGTGTCCAACCAGCCCGGACCGCAGGGGACAACGTCGGAATTCAACATCACCAGCATGGTGCCTGTCGCAAGACTCGCACCGGCGTTGCAGGCACGGGCATAACCGCTGTTGCGATTCATGGTAGCGAGCTTCATCGGCAAGTCATGCAGGATATGCAGTCCGCCAAGCATGTGCTCTGTATCGTCCTGGATTTCCGGAGAATCGAGCACAAAGATTACCTCGGCATTCTCTACAAGCCAGGGATCGGTTGCCATGGCCGAAAGCTGGAAGCGCAAAAAGTCGAGATTGCGATAGAGGGGAATTACGATCGAGATCAGAGGGGTTGCCGGTCCCACGCCGTATTCCTTGATATCTGCAATCCTCACCGTCTGGCCAAGTTTTTGTTCGACCTCTTTCAGGGCTGGCGCAAGAATGCTTTCGAACACCTGGCTACGCGCATGCTGCGGCGGTACCGCCCGCAAGATGCGGTTACGCTGTGCCGATGGTTCAAATGGCTGTATTGGCGGCACCAGCATTGCGGTTGCACCCGAGACGAGTCGCATCTGAAAGCGCGGCTGCAGCAATGGTCCAAGATTTTTGGCTTGTGGCAGCCAGGCGACAAAACCGGTCACGTCTGCGCCAAGTCCATCCGCGCGTTCGCCAGTCTTGCCAGGAAACTTGTAAAAATTGGGCTGGAGCGGCAGAGCGCTTCCATCTTCCGAAAGATATTCGATGCGGGCTAGCATCGCTGCGGGATCGTGGGTCCAACCGCCGACGAGCAGACCACCATCAAGTGCGATCGCAAGATCGATTTCGGCCGCAGGCTGTGTTCCTGACTTTGCGATCTGGCGAACTGGCAACGGCGCGCGCATCTGCATATCGATAGCAATGGCAACGCCAGCGCCGGGGACCTGTGCCAGTTGACGCACGAGAAACTCACGCAGTTCCATATCGTTCTGCCGCTTTGGCCACCACTTGGAAAAATCAAGCTGGCCATCGCTATCGGATAATTTGCGGACGGCGATACCGTTTTTCCCAGTAAACACAAAGTGCAGTGATTGCGGCAATGCCCGGGCGGACTCTACAAGGAGATGGCACGACTGCCAGCCTTTTTTGGATTGGCGCCCCAGACCCAGCTTCGTCGGCAGCGCAGTTATGGAATTAGCGCTGATTGCATAGATGGCAGTAACATCGCCAAGGTCCGGATCCAGTGCGGTTTCCAACAGGTGCTGACCGTCAATCGGCTGACCGCAGCCGCGCACTTGCCGCGGCTCGGGCGTCAACGCCAGGGTGATTTCGCGAACAACGCTGGCAAAAACCTGATTCTGCGACAGGCGAAAGGCACTGCGCCATGTGCTCAGCATATTGTTGAGCAGCTTGATATGTCCGGCAGCCGCGAGATTATCGACAGCACGGTCCACATCGAAAGAGCCAAGCTCAACTGCCGGATAAAGAACAGCTTGTTCAGTCGGCCCGAGTGCACCAGCAGACATGGTGAGACGAATCGGCTCATCTTTGGTGCGCATGGCCCATAGAATACGCTGACCGCCCGTCTCAAGGGGAATATTCAAGCTGATGAGCGGAACGAATGGTTCCGGCGTCTCCAGCGTACATTTCGTTGACGCCCGTATGGAAGCCGGAAGGTCCCAGATCACGACGGCCACATCTGCACAGAGACGCGAGATTGAAATGCTCTCGGTATCGCCTGCAATATCCGTCGAATGGTCGAGGTTCAACACGTTGCCCTTTCATTCACGTCAGAAAAAAGCGTGCCCGGCCGGAGGGCAGGGCACGCCATAATCACTATCAATGAACGACGAAGTAATCGCCCGGATGTTCCGTGACATCGTCGGCATTGACGCCAACGAGCGTGACGGAATCGCCATGACCGAGATCGACGACAACATTGCCACCAACCTGCGTAACACGATCGGCAAGATCGTCAGCCGAATGAATATCCTGCCCGTTGATACCGCTGGAGATCTGGAGGACGTCTTCACCAGGGGTAAAATCGAGCACAACGTCGTTACCGCCGCCGCCAGTGAACAGGAATACATCACTGCCTGCGCCGCCAATGAGTGTATCATTGCCTGCGCCGCCGAAGAGAGTGTCGTCGCCGGCACCGCCGGAAAGAACATCGTTTCCAGCATCGCCGAACAAGAGATCAGAACCGGCACCGCCGGTAAGAACGTCATCTCCATGGCCGCCGAAGAGAACGTCATTTCCCTCGTTACCGCTCAGTACGTCGTTTCCATTATCGCCGAAGAGGATGTCAGTTCCCTCGCCGCCGAAAATCGAGTCGTTGCCGTTGCCGCCAAACAACAAATCGTCGCCGGCGTCACCGAATATCGAGTCATTTCCGTTCGAGCCAAAAACAACATCATCACCGCCATTGGCGTGGATGAAGTCGTCAAAACGCGAGCCAAACAAAACGTCGTCGTAGGCGCCGCCTTCTAAAGTGGCCATCTGCTTCTCCTTCTGTCCTGCTTTGAGTCTACAAATTGCCGGAAGATTCCGGCGATCGATGCTTAAACGATTGTGCGCTGCACCAAATCGAATTGCAATCTAGACTAAGAATATAAATGTGGCAATCCATAGTAACAAATTATTACGTCCATGTATTATGACACTTTTATATTAGAACGTATAATTCCTGTTTAAAGCAAAACTACTTGTTATATCGCGTCGTATTAAGTGTAATTTAATTTGAAATTTGAAATATCGCCAAATATGGTGCGCTGCAGTGAGAATCTTCTAACTAATCCTCTCTGAAGGCACGGTTAAAGCTGTCTGAAATTGGGGAAATGAGGTATTCGATCGCTTTGCGCGCCTTGTGCACGATCAGCACCTCGGCCGGCATCCCGGGGTAAAGTTTGATCGTCGGGTTGGACGCCAGCGACTGCGCGAGCAATTTCCGCACGCGCCACGAAGTACGCCGTATCGGTCTTTTCATCGATAACCTGATCCGCGGCCACATAAGTGATCTTGCCATCGAGCGGTGACAGCGAACGCTGGTTATAGGCCGTAAGGCGAACCTGTACCGGCGAACTGACGACCACACTGTCGATGTCGCGCGGGCTGATCTTCATCTCGACAACCAGCGGTTCATTTTCCGGTACGATATCGAGTATGGCTTCGCCAGCGGCCACCACACCGCCAGGTGTCCGCAAGCGAATATTGGCGACGATGCCCGCCTGCGGCGAACGTATTTCGACACGGCGCATGACGTCTTTGGCAGCCACAATACGTTCTTCCGTGTCGGCGAGATCAACCTGGCTCGTTGTGATTTCTCCGGCAATCTCCGACTGCAGATCGCTTTCAATGCCTATGAGGGAAAATTCCGCGCCTGCCTTGGCCTGCTCGGCCTTTGCTTTGTCACCCGCAAACTCACCGCGGGTTCCCGCGAGCTCGCTCAGTCTGGTATCGATTTCGGTCAACTTCGACTTCTGGGCAAAGCCTTTTTTCACAAGCCCAGCGATCGCCTCCCGCTGTTCAGTGATCAACTCGATCTGCCGGTCAGTCGCAGCTATCTGTGCATCCGATGCTTTCGCCTGCTCGGTATATTGTTCAATAGTCTTCTTCTGGATGTCCACGCGGCTCATTTTTTGCGCGTAGCGTTTCTCAAAGAATATCCTCTCAGCCCTCATTGCACTCTCAGCGGAAATATCGCCCATTTCGCCGAAGTTCTTCGGAAATGTGATTTCAGTCTCTCCTGCCTGCTCGGCACGCAGTCGCGCCAATTTTGCGATAAGCCCCACCCGGCGGCTCTGCAGGGATTGCAGCTCGGACCGTGCCTTGGTGTCGTCAAGCCGGACGAGTGGCTGACCTACTTTCACCTCATCGCCTTCCTGCACCAGCAGACGATCGAGGATACCTCCCTCGAGGTGACTAACTGTCTTTCGCTTCGAATCGACGATCACAGTTCCGAGCGAAACGGCAGCGCTGCCAAGTTCTGCAGAATAGGCCCATCCAAAAAACCCGCCAAACGCGATCAAAATCGTCGATGTGCCGGCGATGATCAACTTGCGCAGGGGGGACTTTCTATCTTCATGCTCAAGATCAGTGACCCATTCCGGCCGGACGGACCCAAACTTGGTGGGGACGGTTTCGCCGCCCGACACGGTGCGTGGTGCCAATAGTTGAGGGGCGCGTTTCTGTAGATTTGTGTTGCCGGTCATGATGCGGTGGCTCCCATTTTAGGACCGGTCGGGGTGATGGACGACACAACGTCCGTGCGGGGGCCGAACTGTGTGATGCGCCCGTTCTCCAATACGAGCAGCTTGTCAGCCACCTGCATAATTGTTGGGCGGTGGGCAATCATCACCACGATTGCTCCATCATCGCGGGCCTGTTCGATCGCACGCATCAGCGCTCTTTCGCCGACTGCATCGAGATTGGCGTTCGGCTCATCAAGCACGATCAGGCGAGGGCGATTGTAGAGGCAACGGGCAAGGCCGATGCGTTGACGCTGACCGCCGGAAAGCGTCAACTTCCCGTCGCCCACCGGCGTATCGTAACCAAGTGGCAGCCGTCCGATCATTTCATGAACATCAGCGAGCCGCGCCGCTTCGAGCACCCGATGCGGATCGCCGTCGCCCATCCGCGCGATGTTATCCTGGATGGTGCCTTCAAGCAGTGCCACCGATTGCGGCAGATAGCCGGCAATCTCTCCGAAGGATCCACGTTCCCAGAGATAGACATTGTTCCCGTCTAGAAACACGCCGCCCGATGTCGGCTTGACGATTCCAATCATGAGTCGTGCAAGCGTCGATTTGCCGGCTGCAGATGGGCCGACAATGCCAAGTACTTCACCTGGCGACAGGCTGAAGGAAATACCTTTGATGATCGGCATCTCGACACCCGGAGCCGCATAAACCAGCTTGTCGATGATCAGGTCGCCATGCGGGCGGGGCGTTGGCATTGTCTGGCGCACGGCAAGATTCTGTGCAAGCAGGGCCTGGATGCGTTTCCAGTTGCCAACCGCATTCACCCATTGACGCCAGGTCTCGACGACATGGTCGAACGGCATCAGCAAACGGCCAACGATAATGCTGGTCGCGATCATTGCCCCTGGCGAGATCGCCTGCTCCATCGCCAGCAGGGTTCCTGCACCCAGCGTCGCGACCTGGATGATGAAGCGCAAGGTGCGCGCAATGGACGCCATCGCGCGACTGCGGGTGCCTCCAAGATCGAGCAGATCCAGCGCATTCATCTGCAAACCCCGCCAGCGTCTTGCCAGAGCAGGCAACATTCCCATTGCCTCGATGGCCTCGGCGTGCCGCAGCGTTGCACCAATTTTTGAAATGGCTTCAATGTTGGCCTGATTTGCATCCTTGAGCAGGCTGCGGGTTAAGAGATCAGTAACTACGCCGCAACAAACAAGGATGATCACGCCCACGACACCGATGATCCCGAAAACCGGGTGCAGCAGGAAGAGCACGGCGAGAAAGATAGGCGACCAGGCAGCATCCAGCGGCGCGCTTACCGCCGAGGAAGTCAAAAAAGTGCGCAGTTCGGTGAGATCGCGCAAGGATTGCGTGGCCTTGGGAAGGCCCTGATCCACCGATGCCTGCACGGCAGCTGTCAGAATCGGCAGATTTAGCCGGCGCACAAGCGCGCTGCCCATGGCCTGAAAAGACAAAGCCCGGATAAATTCGAGAATGCCGTATACCAGCAGAGCGCCCACTGCCAGGACCGTCAGCATAAGCAGAGTGTCGGTGCTGCGACTGTTCAGCACCCTGTCATGCACCTGCAACATGTAAAGGGGTACCGTAAGTTGCAAAAGGCTGATACAGAAACTAAGTAATACGGCGTAGAGGAGACCTGCCAGAAAAACCCGGCGGGCCTTGAAAATCAGCGTTTGCGGCGTCGGAACTTCCGGCGTCGTCGCTTTTTTTCCCACATGGCTCTTGCCATTTGCATCGATTTGACGAGTATCATTCATGTGTAATCTGCCTTGGAAATGACACAGCTGCCAGTTAGCCCCAACGACCTTGGTCTAAGACCAGAGACTAGTAAAGTAATACCGTGCAGAATGTGACAGAAAAAAGATCATATGATGGGGGAAATAGCGAAGGAGAATCGAAAATACACTCGCAACTTACTTCAAAATTTGAAGTAAAATGACCATGGAGACAAAGATGATACAGAAACTTCTGCACGAAGGAGTGGAAGTCGAAACATCTATTGATGGATATTACGCCGCCGATTTCCCCGAAATTACAGCGGAAAAACAGGGACATAGACACCCGGTTCATACGGTCGTAGTTACACACTTCGAGCTAGCTCGAATGATTGAAAGAGTAAATCGCCGTTTCGCCAGTCTGCTCAGAACAGAAATGACGAAACTGGGGATTGAAGACGTCGGTCCGGCACAGGCAATGGTCCTGATGGCTATCGGCGACGTCGAACTTTCCGTTGGGGAATTGCTGGACCGGGGGCACTATGTCGGTTCGAACATTTCCTACTACCTGAAACAGCTTGCCGATGGGGGTTACATCGACAGGGTCGCGTCCCAACGGGACAAGCGGTCTGCAAGGATTCGATTGACGGAAAAGGGAGAGCAGCTTTGCGCCAATCTGCGTGACGCTGGCGGGGCATATAATCGTGTTCTTGCCAGGGATGCCGATGATCTCCGCAATCTCGAAATCGCGTTCCAGACGCTGCACAGGCTCGAACTGGTTTGGGGCAATGCCGCGCGTTATGGCATCTAACTCAACTTCGATGAGTGTTTTGAGTCCCGGAAGGGGCTGATCTCATGCATGTGGCTTTTGTTCACAGGCGTGGTTTTGGCCAATTCGCAGCTTTGGCTGAGCATCTCGCAACGAGCGGGCATGATGTCAGCCTTATTTGTGAGACCGTGGACCGGCGCCTCCCGTCGGTTCGCGTGATCTTGCACCGTGCAGAACCTGGCCCCCGGGCAGATGCCCGGATGGCCAGGCATCTGGGCATTCCGGACCACCATGTCCGCATTGGTCACCGTGTTGCGGAGACATTCGATGCGATGGTGCGCCATGGCGAACAGCCGGATATCGTCATCGGTCATATAGGCTGGGGTAGCATGATGTTCGTCAAGGATATCCTGCCAAAAGTGCCGGCTATCGGCTATTGCGAATTTTTCTACAAGGCGGAAGGTGCCGACGTCGGTTTTGCTCCCGACGATAATCCGGATGCCGAAACCCGTAAACGATTGAGACTGCGCAATGTCGCGCAGCTTCTCTCGCTGGAAGCGATCGACGGTGGGATCAGCCCCACCCGTTGGCAAAAAAGCCTTTATCCGGTCTCTGCCCGGAGTCGGATCGCTGTCTGTCATGAGGGCGTCGATACGGAAATTTTCCGCCCTGACCGCAACGCGTCGCTGCGGCTGCCTGATGGGCGCTTGTTGAAAGCGGGCGATCCGCCGATCATCACTTTTGTCGCTCGGGACCTCGAGCCCTATCGCGGTTTTCCGCAAGCACTCGAGGCGGCAGCAAAGGTCATACGCCAGAATCCAGAAGCGCTCTTCGTATTTGTCGGCGGCAATGGCGTCAGCTATGGAACACCGCCACCTGGTGGAGGGTCCTGGAAGGATGCGTTACTCGCCAGCCATGATATTCCGCCGGACAGAATTGTGTTTCCCGGAGCCATTTCGCACGATCTCTTGCGTAAGCTCTACCAGATATCAACTGCCCATATCTACCTGACATATCCTTTCGTGCTGTCGTGGTCAGTGATCGAGGCAATGTCTTGTGGCGCCTTGATAATCGGCTCCGACACGCCGCCGGTTCAGGAAATTGTCCGATCCGGGACGAATGGCCTCCTCGTGCCATTCTTTGATACCGATGCTTTGGCCGATACGATCCTTCGAGTCCTGCAAAAGCCTGACGATTTTCTGCCGCTACGCATTGCCGCCCGTAAGACAATCGAGAATCGCTTCCGACTGGTAGATTGTCTTTCGCGGCAGAAAGCTCTGATCAATTCCGTCGTCAAAGCTGCCTGACTCGCTATCGGTTTCTGCTTTGCCGATTAACCGCCGCACTTCTGTCTTGCACCTCGCGCAGGTTCGTTTCGCCCGTATGTGCGTGCGAAAGTTGTGCGGGCGCAGAAGCGATTGAAGTGTTTCCAGAGGAATTTCGGACGCCGCGTCCTGCAGCCATGGAACTGGCGATGTTTCTGCTGGCATTGCCCGCGTGAGACGCAAGATTGGTGAACCATTCCTGGCTGCTTGTCGCAATTCGGCCGCTGAGAGGTACGATCTGGGCTAGCAAGAAGAATCCCGTCAGGCAAACGAGCACAAAAGGACCGGCATCCTTCATGGCAGGTATACTGCCCTTTGCAAGGCTTAACACCAGCGCCTTCACCACATCCTGTATACCGATATTGTAAAAACTGAGGAAGGTTGTCAGAAAGATCGGTATCAGGATTATCTGGATCGTGCCCGTGAGCCAGCCGGAAAAGTACCGTGACGGGATTTGGAACATCAGCAACACGATGAAAAATGGAGCGAGCGCAAGCATGATCCACAACGCAACTTTTGCAAACAAGAGGAGTGCAACCGCGTAGCCAACGAACAAGGCTGCGGCAATCCACACGATTGCTGCCTGCACCGATGAACTCAATGGAACTGTCAGCGGATTTTCCGCGGGATTTTTTGTTTGCGCAATCGGGCTTGATTTTGCCGGGTTCGGCGAGGTGCCTTCTTCCGGAACCGGTTGAGGCAGGGGGGCGGCAGCCGCGACTGCTGACTGCTCGATTTTGGCCGACGCAGTTAGCGCGAAACCGTAGACTAGCGTTGAGGTCGTTGGCGAGAGTGCTAAATCCCATGGCTTTGCCACTGCGAGGATTGACGATATGATTGAGCATGACGGAACTCACCATGTACGGTGCGTTGGTAAAAAGTCCGTAGAGCGCCACCTGAAAAGGTCCCCATGCGGTCACGAGCGAGAAGATGATGGCTATGCGGACGAGCTTGAACACCATGCCGACGATGCTGCCGCCCTGTCCTTGCCAGAACCGGAATCCCCAGAAGATCAGGTAAAGAGTAAATAGCGCGGCCATAACGGGTGTGAGGTAATAGGCGAACACACCGTAGGTCGCCGCCGTAAAATTTGCACCCAGACTGTCGATGTTACTCGATAGCGCGGCGATAGAATTAGCTCCCTCCACTGGACACTCCCGATTGCGACGGCGGCTGGATAACAATGTCGAACACCTCGTTGACCGGTCGCAGCGGCCCGCAATCCGGAGCGCCATAGGACAAGGCGGAGGCGGGCAGGTCGCAAGGCGTCTTCAGTTTGTGGCCGCCTCCGCACCCCACGCACAATGCAGCGGCGAAAAGCACGACGCTAACCGATATGATTCTCACGGCCTGTCTCCTTGCCCGCAAAACACCGGCAGCCATTGTTTTGGATCATCGCCGAGCTGCTCGCGCAGAACCGTCAGTTCGTGGACTGTTTCGGCCCGGCCGGACAGCACCTTCAGGAGATCGTCCATGCCATTGAGGCGAAGTCTGGCTATCACCGATTCCTGACCGTGTTTGATCAGAAAGGAGCGGCTTGCTGGATCCGTTGTCTTGATCCATTCGACTTCCCTCGACGAGAGCCCGAGCCCGCTGCCGTGACTCTCCAGATCGGCGCGTGGATTGGGGAAGAAAATATGCGTCGCACTCTGTTCGATCAGCGTGTTGGCGATTTGGGAATTGACGATATCCGAGGCGCTTTGCGTACCGAAACCAATAATCCCGTTGAACTTGCGGATCGTCTTCATTTTGTCGCGGATGAAGGTAGCGAACACCGGATCTTCGAGTAGCCGCCAGCCTTCATCTAGAAAGATCAGGACAGGATTACCGTCGAGCAATTCGTCCAGCCGATGAAAGATATACATCAGCGCGGCGCTGCGGGTGAGGGGATCGTCCAGGATTTTCGTCATGTCGAAGCCTGAAACCTCCGACCAAGTGAAACGATCCTGCGGATTGTTGAACAACCAGCCCATTTGATCAGGGCGGAGCCATTTTTCGAACCGGGCCAGAAGATCGTCATCGCCGGCGCGAATCCGGCCACGCAGCAAGGTTGCAAAGGCCGGCAGAGACCGGCCATCCGACCCGGTCGACATGATCTGACCAATTGCTGCGCGGATGACGCTTTCCTCGCTGGCAGGCAGCGACAAACCATCCGGGCGGCGCAGCATCAACGAAAACAACTGGAACAGAAACTCGCGATTTCCCGCAGTGTCGGGCAGGGCGAGGGGATTGAAACCAGTCGGCGCACCTGGTTGAAGGACTTCGTAGTTGCCTCCCAGTGCTCGAATGAAAATTTCGCCGCCGCGATCCTTGTCGAAAAAAATGCAGCGCGGCGTTGGTTTGATGCGCTGCGACTGCGCCATCAGAAAGGAGAGGGCCACCGTCTTGCCTGAGCCGGATGGTCCGACCATCGTGAAATTACCGAGATCACGGACGTGAAAATTAAAGAAATAAGCGCTTTGGCTGGTCGTCTCCAGCAGCGAGATGGCGCTGCCCCAGTGGTTGCCCTCCTTCTGGCCGCTGGGAAAATTATGCAACGACAGAAACCCCGCAAAATTCTTCGACGAAATCATCGCCGACCGGGCGATATACGAAAAATTGCCGGGCAGCTGCGCCCAGAATGCTGGTTCACAGTTCAGATCCTCGCGCAGCCAGATGATGGATTGATCGGTGAGAGCAGCTCCGACGGAGCGGATGCAGCGATCAAGCTCAGCCTTGTCGGCGCCAAGACACATGACCGACAGGTGGTGTTCGCCATAGATGGAGCGCGAGCTCAGAAGCTCATCGCGTGCCCCGGCGAGTTGATTCCCGACAATCGAACCAGCCTCATCGGCCATGGAAATCTGGCGGTAGACACGCTCCATCTGGTTCTGCGCCACAGGCTTGTCGACAATGGAAAAACTCTGGCTGACGATAAATTCGTGCGGAACCTTCAGCAGCCCGTCGAGCAGGAGAGGGCCCGTATAGGATGGATATTCGCGCACCGACAGCATGGCACCGAGCCGTGAGTCTCTTGGCGGCGTCGCGCCGACGAACTCTACAGCATTGCGCCCGAAATGCAGCCGCTTCATCGCAAGCGCACCATCGAGCGGCATGCGCGGCAAACGCATCGAAACCGGATCGAGCCCGTTGAGTATTTGAACAAGAAATTCCAGCGGCTCGGAGAAATAGTTCCCTGGCTCAGGTTCACGGATACCGAGAATACGCGCTTGATAGTCCTGCAAGACTTCGCGCACGCCCAGAACGGCGTCGTGCAGTTCGCGAAGCTCCTCGTCCTCTCCCTGCCGGGCACCCTTAGCCTGGTCCTTGACGCCACGACCGGCAAACAGGCTGCGCGTCAAGCTGTCGATCAATCCGACCTGACCGCGCAAAGGCCGGCGGACGATCGTGATATACATGTCATTGACGAACATGCGCCGCTCTTCGAGCTGCGCCATGTATCGGCGGTTCAATTCAGCTGCAAATTGATTGTCGAATTCGCCATCAAGCTTTGGCTCGAGTCGACGCCGGATCATGTGACCATAGACCGCGTAGCGGCTGCTGCCGAGTGAACGCAGGATCGTATTACGCCCCTCAAGCTTGCCATTGATCTGCGCCATGTCCGCAGTCTCGAAACAAAAGCCATCGAGCTTGAGTGTACTTAAGAGCAGCCCGTCCTTGGTGCGCAACACCGTGTCATCGACATGGCGTGCGTAGGGCACGTGCGTGGCAACCGACCGCTCCCGCTTGGCTTGCGCTCCAAAACGCATCTCCTTGCGCACCAGACGGGACATCATGTCTGGTCCCCCGGTGCATAGCTTTTAACGCCCCACAGGACTTTCGACTGTGGCGGGAGTCCTTGCGCCCTTGACCCGGAGAATGTTGAAAATCTGCTCGTCGCGCAGCGTGAGGAAATAGCCGAAACTATGGATAGGCAAGACCAGGAATAGCGTAAAAAGGCTCTTTGTTGCCAGGAAGACCACCGCCGTTACCACCATGTTGAACATGGCGTACATATATGGCACGCCAAAAAGCGTCGGTGCTCTCGTCAGGGCCTTGACCAGGGGGGTCATGTCAGGCGCATCCTCGGTCATCTATTCAATGACCCAAAGCGCTCTGAAAGAACGCCACGATCTGCGTCGAACCGAACACCAGCACAATCCCCATAATTACGGAACCGGCGATGCTCCAGGTGAAGCGTCCCGACCAGGCCAGAAAGCCGCAGCTGATGACGGCCAGGATTGCGAGCATCGAGGCAATCGGACCTGTAAGAATTGAAATAAGGGTCTGCAGCACACCTGTCACCGGTTGCAGGCTCTGTGCAAAGGCATCCCCGGCAAAAATTGTGAACGATAACAATACGAAAGCTTTGAAAATTTTTGAACGTAAAAACATTGAATTACTCCACATGAAGAACAAATCCTTGGGACCACGTTTCCCGACTGCCGTCCTCCGGCTTTTCTTGTTTGTTTATGGCGCCATTCCCCAGCCCCTCGGCTGTCGGCCTTACAAGCGGTTTCCATCCATAGAGATCGGTGAGAATGGCAGAGACGTACCGGACGGTTTCTGGATAAAGCGGAACGCCGCGGCTTTGCTCGACAGCCCCTTCACCGGCATTGTAAGCAGCAAGCACATAAAGCGGGTTTTGATATTTCTTCTGCAGCAGCCGCAGATAACGGATAGCGCCGCGCACATTGTCTTCAGGATCGCAGATATCGACATCAAAACGCTTCGCCGTTCCCGGCATCAATTGCATCAAGCCAACCGCGCCTGCACTTGAGATGCTGTTCATGCGAAAGCCACTCTCTTGCCGGGCGATCGCCAGCACGAGATCAAGGTCGAAGCGCTCCTCTCCGGCAATCTTGCGAACAATGGCCTCGCCCTGAACTGCATCGATTGGAGAAGCATGTTTGCAGAGCGCTGCCGCAGGGGGCAGCGGTGCCGGCGCGGCGTCCGTGTTCGAAGCTGCTTCCTGAACTACGGTAACCTTCAGAGGCTCTTCGCCGGACGCGGCATGTCCGGTGCTGCCAAAGGCTGACCCGAAAGCAATGGTGATAGCCGAAAACAAAATACTCCTGTTCATTGGCTTCGCCCTATCGAAACAATGCCGGCGTTCTCAAATCTGGTTAGATCGTTACTCGCAAGTGCGACCGGTCGCTGCAAATTGGCGCGCACGA
The DNA here is from genome assembly GCA_963776115.1 of uncultured Alphaproteobacteria bacterium. Taxonomy (GTDB): domain Bacteria; phylum Pseudomonadota; class Alphaproteobacteria; order Rhizobiales; family Rhizobiaceae; genus Phyllobacterium. Next base: position 13,111 of record CAVZLS010000013.1, on the reverse strand, counting down.
AGGGATCGTAAAAAATCTCCGTGACAACGCCCGGACGGCCATCCCGACGGCCAAGCTGGATGACCAGTGGCAATGTCGTGCGCAGCGTATCGATGATCTCGGTCTTGCTCAGACCGAGCCCGCCCGCGGCGCCGCTTTGCATAACGAGAAGCGCCAGCCGCGTGTAGGCGGCGCGCGGAGAGTTGGCATGGACAGTCGAGAGCGAGCCAGGGTGGCCGGTATTGATTGCCTGGAGAAAATCCAGAGCCTCGCCACCGCGTACCTCGCCGAGCAACAATCGATCTGGCCGCATGCGCAGAGAGGCCTCGACCAGATGACGCGGCTCGATGCGGGCGATATTTTGATTGCCGCGCGTGGCGATAAGACGGACATGATTCTCTTGGGGAGGTGTCAGTTCCGGTGTATCCTCGATGGTAATCAATCGCTCATGCGCTGGGATCTCCTGCATCAGCGCATTCAGAAAGGTTGTCTTTCCAGAACCCGTGCCGCCAGAAACCATAATGGACACGCGGCGTTGTACGGCTTCACGCAGAAACGTCCAGATATCCCCTTCAGAGAGCAATTTGCATAGATCGTCTTCGTCGTCTGTAAACTGATGCGCACTATCCGTCACCAGAGCAGAGTCCAGCGCCCCTGAAGCTGCGTAATCGGCAAGGAAAAGCCTGCGCGCGACCTGCCGGCGGAGGACAATAGCGCCCCCTTGCGGCGCGGCAGGCGGCAGTACAACTTGAATACGCGCGCCATCCGGCAGCGCGGCCGATAATAGCGGCTCTTCGTCGTTGACGAATTGGTGACTTGCAGCGGCAACGCGTTCCGCCATGAAGCGGATTCGTTCGGCCGTCAATTCAGGCACCGTGTGGCGCACCATCGCCGCGCCCGAGCTTCCCCCTGCATGTTCGATGAACACAGCGCCCGGCTGATTGATGCATATCTCGACGACATCCGGAGTCTGGAGAAAATACTGCAAAGGCGCGAACGCCAAATCGATCAACGCGGAGAGAGGGGCTGCAAGACTCACGGCGTGGATCCCTTGTAAATCGGCTGTGTACCTTCCCCAATATCCCAGCCGCGTCCCTTCTTCAGCTCCTTGAGCTTCTGCATGACCGGATCCGGGTAAAGATCGGAGAAATCGAGATCGCGCCGCACGAAAATCGACACCGGTGTTCCCTGATCAATCGTAATGGTTGGCGGAATGTTGATCTGCGCCTTCAGGGCCTCCTGGGCGAGCTGCGTGAAATTCTGGACCGCAAGCGCAGCACCTTGCATAGCCAAATCACTGGTCCGATCATCATTCTCTGGATAGGTCGTAACCGGCCTGAAGCCGCCCGGATACTTAGCATCAGGAACCAGCGTCTGTATGGGTCCGGCGTAGGTGGTCTTGCGCGTGCCACCAGCCGCCATCAATTGCGTACCCGCACTGATAATGCTCAACACGCCAGCGGCGCCAAACCGCTTCAGATAGTGGTTGTTGACATCGCCGGCAGATCCCGACCGACCGAGTTCATCGGTGCCGATCGATCCGAGATTCATTGAAACGCCGTCAGCACGCAGGAGCCGCGTCCAGACGATGAAGGCGCGCGTCTGCCCCTGTGCAACGCCGGCATTGTATTCGCCGATCATGCGCGATGCAGCAGGGATGAGAATCCGCCTTCCATCGAACGACCATATATCCTCGGTGGTCACGGCCCGCACCATGCCAGGCAGGTCCGTCTGCACGGCCGTTTCAAGAACCCCGCGGATCATCGTACCCTGCGGCACAAGTGCATCGATGCGCTTTGTACGTTCGGCCTTTGCAACTTCAACCGGCTTGGTTGCCATGGCCGACAAAAACTGCCCGTTGGGATTGGCGTCCTGGAATGTAGCGGCTGCTTTCTCCGCATCCGTCGGTGGTTTTGGCTGCTCGGCTGCCAGTCCTTCGGTTTGACCGGTTTCGGTCACGACCATCGGGGAGCGATAGCGTTCCCACTTTTTCTCGTCGGTCTCTGATTCCCGCGCCAGCCGCTCAGCCTCCGCCATTCGCCGGGCTTCCTCCTCCGCCTGCAGTCGTGTCCGCTCGGCAGCGGCATCCGCATCGGTCTGCGATGGCTGCTGCACCTCTGGTGTAGGCTCAGGCGCGGGAGGTGGTTCTTTGACTGCGGGAGGAACCGCCAATTGAACTTTGCCGACTGGCGACAGCAAGTTCTCATCACTGGTATCGACATTATCAGGCGTCGACGGACGTTGGAGCCAGAAGGGCATTGCCAGCAACGGCAGACAGACCAACGCGAACAGCAAGATCAACGCTGCCTTGCTCAAACCGCGCTTCGGCTCGGCCAGCTTTGATCGTGCAGCCTCTTCGAGTTCTACGTTGAGATGGTAATCGGGATCAGGCATCTCACCTCATCCTTGTGTCGGAGGAGTTGCTGGCAATGGCGGCAACCGGGGCGCCTTTTTTCAGATTGAAAAGGCAGAGCGCATAATCGCTGCGCCGCAACATCCATTGCCTGGCGACCTTGTCGACAACGATGTAATCACCCTCACGGCGGAAGTTGGCGAGTATCTCGCGCTTTCCACCCTCAACAATGAAGATGGCCGGGATATCGCCTTCAAAGCGAAACCAGGTCTTCACGCCATCGTCAAAAGCGTTCGTGGGTTTGAGTTCGCCGTCGCCGCGGAAACTATAGTTGGTATTGGTATCCTGAAACTGGAAATTGTCGCGGTTCGGCTCCGAAACGAGCCGTTGCGCTTCTGCCAGAAGCTTTGAATTGGCCTCTTCATCCGGATAGCGAAATTTGACCATGTATGTCTGATCGCCTTCCGACTCCGGATGGGCGCGCAGGATAAATGTGTAAACGTGTTTGTCGCTCACAACATTCATATTCGTGGTCGTCTTCGCTTCGACAGGTTTCAGAAAGATGATGTTGCCGCGCTTGTTGGGTTCGATCTTCCACGAAAGGCTATCACCGACCGCCACAGTCTCGATCTTTTCGGCATCCCCCAGCACGATCATCGTCGAGACGCCGTGACTTGCATCGACAGAAACCACATTGGCCGAATTATAGATGACCGTGCGGACGCGCGCGTCTGCCGCACCACGTCGCGGAGCTATCTCGGCAAGCGCTTGCGTCATTGATCCCGCAAGACTCAGGCCAATCAGCACCAGCCGCATATAAGGCGCGATCGGTTGCAGGAGTCCCGCGATCATGGTTGGCCACCGCTTGCGGGTACGCTTTCCTGATCGCGACGGTAATCGATAATCTGGAAACCGAGCGGATTGTCGAAACGCCATTCATTGGTCATCGGCTCGCGTGAATAGCGGAAATGCATCAGCGCTACCCAGTGCTCTTCCGGTCCGGTATCCTGACCTATGCGCTGCGTCGAAAACCGCACGATTGCCGTGCGGCTGTTGGGGACCTGTACTGATTTGATGGTCGGCAGTACACGCGTGGCGCTGCCAAAGCGATTTACGGGATTGGTCGGACTGGACGGCCCGTAAAGGTTCAGAAGGTCGCGCGCAGCATCGCCCGTCGACAGCATCTGCGCCATATCAAAATTGTCCTGCACAGCAGAAGGATCGTAGGTCTCCCGCGCTCGTATGTAGCGCACGACATTCATCCTTGTAACGGCTTCGGATTGTGTCAGATCGCCTTCCGCGAGAGGCCGTTTGATCTCCATGAAACCGGTGGTTTTGTCGACCTCGATGACATAGGGCTCGAAGCTCTTCAGGGGCAAAAGCAAAGCCAGACAAGCCATAGCCGTAACCGCGAGCAGTGCGCTGATACCGGCGACGATCCAGGCCATGGAGCGGGAACGCTTGACCGAACGGATGACATCGTTTTCCCAGCGGACCGCCTCGCTGAAATAGCGGGCATCTGGACCGGTTTTCTCTTCATGGTTTGACGCGCGTTCGCTCATAGAAAGAGGCTAGAAAATAACGCGAGGCACGCACGCGACACTTGAAACACTGGATTCAAAATCATTCCGCCTAAATCGCTTGAATTACACGCTTTACGTTCGAAAAATACGGTTTAAACAAATTCAAAGTCAGTTGAAAATTGGCCTTTGCGAAAGCCTACAACACAATGCGAGTATTTAGTTGACCTATTTCTGTCAATGAGACTTAAGTATTATGAAATCGTTGCTCTATGCTACCAAATCTGGAAATTTTAGACGATTTACAGTGAGTTAGGTTGTATTTTTACCAAGATACCTGTCGTTGAAAATATTGAAAAACTCCGGCACGATACGCCGCCATAATCTTTGTGAAACAACTGCAACGTGTTATGCCGTGGCCATCAGCAGTGCGAGCGCCAAAACCATGAACGAAGCCGATATCGTCGAAATCGAAACCTGGCTTGATCTGCAAGGATTGTCGGGCATGTCAGAAATGGATTTGATCAACGGCTTCTGCGCGCGATGCCTCGCGGCAGGCATTCAGCTCGAACGTGCGAGTGCCTTTGTCGATACACTTCACCCTATATATGAGGGCAGGGCATTCCCGTGGCGCCGAGATGGGGAAGTCGAAAAAACTATCATCGAATATGGCTCCTCACAGCAAGGCGAAAGCGCTGATAACTGGCAAAATTCGACTTTCTATCATCTGCTGCAAATCGGTGAGGACGAGATGCGGCATCGGCTTGCCGATGTTGACGATATCAGATTCCGTCATCTGACGAGTCTCAAGAGCGACGGTTGTACCGATTACCTTGCTTTCATGAATCGGTTTTCGAGCGAGGGCAGCATCGGCGAAATGGACTGCTTCTACTCCTCCTGGTCGACCGCGGATCCAGAAGGTTTTTCCGAGAACGATATAGATGTGCTAAGGCGATTGGTGAGGGGTCTCGCTCTCGCCGTCAAATGCGCTTCGCTCACGGGCATCGTCAGGACGCTGGCCGATGTCTATCTCGGCCGTGATGCAGCGAAACGCGTGCTTGCGGGGCGGATCAACCGCGGTTCGGCTGAGCGCATCGAGGCGGTGCTATGGTATTCCGACTTGCGAGACTACACTCGCATCTCCGATGCGGCTGCACCTGATGCGATCATCCCCATGTTGAACGACTACGCTGAAGCCGTCATTTCATCGGTGCAGGAGGCGGGCGGCGATGTCTTGAAGCTGATCGGGGATGGCATACTTGCAATTTTCACCGAAGGGGATTCGGCAAGCGCGGCTACCGCCGCATTGAAAGCGCAGATGCACCTGCGCAAGCGCGTGGTGGTACTCAACAAGACGCGCAAAGCCAGCGGTGCACCCGCGACAGATGTCTATCTCGGCGTTCACATCGGCGAGGTCTTCTACGGCAACATCGGCAGTGATACGCGGCTGGACTTCACTGTTGTCGGACCTGCAGTCAATGAAGTCAGCCGCATCGCCTCCATGTGCCGGTCAGTCGATCAGGACGTTCTCCTTTCCGACCGTTTCGCCGCAGCTCTGCCTGAAGAACTGCGCGCAAAACTGGTATCCGTTGGCCGCTTCGCGCTGCGCGGCGTCGGCAGGGCGCAGGAATTGTTTACGCTGGATCCGATAATTCTTGAAAAATACAGGGCGGCTGGTCGAGCCCAACACGCCGCCCAGTCTCAATAGGCATTCGCGGCTTGTGGCACTCAGCCATCCAGCAACGATAAAGTTGCATAAGCTTAGTTATGGAACTTATTATCCCTTTGTGCGCCGTATTTTGACGACTTAGGGATAATATGTTGTAAATCAGCATTTTAATTCAGAGTATATGTGATATTATCCCTTTCACACTCCATTCGTTGCCATATAGGGATAAGATGAATAAATTCAATGAATTATCCTCTGAGCAGATTCGCCAGCACATCGATACTGCGCAGGCTTACGAGGTCTATCGGACCAGCTTTAAGGAATATGAGCAGCGCTTTTCCGGGTCGATGTCGTGGAAAAGAAGTACGAATGATAAGGAATATCTTTATAAAAAGACCAGCGGCATTTGGAAATCCCTGGGGGCCCGATCGCCGGAAACCGAGACGATCTATAACCAGTTCCATGCTGGCCGCGACAATTCCAAGGAGCGCGTAGCGCGCCTGGCACAACGTCTGGATGAATTGGCCCCGGTCAATCGAGCGATGGCTTTGGGTCGTGTACCGCTTTTGACGGCACGTATTCTCCGTGCACTCGACAAGCTCGGTCTCATGGGCACGGCCATTGATGTTGTCGGTACCAATGCACTGTTTGTCTATGAACGCATGGCTGCAGTCCACATCACCAGCGGGTTGCTTTCGACGCAGGATGTCGACTTGTTGCTGGATTCGCGGTTCAACCTACGGCTGATAACCAAAGACTTTTCCCACAAGGGATTGATCGGCCTTCTGCAAAAAATCGACCATTCGTTCGTGCCTTTGGCCAAGAACGGCTACAGGGCCGCGAACCGGGATGGTTTTCTGGTGGACCTCATCAAACCCGTACCGAAAGACGTCATGTCATCGAAAGAAAAGACGCGTTTCAGCGCTGATGCCGACGATCTGCAGGCGATCGAAATCGAGGGGCTATCCTGGCTGGTCAACAGTCCGAAAATGCAGGCTGTAGTAATCGACGAACGAGGCTACCCGTTGGCCTATTCCTGTCCGGATCCCCGAGCCTTCGCGCTGCATAAATTGTGGTTGTCACGGCGTGTCGATCGCGATGCGGCCAAGCGTATACGGGATGAACAGCAAGCACGGATCGTTGCCGAACTCATCGCCAAGCGACTGCCGCATCTCTCCTTTGAATCCAGCGACTTGCAGGCCTTGCCGCTTGCATTGCGTCAGCTGGCAACGGAACTCGTTCCCGTCAAGGGCAACAGCAATGAAGAATTGCACGTCACACCAAACTGGTGATTGAAATGCTGAGGCGCCGGGATACGTCCCAGCGCCTCAGCAATAGGTTAGTTAGCTATAGGCTTGCATCGGCGGGCAAGAGCAAACCAGGTTACGGTCGCCAGCGACATTGTCGATGCGCGAAACCGGAGGCCAGTATTTCGGGTTGTCTTCGCTCTCGCCAGCCGGGAGGCTCGCCTCGCTGCGACTGTAGGGATGTGACCAGCCATCGGCCAGAACGTCACCGGCTGGATGCGGCGCATTGACCAGCGGATTATCGTCCTTTGGCCACTCACCGCTCGCCACTTTTGCCGCCTCGTTGGCAATGGCAATCATCGCATCGCAGAACCGGTCGATCTCACGCTTCGATTCCGACTCGGTCGGCTCGACCATCAGCGTTCCAGCAATGGGCCAGGACATGGTTGGCGCGTGAAAGCCATAGTCGATGAGCCGTTTGGCAATGTCTTCGACGCTGATCCCAGCACTGTCCTTCAATACCCGCGTATCGAGGATACACTCATGCGCCACACGGCCATTGCGCCCCTGGAATAGCACGGGATAGGTATCCTTCAGCCGCTCGGCAATGTAGTTGGCATTGAGGATTGCCATTTCCGTGGCACGCTTCAATCCGGCGCCGCCCATCATGCGGATATACATCCATGTAATCGGCAGGATCGATGCGCTGCCGAACGGTGCAGCCGACACCGCATGCCCTGAACCGTTAGCGACATGCCCGGGCAGGAATGGTGCCAAGTGCTTTTTGACACCGATTGGCCCTACACCCGGGCCGCCTCCGCCATGCGGAATGCAGAAGGTCTTGTGCAGGTTCATATGACAAACGTCGGCACCAATATCGCCGGGACGAGCCAGACCAACCAGCGCATTGAGGTTAGCGCCATCGAAATAAACCTGTCCGCCATGGCCGTGGATAACCGCGCAAATATCTTTCACGCCCTCCTCGAACACACCGTGCGTCGAGGGGTAGGTGATCATCAGCGCTGCGAGGTTTTCACTGTGCATCTCAGCCTTGGCCTTCAGATCGTCGAGATCGATATCACCCGCTTCTTCGCAGGCAACGACGACCACGCGCATGCCCGCCATATGCGCGCTGGCCGGGTTGGTGCCATGGGCCGATTCAGGAATGAGGCAGATATCACGATTGTCGTCGCCGCGGTCGAGGTGATAGCGGCGGATGGCCAGCAAGCCCGCATATTCGCCTTGGCTGCCGGCATTCGGCTGCAGGGAAACAGCGTCGAAACCGGTAATCTCGGACAGCCACGCTTCGAGATCATCCGTCAACGATTTATATCCGAGCGCGTGATCGGATGGCGCAAAGGGGTGCACATTGGCAACGCTTTGCCAGCTGACGGGCAGCATTTCTGCTGCGGCGTTGAGCTTCATCGTGCAGGAGCCGAGCGGGATCATGGCTCGGTCAAGTGCCAGATCCTTGTCGGCAAGCCGGCGCAGGAAGCGCATCATCTCGGTTTCGGAGCGTTGCTGATGAAACACGGCCTGGGTCATGAACCCTTCAGCTGGCCGTGTATTTGGCAGCTTTACACCGGGATCATTCGGCAAGCTTGCACCGAACAGCGCTGCAAGTGCGCTGAGGTCCCCGTCCGTTGTCGTCTCGTCAACTGTAATGCCGAGTCGGTCCTGATCAATCACACGGAGCAAGCATCCGCCCTTTTCGGCAGCGTCAGCAATGGAAGCCGCCCTGCTGGGGACGCTGACCGTTATCGTGTCGAAGAAGCGTTCGCCGCCAAGCTTGAGGCCGGCAGCCTCAAGTCCCGCCGCAAGACGCGCAGCTCTTGCATGAACTTGGGCTGCGATAGCCTGAAGTCCCTGCGGGCCGTGCCAGATGGCGAAGGACACAGCCATATTGGCAAGCAGTGCCTGCGCGGTACAGATATTCGATGTCGCCTTGTCGCGGCGGATATGCTGTTCGCGAGTCTGCAGCGCAAGGCGGTAGCCCGGCCGTCCCTTGCTGTCTACTGACTGGCCAACCAGACGTCCCGGGATAAGCCGGGTAAGATTATCGCTAACTGCGAGATATGCTGCATGCGGTCCACCATAGCCGATCGGAACGCCGAAGCGCTGCATGGAACCAGCGGCGATATCCGCTCCAAGCGAAGCGGGGGAAGCTGTGATCGTCAGTGCGAGGGGATCCGCGACCGCAACAACCAGCGCGCCGACCGCTTTTGCAGACTTGATGATCGCCGAGTAATCGCCATAGACGCCATGGGTGTCAGGCCAGGGCACGATGATCGCCGCGACGCTGGCATCGATCTCGCCGCCGTTCACGCTCATACCAAGAGGCTCGGCGCGCGTCCTGACCACATCCAGAATCTGCGGATGCACCTCTCCGGCAAGCACGATGCGGTTGCGCTTTTCGCGGTGATGACGGTAAGCGATGCCAACGGCTTCCGCCACAGCGGTCGCCTCGTCCAGCAGCGATGCGGATGCAACCGGCAAGCCTGTCAGTTCTGTAACCAATGTCTGGAAATGGAACAGCAGCTCCAGCCGTCCCTGACTTATCTCTGACTGGTAAGGCGTATAAGCCGTGTACCACGCGGGGTTTTCAAAGAGATTGCGCTGGATGACCGCAGGGACGTGCGTGCCGTGATAGCCCTGCCCGATGAAGCTCTTATGGATCTTGTTCTGACCCATCTTGAGGCTAAGTTCTGCCAGTGCTTCCGCCTCATTGGCAGCTTCGGGAATGTTCAGCGGCCGTTCCAGACGAATGGATTTCGGTACAGCCTGTGAAATCAGGGTTTCCAGCGAGGGAATGCCTAGTGCCGCCAGCATTGCGCGCGAGCCCTGTATGCTCGGGCCGATATGGCGGTCGGAAAAGGGAAAAATGCCTTTATTCATGATCGATCAACCAATAATCGCTTTGTAACCGGCTTCGTCGAGCAAACCGGTCAACTGGTCCGTGTCGGACAATTTCATCTTCCATAGCCAGCCGTCGCCGGTTGCCGAAGAATTGACCAGCGCTGGATCGCTTGCCGTCGCTTCGTTGACTTCAGTCACTTCGCCGTCCAGCGGCGCATAGACATCCGAAGCCGCCTTGACCGACTCCACCACAACAGCGGCATCGCCCTTCGACAGGGATTGACCGACATCCGGCAACTGAACGAAGACGAGATCGCCGAGTTGGTCCTGCGCATGATCGGTAATGCCGACGGTGGCGATGCCGTCCTCGACGCGGACCCATTCGTGATCTTCGGTAAAATATGTGGCTGCCATCTGAATTATCCTTTGTGGTAGCGGTGTGGAGTAAAGGGAAGTGAATGAACGTGGAGCGCAATGCGGTTACCGCGCACTTCAGCGAAAACCTGGGTACCAATGGGGGCGAAATCCTTGCCGACATAGCCCATAGCGACAGGAAAGCCTGCCGAGGGCCCGAAACCGCCCGATGTCACCACACCGACCGCATTGCCGTGGATATCGACCAGAATGGAATCAGAACGCACCGGCTGGCGGCTATCGGGTTTCAGACCGACGCGTTTTCTTGCCGCGCCCTTGGTGATCTTGTCGAGCAGAGCTTTGGCGCCGATGAACCCTGCCTTTTCACGCACTGGCTTGGCGATCGCCCAGGTAAGACCCGCATCGACGGGATCGATCTCCGGCGTGATATCATGGCCATGCAGGCAAAGCCCGGCCTCCAGTCGCAGACTGTCACGCGCGGCAAGACCAACCCACGCCACGCGTTCGTCTGCAAGAAGCGCGGTCACGAGTTCGCGCGCATCATCTGCTGGCAGGCCGATTTCGAAACCGTCCTCCCCCGTATAGCCCGAGCGGCTCATGAACCAGCCAGGCTTCGGCTCGAAGCCATGCATGAACGCAAGCTCTGTTCCGGGAACTCCGGCCACGCGCAGCACATCCACCGCTTGCGGTCCCTGAATCGCCAGGAACACGCGATCGAGCGTATCGATCCTGCAGTCAAAGCCCTTCGCAACGTCGCGCAAATGCGCTTCGTCAGCGGCTGCATTGCCGGCATTGGCGACGACCATGAAATGGTCTCCGCCCAATCTCGTGACAATCAGATCATCGAGAATCCCCGCCTGCTCGTTGAGGAAGAATGTATATTTGGATTGCCCTGTAGCCAGGGCATCTGCATCTAACGGGCAAATATGGGAAAGCAGCGCCGCTGTTCCGGGTCCTGCAATATCGAACAGCTGCATGTGCGAGATATCGAACAGCCCGGCTTTCTCGCGCGTATGCAGATGCTCTTTCATCACCCCCAACGGATAGGTGATCGGCATGGACCAGCCCGCAAACCCGCCAAAGCGCGCACCGGCGGCTTTATGCAGATCGTCAAGCGGCAATGATTTCAGGTTTTTTTCAGCGCCCATTTTTACTCCAGAGTCGTGCAAAGATCCCCGCCACAAGGACGGACCGTTTCTTTGCCCCTCTGTCGGAAGCCTGAGAGACTCGCGCAGCTTAGGACTTGCGTCCGGCTACACTTACACCTTCGGCGCGAGGTTTCCCTCGACTTTCCAGAGTTGTCTTATCCTTTTGCGGTTCTTGCTACCTGAGAGATTTCGGGCGATTTCCCCTTCGGTGGACCTGCACATCGCTGTGCAAAGACTCTCTCCCGCAAAATGACAGGGCCCTTGATTCTGCAATCGAAGACCCTCGACGAAGGAGACCATATCGCACCGCACAAGCGCTGTCACCGCCCAATCCGCTGATTTGACGCTTTGTGGACAGAAATTGTCGAAGAGGGGATATTGTGCTTTGGTTGTACGGTCGGCGCAATCGATGATCGAGGAAGGTTGCCGTTAACGGTGACTTTGATTTACCGAAATGTTAGGCCCGCTGGACAACAAGCTTTAGCCCATGATCCTTGCCTTTCGACAAAGCCATCACCCCGAGTGACTGGCCCTTGCCACGTACTGCATGTGAGCCGAGATATGTCGTGGTGATATCACTCGACAAATCCATGCGCGCGGCGAGATCACTTGAAATCAGCACCGGCGCGTTGAGCGTACGGCAGAGGCTCTCCAGCCGTGCCGTTGTGTTCACCGTGTCACCGAAATAGGTGATCTTATGATGGTCCACGCCGATTTCGGCGGTAATGACCGGGCCGCCATGCAGCGCTGCCCGCAAGCGTGGAATGCGACCGAAGCGCTTGATCCATTTGTCTTTATTGGCTTCGATAGCATCGAGAATATCGAAGACACAATGAACGCAATTGCCATTCCTGATACCCCGTCGCATCGGCCAGGTAATGATGGCCGCGTCACCGACATAGTCGTCAATCGTGCCATGGCGGCGGCGAACAGGCCCAGCCATTTCCGCGAACAGGGCGCTCAAATATTGCTGGGCCCTGAGGTCGCCGAATTCTTCGGCAAAGGACGTTGAGCCGACAAGATCAATGAACAGGAAAACGCGAGCTTCCTCGATGGGCCGACGATAGCGTCCGATGAGCAGATTGACGAAGATATCGCGGCCCAGAAGTTCACGAACACGCGTAACAAAACTGAGGATCGCCGAGACGCCCAACGTATAGAACAGCACTCTTGGAGGCAGGACAACCTGATGCCACCACTCGCCCGGAAGATGGCCGATTGCCCAGAGTAGCGTACCGCACACGGTGTACCCAACGCTGATAAACAGATAGAAGACCAGGAACGCACAGACGATGAAGGCCGGCGTTGGCAAGGCATTGATCCAGTTATACAACCGTGGGAAAAGCGTTCCGCGCTCGAAGGCAATCACCGGAACACAGATGAACAGCGCGAAAATCGCACCGGTTAGCGACGCTTCCCCATAGCCTAGATATCCGTAAAGGACGCCGCTGGCCGCGACGGCACACAGCACGAATATCCAGAAGCCGAAAGAGTACCTGTTCATTGTCCCGGCCCTAACGTGCCTATCATTGACTTTATATCCATCTGACTGGTCGCGATATAACGGATTCTCGTACGAACTATGGCGGAGCGGTGTCATTTTGACATGCAGTTATAGCGTTGCTATCAGTATCGCCCTCACGCTCGCAGCCAATTGCCGCCGTTTCAAGTTGACGAATTTGTAAATGGAGAAGGATTGCAATCATGCACGACACTTCGCGGAAAGAGGCGAGCGTTGCAGCAATCGAAGCGCGCGGCCTCTCCAAGCATTTCGGTGATGTTCGTGCCGTGGATGGCATTGATCTCGACGTTCCTCGCGGCATGATCTTCGGCATTCTCGGTCCGAATGGTGCCGGCAAGACCACCTTGCTGCGCATGCTTGCGACGTTGCTGCCGCCCGATGCAGGCTCTGCCAAGATCCTTGGATACGACCTTGCGAAATCACCGCACGATGTGCGCGCTTC
>CAVZLS010000012.1:0-80731 GCA_963776115.1 uncultured Alphaproteobacteria bacterium | reverse complement strand
AAGGATTTTCGCCCGCTGAAAATTCGCTGAAAGACATCTCGTTTGGAACGGCTAGCGTTCAATGACGAGATCGCTCAGTGGTCTGGAACAACACGGCAGGAAGAAACCAGCGTCGATCTCTCGTTGCCTGATCCCTCCGTCGTGTTTCATGTCGACGGCTCCGCTCACAAGCTTGGACTTGCACGTTCCACAGATACCGCTTGCACAGGATGATGGTATCCTGACACCGGATTTTTTGGCGCAGGACAGAACCGTCTGATCAGCACGGACTTCGATAGACTTCCCCTGTTTCGAAAACTGCACACTGAACGATTTCGTTTCGACAGCCTCGAAGGCCGGCGCCGGAGCTTCTTCGACGACAACGGCGTCGAAGCTTTCTTCAAGGTAGTTGGTTTCGGGAACACCCAGTTCGACGCTGATCTGTCTCGCGGCTGCCATGAATGGTGCGGGTCCGCAGCACATGACGACGCGGTCGGCGATATCCGGCGCTGCCAGTGAAAGGAATTCCTTGGAGATCCGGCCTGAAATGCCCGGCCAACCTCGTTCGGTTCCGATGTCCTCGGGAAGCAGCAGAATTCTGAACCCTTTGACGCGTCGGGCGATGTTTGCAATCTCGTCGCGGAAGATAAGGTCCCTTGGACTTCTGCCCGCGTGCAGAAAAATGACATCGGTCGTCTCCGCCGTGTCAGCAAGCTCCCGCGCCATCGACATGAGTGGCGTGATCCCAGACCCACCCGACAGGAAAAGGTACTTCTTGGCCGCTGGCCGGACGAAACGGCCGAGTGGCCCCGACGCGCGGACGGCCGTGTTCGGGATCAAATTGTCGTGCAGCCAGTTCGATACCTTTCCTCCCGGGACACGCTTCACCGTGATTGTAATGGCGTTCCTGCGAAGTGGCGAGGACGAGACGCTGTAGCAGCGCCCGTCGTCCTCGTTGTCGAGGCCGAGCTCGAACTTGAAATATTGCCCGGCACTGAATTCGAATTGTTTCCGTCCGGGCGACACGAACGTGAAACTTTTCACGTCATGCGTTTCGTCATGGACGTCGATGCAAACGAGTTCGTCGTCGGTCTCCGGGTCCCAATATCCGCCGCTTGCCGGGCTCACAGCCTTGAGGAGGAGATCAGTAGCCATGGGCGCGCATTCGTTCAATGTACCAGGTCGCGAAGTCGTCGAGCGCGACTTCGGTGAACATGGAATAAGGGCCAGGTTCGTAGCCTGGGTCCTGAACGCCCGCTTGGGCGCGAGCAACGAGCTCTGCGTCCTGATTGGTGGTCTCGGTCCATACGTGGGTAAGTTTGGCAAGATCGTAGTCGACGCCCTCGATCGCATCCTTGTGAACAAGCCATTTCGTCCGGATGAGGGTCGTGTCGGCAGAGAGCGGGATTGCGATGGAGATCACGGCATGGTCGCCCATGAAGTGACACCAGCTGCTGTGTCCCCAAAGATGCGTGTCGCCGAGATCCTTGCGGGTCATCGTCCCTAGAAGCCTCGAGGAGGCGGCGGTCGAATCTTCCGTCTGAGACTCACCCGCCCCGGCGATAATCAGGCGCTGGGTGCGGAAATTGGTTTCACAGTTCCGCACCTGTTCGACCGTAGATGATGGAAATCCGTCTGCCTCCCAGCCTTTCGTACGCTCGCTGTACATGGCGAAATGCGCTTCCGCCTCTTCCCGGTCCTCCGAGCTGAGGCTGTCGGGATCATATCCGAAGTCAAGATCGACGAACGAAACACACAGCTCCGGATGGTTGGCCGAGCAGTGATAGCACTCCCGGTTGTTCTCCATCGTGAGCTTCCAATTGCCCTTCTCGATGACGTCCAGTTGGTGTGCGACCTTGGCGTTCCGGATATCATAGGGCGCTAGTCGCCCAGCCATGACCTCCTCCAGCCGCTTGATATCTTCCGGAGGATCGTCGGAAAGACAGACATAGATCAGGCCGCCGATCGACTTGAAGTTGACGGCCTTCAGGCTCCTGCAACTCTTGTCGAAGTTCTTCCCCATATGCGGGGCATAACTGAGCTCACCCGAAAGCTCGTAGGTCCATTGGTGGTAGGGGCAGACCAGCTTGGAAATGACGGTTGACCCGGCGTCCAGCAACCGCGCGCCGCGATGGCGGCAAACATTGCGGACCACCCGGATGTCGTTGTCGTCGTCCCTCAGCAAAATCAGGCTCGTCGATCCGATGTCGATGACCACAGCATCGCCGGCTTCCGGAACATCGCACTCGAGACCAACATGAATCCAGTGCCTGGAAAAGAACACGTCCAGGTCCGCTAGGAAGACATCTTCTCGGGTGTAAAGTCCAGCAGGAAGAGAGTGCCCGTCGATACGCGCGTCGAGCAAGGAGGAGATCGGCGATGGGAACGTATTGAGCATAATGTTTCCTTATGGATCAATTGTCTCTAGAATCGCAGCAAATGGCGATATTTCAACTGCACAAATGCTCAACATTGACATTACCTGAAGTAATGGGAAACTCTGATCGCCGCTCAGCGAAATCGGAGTGAAGAGTGAAAAGCTTGAGGAAACAGCTGCCACCATTGACGGCACTTACCGTATTCGAAGCGGCGTCGAGGTTGTCGAGCTTTACGAGGGCCGCCGAGGAACTCGGCGTCACCCAAGCTGCGGTCAGCCGCCAGATACACCTTCTTGAGAAGGACTTTGGCTTTCCCCTTTTTACGCGGCTGCACCGCAAGGTGGTTTTGACGGACAAGGGCAAAGCGCTTTCGACGGCCACCAGCGACGCCTTCAATCTCATCGCGGAAGCTGTTACCGACCTTCGCAAGGACGCTTCCAGCGACGAGTTGACCATCTCTGCGACAGTTGCATTCTCGCATTTCTGGTTGATGCCCAGGATTTCAGAGTTCTCGCGCCAATACCCCTACACCAACCTCCGCATCCTCTCTCAGGACAACATGCCGAACCTCCGACTGGGCGAGGTGGATGTTGCAATCAGATTCGGCAATGGCATGTGGCCGGATGGTCATGCGGAATTGCTGTTCGAGGACGAAGTCTTCCCGGTCTGCAGCCCGGGATATACCGGGGCAGACGGGCGCATCAAAACTCCGGCGGACTTGACCTCATATTCCCTCATTTCCAACGAAACCGACGATCCAACGTGGACAGGCTGGAATGAGTGGCTTTCGTCATTTTCCATCGTGGTTCCGAAGAAGACTCTGGGATTGCGTTGCAGCTTTTACACCGAAGCGATCTATGCCGCACTCAACGGTCAGGGGATCGCGCTGGGCTGGACACATCTCGTGGAAGACCTGTTGCAGCAGGGACGGCTGGTTCGCCTGACTGACGCCGCGATCAAGCCCAGAGGGGCTTATTTCGTCGTGGTCCCGACAAGGCAGCATAACAATGAAGCTGCCGGCCTCTTCGTCAATTGGCTGCAGATAGCAGCACAGGAACCGGAAGCACACCCCTAGCAGATGACCCGTTTTATTGGACTTTCACCGCAACCCTATGTTTTTTGAACGTGTCCGATGCGCCGCCTGTTTTGCCCTGTTTCCGCAGAGTGCCATGCTGCACCACCGACGCGATTTGCGCCTTGTGCGATCAACGAACATAAGCGTGCATGCGTGACCCTCGCAGGCTTTTACATCTGAGAAGTCTTCCTCGCAGACGAATTTGGCCAGCGATTGTCCAACCGGCAAAAGCAGTGATTCAGGTGACCGCCAACGGCGCGACATCGTCGTCTTTATCCCTCCTTCCTCCCCTGCCACAATCTCGGTAAAAGCCTCGTCTCTCTGGAGAAGCCTATTGAGCGGCTCCAGCTCTTTTAAGTGGTTAGCCGACAAAGCGGTTCCCTTATGCTCACGGACAAAGCCCCGAAACCATTCGCGGAGACCTCGTGCCTGATCGGCAACCTTGTCCAATTCACCTGGCATCGCACCGGCCTTGATTTCGGCAAGCACCGCCTCGGGCACAAGATTGGCTTGCGATAGCCAATCAACAAGTCCATCGCCTCCGTCGATCCAGTCCACGACCGAATCCATGGGCGTTGCAACCGAATTCAAAAAATCAAGTCCGGGACTATCGGCAACGAAAATTGCAGGCGGGTATGCGTGCCCCATATATAGTGTTCCTTCTCTCCGATGCGTGATTTGGCTCCGAGTGATGTAACCACTCTGAGACGCGTTGACAAGTTATGTTTTTCTTGGGTAACCTTCAAGCGAGCGATAAAGCGGTTACTTAACGCAGGCATCAAGGAGTGAGACGATGGATTTCAAAGACGCGACAGTCGTGCTTGTACACGGTGCATGGGCTGATGGATTGAGCTGGGCAAGAGTGATTGCTTCTCTCAAGTCGCATGGTGTCAAGGTGGTGGCTGCGCCATTGCCCTTGACCTCTCTGGCTGACGACGTAGCGGCAGTTAGCCGTACCATCGCGCGGATTGACGGCCCCGTGGTGCTCGTCGGTCATGCCTATGCCGGTGCGGTGATTGGCGAGACGCACTCGGAAAAAGTGAAATCGCTGGTCTATGTGGCTGCACTTGCTCCCGATGAAGGGGAAACGGTGGCCGACGTCTTTTATCGCGCCGAGCCACATCCGCAAGCGCCAAGGCTTGCACCGGATGAGAACTCTCTGATCTGGCTTCCGGATGACGCCTTCGCAAAGGCTTTCGCACCGAACGCCGATCCCGAAATGCAGGGCATGCTGGCCGCTGTTCAGCGCCCGATTGCCATTGCCTGCATCACTGTGCCTGTCGGTGTTACTGCATGGCGCAGCCTGCCAAGTTGGTATCTGCTGGCCGAAAATGATCATATGATCGTCGCTGGCACGCAACGCTTTATGGCAGAGCGCATGAAGGCCCACGTGAGGGTGCATTCCGTGGATCATACGCCAAGTGTCACAGCGCCTTCCGTAGTCGTGGACATCATTGAAGAAGCAATCCGCGCCGCGGCCTGATGTTAGTCTGGCCTTCGAACGGGAAGTCTTGGCACAGGCGGATTCGACCATGATGCCTGACCAGGTGCGCCGGCTCGCTCGCCGCCGGGCTTTTGCTGCGCTGGCAGCCCTGGTATCGCCGTTCGTTCCTCTATTGGGTTTTGGGCTGATCTGCTCCGCTTTGGTTCTCTACGTAAGACCTGAGGCGATTAGCGGGCAGATTGCCTGAAATCCTGGTTTAGCGACGCCCCGTTCGATTACTCGAAAGGGGGATGGTCGCAAATACGCAGTAACCTGCCAATACCATCTTGACAGGTTACTATCCAATGAACCATAACCGTCATGCAAGTGGCAAAACGGTTACGGCACAGAGACAGGAGAACTCCAATGACCACCACCAAATATCTCACCGCCGATGTCGACGGCTTCAACGTCTTCTATCGAGAGGCTGGCCCTGCGGACGCGCCAATCCTGCTGCTGCTGCACGGTTTCCCGAGCGCCGGGCATATGTTTTGCGATCTGATCCCGCTCCTCAGCGACCGGTTTCGGGTCATTGCTCCGGATCTTCCGGGCTTTGGTCAATCGGACATGCCTTCACGCGACAAATTCACCTACAGCTTCGACAATATTGCTGGCGTGATCGAACGCTTCACCGAGGTCATCCACCTTGAGCGCTTTGCCGTCTATGTTTTCGACTACGGCGCGCCAACCGGGTTTCGCCTGGCAATGCGGCACCCGGAGCGCATCACCGCGATCATCTCGCAAAACGGCAACGCCTATGAAGAGGGCTTGAGCGACGGGTGGAATCCGATCCGCGCCTATTGGCAAGATTCTTCGAAGGAAAATCGCGATGCGTTGCGCGCTATGCTCACCCCCGAAACGACCCGTTGGCAATATACCCACGGCGTCAGCGATGTGGCGATGGTATCGCCGGATGGTCAGTCGCTCGATAATTTCTATCTCGCGCGTCCGGGTGCTGCCGACATACAGCTCGACCTCTTCGGCGATTACAAAAGCAACGTTGCGCTTTATCCGGCGTTCCAGAGCTATTTCCGCACGCACAAGCCGCCATTTCTTGCGGTATGGGGCAAGAACGATCCGTTCTTCCTGCCGCCGGGCGCCGAGGCATTCAAACGCGATATTCCCGATGCCGATGTACGGTTCTTTGACACCGGGCATTTCGCGCTCGAAACGCATGCCGGGGAGATCGCCGCAGCCATTCGCGAATTCCTTTCCCGCTCGTGAATGCTGGAAGCTGGAGGCATAACATGCAAAAGTCTGTTGCAATCGTTACCGGCGCGAGCCAGGGGATCGGTCATTCCACGGCGATACGGCTCGCGCGCGTTACAGGCTCGCTCACCACAGACCGGGTACAAGCCTGTATCGTACTTTTCCCATATAGTCCGAATAGCCTTCCAGCTCCTGTTGCAGCATCTTTTCCTCGTCGAGGATGCGCAATATCAGGATCGGCACATTGAGCAGCAGGAACAACAGGCCCCAATACGAACCCAAGGCGAGCGGCACCCCGATGATCATGACGAGCACCCCGACATACATCGGGTGCCTCACCCACGCATATGGTCCGGTGGAGATCACCTTTTGGTCCTCCATCTTTTCGATCGTCGAAGCGCCGAAGCTGTTCTCTCGGAAGACCCGAAGATCGATCATCAGGCCCAGCGCCACCAGGGCGTTTCCCAGTACCGAGACTGAAGTCGGCACGTGTGACCAGCCGAAACGATAGTCAAGTGCAGAGACAGCCGGCAAGGCAATGGCGCCGGCGAAGGCGACCGTTATCAATGCCTTTTGCAACGGACGTGTTTCAGCGCCAGGCCCGGCTTTCAGGCGGCGCTCCAGCAGTGCTGGATCCTTGATTGCGAGATAGATGCCAATCAGGTTCGTCGAGATTGTAAAGACGACAATAAACGCCCAGCCCTGCCAGTAGTCCAGCGTCCCAGCCGACCCGAAGATGATGGCGCCGAGGGCAAGCAGGCCCAGAATGGCACTTCTCGCAGTCCGAACAATGAGATTCATCACACAGGGCTCCGCCCCATTTCATTTGGAATCGCAACTTCAGCATAGACGCCAAATGGATTGAGCCCATTCACAATCAGTTCAACTTAGAGGGATTTGGTCGCCGCAGGCTTGGTCCGAGGCTTGAACAGGAGGACAAACAACACACCGACGACTATGAGTGCCGCGCCTTCGAGATGATAGGTTTGCAGGTGCTCGCCGAGGATAAAATAGGCGAGTATGGCGACGAATATCGTCTGGATGTAGAGAAGCACGCCCGCCCGACCGCCCCCAACGCTTCGACACTCCAATTGAAGAGGTAATACATCAGCGCTCCGCCGGGGATCGCCACATAGGCCAAGGCAAAAGGCCATTGCTGTCGAGTGCCGAGCGTTCGTCGGAAGCAAGTTCCCAAAGGTAGAAGGGAAGCGCTGTCAGCGCCGCAGCCCCGAGCAGCAGCACCAGAAGCGGAAGACGCTCAAATCGAATTTCGCGCGGCGGAGCAGAACGGCATAGAGGCCGAAGCAGAAGGCGCCGGCGACAAGCCACAGTTCGCCGGGATTGACGTCGAGACGCATCAGCGCCGCCGGGCTGCCTTTGACGATGATGACCACGATCCCGAGGAAGGCAATGATCGATCCGATCACCTGCCATCTTCCCATCGGCTCACCCAGGATCAAACGGGCCAGGATCATGGTGATGATCGGGATCAGCGCCATGATGATGCCGGCCGTGGTGGCGTCGGCTTGTTCGAGCCCGATAAATACCATGCCCTGACAGATCGCGAGTCCGATGCCGCCGACGAGCAATGCAGCTCCAGCGGGCGAGCCCGCACCAGCGCAGCCATCGACGCCAAAGTGACTGTGCACGATCGGCAGCAGGATCGCCCACGCGATGAGCACGCGCCAAAAGCACAACGCCCAGGGCGGCATTTCGGGAGAGACCCATTTTGCGGCGATATAGACACCGGCCGACAGCAGCCAGCACAGCACGGCCACGGAGTAGCCAACGGCCAGCGAATTGCCCGCCGCCTGTTCCGTCTCGCCGCTCATCGTGGACTGCCAAGACACTTATCGCCATCGCTCAGTCTATGCCACAATTTCCGCAGGCTGCACAGATGGTGGGCCCGCCGCTCGACTGCCCGTTTCGCCGGTTCCGGCTGGCGTGCTTACGTCGCAACGTATCGGTTGATAAACGCGCCGGCGGTGGCGATCGCCTCCCGTCCCGAAGTCAGCCGCGCCGCCCACAGAGGCCAGGCGTGAATCATGTGCGGCCAGATCTCGAGGTTCGTCGCAACGTCGGCGGCCCCAAGCCTGCGGGCGATCCGCACTGCATCGTCGAGTAGTGTCTCGGCCGATCCAACCTGGACGAGAGTCGGCGGGAGCCCTGCAAGATCGGCATGGAGCGGCGAAACGAGCGGTTCGCGAGCGCTGGTCCCATTAAGATATGCGCCCGCGAGCTCTTCGAGGTAGTCGCGGTGGATCAGCGGATCGACAGCGGCCTTCTCGTCCATGCTCGCGCCGCTCATTTCGAGATCGACCCATGGCGATACCAACCAGGCGCAACCGGGCAGCAGTTTGCCAGCGTCACGCAGACGTATCATGGTCGCCAGCGTCAGCCCGCCGCCAGCACTGTCGCCGCCGATCGCAATCGACGCCGCGGGAACGCCTTGCGCGAGCAGAAACTCGAACGCGGCAAGTGCGTCGTCCAGCGCTGCTGGAAACGGGTTCTCTGGCGCGAGGCGGTAACCGAGTGCAAGCGTGCGTACGCGCGCGGCGCGACCCGTCTCGGCCACCATCCTGCGATGGCTTTGGATCGATCCGGAGCAATAGCCGCCGCCATGGAAGAACAGCAGCGTCTTGGTGGTGTCGCTTCCCGGTGCGAGCGACCATTCGGCCTCGCACGTTCCAATCAGTTCAGGCTTGAACTCGATATCGGGCGCAATCGGATCGTCGGCTGCCACGAGATCGAGGCGTTGGCGACGCTCGGCGAGGTTCGCGGGTCGCGGATGGGACTGCAGCAGGGCCCTGACCGCATCGATCTCGTGTTCATACATTGCCGCTATCCCCCCACCGCTTGAAGATGATCAAAAACGATCGCCTTCTCAGTGATCGTTCTGGGAAGGCGACGGAGAAGATATCACAGACAACGAGCAGCCGGGATTGCCGGCATCAGGTTAGTATTTTGACGGAACGTAGAGCTCCGGCGGCAACACCTTGCGCTCGTAGTCCGGGTTGAACACGCGGTCAGGCAAGGTGATCTCCTCGTGTGGCACATGCTCATAGGGAACCTGTGAAAGAAGGTGCGCAATGCAGTTGAGACGAGCGCGCTTCTTGTCATTGCCTTCAACGATATACCAAGGCGCTTCGGGTATATTCGTGCGGGCAAAGGTTTCTTCCTTGGCTTTGGTGTAGCCTTCCCAGCGCACGCGCGATTGCAGATCCATGGGAGACAGTTTCCACTGCTTCAGCGGGTCATGAATGCGCATGAGGAAGCGCAACTGTTGCTCCTCGTCAGTTATGGAGAACCAGTACTTGATAACCCTGATGCCGGATCGGACAAGCATGCGTTCGAATTCCGGCACATCGTGGAAGAACTGCTGAACCTGGTCTTCATTTGCGAATCCCATCACGCGTTCGACGCCGGAACGATTGTACCAGGAACGATCGAACAGTACGATTTCGCCGCCGGCAGGCAAATGCGGCACGTAACGCTGGAAGTACCACTGGGATTTTTCCCGGTCTGAAGGAGCTGGCAGCGCTACTACGCGCGCCGTGCGCGGGTTGAGCCGCTGGGTAATGCGCTTGATGACACCCCCCTTGCCGGCAGAGTCGCGTCCCTCAAATACGACAACGACCTTCTCTTTGTGATAGGCGACCCAGTCCTGCAGTTTGATCAACTCTGCCTGCAGCGAAAGCAAGGCCCGAAAATACTCGATACGCGGGATGGTTGGTGGATGAGTTTTGCGGTAGATTTTGCGAATCTCGTCGGACAGTGCCGGCTCGGAAAGTTCGAGCTCATAATCCTCATCGAGTGTATCGGCGAGTTCGGCTTCAAGCCAATCCTGGTTTGCCGCCTCATGCTTTGGATCGTTCATTTCAGCCCTCCGATATTCACCGCGCCACGCTTCAGCCAGCACGCATCATGCAACTCTGCGGTCACTTATGCCATAACTCCATGAACCAAATTTGAAGTTGCGTTTTGACCACAAACTCATGATGTTCGGCTTCTCCGGCGACGCCGCCGCTGCCACCGCCGGTGCGCACGGGTCACACTACATGGCGCCGGATGCCGGATGAACGATGCGAAACCTAAAGCCCCGCGATTGTCCGCAGGTCGTCAACGGCACCTGCGGCGGCTGCAAGCACAGGTGAGCCTTTTGTGAGGCCATCGCCTTTGACCGGAAATGGAAGATGCCACCCACCGGCTTCCTTGACGAGACAATAGCCCGCCATACAGTCCCAGGCATGCATATAAGGCTCGTAATAGCCAACAAGGCGACCCGCGGCGACATAGGCAAGCATCAGGGCGCCCGAGCCGTTGCGAATGAAGTTGCCACCTGCATCAAGCAGTTTTTCGACGATCGACGCGACAGTAGCGGGCGCCACATGATTGTTCGCGCCGATGCCGGTCACGGCATTGCGGATCGTCCGGCTTGCATCGAGCCGCAAGAGTTTTGCCATTCAATGTGGCGCCCATGCCATCGGCAGCGGCAGTAGAGCTCGTCATTGCACGGCACGTAAATAACACCGATGGCTATTTCCTCCCCATGCAGGGCAGCAATGGAAATGCACCACGTCGGCATGCCATTGACGAATGGGCTCGTGCCGTCGATCGGATCGACGACCCAGGTGTAATCCGATGTACCCGAGCTGACACCGTACTCCTCGCCAAGGATCGCATCGGCCGGAAAAGCTGCGGCAATCCGGGTCCGAATAAGATCTTCAACTTCGCGGTCGGCAATCGAAACGACGTCGTGTGGATCCGCCTTGGTTTCAATAACCAGCCTTTCGCGCGCGTTGAAATGCGCAAGAGCCACGGCCCCCGCCTCAATCGCCATCTTCTGGGCCAGGGCAAAGCGATCCTGAAGATCAACGGTGACGTCGGATGTCATGTTCTTTCCTTAGATATGAATGCAGATTTCAATTGTTGATGATGGCGATGCCGCGATGGTGAAAGCCGATGCTGACATTGGTCGCCGGTGGAAGCGTTCTGTCGATGGCCGGATCTACGACGAATAATGTGCCCGCCTCCGTCTCGACTTCATATTCCACATGATCCCCGAGATAGGCCGCATGCCGTATGCTGCCGGGAAACGCCCCGCTCTCAGCCGCCTCGAGCGTGATCGCATTGGGCCTGACAGCGATCCTTGCCGGTCCCGGGCGGGCGCTCCGGCCTGGCACAGAATGTTCCAGCTTTCCGACTCGAATGATCGCCTGCCCCCCATCGCTACGCAGGACCTCGCAAGGCAGCACGTTCGCCTCGCCGATGAAGTCGGCGATGAACGACGAAGCTGGTGCCTCGTAGAGATCGCGCGGCGAACCCTGCTGGGCGATCAGGCCATCCTGCATGACGATAATCCTGTCCGAGACTGCAAGCGCCTCTTCCTGGTCATGGGTGACATAGACTGCAGTAAACCCTAGACGCTGCTGCAGTTCACGGATTTCCGTGCGCACGCGGCGCCGCAGGCGCGCATCGAGATTGGAAAGAGGTTCATCCAGCAAGAGCACCTGCGGCTCAAGCACAAGAGCTCGGGCAACGGCAACGCGCTGTTGCTGTCCGCCGGAGAGTTCAGCAGGCAGCCTCTGGCCGTACCCGGCAAGACCGACCTGCTTCAGGCCCTCTTCCGCCCGTTCCCGCGCTTCATTCTTTTTCATCTTCGATGATTCAAGTCCATAAGCGACGTTTTCCAGCACTGACATATGCGGGAACAGTGCGTAGGACTGGAACACCATTGAGACATCGCGTTCGTTGGCGGGAAGCATGGTGACATCCTTGCCGCCGATGAGAATGCGTCCTGCAGTTGGATGCTCGAGCCCGGCGAGCATGCGCAGGGTCGTCGTCTTGCCACAGCCTGATGGGCCCAGCAGCGTTACAAGTGTGCCCGGTTCGATGTCCAGAGACAGATCGTGGATGGCCGTAAACGTGCCGAACTGCTTTTTGACATTGGTGAAAACAACAGAGCCGGTGTGATGGGTGGTCATGATGCGGCCTTCTCTTGTGGTGCGGCAGACGGAATAAAGGCCGTTGCAACGCGATTCTCGCGGCGCAATCTCCGTTCACCCACCAGCAGCTGGAAACAGGTAATGATAACGATCATGACAACGATGAGCATTGACGAGTAGGCGACGGCAACGCCGTATTCGCCGTTCTCGACGAGCCCGACAATATAGGAAGTTGCCATGTTATATTCGGCGCTGACCAGGAATATGACAGCGCTGATCGATGTAATGGCGCGGACGAACGAATAGACCAGCGCAGCAACGATCGCCGGACGAAGCAGGGGCAGGATGACCTTGCGGATTGTCCGGAAGCTCGTTGCCCGCAAGGTTAAGGATGCCTCATCCAGACTCTTGTCGAGCTGGCTCATCGCCGCCACGCCGCCGCGCACGCCGACCGGCATGTTGCGGAAGACAAAGCAGGCTATGAGGATCAGCGCCGTGCCGGTCATTTCCAGCGGCGGCAGATTGAAGGCCATGATGTAGCTGATACCGATGACAGTGCCCGGAATGGCAAAACTCATCATCAGCGCGAACTCGAATACGTTGCGCCCGACGAATCGCTGCCTGACGATCAGGTAAGCCGTCAGCAAACCGACAGCAGCGGTCAGCGGTGCCGAAATCAGCGCGATCTTGATCGTTGTCCAGAATGAGTTCCACGCGACGCCTGTCCAGGCGATAGCGCCGTTCTCGAAGCTGAAAGAGAATGCGCGCTGGTAGTGCTCGAGGGTCAGAGTGTTGTCGAGACCCCATGTGCGGACGAAGCCGCCGAACAGGATCATGCCGTAGATGACCAGCGTGAACAATATCCAGGGAATGACGATGGCATGGACGCCAATGGACAGTGATCGCGGCAAGGCGATATGCGCACCGGAATCGCCCTTGCCGGTCACGGTCGCGAAGCTCTTGCCTGCCAGCCATAGTCGCTGTGCAAGGAAGGCCGAGAGCGTGAAGAACAACAGGATGATCGCCAGCACCGCGGCACGCGAAGGATCGTTCTGCGAGCCGACAACGGCAAAGAAGATTTCCGTCGAGAGCACCCCATGGCTGCCGCCGAGCACCAGAGGGTTGCCGAAATCCGCCATGCTCTCGATGAAGCCGATCAGAAAGGCATTGGCGAGACCGGGCTTCATCAAAGGCAACGAAACTTTCCAGAACGTACGCCAGCGATCCGCGCGCAGGGTTTGCGACGCTTCCTCCATCGACGGGCTGACACCCTCGACGACGCCGATGAGCACGAGAAACGAGATCGGCGTGAACGACAGGACCTGTGCAATCCAGATGCCGGTCAGGCCATAGAGCCAGCGGCCCGGCTCAATCCCGAAGAGGTTGGAAAGCTGATGGGTCACGACACCGGCGCGGCCGAAGAGAAGGATAAGCGCAAGGCCGATGACGAAGGGCGGCGTGATGATCGGCAGGATCGTCAGCAGCCGCAGTCCCTTCTTGAATGGAAAGCGGGTGCGGGTGGCAACCAGCGCGAAGCAGAGCCCGAGCAATGTGGAGCCGAACGCCGAAAGGATGGCCAGCAGCAGCGTGCGCCAGGCAACACCACAGCGATTGCCACCGACGACACAATCCAAGGCTCCAGATCGATGGATCCTGAATGTTGCGGACAAATCCGGAGGGATCGAACGAGCCGTCGAAACTCTGGAAGGCACCGATGAACATGCTGCCCACGGGGTAGAAAACAAAGATGCTGACAAGGAAGACGAGCAGCGCGATTGAAGCGACGACGAAGGCATCGCCCCGGAGCACGCCGCGTTCGGCAAGTCCGAAGGAAAACATCAGGACGAAGGAAAGCGCCACGAGCCCCGCGCCCGCACCCATCGAAGGCTGGCCATCGGCAAGCGGTCCGAACAGCGCTTCCGTTATCGTCCAGGTCCAGCCGGTAAACCCGACAGCGAGCCCCTGCAGCACAAGAAAGACAATTCCAGTGGCGCCGGCCGCGATCAGCAAATTTGAACGAAGCGACGAGACTTTGAAAGCCCGCGCGCATAGGCCGGCAGCGAAGAGCAGCGCGATGACGGCGAGTGTCCAGCGGCCGTATGCGAAAATCTGCAGAAGAGCAGGTGCTTCGTTGGAACCGTTCGGAAAATTGCCGAGCCAATCGAAGCCGAAAAAACCGCTTTCGATCCTGTACCACGGCACGAGGCTCAACCCGGCGAGCCCGATGCCGAGCGCAATATTCAATCTCCGGTCGCTACGTTCCATAACGCCACCCGCCCTCGTTCATCATAGAAAGTTACTTGCGCTGGAGATATGTCCGGAACGATCCGGACATATCGCATCAGGCAAAAGCAAGTTCAGTTGGCGCTTGCACCAATTTCCTTGTCCCAGCGATCAAGCAATTCCTTGCGTTTGGCAGGATCGCCATAGGTCTTGAAATCATAATCGATGAGCTTGATATCCTCGAATTTCGGAGCTTCAGGCGGAACGGTGGCAGATTTGTTCGATGGCAGCTGAAAGGACTTTGCATCCTTCATGTGCGACTGCACTTCGGCGGAGAGAGCCCAGTCATACCATTTCTTGGCCGCGTCGAGATTGCGCGCACCCTTGATGATTGACATCGAGCCGATTTCGTAACCGGTACCTTCGCAAGGAGCCACGGCCTTGACAGGGAAGCCTTCGGCAATCTGGGCAACAGCATCATGCATGAAGACGATGCCGAGCGCCGTTTCACCCCGCGCCGCGGCCTTCACGGGTGCGGAACCTGATTTTGTATATTGCGATACATTCGCGTTCAGCTGTTTCAGGTAGTCGAAAGCCTTGTCCTCACCCATGATCTGAACCAGGGAAGCCAGCGCGGTATAGGCAGTGCCGGACGAGTTCGGGTTGGCGATCTGGATTTCGCCCTTGAAGGATGGATCGATGAGGTCAGCCC
Source organism: uncultured Alphaproteobacteria bacterium (assembly GCA_963776115.1). Taxonomy (GTDB): domain Bacteria; phylum Pseudomonadota; class Alphaproteobacteria; order Rhizobiales; family Rhizobiaceae; genus Phyllobacterium. Next base: position 65,727 of record CAVZLS010000012.1, on the reverse strand, counting down.
AGCACTTGGCCTCCTTGAGGCCCTTTTTCTTGACGATCTCGGTGTTATAGCCCCAGCCAAGCGCACCCGCATAAACGCCGACGGTCTTATAATCCTGCGCTCTCGGCCTGCTTCTTCGCCCAATCCTGCAACTGGTCGAGCATTGGCGATTTATATTCCTGGGTCAGCCCTTCGGAAGCGGCCTGCAAATGCGGATCACCAGTGCCCGCCCACCAGATATCGGTCTTCGGATTGCGCGCCTCGGCGCGGATCTTGGCATAGGTCTCGCCCGACGACAGGCGGACCATATTGACCTGGATACCCGTCTCCTTCTCGAACATGCCCTTCATCAACTCACAGATAACGACATCGGCCGAACAGATCAGATTGAGATTGTCCGCAGCGCGCGCCTCGGTTGGCATCATCTGAAGACCAACAGCAAAAGCGGCGGCAATTGCGAATACAGAACGCATGATTTTCCTCCCTGACAAAGCGGCACCTCCATGCCGCACGCTTTTTTGCAAGCGTGTGCAAAAGTTTCACACGTTGTGACCGGCTGTCAAGTCGACTATTGCATTCCTTCAATAAAATTAGCGGTCTGGTGGTTGCAGTAGCTACGCAAGCGCGTGCAAGATACCGTGAACAACTATGGATTCATGCAGTTGAACAAATCATTCGTCAGTGCCGATGACGTAGCAAAGCGGGCAGGCGTTTCGCGCTCGGCTGTGTCCCGTACGTTCACGCCCGGCGCGAGTGTTTCGGAGGAAACACGCCAGCGGGTCATGGAGGCCGCGCAAGCGCTTGGCTATCACGTCAACCAACTTGCACGCGGCCTGATGCGTAGCGAAAGCGGTATCGTCTGTCTGGTCGTGTCCGAGATGGATACGCCCTACCGCGCCCGTTTGGTGCGCGCGCTCACCCACGAACTGCAAACGGCCGGCAAGATTGCCATGCTCATCAACACCGATCGTTCGGATGGCAGTGTTGACGCGGCGCTCCGGCAAACCCTGCACTACCGCGCCGACGCGTCAATCCTGTTGTCTGGACTTCCGGACAAGGCGATCACCAGGCTCTGCCTCAACAGCGGCCAGCGCATCGTTCTGATCAACCGCGACGACGATATCGAGGGGCCGTTCCGCATCAATCTCGACGATGGTCAAGCGGCACGGGTGGCCGTGAGTGCATTCCTGCGCGCCGGCTGCCGACGCCTCGCATTCGCCAACTCCGACGTTGGAACACCAAGTCTGATGGCGCGCGAACGCGGCTTCATCGCAGCGGCCGCCGAATTCGGACTTGAGGTCAGGGTCGTGCGCCACGGGAACACCGTCTATGAAAGCGGCCGCAAGATTGCGCAGACATTGTTCACCGAACCGAAGCGACCCGACGCTGTATTCTGTGTCAACGATCTGATGGCATTCGGGCTGATGGACGGTGCACGGTACGACTTTGGGCTGAACATTCCGGAAGATCTCTGCATCGTCGGCTTCGACGATATCGAGCAGTCCTCGTGGACGTCCTATAACTTGACGACGTTTTCGCAGCCAGTGGATGAAATCGTAAAGAGCAGTGTCGCCTGGCTCCAAAGCGATGCGACCACCGGTCGGGTGCGGTCTGCCAACCTGCACGCACCGCTGATCTGGAGAAAAACAATCCGGAACAAACTATAGAATCGTTTGGTTGCGTCGACCGGCAACCCCACCTCATGGCGTTGCGGATCAAGCGCGCCGCAGACGAGAGTTTGTATCTGGCTGACAGTGGCCAAGATGAAATAGTCGTCGTAGGCTGCTTCAAAATCAAGTTTGACGAATCGGGGACGCATCAGCTTGAATCACATGAGGCTTTTGAAGAAATGCAAGACGCTTGCCGTGATCGCCTTAATCCTGTTTTCCGGCCAGGTTACTCCCTCTTTTAGCGACGATGCCAAGAGCTGCGTCATCGGGACCGAAAACGAAAAAGGTTGGCTTTTCGTCAACAATTGTGATCGCGACGTGGTCATCGAAATCTGCTTTGAGGAGGCATCCGAAGAACCATTGAATTGTGCCAGCGTAGTACAACACCAAGGTGACCAATTGTATCCGGCCACGGTGATCGCCGCAAAGGGGGGACTACAGCTTTTGAGTGTTGCTGGGCGTGCCGGGATCAGGTGGGGTGCCTGTTATCATAATCCAAGAGACGACAGGAACCCGGGAAAGCCCGAAGGAGAATACAAATTTACGTATCGCTGCATGGACTCCAACGTCGAGTGACCGCGGCAGCCCGCGGAAATTACAAATCAAGCTCCCGTCGCAAAGTCTCCAGCCGTTCCATGGCTATCACCCCATCATGAATTGTCGGGGCAGCAGTCGACGCACCGCCGAGGGCCGGAACCACATCGGCCAAGAGTGAATAATAGCCCTTCGGATCTTCATTTGCCGCTGCCGTAAAATTTGGCTTCCATGTCAGAGTGTCGACATCGTCGGCGAGTGTTGCTTCCGGATCATCGATCTTGAAGGGCGGATTGCGGTTCCACCGCACCTCAATCACGTCATCCACCTCGAGACGCTGGTGGTCACTCATCAACTCGATGCGCTCGACCGGCGTGCCCCGCGACTGGATCGTACCCATCGCGATATTTCCAATGGCGCCGCACTCGAACTCGAACCCGACGTGGAAAAGAAGCCTGCCCGGTGTTTTTTCCACCTTTCGCGCCGAAATGGTTCGCACCGGCGACACAAAGAATGACACCAGATCCATATAGTGCACGCAGTGATGCAGGAAGAAGCCGGTATAATCGACATTACCGGTGAAATAGCCCGGCGCGGTCATATAGTATCCGGTAAGGCCAAGCACCGGCCCGAACCGCCCGGACTTGATGATGTTGTGGGCAATCTTGTTGCCGACCGAATAACGTTTCATGAAACCGACGAGCAACGGTTTACCGGCGCGCTCCGACGCAGCGCGAAGTTCGCGCGCGCCCGCTGCTGTTCCCGACGGCGGCTTTTCCATAAACACAGGCAGACCCCGATCGAGCGCAAGCTTGCCGAAATGCAGATGCTGATCCGGTCCCACGGCCATGCCGATGGCGTCGATGCCGGGCATACGGATCAACTCCTCGGCGTCGCTGGTCAGGCGCGCAACGCCAAACTGCCGGCCGGCATCGCCAAGACGCTTGCCATCGATATCGCAGAGCGCGACGATTTCGACGTCATGGCGGACCAATTGGGGAAGTAGCATCTGGGTTGCGTGAATGCCGCAACCGATCCAGCCGATTTTCAATGTCATCGCCGATATTCCGTCAGTGTGAGATGGGATTTGATAAAGGCCGCACTAGCCGTGAGACGCTCGCTTTCGTCCTCATGCGGTGGACGCCACTGCGCGAATGGAACGCCAAAACGATCATCATTGCGGCGGAAAGGCTCAAGCGATACCGGGCCTTTGTAGTTCACCTCGTGCAGCGCACGACAAACTGCAACCCAGTCGGTCGAACCGGTGCCGGGGAAGCCGCGATGATTTTCGTTGGCCTGGAAATGCACGAGGTGATCGCCGCCAAGCCGGATGGCCTCGGGGATCGACGCCTCCTCCATGTGCATGTGAAATGTGTCCAGCATCAACTTGACCGCCGGATGGTCCACTGCATCGAGCAGCTCGACGGCTTGTTGTGTCGTGCACAACACATCGCTTTCGAAGCGATTGAGCGGTTCGACGGCGAGCAGAATACCGGCTTTTGCAGCGTGATCGCCCGCTTCCTTCAGTCCCGCGACGCAGCGGTCCTTACGCGCCAGCCGCTCCTCTTCGGTTACTGGTACTGGCGCACGCCCGGCAAACACCAGTGGATTGCCGGTCAGAGGGCCGCCAACAACGGTCGCACCGAGTTCCGCCGCGCAGTCCGCCGTATAGCGCAGGTAGTCGATGCCGGCACGGTGGGCATCTTTCTCGTGCGATGAAAGGTTGCGCTGCATATTGACCCGCGCGGCGAGGACGACACCAAGTCCTGCATCGTCCAAAGCGCGCCGGGCTTCGGCAAGGTCGATTTCGCCAGGCTCGGGCACCAGCAGTTCGACGAAGTCAAAGCCAAGCTCGCGCATTTTCTTGAAGAGGTGGAAATGCTCGGCAGTGAATGGCCTTGCATATTGCATGGAGATCAATCCGATGGGATTCATCATGGGTCCTTCTTTGATATTAATAAGAGTCATCCCTTCACTGCGCCTTGGGTGAGGCCGCCGATAAGCCGGCGTTGAACGAGAAGGAAAAGCAGAGTGGCGGGAAGCGCACCGACGACACCGCCGGCAGCGAGCAGACCCCATTCGATCTGGTATTCACCTATCAGCGTCTGGATGGCGACGGTAACGGGGCGGACGTTCCGGCCGCCAAGCGTCAGGGCGTAGAGATATTCGTTCCACGCAGTAATGAAGATATAGATGCCTGTCGAAATGATGCCGGGCATGGCCAGCGGCAGAACAACACGACGTAACGCCTGCAGCCGGGAACAGCCGTCGATCATCGCCGCTTCGTCGAGACTGCGGGGAATAGCGCCGATGTAACTCCTCAGCATCCAGACCGCGAACGGAATGGCGACAGTTGAATTGGCGAGGATCAGCGCAAGATGCGTATCGAGAAGGCCGATCTTCCGCATCAGAATAAAGAACGGCAAGATCAGGAGCACGATCGGAAACATGTTGACCAGCAGAAACTGCAGCATGACCAGCTTGCGGCCCGGGAAGCGGAAACGCGACAGCGCGTAGGCCGCAGTGACCGAAACTGCGAGGCCGAGGACGACAGTACCAGCAGCAATAATCAGACTGTCCAGCATATTGCCGAGAAACGAGGTCTGTTCCAGCAGGCGGATATAATTGTCCATGCTCCACCCCGCCGGCGACAGGGATACGCCAGACGCAGATAATTGCGCGGTCGGTGTCAGGGACGTCAGGATCATCCAGACGAATGGCCCCATGGCGAGCATTATGATGAAGACGACAGGAATATCCGTCGTGAGAATCCGGCGGAGCGTCGAGGGTTTGTTCATCGTTCCACCTCGCGCATGGTCCGGACGATATAGACCGCCACGATGGCGCCGAGAAGGATCGTGAACGTAACGGCAATGGCGGTGCCATAGCCGAAATCGAGATTTTGCCGAGCCTTGATAAACGCATAAAGCGGCAGTGTGTGTGTGGCATAACCCGGGCCGCCACCTGTCATGACGAAGATGACATCCATGGAATTTGCGACCCAGATAATTCGCAGCAGACCCGCCGTCGCCAGCACGGGTGCGATTCCCGGAAGTGTAATATGGACGAACTGACGCCACGTGCTGGCCCCGTCGATAGAGGCGGCTTCATACTGGCTTTGGGGTATCCCCTGCAAACCGGCAAGGATCATCACCGCGAAAAACGGAAAGCCCTGCCAGGTCAAGGTTGCAATCACCGCATAGAGCGCGAGATGCGGATCGGCGAGCCAGGGCACGGTTGAATGGATAATCGACAGGTAAAGCAGGATGTCGTTGAGCACCCCGGTGGTTGGATCATAAATCCAGCGCCACATCAGCGCGATGACAACGCTCGGCAAGGCCCACGGAATTATGACGAGGGCACGCGCCAGACCGCGCCATGGGAACTCGCGATTGAGCAGGAGCGCCGCGACCAGGCCAAGACCCATCTGCAAGGGCACCGTCAAGCCGATCCATATGGCCGTATGGCCGAGCGAAGTCCAGAATACCGGGTCATGCAAGAGCTTGATGTAGTTGCCGAAGCCCACGAACCGGCTGGCATTGGGCTTCCACAGGACCAGGTCGTAGAAGCTGGTGACGACCGCCTGAACCATCGGGAAGAAAACGATGAACAATGTCACGAGCACTGCCGGCGCCAGCAGGGCATACGGCATCAGCCGGCTGCGAAGCGGGCGGACCTGCGTGAGATCGTGAGGTGCTGATGGTGCAAGCGTTGACATGGACAATCTACTTTCGGCGGACGTCGACCAGTAATAGGAAACCCCTCCGCGCTACTGCGCGAAGAGGCTTTCAAGCTGTTGCATCATCTGTTGCGAGGTGATCTGGCCGGTGAGCGCTTGCTGCATCGACGTTTGCCACGCGGTATTGACGAACTCCGCTGTCGCCGTGCTTTGCGGCAGCACGTGAGCAAACGGCAGAGACTGGACCGTGGCGTCAACGAAACGGCGTTCATGCAGGGTCCAATGCTCGGAACCGCTCTTGGTTACAGTCATCTGGCCCGTCGCCTTGTTGAAGGCTACGTTGTTTTCACCCTCGGCGAGAAAGGATATCCACTTCCAGGCAGCGTCCTTCACCTGTGACGACGAGAAAATCGCCAGGGATTCATCGCCATAGGAGGTCCACTGCTTGCCGCCGCATTTGGGGGCGGGAACAGCGGAAACCTTATCCCCCAACGCTTTGACCAAATCATTGGATGAGCCAATATGATGAATGGTCATGGCCGTCTTGCCAGCCTTGAACGCTGCGACAATTTCCTGGAAGCCGTCATTCGGAGCCGATGGCGGGATAACCTTGTCTTTTTGGAACAGATCGATCACCCACTGATTAGCCGCGACAGCTTCAGGGTTGGTCAGGCCGCCCGGCTTGAGTTCCGCGCCTTGCGAAAAGACGAATGTTCCCCACTGGTCCCAGCCGCCCTTGCCGCCGCGCAGGCCAAAACCATAGGTGTCGGGCGCTTTGGTCAATTTCTGCGCTGCCGTGCGGAAGTCTTCGCATGTCACCGGTGGATTGAGGCCCGCCTCCTTGAAGAGATCGGCGCGGTAATAAAGATACAGCACGACGTACTGGATCGGCAGGTAATATTGCTGCCCATCCGGCCCCTTGTTCAATTCCAGCAGATTATCGAGAAGATCGGCTTTGCCCGGCCAGGCGTTGATGCGGTCGCCAATCGGCTCCAGCGCACCCATTTCAGCCAGTCGCGGCTGCGCAAAAAGCTTGACCATCCCGGCGTCCGGCGCATTGCCGCCAACCAGGGAGGTATACAGATTGTCGTAGTAACTGTTCCACGGAACGTTTTCCGCTTCAATTTTGATATCAGGGTTTTTCGCCTCGAACTTCGCCACGAGATCCGACATCGGATTTTCCGGATTGTCGAAATGATACCAGAACCGCACCGTTTCAGCCGCATTGGCGGCGCTCACCGCCAGGCCGGCCATGAATGCGCAACTGATACCCAGTTTCTTGAGAATGCTCATTGTTTCCTCCACCTTTGTTATGGGTCGTCAACTGCCGCGGATCATTCCTCGAGCAGCCTCCCCGGCCGCCACAAGCGCCTCCCGCGCAGCAGCCAGTTCATTCGTGTTTTGCAGAAATCCATGCGTTACCCCCGGCACAACAGTGAGGGGATCGTTGCGGCCGACGGCCTTCAGCCGATCAGCGAACAGAAGCGTGTCGGACAAGAGAGGATCGACGCCAGCGGCCAGGAGATAGAGCGGCGGCAATGCGCGCAGTACATTGTCATCGGCGTGTAGCGGTGCCGCCAGCGGATTGCGGCGGGCATCCTCATCCGCGCAATACCAGTTCCAGTATCGTTGCATCTTGCCGCGCGTCAGACCGGGGCCCTCGGCAAACTGGCCATACGACTCCGTGGTGAAGTCGGCGCCAAACGCGCCGTAGAACAGAAGCATGCCCGACGGCAGTGAACGTCCAGCTCTCTCTTCATGCATGACGGCTGCAAGCGCGAGATTGGCCCCCGCTGAATCTCCTGCGATGATAAGCGGTCCCGTGGATACTCCTGCTTCTGACGTTGCCGTGAATGCGGCACGCAGGCAGGCGACAACGTCGTGCAGGCCCGCTGGAAATGGATGTTCCGGCGCAAGTCGATAATCGGGAACGAGCACGGGCAATCTGATCTCGTTGGCGAGAACCCGGGCACAACGCTCATGCGTTTCAGGACTGCAGAACGCGAACCCTCCGCCGTGAACGAAAAGCACCGCGCCAATGCCCGCATCATGCGGAACAAGCACCCGCATGCGGCAATCTTGGGAACCAAGTTCTGTGTTGGCGGCAACGATGATGTCTCGCGTCTGAGCAAGCGGCGGCAGGTTTACATTGTTGCGCTGGTTTGAACGTTCGGATTGCGCCCTGCCCTCTTCCGCCGGCAGCAATGTGGGATCAGGTAGCGGCCCCAGCTCCGCTTCGACGCGCAGCAACAAAGCGCGCATCTCCGCTGAAAGTTCATTGGAAAAACCAGCGCCGTTCATTGATCAGCGTCCGGAAACACAGTTGGCCCGAAGTCGACAATCGTCGCGATATGATGATGCAAGGCTTGCGTTGCAGCGGCCACATCGCCCTGCTCTATAGCTTCAATTATGACGCGGTGCCGTAGTGCTGTCGCCATGAGATCGCGGGAACCGATACTTCTTGAGATCTTGAAGCGGTGGTTATGAACGAGACACCGGTGCAAGATCGGATCGAGCGCCGGCAGGTCGGCATCGCGAAAAATCCGCCGATGGAAATCCCGGTCGAGCGCCGCGAGCTGGAGCTCGTCGCCGTTGTTTGCAGACTCTGCCATATCGTCCGCAAGTTCCTGAAGATCGGAAACGAGAGTCCGGCTCTTGTGGCGCAGCGCACGAACGATGCCATTGCATTCTATCTGCTGGCGCACGCGGAACATTTCAACGGCTTCATCGACCGTGCAGGCAGATACCTGGGTGCCCCGGTGCCCCTGGCGTCGCACCAACCCTTCTTCCTGCAACTGCAGCAGGGCCTCACGAATGGTACCCTGACTGCATTGGAACCGAGCCGCCAGATCAAGCTCCGTCAACGGCTCGCCGGCGCGCAACTCTCCCAGCATGATATCCCGCTTCAATTGATCGAACGCCACGGCCGCCTTTGCTGGAAGCGGACTATAGGATGGGCGATTTGATCTGCGGGTGATGGAGTCGTCGGGCACTGCAAGCTCTCCTCCTGATTGCAGATGACGCTAATTATCATTATTGATATTGATATCGATAATGAAAGTCAATAACGTATCCGGCGGAGGAACAATCGAATGACAGCGATCAGTCTGAAGCAGATCCGAAAGCTATACGGGACCGTTCCCGTGATCCACGGGGTAGATATCGATGTCGCGAGCGGCGAGTTTCTCGTTCTTGTTGGTCCGTCCGGTTGCGGAAAATCCACCCTGCTCCGAATGATCGCCGGGCTGGAGGAAATCAGCGCGGGTGAATTGAGGATTGGTGACAAGGTCGTCAATGCCCTGCCGCCCTCCGACCGCGACATTGCCATGGTCTTTCAGGATTATGCGCTCTACCCCCATATGAGCGTTGAAGAAAATATGGCGTTTGGCCTCAAAATGCGCGGCGAGCCCATCAATGAAATTGACGCGCGCGTGACAGGCGCGGCCGATATCCTCAAGCTTCAGGATTATCTTGAGCGTCGGCCGGCACAACTTTCGGGCGGCCAGCGCCAGCGGGTTGCGATGGGCCGCGCCATCGTTCGCCGACCGAAGGCATTCCTGTTCGACGAACCGCTGTCGAATCTCGATGCCGCACTTCGCGTCGAGATGCGGCTTGAAATTGCCAAGCTGCATCGCCGCATGCAGGCGACGACCGTCTACGTCACGCACGATCAAGTGGAGGCTATGACACTCGCTGATCGGATTGTCGTCATGAACGCGGGTAACGTCGAACAGATCGGGCATCCGCTTGACCTCTACCGCAAGCCGGCAAGTCTCTTCGTGGCACGCTTCATCGGCAGTCCGACCATGAATACCTTCCGGGTGAATGTCGTTGAATCCACCCGGAACAATTTCGTTCTGCAATTGCCGGCAGGCAAAGCCGTTATAGATGCTGGGGACGGACCAGCCGTATCCGCAAAGACGGTTACCTTCGGCATCCGTCCGGAAGACCTGACCGTCTGCGACGCCGCCCAGGGTTGGTTCAGCGGCGAATTGGCGGTGGTCGAACGGCTTGGCAGTCAGACCTTCGGTTACCTCGATGCCGGCATCGAAAAACTTGTCACCATCGAATTCCCGAGATCAGCTGAAATCCGGGTCGGCGAGCGGCTCTCGGTAAAGGGTGATATTGCCAACGTTCACCTCTTCGAAACCGATAGTGGCCAGCGGATCAGTTAAAATACGATATGTTGCCGACCGAGTGGTGGTAATTCCTCGAGCTCCAAGTTTATTGTAGTTGGGTCTCCCATTCGTCATTCGTCGACCATGATTTGGCGCGCTTTGTTCACGGGATGGCAGCTCAACCGATTGCCGGTAGATTAGTGAGAACCCGTGAGACCAGAGCCCGCGGGTCTTGGGTGCCATCAAGACGCAATACGGGGGCGATTTGCTTCTCCAGCCAATCCTCATGGCGGGCCAGGTTTCGCCCGGGAAAACCCGGTTTGTCGTACTGAGCGGCCCAAGCCGCGAAATTCGTATGGATTTCGTACATGTCGCCCGAAGGCAATATCCGGTTGCCGTAACGTTCCCGTTCCCGCGCCAGGAGCCGTTCCATCCGGATAGGTGTAGGGGTGTAGACGAATACGATCAGATCGACGCGTTCGATGAGGGAGTCTCCCCAGCCGTCAAACGATCCGGACAGTACCCACCCCTCCTCTCCCAACGCCTCGCGGATCAGGCGGACTCGATCGGCAGGCGGACGCTTCGTCGTGAACGGTGGATTGGTCGGCAACCAATAGAAGTCGTCGCAGTCAACATGACGCAAACCTAATGCAGACGCGAGGCCCTGACCGAGCGTTGTCACTCCGGAACATGATGCACCGGAGATGTAGATCGAAGATTTCAGCGTATCCTCCATCCCAATCTTTCTACCTGTACGTCGTTGCACCCCGATTGTTAGCGCAGAAAAATCTTTCCTGGGTTCATAACTCCGTGTGGATCAAGCGCATCTTTTAGAAGTGCCATTACATCAAGTGCGGCCCCGTGCTCTTCGCGGAGATAAGCTATCTTACCAGTGCCGACACCATGTTCGCCTGTGCAGGTTCCATCGACGGAAATTGCTTTCTTGACCATGAGCTTGTTGATGTGGGCAACTTCCTCGATCTCTTGTTCGTTGTCGGGGTCGACAGCAAAAACGACATGATAGTTACCGTCCCCAACGTGGCCGAGTATGGCCGCTGGAATGTTGCAACCAGCCAAAAGCTCGCGGGCGTGAAGAATGCAGTTTCCCAGTTCCGAAACCGGTACGCAGACATCGGATGACCAACCTTTTGCTCCAGGGCGCTGCGAGACGACAGCATAGAAGGCGTTATGCCGCGCTTTCCACAAGCGGTTACGTTCTTCGAGCGACGTCGCCGCTTCGAAATTGTCCGCGCCGTTCTCGGTCGCAATTTCCCGCACGAGCGCAACCTGCTCTTCGACAGATGCTGGTGAACCATGAAACTCGAACGCAAGCGTGTCCCTAATCGGGAGATCGAGTGCCGAATACGCGTTGACAGCTTCAATCAAACCGCGGTCCATCAATTCCATGCGGGCAACCGGAATTCCCATCTGAACGATGACGATCGCGGTGTTCACCGCGCTTGCGATATCGGGAAAGGAACACAAGGCCGCTGACATGGTTTCAGGTATCCCATGTAGTCGCAATGTCACCTCGGTAATGATGCCAAGCGTGCCTTCAGAACCGACGAACAGCCGGGTCAAGTCGTACCCAGCCGAAGACTTCCGTGCCCTGCCCGCCGTACGAATGATGCGACCGTCCGGCAGAACGACCGTTAGCGACAGGACATTTTCACGCATGGTTCCATAGCGCACTGCATTGGTCCCGGATGCCCGCGTTGCGGCCATGCCTCCAATCGATGCGTTGGCGCCAGGATCGATCGGGAAGAACAACCCCAGATCCCGAAGATAGCTGTTCAGGTCTTCGCGCGTTACACCCGCCTGTACGGTGCAGTCCAGATCTTCCGGGCTGACGCGAAGGACAGCATTCATACGCGAAAGGTCCACGGAGATGCCGCCCTCGACTGCGGACAGATGCCCTTCGAGAGAGGTGCCCGCACCATAAGCGATGACGGGCATCCTGGCATCAGCGCATTGGCGGACGATGTCAGCGACTTCCTCAGTTGTTTCGACAAACACAACGGCGTCAGGTGACTTGACGGAATGATAGGATTCCCCGCGCCCGTGCTGTTCGCGCAAGGCCAACGAACGAGAGAAACGATCCTCAAACTGCGCTTCAAGATTTGCCAGCAACTCTGCCTTGTTCGTCATTGTACATTTACTCTCTGTTCAGCCGCGCCTTCTACGACTGGTGTATCGCCGGGCAGACCCCATTCGGCCCAAGCTCCATCGTAAACTGTAACGTCCGTCTTACCGAGAACGTGAAGCGCGAAGACAAGCGCTGCCGCCGTCACGCCCGACCCGCAGGTGGCAACAACCGGCTCGTCGAAATCGAGCCCTGCCTGCTCGAACATTGTTTTGAGTTTCCGAGTATCATGGAGCGCTCCGGTCTGTAGGTTCGTCAACTCAGTGAAGGGAAGGTTCAGGCTTCCAGGAATATGTCCCGACCGAAGCCCCGGCCGTGCCTCCTTCTCGACCGCCGCAAAGCGTGCCGCTGACCGCGCATCAATTACCTGCTCATTCCGGCCCTGAAGATTCTGGATCAGGTGTTGCTTGGACCGGACAAAGCCTATGGCGAACGTCGCTTTGAACTCGGTGGTGGACACAGCGGTAGCAGCCGCTGTTACATGGCGTCCCTCTAGCAGCCATTTCCGCAAGCCCCCATCCAAAACAGCAACGTTCTCATGACCGAATGCCCGCAATGTCCACCAAGCGCGTCCGGCCGACATCAGGCCCGGTGTGTCGTAAACGACAATCGAGCTGCTGTTGCCGATGCCAAGCTCGGACATGAAGTTTTCGAATTCCAATTCGCTGGGTAGCATATGAGGGAGCGGGTTTGAGCGATCGGCGATTTGATCGATGTCGAAGAAGCGTGCTCCTTCTATATGCCTCTCCTGGAAATCTTCGGCCGCCGTTGGCGTTGTGCCCGGCAGCTTGAACGATGCGTCGAGGAGGACGAGCGTGTCATCGTGCAAATGATCGGCCAGCCAGCTCGTTGAGATGAGGGCGCCCGGAAAGGAAAACGTCATCAACTAATCTCCGTCTTGGCGGCTACGCGACAAGTTCACCTTTGAGGTGTCTCTCGAGGAATGGCAGGTTGTCCTGACCCCAATAAACCTCGCCATCATATCGATAGGTCGGAAAACCAAAAATGCCGCCAACGCGCGCGGCCTCGTGGTTGTCCTTCCAGCGCGCCTGGACATCCGTTGCCAATTCGCGTGCCAGGAGCGCGGCGCCATCATAGCCCGCCCTGTCGGCGATCGTCTTGCGGACCTCCGGATCGCCGATGTTCTCCGCGCGCAGCCAGAAGGCTTCCTGCAAAGCGCGCGTAAGGCCAATCCAATCCTGTCCGTCAATGCCGGCGGCTATCACCATGAAGGACGACGGTGTGGGGTCCAAGAGTGAAGGCCGGTTTTCAAGGAGAAGTGCCTTGCCTCTCAACTTGCTCCAGCGTTTCAAATCCTTCGTCCAGTATGCGCGACGCGGCTCCGGACGGTTCTTCGAATAGATGCCGCCATTTTCTTCGATCAATGTTGTTGGAAACGGCCGTATCGTCAGCTGGTGCCTCTTCGCCAGCTCGACAAAGGGGTCAAGTCCAATGAAAGACCATGGTGAGCCGAGGCTGAAGAAGTAGTCGATTGTCTTGGTCATGGATGTTCCTCTCAGATGGAAATCAGTAGGTGGCTTTACCGCCGGATAGATCGAAAACCGCGCCGGTGGAGAACGAACATTCCTCGGAAGCGAGCCATGCGATCATCGCAGCGACTTCGGCAGGTTGTCCGAGGCGCCCCAGTGGAATGCGCCCCTTTGATGCCTTCTGCGACTCCTCGCTCATCTCGTGGAAGAGCGCGGTCTCAACTGCTGCCGGTGTAATCGTGTTGACGCGGATGTCGGTATCGAGCAGTTCCTTGGCCAACGATTTGGTCAGGCCGATCACGCCTGCCTTTGACGCCGCGTAGGCAGAAGCGAATTGCGGCCCCTCCTTGCCGGCGACAGATGAAATATTGATGATACGTCCATAATTCGTCTGCTGCATGTAAGGCACGACAGCGCGGCAGCACAGAAACGTTCCGGTGAGGTTGATATCGATGATCCGCCGCCATCCATCGACGGGATATCCCGCGACAGTGTGCCTGATGTTGCCGACGCCTGCTGAATTCACCAGGATGTCGATGCGTCCGAAATCATTCGCGGTCGCGGCAGCCGCCGCATCAACCGACTGATCGTCGTTGACGTCGACACGATAAAAAGACAGGCCGGAATTTTGCCCGATGAGCTTTCGCCCCTGATCTTCATTCAGATCCCAAAGCGCAACACGAGCTCCGGAACTGAGAAACCGCAAGGCTGTCTCAAGTCCAATCCCGCTGGCGCCGCCAGTGATGACGGCAACCCGTCCCTGAAGATCGATACTGTTCATTATGTGTGCCTCGAATTAGATCGCAGTGACGGATTTCAGAAATTGCCGCGACCGCGCGCCGATGCGGCGACCACGTTCCACGGGATCGAGATGAGCGAGCGCTCTCGTTGGCGCTTCAATTCCAAGAACGCGCCCCTCAGGAAGAGCCTTGATCAGATCGCCGAGCCAGAGGCTGCCGTCGCCGGGCAGGAGGCGATCGTTTCGCGCTTCATAGGCGAGGGCGTCGAAGGCCGGAACGTGCTCGCCAGCGTCGCAAAGCTGGACGAATGAAATTCGACTGGCCGGCAGGGCCGCAACCTCGCTGGGATTCCCACCCGATCGGCTGAGGTGCAAGGCGTCGATAACGATCCCGGCATTGTCTTTATCACTGCGCGCGATAAGCGCCGCAGCCTCAGTCAGCGTCCGCAATTCCCGAAACGCGATAAACTCGATAGCAACGGAAAGGTCGAATTCGCCGGCAAGATCACAGAGTTCGAGAAAATTCTCGTAGGTCCGTTGAGGATCAGGATCGACGCCCGAGGTCATGATATGCGCAGCACCGAGGTCGGCGGCAAGTTCAAGCCCGGCCCGGTAATCGGCAATATTCGTGTCAGGCCGCAACGCAAAAGTCTCGACATCGCTGACAGCAATTCCGGTGTCGCGAAGCGCCGCCTTTACCTCAGCAGTCGCCTGGCGATCACCAAGGATCTCACGAACCAACGGCGTATGGGGTGGCGCGACGATGCGCAGTCCCACGCCGTCGAAACCGCCGGCCTCGGCTGCTTTGACGAGCGTCAGGTGGTCGACATCGATCATGCTCAAATGGGCGAGCGAGATGGGAAATCTCCCCTCCCGTCGCGCCGTTTCAATTCTGTTTGTCACAAGGTCATTCCTGTATACGGGCGTCTATTGGCCGACAGCCAGGCCGGCATCCTTGATCAATTGGCCAAATTGCTGATTGTCGTCGGACGCGCGTTTACGAACTTCGTCAAGCGTCTCGATGCCGGGGATCAGCCCGAACCCGGCGATCCTGTCGTGGACCTCCGGCTGCTCAAGGATACCGTTGATCAGCTTGTTGAGTTGCTGCTTGATGTCATCTGGCGCCGAGCCTTGGATGGAGACGGTGTGCCAGCTGCGGGGCGCCCAACCGTCAATCCCGGCTTCTGCGGTCGTCGGAAGGTCCGGCAGTTTCGCCCAGCGCTTGTCACCCAACACCGCGATGCCTTTCAACGTTCCGGCGGCAATATGTTCGGCGCTCTCAGGCCCGAAGACAATCTGGGCTTCGTTCGAGAGAGCAGCCTGCAAGGCAGCAGGCGTGCCGTTATAAGGAATATGAAGAAGCTCGATCCCGGCGCGCTTTTGCAGCCATTCGCCGCTCAAATGCCCTACTGTTCCCTTCCCGGCCGTGCCGAACGAGACGGCACCCGGATTTGCCTTTGCGTATGCAATCAGCTCCGGAAGGGTATTTGCGGGCACAGCCGGATTGACCGCGATGACCATCGGAGCGTCGCCGATCAAAACGAGCGGCGTCAGGTCCTTGGCGGGGTCATATTCGACCTTTGTTACAAACGGGATGATCGCGTAAAAGCTGTTGGTCGACTGCAGCAGCGTATAACCATCCGCCGGCGTGCGGATGTAATAGTTTGCTCCGATCGCTCCGCCTGCACCTGGTTTATAGTCATTGATGACAGCTTGACCGGTCGCGGCCGTGATCTTCTCACCGATGAGACGCGAGATGTTGTCGCTCATTCCGCCAGCATTGTAGGGGATGATGTAGTCGATCTGCTTCGATGGATATTTATCGGCAAATGCCTGACGGTCAAGCATTGCCATACCCGCAGCTGCGGTGCCCGCCACAAGAAAGAATCGTCTGGTAATCTGGAACGTCATGCGAAGTCCTCCGGTGGCGTTACTCGGCAAATGCTTTCTGCCGGAACGATTGAATAAACGGGAAAAGAAGGCTGAGAAGCAGCCCGATGGTCACGACGAGCATGGCGAGACTGATCGGATGCGTGATGAAGATCGATATATCCCCGCGCGCCACAAGCATGGAGCGTCGGAAATACTCCTCCATCATTGGTCCGAGCACGAAGGCGAGAATCAGCGGCGCCGGTTCGCATCGGCATTTGTGAAGGAAGTAACCGAGCAATCCGAAGATAGCGGTCAGGTAAACGTCGAAGGTGGTGAACTCAACGCCATAGATACCGATGATGCTGACGACGAGAATGGTCGGGAAGAGGAACTGGTAGCGGATCTTCAAGAGCTGCACCCATATCCCGACGAGAGGCAGGTTGATGACGAGCAGCATCAGATTGCCGATCCACATGCTGGCGATAAGGCCCCAGAAGAGATCAGGCTGATTGGTCATGATGCGTGGTCCAGGCACGATGCCGTGAACCATCATCGCTCCGACCATGAGCGCCATGATCGCGTTCGACGGAATGCCCAATGTCAGCAGCGGGAGAAAGGCGGTCTGCGCACCAGAATTGTTGGCTGCTTCCGGCGCTGCGACACCCTCTACCATGCCGGTTCCAAATTTTTCTGGCGTCTTCGAGAAGCGCTTCTCTACGGTATAGGCCATGAACGAACTCAAAAGAGCGCCGCCACCGGGGAGCAGCCCGAGCACCAGGCCGATCACCGTTCCGCGAAAAGCCGCAGGTGTTGCTCGGCGCGCTTCCTCCTTGGTGGGCCACAGGCTGCTGATCCGGTGGACGACAGGAGGCGCTTCGTCCTTTACTGCCCGTTCGAGGGCAACGAGAATGTCGGCGATCCCGAAAAGGCCGACGACAACCGGAACGAACGGCACGCCGTTCAGCAGTTCGTAGAAACCAAAATCAAAGCGGTACTGGCCTGAGTTCACGTCAGTGCCGGCGAGGCCAAGCAGCAGTCCGAGCATGATCATCGCGAGTGCACGCAACACAGATCCTTGTGCCAGGACGACCGATGTGATCAGTCCAAGGAACATCAGCATGAAGTATTCCGGAGCGCCAAATTTGAGGACCGCCACCGCGAGAACCGGAGCGAAAGCGGCCATGAAGAAGGTGCCGATGGTGCCAGCGAGAAACGAAGCCAGTGCCGCAATGGTCAAGGCTGCCCCACCGCGCCCGTTTCGGGTCATAGCATGACCATCAATCACGGTAACGACTGACGAAGCCTCTCCGGGCAGGCGCAACAGGATCGAAGTTGTCGATCCGCCATACTGTGCCCCATAATAAATGCCCGCTAGCGTGATCAGGCCGGTTACCGGGGGAAGCCCGAAAGTCAGCGGGAGCAGGATCGCAATCGTCGCTGTCGGGCCAAGACCCGGGAGAACGCCGACCAATGTCCCAACGAGGCAGCCAACCAGGCAAAAGAGGATATTGGTCGGATCGGACGCAACCTGCAGCCCAAGCACAATGCCACTTAGGATGTCCGCGTGACCGATCATTTGAGTAGCTCCGGATAAACGGGCATCTGCAGCTGTAAGGCGAATGCAAACAGAAGCGTGGCAAAGATCGCGAGCACCAGTGCGGTCAGGATCACGGTCACTGGTCGCGCGCCGCTTCGGGCGGCACTTGCAAGCGCCACCATCAGAAATGTTGCCACCGGAAGGCCCAAGGGATGCAACGTCATGCCGAACAGGACGACCGAGCCGACCACGAATAGGAGAATGCGTCCGAGCGAAAGCAGGCCAATACCCGGTTGCTCTGGATCCTCCGAGGGCTCCACGTCGCGGCCGTTGACGAGAAACACAATGATCCCAAGGAAAATCAGCAATCCTGCAACGGCCTTTGGAAAGAACCCGGGGCCCATGCTGATGACGGTTCCAGCGTCGTAGTTTCTGGAAACCCACAAGGCGCCGATCCCGACGACGATGCAGAAGGCAGCGAGCGGGCGATTGGTTCTATCGGGTGAAGGATGTGAAGCGTTACTCATCATCTGCCTCAATAGCCTCGTCCAGCGACAACGATATCTTCGAGCTTATCTCCTGAAAGGAAGCGATCGAGATTGGCGTGAAGCTTGGCAGCGATGCGGGCGGGATTGTCCTCGGAGGTCCAGGATATATGCGGGGTCAGACGAATGGAGGGATGTTTATAGAAGGCGTGGCCGTCTGGAAGCGGCTCTGGCGTCGTCACGTCAAGTGTCGCGGCAGCGATTCGACCCTCGTCAAGGGCATCGAGAAGCGCATTATCATCGATGACGTCGCCGCGGCAGACATTGATAATGTGAAGACCTGGCTTTGCCTTGCGGAGAGTGTCGAGCTTGACAATGTGCCGGGTCGCCTCAGTAAGCGGCACGGCAAGCAGCAGATGATCGACATCAGCGATCATCTCTTCGAGCGTACCATATCGCTTCACTTCTCCGTTGGCGAGCCCGGACGATCGCGTTACCGCGCTGACATGCATGCCAAGCGCGAGCGCCTTGCCGGCAACGCGCGCACCGATGGCGCCGAACCCAAGAATACCCAGCCCCTTACCAGAGACCGTACCGAGGGTCCGCTTGTTCCATTCGCTGCGGGAATGAACGAGTAAATCCTCGAACAACTTCTTTTCGTGCGCGAAAATCGCGGCAATCGCATATTCGGCGATTGCTTCAGCTGATATCCCGCGCCCCGTGGTGACTAGCGGTGCGTCGAACACCCAAGCCGGAAAGGCATCAATACCGGCCGAGGCAATCTGGACCCACTTCAACCGATGCGGCCAACCTGCCGGAGGTTCTTTCGGCGCTACGCTCCAGCCCTTGAAAAAGGTAAACAGAAAATCGGCCTCGGAAGGCACATCCCAGACCGGTCGGCTGTCGCTATAAGCCAGAACGATCGGATTGCTTGGATGTGCACGCAATCTCTCGACCTGGTCGTCGTCGAGGTTGCACGCGATTACTGGACGGCTGTTGCCAGCCGCTCGAACAGCGTTATCAGACATTGCTTCTCCTCCCTGGAGACGCCAGCGACACATCGACCGCCTCCACGGTTTCTGCATCCGTATTGATCACAGGCATATATGCTCCTGCTTGAGTGCAATTGTTGCAGATTTTTCTAACAAAGCAACAACTCTTATCGAAGCGACACCATGCTAAAATCCTGCTGTGATGTAAAATAATATACCAATAGCCTGGAAAATTGCGTACAAATGACTGATTATGTTCATTTTGAGCGAACATTGCTTTCCTGGATAGATTTCGGCCATTGCAATAAACAAATTTTTATGTTGCAATATATGCAACGAATGGACGGTTAAAAATGCTTGAACTTGTTGAGGCCGGAAATATCGAACGGGATACGATCATTGGGCCCATGAAGTCGCTGGCCAAAGGTCTGCGAGCGCTCGACTGTCTGAGGGAGCGGAGCGGTGTAAGGACCACGGACGTCGCCACCCTCCTTGACATCGACAAGGGATTGGCATCACGCATGCTGCAAACGCTCGTCGTTTCGGGATATGCGCGGCAGGACGAGCGCAGACGATTTTTTCCGGGGCCCAAGCTTCTGGAATCTCTAGGACTGCCCGGCACGAGGCCGGGTATTCGGGAGCGCTCGCGGCCCGTCCTGAAGACGCTTGTCGAGCTCACTGGTGAGTCCGCCCATCTTGGGGTTCTTGCCGACGACCGAGTCTTGTATCTCGAGCGGGAGGTCCCAAATGTACCGCTGATGGTCGATCGACCCACCGGAACTCTCGCACCAGTTCACAATACGGCTCTGGGTAAAGTCTTCCTCGCTTTTTTGGGGGACAAGGCTCAGGCACTTCCCATTCCTCCAAGTCTTCGTCCTACAGCCGATGAGCTCGCCGAGATTATCGAACGCGGTTACGCCGTTGACGACGAGCGGCTTTATGAAGGTGTCCGTTGTGCCGCTGCACCGATCCTGGATGAGGCAGGCGTGGTCATTGGCGCAATCAGTTTGTCGGGGCCAACAGTGCGGATTGATCGCGATCGCATGCACGAGCTTGGCCGTATCATTCGAGAATGTGTAGCGACTTTCTAGGCAAACGGTGCCGATGTGACCCAACAACTACGCCCTGCCTATATGAATGCCGATCAATCCTTCTTCGATTCAGACGCGCTTTCAAAGGTTGTGTCCTTTGCCGCAGCATGCGGAACGGAAATTCCAACGGATACTGGTCAGCTTATGCATGAAGCGAACCTCGCCGGTGGCGAAGGTCCGCTCGCTGCGTTGATGGGTCCGATGAAAGACCGCGGCCCATCGACTGGAGTGATTATTTGTCGGGACAAGCTTGTGGCAAGCTGGGGCACGCCGGACAGGGCCGATGTTGCCTTCAGCCTAACGAAAATCTTCGTGAATGCGCTCGCGGGTATCGCTTATCGGGACGGGTTGATCTCTGATCTTGATGCTCCCGTTTCGGCCTCGGTGGAGGCTGATTGGTTTTCCGGACCCCACAATGGAAGCGTGACGTGGCGCCAGCTGCTTCAACTGACGAGCGAATGGACGGGAACGCTATTCGGTCGGCCGGATTCAATCGACTGGCACCGTGCCGTGGGAGGAGCCGTTGCGATCCTGCCAAAGGGCTCGCTCAGAGAGATTCAAGCGCCGGGTTCGTACTGGGAATATAACGACGTGCGCATTAACGCGCTTTGCGCCGCCTTGACGATCCTCTTCCAGGAACCGCTGCCCGTCGTCCTCGACCGCTATTTAATGCGGCCGCTTGGGGCCTCGCAGACATGGACGTGGAACGGGTTCCAGGAGACCGATATCGATTGGCACGGTCGCAAATTTCAGTTTGTTCCTGGCGGCTCGCATTGGGGTGGCGGGATGCAGGTGAGCGCGATTGACCTTGCTTTGATCGGGCAGCTCTACCTTCGGCGCGGCATTTGGAACGGCGAACAGATCCTGCCCGATCGTTGGGTCGATATCAGCTTGCGGCCGTCGCCACTAAAACCTGAGTACGGCTGTCTGTGGTGGCTCAATACGAACGAGGCGTTTTCAGGGTTTTCAATGCGGACCTTCTGGGCAGCTGGCCTCGGTGGAAATCTCCTGTTGGCAGATCCGGAAAACGAGCTTGTTGTCGTGCTTCGCTGGATCGAAGCTGCTTCGAGAGATGAAGTTCTCAGAACCATCATCGAAGTGGTACGAGCGTAGAAAATCTAAATCACAAGCCCGAATGATGCCTCGGGAAGGCAACATGCGACCGACTGTCCTGTCAAGAGTATGAAGCAAATTCATACCCGCTTCATGCGTGTGCAACGTCGGCATGGATCGATAACTGTTCCTTGAAAATGCCGACTAGGGCCGCAATAATCCAATTGCGATTGCCATGGGCGCCCTGTGCTAGCAAGAGTTTCACTCCGTCACTGTGCCATGACCACGTTTCCAATCAGCAGCCTGCGTAGGGATAGAAGTCCCATTGGAGATTTGGTTGAGTCGATCGTTCGTAAAATCGGTTTGCTATTCGTAGTAACCCCTAAGCGAGTTCTCTTCCGCAAATAGGCAAAGCTTATTGAGGAGGCTAATGAGCTGCTTGCCTTGTAGATCAACAAAAGCCTGACGCTCTTTTGTCGGCACCTTGATTGCCTGCAGCCAGAGTCTAGCGTTCAATTCGCTGAGCTCTGCAAGCTCCTCAACCATCCCGGCCTGCGAAAAAAGCGCCAGAACGCGTCTAGGCGTAATGGATCCAATGCCGGTGGGAACGATAGCGCCACCGTTTTTATACCCTTCGGGTAAAGTGCCCCTGAGGTTCACCACCACCTTGCGACGGATAACGTCAACTATCTGATCGACCGCCTGTTTGGCCCCGGCGACACGCGAGACGTGATCTGTGTCGGCGGCAGCGTGCGGCAACAATTCAAGTTGCCCGGGGAAGTTCCGCGCCAACTGCAGATAGGGGAGCATGGGGCCTGACAGTTCGCTGGTTTCATCGTTCTTGAAAAGATCCGCATCAATGGCCGCGTGGCGAACCTTGCCACTGGCTAAAGCTCGGCGGAGGCTCGTGATGTCAAGGACCTCGCCGCGATCATAATTTATCACCACGGAACCGTCGCACATCACATCAAGCACATCACTGTTTATCAACCCTGCATTGGCATATTTCTTCGTATCAAAGTTCAAACTGCCAAGCCCGACATGCACCGTCAACACATGGGCGTCTGAAGCGGCCTCGCCAGGAGTGTCCGCATAGGCGAATCCTTCGCTTTCTATTCGCACTCTATGGCGGGAGCGCGCATAAATTACGACCTTCATGCCAAATGCGCGGGCGAGTTTAGCCACCTCACGACCGATATTGCCATAACCGATGACGGCAATGGTTTTCCCTTCAAGCTTCTCGGTGGGGAAATTTTGCAAATCTTTACCGGTGTCGAAATCGCCGGCAGTAACAAGCGCATGCAATTTGTCGACGGGTAAATCGGGCAAGACTTTCAATATGGCCTTCATCACCATTTGAGCTGTAGCACGGCTATTGATGCCGGGCGTGTTCATCAGGGGAGCACTGCCGCCCTCCCCGCCACCACCGCCCCATGACGCAGAACCCATATTTCCAGTACCGGCACCGATGCGAACGCCTCCTAGTGGAAAAACTGTTTCCGCCGGCAGAAATGTCGCCGCGGCAATCACCGCATCATAGTGCCCATTGCCTGCCGCCTCGATCAGCTCATCGCGGGTACTCAGATGAGGTTGATAAAAGAAATGAATGAGCCCCTTCGTGAGTTCTGCAATCCCGGTGATTGCACAATCATGAAACACGCCACCCTTCGCTTCGATATGGGCTCTGATTTCAGATATGTCGGGCCGACCATCTTTGCCAAAGCGCAAACCAAGCAGGTCGCATATCAACACCGCATATGCGCGCTTGGGATCGTCCAGATCCAACCTATTTTCGAAAGTGATCGCGGTCATTATTTCCTCATGCAAGGGAATTGGGCACCAATGCTGCCATGATCAGAACCGATCTAGGCGAAAAGGTGAGATATCGATGGTCGTCGGCATACCTGCCGCGATTTCGGAAACGATTTTTCCGGTAACCGCACCGCCAATCAAGCCTTGATGGCCATGGCCAAAGGCGTAAATCACATTATCGGCGCGCGATGCCTTATCGATAACCGGGATGCTGTCAGGCGTGCCCGGGCGATGTCCCATCCAGCGCGTTATTTCACCAATCTCCAGTTTTTTGAACATTGGCCGAGCCTGGTTCAAAAGCACGTCTGCCCTCGCCATGTTGGCAGGGGCATTCAAACCGGCGAACTCGACGTTTCCCGCAATGCGCAAACCGTCTTCCATCGGTGAGGCGACGAATTTACGATCGGCTGAAATCGTCTGGATGCGAAGTCCCGTATCGGCATCCTTCACGGTGACATGGTAGCCGCGCTCCGATTCGAAGGGAATGTGATCCCCAAGCATTTTTGCAAGGTGCGCCGACCATGCCCCTGCGGCAAGCACAACAGTTTCGACCGGCATTCGTGAACCGTCTTCCAGTTTCAAAGCAACGGGACCAGTTCCCGCCATCTCGAAGCCGATCACTCGTGCACGCACGAGTCGCGCGCCGTTGCGCACCGCGTTTTCGGCAAGCTTTGCCACCAACCGGCCGGGATTCGGGCATTGGCCCTGCTCGGGCAGGTAGACCGCGCTTTTGAAGATCGGGGCCAAGGCGGGTTCCAGTTGACGGATTTCGTCGGCATTCAGTATCTGGACATTAACGCCGTGCTCCCGCCGCAGACCCAGACCATAGGCACCTTTTCCTGGGCCATCTGCACTTTCATGAACGAAGAGCTGGCCGCGTTTCTGCAACAGGTCTTCGCACCCGGCTTCTTTGATCAAGGGTTCGTAGCATTCGAACGTATAGCGATGCAGCGAGCGCATGGCCGCTGATATTTCCTCGACGCGGGACTTGCGGCTGGAAACAAGAAAGCGCAGCAGCCACGGTAGTGCATGGGGCAAATAAGCCAGGCGCACGAACAGCGGGCCTTCAGGATCCATCAGCCATTTTGGCACATTTTTCCAAACACCGGGCATCGAGTTGGGAATGCATGAGCCGGGACAGATACCTCCCGCATTCCCGAAGGAGCATTGCTCCTCTGAGCCTGGGATCGCAGGGTCTACCAAATCGACGGCAAAGCCCTGCTTGAGTAGATAATTTGCCGTACATACGCCGATGATACCTGCACCGATGACGGTGACCCGTCGGGCGTCGGGCGGTGATACTTTCGAATTCATGACATGGACTCAGGCTCGCCCATTCAAGGCGTCATTGTACTTGGTGTACCGGCGCGAAATGCCGGTAGTCCGCGAGCCACAGTTTGTTGCAGCATGCGAAAATCCGAAAGATAGGCCATGAACCGATAACCCATCTTGCGCATGTCGGCGCCATAGGCAACCGAACCGCAGTGGATACCCGGGATCACGCCTGCTTCCTTGCACTTGGCGGCAATATATTCGATTGCTTCATAGACAACCGGATAGCGAGGATCAAAACCCGGCGCTTCACCATATGTAACTGCCAGATCCGAAGGACCGACGAAGATCGCGTCGAGATTCGGTGTCTCAAGGATGCCTTCCAGATTCTTGACCGCCTGCTCGCTCTCGATCATCGCCATCGTGATGATTGTGTCATTGGCATGCTGAAAATAATCGGCCCCAGCATAAAGCGACGCGCGGAGTGGCCCGACGCTGCGACCGCCCTTTGGAAAATACCGGCACGCCTTAACAAAAGCGTCGGCTTCCTCGGCTGTGTTGATCATAGGGCAGATCACGCCATAGGCACCGGCGTCGAGCACCTTGCCGATGATGGCAGGATCGTTCCAGGGAACACGGACGAACGGTGTCGTGTCGGTCGTGGAAATTGCCTGAAGCATCGGAACCGCATCGACATAATCCGTCGCGCCGTGTTGAAGATCCACGCACAGCGCATCCCAGCCCTGCTGCGCCATCAGTTCTGCCGAAATCGATGACGGGATGCCGAGCCACCCAGTGACAACCTCACCGCCAGCTGCCCAGATATCTTTGACTTTATTCGCACGCATCTTGATTTTCCTTATTATTTCAATCAGCCAGAATGAGATCGGCTGCCTTTTCGGCAATCGCGATCGTTGTGATATTTGTGTTTGCCGCCACGATTGTGGGCATGATCGATGCATCGACGACCCTCAGGCCCTGAACGCCGCGAACGCGGCACTTGGCGTCGAGAACAGCCATGCGGTCATCGTCCGAGCCCATCTTGCAAGTGCCGGAAACATGCCAGCCCGACCACACGGATTCCTTGACCCATTCTGCAATCAGGTCGTCATTCTTCATCATCGCGTGCATGCGCTCGGTGGTCCCGAATTTCCGCTTCAACAATGTTTCGCGGAAGAATGGCGCATAATCGAAGAGCCAAGCAGCAGTCGCCGTCTTGATCCAGTTCCAGGGCTTGCGCACGCTCAGCGCGCGAGCCTCGTCGCTGTATCCGGCAAGAAACCACGTGTTCACATGCCTACGCACGTCAGGCGCTTCCATGATCTTGTAGAGACGCTTGAATCCATCCACCAAGCGCATTAGGTCCCGCCCGTCCGACGCCAGATTGAGATCGACAATCGGCTCGTCCGTCGGCGAAGCCGTTTTCAATGTCACTGTGCCGCGCGAGTAGGATTTGTTGACGCAGACATTGAGCGCACCCATCGCTTTGCCCAAAGGATGCCAACCCGCGCGATTTACGGGCATGAGCAGCATATCGCCGGGATGGCAGTCCGCGTGGTTGGAGGTGTAGCGGACGCCGAGAAAGATGTGCCGCCTTTGTCCGGGGCGAAGCCGGGCAGTCTTTTTGAAATGTGCACCCACCGCAAGATGGGGATGGTCTGTAAGGTTTTCGCCAACGCCGGGCCGATCTGCAATGACCTTGATGCCAAGCTTGGCAAGCTGTGCCGCCGGTCCAATACCGGCACGCAAGAGAATTGCAGGCGAATGAAGCGCGCCTGCAGAAACGATTACCTCTTTCGCTTTATAGTCCTGCGTCCGGCCATCGATCTTCACCTTCACACCGGTTATCTGTGTTCCTTCATTGATTAGGCCCTCAACGAACGCATTTGCAAAAATGTGTAAATTCTTGCGTGTCCGCACCTGCTTGTCGAGATAGCCTATGGCCGTGGATACACGCCGGTCGTTTTCATTTGAGAGGGGGAGTGGGAACGAGCCGTCTTCGAAGCTGCCATTATAATCATCACGGTACGGATACTGCGTTTCCGTCACTTTGAGGACGGACTTGGTAAACCCGGCCCAGTCCTTGGGAAAGACACGGCGTATGGGGATACGGCCAGCCTTGCCGTGGAGCTCACCGTTGAAGTCGAGATCCCGCTCAAGCTTTTTGAGATAAGGCAGCATGCCATCCCAACCCCAGCCGGCGAGACCCAGGCTTTCCCATTCGTCGTAATCATGAGGCAAACCGCGAACCGCGAACTGACCGTTGATACTCGATCCGCCTCCCATCACCTTGGCCTGCTCGAGCTTGGCGGACTTTACCACTTGCGAGTTCTGTTTGGGCGAACGGTTGAAGACGCGCAGCTCCGTCCAATGGTATTTGGGATCGAAATACGAAAGCCCGGGATAGCTATCGGCAATGACGTCGGGAACATCGTCTGGGAGCGTATCTGGCCCCGCTTCGAAAAGCGCAACCTGTTTGGCACCGCTTTCCGATAGCCGGCTGGCAAGGACAGCACCGGCGGACCCACCGCCCACTATAATAAAATCATACTGCATTTGAATGCTTCCGTTCAGCCGTAATTGACCCAGATTGCCTTTTGCCGAAGGAAAGCCTCGATACCTGCACGGCCCATGTCCTTACCGAATCCCGAGCCTTTGAAACCACCGGCCGGATAGGTGAATTCGGGCCCACGCCCGTGCTGGTTGATCCAAACCATGCCCGACTCGATCGCGTCTGCCGCCTTCAGAGCCTTCTTGATATCAGTCGTGTGAATACTTGCGGCCAGGCCGTATATTGGGTGAGCGGCCTGCGCCAGCCCCTCGTCCAAATCAGAAAAACTGCTGACGGTAAGCACCGGGCCAAAAAATTCCTCACGGAACCCGACATTCGTCTCCGATACGTTCTCCAGAATTGTCGGTGCATAAAAGTTGCCTTGGTTACGGCTTTCGAGCGTTGTACCGCCGACCAAGGCGGACGCGCCCTCGGATATGCTTTGGCGAACCATGGTGTCGATGCGATCTAGCTGCTTCTGGCTGATGATCGGAGCAAAGGTCGTAGTCTCGTCCCAAGTCGGACCCGCGGCAATTGCTTTGGTTCGCGCGACAATCTTCGAAATCAGTTCATCCGATATCTTGTCTTCGACGATCAGACGGGAACCCGCAGTACAAACCTGGCCCGCATTATCCATGAATGCCGCGGCTACCCTCGTTGCAACCAGATCGAGATCGCCGGCATCCGACAAAACGAGCTGCGGACTTTTGCCGCCAAGTTCCAGTACGACAGGCTTGATCCCCGACTGCGCCGCGAGTGACATGATCGCTGCGCCTGTCTGGGTTGAGCCGGTGAACGATATCTTGCGGATATCCGGATGACGGACAATCGCTGCGCCTGTCGTATGACCATAGCCGTTTACAACGTTGAACAACCCCCTCGGCAAACCGGCTTTGGCGGCAATTTCCGCCAGTGCCAGCAGACTGTGGGGCGTCAGCTCCGATGTTTTCATGACGACTGCATTGCCCGCTGCCAGAGCCGGCGCGAATTTCCATGCAGCCGTGATCATGGGAAAGTTCCATGGAACGATCGCGCCAACGATGCCGTAAGGCTCGTTTTTGACCAGGCTAAGTGAATTGCCATCCGTAGCGGTGACCGTTCCTTCGATCTTGTCGCAGAATTCAGCGTAGTAGCGCACGACGCCTGCAGTGCGGACCGCATCGCGTGTGATGGTCATCGATATGAGCCGGCTCGATCCCATCGCTTCCAGCTGTCCAAGGTAGACTGCGTTTTCTTCGATCAATGCGGCAAAGCGCATGAGGGCCGCGCCGCGTTCGCGGGGAGCCAGCCTGGCCCAGCCGCTGTGTTTCAGCCCGGCTTTCGCCGCCTCTACCGCGAGGTCGACAGCCGCTTCCCCACCATCGGTGATCATCCCCATTAACTGCAGATCCGAAGGTCTGAGAACCCGGATGTCTTCGCCAGGCAAATCGATATACCGACCGTCGATATGATGACCCTTGGGGATATCGATAGTGGAAGGATCGAAACTCAGTGTCATTGTTGGTCTTCCTTTAAGGTCGGCGGATACAAATCCACATGTCTTGTGCCAAACCCGAGGCTGTCGGGTTCAAGTTCGTTTAGCGCTCGAAAGGCAGGCCCGCCGCGTCAGCTTTTCTCGGCCTGACGCGCCTCGAGAAATGGGCGAAGGAGATCGGCGGACTCGTGGAAACGCCCAACGAAACTTTTTAGACGAGGGTGCTCCGGGTGCAGCAATATCTTGTCGGGCGGCCCCTGCTCAGCGACCAATCCTTGGTCCAGAAAGACGACACGGTCAGCGATCTCGAAAGCAAAGCCCAGTTCATGGGTGACGATCACCATTGTCATCCCGCGCTTTGCCAGCTCCACCATGGCTTTCATGACTTCGCCCACCAGCTCCGGGTCGAGTGCAGATGTGGGTTCGTCGAACAACATGACTTTCGGTTGCATTGCCATCGCACGGGCGATGGCCACGCGCTGCTGCTGGCCACCTGAAAGCTGTCGCGGGTATTTCGATACGTGCTCTTCAAGGCCCATGAGCCCAAGCAGTTCAAGCGCTCTCTTATATGCCTGCTCCTTGGACTGTTTCTTGACGATCACCGGGCCTTCCATGACGTTTTCAAGTGCAGTCATATGCGGAAAGAGATTGAATTGTTGAAAGACCATTCCGGTACTGGAACGAATCCGGTTTGTTTCCTGCGCCGAGATCATTGTCTGCCGCTGACCGCCGGCTTCCTTGTGAAAAAGCACCTCTTCATCAATGACGATGCCTCCACTTGTTGGAGTATTGAGGAGGTTGATACAACGCAGGAGCGATGTCTTGCCGGAACCGCTGGCTCCGATCAGGACAACGACTTCCCCTTCTTTAACGGAAAGGTCTACACCTTTGAGAACATGCTTTGCACCGAACTGCAGGCAAATGCGGTGGAGTTGCAAGATTTCCCTGGTGGCGTTTTCATGAATCGCAGGGCTTGTTGCCGATGGCATACTCATTTCGCAAGTGCTCCGCTTTTTTCGAGTTTTCTGGACAAGAGCGTCAGCGGCACGAGGATGACCAGGAAGATACCGCCGACGGCGGTGTAGATCTCCATCGGCCGGTATGTGAAACTGCTGATATACCCAGCCTGGTAGAGCAGGTCTGGAACGGTGATGGTCGACAGCAGCGTGGTGTTTTTCATCTGGATGATCGACTGACCGGCAAGCGGCGGGATCATCTTTTTGAACGCTTGCGGAAGAATGATGCGGCGCATCCGTTGCCCGTAGGACATGCCGATCGCTGTCGCGGCATCCGTCTGTCCAGGATCAACCGAAAGAACCCCAGCTCGAAGAATCTCAGCGTAGAACGATCCAACGTAGCAGCTGAGGCCGATGAAACCCGCCCAGAATTTCGTTACATTCACGCCGGCAAAAATTGGAAACGCGTAATAGACCCACAGCAGCGTGACGAGCAGGGGTATATTTCTGAAGAATTCGACATAGATCTGACCGAAAATCACGAGCGGACGAAATGTACTGAGCTGGATCAATCCAATAAACAGACCGAGGACCAGCCCGGCGCTGATTGTGATGACGGTGAAATAGAGCGTCATCAGCAGACCCTGCCAAAGCAGTCCAATATTGTTGGTTATGACTGTATAATCGAACATATCAAATCCTCACTGGGTGCGAAGCACATCGCGCCGCAACTGGACGCCAGTGGGAACCTGGCCGCCGGGTTTTATGTGGCTGCCAGGTCCGCTAGAAATTAGAAGCTGAAGCCTGCCGGGAGGATCGACAGGTCTATGCCGCGACTTTCCCAGGCACGCGCAAGCTTGCCCTGAGCGAGGCCAAGTGAACGTTCCTGCTGGATCCAGTTGGTAAGGAAGTTGATGTATCCTGCATTGCCTGGTTTACGTGCAACAGCCAAGGTCGCCGGGTTGCGAAGGATAGGCTCAGGCAGAGAAACGTCGCCTATATCCTTGTTGGTGATCTGAAGAGCGTCGAACACAGCGAACACGACGCCATCGGCACGTCCCGCCTGAAGTTCCATCAACGCCAGACCCCGGTCCTCGACGGGCGTGATCTTGGCCTTTGGAAGCAGCGCCTCGGCGACGATCTGCATGGTGCTGCCCTTCTGGACGACAACCGTCTTATCCGGCGAGTTCAACTCGGCCCAGGTCTTGACAGGTTTGCCCTTCGGCGTGAGGACGGCCCATGCGTCCGTGAACAATGGTTCCCACAGGTAATCGACAACCAGGCCGCGCTTTGGATTAGGGTTCACGCCAATCGCAATATCAATCTTGTTCGATTGAAAGTCGGCAGCAAGATTGCCCCAAGTGGTTTCGATGGGCTCAAGCTTGACGCCGAGCTGTGTCGCGATTTCCTCGAGAAACTCGTAGTAAAAGCCGCTCCACTTGCCGGTGGCTGGGTCCTTGATATAGCCAGGCTCTTCGCCGGTCATGACGGGAACTTTCAGAACGCCCGAAGAGCGTATCTGATCGATCACGACGGAAGGACCGTCGTCGGCATACGACGTCATGGGAGCAGTGAGCAAAGAAAGCCCCACAACTGCGGTGGTTATAATTGAACGAAGATTGAACGGTTTCATTTTGTTCCCCTTTTCTTGGTTGTTGTATGGTCAGCTGCAGAGAAAACCGCCTGCGAGCGGGTCACCTGCTTCGAAGAAAATGTTCTGCTGCGAGGTAATGAAGGCGTTACCTTCAATCTCGATCACAACTGCTTCACGACCGTTTGCCGTGGCAGTGCCAGCAAATCTGGCTTCGAACCTGTTGCCAAAAATATTCTTGGCGAAATATGTCTGGTCACGGCGGAGTGCGCCCGTGTGAAGAAGGTGCGTCAGCCTTGCCGATGTGCCGGTTCCGCAGGGCGAGCGGTCAAATTTATTCGATTCCAGAACAAGGAAGTGTGTTGCAGTGTCGGCACTCTCATCGGCATAGAACAGGACGCTCGGCGTCGCCGCATCCTGAAAGAGCGGCATATCCGATAGCGCGGTTTTCAGGGCGTTCTTGATTTTTGAGCCCGCAAGCATAAGCGTCGAGGCATTGCCAGGCACGAGATCGTAGCCGAGAGCAGTGGCATCGACCAGGGCGTACCACATCCCTCCATAGACGATGTCCGTCGATAGGTCGCCGACACCGTCAACGCCGAGGCTGAAGTTCTCGAGGCCAACATATGTCGGAACGTTTTTTATGTTCACTTTTTGCAACGAGCCGTCGTTGTCCCAGTCAAGACCGACTGTGACGACGCCTGCGGGAGTCTCAAGGGTAAAATTATCACCGCTCTCTGCAGTCAACTGCCCTGTGAAAGCCAGCGTTTTTGCCAACCCGATTGTCCCGTGTCCGCACATGTCGAGATAGACATACGAGGAGATGAAAAAAGCGCCATAATCGGCGACAGTGGAGGGAACCGGTACGAGCCCGACCATTGCGGCATGACCTCTGGGTTCATGCAGGAGCCCTGAACGAAGCACATCGAAGTTGGCTTGGAAGTAATCCCGCTTTTCGCGAACGGTGTCGCCTTTCAGTGCGGGAATGCCACTTAGTATCATCCTCGTCGGATGACCAGCAGTGTGTGAATCGATGACATTGAATGAGGAATTGAGCGCCGTTACCATGATGCCGCCTATTCCGCACCGAATGATCCGCGAATGCCTTCGCGCATTTTTTGCCAAATTTCGCGGATGAGATTTTCCGTGAGATCCTGGGCCTTGGCCGCGTCGCCGTCACGGATTGCATCGTAAATCCGCGCCGTGTCATCAAAGGAGAGCTGAAGGATATTCGGATTCTGCTGATACGCATGGAAGCGGTAGCGTAAAGCCTGCTTTTCCAATCCCCCGAGAAGGCGTGTAAGCGTCTTGTTGTCCGCTAGTGTGTAAGTCAGCAACGAGCCACGCACGTCTACGAGAAAAAACTGCTTTGCATCGTTACGCTTTATTGCGTCCGTCAACTCACCCAGCAGACCTGAAAACTCCCCTTTGCGCTCCATGTCGTTGGACAACGCGGCGTATTTGGCAGCCAGTCCTTCGAGTTCGATCCGGCAAGTATAGACCTCATCAAAATCTTTAAGCGAAAGCGGCGCCACCCAAATCCCGCGACGCGCTTCGCGGATAACGAGACCATCCCGCTCCAGCAGGCGCAATGCTTCGCGGACAGGAGAACGGCTGACGCCATAGCGCTCCGCGATCATCTCTTCCGTCAGACGCTCCCGCGATATGAGCCGCCCGTAGATGATTTCCTCCTCCAGAATCTCCGCGAGATTTTCGGGAATGGAAATCGACAATTTCTGGATGCGAACTAAATTCATGTCGACACCATAGTGTATACAATGTACGAGTTCAAGTGGATATTCTCGAGTTGTGGCTCGCAATTAAGAGCGAGCGTCAATTTTAAAATCGAAAGGATCAACTGCAGATGTACGAAGAAAAGATCGAACTCTTGATTGATGGGGTGTGGTGTCAGGGGTCGACTGGCAAGTCCGAAGATCTGGTGAACCCGGCTACGGAAGAAGTCATTGCGAGTGTTCCCCATGCCTCTCAGCAGGACCTCGACAGAGCGCTTTCCGCTTCCTTGAAGGGCTTCAAGGTATGGAAAGCCATGACGGCCATGCAGCGATGGGCAATCATGGATAAAGCCGCATCATTGATTGAACAGCGCAAGGAAGCCATCGCCCGCATATTGACGATCGAGAATGGCAAGGCTCTTGCAGAATCGCTCGGCGAGGTCCAATTCGCCGCCGATGCTACCCGCTGGTACGGTGAGGAAGGCAAGCGCGCCTACGGGCGCATCGTGCCTGCTCGTATTCCCGGCGTGCGCCAGATGATCTTCAAAGAGCCCGTCGGACCTGTCGTAGCCTTTGCCGCATGGAATTTTCCTGCCAGCAATACAATTCGGAAAATTTCCGGAGCTCTCGGTGCAGGGTGTTCGATCATATTGAAGCCCGCCGAGGAGACGCCCGGAACCGCTGTTGCCCTCGCGCGGTGCTTTCAGGACGCAGGACTTCCTGCAGGGGTTCTCAATATCGTTTTCGGCGTTCCGGCCGACGTTTCATCCTATTTGATTGCATCGCCCATCCCGAAGAAAGTTTCGCTTACGGGTTCGACAGCCGTTGGCAAGCTCTTGCAAAAGCAGGCAGCAGACACACTGA
This sequence comes from uncultured Alphaproteobacteria bacterium, assembly GCA_963776115.1. Taxonomy (GTDB): domain Bacteria; phylum Pseudomonadota; class Alphaproteobacteria; order Rhizobiales; family Rhizobiaceae; genus Phyllobacterium. The sequence continues at coordinate 32,092 of CAVZLS010000012.1, read as the reverse complement.
AGCGCTGTACCATGGAACTCGGCGGACACGCGCCCGTCATTGTTTATGAAGACGCGGACCTGGAAAAAACGCTCGACACAGTCGTGGCGTTCAAGTTTCGCAATGCGGGCCAGGTTTGCACCTCACCCACGCGCTTCTATGTCCAGGATTCCATTTATGAACGCTTCATTGAGGGCTTTGCGGCACGCACCGGCAAGATCAAAGTGGGCAATGGTCTTGAACATGGCGTTCAGATGGGCCCGATGATCGCACCACGTCGGCTTGATGCCATGGATGCGCTTGTAAGTGATGCCCGATCCGCCGGCGCGAAAGTCGTTACAGGTGGCGAACGCCTTGGCAATGAAGGTTACTTCTACGCCCCCACCCTTCTACGAGACGTGCCGGACAATGCGCGGATAATGTCGGAAGAACCATTCGGGCCGATAGCACCGACCACGACCTTTAACAATTTCGATGAAGTCATCGAACGTGCAAATTCGCTTCCCTATGGACTGGCTTCCTTTGTCTTCACTCGTAACGGCAGTCTGGCTCAAAAGACCGAGACTGAACTTGAAGCCGGCCTTGTTGGTGTCAATCACATGATGGTTTCAACACCCGAAACGCCGTTCGGTGGCGTCAATGAATCCGGTTATGGTTCGGAAAGCGGAACGGAAGGTCTCGACGCATTTCTGAGAACCAAATTCGTGACCGAGACGTAATCCAGCCGCTTGATTTCTGCCCCACTCATGCCGCTGGAATGGTGAAGTCCTCCGCGGCGATGGATGTCAAGGTGCTTTTCCGCACTTCAAAAGCGCCACTGTCGTAGGGCGGTCTTGATTCAGTCGACTCAGATGCGGAGTCTCTGTTTTGCGTCCTATGGCGAAGAAATTGGCGCGGGCGCCGCCACTTTTTTCTTACGCTCAAGAGCAGTTCGAGGCAATCGCCACCTGAAATGTATCATGAGGTAGGGCACTCTCTAGCCAGTTTCAGAATTGGCAACACAACCAGCCGTCTTTGCTCTACTTAGGTCGGCGCTAACCCACCACATCGAAAAACATAATTTACAGCACTTTTCCGACCATCATATGGTCGTCATAACATTGGGGGCAAAAGCGCAGCCTGGATCTGAGCAGACGATAAGCGGAGCCAAGATATGACTGGTAAGACACAGATGGTGCTTGGGGGCTTGTTCGAAGCAAATGGCTATCATTCGGCGGCATGGCTGACAGCAGGAGCACAGGATAACGCCGCAATCGATATCGAGTATTTCCGCAACGTGGTTCAGACCGCCGAGCGCGGCAAGATGGATTTCTTTTTTCTGGCCGACACACCTGCAGCCCGAACCGATGATCTCGATTTTTGGAGCCGTTCCCCCCTTTATATGAACATGATGGAACCGATCACGCTTCTATCTGCCATTGCCGGCTCTACATCTCATATCGGACTTGGCGCGACGGCATCGACGAGCTTCTATGAGCCATACAATATCGCCCGGCTGTTCGCTTCCTTGGATCACATCAGTCACGGTCGGGCAGCCTGGAATGTAGTTACCAGCGCCAACGACTATGCCGCACGCAATTTCGGCCTCGACCGCCTTCCGCCTCATGCCAAACGTTACGAGAAGGCGCGCGAATCTTTCCAGATCGTGCAAGCGCTGTGGGATACTTGGGAAGATGACGCCTTCATCTATGACAAGAAAAATGCGCGGATGTTCGATCCATCTAAGTTCCATGTGCTTGACCATGAAGGCGAGTTCTTCAAGGTCTATGGTGCTCTCAATATGGCGCGCACCCCACAGGGCAGACCGGTGATATTTCAGGCGGGTGCTTCGACTGCCGGTAAGGAATTAGCTGCCGAAACCGCTGAAGTAGTGTTTGGTACGGGCGCCAACATTGAAGAAGCAACCTCTTTTTACGCCGACCTAAAGGGACGCATGGCAAAATTCGGCCGCCATGCGGATGAACTCAAAATATTATCAGGCGTCTCAATTGTTATTGGTGAAAGCGAAGAGCAGGCGCGCGAAAAATGGGCCGAATGGCAGGAGCTCGTGCCGATAGAAGTCAACCTGATGTATATGAAAACGGATCTCGAAACAGACCTCTCCGATCTTCCCTTGGACGAGCCTGTACCGGAAAATCGCGTTCCCAAATCCTCCAATTTCCATAAGGTCTACTTTGAGGAGATCGTCGGGCTGATCCAACAAGGATTGACACTGCGTCAGGTGTGCAAGCGTTACAACCGCAGCAAGGCCATCTTTTATGGTACTGGCAGACAGGTTGCCGATCAGATGGAGCATTGGGTGGGATCGGGCGCTAGTGATGGTTTCATGGCAGCGTTCCCCGTACTGCCGGAGAGTTTGACCGATTTCACTCAGAAGGTCATTCCCGAACTTCAGCGCCGCGGACTTTTCCGCACGGAATATTCCGGAAAAACCCTCCGCGAAAATCTCGGACTGCAACGTCCGGAAAATCGCTACGCAAGTGACCGTACGATCTCCGCGCGCCGCGCCTAAGCCAGCCATAATCCGGACGACGAACATATTGGGGATGTCTTCCCTATAAGTTCATTGTGCGCCTTACCAGACGTGCTTAATCGTTCTATTGTTGCACTGCAACATATACGGAACACCGCCTTGCTTCATGTTTATAAACAATCTGAGGTGAGGGGCTTTCCGGTGTAGCATTCGTATGGACAATCTTTTATTTGGCTCGAGTCACCTCAGGAAACATGCGCTACACGATCAGACAGATTGAATATTTTATCGCCACAGCCGAAACCGGAAGTATCACTCTCGCTTCCGAACGACTCAGCATCTCCCAGCCATCGATTTCCACCGCGATCACCCATCTCGAGCAGGAGCTTGAAACGCAGCTCTTCGTACGGCATCACGCCAAAGGCCTGTCACTGACCCCTGCCGGGCGTGCCCTTCTTGTCGAAGCAAAGCTTCTCGTCCAGCAGGCCGAGTACATGTACACGCTTGCCTCCGAGGTGAATGACAAGATCCGTGGGCAATTGTCGCTTGGCTGTCTCGTGACGCTCGCTTCCATGATCATGCCGGAGCTATCGCATTCCTTCACATCTGCATTTCCAGCCACAAAGATTGCTCAGACTGTAAGCAATCATGAAGAATTGCTGGAGAAACTGGAACGTGTCGAGCTCGATACGGCCATCACTTACAATCTCTCGGTACCCGACGGCTTCGATTTCCTGCCGCTAGCCAGCCTGCCCCCGCATGTCCTTGTTGGGGAGGCAAGTCCCCTCGCCCGCCATTCCTCGATCAGCCTGACGGAGCTCGTCAACGAGCCACTGATACTCTTGGATCTCCCCATAAGCCGGGAATATTTCCTTGATTTGTTTACGGCACTCGGCCTCAAACCGATGATCACTACGCGCTCACCGCATCAGGATGTCATCCGCACCATGGTTGCCAATGGTTACGGCTATACACTGATGAATGTACGACCCCGTTCAGACATGGCCATGGACGGACGCCGCGTCGTGCGCGTGCCTCTCTCGGGCGATCACAAGCCGATGGTGATCGGAGTCGTTTCGCTGAAGCAAAGCCGAAAATCCCGTCTCGTGGAAATGTTCGAGCGGCACTGTCAATCCTTCATCTCCGACGCCTATATACCTGGGATGGTGGCTCCGGTGATGGGGCGCCGCAAGATAACGAAATAGGGGCTGCCAAGTTTTTTGCTAAGTCCAGTCTCGGTATTTTCTAATTTCGGAGCGACATGGCCGGTGAGATAATCTTCCACCGCTCCATCCATAGTCTGATCTCGCAGGAAAATCGTGCAAACACTGGAAATTCTAGATCGGCTCGTCGCATTCCCGACGGTCAGCGCCGACACAAACCTACCCCTTATCAACTTTATTCGATCATATTTGACTGGGTGTGGCTTCGAGTGTCGCTTGCTTGCGGATGAGACTGGCGGAAAGGCAAGCCTATTTGCAACGATTGGTCCAAACACGGGAAATGGCATCATCCTGTCAGGCCACACGGACGTGGTTCCGGTGTCCGGACAGGATTGGTCGACGAACCCGTTTGCCCTGGTTCAGGATAACGACCGTGTGTTCGGGCGGGGAACGACAGATATGAAAGGTTTCCTCGCTGCAGCGCTGGCTGCAGCGGCAAAGGTGCGCCCGGCTTCGCTTTCCCGGCCACTTCATCTCGCTTTTTCCTATGACGAGGAGATCGGTTGCGTCGGTATCCGACCTTTGCTTGGAGATCTTGCGGGCAGAAAGTTCAAGGCCGCCTTGTGTATCGTAGGCGAACCGACGTCGATGCAGGTCGTCACGGGCCATAAAGGGAAGGTGAGCGCACGCGCCCATTGCCAAGGTGTGGGTGGTCATTCCTCGATGGCACCGAACTACCTCAATGCTATCCATCTGGCTTGTGATTTTGTCGGAAAAATGCGTGCTCGACAGTGGGACCTTGAAGAATCGGGCGCGCGCGACAGCGACTATGATATCCCCTATACGACCATCCATGCCGGGGTAATTGGCGGCGGCAAAATACTCAACGTCGTGGCCGACAAGGCCTTTGTGGATTTCGAGATCCGCAATATCGCGCAGGACGATCCGGGCCGGATCCTTGATCAATTGCGAGATGATGCCCAAGCCACAGCAGATATCATGCGCCCGTCGTTCCCTGCGGCGCATATCGAAATCGAAGTTCTGAATTCTTATCCTGGTCTCCTTGTTCAAGAAACCGATCCCGTGCTCTCCTCGGTGGCTCGGCTTGCGGAAACCGGTGCGACTGCCAAGGTTTCCTTCGGAACTGAGGCTGGACTTTTTGCATCCATGCTTGAAATTCCGACTGTTGTCCTGGGTCCGGGCTCAATGGCTCAAGGGCATACCCCAAACGAATTTATCACGCTTGAGCAGCTAAAAAAATGCGATGCCATGATGGATCGCCTGATCGCAAGTCTCTGCGAAACCTGACGACACAAGGGGAACATTCGCCTCATATGCTCGACCCCTGTTCCTTAGGGTCGAACTAAGCAGAGCTCTTGAATTTCATATTTTACAACGACCGGACGGAACTGATGTAGTCCTGCAGGACTAAGCCTAGAAGAGGGATGACATGGACCAGATTGCAAGAACACCAGACGAACAGCAACTCCGGATCGATCTGGCCGCATTGTTTCGGATTGTCGCCAAGCTTGGCCTGCATGAAGCAGTGGCCAATCATTTCAGTGCAGCCGTTTCAGGCGACGGCAAGAAATTCCTGCTGAATCCCAAGTGGCGTCATTTCTCGAGAATCAAGGCAAGCGATTTGCTCGTGCTTGACGCTGACGATGCGGATGCCAAATCCCGACCGGACATCGATCCGACCGCCTGGTCAATTCACGGCCAGATCCACAGGTTGATGCCGCAGGCGCGCGTTGCGATGCACCTGCACCCGCCTTTCACGACAACGATTGCGTCCCTCAAGGATCCAGAGATCAAGCCGATCGACCAGAACACTGCCCGCTACTTTAACCGAATGGCCGTCGACACGATGTATGGCGGCATGGCGGATACCGAGGCTGAGGGCGTGCGCATCGCTGGTTTGTTGGGCAACCGGTCCCGGCTGATGATGGGCAATCACGGGGTTATGGTCGTTGCAAATACGGTCGGTGAAGCGTTTGACGATATGTACACGATCGAACGCGCCTGTCAGATCCTTGTTCAGGCATATTCGACGGGCCAACCTCTTAACGTTCTGGACGACGATATCGCGGAAAGAACTGCTCGGGATTGGGAAGGTATTGCGGATTTCTCAATCGCTCATTTTGAAGAAATGAAACTAATTCTCGACGGCGAAGACCCTTCCTACAGAGACTGAGCTATCACACCAATACATCCATGTCCCGCTCCGCGACTGCTGCAGCGTCGCGGAGCGTTGTTTTGTGTTTGCCGGTTGGAAGACGGTGACGACAGCATGCACTGAATTGGAATCAACTAACCAAAGGCCCGGAAACTATTATTTTCCAAGTCCGGCAAGAACCGCAATAGTCCTGGCAATTGCTTCGGAGCGAAGCGACGAACATGACCAAGGATATGAGATGATCAGAACCGGTGAGGAATATAAGGCATCTATTCAGGATGGCCGCGAGGTCTACGTGAATGGTGAGCGCGTCAAGGATGTGACGTCCCATCCGATGTTCAAGCCGCTGGTCGATATCCGGGCCCGGATCTATGACATGCAGCATGACGAGCAGACCCGTCATGTAATGGCCTATGAGGAAGACGGCGAATGGAATGCGGTTGCCAACAAGCTGCCGCTGACACAGGGCGATTGGTGGGACAAGCGACGCGCAACCGACACTGTTCTCGAGGATATCGGAGGTATCGTCACGCGGGTCGGCGACGAGACGGTTGGCGAAATGTGGTCACTGTTCGATGGCCAGGATCTGCTCAATGAGGTGGACCCTCAGTTCTCCGCCAATATCCGGACCCACATCGCCAAAGTACTCAGGGCCGACCCTTTTCACGTGTCGGCAAATACCGACCCAAAGGGCGATCGTTCGAAGCCGCCGCAGGAGCAAGACCCCGACATGCTCTTGCACGTCGTCAAGGAGGTCGATGCCGGAATTATCGTTCGTGGCGCGAAATATGAAACGGCTGCTGCCTATGCCAATCAGGCTTTCACCAAGCCGACAATCGCCAATTGGGGCAATGCCGCCTATTCGGACTATGCGGTTGGCTTTATTTGCGAACTTGGCTCGCCCGGTCTCAAGTATATTTGCCGCACCGGATTTGCTGGACGCGCGCCTGCCGACGACTATCCGCTCTCCAACAAATTTGACGAAGTTGATACGCTGGTCATTTTCGACGACGTTCTGATCCCGTGGGAGAACGTGCTCTTCTATCGACACACCAAGGCCGCAGCTTTCATCCGCGCGACACTGCATCGCTATTCGGCTTTCGCCTTCGTTCAGCGAAATCTGAAGCTCGCGGACATGATGATCGGCGCTGCTCTATTCAATGCGCGTCAGACAGGACTCGACAAGCAGCAGGCCGTTCAGGAAAAGCTGTCCACGCTTGCCGTCTACCGCGAGGGGATCAACGCGCACCTAACGGCAGCGATATCACTTCCCGAGCGCAGCCCTGGTGGCCTGATGATGCCGAACCAGTCGCTGCTCTACACGGGCCGCGTTCTAGCCTGCTCCCAGCTCCATGAGATGATGCACATCACACGTGAATTGTGCGGCGGCCAGATTTGCGTCACACCGGACAAGGCGTCGTTCGATGCACCGGAAACCGCACCATGGCTCAACAAATTCTATTCAGTGAATGAGAACTGGGTAGCGGACGACCGCCGCAGGCTGCTCGCTTTTGCGCGCGACATGCTGAATTCCGATTATGCCGGCCATCGCCTGACATTCCAGCTCTTTGCCCAATCCCCGCCTTTCGCACATCTTGCAGCCGTTCATCGCAATTTCGATTGGGACGGCCCGCTCGATTTCGTCAGGAAGGCCGCAGGTCTGTCGGATAGAGTCCTTGGCAAGGCTGACCACGCCTCCGGAGACAAAGCCGTCAGCCAGTGGTTCAGCAAGGATACTGCCGTCCGTACAGCGGCGGAATAACCCTTCGATTTCGACCCTATCTTCAGGAGCTCAATCATGGAAAACGCGTCGTTAGCTGCTCTGGACATTCGCAGCGCATTTCTCAACGGTATGACCCTGACGGCCTGCACCGTCAATATCGTCACCACGGATGGAGCGGCAGGTCGGTACGGTGCAACCGTATCATCTATGTCGTCGGTGTCGGCGGATGGCGAGCGCCCGACGCTTTTGATCTGCATGCATCACAAGGTTTCGGCGGCACCTGCCATCATTGAGAATGGTTACTTCTGCGTCAATGTCCTCAGAGACCGGCAGGCCATGATTTCCGACAGCTTTGCTGGACGCGTGGCACTCCCCAACGGTGACAAATTTTCCAGCACGTGCTGGAAAATCAGCAACAATGGCCAACCACGGATAGAAGATGCTTTGGTCACCTTTGATTGCCGGCTTCAGAGCAGCCAGCAGGTTGGTACGCATTTCGTTTTCATCGGCGAGGTCATGGATGTCGAGGCTGCAGAAAGCGGCTCACCACTCATCTACTCCAATCGAGCGTATGGCACCCTTGGACGTCTGCCCGAAAACGGATCTCCCGTAACAGCAAATCATCGTGTTTAGGAAAATCCCCTATGGTCGTTCATAATCAGAATCCGTTCGTTCAATACCAAGGATACCTATCCCGAACAGCAGCTCGACAATGATTTGTGCCAAACGGTGGTGGCGCGCGGAACCATGGTGTTCGTGAGGGGGCAGATCGGACAGAATCTCGATACTTCCGAAAGCGTCGCGATCGGTGATGCCGCCGGACAGGCCGAGCAGGCGATGTCCAACATAAAGATGCTGCTGGACGAAGCGGGCTCGAAACTCGAGCATATCGCCAAGATCACGATCTACATCACCGACCCTCGTTATCGCGAGGCGGTCTACAGAGTTGTCGGCAGATGGCTTAAAGGCGTCTTTCCAGTCTCGACCGGTATCGTTGTTTCCGCTCTTGCGCGGCCTGAATGGGTCGTCGAGATCGACGCCATCGCCGTTATTCCCGACGAGGTCAAGCGATGACTTTCTCGATTGCCGCGAGATGTCCCCACAGCGGAATGTTAGGGATTGCGATATCGTCGTCTTCGCCGGCCGTTGCCGCGCGTTGTGCCCATGCGAAGGCCGGCATCGGCGTTGTGGCAAGCCAGAACGTGACGGATCCGGCTCTCGGGCAGAGAGGGCTTGCACTAATGGAACGCGGGTTATCAGCTCGCGCAGCGCTGACCGATTTGCTCTCTGACTATCCAACGGCCGAATGGCGCCAGCTCGCCATCGTCGATCGCCACGGGAAAACGGCAGTCTTTTCCGGCGAGCGGACGCTTGGTGTTCACGCCGCCGTCGAGGGAGATAATGCAGTTGCTGCCGGCAATCTTCTTGCTTCCGAGCTCGTCCCTCAAATGATGCTGGAGGCACTTCAGGCGTCATCGGGACATCTTGGTGACCGCCTGCTTGTCGCAATGGCTGCCGGGCTCACCGCAGGAGGCGAAGCAGGACCAGTTCATTCCGCGGGTCTTTATCTGGTCCAGGATGTGTCTTGGCCCGTTGCAGATCTACGCGTTGACTGGACGGACGGATGTCCGATCGAAGAGCTCTCCGCACTTTGGAGAATCTACAAGCCGCAGATCGAAGATTACGTCCGGCGTGCGATCGATCCAACGGCGGCACCCAGCTATGGTGTGCCCGGCGACGAATGAGAGACTGCAGGCGTTTATAGCCGCCCCAACAGTTCCCACCATCCTGATGAAGAACAATTCTCGGTAATGACTTGATGCGGCCGGGGGACTGGCATGACGCTTGCTTACGTATTTGTGCACACCGTGTTTCGGCGGCAAATTGGACAACCTTGATGCAAACGAAAATGCCCGCCCACCGAATTGCTCAATTTATGGTCGCCGCCTCATGATTAGGCATCATCTAACCATTGGGCTCGAATTTGATAATTTACTAAGGACAGCACAAGGGGCTTACTGACCGCAGCGATAGTTCTCGGATCGGTGCGAAGCCAGACGAGAGGGCATCACATGCAAGTAATGCGGTCCGGAGACAGATAGATAATGCACATGCCTGGCAACATTGTCGCTACATCTTCTGTTACCGGGAAATCAGGTGCAGAAATCAAATTGCATGCCCAAGGCCTATCTAAAAGCTATGGCACCTCTGTGGCGCTGCACCCAATCGAATTAAAGATCCGATCGGGGGAGTTGTTGACCCTGCTCGGCCCGTCCGGCTCGGGAAAGACCACCCTCCTCCAGCTCATTTGTGGCCTTGTTGAGCCGACGAATGGACGCCTTATCATCGATGGCAAGGATCACACGGAAACAACCGCTAACAAGCGAGATATTGGTGTGGTGTTCCAGAACTATGCGCTCTTTCCGCATCTGACGGTGCAGGAAAACGTCGCATTTCCACTGCAGATGCGGAAACTTGATGCCGCACTTATCCGAACCAAGGTGCAGAACGCACTTGCCATGGTCGGTCTCGCGGATTTCGAAAAACGGTTTCCGCTTGAACTGTCCGGTGGCCAGCAGCAACGCGTCGCCTTGGCTCGATGTCTGGTTTATGAACCCTCGATCATCTTGATGGACGAGTCCCTGTCCGCTCTGGATCGCAAGTTACGCGAAACCATGCAGATCGAGATCAAGCGGATCCACCGCGAGACGAAATCAACGATCGTGTTCGTGACACATGACCAGGAAGAGGCGCTCGCGCTTTCGGACCGTATCTGCCTGATGAATGCCGGCCGGATCGAGCAGCTCGGAACGCCTGAGGAGATCTATGAGCGGCCGGCCAGCACATTTGCTGCAGAGTTCATCGGGGTCACCAATCTCTTGCGCGGACATGTTGAGGGCATGACCCTGGTCACTGCTGAGGCGATCCTGCCTCTACCACCCAGCTGTCGGGCAAGCAACGGTGAACGTGGCGCTCTCATCATTCGTCCGGAACAGATGAGCCTCGTGGCGGCGGGCAACGGCTTTCTCTCCGGGTTGGTCACGGAATCGATTTATGCGGGATCTGAGACCCGGGTCCTGATTGCGCTTCGTAGCGGGGCTGTCTTCACCGTTCGGCGGCAGGCCGGTCAGCAGTTACTTCAACTTGGAAGCGAAGTCGGCCTGAATTGGGAACCGCAACAATCGCAATATCTCAAGAGCTAGCAGCGCCCACCGGCCAGTCCGGACCGCCGCGAAATGGGAACAATCAAAATCAATAGACCACAAGAAAAGGGGAATAGCTTCATGTCAAAAACGATCAAGACAACCCGGCGCAACGTTCTGAAGACGGCAGGTGTTGCTGTTGGCGCTCTCGCCGTCCCGGCAATCTTCGCACGCGGTGCCTTCGCGGCGGAGCAGATCACAGTATCTGATGTCGGCGGCGCGCCTGGAGAGGCCATCAAGAAAGCCTTTTACGAACCTTTTGAGAAAGAGACCGGTATCAAGGTGGTGGGAGTTGCCCACGATCCGGACCCGGTCACTCAATTCAAGCTGCTGGTTGATACAAAATCCTACATATGGGACGTATCGATGGTCACACCTGATCATGTCGTTCGGCTGACGAACGAAAAGAACTATCTCGCGCCACTCGGCATATCCGAAGCCGACGGCAAGGATATCCTTCCGGGCATGCTGACATCGAACTGGCTTGGGTTTTCTGTCTTCGCAATCGCGATGGCCTATCGCACGGATAAGTTCGGCGGCAAGGACCTGCAAAGCTGGCCGGATTTCTGGGATGTCGAAAAATTCCCCGGCCGTCGTGCGCTCTACAAGGATCCTTGGGGTCTTCTTGAAGTCGCGCTACTTGCTGATGGCGTCAAGCCCGCAGATATCTATCCGATCGATGTGGACCGCGCATTTGCCTCGCTTGAAAAGATCCGCGAACATGTGAATGTCTGGTGGACAAGCGGTGCCCAGAATACACAGATCCTCCAGAACGGCGAAGTTGACATGTCTGACACCTGGTCTGCACGTGCTTATGCAGCTATTGCCGGCGGCGCACCGCTGAAGATTCTCTTCCAAGGCTGCTACAGCGTCGACGGCTGGTCCATCCCCGAGGGCACACCTCGTCTCGCACTGGCGCAGCAGTTTGTAAAATTCTGCATGCAGCCAGAGCACCAGGCCGCGTATTCCACCATAGTTGCCAATGGGCCTTCCAACAGCAAAGCCTTCAACTTCCTCTCTGCGGATCGCGCCGCGGTTCTGCCGACTGCACCCGACAACATCAAAGGCCTCTTCGAAATGAACACCGCTTGGTGGGGCAAGAATTATGACGCGATGGCTGAACGGATGCAGGAATTCCTCCTGCAGTAGTCCCCGAATAGTGGGGCCGGAAGATCTGGACCCACGCTTCCCGCGGCACCAATCGACATGCGATCAGCCGGGTGGCACGAGTTACCGCCCAGCACCGCGTCCGAAAAGTGAGTGAACAAGAAATGACAGACCTCGCGATAGCGGCCCCAGCGTCAAATCATACGTCGTGGAGAGGTAGTGCATTCTGGCTGATGGTACCCGGCATTGTCTTTCTGCTCGCATTTTTCCTTCTGCCCACTTTGCAGATGATGTCTATCAGCTTCGTTGAGAGAGCAACCGGCGACTTTGGAGTATCGGCCTATGTGAAGCTTTTCGGGTCGAAGGTTTATTCCCGCGTCTTGGGAACGACGTTCATGATCGCCTTCCAGGTGACGGTACTCTGCCTACTCTTGGGATATCCCCTCGCCTACTGGCTTTCGCAGCAGCCGGCACGCCGTCAGCGGATAGCGCTGATGTTCATCCTGCTTCCCTTCTGGACAAGTCCGCTGGTCCTCAATTTCTCATGGCTGGTTCTGCTTGGCCGCAATGGTGTCGTCGCACTGGTCATGTCGAACCTCGGCTTGCCTGGCGGCGATGATCTGCTCTTCAGCCGCACTACGGTTCTCTTCGCCATGATTCATACGATGCTGCCATTGACCGTCGTCACCATGCTGCCGGTAATGAACACCGTCGACAAGCGCCTGACCATGGCAGCCATGACGCTTGGCGCCAGCGCGCCACAGGCATTCTGGCAAATCTACATGCCCTTGTGCATGCGTGGCGTTGCCACGGCCGGTCTACTGGTGTTCATCTCCGCCCTCGGCTTCTTCATCACGCCGGCCCTGGTTGGCGGCCGGCAGGAAACGATGATCAGCCAGTTGATCATCACCCAGATACAGCAGTTGCAGAACTGGCAGCTTGGAAGTGCACTGGCGGTCGTGCTTATTGCCGCTGCACTACTCACCATTTTTCTTTACGATCGTATCTTTGGTCTTTCAACGATGTCCGGTGGACAAACGGCCGGATCGGCCGAGGGCAAATTGAGACTTTTCGGTATCGCTTTGACCAAGAGGCTCGGTGGGTTCTTCTCCAGGGCAGGAGAACTATATGGCCGGACTATACGGGGATTACCAGCGAGGAAGCTGCTCTCCGCCTATTGCACGCTGGTTATCGCCATCCTGCTCTTCCCGATCATCGCCTTTATCCCGATGGCGTTCACAGAAGGCTCATTCCTGTCTTTTCCGCCAAAAGGTCTTGGCATCCGCTGGTTCGAGGCCTACGCGGCCTCGCCGCTCTGGGTGTCAGCGACGCTACGGTCGTTCGCGATCGGCATCGTCGCAGCAGCATTGACGTTGGTTATCGCCTCTTTTGCTGCGTTCGCGCTTGCCAAATCCAGCAGCAGACTTGCCGGCTTCGCCTTTCTGCTTTTCATGGCGCCGATGGTAGTCCCGCCCATCGTAATCGCAATTTCACTCTTTTATCTTTTTGCACAGCTGCAACTGATCGCGACGGATATCTCGATTGTCATTGGCCACACTATTATTGCCATGCCAATCGTATTTGTTATTCTTTTGGCTACCTTCAAGGGTCATGACTGGCGATTGGATCAGGTCGCGTCGACGCTCGGGGCCAATCGGTTCCAGGTGGTGCGCCGTGTTACGCTTCCGCTGGTACGGAGCGGTGTTGTCGTTGGATTTGTCACCGGTTTCCTGCAATCTTTTCAGGAACTCACAGTCGCGATCTTTCTGGGTGGTGGCCTGAAGACGACCCTTCCAAAGCAAATGTGGGATGATATTACACTGCAAGTGAACCCTACCCTCGCGGCCGCAGCGGTGGTCGTGCTTCTGATTGTTATCATCATGTTTGTCATCATCGAATGCATGCAGCCGCGCCGCACATGAGACCAGCTCCGTGTCGGAAATATTGGGGCTGGCCTGATCGGTCATTCACGCCCTGAGCCAGACGCGTTCGACTACCCCGGCGGTCGCTACCATTCTGCGGGTGATCACACGCTCCGAACCATCCCGCCGTCGACACGCAAGGTCGTGCCGGTAATGTAGCTGGCTCGCTCGCTGGCAAGAAACGCAACGGCATCTGCGAACTCCTCGGGTCTTCCGTACCGCCCGATTGGTATCGCTGCGCGGGATGACTCGGCGATCGCATGCTGCGTCGTTCCGGTTCTGTCCGCCGCCGCCTTGTCAAGCTGGTCAACCCGAGAGGTATGGATTCGGCCGGGGATGACGGAATTGACGGTAACCCCGTCTGACGCAACCTCGGCAGCTAGTGTTTTTGCCCAGCCAATAATCGAGAGACGGAGTGTGTTCGAGATGCCAAGATTTCGCGATCGGCTGAACGACCCCGGATGAGACAATGTTGATGATACGCCCCCACGTTCTATCGCGCATGCCCGGCAGGATGGCGGTCGTGACGCGAAACGGGGCATTGACCATGGTATCGAATTGCTTGCGCCAGACATCGGCTGTAACTCCAGCAACCGGTCCGGGCGGTGGTCCGCCTCCGTTGTTGACAAGGATGTCGACCCTGTAATCAGTGATCCGCGTCAACCACGTGTCGAGAGCATCAGAATCCGAAAAATCGACAACCTCGGTTCTCACCTCTTCACTGGTTTGAGCCCGGACGATTGCGGCAGCTGCCTCAAGGCGCTCGCCAGATCGCCCAACGAGAATGACCGACGCCCCCTCACCCGCGAGATTGCGTGCGACAGCGAGGCCCAGCCCCTGGCTGGAGCCGAGTACAAGCGCCGTGCGGCCCTTGATATTGAGATCCATGTCAAGATTTCCTTGTCTTCATTCCGTTCGTGGTTTGTGTTCTCGCGCTGCCATAAGAAATGCCGTCAACAGCGGGTGGGGCTTGCGATCGCTTGAACTCAGCTCTGGATGACCCTGCATACCGATGAAAAACGGGTGGTCGCGATCCTCTATCGCATCGACGATCGCCCCGCCGAAGCCCTCGGCTGACACTTGCATCCCCGCCAGCCGGAGGGCCGGAAGCAACTGCGGATCGAGCCGGAAGCGGTGGTTGTAACGAACCGGAGTTGTCATCGGCAGAATGAGCGACAGCTGCGTTCCGTCAACAACCCGTGTCATCCACTCCCCAGTTCTGTGGTCCGGGAGGGATTCGCCGTCTGGGCCACTTTGGCCCTCCAGCGGGACAAACGTCTTGATCGCCGCGTTGGGGTCGGCCTCAGCGAGGTTGGCGGTTCCCCTGCCAAAGGCGCGCCATGCGATCGCGGTCGCCATGGTCTGCATTCCAAGACAAAGACCGACTGTAGGTAGGCCTGAGGCAAGACTTGCAGCGGCAGCCTCGATCTGACCGGGAACGTTCTTCATCGCCGCCCCGCCGGGCAAAAGGATGCCGGAAAGGGTTTGCAGTTCCGCACAATCGTTAGGCCCGGCAAGCGACATCGGATCGACGAACCGGATATCCAGATCCACCGAGAGTGCGTCGGCCGCATCGGCAAGACTGGCCAGGGCAGCGGGATAGACATCGCGGTGATCGCTCTCAGAGCCAATCAGTCCTATCTGCAGCGATGTCTGGCCGCCAACGGAGGAGCGATCGAAGGCCGTAATGCGCCCGAACGGATCCCGCCATGCGACTGGCAACCCCGTCCCGCGCTCGCGCAGAGCATTCCCGTCCCTTTCGATATGGATAGCCTCGACTCCGGTTCCGGAATCTGCAGCCGATCGTGTGAGCAGACGGACAAGCTCTGGAGTGTCGACAAATCGCGGATGAACCGGAACAACCACCTCTGCCTGCTTGGCGGCCGCCACGATGTCGTCAACGGTGGCCGCAGACAAAACGGGTTGCCCGTTCAGGCGTTCGAACCAGCAAAGACCGCTGGCCGCCAGCCCACCTGTTGCGACAACGTGCTGGACCGCGTCGGCATGCTGACCGGTATCGAAACGTGCCGGCAGATGCATCATTCGGCACTGCCTCGCGGATGCCACGGCTGCGGCGGCGGCCCCGTAGAGAGCGGGCTCCGCAATATTGTGCTCGACCAGGAGAAGACCCATTCATCGCTCCGAACCAGAATCGTTTTTGCTACATCAATATGAGCAATTACGAGATCTTCGTGACCCACTACACCATAAATTCCGCCAAGGTTTGGTGATTTATAATTGCACAATATATATCAATTGATACAATGTAAAGAACGACGCAACACAGGAATTTGTCAATGCACCCACTGCTTGCCCCTCGAATGAGTCTCGTCGGCTCGTCTCCAACCGCGGAGATCTCCAATAAGGTACGTGCGCTTGCCGCCGCTGGACACAGCGTCATCAATCTCGGCGAAGGCGAACTCGATTTTGCGACACCGGCTGCTGTCTGCGAGGCAGGCATCGCGGCAATCCGCAACGGTGACACGAAATATACCGCGGTAGCCGGTACGAGGGAACTTCGGGCAGCAATATGTAGAAAATTCGCAACTGAAAACGGCCTGTCCTACGGGCCGTCGGAAGTCATTGCCGGAGCCGGAGCCAAGCAGCTCATCTTCAACGCTTTTCTCGCCACGCTCTCTGATGGCGATGAGGTCATCGTGCCAGCGCCCTATTGGGTCTCGTATCCCGACATGATCCGGCTCGCCGGCGGCGAACCTGTAGTCGTTTCCTGCCCGAGGGAAGACGGGTGGAAACTGACAGCGCAGGCGCTGCAGAACGCTCTCACGGAACGGACCCGCTGGGTTGTACTCAACTCTCCCAACAACCCGACCGGAGCGGTCTATAGTCCGGCAGAAATGAAAGCTCTGACGGATGTACTGCTAGTTCATGATACCATTCTCATTCTCGCCGACGACATTTACGAACACGTCCGGTACGACTGCGATTTCGCGACTCCAGCAGCCGTGGAGCCACAGCTGAGGCCACGCGTTCTAACGGTCAACGGATTGTCGAAAGGTTACTCGATGACGGGGTGGCGTGTCGGCTATGCCGGAGGCCCGGAATGGCTGATCGATGCCATGCAGATACTTCAATCCCAAAGTACGTCCAACCCAAGTTCGATCAGCCAGCAGGCGGCCATCGCGGCACTCGACGGTGGCACCAGCTTCATGAACGAATGGATGGAGGTGCTGCGGGAACGCCGCGACATCGTCCTTGATTCTGCTTCAGGGCTTGACTTGCCTTGATGCGGACGTCCCCGAAGGCGCTTTTTATGTCTTTGCCGATTGTTCGGGCCTCATCGGGAAATACCGCCCGGATGGCCGGATGATTTCCAGTGACCTGGATTTTGCGGCCTATCTGATCGAGGAAGCTCATGTGGGTGTCGTCCACGGCTCAGCCTTCGGCGCGCCCGGACACATTCGCATTGCCTACGCAATCGACACCGAAACATTGCGCACTGCCTGCGATCGTATTGTGGGGGCCTGCGGTAAACTTCGCGACCGCAGGGTCGCGTGAGCCAAGCACGCAGCAATAAAAAAGCGCCCCGCATGCGAATGCCGGGCGTTTTTCGTATGCGTTGGAAGAAAACGAACTTAGGCGGCGAGCGTCACCTTTGTCCGGGTATCACCGGCAAGGCTATCGAGAACAGCGGAAATCTCATTATGGACAGCTTCGTCGAGGTCCCGTAGCGGCTGCCTGACGGAGCCACCATCGAACCCGCGAAGGTTCATTGCAGCCTTCGTTGTCTGCGGCTGGCCGTGCTTGCGCGCGAGCGCACGGAATGGATACCAGAGCTGATGAAGGTCACGGGCCGCCGCAGCGTCGCCTTTCTCCAGTGCGCGGTACGTCGCGAGAATAAGTTCCGGCAATGCGCAGCTGTTCGTGGAGCTGATGCCATCAAACCCAGCCATAACCGGTCCGAGAAAAGCGAGATCCGAGGCGCAGAAAAGCCGAAGGCGACCACCAAGCCGATTGGCAATCTGATCTATCGCGGTCGGGTTCAAGTCACCCTGTTTGATACCGGCGACATTGCCGATGTCGGCGAGTTGTTCGAGCAGGGTTGGCGACAGGGTGATGCCGATGCCTGGTGCGTTGTAGACGAGAATACCCGTCTTCGACAGGGGCGCCATATCGCGGAAGAATGAGACGATCTGCCCGTCCGTGACTTCCGAAACGTAAGGCGGGGTCACCATAGGCAGGCCGCCGAGATCACCGGCGAGTTTCGTCAGATCGCGCACAATCCGGACATCGGAGTGGGCGCTGCACAGCATCACAGGGACGCGGTCGCCAACGACATCCATGACATGGCGGAAAACATCGGCCCGTTCCTCCGTCGACATCGCCGGAAACTCACCATACGTTCCACCAATGAGAACGCCGTCGAACCCCAGCCCGATGACACGGTCGATGCTGCGGGAAAGCCCCGCGTGGTCGATCGCCCCGTCCTTGCCGAAGGGCGTGACGGTGATGTTGAAAATGCCCTTGAGCCGGGCCCGCGTTTCGCTGATGTCTTTCATTTTTCTTTCCCTTTAGTGTTCAGTGATCTGCAACTTCAAGCAGTTCGCGGCCGATGCTGCCGAGCGCGCGATATCCGGTTTCAGTGACGACGATGGTTTCGCTGACACCGACTGTGAAGCGCCCATAGATGCGAAGCGCCGGAGGAAGATGAAATGCCATTCCCGGCTGCAACTCGGTCTTCACACCAGCGTTGAGGCTCAGGATGGCGCCCTCGCCCCAGTCAGGTGCAAACGAGATTCCGACACTGTAGCCAAGGCGCTTGCGGAAATTGTCGGTATAGCCGGCCGCGTCGATCACCTTCTGGCAGGCGATATGCGGAACCTCGCACGGTACGCCCGGGCGAATAGCATCGAGTGCAACCTGCAGCGCCTCCTGGCAAGTCTTCATCATGTCGGCGGCTTCCTTTGGAGGAGAGCCGATCCAGGCGGAGCGCATGAGGGCAGCGTGATACCGGTCATGGCAAGCCGCCATCTCGAGGAAGGCGGGATCGCCCGCTTCGATCTCGCGCCGGCGCCATGTACCATGGGGGACTCCCGTGCGCGGGCCGACGGAAACGAGCGGCTCCATACCGAGATATTCAGAACCGGCACTGATTGCCGCCCCCATCATTGCCGCGACGAGATCGTTTTCGCTGGCTCCTATCCGGACTGCGGCAAGCCCGGCCAGCATTCCCTTATCGACATAGCTGGCGGCACGCTCGAGCTTTTCTACCTCGAGGGAAGACTTGACGGCGCGAAGGCTCTCGATCAGCCCGGCACCGTCATGAATCGCCCCCAATCGGGCCTGCAGCGCTTCGTAGACGGCTATCGGAAGGAACCAGCCACGCTTGTCGATCGCGACCCGCTTTGAGGCAAGACCGCGTTTTTCGATGACCGCCACCAGGAACGAGACGGGCTCATCGCCATCCTGATAAACCTCCGCATCCGGAATGAAAGTGTTGGCGATGAAATTGAAATATTCGAGTTGGCGGATGACGAAGACCGGATCTCCGGCGGCAGGAAGCACCAGCGCCTGAAACGTGTAGTATCCGGGGGTCTGTTGACCTGTCAGATAGAAGATGTTCTCCGGACCCGTGACGACGAGCGCGTCGATACCTGCAGCGGCAAGGTTTTCGCGCGCCCGCACCTGCCGGCGCTCATATTCCTCCTTGGGAAAGGCAGATTCCTGTCCCTGCACAACACCGCTGGATATGTTCATGCTGAAAACTCCCTGATGAGACGCGTCTTTGATGCGTCGAATGTCAATCCCAAGCCCGGAGCGGCACTACCGCCCACCCGGCCTTGCGCGTAGATGAGACCGCTCGCCGGATCGTTCTCCAAGCCGTCTGCGCCATAGAGTTCGGCAAAATGCGGACCAACGGCGCAGGCAAGGTGCAGGGCAGCAGCCGTCGCTATGCCCCCTTCGTTCATCTGACCGATCATGAAGGGAACACCGGCCGCACGCAGCCGATCCGCAGCCGCCCGCGTGGGGGCTATCCCGCCCAGCTTTACAAGCTTGAGATGGGCCCAAAGTCTGCCTTTCGACCTGATTACGGTGTCAATATCAGCCTGGCCTGCAACGCTCTCGTCCAGCATCAGAGGGATAGGGCTCGTCTCGGCAAGCCTGTTCAGCACATCCCAGTTCCCGGCGGCCACGGGCTGCTCGACATAGGCCAGTTCGAATCCCGCCAGCGCTGACAGATTTTCCGCAGCCTCGTCAGCGCTCCACGCTCCGTTCGCGTCGATCGCGAGCTTGATGTCCGCGCCGAACCGCTCGCGCAGTGCAACCAGCCGCGCAACGTCATCGTCAAATCCGGCAGAGCCGACACGCACCTTCAGATCGCGGAACCCGCGCGACACGTAGCTCTCTGCCTGGGACAGGAAGCGCCCGGCTGAAGAAATGAAGAGCGTCTGGTTGGTGGGATACGAGGCCGCTCGGATGCCATCAGCGCCGAGCCATGCCGCAAGCGGAATACCGTTCCGCCTTGCCAAAAAATCGTGGAGCGCGATATCAACAAGCATCCGCACCGGTGCACTCACGCCATCGGTCATCGCGAGGTCTGTTAGAAGGCGTTCGGCATCCTTCGTCCAGTCAACACACTCCAACAGCCCTACTGCCTCACACTCGACAGTTTCGGCCGCCATTCCGTTCAGGTAGGCGATGTTGATGCGAACCTCGCCCACCGCCGTGATTTCCTTGTCCTGCAATCGCAGGTGTAGGGTATCCAGGCCGTCAACAGGACCCGACGAGGCCGTGTGAAGCATAAGACCGCCGCCGTAGCGAAGCGAGGTGCGATAAAGTGAGGCGCGCATCATCTAAGCCGAGAGCATTGACTTCGCGACGTCACGATAGATGAGGGCCGCCGTGACGAATTCATCAACCGGCACGAATTCATCCGGCTTGTGAGCGACAGATAGAGTGCCGGGCCCTATCACCGTTCCCTGTGCACCGAGTTCCCGGAAGTGGACGAGATCGCAGCCTCCCTGAAACCCGAACGGGCCTGGCGTGGTGATCCCATGGGCCCTGCACGCGGCGAGGCTTGCCTGCACTATTGTGGCATCGCCTGCCGTTTCGGTCGCGCTGCCAGTGGTCGCCCTGTAATCGACGATCTCGGCGCGCAAGCCAAATCGCCGATTGGCCGCCAGCAGCAGATCGGCGATCTCCTTTTTTACAGCCGCTTCGTCCTCGCCCGGGACCATCCGGCGGTCAAGCAGCAGATCGCAAGCGCCCGGCAGCACATTGTCTGCATGACCGCCCCAAATGCGGGTTACTGTGAGACTGGCCTCCCCGACCAGCGGATGAGCGCGGCGACGCACCACTTGATCGTGGTGGGTCTCGATCATTCCGAGGAGCTGGGCCGCCCGATAAATAGCGTTCTCTCCGAGATGTGGCGTGCCCGAATGGGCGGACACGCCGTACACGCGGACAACCGGGCGCAGGCTTCCCTTGTGGGCGGAGAATGTCGTATTTGACGTCGGCTCGCCGACAACGGCGAAGTCGATCTTCGGCTTGCCTGCTGCATAAAATTTTGCGCCCTCGCTCGCGATCTCCTCGTCACCAACGAAGACACCCAGCAGCGTGCCTGACCAGGACTGACGGTCGGAGGCCAGCATCCGCATGGCTTCCACCATCGCGATCAGGGGTCCCTTGCAATCGCATGCGCCGCGGCCGAAGAGCTTGCCATCGGCCTCGCGAAGCTGGAAAGGGTCGGAACTCCACCCCTCTCCTGCCGGCACGGTATCCATGTGGGTATTAAAGGCGAAGACTGGGCCACGACCGTTTTCAAGCCGCGCCTCGACGTTGAAGCGGCCGGGTTTGTATTCCGTGAGCGAAACATCAAAGCCAGCCGCCACGAGGAGGTTCTGGACGTAGACCGCGGCATCGGCTTCCCGGCCAGGCGGGTTTTCCGTGCGGATACCGATGATTTCGGCGAGTTCGCGCTTCATGCGCGCGGTGTCGGGCATCTGGGACATGTGTATTCTTCCGGTTAGTGCAGTATCTGATCGAGAAACCGCCGCGCGCGCTCGTTCACGGTGCCGCCGAAAAACTCTTCGCTGGACGCGTTCTCGATGACTTCGCCGTTCTCCATGAAGACGATTTGATCGGCAGCGCGTTTGGCAAAACCCATTTCATGTGTGACGACAATGCTCGTCATGCCCTCGCTGCTGAGTTCCGCCATTACGTCCAGAACTTCGCGGATCATTTCCGGGTCGAGGGCGGAGGTCGGCTCGTCGTAGAGCATGAGCTTGGGCTTCATGGCGAGTGCGCGGGCAATTGCAATGCGTTGCTGCTGGCCACCCGACAGCTCGTCAGGAAAGAAATCCGCTTTTTCGGGAATGTGGACCTTGCGCAGCAGATCGGTCGCGATGTCGTGGGCGTCCGCCCGGCTGATACCCGACACCTTCATCGGCGCAAGCATGATATTCTCGACTGCCGACAAATGCTGGAACAGTTCGAAATTTTGGAAAACCATCCCGATATGGCGGCGAATTTCAGTAGCGTTGCGCAAATCAGAGGTAATATCTGCGCCATCGAAGAAGATATTACCGCTATCCGGTGGCTCAAGAAGATTGACGCAGCGCAGGAGCGTGGACTTCCCGGATCCCGAAGGCCCGATTATGACGACGGTTTCCCGGCTCTTTACGTCGAGGCTGCATGCCTTGAGCACCTCGTAGTGCCCGAAGCTCTTATGGACGCCCATCAATTCGAGGAGTGGCGGCTGAACAGACGTTGTCATGGCTTTCTCCTTCACCGGGATTCGGTTTGCTGGGTGATGAGCGTCAGCCGATCAAGAAGGGGGACTGACTTTTGGCTTCGACGGGCTCGCTTGGGGTCAAGCGATCGTTCGAGGAAGTATTGAAACACCATGAACAGAGTGGTCAGCGCCAGATAGTAGATACCCGCCGCAGTCAATGCTTCGAAATAGCGGAAATTCGAGCTCGCCGTCTGGTTGGCAACGAGCAGCAGTTCCTCGACCGCGACGACAGAAACGAGAGCGCTCGTCTTCAGCATGCCGATCATCTGATTGCCAATTGGTGGAAGGATGATACGTGCAGCCTGCGGGATCACGATATAGCGCATGACGGCAGCCCGCGTCATACCGAGCGCCAGACCGGCTGTCCGCTGGCCTTTCTTCACGGCCTGTAACCCGGAGCGAATGATTTCGGCCATGTAGGCGCCTTCATTCAGCGACAGCGCGATGACGGCACTGACGAAAGCCGAAAGCCGGATCCCGAAGGTGGGCAGAACATTGTAAATGAATATGATCTGGAACAGGACGGGCGTGCCGCGGAAGAGCCAGAGATAGACCAGCGTCGACCCCTGCAGAAAGCGGAAGCGCGATTCCTGCAGGAGCGCCACGACGAGGCCGACGATAATTCCGAATAAAAGCGATGTCGCTGTAATCAGGAGCGTAAGCATCGCACCGTGAAAGAAAGCGGGCGAAACCAGATAGTCGAAGACGAGTTCGAGTGACATCCCGCTCTCCTTCTCTAATGCATATCAGTTGAAGATCGATACGGAGGCCGGAAGTTTCCATTTTTCGATCAGTTGCTTGTACGTTCCGTCAGCCACGATCTCCTCGAGCGCCGCCTTTATTGCGCCCTGTACCGCCGTATCGCCCTTGCGTGTTGCCATGCCGATGCTGGTGTCCGATTCGAACTCGGCTCCGACCACTTCATAGACGCCCGGTACCTCGGTTTGCAGGACAACGGCACCGGGAGTGGAGTCGAAGGTGGCATCCGCCCGACCCTGCCGCAACGTCAGCGCGGAATCCTGTGCGGTCGGGAATGTCAGGACCTTGACGCCGTCGAGGCCCTTTGCCTTGCAGCGCTCATCGTCGGCGCGAGCCTGGTTCTCCTGAATCCCGCCGAGCGTCACCGAAATCGTCTTGCCACACAGAGAGTCATCACGCCCTGTTATTTTTGCCGGATTGCCCGCCTGAACAATGACCTGATTGCCGATTTTGAGATACGGAATGAAGTCGACCTGCTCGGCGCGCTTGGCATTCATATACATCGCCGAGTTGATGAGATCGATCCGGCCGCCGCTGAGCGCGGGTATCAGACCTTTGAACTCCATGTTCATCGCCTTGGCCTGGCCATTGAGTTTCTTGGCCAGCGCCTGGATCATATCGATGTCAAAACCCGTAAGCTGTCCGCCCTTCTGAAATTCGAACGGCGCAAAGGTAGCAGCAACGCCATATGTCAATGATCCATCCTCGACCAAACCGTTTGCAGGCAGTTCCGCAGCAGCCACGGGCGTGGCGGCGCACAACGTCAAGGCAAATGCAGCAATCGTTGTCTTGTTCATTAGCTTCCCTCATTTTTCTGCGTGACTAATATTGCACTTTATGTTACTAACAATACAATTCATTCAGGAGCTGTCAAGTCGGAAGTGCGTAAAATTGCGCAATCAATGGCTTTGCCTAATATTTGGGCAAGAATGTGCCTTTTTGCCCTAAAATATGCATTTCCGCTTGATCATATCGGGTTGCCGGGCGGAAATAACACATTTTTCCTATGCCAACTGGGACGGTCGACACGCGATCCGCTTGTGAATTCTATCAATACAATTGTATAAGCTCGGCACTACTCGTACTAAGTGGACCCTGGAATGGCCAACAATGCGCGTCAGAGCCGATATCGGCTCGCCAATCAAATTCTTGATGTTGCGCGCGAAGCGCGCTTCGAACCTGGCCATCACCTGCGCGAACAGCAGCTTGGTGACCTGCTCGGCGTCTCCAGGACACCGATACGGTCCGCACTCACCTTACTTGCCGAGCGTGGCGCGGTTGAGGCAATCAAGAATCAGGGATTTTTCCTTAAAGCCCCGCCCGAGGAGCTTCACCGGTTGGAAGTCGAAATTCCGTCTACGGCCGATCAAGATCTCTATACCCGCATAGTAGAAGACCGGCTTTCTGGCCAGCTCAACGAAACGATCACACAGACTGAAATCAGCCGCCGCTATGGTGTCGACAGGATTCTCTTGCAGCGTACAATTGCGCATCTGGTCAACGACGGGTTGATCGCCAGGAACAGCGGCCGGGGTTGGACCTTCTTCCTACCCTTGATACCCAGGTGGCTCTGCGTAACAGCTATGACTTCCGTAAGACGATCGAGCCGGCAGGGATTTTGCTTAAAACGTTCCGCTTCGATGCTGCGGCCCTCGAACGATCGCGTCTTCAGCATCTTTACCTTGAAGCGCATCCTGATATCACGACCGTAGATCCCCGCCAGCTTTTTGAAACAGATGCGCAATTTCACGAAATGGTTGCTGAATTCAGCGGGAACATCTTCTTTCTGCAGGCGATACAGCAACAGAACCGGTTGCGCCGCCTATTGGAGTTTGGCGGGTACACCAACCGTCGACGCGTTCGGGATTGGTGCCACGAGCATGTCACCATTCTTGACGCAATATCCGTCGGCGACCAACAGAAAGCTGCCCTGTTGATGACGAGCCACCTTACAACTGCATTGACAGCAGCACCACGCTATCAAACTGCATAGATAGCCGATGGGGTTCTACCGATGCGGGATGAGAGCAATGATCTTCGAGCTGGAGCGTTTGCTTGCAGCAAGCGACATCGATTTTTTGTCCCTTGCTCGAAGGCTCAGCGATGCAAATGGATCCGACGAGTAATCAAACCATCCCGAGCGCATTCATATACAATTCAAGGATCGCTTCTTCTTCCTTACGCTCGTTGGCGTCTTTCTTGCGCAGACGGACAATCGTGCGGATGATCTTGGTGTCGTAACCACGGCCCTTGGCCTCGGCCATCACTTCCTTGATGTCGTCCTGGAGCGTGGTTTTTTCCTCTTCCAGACGCTCGATGCGCTCGATGAACTGCCGAAGCTCTGCCGCAGCCACACCTTCGACGCCACCCTGTGCTGCCAAATCATCCATGCTCATCTCTCGCTCCGTAAAAATTCATTTTGCGACTCAAGACCTGTCGCGCGAGGGGTTCCGATGCCCGACCAGTGCATGGTGAGTCAAGACAATAGAGTCGGATTCGTCTGGTTGTGCGTGGTTCGACAAGCTCACCATGAGGGAGGTCGTGTCAAAGCAGGACCGGGATTCTGCACCGTTGATGATGGGTATTGCAATCGCTACCACCCTCATGGTGAGCTTGTCGAACCACGCACAGCGCCCCTCAATGCGCAGGCTTGTTCGTCTCAAAGGCTGCCTTCTGCGCATCGCTGGCCTCGCGCTGATGCTTGGCCTGCCATTCCGCATAGGGTTCGCCATAGATGATTTCGCGCGATTCTTCCTTGGAAAGCTCTTCGCCGGACGCTTCAGCCGCCTCGCGATACCAGTTTGACAGGCAGTTGCGGCAGAACCCCGCCAGATTCATCAGATCGATGTTCTGAACGTCGCTGCGGGTCCGCAAATGCTCTACAAGCCGGCGAAAAACGGCGGCCTCGAGCGCAATGCGCTGGTCGTCAGTAAGATTGTTCATGTAACGTCCTCGATCGGGTCTGGTTGGGGAGCCAGATGCCTGGCCTCATACATATTGGAGTTGCGATTCATTGCGTCAAGAATGGCGGCTATTTGCTGATTGGCGGCAACGGGAAAATAGCAATCAACGAAGGTCTTTCAAAACGAATTGGGCTTGTTTTCCATTGTTCATAGCCTGGTTGGCAATCCAGGCATCATTCTTTTGTCTTAGTGTTGCAGGAACTCTACGTGGTTACGTTGACAATGCCCGCGAAACTACCGAAAAGGGTGACCATGACGTACGGAGGCAATATTGCGCAAGTGGTCTATATTCCACGCTGAACAGCAGCATCAGCGGACGCGATTGGGCGGCTTTCTAAAGCAATTCCAGCAAAAGTGTGCAGCGGTTTTGCGTCCGGAATTGCGTAACAACAAACGGCTGGTGCAGTTCGGTATTTCGAAGAAAAACGGAAATGCTCTAGCGGCTTTTTTATTCATTTTCATTGCGGGCAGTTTTTTTGCGCCTGAGAAAGCCCATGCCGATTTTCGCGTCTGCAACACAACGCAAAATCTCGTCGGCGTCGCGCTCGGTTACCGGGCCAAATCCGGCTGGGTCACCGAGGGCTGGTGGCACGTCAATGCGTCCTCCTGCACAACGCTTGTGGTCGGACCGCTGACTTCGCGCTATTATTATCTCTACGCCGAAGACGCGCAGAGTGGCGGGCGCTGGGATGGCAGGGTGAACATGTGCGTCGCCGAAAACCAATTCAAGATTACCGGTATCAATGACTGTTTCGCGCGCGGTTTCCAGCGCTCCGGATTCCAGGAATACGATACCGGCGAGCAGACGAGCTGGATGGTCCAGCTTACGGAAGAAAATCCCCCCTCCTCTCCAATTGTAACGGATACCCCCGCTCCATGAGACGCCGCCGCAAGGTCAAAATTCTAGCCACACTGGGTCCCGCTTCCTCCGACGAAGCCATGATCCGCAAGCTGTTCGAAGCCGGCGCGGACGTATTCCGCATCAACATGAGCCATGCCAGCCATGACCTGATGCGGGAACTCGTGCGCCGCCTGCGCAATGTCGAAAAGGAACTGGGACGGCCGATCGGCATTCTCGCCGACCTGCAAGGGCCGAAGCTGCGCGTTGGCAAGTTCAAGGACGGCAAGGCCGACCTTGTTGCAGGGCAGACCTTCACGCTCGACGACAATGACACGCCGGGCGACAATACCCGCGTATTCCTGCCCCATCCGGAAATTCTCGAAGCTGTTGAGCCGGGTCACCGCCTTTTGATCGACGATGGCAAGCTCGCACTCGTGGCGGAAGCTTCCGACGGCAAGCACATTCGCTGCCGTGTCGTTTCCGGAACGAAGATTTCCGACAAGAAGGGCGTCAGCCTGCCTGATACGACGCTCGGCGTCAGCGCGCTCACCGAAAAGGACCGGCGCGACCTCGATGCCGTCCTGCAGGAGGAAGTCGACTGGGTTGCCCTGTCGTTTATCCAGCGGCCGGAGGATCTTGCCGAAGTACGCAAGATCTCGCGCGGCCGCGTTGCCTTGCTGTCGAAGATCGAAAAGCCGCAGGCCGTTACCCGCCTCGAGGAGATCATCGAGCTCTCTGACGCGCTCATGGTTGCCCGCGGCGATCTCGGTGTTGAAATGCCGCTGGAGACGGTTCCCGGTATCCAGAAGCAGATCATCCGTGCCTGCCGCAGAGCAGGTAAGCCAGTCGTCGTCGCTACGCAGATGCTGGAATCGATGATCACGGCAGCCGTTCCGACGAGAGCCGAGGTTTCGGACGTTGCGACAGCCGTATTCGAAGGCGCCGATGCGGTCATGCTTTCGGCCGAGTCCGCCGCCGGCGCCTATCCGGTCGAAGCCGTATCGACCATGGCGCGCATCGCCGAGGAGGTCGAGCGCGATCCGAACTACCCGGGCATCATTCACGCCCAGCGTCCCGAGCCGAACGCGACGGGCGCCGATGCGATTTCGCTGGCCGCCCGCCAGATCGCCGAAACGCTCAACCTCTCGGCCATCGTTACCTACACCGCATCCGGCACGACCGGACTGCGCGCGGCACGCGAGCGGCCGCTCTTGCCGATCATCGCGCTTTCTCCGGTTGTCGAAACGGCGCGCAAGCTCTCTCTCGTCTGGGGATTGCACTGCGTTGTAACTGAGGATGCCAGCGACCTCGACGACATGGTCGATCGCGCCTGTCACATCGCCTACCAGGAAGAGTTCGGCAATCCAGGGGATCGCATCATCATCTCGGCCGGCGTGCCACTGCGTACGCCCGGTTCGACCAATATGTTGCGCATCGCCTACATCGGATCAGATGGGCTGACGGGTATCTAGGTGCTTTTTAACAAGGGTCATTGCGTTCGGGCCGAAAACTGGAACGCAATGACCGGATTCCTACATAAGAACCACCGATTCCGATGCAAGAATCATCGATTCTGGCGCACGTTTTTCTACTTATGCAGGAAAATTGGTTGTGGCGACGTGCACTACGTGCGCTGGCCAGTCAATTCGTCGGCCAGTTCACCCGCCTGCTTCTGCGCCTCGCGCATCATCGGATAGACCGTCAGTACGCGCTCGAAAGCTTGTAATGCAGCCTCCTTGCGGCCGGTATCCTTGAGGATCGCCGCCATGCCGGCCATGGCCCCGAAATGCCGCGGTTCAAGTGCCAGTGTCTTCTGGATATCCGCCATGGACCGCCCGTAATCGTTCACCAGAAAATTGAGGGTTGCGCGTCTGTTCCAGCCTTCGGCATAATCCGGCTTCATAACGACGACCTGGTCGAGAAAATCCAGCGCGACCGAATACTTCTTTTCTTCCATGGCCTTAGCGGCCCAGCCCATCATCAGGTCAATAGTGGGACTACCGGAATTCTGCCATTGCGCCTGTATCAATGAGGCGATGCGCGCCGCCTTGACTTCGTTGCTTTCGCGCTTCAACGAGGCAAACAGATCATCCAATCTTGCCGCGCGCTTTTCAGCCAGTGTCTGGTTGGGCAAGGCGGCCTGTTGCGGCGGCGGGAGTGGATCCTGCGCGGTGGCAATTGCCGGCAAGCCAAGTAAAAAAATAGCTGAAAATACAACAACGTTCCGCATGATACGAATGGTAATCCGTATCAGCGAAACGTCAAATGCAAATAACCGTGAGACGGGTAATATCAGCCCTGGCGCGCTTTGAAACGCGGAGCAGTCTTGTTGATGATATACATGCGGCCCTTGCGACGGACCAGCTGATTGTCACGATGACGGCCCTTCAGGGCTTTAAGGGAGTTCTTGATCTTCATTTCAGCACCGGTATCTTTCGCCCGAAGCCGGGCACCAATAAAAAGCGCGCCTTAAAAGCGCGCCGGAAACACGTTGCGGGGAAATAGCCAAGGATTGCCTGTATTGTCAACACCCGGCTCACGATTCATGGCATGATTCATCGGGGAATCACGCATTTATTTATCGCTAGAGGCGTTTCGTGATCCGCGTCACATGGCCCATCTTGCGGCCAGGACGAGCTTCCGCCTTGCCGTAGAGTTGCACGACAGCGCCGGTTTCCTTGAGGATTTCCGAAACTTTTGCGATATCGTCACCGATCAGGTTCTCCATGACACAATCGGAATGCCGCCTCGTATCGCCGAGCGGCAGACCCGTGATTGCCCTGATATGCTGTTCGAATTGCGATACGGCGCAGGCCGCTTCAGTCCAGTGACCGGAGTTGTGCACGCGCGGGGCAAATTCGTTCGCCAGTACAGTCCCATTGGCAAGCACGAAGAATTCCATGCCGGCAACGCCCACATACTTCAAGCCTTCCAACAGTTTACGGGCTGCATCGGCGGCAAGGCCCGCAACGGTCGATGATACAGAGACCGGCACCGTCGAGGTCGCAAGAATTCCATTCTTGTGGACGTTCTCGGTGATGTCATAAGTCTTTATATTGCCAGCTTCATCCCGCGCCGCGATGACGGAAATTTCACAGACAAAATCGACCAGCGCTTCCAGTATGGAGGGAACGCTGCCAATGGCAGCGAATCCTTTTTTGGCGTCCTCACCTTTTTTACCGGAAAACTTGACCTGTCCCTTGCCGTCATAGCCGAAACGACGTGACTTGAGGATGCCTTTGCCGCCAAAGGCCAACAGAGCCGCTTCAAGATCGCCCTCATTCTCGACACTGAGCCATTGTGTCGTCTGGATCCCCGCATTGTTAAGGAAGCGTTTTTCGCTGACGCGGTCCTGCGAGACTTTCAGGGCGAGGGGCGATGGAAACACAGGTTTGATTTCACTGAGTATTTCGGCCGAATCGACAGGAACATTTTCGAATTCATAGGTGATGACGTCGCTAAGTTCGGCAAGTTGTTCAAGCGCATTCGGATCGTCATAGGCCGCAACGATATGGTCGCTTGCGACTTGCGCAGCCGGACAATTCTCCTGCGGTTCAAGAATGACAGTCTTATAACCGAGCCGAGCCGCCGCCATGGCGAGCATACGGCCAAGCTGACCACCACCGACAATACCGATTGTTGATCCTGGAGAAATCATGCTTATGCCTCGTCAGAAGGTCTCAACGCGACCTTGTCGCTTTGTGCCTTGCGGAAATCATCCAGCCGCTTTGCCAGCGCGGCATCGTTCAGGCTAAGAACCGCAGCGGCCAGCAGAGCGGCATTGACCGCGCCGGCTCGGCCGATCGCCAATGTGCCAACAGGGATGCCGGCTGGCATCTGCACGATCGACAGAAGTGAATCCTGCCCGGAAAGCGCCTTAGATTCCACCGGCACGCCAAACACCGGCAACGCCGTCATCGATGCGGCCATCCCCGGCAAGTGAGCAGCTCCACCCGCACCCGCGATAATCACCTTGAAACCGGCTTCGCGCGCGCCCTTGGCGAAACTTATAAGCCTGTCAGGAGTTCTGTGCGCGGAAACAATGCGGTCGTCATGAGAGATGCCGAGACTATCCAGCGTTTCGGCAGTGTGACGCATGGTTGCCCAATCCGACTGGCTTCCCATGATGATTGCAACATCGGCGCGTTTGTCAGCCATTGAGCATCCTGTAAATCTGTCGGGAGGAATTAACGGAAAAGACGGACCGCCGCAAGCTGGCGACGAAACTGCAATAACAGGGTTTAAGGTCAGGCGATAATGTCGGGAGTGATCTTGTCTTCAAGCTCGATGAGCTTGTCTTTGATGATGAGCTTCTTCTTCTTCATTCGCTGGATACGAAGCTGGTCGCAGCCAACCTGGATCATTGCTTGTATGGCGGCATCGAAATCCAGATGCTCCTGTTTCAATCTTGCGACTGCCAATCGAATGTCAGCCTGATCCTGGTCGGACATGCAGTGATTCCCGGTATTTCGCTGTAAAAAGAATCGCGTCTCTGGTTGTGGACAACCTGTCCTCGCCAGCACGTCGCCATATCATATTTCAAGGAACAAGAAAATCCTACGAAACAAATTCGACAATTGCTTAAAGTGATGGCACAGTGTCACGGCTCTGTCATAAACTTGCTGCCTTGCAAGCAGAGCATGCATACGTGACGAAACCAACCAAGGGAGAAGCCGGATGGCCATTGAGTCTCATCTTGAAACGCTTGAACGTAAGCATGGAGCGCTCGAAAAGGAAATTTCCGACGCGCTGTTAAGTCCCGCCTCCGACGACCTGACGATCAGTAATATGAAACGACGCAAGCTGGTGCTCAAAGAGCAGATTGAAAGACTGAAAGCAGCCGTCACTCACCACTAACGACCCGGAAGGACCGCAGAATTCCAGTCGATAGCTTGAAGAAGCGTCATACTGGCAGTTAGAAAAAACCCGGTTCCCGCATAGGCGGTGAGCCGGGTTTTTCTCGTCGATGAGCACCGAAGTGCAGAAGATCGCATCAGAGGTCCGTCAGGGTGGAAAAATCAAAAGGACTTA
>CAVZLS010000011.1:0-256067 GCA_963776115.1 uncultured Alphaproteobacteria bacterium | reverse complement strand
TTCGTTCCAGAACTGGTCGAGCCACAAGTTCAGATGAAAGAACCCGTTGTCATCGACAGCATAGATCCGCCGCGTGCCTTCGGCTTTGACTGATACAAGCCGTGCGTCCAGAAGCGCCTTGAGGTGTTGGGAGACGGCGGGACGGGAAATCGGCAGGCCTGTCGCCAGTTCGTTCACAGTTTTTGGTCCGCGTCTGAGCTCCTCGAGCAGATAGCGGCGGTTTGGATCGGAAATTGCTGCAAAGGCATCCGTTTCGACCATCCAGAATAGTCATTTTAAACCAGCGGCAATGTCAACGAATTTCGTACCGGACCGAATACTATTCGGGCAACGTTTCTGCACGAGGGTCCAGTCTGACCCCTTCCGGCGTGACGCGTTCGGAATGAACCGTCTGGAAATTGTCGCGCAGTTCGATCGGCACAGGTGCACGCATTCTGGATCGTATGATCGCGTGAGCCATGATGGAAATATGCGCCAGCGCCGTGATGGCAAACAGACCCTCAGGCGCAACGCTTTCCATGGCCCAGGCGCCGAGGATGGGACCTATCATCGTGCCAAATCCGTAAAGCAACAGGAGTCCGCTCGTGACTTTGACAAAGCTTTGCTGATCCGAAAAATCATTCGCATGGGCAACTGCCACCGGGTAGAGCGTATAGGCGAAACCGCCATATATGGCGGTCATCGATCAGAATGGCGTAGGCGTGCGTGTGGTGCGATCAGAAAGATCAAAAGGCCAATCGCGCTGCAGCACCGCCGACGAATGCGAGAACATAGCGCCTGTCGGTGCGATCCGACATGCGGCCAACCGGGATCTGCATGAGCGCACCGCCCATGACCGAAGCGCTCATCATCAGAGCGATCTCGGTGGTTGATATGCCTGTCGCCGCGCCATAAACGGCGCCGAGCGTTCCGAAAGCACCATTGGCGATGCCGATCAGAATACAGCCGAGGAAAGCCACTGGCGAATTGCGATAAAGTGCCTTCAGATCGAGCTGCACTTCGGTCAGTGGCTTCGGGCTGCTGGCCGTGGAAATCGCGGTCGGAATAAGTGCCAGGCAAAAGAGAATGCCGGACAGCATGAAGAATGTGCCCGTGTGCACGTCGCCGAAGCCGATCATCATCTGCCCGACGGTGATCGAACCAAAATTCACCACCATGTAGAGCCCGAAAATTTGCCCGCGATTGGCATTGGTCGCGCGCTCGTTCAGCCAGCTCTCGATCACCATGTAGGAACCTGCCATGGCAAAGCCGGTTAGCGCACGAAGGACAATCCAGGCGGTCGAATCGACGAGAATTCCCGTAAGCAGCGCCACAATCGCGGCGATCGATGCAAAAGCGCTGAAGGCACGGACGTGCCCGACACGGCGCACAAGCCGCGGCGCAAGCAGACAGGAAGCGATGAAACCACCCGCCCAGGCTGTTCCCAAAAGACCGAGAGACGTCGTCGAAAAACCTTCCGCGCCGCCGCGCAAAGGCAACAGCAATCCGTGGAGACCGGATGCCATAACGAGGAAGGAGGTGCCGCAGAGGAGCGCGAAGACCTGAATGAACGAACGGAACACGGCAAACCCTTCAAGCGAATGGGGAATGGAGCCAGCCTGGAGCAGGCTGGTGATGACTTCGTCTCAATCAGCAATGCGGAGATTTTAGGTCACCCGCAAAACTTAGAGCGGAGAACGTCCAAATGGAATCGTTCTGCCGGAGGGAATTTGGTTCAAGGTCGAGGGGTTTGGCGAGGCCGATGCCTTTCCATCGGACGAAGCCAAAGTCCGATGGATTTGAGCCAAATTCACCCGGCCCTTCGGGTTTCCGGCTGGCGGACACCCACTTTGTCAGGCGGCTTCGTCCGATGGATAAACATCGGCCTCGCCACCTTCCGCGTGGATTGTCTCGCCATCCGTGAAACAGAACTGGTTCCATTTGAATGTTCTCCGCTCTAGTCGGCTCAGCGGAACAGCGCCTCGGCAGCGACCTTGCTATCACCCTTGCGTGACCGCTCTTCCTCAAGACGTGTGATCTCGGAACGCAGCAGGGCAATCCGCTCGTCAAGTTCGGCAACCGATAACAGCGACAGGTCCTGCCCGATGTCGTGGACAATCTTGCGCCTTGGTTCTTCGTCGAAAAGTGACATTATTTCCTCCACTTGTCGTCCTAGTGTTCGAGGATACAGCCCAACTGCTTGGAATTGCAAACCATTCCGGCGAATCAATCCAGAGGGAGATCACCATGGCCGAAACAATTCCGACGACGATGACGGCGATCGAAATCACCGCGCCGGGCGGCCCCTTGGTCCTGAAGCCGGGCGAGCGCGGCGTTCCGGAGCCGAAAGCCGGCGAGCTTCTCATCAAGGTACGTGCCGCCGGCGTCAATCGGCCCGATGTGCTGCAGCGGCAAGGGTTTTATCCCCCGCCGGCCGGTGCGTCCGATATTCCTGGTCTGGAAATCGCCGGCGATGTCGTCGCGGTTGGTGAAGGCGTCACCCGTTTTCGCATGGGCGAGCGAGTGACAGCGCTCGTTGCGGGCGGGGGTTATGCCCAATATTGTGTGGTCCATGAAACCAACGCATTGCCGATCCCTGCGGGCTACGGTTTCATTGAAGCCGCAGCAATTCCGGAAACCTATTTCACCGTCTGGCACAACGTGTTCGAGCGCGGCGGTTTGCAGAGCGGCGAAACCTTTCTCGTGCATGGCGGATCGTCCGGAATAGGCACCACGGCAATCCAGCTGGCCAAGGCCTTCGGGGCCACAGTAATCACCACTGCAGGTTCGGACGAGAAATGCGAAGCCTGTCAGAAACTCGGTGCTGACCGCGCGATCAATTATCGCAATGAAGATTTCGTC
The DNA here is from genome assembly GCA_963776115.1 of uncultured Alphaproteobacteria bacterium. GTDB lineage: Bacteria > Pseudomonadota > Alphaproteobacteria > Rhizobiales > Rhizobiaceae > Phyllobacterium. Next base: position 253,226 of record CAVZLS010000011.1, on the reverse strand, counting down.
GAGGCGATCAAGGAGATGACCGGCGGCAAGGGTGTCAACCTCACTCTCGATATGGTGGGCGGCGATTATACCGAACGCAACTATGAGGCCGCGGCGCTCGATGGCCGTATCGTGCAGATTGCCTTCCTGAACGGCGCCAAAGTGACAACGGACATATCGAAGCTGATGGTCAAGCGTCTGACCCATACCGGGTCCACTCTTCGCAACCGTCCGGTCGAGTTCAAGGCGGGGATCGCACGCGAACTCGAGCTCAAAGTATGGCCCCTGCTGGTCGAGCGCCGTGTGGCGCCGGTGATCGACATGATCTACCCGCTGCATGAAGCCTGGCGGGCCCATGAACGCATCGAGGACGGGCACCATATCGGCAAGATCGTGCTCGATGTGAGTTGATTAAAAAGAAAACGTCCACCCTCCTGTTCGGGAGGATGGACGCGAAAGACTGGTAGAACCGGCTCAGTTCGTGGCTTGAACCTTGCCGATACTAAAGAACATGGTTTCGCCGGAGGAGCCGTCGACACCGTCATTGTCGGTCACCGCATAACCATTACCCTCGGAGTCGACAGTAAAGCCCTCGAGCTTCTCGGCGACATAACCATTGCTGGCCTTGAGGTCACCCATGAAGTCATGCGCCAGCGTCTTCTCGACCACTGGAAGCTTTTCGCCGATCTTGGCAGGCTTCAGCCCGTCAAGCGCCACGCGATACAAGCGCTTGTTGACAGCATTTGCACCGACCTGATTGTCGCGTTCGATGATGTAAAGCTGACCATCATGCGCAGTGATTTCGGACAGCCCCACCCAGCCCTTTTCAGTCTTGTCGAGCGGATAGGAAACCGCGCTCCATTCCTTCTTCTTGATGTCATAGCGCAGGAGCTTGACGAAACCCTTTTCGTCATCCTTCCATTCGCGCTGGATCGGCATCCAGAGCACAGCGTCATCGCCTTCGCCAACACGGGTGATGCCTTCGAGACCGTAGCGGATCTGGTTTGGCAGCAGGTCGTCCGGCAGCGCGACTTCTTTCTTGATTTCGCCCTTGTCGTTCACATTTAGGATTGCATGCGGGACAAGCTTCGCTTGATCGCCCTCATTGGCAAGCCAGAAACCGCCATCGCCATCCGTGGTGATACCTTCAAGATCGAGCTTCTGGGCTGCCTGGCCGCCGCGTTTGACCACCAATGCGTTGGTGATTTTTGCCGGCGTCTGCTTGGCATCGATCGTATAGATCGTCGGCGCGGAATAATAAATCGAATCCGACACGGCATAGAGCTTGCCGGATTCCTTCAGATCCCCGACGAGACCCGATAACGCGCCCCAGCCGACAGGCGTTCCATCATCTTTCGTTGTAGAGACGATGAGCGGATAATTGGGCTTCTGATCCTTGAGCTCATAGATCATGACATGCGACCGGGCACCGCCATCTTCGACGAGGTCCGTTTCATTCGCCGTAATCAGAAGATTGCGCGACGGGATCGCAAGAACGCCTTCCGGTCCAATGCCTGAGGGCAGAAGCTGAACGAATTCCGGATCAGCGCCCGTATCCTTGTAAACACCGACCATGGATCCGCGTTCGCTGGCAACGAAGAGATAGGGAGTATCGCCAAACTTGGCGAATTCGGCTCCTTCGAGCTCAACACCCTTTTTGTTGCGCTTGTCCGGATAATGTCCGGCTTCCGCAATCTTGTATTCGAGCGAAGGGCCGGACTCGTAGGCTACCTTGCCGTCCTTCGTGAAGATCGTGAAACTGCGCGAACCACCTTTGTAGTCGCCTTCATTGGCGACAACGAAGCGATCATTGTCGAGCCACTTGACGGTGTCCGGCTCGCGCAGCACACCCTTCATGCTGCCGTCGAACTTGAAAGCTCCGTCATTCTTCACATCGATCTTGTCCAGATCGACGGTACCTGCGGAGAAATGACTGACGATCTTGCCGGTCGCGGCATCGACAACAGCGATATGATTGTTCTCCTGCAGGGTCACCGCAATCTGATTCTGACTGTTGATCGAAACGAATTCCGGTTCGGCGTCCGACGGTGCAATCTCCGAAAGACCGGTCAAGTCCACCGTTTTCATCGTTGCGCAATCCGGGGCGCCGTCTTTCAGCGAGAATATCTTGAGGTTGCCCGAGGGCATCTGCGGTATTTCGCCGTCGTTCAATTCTTCGTCGCGCTCATTCTCGATGACCACGGCGGCAAAAGTCTTGTCAGGGGAAATCGCAACCGAATCCGGCTGTCCGCCGAGGTCGCAGGTCGCGTTGACCTTGCGCGAGGCAATATCAATAACGTCGAGCCGTCCTGAAGGATTGGTTTTGCTTTCGGACGTATTGACAGCGGCCAGAACATTTCCGCCAACGGTCGCTACCGACGTTGGCTCGCCCTCGACCTTGATGATCCCGCCCGCCTGCGGCTTGGCCGGATCGGTGATGTCAACGAAGCCGATAGCGCCATAGGGGCTGTCGGAATAGATCAGCGTCTTGCCATCTTCCGATGCAGTGATGATTTCCGACGATGTCGGCTTCGACTTGTCCGCATCCTTCGGCAGATTGTCGGCGACAGGGAAACTTGCAATACGGTTGAAAACCGGTTCAGCAGCGGCCGGAATGGCGACTGATGCTGCCAAGGCAGTCCAGAGCCCAAGATAGAGCGATTTGCGCGACATGTTTGTGTAAACCTCCTGTTTTTGTTGGAGGATGGTTCGCCTAGCCGCATTGCAATGGAATGACGGTTTCGTGACAGTTTGATGAAACGCCCGGTTGTACCCGGTTGTGATCGAAACCGATTCTTGCTCATCGAACAAAATAACGCTATATAGGCGCCGAATTCCCGGAAATTGTGGTTGAACCCACGTCCCGCGCCCCCGGAGCGGACGAACGAGAGGACTATATCTATGGCCACCCAGCTTCTAATGCCAAAGGCAACGGCCGTCTGGCTTGTCGACAATACTGCGCTGTCCTTCGATCAGATCGCTGCATTCTGCAAGCTGCATCCGCTCGAAGTGAAGGCGATTGCGGATGGCGAATCCGCCCAGGGCATCAAGGGCCTTGATCCGCTGATTACTGGCCAGTTGTCGCGCGAGGAAATTGCCAAGGGCGAGGCTGATGCTAACTACAAGCTGAAAATTCTGGAGCCGAAGGTTCGCGTTCCGGAAACCAAGCGCAAGGGTCCGCGCTACACACCGCTATCGAAGCGCCAGGATCGCCCGAATGCCATTCTCTGGCTGGTTCGCAACCACCCCGAATTGAAGGATGCACAGATCTCGCGCCTGATCGGCACGACGAAATCCACCATCGAACAGATCCGCAACCGTACGCACTGGAATTCAAATAACCTTCAGCCGATGGATCCGGTCACGCTCGGCCTGTCCTCGCAGATCGATCTGGACATCGAGGTGGAGCGTTCATCCCGCGGTCGGCCGGTACAGCAGCCAGGCGAAGGCGGCGATACGCTGCTCCCCGCATCTGCAACCGAAAACCTCGACATTCAGCCAACGGTCCGCGAAGAGGACCAGGAGCTCGACGCCGACAAGGTATTCGCCAAGCTGTCGTCCCTCAAGGGCCACCAGGAAACCGAAGACGAAGAATAGACTTCACAAAAACAAAACAATTGAAAAAGCCCGGCGGTGCCGGGCTTTTTTCATGACGCACGAGCCTTGGTATCGGGCGTTTCGCTCAGCTCTACGCGGCGGTAGAAATCCGCCAGCGTCTTGCCGCGCTCCTGGCGGAAAATCCGGTCTATCTTCTCGACCTTGGCGATCCGGTCAATGCGGAACGTACGAAAATCATTGCGCAGTTCGCACCAGCTGATCAGTGTCCACACCTTACCCCAGAACCATAACCCCAGCGGCCGGATGTCACGGGCACTCTCGTTGCCGTCGAGATCAGTATAAGTGATCGACAGGATACGGCACTGTTCAGCGGCGTTTTCCGCAAGATCGATGAGTGCCCGGTCGTTGTCGCTGATGTTATAGCTGGTCGAGTGAACATGGGTATTCGTAATGCGCGGGCGCTCTTCTTTGGGAAGAACGGCGCCTATCTTGATGATGGCTTCTTCGGCAGCGCGGGCCATGGATGCACCGCCCCAAGCTGTAATCAGCCGCGCACCGGCGACGAGCGCCACAACTTCATCGCGCGTAAACATCAGTGGCGGCAGATCGAAACCCTCGCGCAGGATGTAGCCGACGCCGGCCTCGCCATCAATCGGCACGCCGGTCGATTGCAGATCGGCGATGTCACGATAGATCGTGCGCTCGGAAACCTCGAGCTTTTCGGCAAGCTGACGCGCGGTTACCAGGCGCCCGCCGCGCAGCTTCTGCACAATCTGGAAAAGGCGGTCAGCCCTGCGCATTGTCGGTCCTATACTCTCTTGCGATGAATTCGCGCATCTCCGCAACTTGCCCGGCCTTTTCGGGGTAAAGAGCTTCGAGGAAATTGGTCGTGAATGTACCTGGTGCAGATCCTGCGGCACTGACAATGTGTGCGTCCCGCACTGCATGGGGAACGTCCTGGTAAAGTGAAGATCCCGGGTAGTCGTTGATCTTTGACTGGATCCAGCCGGCGCCATTGCTCGTATGTTTTCGCCCTTCAAAAAGCCCGGCGCGAGCCAAAGCCAACGTCCCGCCGCAAATGCCGCCAACGATACCGCCGCGTGCCAGTGTGGCGCTCAATAACGGCGCAATGTCAGGAGCATCCTCGCTCGGCCAGGTCTCGGCGCCGATGACTGCAACCGCATCGAGGTCGGCATTTTCCTCAGGCGCGACGCCGCGATCCGGCATCAGTCTGAGACCGCCAATGGATTTGACCGGACCGGTCGACGGCGACAGCGCTACGGTACGTGCGCCAAACCAGTCGACCGCCGATCCTGAAAGCAATCCGAATTCCCAATCGGCGAATTTATCGACGAAAACGAACCCGATCGTCTTTTTCTGCTCCATATCTTTCGCTCCCATTTTTGCCGATTATCTCAGCATTCTAGTCCGAAATAACCCGATTTGCTGACTTTTCTCGGCCGGCGAGCCTTCGGCCATCCAAGCTGCCATGGAGCGAGGTCGGAGCTGGCACTTTCCGTGCCAGCCTCCTTTTCTTTCATGGAGCCTCGACGTGCGAGGCGTTCGGCGTAGGCATCCGGCCAGCCAATATCCTTCAGAATGTGCTCGGGAAGCGTACTGATATGACGCTCCGTACGCATTTCTTCACGGTACGCTGTGAAATCCGAAAGCAGACGCCTTACTGTGCGAGCAATGCCAAAATCAACGTAAGTCATATCCCTGTCTCCTTTTGACTACGGAGACACTATCGCACACCCCTCCTGACAACCTTCTGTCAGGAGGGTGTCATGAGTACGGATTAATCTTTGACACCGATCCCGCGTGCATTGAGCACCGACTTGATCTCGTCGAGTATCGCGGGATCGTCGATCGTGGCCGGCATATTCCACGGCTCCTGATCGGCAATCTTCTGCATCGTGCCCCGCAAAATCTTGCCGGAGCGCGTTTTGGGCAGGCGCTTTGCCGTCAGTGCCGTCTTGAAAGCCGCTATCGGACCGATCTTGTCCCGAATCAGTGCGACGCAATCCTGTTCGATCTCGGTCTCGTCCCGCGTCACACCCGATTTGAGCACGATGAAGCCGCAAGGCACCTGCCCTTTCAAATGATCGGCAATGCCGATCACAGCACATTCGGCGACGTCCGGGTGGCTTGAAAGCACCTCCTCCATCGCGCCGGTGGACAGGCGATGTCCGGCGACATTGATGATATCGTCGGTGCGGCTCATAATGTAGACATAACCGTCTTCATCGATGATGCCGGCATCCGCGGTCTTGTAGTAGCCGGGAAATTCTGTGGTGTAAGCCTCGCGAAACCGCTGATCGGCATTCCACAGCGTCGGCAGGCAAGCGGGCGGCAATGGCAGCTTGACGACAATATTGCCGAGTTCGCCGCGTTTCACCGGATGCCCTGCATCGTCAAGCACCTGTACGTCATAGCCCGGCATCGGCACTGTCGGCGAACCGTATTTGACCGGCAGCATGCCGAGCCCAGCTGGATTGGCCGCCATCGGCCAGCCGCTCTCTGTCTGCCACCAATGATCGATGACCGGGACGCCGAGTTTTTCCTCCGCCCATTTGATCGTGTCCGTGTCGGCGCGCTCCCCGGCAAGGAACAGGTATTTCAGCGACGAGATATCATGCTTGCCGATGAACTCGCCTCTTGGATCTTCCTTCTTGATGGCCCGGAATGCGGTCGGCGCAGTGAACAGCACTCTGACCTTATGTTCGGAGACAACGCGCCAGAATGTACCCGCATCCGGCGTTCCAACCGGCTTGCCCTCATAGACGATGCTCGTTGCCCCGATGAACAGAGGCGCATACGCGATATAGGAATGGCCCACGGCCCAGCCTATGTCCGAAGCCGCCCAGAACACATCGCCCGGCCTTGTGTCATAGATTGCGCCCATGGACCAGGCAAGCGCCACCAGATGCCCGCCATTGTCGCGTACGACGCCCTTGGGCTGGCCAGTCGTACCGGAAGTGTACAGAATATATAGCGGGTCCGTCGCCTTCAGCGTGGCGCATGGCACTTCACGTCCCGCCGCTGCGTCAACCGCCTTCGCATAGTCGAAATCGCGTCCCTCGACCATCTCGTGCGGCTGCTGTGGGCGGACGAGGATCAGGCAGGATCTGACCTTGTGCTTGGCCTGTTCGATCGCCTTGTCGAGCATGGGCTTGTAGGCGACGACCCGCCCAGGTTCGAGACCACACGAGGTCGCAATGATCATCACCGGCTTGGCGTCATCGATGCGCGTGGCAAGCTCGTGCGCGGCGAAGCCACCAAAGACCACGGAATGCACGGCGCCAATGCGTGCGCAGGCAAGCATCGCGACAACCGCCTCCGGCACCATGGCCATGTAGATGATCACGCGGTCGCCCTTTTTGACGCCCTTGTCTGTCAGAACCGCCGCCAGCGCATTGATATCGCTCAAAAGCTCCGCATAGGTGATCTTGCGCTGGGTCCCGGTCACTGCACTGTCGTGTATGAGGGCAAGCTGATCGCCACGCCCCTGCGCCACATGGCGGTCTACGGCGTTGTAGCAAGTGTTGCACTCAGCACCCGCATACCAGCGGCCATAGGGTCCGTCATCGGGATCGAACACCTTTTCCCATGGACGTATCCAATCGATCGCCACGGCGGCGTGAGCCCAAAATGCCTCCGGGTCGGCCTGCCATTCCTGATAGATTTCATTATATCGCGATGTCATGCGTATCCTCCCGGCTCAGAGCATCCCTAATGTGCCACGCAGAGTCAAAGGTGGAATTGACAATCGCACATTGATCGACCACTGCTCGGCTTACCGATCATCCGCGCAGGTAAAATGCCTTCATGACCAAAATCCTGCCTCTGGTGCTGATCCTGATGATGGCGTTGCACATCATCAAACCACTGGGCTGGCCGGGATTGAAAAAACGCGGTGATTTCTGGAAGATAGCCGCCGGTGCCATTCTTGCGATGTTCGCGCTCGTCCTGCTCGGACATGCGGGCTACTAGGTATCCGCTGGATCGCTTTCCATGCCTGGCAGGTTGAGAATATAGGGCACCAGATGTTTCGCCCAGGCATCGTATCCAAGCGCCGAGGCATGGAAGCCGTCGCTGGAAAAGCCTTCCGGTCCCTCTATCGGCAGACGCGTCGCAGGTATCGCCATGCGTTCACGGCATAGCCGTTCTCCCAGTCTGTTGATTGCGCTGGCGCGTCCCTCCAGGATGCGGCCGAGCAGCGGCGGCATGGCAGGCACATCGCGAAAATCGATGACCTTCGACCAGACGATATGCGCTTCCGGCCACCTCGCCTTGAGCGCATAGAGCAGCCCGCCAAATTCCCGCTTGAAGCGCGGCAGTGAATGGAAATTCTTGGTGTCGTTGGTGCCGGTCGTCAGCACGATATGGGTCCACATGCCGCGCTCGAGATTAGGCACGACATGATCGCGCAATTGTCCGGACGTCGCGGAATTGAAGCCCGCGGTGCGCCAGATGATCTTGCGCCCGGTCCGCCCCTGCAGATGCACCGCAAGCCGCACGCAAAGGCCCTGCCATGCATCGGTTACGCCAACACCGGCGGCGGAAGAATCGCCTATCACGAGCAGCCTGATTGCCGGGTCCTTGCCGGCTATCTCACCTATGGGCAGGTTGCTTGGCGGCAGCATACGCTCTGTTTTCCGCCGCACGCTCGTGCCCTGCCAAGCGTAAACAGGGTAGAGCAGCCAGCTGACCAGCGGATGGAAGGGCGAAGCTTTCATTAGCAGGCAAATACCTCCCTTGCCATTTATGCATTCGCCTGAATGCATGAATGATACAATAACACATTGGATTTCCACGCATAAATGTTTCCGTTATAAATCCCGGCCGGCAAATGGTGCGCAAAAAACCCGGGCTGATTTTCCAGCCCGGGCTCCATCAGATACGTTTTTGGATAAAAAACGCTTAAGCTGCTTTCTCGAGGTCTTTTTTCCAGCCGCCCGTTGCGGCAAGACTGTTCATCTTCGCGCGGTGGGTAAAGGCGCGTTGGCCCGCTGCAACGTTCTCGGGTTTGCCATTCCAGGCGCTCAAGGCAGCTGCCTGCAGTGCACGGCCATAAGAGAATGAGAGCTTCCACGGCAGCGTGTAATTGGCATTCATCGCCGAAAGATGCGCAGTGGCTTCCTCATCATTCTGGCCACCAGACAGGAATGTGATGCCCGGAACTGCCGCCGGTACGGTTGATTTCAACAGCCGCACGGTTTGTTCGGCCACCTGCTCGACCGAAGCCTTGCGGGCATTCTTGCCGTCGATGACCATATTTGGCTTCAGGATCATGCCTTCCAGCACAACGCGCGCATCATAGAGCTCATCGAAAACCGTCTTCAGAACCCATTCGGTGACTTCATAGCAACGTTCGATGGAGTGCGTGGCAGGCTTGCCATCCATCAGCACTTCCGGCTCGACGATCGGCACGATACCGGCCTCCTGGCAAAGCGCGGCATAGCGCGCCAGCGCCTGTGCGTTCTGCTTGACCGCACCCCAGGTCGGGATACCGTCGGCAATACCGATCACGCCGCGCCATTTGGCGAAACGCGCACCAAGCTTGTAATATTCGCCAAGCCGTTCGCGCAGTCCGTCGAGACCTTCAGTGATCGTCTCATCGGTGAAACCGGCAAGTGGCTTTGCACCCGCATCGACCTTGATGCCGGGAATGCAGCCATCAGCTTGAAGAAGTTTGACGAACGGCGTGCCATCCTTGGCACTTTGCCGAATGGTCTCGTCGTAAAGAATGACCCCGGAGATGTAATCCTTCATCGCTTCATCGGAACGAAACAGCATTTCGCGATAGTCCCGCCGGCTATCGGCGGTCGATTCCAGTCCGATCGTGTCGAACCGCTTCTTGATTGTTCCTGTACTTTCATCAGCAGCAAGCAGACCCTTGCCGTCAGCAACCATTGCAATCGCGATATCTTCCAGGCGTTCGCTCATCAGTTATATCACTCCATTTTCCCACATCGTGGGCCATAGCAGAAGCAAATGACAAACGGAACTATACACCAACTTATTGAAACGATTGAAATTTTTTCAACCGATTTAGAAAGATAACATTTTCTGTTGTTCGTTAACCGTAGCGGGCGACTGATCCTCGATAGGGATAAATATCTAGCGCTTCTTTAGAGCATCTACTCCAGGCAGAGGCTTGCCCTCCATCCATTCAAGAAATGCTCCTCCTGCAGTCGAAACATAGCTGAAATCGTCTGCTACGCCAGCATGATTGAGAGCAGCGACGGTATCGCCTCCGCCGGCGACTGACACGAGGTGGCCCGCCTTCGTCCGCTCGGCCACATGACGCGCAGCGGCAACCGTGGCATGATCGAACGGATGCAATTCGAAAGCGCCGAGTGGCCCATTCCACACCAGTGTGGAAGCATCGTCGATGGCGCCCTTGATGCGCTCGATCGATTGCGGGCCGACGTCGAGAATCATGCCGTCATCTGGAATGGCATCAAGACCGTAAGCATGGAACGGTGCGTTAGCCTCAAAATGCCAGGCAACGATGGCATCGACAGGCAGGATGATGGTGCAATTGGCGGCATTCGCCTTGGCCATGATTTCCCGCGCTGGTCGCGGCAAGATCGTGCTCGCACAGGGATTTCCCCACATTCACGCCCTGCGCGGCGAGAAACGTATTGGCCATGCCGCCACCAATAACCAGCGCATCGACCTTTTGAACGAGGTTGCCGAGAAGGTCGAGCTTGGAAGATACCTTGGCGCCGCCGACAATGGCAACGACCGGGCGTTTTGGATTGCCCAAGCCCTTCTCCAGCGCCTGAAGTTCTGCCTCCATCGTGCGTCCCGCATAGGCGGGGAGTACGCGCGCAAGCCCCTCGGTTGATGCATGGGCACGGTGAGCAGCCGAGAATGCGTCATTCACGTAGACATCGCCAAGCGCGGCCAGAGCTTCCACATAAGCCTGATCGTTCTTTTCCTCGCCCTTGTGGAAGCGGGTGTTTTCCAGGAGCAGAATGTCGCCATTTTTCAGTCTGGCAACCGCTTCCGCAGCCTTGTCGCCAACACTGTCTTCGGCAAATTGAACGCTGTGACCAATAACCTTCGACACCGCCTGCGCTATTGGCTTCAGCGAGAATTCCGGTGTCGGACCATCCTTCGGGCGGCCGAAATGGGCGAGCAGAATGACTTTCGCACCCTTTTTCGACAGTTCAAGAATGGTCGGCGCAACCCGCTCGATGCGGGTAGCATCGGTTACTTCGCCATGTGCTACGGGGACATTCAGATCAACGCGCACAAGCACGCGTTTTCCAGAGACATCGGCATCATCTAGCGTCTTGAAAACAGTCATCGTCCTACCCTCATTTGAAATGGCACACATCGGCAGCAAGCCAGATGGACAATAATCTCTATCACAAGCGAAAATGGTGGATGTTGTCGAATCTGCCACTCGAAATTGGAATCTCCGGGCGACCTTGTGAGAAATTCAGCCTGATGGGTCAGCTGGTGCGGTTCTCGAGAACCGGAGCGAAGTGGACAATTGAAATCCATGAGCACCGGAAGCGCAGAAATCGCATCAGATGGCCATCAGGATGGATTTATCGAAGGTCTCAGATCACCTTGCCGAAAGCCACAGCAGTATCAGCCATCCGGTTCGAGAAGCCCCACTCGTTGTCGTACCAGGACAGGACGCGCACGAAAGTGCCCTCCAGAACCTTGGTCTGGCTCGATGTGGAACACGAAGAATGCGGGATCGTGATTGAAGTCGATCGAAACATTCGGCTCGTCTGTATAGCCGAGGATGCCCTTGAGCTTGCCGTTGGCAGCCGACTTGATGGCATCATTGATCTCCGCAACCGTCGTCGAGCTTCTTGGCGACGAACTTGAAATCCACAACCGAAACATTCGGCGTCGGAACGCGGATTGAAGTACCGTCCAGCTTGCCATTGAGTTCGGGCAGAACGAGGCCCACAGCCTTGGCCGCACCGGTCGAGGTCGGGATCATCGACAGAGCTGCAGCACGGCCGCGATAGAGATCCTTGTGCATCGTATCGAGCGTCGGCTGATCGCCCGTGTAGCTGTGGATCGTGGTCATGAATCCATGATCGATGCCGACGGCTTCGTTGAGAACGTAGGCGACCGGCGCAAGGCAATTCGTCGTGCAGGACGCATTGGAAATGACCATATGGTCTTTCGTCAGTTTGTGGTCATTGACGCCGAAGACGACCGTCAGGTCGGCACCATCGGCAGGCGCCGAAACGATGACCCGCTTTGCACCGGCTTCAAGATGAGCAGCGGCCTTGTCGCGCGCGGTGAAGATACCGGTGCATTCGAGCGCGATATCGACGTTGAGTTCTTTCCACGGCAATTCGACAGGGTTGCGCACGGCAGTGACCTTGATCGGTCCGCGGCCCACGTCGATCGTGTCGCCATCAACCGTCACGGTTCCGGGGAAACGGCCGTGGACGCTGTCATAGCGCATCAAATGGGCATTGGTCTCGACCGGGCCGAGATCATTGATCGCAACGACCTCGATGTCGGTGCGGCCGGATTCCACAATGGCGCGAAGAACGTTGCGGCCGATGCGGCCAAATCCGTTGATTGCAACGCGAACTGTCATTTGTATGTCTCCCTGGGTTTTGGGGCCCTTGAATGGATTATGCAGGAATGGTCTGGATTATTTCAACTTGGCTTCCGCCGCTGCGACGATATGGTCCGCGGTGATACCGAAATGCTCGTACAGTGCTTCGATCGGGCCGCTGGCACCAAAGCCGGTCATCCCGACAAAGATGCCATCGATACCGATGAACCTGTCCCAGCCCATGCGGATGGCAGCTTCGACCGCAATCTTCACCGGCGCGTCACCGAGGATGACGCGTTTGTACTCGTCGCTCGTCTGTTCAAAAAGTTCGAAGCAGGGAACGGAAACGACACGCGTCGGATGGCCGTCTTCTTCCAGCTTCGTGCGGGCATTGAGAGCAATCTCAACTTCCGAACCTGTTGCGAAGATGGTGACTTCGGCCTTGCCGCTTGCCGCTGCGAGCTCATAGGCACCATAGGCGCACATATTCTCCGCGATATATTCGGTGCGAACCGTCGGAAGATTCTGGCGGGTCAAAGCGATTGTCGACGGCGTCTTGCGTGACTTGAGTGCCAATTCCCAGCATTCCGCCGTTTCGACGACGTCGGCCGGTCGGAAAACGTAATTGTTGGGGATGGCACGCAGAGCGGCAAGATGTTCGACCGGCTGATGTGTCGGCCCGTCTTCACCAAGACCAATTGAATCATGTGTCATCACGTAGACAACGCGAATGCCCATCAGGCTTGAAAGCCGCATGGCGCCGCGCGCGTAATCGGAGAACGTCAGGAACGTCCCCGAATAGGGAATGAGGCCGCCGTGCAGCGAGATACCGTTCATCGCTGCCGCCATCCCATGCTCGCGAATGCCATAATGCACATAGCGCTGACCGTAGTCCTCAGGGGTGATGTTGCTGGTCTGGCTGGTCTTGGTATTGTTGGAGCCTGTCAGATCTGCGGAACCGCCAATCGTTTCGGGCACAATCCCGTTGATGACTTCGAGCGCCATCTCGGAAGCCTTGCGGGTCGCAACCTTGGGCTTGTCTTCGGAAAGCTTCTTTTTGTAGGCCGAAATAGTTGCTTCGAAATTATCCGGCAAATCACCACTCAAACGGCGATCCCACTCGGAACGGATAGTCGAATCGGCTTTGGCCAAGCGCTCATCCCAGGCCTTGTGTTCTTTTACAGAACGCTGGCCCGCGGCACGCCAGTCATTGAGAATATCGGCAGGGACGACAAAAGGCTCCGCCGTCCAGCCCAGCGCCTTGCGCGCGCCGGCAAGTTCCTCGGCGCCGAGCGGTGACCCATGAACCTTGTTGGTGCCAGCTTTCGTCGGCGCACCAAAACCGATTGTCGTCTTGCATGCAATGAATGTCGGCTTATCGGACTTGTGTGCCTTCTCGATTGCAGCGGCAATCGCATCCTGATCGTGACCGTCGACGCTTATGGAGTTCCAGCCTGAAGCTTCGACGCGGGCACATTGATCGGTGTTGTCGGCGAGGGTAACCGGACCGTCGATCGAAATATTGTTGTGGTCCCAGAAAACGATCAACTTGTTCAGCTTGAGATGACCTGCAAGCGCGATCGCCTCCTGGCTGATACCTTCCATCAAACAGCCATCGCCAACGATGACATAGGTATGATGGTCGACCAGATCGTCGCCGAAATGCGCATTCATGATGCGCTCGGAAAGCGCCATGCCCACGGAATTACCAAGGCCCTGACCCAGTGGGCCGGTTGTCGTCTCGATGCCAGCCGCATGGCCATATTCGGGATGACCGGCCGTACGCGAGCCAAGCTGACGGAAATTCTCGATTTCTTCGATGGTGATGTCTTCGTAGCCTGTGAGGTACAGAAGCGAATAGAGCAGCATCGAGCCATGGCCGGCCGAAAGCACGAAACGATCGCGGTCGGGCCAATGCGGCGCTTTCGGATCGAACTTGAGGAAGCGGGTGAAAAGCACGGTCGCAATATCGGCTGCGCCCATGGGAAGGCCGGGATGGCCCGAATTGGCTTTTTCCACCGCATCCGCCGAAAGGAAGCGGATTGCATTGGCCATTTGGTTGGATTTCTCAGAATTGGTCATGTTCACCGTCTTTCGAAGAGGAAAGGAGATGCCGTCTCTGGACGCCGGTAAGACAATATCCAAAAGGCACGCGACAAATAGCAGGTGTCTTCAGGGAGTCAATAAAACCTAAGGCAAAATGGGCCTTGCCGACAAACGGGTCATTCGTCGCACGAGATTATTATCGGTGCATGACTGGACCATGACGGCGCGGATTGATTGACGTGGCGTTGATGTAACCCTTAGACTCTCCAAGATAAGCTGTTCTTCTTTTTGCGATTCGTTTAAAAAGATTGACACATGGGGAAGCGTTGAAATGGCATCGGAAGCCACCCTCAAACAGGTTCTTGATAGACTGGCAAAAGCTTTGGCGTCCCTTGAGGACGCGGTCGACGCACGTCTGGAGCACGAAGGCGATTTTGCCGAGGCCGAAGAAGAAGTGCAGCGCATGAACATGGACCGGCGCAAGCTGGCCCAGGAGCTCGATGCGTCGGAAGGACGGGCCGAGCGCCTGGAAGCGGCAAACAAGGAAGTTTCGCGCCGTCTCGTGGCTGCGATGGAATCCATCCGTACTGTCCTTGATCGCTAAGCATTTCCAGGAAAAGTGTGAAGCGGTTTTCCGTCAGGAAATGCGACAAAACAAAGAGTTAAACCGGGAAGAAACATACCATGGCCACGGTAACAGTTACGATCGACGGCAAAGCCTACAGGATGGCCTGCGACGAAGGCCAGGAACAGCACCTGACAGGCCTTGCCGAGCGCTTTGACCGCTATGTCACGCATCTCAAATCGTCTTTTGGCGAAATCGGAGATCTGCGCCTGACTGTCATGGCCGGCATCATGGTCATGGATGAGCTCAGCGAATTGCAGATGCGGGTCAAGGGTCTCGAAAACGAGGCGGAAGCGCTGCGCAAGAGCCGCGACGAGGCCTTGGCCAAGGCTGACAATAACGACGCTGCGATAACCGGCGTGCTATCCGAGGTCACGACCCGTATCGAGACACTTGCAACCAAGCTCGCGCCAAAGGCGAATTAGCCTTCGATTTCTTCCCGCAGCATTTCAAGTTCGAGCCATTCGTGCTCGTAAGTTTCGAGGCTATGGCGCTTCTTGCTGATTTCATCGACCGTCTTGTTGAACAGCGCCGCGTCCTTGGCGAAAAGTTGCGGATCTGCCAGCTTTTTCTCCAGCGTTGCAATCTCCACGTGCAGCGCTTCAATCTTTCCCGGTAAAGTTTCCAGGGCGAACTTCTGCTTATAGGAAAGCTTGCGCTTTTCTTCGCGCTGCGTCGGTACTGCCTTTTCCACCGAACCACCGGCGGGCTTTGCAGCTTTCAATTCCTTGCGCGTCGCCAACGCAGCTTCCTTGCGCTGCGCCAGCATGTCCGTGTAGCCGCCGGCATATTCGAGCCAGCGACCATTGCCCTCCGGAGCGATCACCGACGTCACCGTCCGGTCGAGGAAATCGCGATCATGGCTGACAAGGAGGACGGTACCCGCGAAGCCGGCTACCAGTTCCTGCAACAGATCGAGCGTTTCCATGTCGAGATCGTTGGTCGGCTCATCGAGCACCAGAAGATTGGCCGGACGGGCAAGTACTCGCGCCAGCATGAGCCGCGCTCTCTCACCGCCGGAAAGCTCGCGGATGGGCGTGCGCAGTTGCTCTGGTTGGAACAGAAAGTCCTTCATATAGGACGCGACGTGGCGTTGCTCGCCATTGACGATGACATTCTCGCCGCGCCCGTCGGTCAGGTAGTCCGACAGTGTCTGCTCGAGATTGAGACTGTCGCGCTTCTGGTCGAGGATGGCGATCTCAAGATTGGTGCCGAGCTTGACGAAGCCGCTATCCGGCGCGAGCACCCCGGTCAACATCGACAGCAGTGTCGTCTTGCCTGCGCCGTTGGGGCCCACGAATCCCACACAATTTCCGCGCTGTATCCGCGTTGAAAAATCATTGACCAGCACACGATCGCCATAGGCCTTGACGAGATGTTCCGCCTCTATGACGAGCTTGCCGGACTCTCTTGCATCGCTGGCTTTCAGTACGGCCTTGCCTTGCGCGCCGCGATGATTGCGAAACTCGCTGCGCATGGATTGCAGATCGCCAAGCCGCCGCATATTGCGCTTGCGCCGGGCCGTCACGCCATAGCGCAGCCAATGCTCTTCCCGCACGATCTGCCGCCCGAGCTTGTGCAAGTCGCGCTCTTCCTCTTCGAGAACCTTGTCGCGCCATTCCTCGAAAGCGCCGAAGCCCTGGTCGAGCCGCTTTGTCACGCCGCGATCCAGCCAGATAGTCGAACGGCTGACATTTTCCAAAAAGCGCCTGTCATGGGAAATGACCACGATCGCGGAACGTATCTGGCGCAACTCGTCTTCCAGCCACTCGATGGTTGTGAGATCCAGATGGTTGGTCGGCTCGTCGAGCAATAGAATGTCGGGTTGCGGCGCCAGCACCTTGGCCAGCGCAGCACGGCGTGTTTCGCCACCGGAAAGATTGTCCGGCTCTTCCTCGCCAGTCAGACCAAGATGTTCGAGCAGATAGCTGACACGATAGAGATCGTCAGCCGGCCCAAGACCCGCTTCGACATAGGCGCGTACGGTGGCAAAGCCTTCCATATCGGGAGCCTGCGCCAGATAGCGCACCGTCACGCCCGGATGCTTGAACACTTCGCCGTCGGTCGGCGCGATAAATCCGGCGGCGATTTTGAGCAGCGTCGATTTACCTGATCCATTGCGGCCGACGAGTGCGATGCGATCGTTTTCGCTGACGGAAATGGCCGCGTCACTCAAGAGCGGCGTGCCGCCAAAAGTCAGCGCTATCTGGTCAAGACGAAGGAGAGGGGGAGCCATACAAGTTTACAGTTCTGGAAAATGAAGCCACGATCGGAGGTCGCCGTGCTTGTCGGCGAGATTTTCGCCGCTGTCAAATGGCATGAAGCAAAACAGGCCGGAATTTCCGGCCTGTTGTACCTACACAAAAGCTCAAGATCGATTGGTTACGATCAGTAACCACCACCGCCAGTGCCTTCGCAGGGAGCCTCGTAGATGGACCCGTCACGCCGCTGGTAACGGCAATAGTTGCCGCTTTGTCCTCTCGGGGTCGTTGCGGTTCCGATGGCTGCACCAAGAAGTGCGCCGCCTGCTGCACCAACGACGGTGCTCTTCGTATCATGTCCAAGAGCCTGGCCAGCCAGCGCACCAACGCCGCCGCCGATCAAAGCGCCCGTCCCGGCACGTTGATTTTGCTCACTCGTCGCGCAACCGGCTACAGATAGGGCCAGAAGTGCAGAAACCGCAATTGCAGTTAAACGAATTGTCATCTTAAAATCCTCTCACATCGAAACAATACGAGCCAAACTCTGCGTAGATAATGCGGCAGAAGAAAGATCGCTGGGAGTTGCCGAAGATCGGCAGCCTCGAAAAAAAACGGGCCGGAAATTCCGGCCCGTCTCTTTTCTAGCCTAATGCAATTAATAGCGGCGGCATGGCGCGCGATAGCGTTCACCATAGCGATTTTCGTAAGTGCAATAGCGGCGGCCATCATTGTTGTTTGTTGCAGCGCCTACCAAGGCACCACCAGCACCACCGATTGCCGCACCTGCAAGTGCGCCACGGCCTGAACCTGTGATTGCACCGCCGGCGAGCGCACCGAGTGCCGCACCGCCAACGCCATAACCGGCTACGCGCTGATCACTGGTCGTGCAACCAGCAACCGAGAGCGCCAAAAGCCCTGCGACTGCAATCGTGGATAAACTTTTCAACATGGAAGACCTCTCCGTTTTAAAACCAAACTCATCAGCTTGCGTCCCCAATGCTGGCTGCCAACAACTACACTTTCCGCTTTTATTTGACAAGCGTCAGGCGGTTTGCGGCGCAGCGATAAGGATCGCTTTACCCGAATGAAGTGACACGTGGAGATTCCCACGCACGGCATTCGACACTGTAAGCGATGAACCGAAAAAAAGTTCCACATTTTCAAGCGGCCAGCGCGCACCATGGATAAAAAGCCCGCTCAATTGCGAAAATGCAACAATGCTGAAAAGGGTTCCATCCACAAAATCGAAGTCATAGGAGCCTGCAACCAGAGGATGCGCCTCTTCATAGCCGCTAGAGAGAATGAGCTTTCGTCCTTCGGCTGCATACCGCGTCGCCATGGTCAAATGCAGCAGTGCGTGATCGGTGCGCTCGCCGCCAAAAGCCCCGCAGAGAATAACTTCAGTCGCACCCAGCCGGTAGGCTTCATTCAGGGCGAGTTCACCGTCGGTCATGTCCTTTTCGGACGGAAATTCCATCCGCGGAACTTTGGCATACTGTGCTGCGAGCTCCACCGAGGTCGAGTCGAAATCGCCAAGCCAAAGTTCCGGTTCGAGCCCTAGCGGGGCTGCATGGGCGATTCCTCCATCGGCAGCGAGCACCCGCGCCCCGGCGACAAGACGCAGGAGACGATCCGTAACATGGACGGCTCCACCAAGAAGGATAACAAATTTGCTCATGGATCGCCCATAGCATGCGTGAGGACAGCGGGATAGATGCGTCTGTGCGCCGTCCGGATGGCAATGCTGCTGTGCGTGGTTCGACAAGCTCACCATGAGGGAGGTGGGTTGGTTGCAGTGGAGCCAAGCGGGGTCGGTGACTAGCGGTGCAGTCCTCAATCTCCCTCATGGTGAGCCTCATCCTGAGCTTGTCGAAGGGCGAACCACGCACAGCAGCATTGCCATCGGCAAATCAGCACCCTTGAAGGCACCCCGATCAAACCTTCAGACAAAATAATCGTGGCTGTTTATCCACGCCCTCCAAAACCTGACTTATTCTATCCCCGTCCTTTCCACGGGGAACTGCTTCCGGAGCCGTTCGAAGTGGGGAGAGGATCGGCGCCTCCGATGGCGGGTAACGGACCCGCTGTCCGGGGAAGTTCCGTCCAAGGGTTCCCCTGCCGGTACTACGACTGGCGTGTGCTGGACGAGCACTTCGAAAGGGGCTTTCGGCAGCGGGCGAAGCAATTCACCCAAAGCCGAGGCCTCCCAAGCGGAACGGACGGGATCAAAAGACGCCGGACGGGCGGTCTTCGGATCGCATTTTATTCTACAAAGACGCGCTTCGACGACCGCCCGTCTTCCCACAATGCAAGCAATGGCCAGACGCGAGAAGAGGGCGTGGCAAGGGGAAACTTATCGCTCAGTCGACAAGGTAAGTTGCTTGCACGGCAAAAGCTTTATCTCTAATCTTTGCAATGCTCTAACGGGGTGCCAATTCGCAAGAATCGGCTGAGAGGCTCAAGGAGAAATCCTGCCAACCCGCGGAACCTGATCCGGTTTGTACCGGCGGAGGGATTAGACGCGGCAATAAAGCCGGCGCACCAATCCTTTTGAATTTCAACTCTAGGAGGCGCCGATGCGGCCATTCGACATTATTCTGAAGTCTGTGAGCATGGCGGGCATTCTTGCAATTGCCCTTGCCGGACCGGCAAAAGCCGATGGCAAACTGACGGTCTATACCTATGAAAGCTTCACTGCCGAATGGGGTCCGGGGCCGAAAGTCAAGGAAGCCTTCCAAAAGCAATGCAATTGCACTGTGGACTTCGTCGCGGTTACGGACGGCGTCGCTCTGCTCAACCGTCTGAGACTTGAAGGTGCTTCAACCAAAGCCGATGTCGTGCTTGGCCTCGACACAAATCTGACCTATGAGGCGAAGGAAACAGGACTGTTCGCCCCGCACGCAATCGACACAAGTTCGATCAACATTCCGGGCGGCTATAAGGACGATACTTTCGTTCCCTACGACTACGGTTATTTTGCCGTGATCTACGATACGGAAAAACTCAAGAATCCACCCACCAGTCTCAAGCAACTGGTCGAGGGTGACCCAAACCAGAAAATCGTCATCGAAGATCCGCGGACGTCGACACCCGGCCTCGGCCTCTTGCTCTGGGTGAAGTCCGTCTATGGCGACAAGGCCGGCGAAGCCTGGGCCAAACTGAAGGATCGCGTGTTGACCGTGACGCCGGGCTGGTCGGAAGCCTATGGCCTGTTCACCAAGGGTGAAGCACCGCTGGTGCTTTCCTATACGACCTCGCCTGCCTATCACGTGATTGCCGAAAAGACCGAGCGTTACAAGGCCGCTGCGTTCGAAGAGGGCCATTACCTGCAGGTCGAAGTGGCCGCGCAAACGGTAAATGGCGCAAAAAACCCGCTTTCGGCGCAGTTCCTGACTTTCATGACCGGCACGGCATTTCAGGACACCATTCCAGAAAGCAACTGGATGTTTCCCGCGGCGAAGACAAGCGGACCGCTCAACCCCGCCTTTGATGACCTGGTAAAGCCGGCGAAAACATTAATCTTTTCACCGGAGGAAGTGGCCAGGAATCGCAAAGCCTGGATCGATGAATGGCTCTCGGCCATGAGCTTGTAACTCGTTGATAGCTTTGAAGCCATTGGCGGGGGCTCTCGCCCTCGCCTTCCTTGCGGTGCTTGCGGGCGGCGCATGCATAAGCCTCGCGGTCGAAGCACTGCGTGGCAGCACGGAAGGCTTTGCGGCCTTCGATAGCTATCTGTGGCGAATTGCCCGCTTCACCCTGCTGCAGGCGCTGCTCTCCATGCTGCTCTCGGTGGGGCTTGCCATCCCGCTTGCCCGCGCCCTCCACGCACATCAGGGCTTTTCCCGGGACGCGCCATGATTCTGCGGCTCTTCGCCCTGCCGCTCGCTCTGCCAGCCCTTGTCGCCGTGCTCGGTATTACCAGTATCTATGGACGCAATGGCCTGCTTGCTGCGCTGTTCAGCTGGCTGGGGCTGGACGCCATTCCTAATATTTACGGTCTCACCGGCATCCTGATCGCGCATGTGTTTTTCAATTTGCCCCTGGCAACACGACTGCTCCTGTCGAGCATGGACTCCATCCCGGAAGACTATTGGAAACTTTCTTCCCAACTCGGCATGGGAGAATGGGCGCGGTTCCGGTTGATCGAATGGCCGGTGATCCTGCGCAACATTTCGGGAATCGCGGGGCTGATTTTCATGCTCTGCATTACATCGTTCACCGTCGTCCTGACGCTCGGCGGCGGACCACGTGCGACAACGCTTGAGGTTGCGATCTACCAATCGCTGCATTTCGATTTCGATATTGCCCGCGCGGTTTCGCTGACGCTTGTGCAATTGTGCCTGACGATTGCGGTTCTGTCTGTTCTGAGCCTAAGCGGGCGCCCTACCGAGGAAGGGTTCAGCCTGCACACCACGACGCGCCGTTTTGATCAGCCAACGTTAAGGACACGTCTTCTGGACGGAGCCACGATAATCCTCGGTCTTCTTTTCGTCGCTCTGCCGATAGCCGGAACAGTCGTTTCGGGGCTGGCGGCCGATCTTCTCAGGCTACTGGGTGAGAGCCTTGTTTGGCGCGCAATCCTGACCAGCATCGTGCTCGGAGCAAGTGCGGCTGCGCTGTCGCTGGTCATTTCACTGGCGTTGGTTGTGGCCCGCGAATATCTTGCAAGCCAGCGTCGCTACGCCTCGCCAAAACTATTTGAGCGCTCGCTTGATCGCGGTGCAAGTCTCATCATGGTCATTCCGCCGATCGTCATCGGCTCCGGCTGGTTCATATTGTCACGCCATTTTGTCGATCCGTTCAGTCTCGCACCCTTTATGGTCGTGAGCGTCAACGCGGCGATGGCCGTACCTTTTGCGTTTCGCATATTGCGCCCGACTTGGGATACAGCGACTAGCCGCCACAATCGGCTGTGTGCGCAATTGGGAATTACCGGATGGAACCGGCTTCGTCTTATCGACTGGCCTGTTCTGAAGCGGCCGTCGAGCGTCGCTTTCGCTTTTGCGATGGCCCTGTCGCTCGGCGACCTTGGAACGATCGCTCTCTTCGGCAACAATTCCATCCAGACTCTGCCCTATTTGCTGCTGCAACGCATGGGCAGCTATCGTACACAGGATGCGGCAGGCCTGGCATTGATCCTCGGTGTGCTGTGTTTGCTCCTGATGATCGCAGCTGACAGAGGTGCAGGCACTCTGGCAAAGAGAGAGGTCGGAAACATTGGCTGAGCGTTCCCAAGCCGAGGCCCTAACCAAGGATGGCGCGGCGATCCGCCTTGATGCAGTCGACTTCGACTATGATGACATGGCGATGCATTTCGACCTGACCATCGAACCGTCGACCATCACCGCGATCATAGGTCCAAGCGGAGCGGGAAAATCCACCCTGCTCAATCTCATCGCTGGATTTGAAACGGCTAAATCCGGCCGGATTTTAATTGCGGGTGCGGACGTAACCCATGCTGCGCCATCCGAACGTCCTGTTTCGATGGTCTTTCAGGACAATAATCTCTTCGCGCATCTTGATGTCACCGCGAATGTCGGGCTGGGCCGAAAGCCCAACCTCAGATTGGACGAAGCTGACAAGGCGGCTGTTGCCGAGGCAATCGACAAGGTTGGCCTCTCCGGCAAGGAACATCGAAAGCCGGAAGCTCTATCTGGCGGCGAGCGCCAGCGGGTGGCGATAGCGCGAGCGCTCGTACGGAACCGGCCGGTACTCTTGCTTGACGAGGCTTTCGCCTCTCTTGGTCCCGCTTTGCGGCATGAGATGCTCGACCTTGTCGGTGATCTGCAGAAAGAAACCGGTATGACCGTGGTCATGGTGACGCATCATCCCGGCGATGCTTTGCGCCTGCAATCCTTGCTGGTTTTCCTCGACAACGGGAAAGTCGTTGCTTCGGGACCGGCGGCGGACCTGCTCTCAAGCAAGGCGCCAACGCTGTTGCGGAAATATCTCGGTGCAGAAGACTCTGCGCTTTGACATATTTTCGACGCGTTGCCACATTCAAGAACACAATGAAATTCTTGCTCACAGCTGCTTGTCGGGCTAGCAAGGGCACTAAAACACGCATCTGCTCGCGCGCGACGACAATGAGGACATGATTCTGGCTTCGCACGATTCCCCCAACTACCACGGATGGCTTCCAGCCGCTCGCCGCAGGAATCTTGCGTCGGCAACGCTGCTGCTTGCCTTCCTGTCGGGGTGCCAGGTTCTTAACGTCACCAAGGACGACGCGTTAGGACCTTCGTCAAATCCGGTAACGGTCGACAATGTCACCAAGAACGACAGGCTGGCAAAGCTCAGTGCCGAGCAGCATCCTCGCATTCTTGCGACCTATGGCGGTGAATACAAGGATGCCAAGCTCGAACGCATGGTCGCCAAAGTCGTCGGTAACCTGACTACGGTTTCCGACAATCCGACGCACACTTACCGCATCACCATCCTCAACTCGCCCAACATCAATGCGTTCGCCCTTCCCGGCGGATATCTCTATGTAACGCGCGGCCTTCTTGCCCTCGCCAATGACAGTGCGGAACTCGCAGCAGTCATCGCACATGAGATGGGTCATGTGATCGCCAATCACGGTATTGAACGCCAGCAGCGCGAGCAGGAAGCACAGATTGCCGGTCGCGTCGTTTCGGAAGTCTTGCAGGACGATAGTGCCGGACGCGAAGCGCTGATTCGCGGAAAGCTGCGCATGGCGCAATTTTCGCGTAATCAGGAACTTCAGGCGGATGCCATTGGCATCAAGATGATCGGCGAGGCTGGCTATGATCCCTTCGCAGCCGCCCGCTTCCTTCAATCCATGGCGTCCTATGCGGATTTCCGCAGTGTCTCGGGCGCGACCGATGCGAGCCTCGACTTTCTTGCCAGCCACCCTTCAGCGCCACAGCGCATCGAACTCGCGCGCGGGCATGCCCGTCGTATCGGCGCACCGGGTGTAGGCACGACCGACCGAGACTCGTTCCTGCAGGGCATCGACGGTATCCTCTATGGCGACACCCCCGAGGAAGGCTACGTTCGTGGACGCAACTTCGTTCATCCGCTGCTCGGTGTAAGCTTCACCGTTCCTGAGGGCTTCACTATCGACAACAGCGCAGACGCGGTCATGGCGACGGGACCGGGCGAAGTGGCAATACGCTTCGACGGGACGCAGGTCTCCGGTAATCCGTCGATGACGGATTACATGCGCAGCGGCTGGGTTACGGGTCTTGACAATGCCAGCGTTCAGGCGGCGACTTTCAACGGAATGCCCGCCGCAAGCGCAAAAGCCCGAGCGGATCGTTGGGAATTCGACATATTCGTCGTCAACGCCGGCAACCGGATTTACCGCTTCCTGACAGCCGCTCCAACAGGAAGCACCGCGCTGATGCCGGCTTCGCAGACGGTTATCCGGAGCTTCCACCTGCTGACACCGGAGGAGAAAGCAAATACCAAGCCCCTGCGCATCCGGGTCGTAACAGTTAAGCCCGGTGACACGCTGGTCAGCCTCTCCAACCAGATCATGGGCACTGATCGAAAGCTCGACCTCTTCCGCCTGATCAATGCACTGCCGCCCGGCGGAACGGTATCCGCCGGCGACAAGGTAAAGATCATCAGCGAATAAAAAAGCCCGGCAAATGCCGGGCTCTTCTATTTTGCGTCGGATGAAACCGTTGTTATGCGGCTTCTTCCTGCTCATCTTCAACAACAACGTCTGCTTCAACCTCGGTCTCTTCAGCCTTGGCACCACGCTTCGGTCCTTTGGCGAGATTAACCTCGATAAGGCGCACAGCTTCTGTTTCCGACATCTTGTTGACGGCGGAGATCTCACGAGCCATACGATCCAGCGCTGCTTCATAAAGCTGACGTTCTGAATATGACTGTTCCGGCTGGTTGTCAGCCCGGAAAAGGTCCCGCACAACTTCCGAAATCGAAATCAGGTCGCCGGAATTGATCTTCGCATCATATTCCTGGGCACGGCGGGACCACATGGTCCGCTTGATACGAGCGCGTCCCTGGACAACCTTCAACGCACGATCAACATAGTCTGTCTCTGAAAGTTTCCGCATACCGATAGCTGTTGCCTTGGCGACCGGTACCTTCAAGCGCATTTTGTCTTTCTGAAAATCAATAACGAACAGCTCAAGCTTGTGGCCCGCAACTTCCTGTTCCTCGATATTGACAATTTGTCCTACGCCGTGGGCCGGATATACAATAAACTCGCCCGTCTTAAATCCGATACGCTGGGCGGTCTTTTTCTGCTGAACTGCTGTCATGCGCTTAACTACTCCTTGCTGCGCCCGGCAAAACGCACCGGTCAAACCAATCACTGGAAACCGGAACCCGGTTTGTCGGCCGCCAATTGTCACGCAAAAGCAATCCGGACAAAACAGATTGATGGGCAAACAAACAACACGCCCTGAACTGCAGAGTCCGAAATAAATCTAGCCGATTGGTGATTTATGCTTTAGCGCCACGAAATTTGACGTCCAATGATCAACATATGCCGTTACACTATCACGAAAAGTGATTAGAATCAACTTTTTGCTGCGCCTGCGCAAAAGGCGCAATATTTCAAGATGCGCCCTGCGATAAAAATCGGTTATTTATTTCTAAACTCGAATAAAATATCAGTCGCCCTCGCCAGGCTCTGGCGAAAAGAATTTTTCAAACTTGCCTTCGATACCATCCATATCCTTGGCATCCGCAGGAGCATCGCGTTTCTGCGAAATATTAGGCCATTTCTCGGCGTATTCAGCATTTATCTGCAGCCAGTTGTCCAGGCCCGGTTCGGTATCGGGTTTGATAGCTTCCGCAGGGCATTCAGGTTCGCAAACGCCGCAATCAATGCACTCGTCCGGATGTATGACGAGCATGTTATCGCCCTCGTAGAAACAATCGACAGGACAGACCTCAACGCAATCCATATATTTGCAGCGGATGCAATTGTCGGTCACAACATAAGTCATTTACTGGCTCCTGAAGACACCACGTGTCAGCCGTTGAGGTAACGATTCGATGCCGGGCTGACAAGAGGGGAAAAACGGCTGCGGCACCAGAACGCGGTCGGGATTCCCTTAAAGCCAGGGACATCGGCGTTCACGGCGCCATTCATGGCATTGCGACACGCAATCGACAAGCAACGCCTATCCCATACTGACGCGCTTCGTGGAATAATATTTTAGCTTCCGAGCCACTGGTAGAGAGGATTTCGACACGATAGCCAATATTCGAAATTTAACATCATTCACCCGAATTGTCGTCGTCGCTCTGCATTAACCGGTCAACCTGCCGGCGTTCGCGTTTTGTCGGGCGGCCGCTGCCCGCATCGCGCTTGGGTAATCCGTCAAGAGCAGTGATGCTGTCTTTGGGCGGAGGCGGCGGCGAGATGTCTTCGTACAATGTTCGCGCTTCCTCAGCCGGGCCTCGGCGCGTTCCAGCAGAGACCACCCTGTAGATGAGGATACGCCGATCAAGAGTGATCGTCAGCACA
The DNA here is from genome assembly GCA_963776115.1 of uncultured Alphaproteobacteria bacterium. GTDB lineage: Bacteria > Pseudomonadota > Alphaproteobacteria > Rhizobiales > Rhizobiaceae > Phyllobacterium. Next base: position 226,794 of record CAVZLS010000011.1, on the reverse strand, counting down.
TCCCCGGGTTTCACGCCGTGCGATGGCTGATCGATCTTGTCTCTATTGGACCGAACACTGCCGCCCGAGACGAGCTTGGCCGCGAGGGCACGGGATTTGACCACTCGGGCGAAGAACAGCCATTTGTCAATGCGCTGCCTTGCACTGTCGTGATTTGAGGACGCGCCCACCATCCCTATTTCTTCATTTGTTCCTTCAGTGCCAGCAGCTTGGCAAAGGGAGAATCCATGTCGATCTTGACGGGACGCTCTTCACGTTCAGGGCGCTTCTGAAGCGGTGGCTTGCCAGCGGACTTTCCATTATCGCCTTGCTTAAAACGATCCTTGCCGTTGGGCTTGCCCTTGCCGCGGAATTGTTCCTTGCGCGCACCCTGTTCGTTCTGCTGATTTGCATCGCGTTCATTCTGAGCGGGGCGTTGTTCGCCTCGGACACTGCGCGCCTGTCCGCCGCGATGATGCTCGCGTTTCTCCTGGTGCCCGCGATTGTTGCGGCCGTCAAAACGCGCCTGACGCCAGAGCAGAATTGGCTTCGGCGCTTCTTCAGCCACAGTTTGCACAACAGTCGGGGCAGGCTCGTCAACGGATGCACTGACTTCTGCGACCGGTTCCGGCTGGAGCTCTCCGTCGGCAGACGATTCAGTGGAATTAACGGCTGCTTCCGTAGGTGTAACGTTCTCTTCTTCAGCGACCGCTGGGCCCGACGTGGCAGCAACCACAGCCACTGGGTCGGCAGGCACTGGCACAGTATCAAGTTCTGTCAGTTTGGCAGCAACAATTGCTGCTTCGACCGATTCAGGACGATAGCCGAGGCTTTTGAGAATTTCTTCCATATCGTCGGCGGTAGCGCCGAGGATCGACATCATCGACGGAGTCACCACAAAACGAGTTCCATCATACGCGCCGTCCGGCCGTGTGCCGGTTCCAGGCTTCCAGCCAAGTGCAGGCCGGATGAGATCTGCGAGGCGCTCAAGGATGTCTATTCGCACTGCGCGCCGGCCAAGGAGACGGTAGCCTCCAAGCCGATAGAAGGCTGGATCAAAACCCGGGTCTGTAACCACAGATGTGCGTCCAGCGGATAGAACCTGCACCACATCTCCATATCCGGGACGATCCTTGGCATCTTCCTTAAGCGCCCACAAAAGTGTCAGCAAACCGGCCGGTGCTGGCTTGAGCAGCGCCGGCAGGAACACGTGGTAGGCGCCAAATCGTACGCCAAGACGACGGAGAGCGGCTCGTGAATCCTGATCGAGGCCACGGACGTCTTCCGCAACATCGCGGCGCTGAAGGACGCCGAAATTCTCGACGAGCTGGAAAGCAAGGCCCTTGGTGATACCAACGAGCGCATCGGCATTGGCAAGGTCAACAAGTGGCTTCAGGATCGTATCTATGTGATGGGCGAGAAAACGATCGACGCGCGCCGCGACCTTGTCCCGCGCCGGACCTGTCAATTGCTCGTCGGCAAGCAGAACAGCACGAGGCTTCAGCGCTTGCTCACCTGAGACGACCGAGGCGACCGGCGCACCGATCCATCGCAAAGTCCCATCTGAGCCGAGGGCGAAATCGCCATTGGCCGAAGCGGAGAACCGCTCGACGCGATTTTCGAATTCCGTCGCAAGCGCTTTTTGCGCTGCAGCCTTGACGGCCTTTGCGTCCGTTCCATCGACTTGGGCGTCCGTAGTGAAACGGAACCCATCCAAACGTCCAACATGATGCCCCTCGACAACAACGTCCCCGGCAGGGCTAATTTCGGCTTCTAGCATTGTATTCTCTCTCAGGCGCCTCATAAGCACGCTTGTCCTGCGGTCTACGAAGCGTTTCGTCAACCTTTCATGCAGTGCATCTGATAGTCTGTCCTCAATTTCACGCGTCTTTTCTTGCCAATGTGCCTGATCTGCAAGCCATCCAGGCCTGTGAGACACAAAAGTCCAGGTTCTGATCTGGGCGATCCGCCGTGAAAGCGCGTCGATATCGCCATCCGTGGAATCGGCGCGGCGAACCTCTTCGGCCATATAATTCTCGTTCACATGGCCCTTATCCGCAAGGTCGGTATAGATCGATGCGATAATGTCGGCGTGCTGGGCTGGCGCAATCTTGCGATAGTCGGGCAGCGCGCAAGCATCCCACAAAAGAGCGACACGTTCAGGCGTAGTGGCCAGTGGAGCGACATCCGGGTCGTTGGACAAATATTCCAGCGCCTGTTGATCGACCGCGGGCAGAGCGCGCGTCAATCCTTCGATAGGAGCGGGCGTATCAATGGATCTCTTCAGCGCGTCCAGGCTGGAATAGTCAAAGCGAGCCGTGCGCCATTGCAGAATTTTGACGGCGTCGAAGGAATGGGATTCCACTCTCTGTATGAGTTCTTCCGAGAACCCCGACACCTGGCCCGTCACTCCGAACGTACCGTCGCGCAGATGCCTGCCGGCGCGTCCGGCTATCTGCCCTATCTCTCCAGGGGAGAGGTTACGAAATTGGTAGCCATCGAATTTGCGGTCCTGAGCGAAGGCCACATGATCGACATCGAGATTGAGGCCCATGCCAATCGCGTCTGTGGCGACCAGATAATCGACATCACCAGATTGATAGAGGTCGACCTGCGCGTTACGCGTGCGCGGGCTGAGAGCACCCATGACCACTGCCGCGCCACCACTTTGACGCCGTATCAACTCTGCGATGGAGTAGACCTCCTCGGCCGCGAAGGCCACTATCGCTGAGCGGGGTGGAAGGCGGGTTATTTTCTTGGATCCTGCATAGGCGAGATGTGAAAGCCGTGGCCGCGTGACGACCGAAACGCCGCGCAACAGCTTCTCCAGTATCCCGCGCATGGTTGCAGCGCCAAGCAACAACGTTTCCTGACGACCGCGCAGATGCAGAATGCGATCGGTAAAAATATGGCCACGTTCAAGATCATTGGCGAGTTGCACTTCATCGATGGCGACAAAATCCACATCGGTTTGGCGGGGCATCGCTTCAACCGTGCAGACCGAATAGCGCGCTCCAGGTGGATTGATCTTTTCCTCACCGGTAATCAGCGCAACATTTGCCAGGCCCACCCTGTCTGCCACACGATGATAAACCTCCCGGGCAAGCAGACGAAGTGGCAAGCCAATCATTCCGGTGTGATGGGCAAGCATCCGCTCGATCGCTAGATGGGTCTTCCCTGTGTTTGTAGGCCCCAGAACGGCTGTAACATCGCGGCCGGTTAAGACCAGGGGAAGTTCGGGGTTGGGCATGAGGTTCATCAATTACAATCCAATACCGGCCACCAAGGCAGTGAAAGCCGGGCATGCATTTTCGATTAGCATTTTAAGCGTCCGACAGAAAGGTAGGCGGGGCAATCCAGATAAACAATCGCGAACCGATTCACGGAGTGTACCGTAACGAAATAGAACGCGAGGCGAACGAATCAGCTACGAAACGGCTCTAGGATGTGATTCCTGATTTGTTCACGGCCATATCTAGCTTCTCCGGCACCAAATCGCACTACATGCTGAATCATTGAAAATAGGTCCTCGCCAGGTTGCATTTCTCAGAGACGCGTCTGTCAACCCATGATTGTGACCGTGTTCTTCAATACTAAAGACAAATGATTTCTTATGGTTAGCTGATCCATGCGAGCTTGCTCGCAACAACCGTCATTGCCATCTTGGTCGAGCCGAAACGAATCGGCGCCTGGCGAGATTTCCGTTTTGTTCACCACACATATTTGGTGCTGCTGCAACAGAAACCGGGCAACGATTCACAAACTTTTATAGGACAAGATTCAGGCGTTCACTTGGCGGAAGGACAATATGTTGGCGCTACGCATCTTCCATTAAGTTCAGGTCGAATACTGTCCACCATTGGCCGTAAGTGTAGACCCGGTAATGAAACCCGCATCGTCAGATGCCAGAAACACCACACAGCGCGCTACTTCTTCCGGTTCGCCAAGGCGTCCGACCGGAATTTGCGGAATTATCCGCTCATTGAGCACCTTCTCATCGATTGCCCGCACCATTTCAGTGCCTATGTAACCGGGGCAGATGGCATTGACCGTAATCCCGGCACGCGCGCCCTCTTGAGCCAATGCCTTCGTAAAGCCAATATCACCCGCCTTTGAAGCCGAATAGTTGACTTGGCCCGCCTGACCCTTTTGTCCGTTGATCGAAGAAATGTTGATCACCCGGCCAAATTTGCGGTCGCGCATACCGCTCCACACTGGATGGGTCATGTTGAACAGGCCGGTAAGATTGGTATTGATTACGTCGCTCCATTGGCCCGGTGTCATCTTGTGGAACATTGCATCGCGAGTGATGCCGGCGTTGTTCACCAGCACAGCGACGGGACCGAGTTCTGCTTCGATCCTTGCGATACCTGCTGCGCATTCCTCATAATTGGAGACATCCCACTTATAGGTCGCGATTCCGGTCTTTTTTCCGAATTCTTTGGCGGCCTCATCATTGCCAGCGTAATTAGCCGCGACCTTGTAGCCTGCAGCTTTCAAAGCGACGCATATTGCTGCGCCTATACCGCGCGTTCCACCTGTTACGATTGCTGTTTTTGTCATTTATCCATCCCTCCCTGAAACTGATCTCGTATAACGCTGTGCGACAATGAAAAACATGAAACGGCTTGTTGGTTGCAACAGCGGCCATCGACGTAAAAACCGGCCCAATAATATTGAGCCGGTTGAAACTTTGTTAGTCCTTGATGCGCTCTACACAAAGCGCGACACCCATGCCGCCGCCGATGCAAAGCGTAGCGAGGCCCTTTGTGCCGTTGCGACGCTTCAACTCAAACAACAATGTGTTGAGAACACGAGCACCAGAGGCGCCAATCGGATGGCCGATGGCAATTGCGCCACCATTCACATTGACTATGTCCGGGTTGAACCCGAGATCCTTGTTGACTGCGCAGGCCTGTGCCGCAAACGCTTCGTTTGCCTCAACGAGATCAAGATCTTCGGCTGTCCAACCGGCCTTTTCAAGAGCTTTGCGCGAGGCCGGGATCGGTCCCGTTCCCATGATGGATGGATCGACACCAGCTGTTGCCCAGGATGCGATCCTTGCCAGAGGCTTGATGCCGCGACGCTTGGCTTCTTCCTCGCTCATCAGCACAACCGCGGCGGCCCCGTCATTGAGACCCGATGCGTTGCCTGCAGTCACAGTCCCGTCCTTGTCGAAAGCCGGCCGCAACTTCGCCAGTGAGTCCAGTGTTGCTCCATGGCGGATATATTCATCGTCAGCGACGACAACGTCGCCTTTGCGCGTTCTAACCGTAAACGGCACGATTTCATCCTTGAACTTGCCAGCCTTTTGAGCTGCCTCGGCTTTGTTCTGTGAGCCAAGCGCGAACTTGTCCTGTTCCTCGCGGGTCAACTGCCACTTGGTGGCGATGTTTTCGGCTGTAATACCCATGTGATAACCGTGGAAGGCATCGGTCAAACCATCCTTGATCATCGTATCGATCAGCTTCATGTCGCCCATTTTGGTACCACTGCGAAGATGCGCGCAATGGGGTGACAAGGACATCGATTCCTGACCTCCGGCAACAACGATAGTGGCATCACCCATAGCAATCTGTTGCATACCAAGAGCAACCGCGCGCAATCCGGAACCGCAAACCTGGTTCAGGCCCCAAGCGGTCGCTTCCTGCGGGATACCAGCGGCCATTGCCGCCTGTCTCGCCGGATTCTGGCCTTCGCCAGCACCAAGCACCTGCCCCATGATCACCTCATCGACGTCCGCCCCGTCGACCCCAGCGCGGCTCAGAACTTCCTTGATGACGGCTGCGCCCAGTTCATGTGCCGGAACATTGGCAAATGCACCGTTGAACGATCCAACAGGGGTACGGGCGGCACTGGCGATGACGATGGATTGGGTCATAACGTTTCCTCATATTTGTCATTCTGAATTCATAAAGCATATATCGGTCAGAATTAGCTGCCTTCAGCAGTTTGACAAGGCCCATTTAAGTATCAGACGCAAATATCGCTCATCGCACTGCAGCATTGGACACAACGCACTGCGTTGAATGCAATGCACAAATCGCTTTGAATTGGCGCACTTTGCCCCTATCCTCTCAAGTCTATCCGTAAGCCGGCACGCAAATTCGGCGGAGGAAACGAAGTTTTGGGGAGTTGAGTAATGGCAGCGAAAACCGGGGACATCGTCATAAAAAAATACGCCAACCGGCGTCTCTACAACACCGGAACAAGTACTTACGTGACGTTGGAAGACCTGGCAGAGATGGTGAAGCGCAATGAGGACTTTACCGTTCAGGATGCAAAGACTGGCGAGGACATTACTCACTCAGTCCTGACCCAGATTATTTTCGAGCTCGAAAACAAGGACGGGCAGAACATGCTGCCTATCCCGTTCTTGCGCCAATTGATCGCCTATTATGGCGATCAGATGCAAGTTGTGCTTCCAACGTTCCTTGAACAGTCCATGTCAGCCTTCGCAAAGGAGCAGGAGCGCATGCGCGAGCAGCTGACGGCGGCATTCGGCAAGACGCCCATGGACATGATGAATGTTAGCGCCCCGCTCAAACTGGTCGAAGAGCAGGTGCGTCGCAACACGGAAATGTTGCAGCATGCCATGCGCATGTTCACACCTTTTCCCTTGAACAAGACCACCGCTCCTTCTGAGCCCGACGATGCGCACGCGCCGGAGAAGCCCGCAAAGGATACGGGGCTCGATGAGTTGAAGGAGCAGATTGCCGCTATGCAGCGCAAACTCGACTCCCTTGATAAATAATGATCGCTGGGGATAGAGCTAACCATTAACGGCGGAGTACTCGGTATGGCAGCGGCCAAAGCAACGGTATTCATCGACAATGAGCGCGTCGTCGTTACAGAATATCGTTTTGCTGTCGGAGAGAACACGGGTTGGCACAGGCACGCGCATGATTATGTCGTCGTCCCGCTGATGGACGGACGGGTCAAGCTGGTGACGAAGGACGGTGAATCATTTGCGGAAATGAAAAAGGGCGTTCCCTATTTCCGGACTGAGGGCGTCGAGCACGATGTCGTTAACGCCAATGATGGTGAATATGCTTTTATCGAGATCGAGCTGAAATAGCTCAAGTACTGGGCGCATCGCACCCAAAAAAAGACCGGCACAGCGGCCGGTCTTTTTAGTGCGAATTCGGAAGAGAATTAGCCTTCCTTCGGCGTCAGAACCTGACGGCCACGGTACATGCCGGTCTTCAGATCGACGTGATGCGGACGGCGCAGTTCGCCTGAATTCTTGTCTTCGACGTAAGTCGGTGCCTTCAGCGCGTCGGCGGAACGGCGCATGCCGCGCTTCGACGGAGAAGTTTTTCGTTTAGGTACAGCCATTGTTCCAGCTCCAGTAATCAGTCAAAATCCGGCACTGGCCCGATTGAGCCTGTCACAATGGACAAAATTCCGGAAAGTTCGGTGGGGCTATACACGTCCTGAGGGCTTTTGACCAGCAGGACTCGCATATTTTTTGTCGCCGAGGCTTTTATTGGCAGATTCGTCTAGTTGACGCACCCGACATAGGCTCCGGCGCCACGCGCTCTGCGTTCGTTGACCCGTGCCAATGTCTGCATGCCACGGCCGGGCCGCGCAGGGTTGCGCACAATTGGATTAGGCAACGTCACCGCCAAGATAAGCGGCCTGACGCGGCGAAAGCTTTGCTGCGCTTGTCTTGAAATGATATTGCGACGCGGCTTCGATACCATAAATGCCGGGCCCCCATTCAGCGATGTTCAGGTAGATTTCCAGCAACCGCTGCTTGGGCAGAATAAGATCTGTCAGCACAGCCAGAGGTACTTCCAGTCCTTTGCGGATGAATGAGCGGCTTGTCCACAGGAACAGGTTTTTGGCTGTCTGCATCGGAATCGTCGACGCCCCACGCGTCTGTTCGCCGTCAATCGTATCCGAAACGACGGAATTCAATGCATCCCAGTCCACGCCGTTATGAAAACAAAACCTCGCGTCCTCGGACATCATGACCGAGTTGACGAGAGATGGAGATATCTGGTCGAGTGGCACCCAGCGGCGATCATAGCCGGAAAATGTCACGATATCTTTCACCATCAACGTGGAAATCGGATGGATGAAGGGTAATCGATAAAGACTGAGCAGGATGATCGGCAACATTATGAGCACAATGACCAGCAAAATGAGATAGCGCACGGCGCGCCCGACGGGCGAACGTCCAGGATTGACCAGATAACCTCTGCCCCGCTTGTTTCTGACGAGAAGCCTTGCCACAAATATCTTCCATTTGAATATTCCTGTCGGACATAAAGCAAAGAGTGGCCGAAGGGAATTCTTTCTACGATTTTCTGAGCCGTACACACAGGGACCACTGCAGAAATGCAACCGCGCTTGCCCAGAGGCCATTGACCGGAAGTCGATTTATCGGCAATTGGCTGAGTATGATGACTGATCGGGATTTCTCATTGTTCCAGATTACCTTACAGCAGCGCGCAGCTTCGGTTGAAGCGCTGCTTGGCAATTTGCTGTCGGATAGCCCGCAAACCGGCGAGATCAGCCGGCCGTCCCGATTGATGGCCGCGATACGCCACAGCGTGTTGAATGGCGGCAAGCGCCTTCGACCGTTTCTGGTTATGGAAAGCGCCGCCCTTTTTAAAGCGGATAATCTTGCCGCTTTGCGCGTTGCTGCGGCGCTCGAATGCATTCACAGCTATTCTCTCGTCCACGACGATCTGCCGGCCATGGACAATGATGATTTGCGGCGCGGTCAACCGACAGTGCATCGGAAATTTGATGAAGCAACTGCCATTCTTGCTGGAGATGGCCTCCTGACCTACGCGTTCGAATTGATCGCCAGTGAGGAAACCGAGCTTGATGCTGAAGCTAGGGTAGCGCTCATCGCGACGCTCGCCCGCGCAGCAGGAGTTGGCGGCATGGTAGGTGGCCAAGCGCTCGATCTTGAGGCGGAAAAGGTCAAACCAGACGAGCAAGGCATTATCCGCTTGCAAGCAATGAAGACCGGGGCACTGATCCGTTTTGCCTGCGAGGCCGGTGCTATCGTTGGCCGCTCCAACTCCGAGGACCGCGAGCGACTGGCGGAGTATGGCTCAGCCATTGGCCTTGCCTACCAGCTTGCCGATGATCTGCTCGATGTTACCGCCGATGCCGCCCATATGGGCAAAGCGACCGGGAAGGATGCGGCCGCCGGCAAGGCCACACTTGTCTCCATGCATGGCATCGAGTGGACCCAGCGCCAGTTGGTCGGTCTGGTCGCGCAGGCGGAAGAGCTTCTTGCCCCCTTTGGTGAGCAAGCAGCACTGCTTAAGGATGCGGCGCGCTTTATTGCCGAAAGGCAGAGCTAGGAACTATTCTGCCGCGTGCGAACCTGCGCCATGGCCGAAGCGGTTCTCGATATAATCTGCCACCATTTTCTGGAACTCCTGAGCGATACCGGCGCCGCGCAAGGTAGCAACCTTCTTGCCGTCAACAAATACGGGTGCGGACGGTGTTTCACCCGTTCCCGGCAACGAAATGCCGATGTCGGCCATTTTGGACTCGCCCGGTCCATTGACGATACATCCCATAACGGCGACATTCAGGGCCTCAACGCCTGGATATTTTTCACGCCAGATCGGCATATTGGTGCGGATATCGCTCTGAATCGATTGCGCCAATTCCTGGAACACCGTCGACGTCGTGCGGCCGCATCCAGGACATGCGGCAACTATCGGGATAAACTGCCGAAAGCCCATGGTTTGCAAAAGTTCCTGCGCCACCTGGACTTCGCGAGTGCGATCGCCGCCTGGTTCAGGCGTAAGAGAAATGCGGATCGTGTCACCGATACCCTGTTGCAACAGGATCCCCATCGCGGCCGAAGATGCCACGATGCCCTTTGTACCCATGCCGGCTTCGGTTAGCCCAAGATGCAACGCATGGTCACTGCGTCGTGCCAATTCGGCATAGACAGCGATCAAATCCTGGACCTGGCTTACTTTCGCAGAGAGGATGATTTTCGAACGCGGCAGGCCAATCTCTTCAGCAAGTTGCGATGAAATGAGCGCAGACTGCACAATCGCTTCCCGCGTTACGGCTTCCGCCGTCAGGGGTGCGCCGGCAGCATGATTCTGGTCCATCAGGGCAGTCAGCAGCTCCTGATCGAGCGAACCCCAGTTTACACCGATGCGAACCGGCTTGTCATAGCGGATTGCCATTTCGATGATGGCGCCGAACTGTGCATCCTTTTTGTCCTTGAATCCAACATTGCCAGGATTGATGCGGTACTTGGCCAACGCCTCGGCGCAAGCCGGATGGTCAGACAGAAGCTTGTGGCCGATATAGTGGAAGTCACCCACTAGCGGGACCGAAAGGCCCAGCCGGTCAAGGCGTTCACGAATCTTCGGGACGGCTGCAGCTGATTCATCACGGTCAACTGTAATGCGGACGATCTGCGAGCCCGCCCTGGACAGAGCGGCCACCTGCGCCACAGTACCATCCACGTCGGCGGTATCCGTATTGGTCATCGATTGAACGACAACCGGCGCTCCGCCACCCACCATGACGCCGCCCACATCGACACCGACCGACGGCCGCCGGCCAAAAGGTTGCGAGTAATAGTCTGACATCGTCAAGCTCCAGATATGCTGTTCAGGTGGCGCAGCTATCGCCATTTGTCAACTCCGTACTTACCAAGGAGGGGCTACGCCTGCACTGCAGAGCTTGTATGACAAAGTGTTCATACTGCACATCTAGCAATTTTGCTGCGATGCAATATATTCAGTCGGCCTTTTGCACGCACGGTTGATCAATCAAAGGAAATAACCATGGCCAAAAAGACCGCAGTCGTTACAGGCTCGAATTCCGGCATCGGGCTCGGTTGCGCGCATGCTCTTGCTGCAGCAGGATACAATGTTGTGATCAACTCATTCACGGACCGGCCCGAAGATCATGAGCTCGCTCGAGAAATCGCCGATAAACACGGCGTAGAGGTAGCCTATATCAAGGCAGACATGTCGAACGGTACCGAGTGCCGGACCCTGATTGAAAAGACGGCCCAAACCTTTGGCAGTGTCGATGTCCTGGTCAACAATGCCGGAATTCAGTTCGTTGCGCCTGTCGATGAGTTCCCGACGGAAAAGTGGGACGCAATCATCGCCATCAATCTGACATCAGCATTTCATACGACTGCTGCTGCCCTTCCATACATGAAAAAAGCCGGGTGGGGGCGCATCATAAATATTGCGTCAGCTCATGGGCTTAGGGCCTCGCCCTTCAAATCAGCCTATGTCGCGGCTAAGCATGGCGTCCTTGGCTTTACCAAGACTGTTGCGCTCGAAGTTGCAGAAAAACACATCACGAGCAATGCAATCTGTCCCGGCTACGTGCTTACGCCGCTCGTCGAGGCGCAGATACCCGACCAAATGAAAGCGCATGATATGGATCGTGAGACCGTTATCCGCGAGGTCATGCTCGATAAGCAGGCGACCAAGGAATTTGCTACTGTGGACCAGATTGGCGCAACCGTCGTATTCCTCGCCAGCGACGCCGCCGCGCAGATCACCGGAACCTCCATATCCGTCGATGGTGGCTGGACAGCGCAGTGACAAAGGTAAAATCGAAGACAATCAACATCGCCCTGCAAGGCGGTGGTTCGCACGGTGCCTTCACTTGGGGCGTTCTCGACCGCATCCTCGAGGATGGCCGACTGGCAATTGAAGGCATATCCGGCACCAGTGCAGGTGCAATGAACGCCGTAGCCCTCGCCGACGGGTGGTCACATAATGGAGCTGAAGGCGCCCGGGCAAAGTTGCACGAGTTCTGGCGCGCCGTGGGGCGAACGGGGCAATTCAGCCCTGTCCAACGCACTCCATGGGATCGATTCTTCGGCAACTGGTCAGTTGAACATGGCCTCGGCTACAACCTGTTTGAACAGTTTTCGCGACTGTTTTCTCCCTACGAGTTCAATCCGTTCAATCTCAACCCCCTAAGGGACGTGGTTGAAAAGGAAATCGATTTCAAACGGGTACGGGCCTGTTCTCAATTCAAGCTCTTCGTTTCCGCGACCAACGTAGAAAGTGGACGCCTGCGTGTCTTCTCGCAATCGGAACTCAATGCAGATGTGGTCATGGCCTCAGCCTGCCTTCCCTATATTTTTCAGGCAGTGGAAATCGATGGCGAACCCTACTGGGATGGCGGCTATGGCGGCAATCCGGCGCTATACCCGTTCTTCTATTCGAGTGAGAGCGAAGACGTCCTCTTGGTTCAGATTAATCCGATCGAAAGACGCGGCACTCCCAAGACGGCACGCGAAATAACCGACCGCATTGATGAGATTACCTTCAACGCCGCCCTTCTACGCGAGTTCCGTTCGATTGCATTCGTCAATTCGCTGATTAAAGCCGGGAGGCTGGAGCATGGCGAATACCGCAACATCCGTATGCATCGCATCGACGCCGACGAAGCGCTCGAGGGCCTGTCTTCGTCATCCAAGATCAACGCAGAATGGGCATTCCTCGAATATTTGCGCGATCTTGGCCGAGCAGCCGCAGGCGATTGGCTGGAGGAAAATTTCGATGCTGTCGGCGAACACGCTACGCTCGATCTGACCGGCGAGTTGACGCCGGAAATGAACGTGGGTTTGAAGTCTCACAAGCCGGGCAAACGCGTAAGCGATTTTCTCTTGCAACGGAAAAAGCCCGCCATTGTCGCCCGGCGCGCTTAGTCGTCTCTCGAACAATTCCGTTTTTCTTCGAATCACGGAATTGCTCTAACTCTTTGTTTTTACGCAATTCAGAACGGAAAACCGGTTCCCACTTTTCCTGGAATTGCTCTAGGATCGGTCTACATCGGCGCTCTTTGCCAAATTGGACATCAGGAACACAATGATGAGCAATCCGGCGAGCACCATATAGACTGGTCCGAATCCGGTTCTGCCGCCGACAAAACCTATCGCCGACGGAGCGACAAGAATACCCGAATAGCCCATGAGCGTCACCATGCTGAGTGCCACCCCGGACGACGTCCCTTTTTGATTTCCTGCTGCCGAGAAGGCGATTGGCACCATATTTGCGATACCAAGCCCAGCGAATGCAAATGCAAGTATCGCAATCCAGGAATTCGGTGCGACGCTGGCTATCAACATGCCCGTTGCGCCGATAAGCGCCGAATAACGCAATGTCTTCACTGCGCCGAAGCGGTTGCGTACGCCATCGCCGAGAAAGCGCATGATTGACATGGTTCCGGAAAAGGCAGCAAAGGCGAACCCGGCTGTTGCGATGTCGGCGCCACGCTCCTGCTGAAGATATAGCGCTGCCCAATCGAGTACCGAACCCTCGGGCACCATGGAAAACAACGCCATCAATCCGATGAGATAGATCAATGGATTGGTCGGGAACTCAAGCCTGTGCTTTTCCTGTGCCGCAGGCGAGTCTTCGGTGATCATATAGCCGAAGGTTGCCATGCCTAGCACGATGGCGATCAGCGTAACCACCAGCGCATGAGCCAAGTGGCCATGCGCTTCGATCACCAATCCGCCCAGCGCACCTCCGGCAAACCCGCCGAGGCTCCAAAAGCCATGCGAAGACGACATGACCGCCCGCGAGAGCTTTTTCTCCACCTCGACTGCATTGGCGTTCATCGCGACATCCATCCCGCCTATCACAGCACCAAAGAGAAATAGGGCTGGTGCAGCGGTCAGGACGTTTGGGGCGAGAGCGACGAGCAACAACGAAAAGGAGCAGAAAACCGCAAAGCCTTTCACGACCGCCCGCGATCCAAACCGGCTGATCAGGTAACCGCACCACGGCATGGCCGAAAGAGCGCCCACGCCAAAAATCAGGATGAGCAAACCAAGCGTAAACTCGCTGATCCCGAGACGCACCATAAATACGGGAATTTGCGGCGCCCAGCTGCCTACGAGGAAGCCGTTGAAGAAAAACGCGCAGGCGACGGCCCACCGACCATAAACAGCTTTCCTGAGGTAGACAGAGGCATCCATTGGATCATCACCTGTTGTGCGCTGATACTGCGAAGACATTCCGGTCACCCGAGTTGATCGTCTGCGACGATCACTTCGACGCCCGCCCTGCTTATCCGCTCCAGAATCGACCGATCTGCCGTCCGGTCGGTTATAAGGGTTGATACGAGCGATATCGGGCCAATGGCAAAGGGAGCCTGCTTAACAAGCTTTTCGCTTGTTGCAAGGAGAATGATCTCATTGCATGCCTGACCAAGGGCAAGTTTCATGCGTGCATCATCATAGTTCTCGGCACGCAGCATCAATTCTTCATCGACGGCGCATGCACCGAGAACACAATAGTCAACACGCATCGATTGGACTTCGGCCAGCGTGGATTGCCCGATGGCACTGCGCGTCAGCCGGTTTAGGCTTCCACCCAGAAGAATGACCTCGCAGCAGGGATGGTCGAGCGCCGCCGAAGCGATATCGGGGGAACCGGTGATGATACATGTCTGAAGATCTCTAGGGAGTGCACGAACGAATTCCAGCACTGTTGTGCTGGAGTCGAGAAGCATCGTTGTGTTCGCCGGGATGCGGGCAGCGGCGGCGGCGGCGATTGCCTTCTTGCCGGCGGTCTCATCGCGAGCACGCTGCTGAAAGCTTCGGGGACCTGATCTGCTTCTTGCAGCACCTCCATGGAATCGCTGGACGAGGCCCTGCTCGGCCAATTCCCGAAGATCCCGGCGTATGGAGTCTTCTGAGACACCAAATTCCAATGCAACCGCATTCGCCAGCACGCGACCGGACTCATTGATCCTCTGGAGGATCATACTTTTTCTTTCGTCCGGCGATAAATCCTTCAGCATTGAACACCCCTGCACATGCTGGCACCATAACGACATTTGCCGATATCGGCAATAGATGATGCGCATATTTGCATGAATGAGCATTTTGGACGCGTATCCGGAATAAAAAAGGCCCATATGGGCCTTTTTCATGCTCGCGAATACGCCACAAGCCTATTCGTAAACGACGAGAAGATCCTTTGCGTCTATCTGATCGCCGGCGCGCACGAGCACTTCCACAATTGTGCCATCTCGTTCGGCGCGCAAGGCAGTCTCCATCTTCATCGCCTCGATAGACAGCAAGACATCTCCCGCGTTGACTTTCTGTCCACTTGCAATGCCCACAGTTGAGATAATGCCCGGCATGGGCGCTCCCACCTGTTTGTCA
Organism: uncultured Alphaproteobacteria bacterium; assembly: GCA_963776115.1. GTDB lineage: Bacteria > Pseudomonadota > Alphaproteobacteria > Rhizobiales > Rhizobiaceae > Phyllobacterium. The sequence continues at coordinate 211,661 of CAVZLS010000011.1, read as the reverse complement.
TTTCCAAGCTCCGCCTTACGTCTTACGCCAGCGCCACTGCCGGCACGTGTGCGATCGGGGACTTTCACACGCCGCGGCTGACCGTTCATCTCGAAAAAGACTGTACACATTCCTTTATCATCGGGTTCACCCACTGCCTGGTTGCGCACGACGAGCGTCTTGCCGCGCTCGATGTCGAGAAACACTTCCTCCTCCTGCGCCAGTCCGTAAAAGTAGACATGCGTCGGCAGTACACTCGTCGGGCCGTATGTATTGTGCGTTACTGCAAAATCCGTGAACACTTTGGGGTACATGAGATACGAGGCAAATTCCTGATCGCTGATCTTCCGTTCCAGCTTGGTCTCGATTTCTTTCCGCTCGGCATTGAGATCCGCGGGCGCCAAAAGTGCACCCGGCCGGTCGGTGAATGGCTTTTCACCTTTCAGAATCTTCTTCTGAATATCCTTCGGCCAACCTTTCGGCGGCTGACCGAGATCACCCCGCATCATCGACACCACTGAATCGGGAAATGCTATATCCTTATCGGGGTTCTCCACGTCGGCGACAGACAGATCCTGGCTTACCATCATCAGAGCCATATCTCCGACAACCTTGGAAGACGGAGTGACCTTGACGATATCACCGAACATCTGGTTCACGTCCGCATAGGTCTGCGCAACTTCGTGCCAACGCGTCTCAAGTCCAAGCGAGCGAGCCTGTTCCTTGAGATTGGTAAACTGCCCCCCGGGCATTTCGTGAAGGTAGACCTCGGAGGCCGGCCCCTTTAAGTCACTTTCAAAAGCCGCGTATTGCGTACGCACCGCCTCCCAATAAAACGAAATTCGGCGTATCCACTCGGGATCGAGGCCGGGATCGCGCTCGGTACCTTTCAATGCCTCAACGATCGAACCCAAGCATGGCTGCGAGGTATTGCCGGAGAGTGCATCCATCGCAGCGTCAACCACGTCAACACCTGCATCCACCGCTGCAAGAACAGTTGCTGCGGCAACACCCGACGTATCGTGCGTGTGGAAATGCAGCGGCAGGTCGGTTGCTTCGCGCAACGCCTTGAACAAAACCTTCGCAGCATTTGGCTTCAAAAGACCCGCCATGTCCTTGAGGGCGATGACATGGGCCCCGGCCTTCTCCACCTGCTGCGCCAGGTCGACGTAATATTTCAGGTCATATTTTGGCCGCGCCGAGTTGAGGATGTCGCCCGTATAGCAGATGGCTGCTTCGCAGAGCTTGTTCTCCTCAACGACCGCATCCATGGTGACACGCATGTTTTCAACCCAGTTCAAACTATCGAACACGCGGAAAACATCCACACCGCCTTTTGCCGCTTGGCTTACAAAATATTTGACAACATTATCCGGATAGCTTTTGTAGCCGACGCCGTTGGCGCCGCGCAGCAGCATTTGCAGAAGGATATTCGGCGCGCCCTCACGGATTTCAGCGAGGCGCTCCCACGGGTCTTCCGTCAGGAACCGCATTGCCACATCAAAAGTAGCACCGCCCCAGCATTCCAGCGAGAAGAGCTGTGGCAGGGCGCGTGCATAAGTACCGGCAACGCGAGCAATATCATAGGTCCGCATTCGCGTAGCCAAGAGGGATTGGTGCCCATCGCGCATCGTGGTGTCCGTAAACAGCACACGCTTCTCATTGCGCATCCACTCGGCAAACTTTTGCGGCCCGAGTTGATCGAGCAACTGTTTGGTGCCGTCGGGGATGGGCGTTTCTACGAAAGGAACGCGCGGCAGCGCCGCATCTTTGGAGGGCGCCGCCCTGCCCTTGGTTTCCGGATGACCGTTTACGGTTACGTCCGCAAGATAGGTCAGAAGTTTGGTTGCACGGTCTTGCCGCTTCACCTGTTCAAAGAGTTCGGGCGTCGTATCGATGAATTTGGTCGTATAGGAATTATCGAGAAATTTCGGGTGTGTGATGATCGCTTCAAGGAACGTAAGGTTAGTGGCGACACCGCGAATACGGAACTCGCGCAGCGCACGATGCATGCGGTGGATGGTTTCCTCGGCCGTTGGCGACCAAGCGGTGATCTTCTCCAAAAGCGGATCGTAGAAACGGGTAATCACCGCGCCGGAATAGGCCGTGCCGCCATCCAGACGGATACCGAAACCGGTTGCGCCCCGATAGGCGGTGATGCGACCATAGTCTGGAATGAAATTCTGTTCCGGATCCTCAGTGGTTATGCGGCACTGCAAGGCGTGGCCGTTGAGCTTGATATCTTTTTGCGCGGGTACGCCCGATTCCGGCGTCCCGATGGCCGCACCTTCAAGAATGCGTATCTGCGCTTTGACGATGTCGATCCCGGTCACCTCTTCGGTGACAGTGTGCTCGACCTGGATACGTGGGTTCACTTCAATAAAGTAGAACTCATTGGTATCGGCATCCATCAGGAACTCGATGGTGCCTGCCCCGATGTAACTTGTCTCCTTGGCGATCCTCAGACCGTAATCACAAATTTCCTTACGTTGGCTGTCAGTGAGATACGGCGCCGGGGCACGTTCGACCACCTTTTGGTTCCGCCGCTGGATCGAACAATCGCGCTCGAAAAGGTGTACCGCATTGCCGCGCGTATCGCCGAGAATTTGCACTTCAACGTGGCGGGCCCGCTGCACAAGCTTTTCAAGATAGACTTCGTCCTTGCCAAAGGCAGCTTTGGCTTCCCGCTTGCCCTCGGTGACCTCGCGGGCGAGGTCATCCACCGAAAAAATAGCGCGCATGCCACGCCCGCCGCCGCCCCATGATGCCTTCAACATCACCGGGTAGCCAATCTGTTCGGCCATTGCCTTGACTGCTTCCATGTCGTCGGGCAGCGGCTCGGTTGCGGGAACCACCGGAACGCCTATTTCAATTGCCAGATTGCGCGCGGCAACCTTGTTACCAAGCCGGCGCATGGTCTCCGGCTTCGGTCCGATGAAGATAATGCCGGCCTCCGCGCAGGCATCGGCAAATTCGGGGCTTTCCGACAGAAGACCGTAGCCTGGATGGATAGCGTCGGCGCCCGAAAGCTTCGCAACCCGGATGATCTCCTCGATTGAGAGGTAGCTTTCGATGGGCCCCATGTCCTTGGCCAGATGCGGACCACGACCAACCTGATAGGACTCATCCGCCTTGAAGCGGTGCAGCGCAAGCTTGTCCTCTTCCGCCCAGATCGCCACGGTTTTCATGCCAAGCTCGTTGGCCGCACGGAATACGCGGATGGCAATCTCTGATCGATTGGCGACGAGGATTTTCTTGATGGGCAAGGCGAAAACTCCAGACAGCGAAAAAGCGCTTTAAAATGGATTGGGCTGCATCAACATTTCTCAGGATTGCTGCAGTGCAAACAAATACATATTGAACACAAGAATCTCAAATGTCCAATAGCAAAATGCCCGGCGCTAGGCCGAGCATTTCACGCATATATCAGTTAGTCAGCTTATTGCTGGAAATAGCCGATCTTGCCGTCGGGGCCCTTTTTCCATTCATACATGACGTAGCCCGGGAATTTCGGATCGCCCTTCTCATCAAACGCCAGATCACCTAGCACCGTCTTGAATGGCCCCTTTCCTTTCAATGATTTGGCTATCAGTTCCGGATCGTTTGTTTCTGCGGCGTTTGCGGCAGCAGCGATGGCCTGAAGGGAGCCGTAGGCGTACAGCGTGAATGCTTCCGGTTCAAAACCATCCGCCCTGAATTTCTCGATCAGTTCCTTGTTCGCCGGATTGTTGCGTGGGTCCGGACCAAATGTATTCAAGGTACCGATGACGGCATCGCCTGCTATCGATGCCAGCTCATTTGAGACGATCGCCGCACCCGAAATAAATTGTACTTTAAGGCCCTGGTCCGCCAATTGACGCATGATCAGGCCCGCTTCCGTGTGTACCCCACCCCAATAGAATACGGTAATACCGGCTTCTTTCACTTTGCTGATCAGCGCCGAGAAATCCTTGTCACCGGTATGGACGCCCTCGTTGAGCACTTCGGTGATGCCCTGGGCGTTCAGTGCTTTCTTGGTTTCATCGGCGAGACCCTGGCCGTAGGGCGTCTTGTCATTGACGATGGCGATCTTGGCGTCCTTGAAATGATTGGCGATATATGCTCCGGCGACCTTCCCTTGCTGGTCATCGCGGCCACAGGTTCGGAATGTGTTCCAGAGACCGCGCTCGGTATATTTCGGATTGGTCGACGCCGGGGTTACCTGCAGGATACCATTCTCCGCATAAACCTCCGACGCTGGTATCGATACGCCCGAATTGTAATGACCAATAACGATCTTCACGCCGTCGGCCACGAATTTGTTTGCAACGGAAATACCTTGCTTCGGATCGGAAACATCATCGCCAAAGGCTAGATCGATCTTCTCACCATTGATACCGCCGGCGTCGTTTATAGCAGTGGTAGCTGCCTCGACCCCTCGCTTGATCTGTGCACCCATGGCCGCATTCGGTCCAGTGAGTGGAGCCCCAACGCCGACCAGTATATCGGCGCCAGCGTAACCGGTGAATATGAGCATTGTTGCTGCAACCATGCCGGGAAAAAATAGCTTCGTCATGCAAAACTCCATTCTAAAATGACGTCAAAAAATTGGCGGGCAATATTACCATATCCGGAGCTTGATCACCGGCATAGGTTTTAGGTTGGAAAAACGAAAGACTTACGAAAAAAAGTAGCTGGTAATCTATGCGGGCTAATAGGCGCTGCGGTGTTCCGTCGGGACGCGAAAAACGCGATGGTTATCAATGTGAATGCCCAGCACCGAACCGGGCATTCACTTATCGTCTCAAACGGAAGGCTTACTGCTGGAAATAGCTGTACTTGCCGTCTTCGCCCTTCTTCCATTCGTACATAACGTAGCCTGGAAGCTTGGGATCGCCCTTTTCATCAAAGGCGATATCGCCAAGAACGGTCTTGAACGGGCCCTTTTCCTTCATCGTTTTTGCAACGGTCTCAGGATCGTTCGATCCCGCGGCTTTCGCTGCGTCTGCGATGACCTGTGCTGCTGCGTAGGCGTAGAGCGTGTAGGCTTCCGGCTCGAAGCCCTGCGCACGGAACTTCTCGACGAGTTCCTTGTTGGCTGGATTCTTGCTCGGATCCGGACCGAACGTGTTCAGTGTACCTGCAACCGCGTCGCCAGCGATCGAAGCAAGTTCATTCGAAACGATACCATCGCCGGAGATGAACGTGACTTTCAGACCCTGATCAGCAAGCTGACGGATAATCAGACCGGCTTCGGTGTGCAGACCACCCCAATATAGAACTGTAACACCGGCTTGCTTGGCCTTGGCGATCAGAGCGGAAAAGTCTTTGTCGCCGACGTTAACGCCTTCGTACATCGCTTCCTTCATGCCCTTGGCATTCAGCGTCTTCTTGGTTTCATCCGCGAGGCCCTGGCCATAAGGCGTCTTGTCATGGACAACCGCAATCTTAGCGTCCTTGAACTTCTCGGCAATGTACGTACCAGCTACAACACCCTGCTGATCGTCGCGTCCGCAAGTGCGGAAAGTGTTCCACAATTTGCGCTCTGTGAAGACCGGGTTGGTGGCAGCAGGCGTGATTTCGAGAATGCCGTTTTCAGCATAAACTTCAGATGCCGGGATCGAAACGCCGGAATTGAAGTGGCCGATAACGAACTTCACCCCGTCAGCAACAAACTTGTTGGCAACGGAAATACCCTGCTTCGGATCAGAAACGTCATCGCCAAGCGACAGTTTGACCTGCTCGCCGTTGATACCCCCGGCAGCATTGATCTCAGCGATTGCGGCTTCTGCACCCTTCTGCAACTGCGCACCGAAAGCGGCGTTCGGTCCGGTCAACGGTCCACCGACACCGATCAGAAGATCGGCATACGCGTTGCCGCTCAAGGCGAGCATTGCAGCAAGCGCAACGCCCGATAACAGTGACTTCTTCATTTGAAAACTCCCATTTTCTAGGTACTTACCAAACCCCTCGCGACGGCTTGTTTTCGTCGCTTGAAGATTACATTTGCCGATTTCCCGGCGGTTGTCACGCTGATTCATTTCGCATCAGCGAGATAGGTTAAGCTCTCGTTCTTTCTTTCCAGGCGAATGGAGAACTTTTTTCATAGAGCCAATGATATTGCCGGACCATCTGGTTGGTACGGGTATAGCGATAGCCGAGGATTCCGATGATGGTCAGCACAATCGTATCCACGATGTAGTAGTGAAGCGTGAACATCGTTCCACCAAAAAGAGCAAAGTGGATGAACCGGACAGCGATGCCTAACAGCAGCATATAGAATATGACGATCACCAAGGGGCGCCATGTTTTGGCGCATGCCCGTCCTGCCATCCACGCGGCCCAGCCGCCCATAAGGCAGGTGACCAGTATGAACAGCCAGATCGAAGGTTCTTCGTATAAGATGCCCTGCATGGCAATATTCCCCTTGAGGCCTTTCAAGAAGGCCTTTCTCTCGTTAGTGGCGACCGCCTTCAAGATACGCGGCGCGCACTTCCGGATTTGCAAGAAGTTCCGCGCTCGATCCGCTCATCGTCACAATTCCGTTCACCATTACATAGCCGCGATCGGCGAGCTTCAGAGCGCCGAACGCGTTCTGCTCAACAAGAAAGACCGTCAATCCGGTGGTCTTGTTCAACTCTTTGATTGCTTCGAAAATGTGCTTGATGATCAGTGGCGCGAGACCCAATGAAGGCTCGTCCAGCAGTAGCAGGCGCGGACGTGCCATAAGCGCCCGCCCGATTGCCAGCATTTGCTGTTCGCCGCCAGAAAGCGTGCCGCCGCGCTGATTGATGCGTTCCTTCAACCGCGGGAAAAGATCAAACACCATGCGCGAATCTTCATCGAAGAACTCAAGCTTGTCGAGGCTCGCACCCATCTGCAGATTTTCCTGCACGGTCATGCGCGGAAAAATGCGGCGGCCTTCAGGTGATTGCGCAATCCGCAGCCGCGCGATTTCATGCGTCGGCAATTGGGTGATGTCCTTGCCGTCAAAAATGACACGTCCCGTACGTGCGCGCGGCATCCCGAAGATCGTCATCATCAAGGTAGATTTTCCGGCACCGTTGGCACCGATCAAAGCGACAATCTCACCCGGATCCGCATGGACTGTAACACCGCTCAAGGCACGAATATTGCCATAGTAGGTTTCGACGCCTTCAACGCTGAGAAGGGCTTGCTTTTCTGACATTATTTAGCCCCTCCGGTCTTTTTGGGCGCCGGATCTGCCTGGCCTTGTTTTGCCAGCTTCTTGGCCTGTCCAATCCAGTCTTCACGCGCGATCCGCCCATCAAAGGCAAGGTAGGCCTCAGCAGCAATAATGTCGGCCTTCTTCCAGGCAGCGATCTGGTCGAAGTGGAATATTCCGTGTTCGTTGAGTTTGCGCTCGTTGACCGGCCCTATGCCCTTGATAACGATAAGTTTGTCTGCCTTGCCGCCACGCGGCTCTGCAAGTGCGTTCGCCGTTGCACCGGGTTTGATCGCCACCGGCGACTTTGCGGCCGGGTTGATTGGCTTCGATTTCACGGTGCTCGCTGCTGCAGGCTTGGCAGCAGTTTTGTCTGTGGCCGACTTTACAACGGGCTTTTTTGCAGCCGTAGCTCTGGCCCGCCTGACCTTGGCAGGGGCGGAAGGAATAAGTGCGGCCGGAGCCATATCCGGATGGGCTTCCTCGATCTCGTGCAGCGCCTCGGTCGAAAGCAGGTCTACCGCCGCGGTAATATCATCAAGACCAGCAGCTTCCGCCTGTTCGATCAGTTCGACCACTTCCTCGTCCTCGACGCCAAGATAAGCAGCGATGACCTTTGGATCGTTTTTCACGGTCTCAGGCGTGCCATCCGAAATTTTCGTGCCGTATTCGAGAACAACAACGTGATCGGAGATTTCCATCACTACGGACATGTCATGTTCGATGAGGAGGATCGAAGTCCCGGTCTCATCGCGAATATCGAGCAGGAGCTTGTTGAGCTCAGCAGACTCGCGAGCATTGAGTCCTGCAGCAGGTTCATCAAGGCAGAGCAATTCCGGATCCGTACACATTGCACGAGCGATCTCGAGGCGCCGCTGCGCACCATAAGGCAGATCACCAGCCGGATCGTCGGCGCGCTCCACCAGATTGATCTTCTCCAGCCAGAAACGGGCTTTCTCGATCGCATCCGAAGCCGCCTTCTTGTAAGTAGGAAAGCCGAGCAAGCCGAGAATGGTAAAACCAGACGACAACATCAATGGGTTGTGCTGAGCGACGAGCAGGTTTTCCAGAACGGTCAACCCCGAGAACAGGCGAATATTCTGGAACGTGCGCGCAACCTTCGCCTTCTTGGTGATGACGAAATCGGCCATCCGTTCCAAGAGATACTCCTCACCATTCTGACGGGTCATCGTCAGCATACCTTCGGTCGGCTTGTAAAAGCCGGTTATGCAATTGAAGACCGTGGTCTTGCCGGCACCGTTCGGGCCGATAAGGGCAGTGATTGCGCCGCGCCTAGCTTCGAAGTTCAGGTCGTTGATCGCGATGAGGCCACCAAATTTCATGGAGAGCCGCTCAACGCGCAAGATTGCAGTGGGATTGTTTTGCACTTCCGAAACCATCAGCCGTGGCCTTCTTTAGTAAACTCGCTGGACACCATCTTGCGTTTATGCAGGAAAGCGCTTGGTTCTCGATTGCCGACAAAACCACGCGGCTTCCAGACCATGACCACGATCATCGCGAGACCGAACAAGAGCATACGATAGAGTTCGGGAGTGAAATCCGGTCCAAAGATACGCTTTAGGAACTCCAGCTCACGCAAGAGTTCCGTACCGCCGATCATCACCGCAGCAGCGATAGCGATGCCGACCAGTGATCCCATACCGCCCAGAACCACGATTGCTAGAATGATGGCGGACTCCAGGAACACAAAGGATTCAGGGCTGACAAATCCCTGCCGCGCCGCGAAGAACGAACCAGCAAAGCCGCCGAACATTGCGCCGGTGGCGAACGCTGTCAGTTTTGTCGTCGTCGTATTGATGCCGAGCGAGCGGCAGGCGATCTCATCCTCACGCAAAGCCTCCCACGCACGACCGATCGGCATACGGCGCAGACGAATGGTGACCCATGCAGTCAGGAGCGCAAGGAGCAGAATAAGATAGTAGAGAAAAATCTTGTAGTAGACGCCGGAATTCGGAAGACCAAGCAGCGCTGCGAAACCGGTTGGTCCCGGGGTGAAAGGAATGCCAAACAAGGTCGCCTTGGCGATTCCCGAAATTCCGAACGTGCCCTTGGTGACGGCGGTCCAGTTGATCAACACCAAACGAATGATTTCACCGAAAGCAAGGGTGACAATCGCCAGATAGTCGCCGCGTAGGCGCAAAACCGGGAAGCCGAGCATAATGCCCCAGAGGGCGGCGAAAATGCCCGCCATCGGCAGCAACAGCCAGAACGATAAGCCGAAATGGGTTGAGAGCAATGCGTAGGAATAAGCGCCAACAGCATAGAAGGCGACATAACCGAGATCGAGCAGTCCAGCGAGACCGACCACAATATTCAGACCCCAGGCGAGCATCACGTAGATCAGAATCTGAATGCCGAAATTATCGACATATTTCAGTGAACCTTGCAGCCCACCCATTATCGAACCGTTATAGGCCCAGAGGATCAGAATCACGAGGAACGGATAGACGAGAAGGAGGCCCAAGCCGATCTTCGGAAAGCTCTTACGGAAAGTCGATTGTTCTTTCTCGACTGCAGCACGCTTGTTCTTGCTGCGCGCTTCGCTCCAGGGTGTAATGTAAGCGGTCAGCAAAAACCGCCCTATACCTGCAACAAGCACGAAGATCGCCAGCAGTCCCCAACGTTGGTTGAGAACAAGCTCATTCCGGATATTCTGATCGGTGCGGAAACCGACGATCAGAAAGAACAATCCGAAGGCGAGAGCACCGGCGAGGAACCCTTCCTTCACAGCTTTTGCGAAGACGGAATCCGGTTCTATTTTTTGGACGTCGGCCATACGCTTAAACCTTTTCGACTTCGGGCCGACCAAGAATGCCGGAAGGCAGGAAGATCAGAACAATTGCCAAAATCGAGAATGCGGCAACGTCCTTGTAGTCGATGGAGAAATAGGCGGACCAAAGAGCCTCGATCAGACCGATCAGCAGACCGCCGACCACCGCGCCAGGGAGCGAGCCGATACCACCCAGCACCGCGGCAGTGAAAGCTTTAACGCCTGGGGTAAAACCATCGGTGAAGGAGATGACGCCGTAGAACATGAGATAAAGCGTGCCGGCGACTGCCGCGAGCATGGCGCCCATAACGAAGGTCATGGAAATGGTCTTGTCTACGTCGATACCAAGCAGAGCCGCCATTTTGCGGTCTTGTTCACAGGAGCGCTGCGCCCTTCCGAGCGTCGTTTTGTTGACAAGATACCAGAACGCGGCAAGCAGAATCACTGTCACGATGAAAATGACCATCTGCTTGTAGGCGACGGTGATGTTCGTACCGTAAATCGTGATGCCACCATTGACGAGCGGCGGGATCGGCTTGTTGCGCGGACCCTGTGTGACCTGCACGAAATTGGACAACGCGATCGACATGCCGATCGCTGTAATCAATGGTGCGAGACGGAACGACCCGCGCAAGGGCCGGTAGGCCAGGCGCTCGATTGTCCAGCTCCACAACCCCGTCAGCAGCATGGCCACGATCATCATCAGGAGCAGCGCCAGAACGACCGGCACACCTCCAATGAAAGTAGTCAAGGCAAGAAAAACAATCATCGCCATAAAGGCGCCGAGCATGAAAACATCGCCATGAGCGAAGTTGATCATGCCGATAATTCCGTAGACCATCGTATAGCCGATGGCGATCAGTCCATAGATCGAACCAAGCGTCAATCCATTGATCGATTGCTGGATGAAGTACTCCATCGCAACGATACCCCTCATTTTATTGGGAAGTTTTTTATCCGGTTTTTTTATCCGGTTCCCATTACCCCAATGTCTTTACACCTAGCGTCTGCGTTAGAGAAAGCAACTGCTTTTTTGGCTGACACAACAACGTTACATTTGCTGACATATATTCGCTGGAAATTTTCACCAAATTTAATGTGCAATGCAACAGAAATTCCGGCATTTCCGCTTCCATTAGACGAATTGACTAGTAGTGCCTTAATTCTCCAGTGATCCAAAAGGGACTATTTGACCACAAAGCCGTGAGCAAACGGATCGCGGTCGTCTATGAAGATGGTGTTATATCCGGTCATGCGCGCCCACCCTGCAATCGATGGAATGATTGCCGGCTTTCCTGCCACGCTGATGGCCTCTTCGACCCTGCCATGAAACAGCGAGCCGATTATAGATTCGTGCACGAAATCATCGCCTGGCTTCAGCTTCCCCTTGGCCGTCAATTGCGCCATGCGGGCGGATGTTCCGGTTCCACAGGGCGAACGATCGATCGCCTTATCCCCATAGAAAACCGCGTTGCGTGCATGGGCTTCTGATTGCGTAGGTGCGCCGGTCCAAAGGATATGGCTAAGCGTATTGATATCGGGCTTTTCCGGATGCTGGAACGAATAGCGCTCGTTGAGGCGCTCTCGGAGTATCGGACTCCAGCCGATAAGATCGAGCGCTCGATAGTCGGCAATATCGGTGAAATTCTCCTGGGGATCGACGATCGCATAGAAGTTCCCGCCATAGGCAACATCGACAAACAACGTTCCTAAATCCGGACATTCGACCTCCAGCTTCTCGGCATAAAGAAATGCGGGAACATTGGTAATCCGCACACTGGAGACGTACTGGCCGTCTAGTTCGTACTCCGCGACCACAAGCCCGGCGGGTGTATCGAGCTTGAGGATACCTGGTGTCTTCGGTGTTATCAGGCCGTGTTCGATCGCCATCGTCACCGTACCGATCGTTCCATGTCCGCACATGGGAAGGCAGCCGGACGTTTCGATGAACAGAACCGCCACATCGCAATCGTCACGGGTGGGCGGATAGAGAATTGATCCGGACATCATGTCGTGCCCCCGCGGCTCGAACATTAGTCCTGTACGGATCCAGTCGAATTCCGCCAGGAAATGCGCCCGCTTTTCCATCATCGTCGAACCGGAAAGATTGGGGCCGCCACCCGCTACCAGACGTACCGGATTGCCACAAGTATGACCATCGACACAGAAAAAGGAATGGCGCGCCATGATACTCCTTAGAAACGTTGCGGGCTGAATGGTCCGATCGGAATTGAAGGCTTTGTTCCAACAATCAAGATCCGTGATCAAGCGTCCCGTTGCCGCCGATTGTGTCAGTCCAAGATGGCCGTGACCAAAAGCATAGAGAACACTTTTGCTGGTTCTTGCATAGCCGATAACGGGCAATGAATCTGGCGAGGACGGCCGATATCCCATCCACTGCCTACCGCCCGAAGTATCGAGGTCAGGCATAAACATTTTCGCCTTCGTCAACATCGCTTCGGATCGTTTATAGTTGGGTGGCAGATCCAGTCCACCAAACTCGACTGCGCCGCCGATACGGATACCGGTTTGGAGCGGCGTTACCACAAAGCCATGGCCCGAGAAAATAAGCTGGCGCTTGAGATCGAACGCCCCCACCGGCAAAGTTGTATTATAGCCTCGCTCGGTCTCAAGAGGAATTGCATCACCCAAACTCTTTGCCAGCCGATGCGACCACGCACCAGCGGCAATAATCAGTTTTGCAGCTTCAATACCTGTGCCATCTGCCAGCTGAATCGTCGCACCTTTTTCGCTTGCTGTAACAGCAGTGGCCTCAGCGTGCAGAAATTCAGCGCCAAGACGTGCTGCGTACAGCCACAGGCCCTTACCCACATGCTGAGGATCACTGACCGTCTTCCAGCCAGGCACAAAGGTGCCAGCAACAAAGCGCGATGCGAGACCGGGTTGGCTTGTGGCAAGCTCCTCGCCGCGCAGATGCTCAAAGGGAATGCCCGCTCTTTTTCGGGCATTCCAGCCCGGGAGGGCTGCATTCAGTTCTTCTTCGCTTTCATAGAGTTCAAGTGAGCCATCCTCCCGCACCATGCTGCGAATACGTGCCCGCTCCATCAAACCAAGCATTTCCGGCTCGGCAAGCTGCATTAGCGCGCCCTGCGCCTGTACGGTCCGCTCCAGCGCATCAGCACGGCTGGCGCGCCAGAACCGGTAGAGCCACGGCGCGAGCTTCGGCAGATATGATGGGCGAATTGAAAATGGCCCGAGGGGGTCGATAAGCCAACCCGGCACCTTGGCAAGAATACCCTTCGAGGCCATGGGAAGAATATCGGAAAATGCCAACGCCCCGGCGTTGCCGGCACTTGTCCCCTCACAGATACCCTGCCTATCGATAACAAGCACCTTGTGCCCAATCTCGGAAAGATAGGCGGCAACGACGATGCCGACAATGCCGGCACCTATGATAACAATTTCCTTTGTTTCCGAACGTTGGCCGCCCATCAATCAGCCGATTGGCTCAGAGTGCAGGGAGTTTCGGGCGGGATGCGATCGCGTCCATGACGGTCTTCTCGACAGCAGCACGGCGCTCGCCGCGAAGCGGCTGACGCGGCAGGCGAACACGGTCATTTGTTCCGATTTCATGGACTTCCGCCAATTTGATATTCTGTACGAGGTATGTGGAAACATCGAGGTCGAGAAGCGGGCGGAACCAGCGATAAATTTCCAGCGCCTCGGCGTAGCGTTCAGCCATGACCAGCTTGTATATAGCAACAGTTTCCTTCGGGAAAGCTGTGACCAGGCCAGCAACCCAACCGATCGCGCCTGCGGTCAACGCTTCAAACGCGAGATTGTCTACGCCGGTAAAGAGATCATACCGGGTACCGAACATGTTGATGATATCTGTAGTGCGGCGAACGTCGTCCGAGGATTCCTTAATCGCTACGAAATGCTGATCCGACGCAAGTTCCGTCAGGATTTCACTCGTTACGTCGACGCGGTAAGCGATGCGATTGGAATAGATCATCACAGGCAAGTCGCCAGCCGCCGCCACAGCTTTCAGCGTCGTCACCGTTTCTTCGGGGTCTGTGTGGTAGATCGGGCTTGGAACGAGCATCAGGCCGTCCGCACCAGCCTTGGCAGCGCGTTTTGCCAGCACTGCACCATCACGCGTTGCCGCTTCATTGATGGTCAGGAGCACGGGTCTGCCTTTGGCAACGCGCTGCGCAGTCTTTAAGACCTCAAGTTTCTCATCATGGCTAAGCATCGGCCCTTCGCCAAGAGACCCTGCCACGATCAATCCGTCGCAGCCTGCATCCATCAGCAGCGCAAAGCAGCGTTCCATTTCACCATGATCGAGACTATCATTCTCCGTGAATTTGCTGGTAACTGCCGGAAATACACCTGACCACATGACGCTTGCTCCTTCTTGATATATCACAAATATATCTGTAACACTTATGGCTGTCAATCCGAGAGAACGACTTATGTATCAAACGACCATCCACACGGTTGCACAAACGGGCGAGAGTCTGGCGGAACTCGCCTATCGCCGGTTGGAGGAGATGATCGTAACACTGAAACTGGAGCCCGGCTCGATCGTCAACGAAAGGGCACTGACGGATATCACAGGGATGGGCCGCACTCCGGTGCGTGAGGCAGTACAAAAGCTTGCTTGGGAAGGCCTCATGGAAATCCGGCCCCGTTCCGGCATCGCCATAGCCCCGCTGAATTTGCAGGATTTCGGTAAAATACTGGACACCCGCGAGGGGGTTGAACGCGTTCTCGCCCGTGATGCCGCTCGCTATGGCGCAGCCCTTCACCACAAGCGATTGAAGGAGGCCTCCGACGCCATGAGCACCGCTCTTGCATCTGACGATGTCAGTCGATTCCTGATAGCAGACAAAATTTTCGATACTGTGCTTGGCCAAGCAGCTGAAAACCCGTTTGCTGCCCGGCTTGCGTCACCGCTTCAAACCCATAGCCGACGTTTTTGGTTCCGATTGCAGAGACCCGGAAGCCTTCAGCAATCAGGAGGCGCTCACAAGGCATTGATAGAAGCAATCATTGCCGGCGCACCCGATCGAGCGTCTGAAGAGGCCACCAAACTTATTGATCATTTACGTACCCTGGCGCCTTAAAGAAAATGCCGCCGGAGACCGGCGGCATTTTGTTTCATTTCATCGTGGGGATAACGAACTCGGCACCGTCCTTGACGCCGGAAGGCCAGCGGGACGTGACAGTCTTGGTCTTGGTGTAGAAGCGGAACGCATCGGGTCCGTGCTGGTTGAGATCGCCGAAACCAGAGCCCTTCCAGCCACCGAAGGTATAATAGGCAATCGGAACCGGGATCGGCACGTTTATTCCGACCATTCCGACCTGAACACGAGAGGCAAAGTCGCGAGCCGCATCGCCATCACGCGTGAAAATTGCAACGCCATTGCCGTATTCATGTTCGTTTGGCAGACGGATCGCGTCCTCATAAGTGTCAGCGCGAACGATACCCAAAACTGGTCCGAAGATTTCTTCTTTATAGATCCGCATGTCCGGAGTCACATGGTCGAACAGGCAACCGCCCATGTAGAAACCGTTCTCATAACCTTGCATCGTAAAACCACGACCATCGACGACGAGTTTGGCACCTTCTTCCACGCCGAGATTCACGTAACCCTGGATGCGCTCCAGCGCCTGTTTGGTGACAACCGGACCATAATCGGCCGACATGTCGGTCGAAGGGCCAACCTTGAGGCTTTCCACGCGGGGAATCAGCCGCTCGACAAGACGATCAGCCGTGTCCTTGCCAACTGGTACCGCCACGGAAATGGCCATGCAACGCTCGCCGGCAGAACCATATCCAGCACCAATCAGTGCATCGACGGTCTGGTCCATATCGGCATCCGGCATAATGATCATGTGATTCTTGGCGCCGCCAAAGCACTGGGCACGCTTGCCGTTCGCCGTAGCGCGAGTGTAAATGTACTGAGCAATCGGGGTTGAGCCAACAAAGCCGACAGCCTTGATGTCCGGGTCGTCAAGGATCGCATCGACCGCTTCCTTGTCACCATTGACGACGTTGAAGATGCCTGCAGGAAGCCCCGCTTCGATGAAAAGCTCTGCAAGACGCATAGGCACGCCCGGATCGCGTTCTGAAGGCTTCAGAATAAAGGCGTTACCAGACACGATTGCCGGGCCAGCTTTCCATAGCGGGATCATTGCAGGGAAATTGAACGGCGTGATGCCGGCGACTACTCCTAGAGGTTGCCGCATTGAATAGACATCGATGCCAGTTCCGGCGCTGTCAGAAAACTCGCCCTTCAGCATATGCGCTGCACCGAGGCACACCTCGACCACTTCCAGACCGCGTTGGATATCACCCTTGGCATCGGGGATTGTCTTGCCATGCTCGCGCGCCAGAAGTTCGGCCAACGAATCATATTCGGCTTCTACCAATTCGAGGAACTTGCGCATGACACGCACCCGGCGCTGCGGGTTGGTTGCGGCCCAAGCAGGCTGCGCAGCTTTTGCATTCTCTACTGCAGCGCGGACTTCCGCCGGGGTCGCAAGTGCAACGTGGCCCTGAACAGTTCCGTCCATCGGCTGGAAAATCTCGGTCGTGCGACCGCTGGTTCCGGCGACATGCTTGCCACCGATGAAATGTCCTACGTCACGCATAGCGAATAACCTCCCGGTAATAGTTGGATTTCTGTTGCGGCTATCATCGCGCTTCAAAAACTTTATTGCAAGCCAAGCAAAAGCGTATCCGTTGTGCAAAAATTGAAGTACGACTTTGAGCGGGAGGCTTTTATGAATTGGGATGATGTACGCATTTTCCTGGCTGTTGCACGGTCCGGACAAATTCTCGGGGCCGCAAGACGTCTAGGGCTTAACCACGCGACAGTTGCGCGACGGCTGACAGCGCTGGAGAACGATCTTAATACAAAGCTTCTCACCCGGCGTACCAATGGATGTGAACTCACGCACGCAGGCGAAGAGTTTCTATTGTCTGCAGAGCGTATGGAAGCGGAAATGCTATCCATCCGCTCGTCACTCGGCGATGCCGACGTCGCCATCTCCGGATCAGTTCGGATTGGCGCGCCGGATGGGTTTGGCGTTACTTTCCTAGCACCGAGATTGGCGTTGCTCACAGCCCGATATCCAGACCTGAAAATACAATTGGTGCCGGTTCCCCGCTCATTTTCGCTTTCCCGGCGCGAAGCCGATATTGCCATCACGGTCGATCGCCCCGATCAAGGACGCCTTGTAGCGCGCAAGCTCGTCGATTACAGCCTCGGCCTCTACGCCAGCCGTTCCTACCTTGCCGAGCGTAAGGCGCCGCAGACGGTGGATGAGCTCTCGGCGCATCGCCTTGTGGGATACGTCGATGACCTCGTCATCAGTCCGTCGCTGAACTACGCGCCTGAAATCACTCGTGACTGGAAAGCAGCCTTTGAGATTTCAAGTGCGCTTGGACAGGTCGAGGCGGTGCGGGCTGGCGCAGGCATCGGAATACTCCACATGTTCATTGCGCGCGAGCATGAAGATCTTGTGCCAGTCCTGCCCGAACGCACCATTCACCGGTCCTACTGGTTGGCTTATCACGAATCCGTTCGTACGCTTCGCCGTATCGCTGCGGTCTCCAATTTCATTTCCGATATGGTGAACCGTGAAAACGCGCGCTTCTCCTGAATAAGGTACAGTTTCATAGGCCAAATAATGATTAACCACCGCGGAACAAAAATCGCCAACTCGACTTTAAAATGGTGCACCATAATGGTGATTCGAAACGGTATCGGAGAGGGAAAATGTACCGATATATCCTGGCATTCGCTGTAGTTTTTGGCGGCGCGCAGTTCTTGCCTGTGTTGCCTGCACAGGCGCAAGATTCCGTCAGATGCGAATCGCGTAAGTTCAGATACAGGGAATGCGATGCCGACATGCGCCGCCCGCGCATTGCAAAGCAGATTTCCAAGAGACCTTGCATAGCTGGCGACAGCTGGGGCTACAATCGCGGCGCTATCTGGGTAGATAAGGGTTGTGCTGCGGTCTTCACCGATTCCAGACGCGGCCGGGACAGGTATCGGGAGGATGACAGATACGACGACCGGTACCCTCGCCGCCGGCGAGACAATGGCGTCGAACTTGAACTCGACTTTTAGGCATTTACTCTGAGCTGAGTGCTACTGCCGGCTGAAGCCGCGAGGCGTTCCTGGCCGGCAGGTACCCAAAGACGAGCCCCGTCAAGAATGAACAGGCAAAAGCTAACGCCACCGGCCCGATCGTGAAGCTGATCGGCGCACCGAGAAGCTTTGCCAGCACTCCAGTCCCGATGCCTGCCGCGACGCCGATCGCCCCACCGATCGCCGAAACCACAAGTGCCTCTATTATGAACTGCAGCAGAATATCGCGGCGCCGTGCGCCCGTTGCCATGCGAACGCCGATCTCGCGAGTTCGCTCCGTGACACTTACCAACATGATGTTCATGACCCCGATTCCGCCGACGAGGAGCGAAATTGCAGCAACAGCGCCAAGAAACAGCTTCAGCGTATTTGATGTCTCGGTGACAGCTTCGCGAATGGACGCCATATTGGTGATGAGGGTGTCCTGTCTCTGGTGACGTTTGTCCAAAAGCGACTGGATCGTCTCCTGCGTGGCGTCGATCGCCGAGCCGTCCTTTACCTGCACGGTAATCGTCCGCACGTTGCGCTGGCCGAAAAGCCGCATGCTTCCAGTCGTCAGGGGAACCAGTACCGTATCGTCCTGATCGTTACCGCCCATGCCAGCGCCCATTTCGCTCATCACGCCGATGATCTGGAATGGAATTTTGTTGACGAGTACATACTTGCCAATCGGGTCCGTGCCATCGGCAAAGAGCGTCTTGACCACGGTTTGACCAAGCACTGCAACCGGGGCGTAATTGATCATGTCATCCTGATTGATGAACTCGCCCTTACCCACTGTCCAGGATTTCGCCTGCGTAAACTGCGGAACCGTACCATTGGCCGTCGTCTGATAATCGACATTGCCATAGCGTACCGTCACCGTGCTCGTCATTTCCGGAACAGCGAAAGCAACATTTGGCTGTTCGAGGATGGCATCCGCATCGGCCGGAATCAGGGTCACGACGCTACCGCCCGTACCACCGCGGAAATTAGCCATGTTCGGGCGGATCACCAAAAGATCAGATCCCATCGAGGAAATCCGGTCGAGTACAGAGTTCTGCGCACCCGTGCCGATAGCAAGCATGGCCACAACAGAACCGACACCGATGACGATCCCGAGCAGTGTGAGAATCGTGCGGAACAGGTTGGCCCGCAATGCACGGAAGGCCATTTTGATGGCTTCGGAAATATCGGCGATTGCGGCAACACCCTCGAAAGCCTTTTGCTTGAGCCCTGTTGCGGCTTCGGGATTGCTGCGACCCTTTTTTGTCCGGTCCGAGATAATACGGCCGTCGCGCAATTCGATAAGCCGGTCGGCCTGTTCCGCAACTTCGCGTGAATGGGTGATGACGATGATCGTGTGGCCACTCTCGTTCATGCTACGAAGCAGCGCCATGACTTCGTCGCCGCTCTGGCTGTCGAGAGCACCGGTCGGTTCGTCCGCAAGGATGACCCGACCGCCATTCATCAAAGCCCGGGCGATAGAGACACGTTGCTGCTGACCGCCGGAAAGCTGGTTCGGACGGTGATCGAGCCGGTCGCCGAGCTTCAATGAGCTAAGCAGTGCCTCTGCCCGGTCATGCCTGTCGCGAGCTGACGCGCCTGCATAGACCGCTGGGACTTCGACGTTCTCCTGCGCACTGGCGGTCGGGATGAGATTATAACTTTGGAAGACAAAGCCAAACGTGCGCCTGCGCAATCCGGCAAGTTCATCGGGTTCAAAGCCAGAAACGTGTTCGCCATCGAGCAGATAATCACCGCTCGTCGGCTGGTCGAGACAGCCGAGAATATTCATCAGCGTCGACTTGCCCGAACCGGATTGGCCAATGATCGCGACAAACTCGCCCGCCTCGATATCAAGCGATATACCGTGAAGAACCTCAACGGCGAGGTCGCCATTGTGATACGTCTTGCTTATGTCTCTGAGCGAGATGAGGGCGGTCATCGTCAGAACATCGGCGGCATACGCATGCCGCGCTGCGAGCGATTGCCGGAATTGCGGCTCGTGCTTGCGCCGTTGCTTTCGCCTCCCTGGCCGACGACCACGAGTTCCCCTTCCTTCAGCCCACTCTTGATCTCGGCACTGACGCGGTTGCGGACACCCACTTCAACCTCGCGAGTTTCCTGAGTGCCGGCGGTCGTGACGACCGTAACCTCAGCCTTGTGACGCTTCGTCGCTGTTTCCCGCGCGACGCGATCCGTCGGAACTGCTAACTGCAGAACTTGGCACCACAAGCACGTTGTTTGCGGCCGACTGCACAAAGAACACCTGCGCACTCATTGAAATCATAAGATCGCCATCAGGGTTCGGAACGTCAAACAAAGCGTAGTAGAGCACGACATTGTTCTGGATATCTGGGGTCGGCTGGATCTGCCGCAATTTTCCCTTGTAACGCTTGCCTGGCTGCCCCAGCAAAGTGAAATAGGCATCCATGCCGATCTTGAGCTTGCTGACATCAGCCTCCGAGACTTGTGCCTTCACCGTCATCGTCGACAAATCCGCAATCGTTGCGATCGTCGGCGCCGTTTGGCTAGCATTCAGAGTCTGGCCCTCTTTAACCGGAACAGCAGCGATCGTGCCAGCCATAGGTGCGTAAATCTTCGTGTAACCGAGATCGACCTGATCGCCGGCAAGTGTCGCCTGCTGTTTGCGTATCTGGGCTGCCAGGGCATTCACATCCGCTTCGGCCGCCGCGAGGTCGGCAATAGCTTGATCCAGCGTAGATTGTGAAACGCTGCGCGTCGCCACAAGATTGCGCTGGCGCTCGATATTGGCCTGCTTCAGCACCAGCTGCGCGTTCTTCGAAATCAGCTGTGCTTGCAGATTGGCGAGTTCCGCCTGATCGATTTCAATCCTGTTCTGTATGGTGGCAGGATCGATCTCGCCAATGAGCTGATTTTGGGTAACCGTATCGCCAATCTCGACGTGCAGCACCTTGAGCTGTCCGGAAACCTGTGCGCCTGCATCGACTGATTTGATTGAATCGAGCGTGCCGACGGCGGTAACTGCATTCTCGATGTCACCACGTACGACCGCCTGCGTGATAACGGCAGTACTCGCTGTTGATGCGCTGTAGTTTATCCACGCGTAATAACCTGCCCCTGCAACCGCGAGTACGACGGGCAGCCATATCCACAGACGGGACCGCTTCTTTCTTCGATCCGGCTTTACGGTGGCCGGAATGAAGGTCACGTTGGACTCGGCAGGGGATGCCTTGCCTTGCTTGGCTATTTTGCTCATCAACCGTCCACCTTTTTGCGCCGACGAACGACACTTTTCCCGATCCATCTTAGCAAGAAATGGAGATGAGCGGTTCGCCTGAAAAGTATTGAGATCATTATATTTTCGTAATGATCTCTGAGCCGGCATTATGAGTTGTGGGCATGAATGAGAGCTGAATGAATTTCAAATGCGATGGTAAGGATGACCTGCAAGGATTGTCGTTGCCCGGTAAAGTTGTTCTGCAACAAGAATGCGAACGATCTGGTGCGGCCACGTCATCGCGCCAAGAGCCAAAACGACATCGGCACGATCCCTCAGTGACGCGTCGTGTCCGTCAGGGCCGCCAATCGCCACGAGGAGCTGACGCTTGCCATCATCGCGAAACCGCGCAACCGATGCCGCAAAGGCCTCTGAGGGCATCGTCTTCCCGCGCTCGTCCAGAAGAATGAGCACGCCGCCTTGGTCGAGTGCTTCAAGAACTTTCGCAGACTCTTCCTGCTTGCGCAGTTCCGCCTGCGGCGATCTGCTTTCGGCAATTTCGATAACGGATGTGAATTCAAGCCCAAGCAGAACACCTGTCTTTTTTAGACGGTCGAAATATCGGTCTGCCAACTCCCGTTCGGGGCCAGACTTCATCCGGCCCACGGCAAAGACAGTAATCCGCATGGCACACTCCGGGTTTCAGGCCCATGGCGGCCCGAAAACATTCTTCCGGTCTGCGACCGGTAAAATCTATCAACCGTTCAGAGCATCGTGTTGTTCGACACTCTGATCAACCTGCTAGTGGACGGTCTCTCCGTCGAGTTCGGGAGCCTGCCACATCTTTTCGAGATTGTAGAACTCACGTACTTCGGGACGGAAAATATGGATGATGATGTCACCTGTGTCGATCAACACCCAATCGCCGCCAGAAAGACCTTCGATCTTGGCATTGTTGCCATGCCCGCTCTCTTTCAGAGCACGCAAAAGTTGGTCCGCAACCGCCGCTACATGACGATGCGAACGCCCCGATGCAATGATCATATGATCAGCAATGACGGACTTGCCTCGAAGGTCGATGGGGATAATATTTTCAGCCTTTGCGTCTTCAAGACTGGCAAGGACCGATTGAAGGGCGAGAGATACGGAATTGATACCGTTCATCTCTGCCGGTGAAGGTGCCAAGGCATCCTTCTTCTGAAATGCTGTTCTCAGTGTATTTCCTTTCCCTTAAGAACAACGCAACGCAGTTTGTACCCATACTGCACACCAATAAGATAGGCAGAGTCGCATGACAGTTTCAAGACGTCATATCGAACTAACTCGCTGTTACTGCCATGCTCCGAATGGTGGGCACGTAGTCGAAACGCCGCTTCACGTCTTTGGTTTCATCCCGCCGTTGCGAATAGCAGTCGATGACAGCAATGACCTCGGCCCATGAATGAAGGTCCATGCTGGCGCACGTGAACGGGCCAGGATCGGCGCGTCGTCTTCATCAATACGCGCATAACCGAACGTCTTGGCCATACGGGATGAAAGGAAAGCCAAAGTGGATCCCGGACGATCGATAACAGCAATCGGAAACGTCAAGGCGATCTTCTGCCAGCGCTGCCAGAGGTGGAAGTCCGCAAGATTGTCCGCACCCATGATCCAGACGAAATGCACGCCCGGGTTGCGAGCTTTGATCATAGCCAGCGCGTCGGCGGTGTAGCGGATATTGTGGGCGGCTTCGAATGCCGTAATTTTCACGCGAGGATCGTGGATCAGTTCTTCGCAGCGTTTCAGGCGCTCCGCCAATGGTGCAAGATGGCGCGTATCCTTTAGCGGGTTGCCCGGCGTGACAATCCACCAGAGCTGGTCGAGCTTCAGGCGCCGCAATGCAATTTCGGCCACTAGCGCGTGACCCGCATGTGGCGGATTGAAGGAACCGCCAAACAGCCCCACTGTCATACCCTTTTCGACGAAAGGCATGCGCAGATGCGCTTGACCGACGCCTGGAAAGCTCGTTTGCAAGCTTGCCTTTATTGTCACGGACGAGTCTGGCCGTTGCCGCGCACACGGTATTTGAACGAGGTCAACTGCTCGACCCCCACTGGACCCCGCGCATGCATCTTGCCGGTGGCAATTCCGATCTCGGCGCCCATGCCGAATTCACCGCCGTCAGCAAACTGCGTAGAGGCATTGTGCAAAAGAATGGCCGAGTCGATCTCGTTGAAAAACCGTTCCACGACGCGAAGGTCTTCGCCAACGACAGCTTCGGTATGATGCGAGGAATAATGATTGATATGCTGTATCGCGCCGTCCACACCATCAACCAGCTTCACCGAAATGATCGCATCGAGATATTCCGTGGACCAATCTTCCTCGGTGGCGGGTTTGGCACTCGCGAAGAGCTCCACAACTCCGTCGTCACCACGAATTTCGCAGCCCGCTGAACGTAGGTCTTCAAGGAGCGGCACCAGATGGGTTGGTACAACAAGCTTGTCGACAAGCAGTGTCTCGGCCGAACCGCATACGCCGGTACGGCGCATCTTGGCATTGACGACAATCTTGCGCGCCATTGCCAAATCAGCAGAGGCATCGATGTAGAGGTGGCAAAGGCCCTCAAGATGGGCAAACACCGGCACACGGGCTTCAGCTTGCACCCGGGCAACCAGGCTTTTGCCGCCGCGAGGAATGATCACGTCGAGGTTTCCATCAAGACCTTTGAGCATTTCGCCAACGGCAGCACGATCGGTGGTCGGCACCAATTGGATCGCGGCCTCCGGAAGATCGACAGCTGCGAGTCCCTCAAGCAAGGCTTCATGGATAGCCTTCGACGAATGCGCGGAATCCGAACCGCCGCGCAAGATCACAGCGTTACCGGATTTAAGGCATAGCGCACCTGCATCCGCAGTTACATTCGGCCGGCTCTCGTAGATCACGCCAATAACGCCGAGGGGAGTGCGGACGCGTTCAATATGCAAACCGTTAGGGCGATCCCATTCGGCAATGACGTCTCCAACCGGATCCCTGAGACCGGCTATTGCACGAATGCTCGCGGAAATCCCGGCAACCCGGCTATGGTCAAGCTTGAGCCGGTCCAATAACGCCGATGACATGCGGGCTTTTTTGCCGTTCTCGATATCCCGGTCATTGGCTTCGAGAATACCGGTCGCACGCCTATCAACGGCGTTTGCCATTGCTGCGAGCGCTTCGGTCTTCTTGTCAGGAGACGCAGTGGCAAGAGATCGCGCGGCGGCGTGTGCCTTGCGGCCGATTTCAGCCATCAATTCGGCAACCGACAGGTCTTTATCCACTCGTCGCAACATCTCTTACTCCTTGGCCGTCGCAGCGCGCTTTGCGACACGCACCACCAGATCATCGCGATGGATCATCGCGGAACGGGCATCATAACCGAGAATCGTGCCAATCTCATTGGTCTTGCGTCCCGCAATCTTTATGGCATCGGCAGCGTCATAGGCAATAAGCCCGCGAGCAGCCTCACGGCCATCGGGTCCGAACACAGCGACTGTATCGCCCCGTGTGAACTGGCCCGCCACTTCGCGAACACCGGCAGCAAGCAATGACTTGCCGGATTTGAGAGCGACAAGCGCGCCCTCGTCGATCACCAGCCGCCCGGATGGTTCGAGATTGCCGGATATCCAGGTCTTCCATGCATTGACCGGCGTCAAGCTGGCTTTGAACATTGTGGAACGTTCACCTCGATCGATGGCGGCCAGCGGGTTGAGCCTCGTGCCGGATGCGATGATCATGGCCGTTCCCGCCGCATTCGCGATCTTGCCCGCATCCAGCTTGGTTTTCATACCGCCGCGGGAATATTCCGATGCGGCTGCACCAGCCATCGCTTCGACATCGGGTGTAATCGCATCGATAACAGGTAAAAATTGCGCATGCGGATTCTGATGCGGCGGGGCAGTATAGAGCCCATCGATATCTGAAAGCAGGATCAGGAGGTCCGCGCCCATCATGGTCGCAACCCGTGCAGCAAGCCGGTCATTGTCGCCATAGCGGATTTCGGTGGTCGCAACCGTATCATTCTCGTTGATGACGGGAACTGCCTTCAATCGCAACAAGGTCCCTACCGTTGCGCGCGCATTGAGATAGCGGCGGCGTTCTTCCGTATCGGCAAGGGTCAAAAGAATCTGTCCGGCCCGCAATTTGTGGTGGCTCAAAACCTCGGCATAAGCTTTAGCCAATTCAATCTGACCGGCGGCAGCGGCAGCCTGGCTTTCTTCGAGTCGCAATGCGCCCTTTGGCAAACCCAGCACCGTCCGGCCAAGCGCGATCGCGCCGGAGGATACAATCATCATCTCGACGCCTGATGCGCTTAACGATGCGACGTCGGTGCCAAGGCTCTCAAGCCAATCACGTTTGAGGCCAGTGACACGATCAACAAGCAAAGCCGAGCCAATCTTGACAACGATCCGGCGATAGGACGCAAGCTTCGGTAGTGAAGTCACCTGATCTTCGCTATCCCTGAGTTGGACTGATTTCGCGGACATTTTACGACTCAATATTTGAAGCGGGTGTCGACCTCGACAGGGGCTTCGGACTGACGCGATTCAAGAATGATCGAAGACAGCGCGCGCAGCACCTGTTCAATGCCCTCGCGGCTGACGGATGACAACAGCATCGGCTCGCGGCCGGCCGCCTTCTTGAGCGCTGCAACCTTTTTCTTGCGGGCCGCTGCGTCAAGCGTATCGATCTGGCTGAGCGCCACGATCTCTAGCTTGTCGGCAAGTCCCGCTCCATATGCCTCAAGTTCTGTCCGGACGGTTTTATAGGCTTCCGCGACATTCTCTTCCTGTGCCGAAACGAGGTGTAGAAGGACACGCGTCCGCTCGACATGCCCAAGGAACCGGTCACCAATGCCCACCCCTTCATGCGCGCCCTCGATCAGCCCCGGAATATCAGCGATGACAAATTCTCTGGCATCGATGCGCGCAACGCCGAGATTGGGATGGAGCGTTGTAAACGGATAGTCGGCAATCTTTGGTTTGGCGGCGGTGACGCTGGCCAGAAAGGTTGATTTCCCGGCATTGGGCTTACCAAGAAGTCCAGCATCGGCGATCAACTTCAACCGGAGCCAAAGGTTGCGCTCCTCGCCCTCGAGGCCCGGATTGGCGCGACGCGGCGCCTGGTTGGTCGAGGTCTTGAAATGCGCATTGCCGAAGCCGCCATTGCCGCCCTTGGCAAGACGATATCGCTGGCCGACAACGGTGAAATCGCAGATAAGCGTTTCGTTATCGTTTTCGAATATCTGCGTTCCGACTGGTACCTTCAGAATAACATCGGCACCTTTGCCGCCGGTCATGTCGCGGCCCATGCCGTGCATGCCGGTTTTGGCCTTGAAGTGCTGCTGATAGCGATAATCGATCAACGTGTTGAGACCATCGACTGCTTCCGCCCAGACATCGCCCCCGCGTCCGCCGTCACCACCGTCGGGACCGCCGAACTCGAGAAATTTCTCGCGCCGAAACGACACCGAACCCGCACCACCGTCGCCGGAACGGATATAGACTTTCGCCTGATCAAGGAATTTCATGAAAGTTCAGTCCTTTTGATGTTTCGAGGCATTACAGTAAAATCCTCGAAATGAAAACTGGTCGCCTCGATGTTGGAGACGACCAGTATTGGTTATGAAGTCCAGCTGCGAAGACCGATCCACGTCCTCCGGTCGAGCATATAACGTTCGACAGGAACATTCCCGGCAGTGATCGAATCCATCATACCGGTGTTGGTATACTGGAAACCGCTTTTATAGATCACCCGGCGTGAAGCATTGTTGGACACGCGGCAAGAAGCATAGAGTTTTTCGACTTGTGTTGCTCTGAACACCAGATCGACG
Organism: uncultured Alphaproteobacteria bacterium; assembly: GCA_963776115.1. Lineage (GTDB taxonomy): Bacteria > Pseudomonadota > Alphaproteobacteria > Rhizobiales > Rhizobiaceae > Phyllobacterium. The sequence continues at coordinate 184,565 of CAVZLS010000011.1, read as the reverse complement.
AGCGCATGGGCGGCTTCCGTTGCATAGCCCTTGCCCCAGTAGGATTCGCCCAGCCAGTAGCCGATCTCCAACTCTTCCTTGCGGCAAGGCGCATGCTCATCCTTGCTGCGACGATAATTGATACCGCAACAACCAATGAACGTGCCCGATTGCGCCAATGTAATGGCGTAGACGCATTTGCCGATCTCGCCCGCGTTGGCGCGGCGCACGAAATCCACCGCATGTTCCTTCGTATAGGGGTGCGGCATGCGGGAAAGCATTTCCGCCACGTGAAGGTTATCGGCGAGACGGGCAATTGCATCCACATCCTCGTTACGCGGCGCTCGCAGAACGAGACGTTCCGTAACGAGAACGGGACAGTCTATCAGATCCAACCGTTCTTCATCGTCTTCCAGTATTTCAGCAACCATTTGTCTATCCTCCAGACACGAAAGGGGAGATGGGTGGTGATCCCATCTCCCCTTTGATCTTTTGGCGGTTGCCATACACCGGGTCCGATGGGACGCCGGTGCTTCAAGCAGGACCGGCTATTCTGCTGCTTCGGCGATCGGGTTGACGATCGACACGTAGCTACGGCCGTTGGCTTTGGTGCGGAAGGAAACGGTGCCTGCTTCAAGTGCAAACAGGGTATGGTCCTTACCAAGGCCAACATTGACACCGGGGTGCCATTTGGTGCCGCGTTGACGAACGAGGATGTTGCCGGCAAGAACCTTCTCGCCACCAAACTTCTTCACGCCAAGGCGCTTCGATTCTGAATCACGACCGTTGCGTGACGAACCACCAGCTTTTTTATGTGCCATCGGATTGCTCCTCTAAATCTCTTTTTATTCGCCCTTAGCGGGCTTCTCAGCCTTGGCAGCAGCCTTCTTCGGCGCAGCTTTGGCCTTTGGGGCGGCTTTCGTCTCGATTGCGTCCGCAGCAGCAGCTTCAGCCTTCGGAGCAGCTTCCTTCTTCGCCGGCTTTTCAGCGGCTTTCTTGGAAGGCTTCGCGCCATCGGTCAGGATTTCCGAGATACGGATCGTCGTCAACTCCTGACGATGACCGCGCGTACGCTTGGAATTCTGGCGACGACGCTTCTTGAAGGCGATGACCTTGCGTGCACGGCCCTGCTCTACGACTTCGGCTGTCACCAGCGCACCACCGACAACAGGAGCACCGATCGTTGCGTCGGCTCCGACGCCAACCATCAGAACTTCAGCAAATTCAACGATATCACCGGCGTTGCCGGCAACTTTCTCGACCTTCAACAGGTCATTGGCGGCAACGCGATACTGCTTACCACCGGTCTTGATGACTGCGAACATTTTTTCCCTTTCGGAGTTCGGTTCGGTTTAGTGCCGTTTTACGGCAATAACCGTCTTTTTGTCAGTCGTGACAGATTGATCGAAAGGCACTCTTACGCATAAGAATAAAGGCACCCGAATTCAAAAACAAACGGCGCGGAGAATCCCCCACGCCAGTTGACGGGCGCTTATAGGATCAGGTTCGCCGCTGAGTCAAGAAATTTAACGCAAATTACTCTTGTATCTGGAAGCTTTGCCCGCTATCTAGCCGGTCGCACGCTCAAGCCGAGCCCTTGGGGGCATCGCGGCATCAGCCGGGTTTCATATCCGGCAAATGGATCGGGGGATATCAATCCCCCTACGCGGAGAGGTGGCTGAGTGGTTGAAAGCACCGCACTCGAAATGCGGCATGGGGGCAACTCCATCGGGGGTTCAAATCCCTCCCTCTCCGCCATCATCATGCCATTGATTTAATTGACTATTTTCCGGCTACGTTCTGGCTCTGTACCCGAGGATGTACCCATTATGCATATTACGAAGCACGGTAACCAATGGCGATTTCAGATACGGATTCCCAGTGACCTTCAACAATTTATAAAGAGATCGATCTTACGCAAGAACCTTGGATCGATCTCGAAACGTGATGCAAAAAGCAGAGGCAGGATACTGGCTGGGTTTTGTCAGATCCGATTTACGAAACTGACGGTGAGAGCAACCATGGGTGCCAAAGTTCCCAATTCAGAACTCAGCGATTTTGAGAGAGATTTTGAGCGTATCGCTCAATCTAATGACATCATAGTCGAAGCCGACAAGGCTTTGAAGCAGCTTCTGCGTACGGAAGAAGAAGTCGAGCGCGGCATTCAGAAAGTTATCAGTGCTTTTGAACACGATCTGGCTCAGAAAGAGAAAACGGCAGGCGAAGAAGCGTTTGCCAAATTTCAGTCCCTCATCCCAGCTTTGCGCGGTCCAATAGAGCCCGACCGCCCCACTTTTACGCATGAACTTCCGTTGTGGGTGATCAAGCGAAGCAAGGAGAAATTGTCTGCCAAAAAGCTCGTTATGGACGAAAATCGGTTGTTGGATTTTGTCGGACATGTCGGCGACAAGCCACTCAATCATTACAAATTTTCTGATTTTCAAAAGTTTGCTGACCTTCTAGTCCGCGTTCCCGCGAACTACAAAAAGAAGCCAGATCTCAAGGATTTTTCGCTTACCGAAGTTGCGGATTTCAACGACGCATTGCCCGAACCCAAACGGCATGAAACGCTTGTCGGCAAGAGCATCTTGGACAATTATCTCTCGCCATTGAAAGTCTTCTTTCAAGCAATGGGCGTCGCGCATGATTTTCGCTCCCCGCTAAATGATGGTGTGGTACGCGTTTCGTCAGCGGCAAAAGAAGGAATCGAACGAAGCCCCTTGTCCGTTGTGGATTTGAACAAATGGTTTGTTCACGCGGCCGCGCAAACACGATCAGATGAAAAATGGTTGCCATTGCTAGGCACACTGACGGGCGCACGCATTGGTGAGCTGATCAATCTTCAGGGCAAAGATATTCTGCAAATTGAAATCGGCGAGTTCGTCCTTGATCTTACAAAAGGGATTTTGGAGCGCGACGGCACTACCAGCAAACGAAAATTGAAGAACAAATCTAGCCGACGATATATTGCGGTCCATGAGCGCTTGGTTGAAATCGGCTTTATCAATTATGCACGGTCGAGGCTTCCGGAAGAATGGATTTTCCCGGAGGCCCATCGATGGGGCGGCAGGATTGTAAAACATCCGTCTGATGCGGCAAGCAAACGCATGAATAGGCAACTTCAAGACATTGGCGTTCACCGACCATTGGAAATTGTGTTTCACAGCACCAGGCACACAGCGAAAGACTTCATGCGCATTGCGAAGGTTGAAAAGAGGACGTCCGATATGCAAACAGGCCACGCTTTTTTCGACGTTGCCGATTCGTACGGATCAAAACAGCTTCGTGATGACGAGATCGAATATCTAGCCGCAATGCCATTGCCAGACGGCTTAGATTTCTCGCCGTATATGTCTGCTAAGGGCTGAACGGAATGAACGAGGGCTGTCCCCGAATGAATGGCTCCGGTACCTTACCGACATCAAGAATGTGCGTTAAAGACATCTTAAAACAGCAAAGAATGTTACATTTGTTCCGGACGTTCTTAAATTCTTGAAAATCCCTTGGCACCAACATCAGTCGGAACGACTGGTGTTGGTGTATCCCCAGTCGTCCCAACGAGGCGTCGTGAGCTCTCCCCTGAGGGGAGGGCGGAGACGAATCGAAAATCCGGTGGGGCATGTCAGCAATCAAAAAAGTAATGAGTTTCATTTATCTTGATCTCAAGGCAGTTCAATCTGGGTTGAAGGCCCTGTAGCATCTCGGGCAGTCCTTCCCTAAAAGGACCTGCCGGAGGGACTGGGCCAGCGGTTAAGAGCGTTTCTTACGTGTGGTCCAGCCCAAAAAAGCGTCAGCTTTTTGCGTTAGGACGCGTCAGCGAAATTCGGCTATCAGAAATTGTTTCATCATAGCGTTCGACAAACTTTGGGAATTTGCTTCTGTCAGAATTGTAAGATTGAATCCAACGGCCTTGTGCCAAAGCGAAGGCCTCGATAAGGGCTTGGCTGTGTTTCGGCATGCAAAATTGGCTCTGACGCAGTTTTGGTGCGTCGCATGATCAGATGGCCCCGATCAGTCTGGCTTGGAGCAAATCGAGCTTTCCGCGCCCGTACATCTGTCGTTTAACGAGCTTGAGTTTGGTGATCTGCCCTTCGGTCTGGGCATTTGACCAAGGTGAGACGATTGCCGCCTGGACGGCGGCTTCATCCTTGCTGACGCCATTGGCGAACGAGGCGACCAGGCTTGTTCTGGCTCTGGCAATCCATGGAGTGAGTTCTTGGTCAGTCTTCTTGCGGATCATGGCATGGAAATCGGCGATGATCTCGCGTGCCTCGACGAGCAAAGGTACACCACCTTCAATAGCCGCCACTGTGACGGTTTCGGATTTAGTGAGTGTGTCTCTACAGGTGGTCAACAACCGCGCTATCGTTCTGGCAGAAGGAATTCGTTTCAGGCTGTCCGCATCAGGCTTCTCGGCACGCCGCCGGCGCGTCGTCCACTCGCCGACGACACGCAGAGAGCCGCGGAAACCGCGTGTCTTGAGACCACGCCACAGTTCCGCGCCGTTGCGGTGGCCTGCGGCCCATTGCGTATCGAGCCATTCGAGGTGCAGCTCAAGCGAGCTTTCCCGGACACGGAAGACATCGGAACGTTGACCCCGTATCACCTGTCGAACCAATCCGCGGCTATGTCCGGTGCGACGCACGATCTCCTTGATCGTTGCTCCATCCTTTGACAAACCGAGTATGGCGGCATTGGCTTCTTCGCGTCGCAGATATCCCTCATATTGAATGCGCTCGGCGGCGGTAAGCAGGTCGGGATCGATCTTGGTGGCTCCGATGGTCGAGCGGATATTGCGCATGGACTTGCGGACGGCATCCAGAAATGCACGACTGGCGTTTTCCATCAGGTGCCATCGGTCTGCCACTTGCATTGCATGCGGCAGCGCTTTGGCCGCGGCCAGGCCGTAGGCACCGCCGCGGTCGCGCGCAACGATCTCGATCTCTGGGTGGTCTGCAAGCCAAGCCTGTGCGGTGGCCGGCTCCCTATCCGGCAGCAGACTGACGGGCCGACGTCGCACAAGATCACAGATGATGGTGCCGTAGCGCTGGTTGCGCCGCCATGCCCAGTCATCAATGCCAATCACTTTGGGCGGGCTTATCGGCGGGCAGCCCTGTCTTCGAACCACTCGCAACAAGGTGTCCTTGCTAACTGGCAGCATCAGCCGTTCGGCGAAACGTGCTGCCGGACGTCCGCCGAGCGCCAATCCGAGATGGTGGACGATTTGATCCAGGCGTGCGGTTCGGCGTGCATAAGGGGAAAGAACATCACCGAAGCGTTCGGTGAATATTTGGCGGTGACAGAGTACTGCGTCGCAACGGAAGCGCCGCGCCACTACCAAGAGCCTGACACTTTGGCCGGCAAGAGGCAGATCCGAAACCTGACGCTGATAGCGACTGCGTATTCGCCTGGAGACCGTCCCGCAGGCCGGACATGCCGCTGTGTTTTGAGCTCGGCAAATGACGATAACCATTCGGTCGACGTCTTGGTTGGCGTATTCAACAACGAAACCGGGTGGAACGAGTCTGGAGGGATGCAATGCAGTTCGCATGGTGCTGATTCCTTCGTGGAAACCAAAAACATCAGCAGAACTGCATCAAATCTGAGTCAGAGCCAAAATTGGATGCCGATGTGGAGTGAACCCCTGGGGCTGGACCAACGAGACACGGAAAAACTGATACGCTCTGTGGGCCTTAAACGGAGAAGGCTCATGAAGTCCCGAGGACCATACCGGCGGCACTCGACACCGTTCAAGCTGCAGCTTTGCCAGGATATCCGAAACGGCGTCATCGGACGGCGTGATGCACAACGCACCTACAGCGTTTCGGCCAACCTCATACAGTTGTGGCTGACGCAGTTCGATCGCGGCGAGCTCAACCATGAGGAAGCCGAAGCGAGCGTCATCGCCGAATATGAAGTGCACATCGCGGCGCTGGAGCGCAAGGTCGGCCAACTCACAATGGAGCTGGACCTGGTTAAAAAAACACCACGCCAACCGATCGCCGGCGGCAACGAGAAATCCTCAATCGTCACCGGCCCGCAGCCTGCTCCGTCAGACGGGGGTGCGAAATGATCGATCTACCCCGAAGCACGTTCTACTACCGATCAACGGCAAGTGCTGGGAACCTCGGCGATGCCGAACTGGTTGCGCTTATCGAGGACATCCAAGACGAATTGCCCTCCTATGGATATCGCCGTGTGACGCATGAGCTTCACCGACGAGGTCACCTCGTCAATCACAAGCGTGTGGCGCGCGTGATGCGGAGCAGTGGGTTGGGGATCAAGCCGCGCAAACGCTACGTTCGCACGACAGACAGTAGCCACGACTCACCGATCTACCCGAACCTGTATCGCAATCTCATACCCGAGCGACCGGACATGGTATGGGTCGCCGATTTTACATACATCCGCATTGCTGCCGGGTTTTGCTATCTGGCCGTCATCCTCGATGCCTGCAGTCGAAAGGTCGTCGGCTATGCTCTTTCAAAGCGTCTCGACACGCCGTTGGCGCTGGCGGCATTGCATTCGGCCGTTGAGAACAGGAGGCCTCCGCCTGGATGCATTCATCACACGGACCGTGGGTGCCAATACGCAAGTGAGACCTATCGGCGGGCACTAGATGCGGCCGGCTTACGCGGGTCCATGAGCGCTGTTGGTAACCCTTACCATAACGCACAGGCCGAGAGCTTCATGAAGACACTGAAAGTCGAGGACGTTTACCCCGCCGGCTATGAAAGCTTCGCAGACGTGGCCGAGCGATTGCCAAGGTTTATCGAACACATCTACAATGCGAGACGACTGCATTCAGCTCTTGGCTATCGATCGCCAGAGGAATTCGAAACCCAACTTGCCCAACAGGCGGCTTAGTTTCGAGTGTCTCGTTGGTCCAGCCCCAGGGGTTCACTCCAATGAGGGGTCAAAGTTCCGTGCCGATTGACAGGCTTGGAAGTCGAAATAAAAAATTCCGTCTGCTTTGTTGCGTGGATAATCTGGCGGTCCACCAATTCGAAATGAAATTCGACGTACGTGGTTCTTAGCGACTTTTTTCGAATTGAGATTTGTCATGTGCAAGATTCCATTGCGAAGTTCCCACAACTCTTCCGCAGTAATTCCCAAGGGTTTCAAATCGCAGTAAGCGTCCAGCCACGCCACAAAACAGCCGCTCTTGTTGCCGTATTCAATGTACGCAAGGCTATCGATGCAGGAAACGAGCAGCTTCATAGCTGATACCGCTAGACCAGCGTTAAATGTCAACTTTATCGCAAGGAAATAATCGTCATGGATCAGTTCTGAAAGCCTGATGCCTTTCTCGTCAGTGTATTTAACGAGCCAATCGTCCATTATACCTTCGATGCCCATCTTTGCATTCGCTGCGTTAATATCGATAAAGCTATGCTCGGATGAATAGTCGATGCTGATCTTTCCATTGACAACTGGTGTGCTGATGAATAATGGCGCTGCGCTCGCATTCATTGCAACAAACATTTCATCGAATAGCGCATGACCTTGTCCGAGTCTGGCATTCGCGTGGTACTCGTCAAGAGTGAATGGTTTCGTCAACTCCAAGATGATCGCGCGTTCAAAATCCTCTGAGAGTGCTTGCTGTAAAAAGGCAAGTCCTTCCTCATCACTTCCGGAGTGGGGGTGGACGCGATAGCCCACTGATGAACAAATCTCATTCTTGAAAAAGAGGAATACATTGTAAATATCCTCCATAACCGCCCCTTTTAACTGACAACCCGAAGAAGACCTTGTAGTGAAATGCGAGATCAAGCAATCTCACTGACAGTTCTCATTCCTCTAATTTTTTTGTATTCAAATCAATCATCGCTACCCTGGAGGGGCGTCAAAACCGATTGTTTCACGCCCAGCTGCAGGCCCAGCCTGCGACCTGGGTCGGTATCACTATCTGAAAAGCTTTAGGTTAACTTCGAAGAGTATCGACATTGAGCATTTGTGATTTGCGGCGGGCTATTGACCCAGGCCGCCGACCAGATGACTACAATAGTTAAAGAAAAACACCCGTCTTAGGCCGGCAAGCCTCAGGGTGTTTTCCAGAGAGTAGGTAAATGGTCGAACAGCTCCTCCCATATGTCAAGCGCCGAAAGTCAAGCGTCAAGTGAGCGCTCGGCTGGCATATCCGCCAGCCAGTTCAGAGCCCCAGTGTACCCTAGCCTGTCAACAAATTTGGCCAAAATCGCCATCCGTCAACACAATTGGCGCGAAGATTGCCGCTGCGCGTACGGCGATTGACCTTCGCGGTCCCGCAGCTGGCACGCAATCCGCCCCGACTATCCACCAACCAGCGTCTTTCAAGCTTTTCGATAGTGTCCCACACAACATCAACGTCGACATGGATCGCTTTTGGTCAACCGCTCCAAAGAGCGGCGCAGCCGATCTTCTTGGGAGCAGAGGAGCTACGGTTCCACCACGTGGAATTGGGGCTCCTCTTACCTTTCTTCCTCTCTCTCTAATTTGGAAAACAATAAAGAAAATGAGAGTCGGAAAAACTCTTCAGTCCCCCGTCGGTGGTCCCTTCTCTATAAAATACAAAAGCTTTGCCGCCCCAAAAACAAAAACGAACGTGGGCCTGCCGTTTGCGGATGCGGCCGACCCGGATTAGACACCCAGCACGTAAATATTCATCTCAGACTTGGGAATGGTGATATACGACGAGCTGGCGTATCCAATGTCTACCGATGCGGCTCCCCTTGGCTTTGCCCAACTTGCGCCCCGGCAAAAGCTTTTGAACGCGCAGACAGAGTTCGGGAATTGGCCGAGGCAACATACGCACGGAACGGACAGGTTGTCCTCATTGTGTTGACCGCGTCTCACAAAGCCAAGACGACGCTCAAAGATGGCATGCAGGTAGTTCAGATCGCGTCTGGAAGGGCACGCAAAGGTCGAATGTGGGTGGAAGCCTGCAAGAAATTCCACATTCTCGGCGTGGTGGTCGGTCAGGAAGTCACTTATAGCATCGAAAACAGCTGGCACTACCATCAGCATATCTCCATGCCGATTGACGGACCCACAGAAGAGGAAATTGAACGTGCAGGGGGCGATGAAGTAAAGCTTGCACGGATTGTAAAGGCCAGAGCGCTGCGGGCAGCACGGCTCCTTGTTCGGATGTACAAAGCCGAAATCCGTGCATCTGGGGGAAAAGTATCGGACAAGAAAGGCTGCTTCATTCGCGTTGCCCAAGATGCCCAGGATGCCGGGGATTATACTGCAAAAGGTTCAATGGCATGGGAAGTCGCGGGGGCGCACAAGGATAAAACAAAGTCCGACAGGTCCATGACCCCCTGGGATATTGCCGAAGCAGCATCTAACGGCGATAAATTTATGTATGCCCGCTGGAAAGAGTATGAAGACGTCATGCCTGGCAGCCGTTCGTGCGTGATCACGCCTAGCCTCAAAAAGAAACTCGGCTTGCAGGCCAATGAAGACAAAAGATCGGCCGAACAGGATCTGGAGGAACATGACAACATCGTGGGCAAGGTGGAGTCACCAATGTGGGGCCGTTGGATGCGGCTAGGATTGGCTAGTACATTTCCAGGCCGAGCCGAAACGTTTGGCGCGACCGATTTCCAAGTGGCGGTCGGCGATACGGAAGCGGATGCGGATTACCACGAAGTGGTAAAGTACGGCGCTAATCTTGACGAAATTCGCGAGATGGAGCGACCCAATCCCTTTCTTGAGAAGGAACTTCACCGCGCCAAACCCATTGGCAATCTCGACGCTCTTACTAACGATTTAATCGAGATCGCGGTTGCTCGAATACATTCCATCTGGAGTGCTGGAAGCATGTCGCGCGTCCGGACGGTCATTAATGCTTTGTCTGTTGAAAATCCGCTTATTCCCCGACTTGATGAAGCCAAGGTCCTGTCCGCATGCGTTGTTGCGGAGAAACGTACTTGCGAACGCGCGCCGACTACCGCCAAACCGACGATTCAAGATGTCATCGACATCTTTGGCGGCGCGGTTACCCCAACTGACGGCGTCGCGGTACATCTTTAACGCGCCCTCACCATGACCCAGCTGCGCGACCTATCGCAGGTGTCCGCCACCCGTTCAATGTCAGCCAGAATATCTTCGGGAGGCGGATGGCGATAGCTTCCCCAATCCAGCTGATCTCGGAATCACCGAAAGTGCTTGCCTTTAAAAATGATCTTGAGTTATTTTCGCGTTGTCAGATGGTGGAATCACCTTCAAGAAATGCCATGAACGCCTTCCTCGTTTCCAGCGTGGAAGGCATTTCTCGTTAAAGGCACCTCAGGATTGATCGGCATGCAGGACACATCGATCACTGATGAAGAGGGAGTTGCTCTGGCGCGCACGACGATCAATTTGTTCAATGCGTGGGATCTGACCGACAACGAAGCGTGCATACTGCTCGGTGGCATGTCGCGCCGCACCTGGGCGCGCTGGAAAGCGGGGGATGTCCTCAGCAACAGCGATCAGCGAATGAGAATGGCGCACCTGATGGGTATCCATAAGGGGGTGCGACATCTGTTTAAGGACCCAGCTCGTGGCTATGCCTGGGTGCGCAAACCCAACGCTGCCTTTGGCAACCTATCGGCGCTTGACTTGATGTTGCGCGGAGAAATGTCGGATATTGCTGAACTCCGCAGATGGCTCGATGCGGAGCGCGGTTAGCCATCCTCTCTCTAAACCCCGATGACAAGCGTAGGATTGAACTGAGCGTTTTCATCATTGTAGCCGCGAGGATTGCACACCACCCGTGTATCGCCGACCAGGTAATCACAAGAGTTCGTGTGTGTGCCCATGAACCCATAAATTTGGCCGTTCTTGCTCGATCAGCTCGCTGAGATCCGATGCATAAGCAGCGCTCAGCAGATCGCTCTGAAACCGTTGCGGCACTGAAAATATGTGCGGAAGATGATGCGTGACTATAACCGTCTTGAACGGCACAGTTAGAGCGACTCTCAGGAAAGCTCTGGAGTTGCCATGCATGCGCACAGTGTCCTGAGGGGTTAAACGAAATCCAGGGCTTTTTGCGCCAGTAGACAGCACGGTAGTCGTTCATATGGTTTTGAGCATAAAGCATCGCCAATTCTTGATGTCCTTGGATTCGGAAGTCTGTCCAGAGCGTTGCGCCGATGAATCTCACACCGTCGATCAAAGCCGTGTCATTCTCAAGAAAATGGATACCGGGAAACTGACTGGCAACTTCTTTGGCTTCTTCCGGCCCTTCAACGATCGCGCCGCGGTAAAATTCATGATTTCCGGCTACGAAGACGACGGGCATCCGTGGCGCGATGTGTGTACCGAGCCAGCCGATCGCATTCTTAAAGCCCCGATGGATATCTCCCGCAGCAATGCAAACGTCTGCCTGAGGAATTTGCGGTGGCAACGCTACCTTGTCGAATTCGAGATGCATGTCTGAGATGATCCACAGCTTCATAATGATCCTATTTCAGCAGTCGACACTGCTGTCATGTCATCGCAATTTTGAGAAAAGTAAATGCGTTTTCAACAAGTGCGCGTTAGACCTCCCTAAGTGCGCGTTAAACCTCCATACTACATCTCTACGATCAGTCGAAGTGCGCGTTAAACCTTCATACTAAATACCCTCCGAAAGCCAACAAAGTGCGCGTTAGACCTACATATTGTGTTGAATGCGTATTTGGCGTTAGATGAAAAAATGAACACCGTTCATTTTTTTACTGAACAGTGTTCAGAAGATACTAGTGGATAACCTAATATCTGCTTCCGAATGAGGGTTTTTTGCGTATGCTATGGGTGATGATTCGATCAACACAGGAGGCAAGCCGAATGTCTAGCGTGAAGATTAGTAAGTCTCAGAAGGCCGAGCAGGTCGAGAAACCGAATGAGGCGGTGCGATTGCAAATACTCACTCCAACTATCGCTCTTGTATATGAAGAAGATATTGTCGCTGCTGCTGTACTCGAATTAGCGGCGCAATGGACAGCCGGCTGGAACATCTTTGAGGTAGCCAGGTTTGGACTGACGGTAGCCGAAGAGTACCACTTAAATCGGACATGAATGTATGATCGACTTTGATAATACCACGAGTTTACTGGAGCGTCTCGATGTCGAAATCGAGCGTCTAGACCGACTAGCCTCGGATTTAAGGCGCATTCGCAATGGCCAGCTTCCAACGCCGGCAGAGATCGAGAAAATGCCGCTAATTAACGGATGGAAGATGTCGGCTCTGATGCTGCCGTCTTTAGTCGGTACCATCACGGGTCATCCCGAGATCGGGATGACGGTCAACAGAGACATGAGTATGACAAGTGATTTGTGGGTTCTTGCACCAAAGTATGGTTTTGCGCGGACGCTATCGAGATTCTATGCGCTCGGTTCACAACTCGACGACCGCCAGAACTAAAGGGGTTCCTTCCCGCTGAGATTTACCCAAACCTGGTCACATTGAGGCGCTTTACACCGTCAGGACGCAATTCGCCATTGGGGCCCACATGACGATAGAGTGTCTGCCTCGATACGCCGAGTTCTTTGCACAGAATTGCGACTGAAGTCTCTGGCTTCCCCATAGCTGCTTCAGCTAATCGGACCTTTGCTGGCGACATCGATGCTTTGCGCCCCCCCAAGCGACCACGGCTGCGAGCTGATTCCAAACCCGCGATCGTTCTTTCGCGAATGAGTTCGCGTTCAAACTCTGCAAGAGCCGCGAATATTCCGAGTAGGAGCTTGCCTTGCGCGGTGCTGGTGTCGATTTGAGAATGGCCACTTAGAACTTGGAAACTGACGCCGCGTTTAGATAAATCATCTACTGTGGAGACGAGATGCCGGAGATCTCGGCCTAAACGATCGAGTTTCCACACTACAAGCGTATCACCTCCCCTCAACGCTTTAAGGCACGCGAGTAGGCCAGGGCGATCGTCTCTTTTACCAGATGCGTGGTCGTAATAAATCATAGCGGACGAAACGCCCGCGTTTAGCAATGCATCTTTCTGCAAATCCAAAACCTGAGTGCCGTCGGATTTGGAAACGCGCGCATACCCCAATAATTCTCCCATCCGACGCTTTCCCTTCTTGCTCACAAACGTTCGTTTATGAGACAGAGTCTGAGATGCATTACTGCCGGCCACAAGCTGTCACGTCAGCAGTCACTTTTTCAGTGTCTCGTAAATCCACATGAGATTTGATTAGGGCCGCGGAACGTTCTGGCAGCGCTTCTGAGTTGCTCCTTGCATCTGCCGAGTTCATTTTTGACCGTAGTGACGGATAAACAATCGCACACGGAGAGAAGAATGCCACGCCCCCGAGATCCTTCAAAACTAGGCCACCAAACCCGTCAAGCACGCTATCGAACGGGTCTAACCGAAAAACGGAAACCGGAATCGAACACAGTTGACACGGCGCGCGCCGCAGCAATAGCAGCGTTTTACAATCTGTCTGACGAAGGCATGGGCTCTGCTAATGATCGACGCACGATCCTGTTTGTGCTGAACAGTACGCTCGACCTTCTCAGAAGCAAGGGGTTTTCTCGCAAACTTTCCGGTGAAGTTTTACTACGTCGGGTGACCCCCTCGACCAGGCCCGGCCTAGATAAAATTACAGACCAAATACGCTCGCGATTTATAGCTTTTTCAAATGGAAAAAACTGAGTACTCTCCGCATTACTCCCTATTTCAGAAACGTAGTTCAATAGAAGTTCGTAGTGACGCATGAGCTTGATTTGCGCTCCGCATAGTCCGGACACTTTTCGCAAATGGGTCTAATTAGCCAATTGCCCTTATTACAGCTCAGCGGGTGAGTTTGCCGCCATACGCGTCGATGTTCAAATCTGCTTATCCTTGGCAGACGATTCGATGTTAGCATTACGAAACGCGCTAGATATTGTGAGACTACGAGGGGGCCGAACGATGAATATTGGCATTACATTCGATCTCCGGGACGACTACGCGAAGGAAGGATACACCGAGGAAGAGATTGCCGAGTTCGACAGGCTGGAGACGATCGAGGCAATTGAATCGGCGTTGCACTCACTTGGTCACTCGACGGAACGTATCGGTACTGCCAAAGCGCTGGCGATGCGCTTGAGCAAAGGCGATCGATGGGATCTCGTTTTTAACAGTGCTGAGGGAATGTATGGTTTCGGCCGCCAAGCGTTGGCACCCGCCCTGCTGGACGCTTATGAGGTTCCTTATATTTTTGCCGATCCGCTTTGTCTTACTGTCACATTGCATAAGGCGACGGCGAAACAGGTTGTTCGCGACAGTGGTATCCGAACACCCGATTTCGCGGTTGTCGAGACCATCGCCGATATTGCGAGGGTTTCCCTGCCATTTCCCTTGTTCATAAAACCAATTGCCGAGGGTACCAGCAAGGGAATCTCCGCGGCATCGAAAATCCACGATCAGGGAGAATTGCAGTCAGGGTGCGAGCGGTTGCTCGCCCGGCACAGACAGCCGGCGCTTGTCGAAGTCTATTTGCCCGGCCGGGAATTCACGGTGGGTATTTTAGGGTCTGGAGCGGCTGCTTATGCACTGGGGACCATGGAAATAGTCCTCAAGGACGGGCCCGAGCCTGAAATATACTCTTACGATAACAAGAAGCATTTTGACGAGCGGGTCGCTCCACGTCTGGTAAATGACGCGACGAGCAGAGCCGCCGCGGACCTCGCGCTTGCGGCATGGAAGTGTCTCGGCGGGCGCGATGGTGGCCGCGTCGATGTCCGTTGCGATAACGCCGGGGAAGTCAACTTCATGGAAGCAAATCCGCTCGCGGGCATGCATCCCAGAGATTCGGATCTCCCGCTCATCGCCCGGATGATCGGCCTGTCTTACATCTCGCTGATCGAGAAGATCGTGGCTTCGGCCTCAACACGTGCTCCTCGATAGCTCTTGGACGGCTCCATTTTATTCCCGAGATGAACCAATCCCAATGACTTAAGCCATACTGGCTAGAACCGTTGGTTACCCGAATCCATCCAATTAATGGTATACTGGCGGGGGGAAAGAATATGCTGCAGCGCAGGCTTGTCACGATTCTGGCCGCTGATGCCGTCGAGTACAGCCGTCTCGTCGGGAAAGACGAGGAAGCTGCACTCGGGCTCTTCAAAGATTGTGCGGCGATTATCCAGGACCGTGTTCAAGCCCACAACGGTCGCGTATTCGGCGGTGCTGGTGATAGCGTGATCGCGGCATTCCACAGCCCCGTCGAAGCCATGCGCTGTGCCGTGGAAATCCAAAATCAAATAATGCTACTGGATGAGAAGTTGTCAGAGGACTGGCGCATGCTTTTCCGTGTGGGCCTAAACCTGGGCGATGCCGTTGTTGAGCAGGATAATCTGCTCGGTGACGCGGTAAATGTTGCGGCGCGTCTGGAAGGGTTATCTGAGCCTGGCGGAATTTGCGTCTCTGGTACTCTTTACGAACAAGTGAAGCACCTGCCTAACCTGGGCTTTATAGACCTCGGCTCAAAGAAACTGAAGAATATCCCAGTTCCGGTACATGTTTACTCAATCAAAGGTGTGGGTCCGACGCACTCGCGCAGGCGCATCCCTGCGTGGGGACTTGCGGCAGCAACAGCGGTGCTTCTTGCAGTTATTGCACTTCCGGTCTGGTGGAAGTACGTACCCGAGATAACAGCCAAAAAGGAAACTGGATCGCAACTCCTGTCTCCTTCGCAACCTTCGATCGCGGTCTTGCCGCTTGACAATGTCAGCGGTGACCCGACGCAAGAATACTTCAGCGATGGCATCACCAATGATATCACGAGTGATCTTTCCAAATTCTCCGGCCTCATGGTCATCGCTTACAACTCGGCAGCAACCTTCAAGGACAAGCCGGCCAAAGTTCAGGACATAGGGAAGGCGTTGAGCGTGCGTTATGTGCTGGAAGGCACCGTGCAAAAGACCCCGGAGCGGCTGCGGATCAACGCCCAACTCATCGATGCCGAGACTGGTTATCACTTATGGGCAAACCGCTACGATCAGGTTTTAGGGGACACGTTTACGGTACAGGAGGATATCACCAAGAATATCGTCACGGCCCTGGCTGTTAAGGTTACCAACGCGGAAGAGCAACGGTCCAGTACGAAGCTTACTGCCAACATGACTGCATACGACTATTATCTGAAGGGCAAACAAATCTGGGCTGATCCGAACAAAGTCACGCCGGAGGGAAATGAAGAAGCCCGGCAGCTCTTTGAGAAGGCGATCGCACTGGATCCGAATTATTCGGCAGCTTATGCCGAACTATCATATGTCGAGATCAGAAGGGTCCAGAGTGGCTGGACCGATGACAACGAAGGTTCACTCCAAAAAGCCGAAGACCTTGCGAACAAAGCCCTTTCGTTGAGCGACAATTTCAGCAGCCGTTGGTATCTGGCGATTGTCGCCTGGAACAAGGGAGATTTCGACAAGAGTTACCGGGAATACGAACGTGCACGTCAGATAAACCCCAACGATCCGGACCTCGCTGCCGACATGGCAGAAGCGCTGATTTACGGTGGTGAACCTGAGAAGGCGATAGAGCAGATCGAAGATGCCAAGCGCCGCAACCCATATTATGATTACTGGTACGATTGGAACGAAGCCAAGGCCAGATATATGGTCGGCCAGTATCAGGAGGCCATCGACTCCATAGGCAGGATAAACTCTCCTCCGAACGATGTCCGTTTGATCACCGCGGCCAGCAAGGCACAGCTCGGGGATATCCCGGCAGCTCAAGCAATTATGGCCGAGTTCAGCAAAATTGATCCCGACTGGTCGATCGCAAAATCGGCCGCGTATTTCTATCGGAAGGACAGCGACCGACAGCACTGGCTCGATGGCTTACGGAAAGCCGGGTTGAAGGAAATGTAGAGGCCGAACGTCGTAGATGACCGAACACAACCGAAGCAAAGGGGAATAACATGACTACCGAAAAAGCCAAGGAGAATACCCGACTTGCTAGACAGCAGCCATTGACTCCAGAGGGAAACGAAGAGGCAAAGCGGCTCTTCAGGTTGGCAATAGACGAAGATGTCGACTATTTGCCCGCCTACGCCGAATTCTCATACGTATGGTTACGGGAATGTGAGAATGGCTGGGGCGAATGCCCCCTCGCCCTTGCCCAGGCCGAGGATCTGGCCGATAAAGCCGTCGAATTGAGCAAGGACAGTACCAAAGGTTGGTTCAATGATTTCAGGGCTCTGTGGTATCGTGCGATGGTTACTTGGCATCAGAATGATTTTCCTAAAAGCTTTCAACAATACGAGGCCGCCCGCGCGCTGATCAGCAATCCCGAGTTTATCAATAAGAATACCGCCGAACTTGATGCAGATATGGCAGAGGCCCTGATCTACTATGGCGATCCAAAACGAGCAAATCAGCTTGTCCTCGATGCAATGAAACTCGATCCTAATCACGCATATTGGCTCCGTTGGATTCTGGCACGGGGGTATTACCAGGTAGCGCGTTACCAGGACGCCATAGACGAGATCGGAAAAATTGAAGCCGAAAAGAAGCCTAACGATGTCCGCCTGATACTGGCTGCAAGCATGGCCCAGATCGCAACCACAGACGAGGCGAACCCAG
Organism: uncultured Alphaproteobacteria bacterium; assembly: GCA_963776115.1. Taxonomy (GTDB): domain Bacteria; phylum Pseudomonadota; class Alphaproteobacteria; order Rhizobiales; family Rhizobiaceae; genus Phyllobacterium. Next base: position 167,056 of record CAVZLS010000011.1, on the reverse strand, counting down.
ACGAGGCAATGTTAAACGAGGCAAAAGCAATCATGAAGGAGTTCAGCGACATTGAGCCAAACTGGACACTGGCAAAGTCAGCTGCTTATCCATATGGCAGCGCGTCTGAACGGTACCATTGGATCGACGGGCTTCGCAAAGCAGGGCTAAAGCCGAACTGAGATTCCAAAGTTCTGAGAGAGGGGCGGCGTTGAGCATGGCGGCGGCCGAATAGGCACTTAGGAACCAAGGGGTATTCCCCTCGTCTGTCGAAAGGCGGCTTTACAGGTAATCTGTTCGGCGGATGCTGCCGTCCGGAAAGACCGAAATTTCCCAAAAACATGGTTCGAAAGGAAGGGTTTTTGACGGGTAAGAGGCCGCACAAATCACGAGGGGTACTTCCCATTCCTTCCGCGTCGGCACGCGAGTGACCGTAAAGATGCCCTCGGCAGTACGGCAAATGGGGTCGGCTTGGGTATCTGGAAAACCTAGATCAAGCACCGCTTCGAGATAGGCTGCGGCCCTGTTTGGACCTCTGTGCCATCTGAAAGAGCCGCGACCAGTCCAGCCGCGCCTCCTCCGTTTTTTTATGGCGACCAAGCGCTTACCCGCTCGGTCAACCGAAGTTTTAGTGTCAGGCCTGTGCAGTAACCGCTACAGGTTTTGACAGTGGACGCTTTGCGACCAATTTCAGTTTCATCTTACCACCTCCTTAATATGCCACTACACCGCTAAGATTGTGGTGTAGTGGCAATTGGCTTCATTACGGGACGGCAAAAAACAGCAATCTTAATTTTCATAAGATTAATCCATCTATAATGTCCGTATGCGCAAGTCTAAGTTATCGGAGTGACGGCTAGTGGTGCGTTTTTTACCGAGATATATTCTCATAAGCTATCTCCATTTGACAATAACGTCAGTCAAAGCTAAGTTTGCGGAGTATACGCTAGAGGGCTGACGGCTCTTGACGGAGAAAATTAAGCGTTTTTAAAACACCGATAGCGGGTTTTTATAGTTGTCCAAATCTTTTTAACTGTCAAGCAAACGGGCTTCCCGTTCGTGCCTCCAATGTTCGTCATCAGGTACCGCTGACTGGAAAGTATTGATCGATGTTCAGAAAATGTCTCAGCAACGAGATCGAAATTCTGCGTTGCGAAGCCTCCGTACTCGAGTTGTTGGATCGCCGGACTGGCTTTCATGTGTTGATCGAGGCAGACGAAGGCTCTCATCTGGAACCAGAAGGCTTTCTGTCCAAGGAAACACTCAACTTTCTCGAACCATTGGGCTTTCTAAGCGAAGCTTCCATCCCGGACCTCAGGCAGCGTCAGCTGCCCTTTCGCAGGCAGCTTCAACAAGAAGCGCGCAATGAACTGCTCAGAGATTTCTTGGATTTTGCCAAAAAGGAAGTGCCATTTTACCGGAGCAACGACAGCTATGCCGGCCTTGGACGGATTTCGACAACCTTGGACCTTCCGTTGCTCCCTATCCTAAAAAAAGGGGATCTCCGGGACAACTCCATCGGTCTATTGGCCGACTGCGCGGACGTGTCAGCTGGCCTGGCTGACGGGAAATTCAGCGTCGCGCGGACAAGCGGAACCACCGAGGGACGCCTTCAGGTCATTGCCGATCTGGGTCTCGACCGAGTGCCGCCGGATTACGAAAAGGTCTGGGGGGTTGATTTCGGTCGTACCCCAAGAACGGCCATTCTTACGACACCGTTGTGTTCGGCAACGGAGTGCCATCTTGGCAGATCGACAATGGAGGAGCGAACCAAGTTCGGGATCGTGCTCTATCTCAATTCCACCGAAGACCTTTTCAGCGCTCCCGAGAGTTCTTATAAGGAACATCGCCGATGAACTTTGGCAGTTCCGTCCCGAGATCCTGTTGGTGAACGCCTACTACTTGCTGTGGATCGGGCGCGAGGCCCAGCGCCTTCGAATAGACTTGCCGCCCATCGACATGATCCTCACTTCCTACCAATTCACTTCAAAAGTCCAAGTGCGGGAACTGAGGCAACTTTTTAACGCCAAGGTCTACAACACGTACACCGCGACGGAACTGTCGGGCTGTTCAGTTGGCGTCGAATGCAAAAACGGCCATTGGCACGTGTGCGAGAACCATACCGTTCTCGAGATCGTAGTACCCCGCACATCGATGTGCATGAAGGTATCGGGTCGATCCTTGTCACTCCAGTCGCAGGCAGGGTGATGCCGCTCATTCGATATGATGTCGGAGATCTTGGAAGGCTCGTAGACGTCGATTGCGATTGCCCGCTGTCCGATTGGCAATGTTTTGAGTTTCACGGACGCTGGAAAGATGTCCTGAACTTGGAGGGGGCGGTTTTCACCACGAAACAAGTCGACGACGTAGTCTCAGAGATCGAACACATCGATTTTTATCGATGCACTGTCGAGAACTCCAAATTGCTTCTGGAGGTCATTCCTTCTCCGGGCTTCAGCATTTGCGAACGCGAGATTGTTGATCGGATTCGGTCAGCGCTGCCTGCGAACGGGGTCGTTGTTCGTCAGGTGACCAGGTTTGAACCGGAGGCTTCCATGAAGTTTCGGCTTACAGCGGCGGGCTTTTAGATGGAACCCAGCATCAGAGACGATTTCCCGGTGTTGAAGCGTGTCATCGCCGGCAGGCCACTCGTCTATCTCGATTCTGCCGCGACATCATTGAAGCCTTACGCCGTGCTTTCCAAGGAGCAGGAATATTCCACTTGGTTCACAGCTAACGTCCACCGAGGAAAGCACAAATTGTCAGAAGAGGCTTCGGACGCGTACGAGGCGGCTCGAAGCACCCTTGCGCGTTTTCTGTCGGTTCCATCCTCCGCCGTCGTTTTCGTCAAAAATGCCACCGAGGCGATCAACATCGTAGCAAATGGTCTTGGCCTTACGCCGAACGACAAAGTCTTGCTTACAACTGGCGAGCACCATTCAAACATTCTTCCATGGATGCGGCAGTCATCCTTGGCCTGGATACCGCAAAACCCCGTCGAACCGCTCGATCCTCTTATCGTCGCACAAACGCTGGATCGGGAAAAACCCAAGGTGCTGGCCCTAAGCTACGCTTCCAATGTGACGGACGTCGTCAATCCGATCAGGGATATTTGTCAGCTCGCACGAGACAGGGGTGTCTTGACTTGTGTCGATGCCTCGCAAGCGATTCCTCATGCAGAAATAGATGTCGCAAACTTGGGGTGCGATTATCTGGCATTCAGCGGCCACAAGATGCTGGGGCCCGCAGGGATCGGTATCCTTACGGGCGCGCTCGAAGCTTTGGAACAACTAAGTCCGCTTGTCCTTGGCGGCGGATGCGTCGAGAGAGTGACGACAAGTGGGTACACCCTAAGGAAGCTGCCTTATCGCCTCGAGGCAGGCACACCCAATATCAGCGGCGCAATCGGCTTGGCAGCTGCTGTCGATTATCTCCGCAAGATCGGCTATCTGAACATTTCCGGCCACGAGCGCCGGCTTGGCGACCATCTTGAGCGTCTTGCATCATCCGTGAAGGGTACCATTCCGATAATGGCACGAGGACACCCAAGGGTCGCCATGTGCTCTCTTGCTTTCTCTTCGCCTCACGTAGAGGCCGATCAAATCGCAGTGTGGTTGAGTGACAACTACGGAATTCTGGCACGATCGGGCTCCTTCTGCGCCCACCCGTTGGTCGACCGCTTGGGCTATTCCAAGGGAATGCTCCGAATATCCCTTTATGTCTATAACAACGAGAACGACATCGATCTCTTCGGAGAAGCATTGTCGATCACGCTTCGGCGAATGGCACGCTAGTCTGGGAGGACGCCATGAAGTTCGAAAAAAATATACACCCTCTTGCGGTGCTGGTGGTTTGTCAGGCGCTTTGGATCTCGGCCGGAGCAATCATTCTGGGATTGAGCGGAATTGTCGGAGATCAGCTTTCCAGCACCAGTATGCTTGCTACGTTGCCGTTTGCCCTGATGCTGGTCAGCAGCGCGATTTCGAGTGCTCCTGCCTCGTGGCTGATGTATAGAAAAGGGCGGCGTGCGGGCTTTTTCGTGGGTGGCCTTTTCGGCTGTCTAAGCGGCGTCGTATCTGCATGCGCTCTCTACTACGAGAGTTTTTTACTTTTCTGTGTCGGACTGGTGCTGTGGGGTGTAACTTGGGCCTTTGCGCAATTTCTGAGATACGCAGCATCGGGGCGGTCAGTACCGAGACGGCGGGTAGAGCGGTTTCAGCCGTTCTCGCCGGAAGCATCGTTGGAATTCTGGCAGGGTCAAGCATCGCCGTATATGCTCGGGATTTAATCTCGACGAAGCCCTACGTCGCATCATACCTGGCGATCAGTTGTCTTTGTGCAATATGAATTGTCGTCATCTGCGCTTTGCACATGGCCGTTCCAAAACCATCCCCAAAAAATACAGACACTGCGGGCATGGGCATTGCATTCCAACCGCCAATCACGGCCGGCCTCGTCAACGGGGTCGTCGGATCACTGGTCATGGTGTTCCTGATGACCGCCGCTCCACTCGCGATCATTCATACGGGCCACACTGCCACAGACGCCGTTGGTGTTATCCGCTGGCACATGATCGGCATGTACGCCCCGTCATTCTTCACAGGGATACTCGTCGACCGTTACGGTGATGTGCGCGTAATGTTGACTGGACTCGCGCTCCTGTTGGCAAGCACCTTGGTTTCCCTAACAGGAACATCAATTCACCATTTTTCAATCAGCCTGTTTGTGCTTGGGATGGGATGGAATTTCATGATAGTGACCTCAACGATTTTGCTCTCTGCGCCCAAAGACGCTGCTGAACGCGCCAAGATACAAGGCGCAAGCGAGGTCGTGACCCATGCGGGAGTGGCGACAGTTGCGTTCCTAGCTGGCAGCCTGTTTGCTGCAAATGGCTGGAACATGGTGAATCTGGTTCCCATCCCGCTTCTTGTTGTCTCTTTGGCGGTTACACTCCGATTTGCGTTAAGCAAACGCAGGCGCGCGCCGTCAACAGCAAGGTAGGGCTCTTTCCGAACGGAGCTTGAACGGATAAGTGCTAGTTCGTTCCGCGGCAGGCGACAACTTGCGGTTGAGCTAAAGCTGATTTATCAATGATTGCCTAGAGAGATGTGAGCGCTAAATCTCAAATGAAACGGAAGCTCGACCCAGTTCCATTGCCCTTGAAAGTATTTCAGCGACTAGTGCAGTCACTGCAAGACAATGGTGTTCTCGAACCCGGACAACAATCCGCGCTCGTGGGCTATCGTTTCGTAGCGATCAAAAATCACGACGTGGAAGTTTCCACACTATGCATTAAAGCAAAACTTCCCATCTGAATCCGGAATTTGTTCGAGATTTCGCATATTGAGAGACGTAATCGCGAATTGGTCTTTGACCGATATTGTCCCCTAAGCCCGCTCGAACCTTTCTTTATCAAGGAATGGCGTTTGAGTGAAATTGAACTGGTCAAGTAATACGGCGAAAGGGAGCGTGGTCAATTTCAATAATGAAGTTTACCACGCTTCTGGACCTCCGAATAGAAACAATCCCTTCAGTGCTGTTGCGCATGAGTGACTGCTTTTGGCGAAACGAACATCAATCAATGTCCGCAAGTGGGCGCAAAGCATGTGTAATCGGGCGGTCCCACCAGGGGCGAGCTCTCACTACTATCTCGGCTTGGCCGAGATGAAGGGAGATGACGATGTTTTATGCTGCTTTGGACGTGTCGCTGCGCTCAGTGGCGATCTGCATTATTGACCAGGATGGGAAGGTTCGGCTCGAGCGATCCGTTTCATCCGACGTGCCGGACCTGGTTCGCTGCCTGCGCGAGTTTGGCGAACCGATCCATCAGGTTGGGCTGGAAGCTGGCACGCTCACTCAACATCTGACCTACGGACTGAAAGAAGCGGGGTTCGACGTCGTGTGCATGGAGGCTCGGCAGGTCAATGCCGCTCTTTCGGCCATGCGCAACAAGACCGACAAAAACGACGCTCGCGGCATCGCCCAAATCCTGCGATCGGGTTGGTATAGTCGGGTGCATGTAAAGAGCGTCGAAAGCCATTACATCCGTGCATTGCTCACCAGCCGCAAGGTCATGCAGCGGAAATGCATCGACCTTGAAAACGAAATCCGCGGGCTTCTGAAGGTCTTCGGCGTTAAACTGCCGATTCGTCTGCGGGGTGGTGCGTTCGATGCGGCCGTCCGCGACACGATCGAAAGCGATCCTGCACTAAGCCATGCGCTCCTGCCGATGTTGCAGGCCAGGCAGATGCTCCTGGAAACCTTTCTTGAACTCGATCGACGTGTCCGAAGAGCGGCGCACCAAGACTTCGTCACTACGCGGTTCATGAGTGTTCCAGGTGTCGGATACGTGACGGCTTTGAGCTTCAAGGCCGCAGTTGACGATCCCACCCGCTTCAAAAGCTCGCGCACTGTCGGCGCTCACTTCGGGCTGACGCCGCGACGCTTCCAGTCCGGCGAGAAGGACAATCCCGGCCGGATCTCCCATGCCGGCGACGCCGACGTGCGGTCGACGCTCTATGCAGCCGCCAACGCGATGCTGATGCGGTCGATTGCCTGGAGCAGCCTGAAGGCATGGGGCGTGCGGCTGATGAAGACCAAGGGACGGCGGCGAGCCATCGTCGCTGTCGCCCGCAAGATTGCCGTCGTGCTTCATCGGATGTGGATCGACGGCACAGAGTTCCGGTTCGGATCGGAGGCATCTGCATGATTTGACAGAGCCTTCGAACTCGATCCTGGCCGGATCGTCCCACGCGGACGACGGGATGGATGAAGCCGTTAATGTCTGCTGCGCTTCGAGCGCGTCGCAAAGCGAGGCTTTCCAGACCCTGATCCCATGCATGCATGCAGCGGCTCCGAACGCAAGGGAGCCAATCGACTGCGAAGAGAAGCGTGACCCGCGTGAACGACCAGGCTGCCGGAAATTAGAAAAGAGCTTGACCCAAATGCCCGATTAGAGAAGCGGTCATTCGAATCGCCTCATACGATATCTCCTGAACTAGCGAAGGCAGCGCCCGGTATTGGCTTACCAGTCAGTCCGAATGTCGTTGCCCGCGAAGCGAATCCAGCAAAAAATCTCGTACGCTGTCGGAAACCGTTTCGTACATCACCTGATTAGAGCCGCGATACCAACCCGTTTGCGTCAGGACGGGCAAGAGCGAGGGTCTAGGATTGAACGACTTGTATGACACGGCGATTAGGTCATTGCGTCCAGGAGCGACGATCCGGAGCTCATAAGGTCCTCCATCCAATACATATTGCTGCTTGGGCTTGGCAAAGCTGCTCGAATGGCCGCGCTTCAAGAGGAGATAGGTATCGGGCACACGGTCAATGACGGCGGCAGGGTAGAAGGACTGGCGTTCTGATCTTTCCAACTGTCGGAATTTTTCGGGATAGCCGTCTTTCCAGATGACACGCTGAATCTGGGGAACCGCCCATGCCGGGCCGACACTTTCTTGGGAATCCACGACCAGCACGGGAGGCACGAATCCCGGCGCGATCGTCGGGATGGCCTTGATCTCTACAGTTTCGCGGACCTCAGCCTGCGACACCTTCCACTGGGAATAGCCCCAATGAAGGAAGGGAGATGCGGCAAGTGCGACAAGTAGGAAGGAGCCAATTGTTCGTGCCTTGGTGCTTCTGACGATCGTCCAGATTAATGCAAGGTAAAGCAGGAAAGTCGGGAGCAGGATCGTTGTGAGGTTGACGGGCAACGAAATGAGCAACAGGGGGCCTGTTTCCACCATCAATGCATATGCGACGAACGAGACGATGATGGCGGACCATATGATTTTTTTGTTCGGCATTTCGATGCCGGCGGGTCGCCGCTTTGGCTGCCGCGCCTCCGGCGGGGTTGGCTGGTGCCGCTCGTTCCAAGCAATCCAGAGCATGAGCGCCATGAACGCGAACTTCACGTACAGAACGGCCATCCCGAATATCCGGGGCATCATCATCCAGATGGGACGCATATACGGATCGAGGGCGCGATTACCGGATAGCACGGAGAGAACGTTGAAGAATGTGACGTACAATGCTAGTGCGAATGCAATTTTCCCGGCTCTACCGAAAGGGAAGCTGTTTCCAGAGGTCGGTTCGCGAGAAGGCAACAGGCAAAGGATGAATATGCAGGCCAGAGCCTGAGCAGCAAATCTCGGCCAACTTGTGCCAATACCTTGCGAAAAAGCCAAGGACCATGGTGCACCAATCACGATGAGGTTGTTCAAATCCGCAGCCAGCAGAAATGGTATAGCCAGACCGATCCATGCGGGCAGACCCGCATCCCGTGAACGGCGCAAAGAGATCCCTAAAAAGAGAGTACGAAGAGATAGGCGACGAGCGGTTTGAAGGTCATTGCTCCGACGAGACCAACTGTGCCACAGGTTCCGTCAACGCTGCGGCAGTCGGTCAGGAATTTCAGGCCATAAAGAGCAAAAGGGAATGCGAGGACGCTTGCTACAAAAAGCCCTATTCTCAACCCGGCTGCATACGCGAAGCGCCTCTGGTTAAGATAACCTGTAAATGTAAACATCAATCCCGCCCCCACATCAGCCCATTGTCTTCAATACGAGGCGGTCACCGCGAGCTGAGTTAAGGACGCTCCTAAAACTTTAAGAGATTGGCAAAAAAATACTCCGCCGCCAGTCAGTTTGCGCTAGGTGATGAGGCGTTAGCATCGTCCTGACTTATGTGATCAAATGCCGGCACAAACAGGCTTTGGCAGCGTCGAATGGAGCGTATTCGCATGCGTTGCCTAGTTGAAGATACAGGAGCGTAGAAACACTAAAAAGTTGACAATTCGGAGCAAAATTGTACCCATAAAACTACCCAAAAAGTCGAAAATTCGTTCTTTAAATCAAATGGTTAAGGCCAAAGGTCAGGCAGGTCCCTCCCTCTCCGCCATCACTTGCCACGAATTCGCTGTCCGCTCACCGATTTCGGTGTAGAATACTTCCATGAGTGAAGCTAAGCCTTTGTTTGCAATGCTCCGTCAATCGGCCCAGCCCTGCGTTGTCGATGCCCTGGAACGGCTCGTTCGCGAAGCGCCGGATCGCAAGCTCAGCCGTATCAATGCTCTGGCCTTCGCTGCCAGCGAACAACTTGACGAAGAGCAGACGATCAGCGCCTTCCTGCAGGCATCACGTCTCGGCCTGTTCGAAATGTCGTGGAATGTTCTTTGCCCTGGCTGCGGTGGCGTTCTTGATGCTAATACCTCGCTCAAGACCGTGCAAAGCGATGAATATACCTGCGCGCTCTGTGCCGCCGGCTACGAGCCGACGCTCGACGAAATGGTAGAAGTCACCTTCACCGTGACGCCGCGTGTGCGCCATATCGACGCCCACAATCCCCACCAACTACCCGCCGTGGAATATTTCCGTCAGGTTTATTGGGGTTCGGGAGTCGATTTGCCGGACGACGATTTTGAGGAAAAAGTTGACGAGTTCATTATTGAGTCGCTTGAACTGCCCGCCGGAGAGAAGGCGGTCTTATCGCTGCATTTGCCACCATCCTTTATTATCATCTTTGAACCGGTGACCCACGCAGCTCAATTTTTGGACGTGACGGGGGAGCCGACCAAAGAGCGGCAGAACATATCGCTGGTATTTGACCGCGTGCACCGTCACAGTGAGACCATCACCTTGCGGCCTGGCCCCTTACGGATATCAGTCGAGAATCATACCGACGTTCGCACGCTTCCGTCGGTGTGCCTGGCCAATGATGCTCTTCACACAATGCTCGGCAAACGCCGCCCGTTCCTTACCGCCAAGTCTCTGCTTTCCAATCAGACATTCCGCGACATCTATCGTACCGATACCATCGACGTCGATCAGAAGCTGCGGATTACCAGCCTCACTTTCCTTTTCACGGATCTCCGCGGTTCGACCGAGCTTTACGAAAGAGTTGGCGACCTGGCTGCATTCGATCTTGTGAAGGCCCATTTCCGCGTACTTAACGAGATTGTCGGCGCAGAGGCAGGTGCTGTCGTAAAGACGATCGGTGACGCTGTAATGGCGACTTTTCCAACACCCGACCGGGCATTGGTGGCGGCGATGCGGATGCGTGATGCCATGCTGCGACTCAACAAGGAACGTGGCAGCGAAGATCTGCTCCTGAAAATCGGTATTCACGAAGGGCCGTGCATAGCCGTCAGCCTTAACGAGCGTCAGGATTATTTCGGACAAACTGTTAACATTGCCTCGCGGGTCCAGCACCTCGCAACGTCGCGCGAGATATTCGCTACCGGTTCGGTACTCAATGATCCGCGTGCTTCCCATGTTCTCACGGATCGTGGTCTAAAGCCGATATCGCAAACCGTTACCCTTCGAGGCATCACGGATCAGATCAGTATCTTTACAATTCCCTGAACCGAATGCTCACATCCGCTTGCCATGTCCCCAGCTGGCCGGGGGGTCGAGGATCTTTGTCGCAATCCCTGGCGATTCAGCCAAAGGTATAGGTGACAAATAGAACAGGTTTCCGATGGCAATCGGTCGCATCAAGAGTGAAATCGACTGCCCCGCCATCGCACTATTTTCAATGCCTTCAGGCAATCGATTTTGGTTAGTCCCAATTGTTTAAGGACAGAACAGCCAAATAAGTGCCTAATGCAGCCACAAAAGCCGCAAAGGCATAGTGAGGGCATCAATCATGGGTTCAATATCGATCGCGTTGGTCGACGACCATCCGCTTTTGCTGGCGGGCGTGGTCAATCTCTTTGAGGTCAATGACGATTTCAAGGTGGTCGCCAAGGGAACGACTGCCGATGATGCTCTTCAAATAAACAGAAAGCTGCGTCCGGACGTTATGGTCCTCGACTTGTTCATGCCCGGCAACGTCTTTGATGTAATTACCGAGATCGTCACGAAATCGGGCGGCACGAAAGTGGTGGCTTTTACCGCCATGACTGCAAGCGATTATGCAGTGCGGGCCCTCAACGCTGGTGCCAGTGGCTATATTTTGAAAGGCAGCAGCGCCGAAGAACTCATTCAAGGCGTAAAAGCGGCCCATAACGGCGAAACCTACATCACTCCAAGCTTTGCCTGCAAGGTCGTCGAGGCCTTGAGAATTGCTTCCTTGCGACGGATGTCTGCGGGTCCCATCAAGTTGAGCATACGTGAGGAGCAGATCGTTCGCCTATTGCTGCGAGGGTTTACTAATCGCGAAATTGCCGTTGGGCTGGGCATCGGAGAGAAGACCGTCAAGAACTACATGACAATTCTGATGCAGAAATTGCATGCCCGAAATCGGCTCGAAGTTCTCATCGCCGCCCAGAAGCTCGAGGTCGGCGGTCAAAGGGAGCCAATGTCGCGCCACTAGAACTTTCCTAGGCCGAGTTGCTTTCCAGAGAGACCGATACAATCAATTGCGTATCATTATCACGGCGCTGCTGGAACTGCACCGAACCGCCAAAGGCTTCCACACGATTACGGATGCCTTGAAGTCCTAAGGGCATTGGGTGCACCGAAGCTCCACCCGCCCGCACCAACCCCGGCCCTGCATCGCTGACGACCACAGTAATGGATTTTTCGTCCGCCGAAGCGGCGACTTTTTGGCCCAATCCAGAAGCGTGCCGGAACGCGTTGTTGAGCCCTTCTTGAACAACACGGTAAAGGCAAATTTTCAATGGATAGGCAACGTTCTCCGGCAGGCCAACGTAACTCGCGCTGACAACTGAACCGGTCGCATACTCGTGACGTTCCACGGCAACACGAAGCGCCGCTTCGAGCGGCATGTTCTCGATCTCCGGCAGAACGAGTTCCTGTCGAGAGTTCGCGCAGCTCCGTAAGCACCTGGCTTGCCAGACGTGAGGGATGAAGTTCCTGAGGCGTATTTTTCGGCAGATCGGACCCTTTCATTGGGCCGGAAGAACCGCCTCCAAGCCTGAGGATCAAAAGACTGAGCAGCTGAACCGGTCCGTCGTGCAGGTCAGAGCCAATGCGGTTGAGCAGCGTCTCATTGGATTTGGTGGCGTCCATACGGGCGTGGTCGGCAGCCTTTCGAAGTTTTTTATTCTGTTCTGCCAATGCCTGCGCATTGGCCAACTGGGACTTCAGCGTTACTCGCTGGCTTTCGATGACATTGCTCGCGCGCCTGACGATGAGAAAAAGCAGCCCCATGATTGCGAGGGTAGTCGCGCCTACAATGGCCCAGGTATGGTGCTGAACCCGGTTGCGTTGAACAATAAATTCTTCAGCTTCTTCATAGAGTTCCCCAACGGCAATCACCTCGTGTGAGCCCGCGCGATAAATGGGAGCGTAGATCTCGATCAAGGGGTGATTATCGCTAGGCTCAATATCTCCCGCATCATTGTGTCCGATTTCGAGTTGCGAAACGACTGTCCCGGCAAATGCCTTGTCGATGTCGGCCGATGGAAGTCGCTCTCCCATCAGTGATTTGTCCGTACTGTAGATAACCGTGCCGTCCTGACGCCATATCCTGAAACCTTCGACACGCTCGGCAAGATCTGTCCCGATCAGCAAATCATCAAGTTCCTGTTGGCGCTCGGCAGATACATGCAGACCACCAGGCCCTTCTTCCACATGGCGCGCCAGAAAGCCTTCTACGTAGAGAGCACCCGCTTCTGCCCGGCTCCGAAGCTGATTGGCGGCGATCTGCGAGCTCAGCCATTCACCCAGTACTGCCATTGATCCACAGACGATGAGCGTAGCGACGATAAGGAATTGGGCTGTCAAACCCAAGCCACGCCAATATCGGAACAGAGTGTTGGATTTTGAAGGACTACCTTCATCCTTAGGGCCATAGGTCACATTTTTGTCCGGGCCCAAAGTCCCACCTTTCCGCCGACGAAAGTCTGTGTATTTGACTGGACCTTCCGAACTATCAAGTTCGCCTCCCCCTTACATTATTCGACCATCGGAACTCGTGCCGAAGTTATTTTGAACCAGTTTGTCCCTTTGTTCTGCGAACGGTCAAGAGAAACCAAGTTGAGGGTCAAAGTAAATGCGTCGGCATGAGCAGACGTAAGGCGAAACATCGCCCGACGCGGCGATTTCTTGTGTGTCTAATGGGAGAGTAACATGGTCAGCTATATTCGTTCGGATCTGGATTTCATCCTGGCGCAAATCAAAATTGCCGAAGCGCATGCCGGAGGACAACCGCTTTATGGGCCAGGTGGTCTGATTCCCACCTATAATCTGGCTTGGGGCCTTCGCACCGTCGATGGCAGCTATAACAACCTGCTGCACCCCACATGGGGATCGTCTGACCAACCGTTCCCCGAAGGACTAGGCACGGATTTCCGGCCTGCCGACGGCACGCCACTCGACATGGACGGCCCCGGCGGCCAACCCCCAATACCCACGTCGCCCAATTACAATCCGTCGAACAATCCCAACTCGATTGTCGTTGATCCCGCACTGCGCACCATCTCCAACCTGATTGTCGACCAAACGCTCGGCAACCCATCAGCAATACTGACCGCCCTGCAACGCGCCGGCACCGTAACACCGGCTAACCAGATGGCCATAACGGCCGAAATATCCGCTGCATATGCACCGCTGAAGCCACTGTTCGATGATCTTGGCGATGCGGAGCGCGCCTATGCCAACGCTTCCGCCGCAGCTGCAGCAAGCCCTGGCAATGCCGCGCTTCAAGCAGCCGCCGCCGCCGCATTACAAGATGTCACAGACGCGCAGGCGGCTCTCGATGCTGTCGACGACCCGCTAATGGCGCTCCTCGGCACCTATGGCGTTGAGTTTGAAGGCGCCAATGTCTCGCTACCGAATATCGCGCCCGATGAAGGCCTGTCGGCCCCGTTCAATTCCTGGTTCACGCTGTTCGGCCAATTCTTCGATCACGGCCTTGACCTCGTCAACAAGGGTGGTAGCGGCACCGTGTTCATTCCGCTGATGCCGGATGATCCGCTGTACGACCCCACAAGCCCGACCAACTTCATGGTGCTGACCCGCGCAACCGTCGGCCCAGGCGCTGATGGTATCATGGGCGATGATCCGACAACCGTAGGTATTAACGAAGGTGCAGACGATACGCGGCCGGTCAATACCACGACGCCGTTCGTCGATCAGAACCAGACCTACACATCACATTCCTCGCACCAGGTGTTTCTGCGCGGCTATGCGCTGAATGCCGCAGGCGATCCGGTATCAACCGGCAAGCTGATCGAAGGCGGCAATGGCGGCATGGCCACCTGGGCTGACGTCAAAGCACAGGCGGCCGATGTGTTGGGCATCCAGCTGATAGACTCCGACGTCGGCAATATTCCCCTGCTCGCCGCCGACCAGTACGGCAACTTCATTCCGGGTCCCAACGGCTACCCGCAGATGGTCTTCCCCGGCGCCACACCGGGCACGTTCATTCTCGTCGAGGGCGATCCCACGGCCAATGGCGGGCTCGGCGTTCTGACTGCCGGCGCCGTCCGCACCGGACACGCCTTCCTCGCCGACATCGCCCATAGCGCTGTCCCCACTGGGCTGGCTGATGGCGACATTGAAATTGGTCTAGGCAATCCAGATAATTCACCAACGAACGGGCAATACGACAACGAACTGCTCGACGCGCACTTCATCGCCGGCGATGGCCGCGCCAACGAAAATATCGGTTTGACGGCCGTCCATCACGTTTTCCACTCCGAACACAACCGTTTGGTGGAGCACACAAAGGCCGTCACCCTTGCCGATGCTGCAACTATGCTCGCCAACGGTGCTTCACAGGCCGATGCAACGGCATTTCTCAATGAATGGCTGATTGTTGACGTTGCCACAGTTCCTGCTTCGGTGGACGGATTGGTCTGGGATGGAGAACGCCTCTTCCAGGCCGCCAAGTTCGGCACCGAGATGCAATACCAGCATCTCGTGTTCGAAGAATTCGCCCGCAAGATTCAGCCTAATATCAACGTCTTCCTCGTCCCCGACGGGTACGACGTCACCATCAATCCGGACATCGTGGCCGAGTTTGCCCACGTGGTCTATCGCTTCGGCCACTCGATGCTGACAGAGACGATCGACCGCTTCGATCCGAGCTTCACCGACCATGACATCGGCCTGATCGAGGGCTTCCTCAACCCGCTCCAGTTCGAGACCAACGGTACCGGCGACGTCGTCGACGCCAACATCGCGGCTGGCGCCATCATCCGCGGCATGACCCGGCAAGCTGGTAATCAGATCGACGAATTCGTTACCAGTGCCCTTCGCAACAACCTTCTTGGGCTTCCACTGGATCTGGCTACCATCAACCTGGCGCGCGGTCGTGATACCGGTGTACCGTCACTCAATGAAGCGCGGCGTCAATTTTACGAGGCCACGAACGAAGAATCCCTGCTCAAGCCCTACGAGAGCTGGGTCGATTTTGCAGGGCACCTCAAGAATGAAGCCTCGATCATCAATTTCGTCGCTGCCTATGGCACGCACTCGCTGATCACCGGCGAAACCACGATCGAAGGTAAACGTGACGCAGCACTGACGCTCATTACCGGCATCGCCACCGGTAAATTTGCCCTCATCCCTGGCTTTGTGGTTCCGGCGGATGCTGTGGACTTCCTCAATGCAACCGGCACCCATGCCGGAGGAGCTCTAGGCGGGCTCAATAATGTCGATCTATGGATCGGTGGCCTTGCCGAAGAAATCATGCCGTTCGGCGGCATGCTGGGCTCGACCTTCAACTTCGTCTTCGAGACGCAGATGGAAAAGCTCCAGAACGGTGATCGGTTCTATTATTTGCAGCGGCTTGACGGACTGCACCTGTTTAGCGAAATGGAGGGTAATTCCTTTGCCTCGCTGATCATGCGCAACACCGATGCGACGCACCTGCCGTCCGACGTGTTCTCGACGCCCGGTCCGGAGGGCAGTTCCAGTGCCGAGGTCATCCACCAGATCCTCGACTTCATGGTTGGTGATCGCATCGAGATGTCCAGGTACGAGATCTTCGAAGATGTCATCGACAGTCTGGAAGATCGATTCGAGGAAACCTACGGCGATGATGCCGACGCGCAACCGCTGCCGATCCGCGTTCGTCACGAAGGAACGGATGAACTGCAACAGACGCTGATCGAGGTCGATATGGACCGCGATGAACACTACGAAATGACTATCAATCTGACGGGTCATCACATGTTGATGATCGTCGAAAACCCTTGAATAAAGACGTCGTTGTGACGCGAGTGGGAGTGAAATATGTTCGGGCGACAAAAACAAAAAGACCTGGGCTTGGGACCTCAGATCGATTCTGAAAACAGTTTCGCTGTAGGGCCTCGGGTTATCGCGGGTGTTACGCTTGGACTAATCCTTTTCGTCGGTGCAGGCGGCTGGGCGGCAACCGCACAGCTGACAGGGGCGATCATCGCACCGGGTATGGTCAAGGTCGATCAGAACCTGAAGTCGATCCAGCACCGCGACGGCGGCATCATCAGCGAGATTGCGGTCAGGGAAGGTGACTTTGTCACGAAGGGTCAGGTCATGCTGCGGCTGGATGACGCCGAAACGCGCGCGGAACTTTCGATTGTTCGCACCCAGCTGGTCGAACTGATGGCGAAACAGGCGCGGCTGATGGCCGAGCGCGACAATCTCGACGCCATCATGATGTCGTCGGAGCTCACTTCGCGGATCGAGGATTTCCCCCATGTCTTCTTTGGTGAAAAGCGCATGTTTGACGGCAATCGCCAGAATCGGAAGAGTCAGAAGGAGCAGTTGGTCCTCGGCATCGATCAGCTCGGCGAGGAAATCAAGGGACTTGAATCGCAGCGCGATGCCAAGATCGACGAGATTGCGTTGGTCAAGACCGAACACGGCAAAATCAAGGGCTTGACAGACAAGCGCCTCATCGAAACCTCACGCAAATATATCATAGACCGCGAAATGGCCAAGCTCCTCGGCGAACGGGGCGAGGTCGAAGCCAATATCGCGCGCGCCAAAGCCCGCATGGGCGAAATCCGCCTGCAGATCATTGCCATCGATGAAACGGCACGCACCGAAGCACAGCGTGAACTAAGCGCGATCGAGCCAAAGCTCTCCGAACTTAAGGAACGCCGGGTGGCGATCCAGGACCGGCTGGCACGCGCCGATATCCGCGCACCGCTCTCGGGCACTGTCAACGAACTCGCCGTCCACACCATCGGCGGCGTCATCACCCCCGCGGAAAAGCTGGTCACACTTGTCCCCGCAGATGCAGCTTTGAAGATAGAGGCGAAACTGTCACCGACCGATATCGACCAGGTTTTCGTCGGACAGCCGGCAAAATTGCGCTTTTCGGCCTTCAACCAGCGCACCACGCCGGAACTGCATGGCCGTATCGCCTATGTCTCCGCGGCGACAAGCAGCGATCCCTCGACCGGTCAGGTCTATTATCTGGCCGACGTCGTCGTGCCGTCGGACGAGCTCGAAAAGCTCGGTGACAGCAAGCTTTTGCCGGGTATGCCCGTGGAAGTCTTTGTTTCGACGGAAGAGCGTACAGCGATGTCCTTCCTGTCCAAGCCGCTCGCCGATCAGTTTAGCCGAGCCTTCCGTGAGCAGTAGCGAGACTGGGGATATAAGCGGCATTCGCGAGATTCGGTTTCCGTCGCGGGTGCCTCTTGTTAAGGGCATATTCGATTGCTAAACCCCTTCAAAAGGGGATTCGCTATGCCACCAATCAACCTAGCAATTGTCGGCGTTGGTAAAATTGCCCGCGATCAGCACCTGCCTTCAATTGCGGGCAATCCAGACTTGCAGCTTGTCGCTGCGGCAAGCCGTAACGGCGCGGTCGAGGGCATTCCGAATTTTCCGACGATAGAGGCGATGCTCGACGCCGTCCCGTTCATTGACGCGGTATCCCTCTGCATGCCTCCTCAGTTCCGCTACGATGCTGCGTACAAAGCGATATGCGCAGGCAAGCATGTATTTCTTGAGAAGCCACCTGGAGCAACGCTGAGCGAGGTCGCCGACCTTGAAGCTCTTGCCATTGAGAAGGGTGTTTCACTTTTCGCCAGCTGGCATTCCCGATATGCCGCTGCCGTTGAAGCTGCAAAGTCGTTTTTGGCATCAACAAATATCCAAAGCGTTCACGTCGTCTGGAAAGAAGATGTTCGCCACTGGCATCCCAATCAGGATTGGATATGGCAAGCCGGCGGTCTCGGTGTCTTCGACCCCGGCATAAATGCGCTATCGATTATAACGCACATCTTGCCGACCAGCATTTTTCTCAGGAATGCGACGTTGGAATTTCCGGAAAATAAACATGCACCAATTGCAGCCGATCTTAATTTCACGAACAGTGACAATATTTCTGTCCACGCGGAATTCGATTGGCGGCAACTAGGGGAGCAAACGTGGGACATTATTGCCGAAACGTCTGCTGGAAAGATGGTTCTGGCTGAAGGCGGTTCAAAGCTCACCATCAACGACACGATTGTTCCAGTTTCATCGGAGACGGAGTACGCAGCTCTTTACCGTCAGTTTGCCAGTCTGATAAAAAATGGGGAATCCGACGTCGATCTAGCGCCGCTTCGGCATGTCGCCGACTCTTTCATGCTCGGCAAACGTGTCTTCGTTGCACCCTTCCACGATTAGCATCAGACGCAATCTGTCCGATACCGCTGGAGCTGATCCTGCAGCAACCCGATTTGTCGCATGGCAAATGCGGAAGGCTTCGTGTGCCCGGTTGCGGCGCTCATATAGCGCGAACAAAATCAAACCATATTTCAGCGGGATTTTATCATTCAACCCATGAACATTTTCATGGTTAGCGCATTTCAATTCGTACCTGCCGAACAGGCGTCGAGCAAGGATTGCAACCATGAAGAAGTTCGTTACTGCAGCCATCACCTGTGCCGCCTTTTCCAGCGCGGCATATGCCGTTGATGACAAAACGCGGGATGCCATTCAGGCGCTTAAATTTACGAAGGCGAGCGCGTATGCAAAAGCCATCGATCAGTATTGCTTTGCCGATCATCCATTTGCCACTCAACCCCTCGCCGATGCCGCCGCGCAAGAAGCGGAATTCCGCCAGGAAATGGGTGGGAACGAAGAAGCTACGAACATTATCGCCGACGCCGATCGTTCCGCAGCGGAACATTTGAAAGTCGATCAATCGGCCTGCGCGCCGGCCGCTACTTTCGTCGACGGTGTCGCAGCGACGATTGAGGACTCAAAGCAGCACATGGCGGCCATCAAGCAGACGTTCGCCGATGCGAAGGCGGCCGAGGAAAAGGCTGCGCAGGCCGAAAAGCGTTCCGCTACTTGCCACGACCTGCAGTCGAGCGCCGACGCTGCTGGCCTCGAGGACCTGGTCTCCAAACGCATGGCGCTCCTTGACTGTGCCGACGTGCTGGGCGTTGACAACATTGCCAAGGTTGACACGCGAATTGAAAAACTACGAGCCGACCAAAAGGCCACTGACGATGCGAAGCAGAAGCAAGCCGCCGATGCAAAGGCAACGGCCGCGACCGCCGACGCGAAAAGAGCTGCCGAAGTTGCAGCAAACATGGCAAAGCCTGCCATCAAGCCAGCGGTCAAACCCGCAGCGGAGGTGACTTTCGTCGGCAGGTGGGATCAGATTGACGGTAGCTGCCGAGGCAGACTCTGGGATTTCAATACAAGGACATATGACGGAACGCCTATCAGGAATGTCGAACGAAATGGCAACAGCTACCGGGTAGAATTGAGCGATGGCTATGCCTTCGAGCTCCGGGATGTGACAAAAAGAAACCTCACCTGGTATTCGCTCGAAAGCGGCGACAGCTTTCGCTTGAAACGCTGCAGATAAGTCTGGTTAGCAATCACGCCTCGTATTTTGGCTTAAGCGCAATCCTGCATTTTCCCAAAAGTTGGAACCCCGCCCCTTGGTGAACGTTAACCTTATCAAATGGGCGGGATATTTGATTTGAAAAAAGGAAGACTGTTATGTTGAAAAAAATCCTTATCGTCGGAGCAACGGCGTTAATCGCCATAACATCGGCTCCCCAAGCCTTTGCTCAGTCCATTCAGATTGGCCCTGACGGTGTTCGGCTACAAGAGCCACGGCCGGAACGGGATTATCGCCGTTTTTCGGACATCAGTGAGCGCGAAGCGGTGCGTATCGCCAGAAGCGAAGGTCTTCGCGACGTTGACGACGTAAGGCGCACGAGGTCAAGATTCGTCGTTGAGGGTATAGATCGCCGCGGAAACGATATGCGCGTCAGTGTAGATCGCCGTACTGGTGACGTCCTTTCCGTGCAATAAGCGCTGAACCTGACGAAAGCCCGTCGCCGCAAGTGGCGGGCTTTTCCATGCCGACAGTCGGTCGCTTAGTAGGCTGATGTATCGCCATAGTCTTCAGTGAGATCATATAGACGCGACAGTTCCAGCTCGACTGCGGTGAAGAATGCTCCGACCTGTTCATCCTGTTCGTCCTCTTTGACCCCAATCCGCTCAAGATGCCGAAACAGCGTATCGGCAATCTGGTTACGATAGGCTTCCGCCTGCCGATCTGTAGCCTTTTCCATCAGTTTCGCCGCCACGTCGCGAATCTTCGCCACACGCTTTGTCAGTGGGAACGCAATGATCTGACATGGGATTGGGGATTCAGCTTGGAACATACTCATACTCTTCCCAGTTCGGCAACGCCGCGCTTACAATTGATTCGCCCAACGATAAGGCGAAGGTTCCTAACAATGTGTTCAGCTATGTCCGGTCATGCCGTGTGGAACGCTCTGATTGGTTACGTAACAAGTTATGTAACAAGCCAGCGAACAGATTGTGTGTAACGAAACCACAATGTTGCCCGCTACGGCACGCATGCTTATTCAGGTTCGTGTAAAGTGATTCGCATTCGTTACGGCATTAACCCATGGCACTCAGTAATGCAGAGAGGCAGAGACGGCACCGCGAGCGGCAGAAGCAAAAGCTTGCCGCGGCTGCACCGGATCTCTCCATGCAGTACGAGAATGTCGGTGCTGATCTGCGTGACAAACTATATGCGCTTATCGACGCTGAAAATTCGCGGCGCGAACGTGCCGTAACACTTGTTGGGCCGACGGACTTCCGCAGGGTTATTCTCGACATTGCTCTCAACGAAAATCGCTCGGGTATCGCCGACAGCGCGCGAATGGTTTTGCTCAAAGCTCTCAGTATGGGCGAAAGCTCGGAAAAGGAGATTCTCGACGCGCGCCGGCAAAAGGATGCATTCGCCGAGCGTAAGTCTGACTTACGCGACTCGAAGGAACAAGTGACACCGCTTGCGCATTATTTGCGTGTTCCGAATTTCGGCTAATTGTTACACTTCTGTTCTCATGTTCAGTTAGCTTGCCGCGATAGCGCTTCGTAACGATAAAGGACGAATTCCATGGCACATCCTGCCTTTTCACCTTCCCATGTAGCCGTAGTCACAGGAGGCGCATCCGGCATCGGCCTTGCGGCTGCAAAGCGCTTCGCCTCCATGGGTTTGAAGGTTGCTATTGCTGATCTTGCAGGTGGAAAACTTGACCGGGCTTATGCGGCGGTTTCTCAACTCGCCAGCACCGGTGATGATGTCATCGCTGTCGCCACAGACGTAACCAACGTCGAAGATCTGCGCAAACTCCAGCAGACGGTCAATGATAGATTTGGCGGCATTGCCGTCCTCATGAACAATGCAGGCATCCAGCCTGGCAGCAGCGTTTTCGATGCAGATCAGTGGGACAGGATCATCGCCGTTAACATGTTCGGCATCATCCGCGGCAGCCAGGTTCTTGGCCCGGACATGATCCGGCGAGGCAAGCCCGGCCTCATCATCAACACGGGCTCCAAGCAGGGCATAACCACTCCGCCTGGCGATCCTGCTTACAATGTCTCGAAATCGGGCGTGAAGACCTTCACTGAAGCCTTGCAGCATGAATTACGTAACACAAAGGACTGTCACGTAACGGCTCATCTGTTCATTCCTGGTTTTGTCTATACGCCCTTGACTGCAGGAGATCGCACGGAAAAGCCAGCTGGCGCGTGGACGCCGGAACAAACGGTCGATTTTATGCTGGAGCGTGTATCAGCCGGTGATTTTTATATCCTTTGCCCGGACAACGATGTAGCCCGCAGCCTCGATGAGCGCCGCATCCTCTGGGCAGCCAATGACATTATCAAGAACCGTCCACCCTTGTCGCGCTGGCATCTGGACTATCAAAACGAATTCGCTGATTTTCTTAATCAGGATACCTGACCCGCAAAATTCTGAGACACAATCTCGGACATTGTGAACCCATCAAATTGCGAGAGCGATTTCCGGATCAGTCGCTTGATACCAACACTGATCCGGTTCTATGCTGAGGAAAACCCTTCATTGACCAGGTTGGATGCACAATGACCTCATCTCCCCAAATCCCCGCTGTCGATCCCGTCAAGCTTGATCGTCTGGCGGAAGTAGCCATCAAAATTGGCTTGCAGTTGCAGCCTGGACAAGATCTCCTGATCACCGCCCCGCTTGCCGCAGTGCCTCTGGTGCGGCGGATCACAGAACATGCCTACAAGGCGGGAGCGGGTCTCGTGACCTCGCTATACAGCGACGAAGAAGCCACTCTTATGCGCTATCGCAACGCGCCAGACGAAAGTTTCGATCGCGCCACAGGCTGGCTGTTTGAGGGCATGGCGAAGGCCTTTTCTGCCAATACAGCTCGGCTGGCAGTTGCCGGTGACAATCCGATGCTGCTCTCTTCTGAGGATCCGGAGAAGGTCTCCCGCGCAAACCGGGCGCAATCCCGCGCTTATCAGCCTGCGTTGGAAAAGATCACCAATTTCGAAGTCAACTGGAACATCGTTTCGTACCCGAATCCATCCTGGGCGAAGCAGGTATTTCCCGATCAGGATCCCGAAGTAGCTATAACCATGCTCGCTGATGCAATTTTTGCGGCGTCGCGTGTTGATCTGGACGATCCTGTCAGCGCTTGGCGTGATCACAACGCTGCCTTGCGTAAGCGCACAAAGTGGCTGAACGAGCACACTTTCTCGGCTTTGCATTTCAAGGGACCGGGCACCGACCTCACTGTCGGCCTGGCCGATGAACATGAATGGCACGGTGGCGCTTCGGTTGCGAAGAATGGCATTACCTGTAACCCGAATATTCCCACCGAAGAAGTTTTCACGACGCCCCACGCACTGCGGGTCGATGGCCGTGTTTCGAGCACCAAGCCACTTTCCCACCAGGGCACGCTCATCGAAAATATCCAGGTCCGCTTCGAGGGTGGCAGGATTGTCGAAGCCAAGGCGACGCGGGGCGAGGAAGTCTTCAACAAGGTGCTTGGCACTGACGAGGGCGCACGTCGTCTCGGCGAAGTGGCGCTGGTCCCAAATTCCTCGCCAATTTCGGCATCGGGCCTGTTGTTCTTCAACACGCTTTTCGATGAAAACGCTGCGAGCCACATCGCGCTCGGCCAATGCTATTCGAAATGCTTCGTCAATGGCGGCAACCTGACGCCCGAAGAAGTTGCGGAGCGAGGTGGCAACAAGAGCCTCATTCACATCGACTGGATGATCGGCTCTGGCGAAATCGATGTAGACGGTATCAACAAGGACGGTTCCGCTGTCCCCGTGATGCGCAAGGGCGAATGGGTCTGATCGTTGAACTCAAAATATGAAAAAGGCCACCCCAGGGGTGGCCTTTTTTTGTTGGGACTATGCTATGCAACCAGCCGCCCAGCTGATTCCGCTTGCGCATAGGCCTTGCCGAAACGATTGGCGAGAAACGCGTCAAGCGCAATATCTTCCTGCTTGAGAAAGCCCTGCTGCGGCAAGGCGCCGTTCGCGAGCATGTCAAGCACGGCGCAGATGGCCGACGCCGTCGTGATCTGGATCCCGCTATAAAGCTGCGATCCGATATGGCCGCTGTAGACCTTGTTGGCATAGGTTTCCTGAAGAAGACGGCCCTTCTTGCGGCCGCTGACCGTAACGAAAATCACGACGACATCCTGCAACGTAGAGGGCAAGGCGTTTTCGAGAATATCCTTGAACACATCGCGGCGATCACGCAGTCCAAGGTCGTTGAGCAGCGCCTTCATGATCGCCGCGTGCCCAGGATAGCGAATGGTGCGATAGTTGAGCGTACGCACCTTGCCGAGGAGCGTTTCGCACAATGTACCAAGACCGCCCGACGTATTGAATGCCTCATAGGTCACCCCGTCGAGCGAAAATTCCTCACGTTCCTCAAGCGGCGGCACCTCCGTCAACTCGCCATCGACGATCGCCTCGCAGGGCTCGCAATATTCGTTGATAACCCCGTCCGTGCTCCATGTCAGATTGTAGTTCAGCGCATTTGACGGATATTGCGGCAGTGCGCCAACGCGCATGCGCACGCTTTCCAGCGTATCGAAGCGCTTGGCCAGATCGTTGGCTACAATCGAGATGAAACCCGGAGCAAGGCCGCATTGGGGAATGAAAGCAGTCTTGGCAGTCATTGCCAGCTGCTTGACGATGCGCGTGCTGGCCACGTCTTCTGTCAGATCGAGATAATGCACGCCGGATTTGGCGGCAGCTTCAGCTATGCGCGTGGTCAGATGGAACGGCGCTGCACTGAGCACGGCGAATTTGCCATTGAGAACGCTTTCGAGCGCTCCGGCTTCGGAAATCTCGATGCAGGCGGTTTCAACGAGCGGCGATACATCCAAAGCATCGAGCTGGGCTTGCGACCTGTCAACGACCGTTACGCGATAGTCTCCCGTACCAGCCAGAAGATTAGCGATGGTCCCGCCGATTTTCCCTGCTCCAACGACAACGATCTCTTTCATGTGATTCCCCTCGCATATAAAAACTTTATATGAATTTCGCATATTGCTCGGCGAAATGAAGTCTATAAACTGACGAAACAACGTCATAATTTTGTCGATATGCCGATAGGATTCGTCATTATGCTGTCAGAAGCAGATCATGCCCTACTTTCATTGCTGCGCGAGAATGCGAGAGCCTCGACTGCCGAGCTCGCCCGCAAGTTGCGCGTATCACGCACCACTGTGCAAAGCCGCATCGAGCGGCTGGAAAAACGCGGTATGATAAGGGGGTATAGCGTTCAGCTTTCCCCCGAATATGAACAGAACCTGGTCAAGGCGCATGTGCTGGTGACGGCCTTGCCGAAACTGGCTGTGAAGGTTGAGGCGGCCTTGCGGAAAATCGCCTGGGTCAGAACGCTTCATTCTGTTAGCGGTCAATTCGATATGATCGTTATCGTTGAAGCACCTTCGATACAGGAACTGGACAAATTGCTCGACGAGATCGGCGCTCTTGAAGGTGTCGAACGCACCATGTCGTCGATTATTCTCTCCACCCGTATCGATCGATAATGGCGCATCCAACAACCTGATACATGCCGCTTGACTCTTGCTGTCATCGGATTCCATAATAGAACATATCATGAACATTGAAAGGCTACCGTAGTGACAACCGTCGATCTTGCGGCGTTGAGACGCGACATCGCATCTCTTGGAGAGAGGAATGCGCGTGCTGCGCAGCGCTCCGCCTTTGACTTCGGCGACAATGATATCGACCGCGTCTTCCGCGAGGGGATGCAGCGTGGTGCCGTGCATGAAATCTTCGCAGAAGAAGCAGGCGACGCAGGTGCGGCGACCGGTTTCGCTATTGCCCTTGTCCTGCGCGCATCTCCGGATCAAAGCCCTGTTCTATGGTTGGAAGAAGATTTTGCAGCGCAAGAAAATGGCTTCCCATATGCTCCCGGCTTGCAAAATATTGGACTTGATCCGCAACGCCTCATCATCGTGCGATGCGCCTCACCGCAGGATGTTTTGAAAGCTGCTTCGGACAGTCTCGGTATTCGTGGCACGGGCGCCGTCATCATCGCGCCGTGGAGCAACCCGAAGTGTCTGGACCTGACCGCCTCGCGCAAATTGCTGCTGACGGCGCAACAAACCAATGTGCCGGCTTTTCTTCTGCGATTGGGCGCATACCCCAGCGAAAATGCCGCCGTTACCCGCTGGCTGATCCGTGCCGCACCTTCGCAATCGAGTGGCGCCAATGCACCCGGACATCCGGTTTTCGATGCCACTCTCATACGCAACAGACAAGGAATGACAGGCCATTGGATTCTGCAATGGGAAAGTGATGATCATGTTTTCAGACAGATCGAGCCGGTTTTTGGCACTATGGTTTCCGCACCTTCCTACCGACCGCCTCAAACGCGAAAATCCGGGACGCGCCCATACTGATCTACACCTGGTAGTGGTGGACAAAATTGCCAATGCCTTGCGGCTGACAGCTGTCGATGAAAAGGCCGCCAAGGCGGGGCTCTACAAGGGCATGGCTCTCACAGATGCACGCGCGCAATTTGAAAAGCTGGATATTGCTTTCGCTTCACCGCGCAAGGATGCTGTCCTGCTTGAAAAACTGGCCGATTGGTGTGACCGCTATACACCGCTTGTGGCGCTTGATGAGCCTCACGGCCTCATTCTCGACCTGACCGGCTGCATTCATCTTTTTGGTGATGAAAGCCATCTTATTGAAGATATTCATAAGCGTCTTCATCGCTATGGCATGATCGCCCGGACTGCTCTTGCAAGCAATCCCGCCGCAGCATGTGCCCTTGCTCGACACTCGCCCGGTGGAATCATCGACCGGAATGACGAGACGCGCAGATTATATGCCTTGCCGCTTATCAGTCTCGATATCGAAGAGACCCATCTCGCCGGTCTCAAGCGGGCGGGTTTACGCAGCGTTGGTGATATCGATGTCTTGCCCCGAGCTGCACTCACAGCGCGTTTTGGCACAAATCTTGTTAACCGTCTCGATGCATTGTTCGGTCGTCAGGACGAACCTATTACCCCTCGCCGTATCGTCCCTGTCTGCATGGTTGAGCGGCGTATGGCAGAACCACTCATCGCCATGGAATCCGTGGAACACGTTCTTCTGTCCTTGAGCGATGAACTTTTCCGTCACCTGCAACAAAGAGTTGAGGGCGCCCGCGAGATCGAAGCCAGCTTCTTTCGTGCCGATGGCAATGTACGCCGCATCAGCATTCAGACCGGACGTCCCATTACCGAAACAAAACCCATGTTTCGACTATTGAAAGAGCGGCTTTCCACACTTAGCGATCCGCTCGATGCCGGTTATGGTTTTGATATCATCCGGCTTGCCGCTATTCGTGTGGAGCAGAGCCAAGCGATCCAAAAAAGCCTCGACAACCGGGCACAAGAAACAGAGGAGATCAACACGCTTGTCGACCGGCTTTCCATCCGTCTTGGCAATTCCCGTGTGCTGCGCCCGCTGCCTGTCGACACACATATTCCCGAACGCGCGGTTTCACTTGAACCTGCCGCCTCAGCAAAGCAGGACATGGTGTTTGAACGGACGCCAGAACATAATCCGGGCAATCCTCCGGAGCGGCCGATCCGATTGTTTCAGCCACCCGAGCGGATTGATGCGACGTTTGAAGTCCCTGATGCCGCCCCGGCACGATTCACCTGGCGCCGGGTTCAGCATATTATCACCTTGGCAGAGGGACCGGAACGCATCGCCCCCGAGTGGTGGCGCGAACATGCCGGCGCGCTGACGCGGGATTATTACCGCCTTGAAGACAATAGAGGCCGTCGTTTCTGGGTGTTTCGCGAAGGCTTGTACGAGCGTGGCGATCCCACACCGCGCTGGTTTCTGCACGGGATTTTCGCCTGATGCCACCTTACACGGAACTTGCTGTCACCAGTAATTTTTCCTTTCTTGAGGGCGCCTCGCAACCGCATGAGCTGGTGCAGGCTGCAGCCATACTTGGACTCGATGGTATAGGCATCGCTGACCGCAACACATTGGCGGGTGTGGTGCGGGCCTATAAGGCTCATAATGAGCTCAAGGAAAAAGCAGGAATACGACTGAACCTCTTTATCGGATGCAGGCTGGTCTTTATCGACGACACGCCAGATCTGCTCGTCTACCCACGCGACCGCACAGCCTATGGTCAGCTCTGCCGTCTTTTGAGCGAAGGCAAGGATCGGGCGAAAATCAAAGGTGAGTGCCACCTTCTTCTCGAAGATTTTCTTTTCCGAGCAAAAGGTTTTCAGATCGCGGTCGTTCCGCCGTTACGGGCAGATAAAATCTTAACTGCGTTCCTGAGAAAACTTGTCATTGCGGCACCGGGTTCAGTCTGGCTTGCCTTGGCAATGCCGCATCAGGGTGCAGACCGGCGGTACGGCGAAAAGCTGGCGCGTATTGCAACTGAGGCCAACGTTCCCTTGCTGGCGATCAATAATGTGCTCTATCACGCCGCTGCGCGGCGGCCATTGCAGGATGTACTGACCTGCATTCGCGAACATGTCACGATCGATATGGCCGGACGCAAGCTGGAAAAGAATGCGGAACGGCATTTGAAATCGCCTGATGAAATGCAGCGACTTTTCCGGCATTTCCCTCTAGCGCTTCAGGAAACGCAGCGTTTCGTTGAGCCGATCGGCTTTTCGCTCGATCAGCTGAAATATGACTATCCCGAC
The DNA here is from genome assembly GCA_963776115.1 of uncultured Alphaproteobacteria bacterium. GTDB lineage: Bacteria > Pseudomonadota > Alphaproteobacteria > Rhizobiales > Rhizobiaceae > Phyllobacterium. The sequence goes on along the minus strand of CAVZLS010000011.1, from coordinate 138,708 downwards.
GAACCTGTGCCACCGGGCAAGACACCGCAACAATATCTATCCGAGGAAACGTGGAAAGGTGCTGCACAGCGCTATCCTGAAGGCATTCCGGAAAAGGTATGTGCGATTCTACGGAAGGAGCTGGCGATAATCGAAGGGCTTGAATATGCACCCTATTTCCTCACGGTTTATGACATCGTCAAATATGCCCGCTCGCAAAATATTCTTTGCCAAGGCCGCGGCTCCGCTGCCAATTCCGCGGTCTGTTATTGTCTTGCAATCACAGCAGTTGATCCAAAACACACGGATGTCTTGTTCGAACGGTTCCTCTCGGCGGAGCGGAAGGAACCACCGGATATCGATGTCGATTTCGAGCATGAACGCCGCGAAGAAGTGATGCAATGGGTCTATGAGCGTTATGGTCGCAATCGAGCGGCCATCGTGGCCACTGTCATCAGCTACCGCCCGCGCAGCGCTATCCGTGATGTGGGCAAGGCTTTGGGGCTGACTGAAGACGTTACTGCTGCGCTGGCCAATATGGTCTGGGGCAGTTGGGGTACGGCGGTTGAAAAGAACGAGGTCCGGCAAGCTGGACTGGATCCCGATAATGTCATGATACGGCGCGCAGTCCGGCTCGCCACCGAATTGATTGGTTTTCCACGCCACCTTTCCCAGCATGTGGGTGGATTTGTACTGACGCAGGAGCGCTTGGACGAAACCGTCCCTGTCGGCCCTGCAACTATGAAAGACCGTACCTTCATAGAGTGGGATAAGGATGACATCGACGAACTCAACATCATGAAGGTGGATGTGCTGTCACTTGGTATGCTGACATGCATTCGCAAGGCTTTTGATCTCATTCATCTGCATGGGGGCAAACGTTACGAACTGGCAACGATCCCCCAGGAAGATCCCGCGGTTTACGACATGCTCTGCAATGCTGATTCCCTTGGCGTGTTCCAGGTGGAAAGCCGCGCACAAATGAACATGCTGCCGCGTCTTCGACCAAGAAAATTCTATGATCTGGTGATCGAGGTTGCCATCGTTCGTCCTGGTCCAATCCAGGGCGATATGGTTCATCCCTATCTGCGCCGGCGCAATAAAATAGAGAAGGTCCACTATCCGTCTCCGTCCCCTAAACATGGTGACGAGGACGAACTGAGAAATGTTCTCGGCAGGACCCTTGGTGTACCTCTATTCCAAGAACAAGCCATGCGCATTGCCATCGAGGCAGCAAAATTCACCCCCGACGAAGCCAATAAATTGCGCCGTTCCATGGCCACATTCCGCAATGTCGGCACAATCAGCGAAATGGAAGGGAAAATGGTGGAGGGGATGGTCCGCCGTGGTTATGAGCGGAGCTTTGCCGAAAACTGCTTCAACCAGATCAAGGGCTTTGGTGAGTATGGCTTCCCGGAAAGCCACGCGGCGAGTTTTGCGATCCTTGTTTATATTTCCTCCTGGATCAAATGCCATCATCCAGCGACATTCGCGGCAGCACTTTTGAACTCACAACCTATGGGTTTTTATGCTCCCGCACAGATCATCCGCGATGCACGCGAGCATGGCGTCGAGGTACGTCCTGTCGATATCAACTTCAGCGAATGGGACAACACGCTGGAACGCATCGACAAGAATAATCTTGCCTTGCGTCTAGGCTTTCGACAGGTCGAAGGCTTTTCGGAAGCCTGGGCGGAAGAAATATGCGCAAGACGTGGGCGCCGCTATAGTGACATCGAAGAACTGCGTCGCCTGACTCGGCTGGAAAGACGAGCCTTTATTCTCCTCGCTGATGCCGATGCGTTCCGTTCGCTGGAAATTGATCGCCGCGAAGCACTCTGGGCGGTCCGTCGTTTCCCTAACAATGAAACCCTGCCACTCTTCCAGGTTGCTGAAACGAATGAATTGGCAAGGGAAGCCGAAACCAGGCTACCTCAGATGAAAATGTCCGAGCACGTCATTGCCGACTATGAATCGACGCGGCTCTCGCTCAAAGGCCATCCCATGCAGTTCCTGCGTGAAGTGTTGGCGGCTGAAAATATTGTAACATGCAAGCAGGCAAATAGTCTGAGCAATAATCGGCGGGTCAAACTTGCCGGCGTGATTACAGTCCGCCAAAGGCCCGGCAATGGCAAAGTTGTCTTTATGACAATTGAGGACGAAACTGGCATAGCCAATATCGTCGTCTGGGCAAAACTACTGGAAAAATACCGCAAGGAAGTCATGGGATCCCGCCTGATCCTGATCGAAGGTACTGTTCAAAGCGCCGATAATGTCGTGCACATTGTTGCCCGAAAACTGTTTGATCGTACCGGAGATCTCTATCGTCTCTCCGAGCAACGGACTATCCTACCTGTGTCTCATAGCGACGAGGTAATACATCCGGTCCCGGATCGACCACGGGCCAGTCATCCACGCAAGGTGCGTATTCTGCCAAAATCGAGAGATTTTCACTGACTTTTCAAGCCTGCTTGCTCTCCTTGGCCAAGGCTGCCCGGTCTATCGCCGTGATCATACAAATTTCCAGATCACCCAGACCATCCTTGATCTCCGATTCGGAAATACCGGCAGCCTCCGCATCTGCAGCACATTTTGCAGCAAGTTGTTTTGGCCGACGATCGTGATGTGCCATATCCGCCGGTTTGTTGGCATCGACATTCATGTCGATCCAATTATTAACGAAATCGATCGCTCTTTGGCTCATACATTTTCCTCCTTGGCATTGCCACGTCTCCCGGACAAAACTGCCTAAGACCCAGAAGGTTGCGAAAAACACGCGACTAAACAGCTTCGCCGGCCCAAACCTTGAATTTCGTCAGGACATTGGGCCCGAATATATTCGTCAGGGGTACGTCCGCAGCGTCGCGTCCATGCGCCACCTTGATCCGGCCTATTCGGGGCTGATTGTTACGTGGATCAAAAGCGTACCACTGCCCCCCGAGGTAAACCTCCATCCACGCACAAAAGTCCATTTCCGCATGTGGCAATGGTATGCCGATATCGGTGATATAACCAGTGCAATAGCGCGTCGGAATGTTCAGACAGCGGGAAAAGGCAACTGCAAGATGCGTGAAATCACGGCACACACCACGGCCTTCGAAATATCCTGTGGACGCCGTGCGAGTGGGGTTCGAATGCTCGTAGCCAAACACAATGTGGTTGTGGACGAAATCGCAGACAGCCTGAACGCGTTGCCAGCCTTCCGGTACGTGGCCGAACAGGCGCCATGCTTCCTCGCTCAACAAATCGGTCTCGCAATAGCGGCTGCCCATAAGATAGACCAGCGTTTCATCCGGAAGATCCTGCACCCGGTGCTGAACAGCATCGAGAACCACAGGATCTGGCATGCCGCTGTCGTTGACGACGGCATTTGTGGAGCAAGAAAAGGTTCCCGGCGCAGCGAGAATGCGATTACACCAGTTGCCGAACTGGTCGTGATAGCCATCGACACTGGCGCCAAATGTAGTCTGGAACGTCTCGATGCCTTCCAGATCGGCAAAACGCGAATGATGCACGTTCAAAATGGCAATCAGAGGCGTTTCCTGCGTAAATTCGAACGTCAGTTCACACCCCACATTAATCCTCATAGGCAGTTTCCTTTAAAGCTTAAAAGCCTGACTTCGATATAAAAACACAGCACGACAGACTATCGTACAAAAAGCAACCGGCCCGACAAGGGACCGGCTGAATTCGGCGGTGTTAGAGGTGATCAGGCCTTATCGACAACCTTTTTCACAGCATCCTTGGCTTTCCCTTTGGCTTGCTGTGCTTCACCCTTCATTTCCTGCATTTTGCCCTTCGCCTGCATTTCCTTCGATCCGGTCGCCTTGCCTGCGGCCTGTCTGACATTGCCAGCAGCCTTGTTGGCCGCGCCGGAAAGTTTGTCGCTGGTACTACCCATCGGTAACTCCTTAAAGCATTCATCTACACAAATTAAACGGTCGGGTTTTGAGTTTGTTCCGTTGGTTGACAGGTTCACAAGCATTTGAAAATTCAGCATGTTTTTATAAATTGGCAGCAAACGACCCGGCGCCCACGGGGGAACAGGCACCGGGTCTCCAGTTACTGATCAAAGTCCGATCAGCTGGGTGGAAACGTAGCCGGCTCGCTCTTGGTTCCGCGAAAATTAAGATTGGTGAAAAATCTCCGGGAGCGGCTCACTAGCAAACCTCTTGAACCACCGCTTCTAACGACGATACAAAAAAACAGTTGCGTGTTGATCCAACGATCTTCTCGCCATCAACTTCGCTCCCATCTTCCGCCCAGAATCCGATGACAATCTTTACACGCGCGTTCCGCCGTCTTATGCGGCGGACGAGATAGCGGGCGTGAGCGACTGAAGACGTGTTGAGGTAGCTTACGTAGATTACATTGACGCTCGAAAGATCAAGCTTGCCGATGTTGATTGCCTCGAGCTCTTCGTGAGAAATATCGCGAACGTCAAAATCCTTGCGCTCAAGAATATCGCCAAGAACAACGGCTGCCGCATCATCGAGGTCGCCGCGTCCGCCTGCGGACGCAATTGTTCTCGGCTTCTCTGGTTTTGCCTTCTCTTTATTAGCCACAGCTTTCTTGGAGCTCCCTTCGGGTTCGGCTCCCTTTTCTTCTTCGTCTTCAACGTCGTGATATTCCGACAGGTTCTCGACGAGAAGGATCATGCTTTGTGCCACGCGATTGCGCCTAGGCTCGTCAAGCACGCCCCGGCCTCTGTCGTGTTCGGCAAGTAGCAATGCGGGAATAGCCACCGAAGCGTAATAATCCATGATCGTTGCCGATTGCAGATACTCCTCGGCCTTTTCTGTTGCTTCGTCAGGATCGCCGGATAACAGCCGTTGATATAGCTGCTGCGGCGGAAGGAGCACCGGCTCGTTGCCAAGAAGAACATCCAAAAATTCGAACTTTGGCACGTGTCTTCCAAGAACGACCAGGCAAACGGTGAGCGGTGTCGAAAGGATCAATCCTATCGGCCCCCAGATCCAGGTCCAGACAATGGCGGCCATCAGAATCGCAACGGGGGACAACCCGGTCTTGGAGCCGTAGAGAAGCGGCTCCATGATATTGCTGCTGATGAGCTCCAGCACGATGAACAAGGCGGCAGTCCAGAAGAGCACCATCCAACCCGGATCGACTGCCAGCGACAGAATAATCGGAAACGCAGCTGCAATGATTGGTCCGATGTAGGGCACAAAACGGAGAACGATCGCCAGCATACCCCACAGCATCGGGTTGGGAATACCAATGAACCATAGCCCGATCCCGATAGGCACGCCGAAGCTGATATTGATGATCAACTGCATCAGCAAATATTGGCCGACGCGCTTGCCGGCATCATGCAGGGCAGTCGTCGTTCGGTGAATATCGCTGGCTCCCACCAACTTTATGAAACGGTCGCGCAAATCTTCACGCCGCATCAGCATGAATATGACTACCACAATCACAATGCCGATTGTCGCCAGGGGCTGGATCAACGGACCGGCAAAGGTCTGCAGCAGGCTTAAGGGATCTAGCGGTGGATTGCGGATTTCCACAGGTACGGGTTTGTTAGGATCTATACCGCGCAAGGGTGGTAAAGGGGCAGGCGGTGCAACATTTTGGGGAGGTTGTCGCGCCGGATCTGGTTTAGCAGCTGCTCGGTTGTCGCTTTCAAAGCGCTCCACTTCGTCCGATCGACCAATTTCGTCGCTGAAGCGTTTGAACATGCGCGCGCCGCGATCAAAAATGCTGTTCCCCGACTGCGCATCCTTGATCGCGCGGATCTTCGTCTCGATATTATATTGATAGCTTGGCAGATTTTGCGCGAGCACAGTAAGCTGGCTCGCGACAATGCTGACGAAAATGAAGATCAAAAGAAAGGCCGTTGTCACAACACTTAGTACGGCAACGCCTTTCGGCACACCCGAGCGGTGCAAGCGCGTGACCAATGGTGACAACGCGAAGGTCAAAAGCAGAGCCAGCGCCAATGGCACGAAAATTTCACGGGCGAAATAAAGCGCTGCTACAACGGCTATCGCGACAATTATTGGTGGGAACTGGTTCGCCGCATTCGCCGAAACGGGCGTATAGATCGATCGTTGGGTTACCCGTTCGACGGCGCGCGACTTCCCCCCGGCCCCTTCAGAAGGCATGAAAACCTACCGGCATGACATCCATAAAAACCCATCTCCATTGAAACCCCGCGACAGAAACGAAGTCGGCTCAATTTGGTTGCATTCCATTTCTTGGTCGTGGTCCGAGCCCGTCACGTGGGAACCAAATCCTGGTTCGGGTGTTTCGGAGCTGTAAAGTTTCCCAGGAGAGGGAGGAAAGAATGCCACTCACGACAATTCTCATCATCATTCTCATCTTGGCACTTATCGGGGTCTTTCCAACTTGGCCTCATGCCAGGAATTGGGGCTACGGTCCGTCTGGACTCGTGGGAATAGTCTTGGTCGTTCTGTTGATTTTGCTTCTGATGGGCAGAATTTAACGCGCTTCTTAGACCCTTGTTACGAACGATCATCTGACATGGCTGAAAAGGAGTTTTAAAATGTTACGAGGTGTTTTGCTTTGGCTCATTGGTCTGCCGCTTCCGATCATTCTCATTTTGTGGTTGATGGGCTATCTTTCATAAGCTTTGGAAGGGATGCCCGCTAGTAGACTACTTGCAGCGGCCTCCAATGCATGGAACAAATACTGAAGACCAACGTTCCTGACCGATATCCGGCTGTTTTCTCAAGGAGTTTTTCTATGGCTACGGTTTCTTCAAAAATTCGCAAAGCGGTTGACGACGCGACCGATAGCAATCCCGATTTGCAAGCCCAGGTTGCGGCCCTGAAGGAGGACATCGCGAATATTGCAGCAACCCTTGCCAAGATAGGAAAGAGTTCTGCCAAGGATGCCACGCGCAGCGCAGCAAGTTCCTACGAAACCGCAAAAGTCCGCGGTGAGGAAACGTTGGAGGACCTTCGCCTGCAAGCTCGTGAGCTTGAAGACCAGCTCACAGAAACCGTTCGTGAACACCCCTTGACCACGATTGCCGTCGCCGCCGGCGTCGGTTTCCTTCTTGCCCTGATCGCCCGCCGCTGACATGCTCAAACTGTTAGCTCCACTTTTAACCAGCGTCGCCGCGGGTGAAGTTGGCCTCGTGATAAACAGATTGAAGCGCAACGCGGTCTTCGCTGGCATTATCGCTGTGCTGGCAACTATCGGCGTGATTTTCCTGGTTGTGGCTGCCTATATCGCCCTCGCCGAGCGCTATGGCGAAATGCATGCGTCGTTGATCCTCGCCGGTAGCGCGTTCGGCTTGGCTATCATTACTTACATAATCATGAAGATCGTCGAACGCGCCGCGCGAAATCGCCAGAGCGAACGTGCAAAGGTTGATACGTCCGCTCTTCTTACAGTTGCAGCTCTTGCTGCAGCACCGGTTGTTCTGCGATCGCGCGCGCTCATGATGCTTGCAGTTCCTCTCGTGGCTTTCGGCGGGCTTTCGCTTCTGACAAAACCAAAGAAGAAGAAAAGACGGCGTCCTGAAGACACCTCATCTACGGGCCAGGATATTTGAGTGATCGCGGATGGGCATGGAAATCAAAGCCTCCATGCCGGTTTCCGGATAACTCAATCTGACGCTGCTTGACAGAACCTTATCCAGGCTGCGCTCGATCAATCTTTCACCAAGCCCCCGCACTTCCGGTGGCAGCACTCTCGGGCCATTGGATTCGACCCAGTGGATGGTAACGCGGGATTCATCGAGGCCGGGTTCTATTTGCCATGACACTCGCACGCGACCGTCGGCGACGGACAGGGCGCCATGTCTAGCTGCATTGGTAGCAAGCTCGTGCAGCGCAATGCCAAGCCCGAGTGCGTGGTCCGGCGGTAAAACCATGTCCTCCCCTGCGAGCTCGATCTGTCGAGGATCAAAACCCGCATAAGGCTCCACTTGTTTTGCAATCAGATCGATCAGACTGATGCCGCTCCATTCTCGATCGGAAAGCAATGTATGTGCTTCCGAAATGGCCCGAAGACGTCCTGAAAACGCCTCCATGAACTCGGCTGGATCGGATGTTCGATTGAGCGTCTGCCGTGCCAGCGATTGCAACATTGCCAAGGTGTTTTTGACGCGGTGATTGAGCTCGCGCAGCAGGAGTCGCGTTTTTTCGGCGGCTTTTTTTGTGTCCGTAATATCAATATTGACACCAACCGCGACCACGGGTCTTCCCTGGGCATCACGTTCGAAAATGCGGCCGCGTCCTAGAAGCCATTGACCCGATGACGCAGCGCGGAATTCTCCGACATAATCCTGATTACTGACCAGCGCGCGTGTGAAGGCTGATTTCATGATTGGAAAATCGTCAGGGTGCATTGCCCGGAAGACGTCTTCGCCGCTGACAGGTTGATCGGGACTAAGACCAAGCATGGAATAGGCCATCCTGTTGCCACTGAACTTGCCCGTGCGCAGATCCCATACCCAGCTGCCGACATTGCCGACCTCAAGTGCCATGGAATTGCGATCTTCATCCTGATGCAACTTCGCCATGGCATCGGTTTCCGTGCGGGATTCACGTTTGAGCGAGATAAACGAACCGGCAAGTCTTGCCAGATGCATGAGTTGCTTCTGCTGGGTTAAAGCGAATTCCGTTCGGGGCTCGTCGGACAGGACGCTGAGAGCTCCAATACACTCGTTGGCGACGCAGATTGGTGCAACGGCCAGGAACCGGAGATTCGGCCTATGGGTCACCGCATCGATTTCGGAATAGCGAACATCCTCCGCGGCGTTCAGAATGATCAGGCAACTCCTGTCAGGTGCCGCCAGTGAACTGGCTTCAATAGCCCAGATATTGGCTATCCCAAGACGCCCTGCATGGGACAAGATACGGCTTCGTTTCTCATCCACAAGTGTGATCTGTGCGCCGCTGCTGTTGGACATCGACAATGCGAGTTCCGCCAAACAATGGAATTCGTTGTCATGCTCGCGAATTTCAAGCGTCTTCAAACTCGAAAGAACATCACGACGCGACGACCCCGACAGAAATTCTAACGTGCTTTCTGAAATGTTTTCCGATCTCATATCCACATGATGGCTCGCATCGCCACCCTACTCATACCATCGATATAGCTCCCTCAAGAACGCAACCCTTTGTGCTTTGTTCCTTAATGGGAACATTTATCCAGCACCTTCGTTTTCGTTAGGCTATCGAAGGAGGCCGAAAATGCTTGAAGCGAATGACATTCTTTCTGACGAAAGCCTGAGCAGGGTCCAGAAGATTGCCAAACTGGAAGAACTGCTGAGCGAGGCTCGGGGACTACAGCGAGCGGCCACGGAAAGTGGTATGGATCCCGATGATGGTGTAACGCGAAATTTGCGGGACATTGAACTTGCCCTTGGTCATCTGAATGCTGAAAAGCCGGAAACAGGTGCGGCAACGCTCTGACGACCGATCACTCATCCTTTTGAGTGGCCTCCTCTGACTGTATCTCCATGAGGCCGGGTAGCGCCACCTTTACTGAGGTGCCCCCGCCCGGATTGACAGAGTAGACAACCGATCCGTCGAATTGCTGGCAAAGCTGATTGACGATAAGCGACCCAAGTCCAGAGGAGCGATTCTTCGATGTCTTCTGCATGCCGACACCGGTATCGGCAATCTCCAGCCGCAGAACGTCATCTTCACCCCGCACAAGATCGATTCTTATCTCTCCGGCCTTGCTGCCCGGAAAAGCGTGTTTTATGGCGTTCATCGTCAACTCGCCAATGATTATTCCGAGCGTCGTCGCATCGCGGGAGCTCAGGTTTATTGGGGCAAGCTCTGCGACAATCCTGATATCTCGGTCATGGGCGGTCGACTGCTTGATATCAGCGATGACGTCCGGCAAATATTCATCCGCACGAACAGTCTCATGATCCTTTCCAAGCCGCAGACGTCTGTGGGCCGACGAAATGGTTTGAATTCTGTCGCGGGCTGCCCCGAGTGCGGCGCGTATTTCCTCCGACGATACGTCCCGCATCTGAATACCGAGTAGCGACGAGACCGTCGCAAGCGAATTTCCTATGCGATGGTCGGAATCCTGCAGCAGTGTTTCCACGCGAGCCCGCTCCCGTTTTGCCAAGAGCATGGCTTTTTCAAGTTCTGCCGTCCTGTTTTGGACCATACTTTCCAGAATTGTTTTTTCTGAAAGAAGCAATGTTTGTCCCTCTGTCAGCTTGCGTACATAACGTCTGGTTCGGTTCGCAAGAATGACTGCCAGAATGAGAGCACCCCCGAGGGAAGAGAGCGCAGCTATTGTTAGCCAGCTTCTCATTTGATCCACAGCAATATTTCGTTCAATCAGCCTTCGATCTTCTTCTGCGAGAAAGCCGTCGACCGTCTTGTTGATTTCATCGAGTTGACCAACGCCGAAATTTGGTCCGAGGGACTCACGCGCTTCCGTACTCATCCCTGCAACCGCCTGGGCAATCGCCGCATCCACGTTTCTCTGTTTTGCTTTCGCCAGATCGCGGATTCGAGTCGCCGTAGCTTGCTGCCGCGGATTTCCCTTGGTCATTTCCGTAAGCGTATTGAGGCTCTCATCGAGCCGGGCTGTTACGTTCCGATAATGATCAAGTAGCAGTGTACTCTGCGTCAAGATGAACCCTCGTTGGCTGTTGTGAGCCTCGGTCATCAATGACAGCGAACCATATGCCTGTTCGCGCACCTTATAGGTGGCGAGGATATCGTCGATCTGATTGTTGACGCTGCGCGCAAGGATAATCGTGGAGCCGGCTGAACCAATGATCATGCCGAGCGAAAGTACGATCGCCAAGCCCCTTAGCGGCCTCCGTGAAAAGCTCATGACAACTCTGCGCCACCACAACAAATGATGTGCCCTCCAAGGGAATATCCTAGATATATGGTCGAAGCGTGCCCGGCAAACCCTGCCATCCTGATATGTCCAGGAGCACGTCCTCCTCGAGGATCTCGCACCCGCGATCAAGCCAACGAAGGGCGTTACGAGCTGCGAGCTTCTTCAACGTCTTGTTAGTGTGAACAATCGAAAGGCCTAGCGTATCAGCCACATGTTGCTGCGTCAGCGGCACCATCAGCTTGTTGCTCCTGACCATCCCTACTGATTTGGCACGCTGGAACACGAAGGCAAAAAGATAGGCTGCCCTCTCCAAGGCCGTACGCCGTCCCACGCTCAGCAGGATTTCGTCGAGCATTTGTTCCTCGCGGGAAGCAATCCAGGTTATGTCATAGGCAAGTTCGGGATAGTTTCGGAAGAGGTTTGCAAGTTTATCGCGCTGAAATACACAAAGTATCATCGGCGACAAAGCCTCGATCGAATGCTGCATCTCACGCATCACAGATCCCTGCAGACCAATCAGATCACCAGGAAGAACATAGTTCAGTATCTGCCGGCGACCGTCTTCCAATGTCTTGTAGCGGAAGCCCCAGCCCGAGAGCACGGTAAAGAGGTGCGCACTATTGGCACCTTCCACAAGGACAGTCGTACCGGCGTCGGCAACGAGCTCACCCGTTTTGAAGTCCGTGAGGAACGATATTTCTTCTTTGGTATGCCGTTGAAAATGCGGAAACTCCTGCAATGGACATTTGTCACAGGGGTACTGCCGGGCAGCCGAAGTTTTCGAGGTTTTCATTGTGGCCGTTCAATTGATGGTCGGGTTGCAAGTTATCATGCCGCCTGCGAATTGCTTAACATTTCTTCGCAATCCGTATGTCTTAGTTAAATGACATTGCGATTCGGTCCTGTGCATAAGAAGTCCCCACAGGAGCATCTTAAATGGAATTGAAAGGCATGCGACTTCTGGTCCTCGAAGATGAATATCTGATTGGACTAGAGCTGGAGCGCATCGCGGAAGAGTGCCAGGCGCAATCCGTCGATCTGGTTTCGAATGTTAATGAACTACTTGCCTGGATCGAAAGCGAGGCCGAATGCGACATTGCAATCATCGAGGTCGAAGCGCACGGCGTTTCTTCGTTGCGGGCGGCTACCCTATTGCAATCGCGAGGCGTGCCGCTCGTTTTCACCACTGCGTATGATGTGGAAGCAGGTGGCATAGATGGCTTTGTAGGAGTTACCGTTGTCGGTAAACCCTACGGCAAAAGTCAAATTATCAAAGCTGTAGCCGCCTTATCGCCGTCGAAAAAGCGATTCAATGAAACCGGCTCCTCAGGCGAACTTGTTTGATGTGACCTGCGTTGCGATCGAATCAGGACCGTAGTCCACCTCCCCCTGAATCTCGAGCAATTCCTGCAGACGAGTTCTGGCACGGCTCACACGGCTTTTGATCGTTCCAACGGCGCACTCGCAGATTTCGGCAGCCTCTTCATAAGAAAAGCCCGACGCGCCGACAAGTATGATTGCTTCACGCTGATCGTCGGGCAGTTTTTCGAGCGCTTTGCGAAAATCCTGCAAATCCAGCGAGCCATATTGTGCGGGATGAACGGACAACTGCTCGGTGAATATCCCATCGGAATCCTGGACCTCGCGCCCACGCTTGCGCATCTGGCTGTAGAATTCGTTGCGCAAGATCGTAAAGAGCCAAGCCTTGATATTGGTGCCGGGCTCGAACGAATCCTGTTTGGCCCACGCCTTCATAATCGTATCCTGCACAAGGTCATCTGCCCTGTCCGGATTACCGATCAGTGACACTGCAAATGCTCGCAGTTTCGGCAAGGCAGCAATCAAATCTCTCTTGAAATCAGCAGATTCATGTACCATTCAACAGCCCGTTATTTGGATGATTGCGTATGATTGCGTTCAGCCTCATCAAGCTTTTCAAGAAGATCGAGAAAACGAGCCGGTATTTCTTCCTCCTGCACCGATGCGTATAGCGCGCGTAACTTCAGACCAATTTCTGTTTCAGCGTTCTTAATGTCGCGGCGGCGAACTCGCACCTTTTCAGGAGCGTCAATAGAATTCTTTTTGGCGTTCATTGTCTGATCTTTGCTGGTGGTTCGTCGCTGTAGTATGAATAGAGCCTGTACCCAAGGCACATTAATGATGACAATTCCTGACAAAGAAGAAAGTTCCGTTACAGGGAACTTTTTTTTTGCGAAAGTGTTTCAGGAAGGAACTCACCACGCCTCAGTACCCCACCCGAAACAGGGAAATCACTATAATGTCATTGTCCACCCGGATAGCCCCTCATCTGCCATATCTTCGCCGTTTCGCTCGCGCTATCACCGGCTCGCAATCTTCCGGCGATGCCTATGTTGCGGCGACGCTTGAAATTCTCATCACAGACGTTTCCCTTTTCCCTCAAGCAGGCTCCGATCGTGCTAGCCTCTACAAGCTGCTGATCAAACATTTCAACTCCGTCAATGTCCGCCCTCTCGAATTGAAATCCGAGTTCGGCTGGGAGAGACATGCAGCGGCCAACCTCACTGCAATCGCGCCGAAAGCCCGTCAGGCCTTCCTGCTGATCAGCCTTGAAGGTTTCAGCCAGGCCGAGACGATGGAAATTCTCGAAGTCACGGATGGCGAACTTTACGGGCTGTTGGACGAGGCATCCGTCGGCATTTCGAAACAGATCGCAACCGACATTCTGATCATTGAGGACGAACCTTTGATCGCCATGGATATCGAGCACATGGTCCAGACCCTCGGGCACCGCGTGGTTGGCATTGCACGGACGCGCGACGAGGCGCTCAAGATTTACTCCGCCACCCATCCGAGCATGATTCTTGCAGATATCCAGCTTGCGGATGGAAGCTCCGGTATCGACGCGGTGAACAACATTCTCAGCCAGGATGCGGTTCCTGTTATTTTCATCACCGCCTTTCCCGAAAGATTGCTGACAGGAGAACGGCCGGAACCGACCTTCCTCGTTACCAAACCGTTCAATCCCGATATGGTCAAGGCATTAATCACCCAGGCCCTGTTCTTTAAAGAGAGCAGCAAAGCCAAGGCGTAGAGCGCGTTGCCCTCCTGTCTCGGGAACAAAACAGCGTCTTATCCGTTTTGAATCCGACAAGACAGGGAGATGATAAATGCTTTATTATGCTGTAATTTTTCTGATCATAGCACTTGTGGCAGGCGCGTTAGGTTTTGGTGGTATTGCCGGCGCCTCGGCAGGCATCGCTCAGATCATTTTCTACGTGTTCCTGGCGCTGCTGCTAATCTCATTGATCGCCAGCATCATACGTCGCGCTTAACCGCAGCAAATCACAAAAACCGCCGGTCTCGTACCGGCGGTTTTTGTGTATCTTTAAGAAGTCCTGTCCGGGATTGCGGCAAACTCAATTTTTGTAGTAGGTCACGCTGAATGAAGCGTGGGAGCCAAGGGTGTTCTGGCGAAATTTCAGCATGGCCTCACTTGATGGCCCACCAATCAATTGGTCAAAACTTGCGCGCCTCGCTCCGCGTGCAATCGTTCTGTACATCCTTGCCATTTTAGTACTGCGCCTCTTTCTTTCACGGTTTATGGAAATCGATGAGGCGCAATTCGTTGGCGAAGTTGCGTTCGCTTGGAACTATGGCAACTCGCATCCGCCAATGTACAATTGGCTGGTGCGACTCGCGCTCGAACTGACTGGTTGGAACTGGGTTCTTGCTGTCGCTCTGGTGCGCCTTTCCCTGCTTGGGCTCTATCACTGGCTTAGTTTCGATACTGCGCGCCGACTGGGTGGTGACCGCGCAGGCGTACTAGCGTTAACTGCGTCGGCGTTTCTGCCGCAGATAGTCTGGATGTCCATCCAGACTACAGCACATACTATTCTCGTTATTTCCGCATCAATCGGCATCGTTCATGCCTTTGCCCTATTGCGTGAGGGGAAGGGTACGCGTGCATACATCTGGTTTGGCATCTGGGCGGCAATCGGGGCCTTGGCCAAATATAACTTCTTCATTTTTCTGGTCAGCTTCCTCATCGCTGCGGTGATGACTGCACCAATTCGCCGTCAATTGTTCGAGCGGCGGATCTGGATCTCGATTGCTATTTTCATTGCCGCTTTTACACCCGTCATTGTCGCTTCCCTCAACGCACCCTTGGCGGCGACAGCCGGCAGAATGCATAAGCTTGCGCAGGCCATCGGCTATCTGGAATCATTCGATCTTCCGCGGGTAGGGATCGACGGGCTTGCCAGTCTCCTGATTTCAACTTTCCTGTGGGCCGGCCCTGCCCTCATAATCTTCTGGATTGGTCGGAGCCGCGATCATCCACGTCCCCCGCCGGATGGCGGCGCGGATGTCCGCAAGCTCCTGCTTCGCACAATACTGATTGGCCTTGCCGCCTTCGCGGCGCTGGTTTTCATTGCCGATTACCATTCCGTCGCAGAGCGCTATATGGCCCCCATCCTGGCACCAACTGCGATCCTTTTGGCGCTTTCTTTGCCGCAGGTACTCGGCGCACGCAATGTACTGGTCATATCAGGCGCAATGTACATCCTTGCCCCGCTGGCAGTCGCAATGATTGCCCTGTTCGGCACCCCTCGATTCAATTTTCCCTTCGACGGCGTAGCCGATGCGATCCGCGCACAGAATCCCACGCCTGCGAGGATCGCGTCCAACCGCCAGGACGATGCGGGCAATGTGGCAGCCCTCCTGCATTGGCCGCCTGAACGGGGCGAAGCTTCGGATATCGTTCTGGTCTGGCAGGGCAATGATGACCCTGGCGAAGAAGCACTAGCGCGATTACCGGCTGACGCACAGCCAATCGGACCGGTAACACGGGTGACCGCGCGAGTGCGAAACTTCAATGGTGAATTGCGAACCTTTAGCTTCCATCGCTATTCATCTCGGTTACCGATACCGGATCAGAATAGCGGCGGATGAGCCAGAAAACGCCGACTGTATCAAGAAACGCCACCGCGGCGCGGTCAAAAAAACCATATTTCGATACGCCGGCCAGTCTAGGCCGATCCTCGACGTCGACCTCGATCACTGGCAGCCCGGCGCGTCGCGACAAAGCCGGGATGAACCGATGCATGTTGTCGAAATAGGGTAGACTTTGCGCTACCACAGCCGGAAGAATCTTGAATCCACATCCCGCGTCCCGGCAATCATCCTTCAGCAACCGTTTGCGCACGAAATTGGCGGATCTTGAAGTCAACAGTTTGACGATACCATCGTTACGCCGTTTCCTTACACCCGCAAAAAGCGCCGGAGATGCGCGCTCAAGGCGGGGCCACAATCGCGCAATATCCATCGGGTCATTCTGACCATCGCCATCCAGCGTCGCAATCCACCGGCCTTGGGCTGCCCGAAAGCCGGTGATCAAGGCGCGTGATTTGCCGGTGCGTTTTTTATGGCGCAGCACACGGGTGTGGTCGCCGGCAGCTGTCGCTTCCTCCGCCGATCCATCAGCGGACCCGTCATCGACCACAATGATTTCATAGGATGGGCCAGACAAGAGCGCTGTATTGATTTCCCTCACCAGGTTTCCGATGTTGCCGGACTCGTTGTAACATGGGATTACGATCGTCAAATCGGTCATATTGAGAACCATTGGTGAAGGGGATGCCACATCCGGATGCCCAAGATCACTAAGTGATTTTGCAGACGCAGCCACCTCCTAAATATAGACATGTTGGAGCGAATTCCATCCCCTCGGACACTATCCGCGTCAAGAAGCATCGACCAAAGTTCAATGCGGCGATCGGAGCGCCGCAATTCCGCCACGTCAATCAATGCTAAATCATCAGGCTTTCGACGCGGCTGGTTTATGGTTAATACTTCATTAATCGAAGTCTCCCTAAAGTCGGGATAAAACCATCGCTCTAGTCCGGTCCGGCAATGAAATTTGAGGCATCAAAGGCAACCCTGAAAGGCAAACGCACATTTTCACATGTCGTTTTCCTGATTGTAGCCTTGGCCGGCATGTCAGTCCATTCCATCGTTCGTTCAAGCACAAGAACATGGCTTGCAACCGGCTCCGGAACCTTTGGATGCAAAGCGCGCACAAACTGCCAAGGAACTTGAAGACCTGACCGGGCAGATATCGATTTCCTCGGAACGTGTCACGGCACTGGACAATGAAATCGCGGCGCTGAAAAAGGATCAAACCACGATAACCGCCGCTCTCATCCAGTCGGCCAAGACCGAGAAAAAGTTGAGTGAGGATATCACCGGCTTTAGCGACAAGCTCGCCGGTCTGCGTGAGCGAGAAGACAGTATAAAGGCGTCGCTGAAATCCCGGCGTGGCGCGCTCGCCGAAGTGCTGGCGGCCTTGCAGCGCATGGGTCTCAACCCGCCGCCGGCAATTCTCGTTCGTCCGGATGATGCCCTCGCATCCGTGCGAAGCGCGGTTCTTCTCGGCGCTGTTGTTCCCGAAATGCGTCAGCAAACCGAAACCCTGATTGCAGATCTCAAGGACCTAACCCGCGTCAAGACCTCGATTGCCGAGGAACGGAGCCGTCTGACCGCCGCACTTTCAGGGCAGGCGGAGGAGAAGACACGGCTCGACCTGCTTCTTGCTGAGAAGCAAAAAATGCAGACCACCTCTGAAGAAACGCGCCTCGCTGAGCAACAGCGTGCCGAGGACCTCGCCAAGCGGGCCACGTCGCTGCGCGATCTGATTGCCTCCATGGAAAAGGACATGCAGGAGGTCAAGAAGGCCGCCGATGCTGCAAGCGCGCAGGAGCAACAGAAGATGGCCGCAAGCCAGCAACGTGCCGATGATTTCGCCTCCAACCAGAGCCGTCTTTCGGCACAGGTTAATTTTGCGTCGCTGAAAGGCCATCTTTCCATGCCAGCAGCAGGTAAGCTTGTGAAGCATTTCGGCGACGATGATGGCGTAGGCGGCACGGTTCAGGGTGATACGCTCACGACCGCTCCAGGCGCCACGATTACTTCACCGGTCGACGCGGTAGTCCTTTATGCGGGCGCATTCAGGTCATACGGTCAACTCTTGATACTTGACGCGGGCAATGGATATCATGTTGTCTTGGCGGGAATGAATAAAATCAACGTCTCTCAGAACCAGTTTGTACTGGCTGGAGAACCGGTCGGTGTGATGAACAAGCAACTTATTGCGAGTACCGCACCTGTTCCGATGGGAAATGGAGCTCCAATGCTTTACATTGAGTTCCGGAAGGATACAAAACCTGTTAATCCCGCTCCCTGGTGGGCGGAAAGGCTTGCTGGAAGGACCGCAAATGATACGTAGGCTAACGCTTCTCATGGCCGGAGCCCTGTTGGGTGCGACGGCAATGGTCGTTGTGCAGGGAGCTCTGCCCACAACCGCTGCAGAAGCTGCGGGCACCGATACCTATAAACAGCTATCAATTTTTGGTGATATATTCGAGCGCGTCCGCGCCCAATATGTCACGCCACCCGACGACAAAAAGCTGGTCGAGAGCGCCATCAACGGCATGCTGACCTCGCTCGATCCACACTCATCCTACATGAATGCCGAACAGGCGCAGGACATGCGCGTTCAGACCAAGGGTGAATTCGGCGGCCTCGGTATCGAAGTCACCATGGAAAACGAACTTGTGAAGGTTATCGCTCCGATCGAGGACACCCCGGCATCGAAGGCTGGCGTCTTGGCGGGCGACTATATTTCGCAAATCGATGGCACTGAGGTGCGTGGCATGACGCTGACCGACGCCGTCGACAAGATGCGCGGCGAAGTGAACACGCCTATCGAACTGACGCTCATTCGTCAGGGCGCCGACAAGCCGATCAAGCTCACCATCGTCCGCGACGTGGTCAAGGTCAAAGCTGTCCGCTCCCGGGTCGACAACGACGTTGGTTATGTCCGTGTCATTTCCTTCACGGAGCAGACCTTCGAGGACCTGCAGAAGGCAATCAAGGATATCCAGAGCAAGGTTCCGGACGACAAGCTCAAGGGCTTCGTCCTCGATCTGCGCTTGAACCCCGGTGGTCTGCTGGATCAGGCCGTCGCCGTCTCCGATGCTTTCCTCGACAAGGGCGAGGTTGTCTCGACACGTGGCCGCGATCCGCAGGATATCACCCGGTTCGACGCAAGGCCCGGCGATCTGACCAACGGCAAGCCGCTGATCGTCCTGATCAACGGCGGCTCGGCCAGTGCTTCGGAAATCGTCGCCGGTGCGTTGCAGGACCATCGCCGTGGAACGATCCTCGGAACACGCTCGTTCGGCAAAGGTTCGGTACAGACAATCATACCGCTCGGCGAAAGCGGCGCATTGCGTCTGACGACGGCGCTTTACTACACGCCTGCTGGAAAATCCATCCAGGGCAAGGGTATTGTCCCGGACATCGCTGTCGATCAGCCGCTTCCCGCCGACCTTCAGGGCAAGGCCGAGCCAATGAGTGAATCCAGCCTGAAGGGTCACATCAAAGGCGTGCAAGAAGATGCAGAGGGTTCCGGCTCGATCGCCTATGTGCCGCCAGATCCGAAAGACGACCTCCAGCTCATCCAGGCGCTGAAGCTCTTGCGCGGCGAACAAGCCAATGCAGCCTTCCCGGCCGATCCCAAGAAGGGCGTGCCTAACTGACATGAAAATGGGGACCGGACTTCTCTCCTATAGTCTGGTCCCCATGGCTCATTCCTCCAGCCTCTATCCCTCCCTTGACATCCTCTGCGGCCAAAACGCGTGAACTCCGATCTCAACCGGCCGCTGGGACAAAACGGCAAACGGCCAGACTCAAAATCTGACAGGACATCGGCGATCCGCTGGCTATTGCCATCGGCTTCGATTGTCTGCGTCCTCGGTCTTGCCTCGTTCGTCACCTACACCAGCCATCAAGGCTTCCGACGGCCCGTACCTGAACCGCCAAAGCCGCAGGTTGCGGAAGCCGCGCCGACCGTTATCCCGCCCCCCGCCCCAGCGCATGACAATAAAAGCCAGCCGGGCAACATCGTCACAGCGCCTGAAGGCGGCCCCAAGGTAATCGTTGTTGGCGATCCGACACGGCGCGCCCAGGACCCGCGCACTGCCCATATTCCCGAACCCGATATGCTGGAGCAAAGCCCGCAGGGGCCATTGCCCAGAATCGCGACCCGATGGCCGTCGCCCGCTCGATATCTATGCCCGGCCATGGTCAGGCGCGCGCGGTGCTCGCGTCGCCATCGTCATCGGGGGATTAGGCCTCTCGCAAACCGGGTCGCAACAGGCAATCCAGACGTTGCCTCCCGAAGTGACACTGGCCTTCTCGCCGGAAGGCAACAGCCTTCTCCGCTGGATGCAGGCAGCGCGTCAGGATGGGCATGAAGTCTTGATGCAGATCCCGCTCGAACCCTATGACTATCCGCGGGTCAATCCAGGACGAAACACATTGACCGTGGATGCATCCCCAGCGGCGACTTTGGAAAACCTGCACAGGACAATGGGCCGTATCACCAACTACACAGGCGTCATGAACTATATGGGTGCACGCTTCACCGCTGAACCCGAGGCAATGACAACTGTTATTCAGGATATCGCCAAGCGTGGTCTGCTCTATCTGGACGATGGCACATCGGCGCGCAGCAAGGCCGATGGCATTGCCGCGCAACAGGGTGCACCTTTCGCCGCAGCCGACCTTTTGATCGACGCTTCGCAGGATCGCGGCGCGATTCTGAAGAAGCTTGATGAGCTGGAGCGTATTGCCCGTGCCAAGGGTACTGCGATCGCCACTGGCTCCGCCTTCGACGTGACAGTGGAGGCCGTCACATCGTGGGCCAATGAGGCTAAGGCGCGCGGTATAGAGATCGTTCCCGTCTCCGCCCTTGTCCGTGATCCGGAAAAAGGTTAGCAACCGGTGGCCCGGAGTATTTTGCATGAGCAAGAACAAGCAACCTGTCGATCCTGAATCTCTGCCCTACCGGCCCTGCGTTGGCATCATGGTGCTCAACCGGCAAGGTCTGGTCTGGGCCGGGCACCGCATCGTCGCTGCCAATGACGAAATGGATGGTGCAACGCAGCTGTGGCAAATGCCGCAAGGTGGCATCGATCCAGGAGAGGACCCCGAACCGGCAGCCTTGCGCGAACTCTATGAGGAGACGGGTATGAAATCCGTATCTCTCCTCGCTGAAGCTCCCAATTGGATCAACTACGATTTGCCTCCTCATCTTGTTGGCATTGCACTGAAGGGCAAATATCGCGGCCAGACGCAAAAGTGGTTCGCCTATCGCTTCGATGGCAATGAAACCGAAATTGCGATCAACCCGCCTCCCGGCGGTCATACGGCCGAATTCGACGAATGGGCGTGGAAGCCGATGGCACAATTGCCCGACCTCATCGTTCCCTTCAAGCGCAAGGTCTATGAAGAGGTGGTCGCAGCGTTTAGGCATTTAGTAGACTAAATTTAATCTCGTACCACCGCCGGATCTTACCGATTAGCGCGTATTCTTTTTACTCGGTGTGTGCCCGACCAATGCCTCGATCATTGTGTTCCAGTCCTTGGGATGCAGTTCATGACCGCCTCCGTCAACCTCGACCAGCTTCGACCCCGGAACGATCTTGATGAATTCGCGACCGTGCTCGATAGGAAAGATGGGATCAGACGTGCCGTGGATAACGAGAAGCGGCGGTCTAAGGCGGGTAAGCTTGCCCTTCTGTTGATCTCCGCTGGAAAGCACGAAATGGTTGGTTGCGCTTTCAAAACGTTGCGCCCGATCATAGTCCATTACGATGAAGTCTCGCGCATGTTGCTCGTCAAATGGATGTCTCGTACTGGAAATCGCGCGGACATCAGCAAGCATGAACTCGATAACCTGCGTGCGATCCGACCAATCCAGATCGGCGTAACTGGCCGAATGCTCTGTGTAGGCGGCAGTCATTCCGGGTAGATGAGTGGTATCAACGCCGACAGGTGACGCGCTTATCAGTGTCAGTGTTCGCGATCGCTCCGGATATTTCAATGCCACAAGTTGTGCAATCATGCCTCCCATCGACATACCAACAATATGCGCCGAGGAAATGCCGTAGCCGTCGAGCACACGAATTGCATCGTCGGCCATGTCGTCGAAGCTGTATTCAGGTTTGCCAACCGGATAGTTTGTCGAAAGCCCCGTATCACGATTGTCATAGCGAATGACATAGCGGCCTTTGTCTGCAAGACGCTGGCAGAACTCTTTCGGCCACCACAGCATCGAGGCCATGGCGCCCATGATCAGCAGGATTGCTGGATCATCCGGATTGCCGAATGCTTCGCTCGCCAGCTCGACGTCATCTGCCTTGACTACTCTTGTCTGCATACCGTCACCTTGAAACAGCCTTCTCTACACTCGCTCGCTAAATGTCACTGAGGCAAGCGGTCCAAATCATCGTAGAGCGCTTGACCGTGTTTATAAAGTTTCTCGAAGAATATCTGCATCGGCGCGTACGTTTCCGACCAACGCGGGTCCGGCATTATTTCATCAACGTGGGAAACATACGCGTCCGCGGCCGCTTCCACGCTGGCAAAGCGCCCGGTCGCGGTGGCGGCCATGATGGCGCAGCCGACAATACCGCACTCCGCTTCGGCAGGCACAAGAATCGCTAGGTTGTAGACACTGGCCTTGATCCTCATCCAGAGTTTCGTCTTCGCGCCGCCGCCCGAAGCGATTATCCGTTCAAGGGGCACGCCGGAAATGGCATCGAGAACATTGATGTGACGCTTCACCGCGAAGGCAACACCTTCAAGTATTGCGCGGTGCATATGCGCAAGCCCGTGTGATGCGCCTATCCCGAAATATTGCGCACGCGCATTGCGATGTTCGCCAAGCCGTTCGCCAGCAAGATACGGCATGAAGAACAGCCTTTCCGATCCCGGTGGGGCTTCTTCAGCCCTCTCAACAATATCGGAATATGATAGCTGCTTTTCGTGAAAGGCCCGGCGCGCCCAACGCATCGCGTCCCCGCCCGATTCCAGCAGCATGAATGCACCCCAATTACCTTCGACAGTGCCAACATTGCATACTGCCGGGTCAAGCAACGGTTGATCTGCAATGGACGTTATGATCGCGGAGGTGCCCATGACCTCCGATCCAATGCCGGGACGGCACACACCCGATCCAATTAGCGCAGCCGGATAGTCCCCTGCCCCGACAAGGACCGGCGTCCCTTCGCGCAAGCCGGTCTCGATCGCTGCTTTTTCGGTCACGTAACCAAGAATTTCTATCGGGTCGCGCAGTGGCGCCAGCTTCGCCCTGTCGAGACCAAGAAGCCCGATCATTGTTGCCGACCATTCCCTGGTCCTCGGATCCATGAGGAAGCTTGCACCCCCATCGGTGCGATCCATGGCGATCTCGCCGGTCAGCCGCAGATTGATATAGTCCTTTGGCATAAGGACTGCCGCTGTCCGCTGGTAAGCATCAGGGTCGTTGTCGCGCAGCCACTGCAGCTTGAAGCCAGGCCAGGCAGGTGTCGCCGGATTGGCAGAGTCAGCGAGGTAGCTTTCTGGCCGACGCAATTTTTCGAAAGCTGCGACGTAACCGACTGTGCGTTTATCGTTCCAGAGCGGTACGGTATCACGGACCAGTTTGCCGGCATCGTCCACGAGCACGGTACCGTGCATCTGGCCACAGGCGGCAATGGCATCGATATTGGAGTGCGCGTGTGGAACCTTGTCGAGCACCTCACGGATTGTCGCCATAACACCCTGCCACCAATCGTCAGGCCGCTGCTCCGACCAGCCGAATTGCGGCACGATCTGCTCGTGTTCCCGCGCGGCGATCACAAGGATTTTGCCCTTGGAATCCACGAGTGCGCTCCGCACACTTCCCGTGCCTACATCGATCGCAAGCGTGAGCTTACCCGCCAAGTGCTTCGCCCGTACTCTTCAAGAACAGATGCATCCTTTCGACATCGATCGGAATGTTGACGACATCATCGGGACGGATCGGCGAGCCCGCGGCAACCTGTGCCGTGAATGGCGCAGTTCCTGTCTTGCCAATGGCAAGCGTGTGGGGTCCGAGCGGCTCGATATCCGCCACCTTTAGCGGCACCGTTGGAAACGATCCCGTCGCAATCATTGTGTGCTCCGGCCGGATGCCAAGCACGACCTCGTCGCCAGCCGCGGTTGTTAGCGCTTGCGTTCGATTTGCCGGTATTGGCACAGTCACATCATTTCCCGCCCGAAAGCTGAGCCCGCTACCATCCCGCTCGAGCCGACCTTCGATAAAGTTCATGCTGGGCGCACCGATGAAGGCAGCGACGAACAAATTCTTCGGCGACTCATAAAGTGTGATCGGATCCGCCGCCTGCTCGATACGTCCCTGGTTCATCACAACCACACGATCGGCCATCGTCATCGCCTCTACCTGATCGTGCGTCACATAGACGATGGTGGTTTTCAGGCGGCGGTGCAGAAGCTTGATCTCGGTTCGCATTTCAATACGCAGCTTGGCATCGAGATTGGAAAGTGGCTCGTCGAACAGAAAGACTTCCGGCTGGCGCACAATGGCACGGCCGATGGCGACGCGCTGGCGTTGTCCGCCCGAAAGCGCGCTCGGTTTGCGTTGCAGATATGCGCCAAGATTGAGGATCCGAGCCGCATTCGCGACCGAGGTTTCAATGTCGGCCTTTGATGTGCCCCGCACTTTCATGCCATAGCCAATATTCTCGGCAACCGTCATGTGAGGGTAAAGCGCGTAGTTCTGAAAGACCATCGAACAGTTGCGCAAACCTGGACGGAGATTGGTGACATCGCGGTCACCAATGCGGATTTCTCCGGACGTCGCCTGCTCCAGGCCGGCGATCATGCGCAGGGTCGTCGTCTTCCCGCAACCGGAAGGCCCGACAAGCACAACGAATTCCTTGTCAGCGATCACCAGATCGAGTGGTGGAATAACCTCGACCTTGCCGAATGATTTGGTGACCTGTTGCAAACGCACTAGGGACATGCTGTGCCTTTTCATACGAACTCCGTCGCGCTGCTACAGCGGCGACGGACGCTTCATTTCCCATCTCGAACTATCCCGCCCACACTTGCGGCGGGCGGGATAGTGACTTGTCATTATTTTGCCGGGAGGCCCATTGACGAACGATAGGCCGCAAGCTGCTTGTCCCGGCCAAAATCATCGGTCAGCTTGTTCCATCCCTGCGCCACCGTATCGAGCGCCTGCTGGGGCGTCACCTCACCAGCCAATGCTTTCGACAGCTCGATCTCCAGAATTTCCGTGTAGGAGAAATAACCCGGCAAGCGCATGTCAAGCGCGGTGTTCTTCGCGGTGACGGCATCCTTCTGGGCACCGAGATATTCCTTGGCCTCACGCGGCGAGAATATCTTCGACCAAAGATCGGCGTTGGTCGTATGTGAGATGCGATACGGGTTGACCCCGGTGCCACCGGTGATCGCCGCCTGTCCTGACACAGCGGGACTGGTCAGGAACTTGATGTAATCCCAAGCCGCATCCTGATTTTTGGATGAAGCGGGAACAGCCGCCTGCCACCCGCCGAACGCCATGAACGATGTCTGTATGACGTGATCGAACTTGTCCCACTTCTTGGTCTTGTAGTTCCAGATTTCGTCCGATCCAGGCAGCGATGCCGAGCCGACATTGCCGGCAACCTTGGATTGCTTGGGATCGGCGCCAATAACACCGGTATCACCCCAGCCAATCGACTCCGCCACCTGACCGCCAGCAAACGCTGCATTCACTTCGCCAAACGAGAAATTCAGCGCATTGGGCGGCGCGAGTTTCGACGCCTTTATATATTCTTCCAACCCGCGGACCCAGCCAGGATTGTTAACCTGGGCATCCATCGTGTCCGGATCGAAGAACATGGCGCCCGGATTGTCCGGATGGCTTGTGTAACCGGCAACATGGCTGAAGAGGAACCAGAATTGCTGTCCGCCGCGGCGGAAAGCCTCTGCCGTACCCCACAGTCCGTTCGCCGGCTGCTGGAAGAATTCAGCAATATCGAGATACTGCTTCCAGGTTTTTGGCGGCGCCAGATCGTAGCCATACTTGGCCTTGAATGCCGTCTGGTTTTCCGGCTTATCAAACAGATCGATACGGTAGGTATAGGTGTGCGCATCGCCGTCCATCGTCTGCGACAGAACCTTGCCATTCCAGACCATCAGCTGTTCACGATAGACTGGAGCGATGTCCTCCCAGTCCGGGCCGGACTGCATAGCCTTTGGCATTTCCGACAGATAGTCGGTGAAATCCGGCGCCCAGGCGGGCGCGAAGGCGATCACGTCGAATGTGTCTTCGCCCGATGTCAGCGATGTTACGATCTTTGGATAGAGCTCTGACCACGGAAATTCGACGACATTCACTTTGCCGCAGGTTTTCTCCGTCCAGCCCTTGGCGGCAAGCTGCAGCGCGGAAGCGATATATGGTCCGGTCTGCGTCGTCGCAGTCAGGGTGATGCCGGTATAGTCGGGGTCGCAGGCAAGCGCCGATGACGCGCCCGCCATCGCCAGCAGACCCGCAGCCGTAGTACTCAATAGCAATCTTCTCATGTTTTCCTCCCTGGAATTTACGATGATCAGTTATTGTGAATGCTTATTTTATTGCTCCCAGAAGCAGGCCGGATCGCATCAGCCTGCTTAGAATTCCAGCCATGATAACCATGGGTATGATGGCAACCAAGGCGGCCGCAGAAATCGACCACCATTCGTCACCGCGCTGACTGTTTTGACCCGCAACGAGAATTGGAAGAGTCTGCCATCTGGAGTTGGTCAGAAACAACGCAAACAAAAACTCGTTCCAGACGAACGCCAACGTGATCATGAACGTCGCTATCAGTCCTGGCTTCGACATTGGCACCACGATGCCAAAGAATATTCTCCACGAGGGAACATTATCCACCATCGCCGCTTCCTCCACTTCGATGGGCAACGCGGCAAAGAAATCGCGCATGAGCCAGATCACGATCGGTAGTGAAAAAGCCACATAGGCGAAGGTCAGGCCGGTATAGGTATCGACGAGCTTGAACCCCAGCTTTCCCATTTCAGTATACATCAGAAACAACGCGAATGCCGCGACGATCGGCGGAAACATGCGCTGGCTGACGAACCAGAAGACTATGTCGTCATTGCCCAAAATGGGACCGGGGAGCCGTATCCAGCTGGAACCGATCGCAAGAGCGAGGGCTGCGACAAAGGCATAGATGAGCGATATCGCTTGACCATAGCCCGCAACGTGTCGTCCGAGCAAGTATCCACCGAAAGCCACCACGACGAATATGACACCGGTCAGTAGTTTGACCTCGAAGGTGAACCTCACCAAGGCATAGGCGGCCATCGAACCGACCGCTGTTGCGATGACCGAAGCCGAAAGGCCGACAATCGTCGATGCCATGAAGGTATTGTAGAACTGTCCGCGCTGGCCCGACAAAAGTTCGCTCCAGGCGGTCAATGTCGGTTCAAAATCGACAAAAGGCAGGTATGTCGGCCCGCCAACAACCCCCAACGGCGATTTGAATGACGTTATTGCCACCCAATAGAGCGGGAAGAAGGTAAACGCCAGCCACAGCAGGCAGCCTGCAAGCGCCCACCAGCGTCCATTTCCCTTCAGATCCCTCACACTCATTTGTGCTTCTCCAGATAGGGCTTCAGGATCGCGAGATAGACAAGGCCGATAACCGTGATGACGATCAGGAACAGGAAGGACAGCGCCGACGTATAACCAAGATTGAACTTCTTGAAGCCTTCCTGGTAGGCGAACAGTGTCAGGGTTTCGGTCGAAATCCCCGGACCCCCACCGGTCATGACAAACACCGTGTCGATGATCTTGTAGCTCTCGATCAGCCGGATAAACACGACCGCCACCGAAATTGGCAGCATCATTGGAAAGGTGATCCCCCAGAACTGCTGCCATGAGCTGGCATTCTCCAGCGCCGCCGCTTCATAGACATCATCAGGCAAGGTCTGCAGCCCTGCAAGCAACATCAGCACGACGAACGGCGTCCACTGCCAAACCTCAACAGAAATGATCGCCCCGATAGCCCATCTCGTCTGTGTCAGGAAAGGCAGGTTGGGAAAGCCGAAGAATGTCATGAGTTCGTTAAGCGGACCCATGGTCGGGTTGAGGATCTGCCGTGCGATCAGAGCAACGGCAACTGGCGCTACAAGCATCGGCAGCAGGAAACTGACGCGGAACAGACCCTCTCCCGGAACATTTCGGTTGAGCGCGAGCGCCACCGAGAACCCGATCACATACTGCAAGCCGACGGAGATGAAGGCGATGATCGTCGTCGTCCATGTGACGTGCCAGAACCGTGGATTCTGCAGGAGTTCAGCATAATTGCCGAATCCGACAAATCTTGGCGGAATTGGCGGAACGAGCCGCAAGCTCATGAAGCTGGTCGACAGCGAATAGATCAACGGAAAGATTGAAATCACCAGGACGATCAGCAGCGCCGGCCAGATGAAGAAATGCTTGACCGGATCATTTCGAGTCATGCCGCACCGCTGACGCAGCAAACTGCGATCCGGAAACAGGACACCTTAAAATCCGACATAGATCTCCTCCCACCAAGGACCTGACCTTGATGAATCCCCCGAACTATTTGTAGCGTAATTACGCAATTTTTGTCAGTCAACACAATTCTACCCCGAATGACAGCAAGTGAGTGCTCCGCTCGGATTGCAAATATTCGCTTGCGCGCGCACTTTTGTAGTTTTATGTAATTTTACTACAGAATGGAGATTACTATTGTGCGCGAACCGGTCGCCTGCCTCGTAGACCCTTTTGCTGGCCGAATGAGCGGCCACACCGGTCGTTATGAAAAACGCTTGAGCGACCTGACCGGGGTATATGAGAACGCTGACGCACATGCGGCTCTCGTCAAAAGCCTGAATGATCCGATCGTATACAGCGTCGAAGATTTTAGACCAGGCGCGCACGCCGGTGATCTTAACTACGGCGTCACGCGGATGAACCCCGGGCGCGTCGACAGGGAGTTTTTCCTCACGCGCGGCCACATTCATGCGAAGGCAGATCGACCCGAGATTTACTATGGTCAAAGCGGGCATGGTCTCATGCAATTGGAATCGCCGGAGGGCGAGACACGCATTGTCGAAATCACCGCGCAGACTATCTGCTATGTTCCGCCATACTGGATCCACCGGTCGATCAACATCGGTGAAACAGACCTTGTGATGGTCTTCGCTTACCCTTCCGATAGCGGCCAGGATTACAGCATCATCGAGAAATCAAACGGCATGCGCCATCGTGTGATGAGCAGTGGCAATGGGTGGGAATTGGTGGACAACGCCTGTTACAACCAGCGAACAGGTGAACAGGTTGCTGCACTCATGAAGAATAATCCTTGATTAAAAGCCCTCATCTGGAGAATCGTAAGTGATTGCTTACACACCAGCGACGCTGCCCACACTTTACTTCATCGGCGTCACAACCGGCAAAAGCTCCATCATGAAGGTCTTTCCCGCATGGGCCAAGTATCTCGGACTTGAAACCGCTGTCATCAAGGGCATCGATTTTAAACTCCATGACGATCCTGCCGCCTACCGCGAAGCTGTGGCGTTCATCCGGGACGATCCCCTTTCTCTCGGCGCACTGGTGACGACTCACAAGATTGATCTCTTTCACGCTTGCCGCGATATGTTCGACACTATCGATCCGCTCGCACAATTGATGGGTGAAACCAGCTGCATCTCCAAACGGGATGGCAAGCTGATCTGTCATGCGAAGGATCCCATTTCGTCCGGCCTTGCCATAGATGGTTTTCTCGGCGAGCAGTATTTTTCCGGTAGTGAAGCTGACCTCTTCTGCATGGGCGCAGGAGGCTCTACGATTGCGATCACCTGGCACCTGATGCGCCGTTCGCGCGGTGAGAACATCCCTCGGCGAATACTCGTGTCCGACCGCAGCCAGGAGCGCCTGGATGAAATCCGCCGCATTCATGAACAGATCGAAAGCGTCGTCCCCATAGAGTACGTCCTGGCCACTGAGACTGGAGCCAACGACAATGTCTTGCGCAGGCTCAAGCCGGGCTCTCTCGTCATCAATGCCACGGGCCTCGGCAAGGATGCGCCGGGCTCCCCATTATCCAACGCCTGCCAGTTTCCTGATCGTTCTGTGATATGGGATCTGAATTATCGAGGCGATCTGATTTTTCTCGACCAGGCACGCAGACAGCAACAGAACCACAATCTGCAGGTTGTGGATGGCTGGACCTACTTCCTGCATGGCTGGACGCAGGTAATCGCCGAAGTCTTCAATATTGATATCCCTGTATCAGGGCCGTCATTCGATCGGATTTCGGCAATTGCCCTTGAAGCATCGGAACGATAGCGATGCATAGAGAAGCAGACGATAACGAAAGAGAGGCACGCCCAGATCTCCGCGATGCCGGTGGTCGGAATATTATAGAAATTATCCGCACGATGCGCGCCGAGCTGCGCAAATCAGATCGTAAGGTCGCGGATGTGGTTCTAGTGGATCCCCAGCGAATCCTGAAGGCTACAGTGGGTGAGACAGCAACACTTGCCGTGGTCAGTCAACCTACGGTCCTGCGCTTTGCCACGGCGATCGGGTGCAAAGGTTTCCAGGATTTCAAGATACGGCTTGCTCAGAGCCTGGCTTTTGGCACACCGGCGACCCATTCGGTCCTGCTCGATACCGATGAGCCAGATACCGTGGCCGAGAAGATCTTCGAATACACCATGACCAGTCTCGATTGGGCGAGATCACACCTTGACAGGGCCGCTCTGCGCAAAGCCATCGATATTCTCGCGCAAGCCCGGACCATCGAATTTTTTGGCTTTGGCGCGTCGGGCATTGTTGCGCGAGACGCCCAGCAGAAATTTCCACTCTTTGGTGTTCCTTGCGGTGCACAGCTCGATTCACATCAGCAAATCATGATCGCCTCAATGATGAAGCAGGGCGATGTTGCCTTTGTAATTTCCAATACCGGAACAACGCGTTCCATCATCGAGATTGCCCGTATTGCTCGCGCAAACGGCGCCGCCGTTATTTGTCTGACGGGTTCGGACTCGCCGCTCGCCAGTTACTGTGACGTGGCTTTGATCGTCGAGACGCTTGAGAACACCAATATGTATACACCGACGATCTCGCGCATCGCCGCGCTCGTCGTGATCGATATTCTCTCGACCAGCGTGGCGATGCGCCGTCCCCTCGAGGATCAAGCGCGGATTCACAATATGAAGCGGCAACTGAGTGATATGCGCAAAGTCCAGCCGATTTGAGAGCCTGGTGCTACGAAGCCATCTCGTAAACGATGCGATCACGCCCCTGGTTCTTGGCCCGGTAGAGGCATTCATCCGCGGCATTGACCAGTTGTTCCAGTGTTTGCCCAGGCTCATGAAATGCAACACCGATGCTGACCGTCAATGACAGTTCGCTCCGGGCAACTTTCCGCGATATGCCTCGAACATCGAGCAATATTCCATGCGCCACCCACGATGCTTTGCCATAGTCTGCATCGGCGAGGAAAACTGCAAATTCTTCGCCCCCAAAGCGCGCGCCGACATCGCGTCGACCCAACCGCTTTCCAATGAGCGTTCCTATCTCTTGCAGGGCATCATCTCCAGCGGCATGGCCGAATCGATCGTTGACCGACTTGAAGTGATCGGCATCTATATAGAGCACGGCCCCGGCACTGAGAGCAGGATTGTTGCCAAGGATCATCTGCTCGACCCGCAGATAAAACTCATGACGCGTTGACAGTCCTGTCATCCCGTCTTTGCGGAATGCGATGTCGAGCTCGTGCGCCATGACCTTCAGGCGATAGTTCAATCCGACCAGAAATGCCCCAAGCGGCCCTCCGACAACGATAACGATCAGCGTTGTCACAAGGATCGTCTTGTCGAGACTGTCGTAACCGCCGAGCTTGAAGAAGAGGGCGGCCAGGACATTGGCGAGGACACCGCCGAGACCGAGCACCAGCAATATCTGCCTGACGGGCGACAACGCCTCGAACATCGTCATCCAGCGATTGAAAGTGTTCATAGATGCCTTCCAGAGATGCGGTCGGCTTCTTATAGGCTCAAAAAATGAAAGATGCGGTAAAGACAGCCCATTACCCTATATCAGGCCTGATCGTAGCCGGGCTAATTGCCCAACGCATCCTTGATTGTCATCCAGGCATTGTCCTTGGCTTGAATGAGCGGCGGTGAGGCCAGTATTTCAGGCGGTTGGCTCCGGCGTAGCCCGTCGTGAACCAAGGTGAGCATGCGAATTTCGCCGTCGGTAAAATACGGGCTGCCCTCGCCATTGCGGCCATTCAGCGTCGGCCCGACACCCGAGACCTGATAGATCGTCTCCACCATACCCACTCGCGTAAGACTGTCTGGCAAAATAGTCACGCTCGGCATCGATATCCGGTGCGATGTCATGCGTTACCTGACCGGTATACTCGCTGAATCCCACACGCTGGTCGAAGGTTGCGGAACCGAGCCACACGGGCCGTTGTTCTACGCCCGTGTCGAGCACCTTCCACAAACGAACATGATGTCGCTGCTTTGCGCTGCTGCCAACGGGCATTTCGTAAGCAAGGTCCTCGCGGCGGCCGTCATAAAATAGCGGGCTGACCGGAGCCTTGTCGTAAGGCCGGTCGAGCATCACGCTTCCAATAATATCGATGCTGGAACGCAAGGTGACCGGATCAGCGGGATACCAGGCACCGGCATGCATGGCACGGATGATGTCCTCACGATCACCTATGAGTCCTACATTAAGCGGGTCGCCCGGAATACCGCGCGCAGTTTTCGTCACCATGGGATGTTTGGCAAGACCTGGCTGTCGTTCATAGTGAGTCCAGACCGTTGGAAGGGCCACATACGCGAGCAACAGGTAGACGGCAACGATGATTGCAGCACCGACAAACAGACGCCTCATTTTCTACTGTGCCCCCGCGCTATATTCTCTCGGCCCGATCTTAGCGCGATAGCTTTGGAAAGAACATAATCCGGTCGTTCGACCGGACTTGATCGTCGGGGCGGCCATTGCTCCGTAACTATGGCTTCGCCGGCCCAAGGATCGTAAGGCGGACTTCTATTCGCTGCCTGGGCCGTTCGCCTGTGATCGACAGGGAACTGCCGTAATAAAAAAACGGGCCGAAGCCCGCTTAATTACCATCGATCAGTTTGGCCCGATCACGCAGCCCTGATGGCTTCCTCGAGTGTCTTCAGTTGGCCGAGAAGGTCTTCTGCCTTGGCCCGATCTTCGCGGGTTGTCGCGTCTTCGAAGTCTTCCTGGGCGTCCTTTATGCGGTTCTGCAACTCATCGGCCCTTATATCGGCGACGTGTACTGCCGATTCAGCAAGGAGCGTGCAGCCGTCAGGCGTAATGTCAACAAAGCCGCCGAAAACCACATAGCTGTCCAGCTTGCCGTCCGGTGTCTTCACGGCGACGACGCCCGGCTTCACTGTTGCCATCAATGGCGCATGGTGCGCCATGACGGTCATGTAGCCCTCCGTACCTGGAACGACAACCTCGATAATCTGCTCCGAAAGAAGCAGACGCTCTGGTGAGACGAGTTCGAACTGAAAGGCTTCTGCCATGATATTCACTCAAATCCTGTGGGCGAAAAGGCGGGCCGTGGCCCGCCATCAGTCATGCGTTAAGCTGCTTCCGCAGCCAGACGCTGTGCCTTCTCAATCGCCTCGTCGATCGAGCCGACCATGTAGAACGCAGCTTCCGGCAGGTGATCATAGTCACCGTTGCAGAGACCCTTGAAGCCCTTGATGGTGTCCGCCAGATCGACCAGCTTGCCCGGCGAACCGGTAAAGATTTCAGCAACGAAGAATGGCTGTGACAGGAAGCGTTCGATCTTGCGAGCGCGCGCCACAGCAATCTTGTCTTCTTCCG
The DNA here is from genome assembly GCA_963776115.1 of uncultured Alphaproteobacteria bacterium. GTDB lineage: Bacteria > Pseudomonadota > Alphaproteobacteria > Rhizobiales > Rhizobiaceae > Phyllobacterium. The sequence goes on along the minus strand of CAVZLS010000011.1, from coordinate 105,116 downwards.
AAAGCTCGTCCATGCCAAGGATGGCGATGATGTCCTGAAGCGACTTGTAGCGCTGCAGGATCGACTGCACCTGACGGGCCGTCTGGTAATGCTCGTCACCGACGATCAGCGGATCGAGCATGCGCGATGTCGAGTCCAGCGGATCCACGGCCGGGTAAATACCCTTCTCGGAGATCGCGCGATTGAGAACCGTCGTCGCATCAAGGTGAGCAAACGAAGTCGCAGGCGCAGGATCGGTCAAATCGTCGGCGGGGACGTAGATGGCCTGAACCGATGTGATCGAACCCTTGTGCGTCGTGGTGATGCGTTCCTGCATCTGGCCCATGTCGGTCGCGAGCGTCGGCTGATAGCCCACGGCGGACGGGATACGGCCAAGCAAAGCGGACACTTCGGAACCGGCCTGCGTAAAGCGGAAGATGTTGTCCACGAAGAACAGAACGTCCTGGCCCTGGTCGCGGAAATGCTCGGCGACAGTCAGACCCGACAGAGCAACACGGGCACGTGCCCCTGGTGGCTCGTTCATCTGGCCGTAGACGAGTGCGGCCTTGGAGCCTTCGCCGCCGCCTTCCTTGTTAACGCCGGATTCGATCATCTCGTGATAAAGATCGTTACCCTCGCGTGTGCGTTCGCCCACACCGGCGAATACCGAATAACCGCCATGCGCCTTGGCAACGTTGTTGATCAGTTCCATGATGAGAACCGTCTTGCCGACGCCTGCACCACCGAAGAGACCGATCTTGCCGCCGCGAGCATAAGGTGCGAGCAGGTCGACCACCTTGATGCCGGTGACGAGGATCTCGGCTTCCGTCGACTGCTCGACATATGCAGGGGCTGGCTGGTGGATGGCGCGGGAAAGCTTGGTCTTGATCGGGCCTGCTTCGTCGACCGGCTCGCCGATGACGTTCATGATGCGGCCAAGGGTTTCCTCGCCGACCGGCACCATGATGGGCGAACCGGTGTCGTAAACAACCTGACCGCGGATCAGGCCTTCGGTCGAGTCCATGGCGATCGTGCGCACAGTGTTCTCACCGAGATGCTGCGCAACTTCGAGAACGAGGCGGTTGCCGAGATTGTCGGTTTCCAGCGCGTTCAGAATCTGCGGCAGAACACCACCATCGAAGGCCACGTCGACAACGGCGCCGATAACCTGGCTGACGCGGCCGGCAACGCCAGTTGCCTTGAGAGCAGTCTTGGGTGTCGCTGACTTTGTTGCCTTTGCCGGAGCTGCGGCTTTGGCAGCTGGAGCGGCCTTGGCAGCGGCTTTTGCAACCGGCTTCACGACCTCGGCAGTTGCCTTTGCTGCAGGTGTCTTTGCTGCAGCTGTCTTTGCTGCCGGGGCAGCCTTGGCGGCTGCGGGTGTTTTCGGGGTCGCTGCTTTAGCCATCGATCCTTACCTTCGCGATTAGAGCGCTTCCGCGCCCGAAATAATTTCAATCAGTTCTTTGGTGATCTGGGCTTGACGCTGGCGGTTGTACGACATTGTCAGCTTGTTGATCATGTCACCGGCATTGCGGGTTGCATTGTCCATGGCGGACATACGCGCACCCTGCTCCGATGCCGCGTTTTCAAGGAGAGCGCGGAAAACCTGGACGGAAATATTACGCGGGATCAGATCGCCGAGAATGGCGGCCGGATCCGGCTCATATTCATAAACTGCATCGCCTGCGCTCTCCGGCTCGACATCGCCGATTTCACTGGCTGGAATCAACTGCTGGGCAGTCGGTATCTGTACGATCACCGACTTGAATTCCGAATAGAACAGCGTGGCGACATCGAACGCACCTTCATTGAAGAGCGTGATGATCTTGTGACCGATCTCGTCTGCGTTGACAAAACCAAGTGTTTTGACTTCGCGCAGATCGACATGATCGATAATGTTCTTGCCGAGATCACGGCGCAGGATGTCTGCGCCCTTCTTGCCAACGGTAATGATCTTGACCGTCTTGCCGTCGGCGAAAAGCCGGCGGGCATGGTCACGAGCCAGACGCGCGATCTGCGAATTGAATCCGCCGCAAAGGCCACGTTCAGACGTACAAACGACCAAGAGATGTACGTCGTCCTTGCCGGTACCGCTCATCAGCACAGGCGCATCATCGCCATCGACATTGGAAGCGATGTTCGCCAGCACCGCAGCCATGCGCTGCGAATAGGGACGAGCGGCTTCCGCAGCCTCCTGCGCACGACGCAGCTTCGCCGCGGCGACCATTTGCATCGCCTTGGTGATTTTCTGCGTCGCCTTGACCGAGGCGATCCGGTTTCTCAGATCCTTTAACGAAGGCATCCGTTCATCCCGTCCGTAATGTTAAGCGAAGGACTTGGCAAAGCCGTCAACAGCGGCCTTGAGCTTGCCTTTGGTCTCGTCGCTGATCTGCTTTTCCTTGGCGATCGTCGCGAGAACATCCTTGTGTTCCGTACGAAGCCATGTGAGCAGACCCTGCTCGAAACTGTTGACCTTATTGACGGCAAGCTTGTCGAGATAGCCATTGACGCCGGCATAGATCACCGCAACCTGCTCTTCCGTCTTCAGCGGCGAGAACTGTGGCTGCTTCAAAAGCTCGGTCAGGCGCGCGCCACGGTTGAGCAGGCGTTGTGTCGAGGCATCGAGATCAGAGCCGAACTGGGCAAAGGCCGCCATTTCGCGATACTGAGCCAGCTCCCCTTTGATCGAACCGGCAACCTGTTTCATCGCCTTGATCTGCGCGGCAGAACCAACGCGGGAAACCGACAGACCGACGTTAACAGCCGGACGGATACCCTGGTAGAACAGGTTGGTTTCCAAGAATATCTGGCCGTCGGTGATCGAAATCACGTTGGTCGGGATATAGGCAGAAACGTCGTTCGCCTGGGTTTCAATGACAGGCAATGCGGTCAGCGAACCGGCACCATTGTCCTCATTGAGCTTGGCGGAGCGCTCCAGCAAACGGGAATGCAGATAGAAAACGTCGCCCGGATAAGCTTCGCGGCCCGGAGGACGGCGCAGCAGCAGGGACATCTGGCGGTAAGCCACGGCCTGCTTGGACAGATCGTCATAGCCGATCAGCGCGTGCATGCCGTTGTCACGGAAGTATTCGCCCATGGTGCAACCGGCAAACGGCGCCAGATACTGCATCGGCGCAGGATCGGAAGCTGTGGCAGCAACGATGATCGAATATTCAAGCGCACCGCGCTCTTCGAGAATCTTGACGAACTGCGCAACCGTCGAACGCTTCTGGCCGATAGCGACGTAGACGCAATACAACTTTTCGCTCTCATTGCCTGCATCGTGAGCCGGCTTCTGATTAAGGAACGTATCGAGAATAATCGCCGTCTTGCCGGTCTGGCGATCGCCGATGACCAGCTCGCGCTGGCCGCGGCCGACCGGGATCAGCGCATCGATAGCCTTGAGGCCTGTCGACATCGGCTCATGCACGGACTTGCGCGGGATGATGCCCGGCGCCTTGACGTCAACGCGCATACGTTGCGTTGCCTTGATCGGACCCTTGCCGTCGATCGGATTGCCGAGTGCATCGACAACGCGGCCAAGCAATTCCTTGCCGACGGGAACGTCAACGATGGCGCCTGTCCGCTTGACGGTGTCGCCTTCCTTGATGTCACGGTCCGAACCGAAAATAACGACGCCGACATTGTCGCTTTCGAGGTTCAGGGCCATGCCGCGGGTACCGTCCGGGAACTCGACCATTTCACCGGCCTGAACATTGTCCAGACCATATACACGAGCAATACCGTCACCGACGGACAGAACCTGACCGACCTCGGAGACTTCTGCCTCCTGACCGAAATTCTTGATTTGCTCTTTCAGGATTGCGGAAATTTCCGCGGCGCGGATGTCCATCAGCCGACCTCTTTCAGTGCAAGCTTAAGCGAAGAAAGTTTTGTGCGAAGTGAAGTGTCGATCTGGCGGGACCCCAACTTGACGATGAGACCTCCAAGGATCGACGGATCAACAGTGACATTGATTGTCACGTCCTTGCCGGCGACGCTTTTCAGCGTGGCCTTCAATTCTGTCTGCTGCGCCGCCGTCAGGGCATGCGCCGAAGTAACGTCCGCCGAAACCTCGCCGCGCTGGGCGCTGGCGATCTGGCGAAATGACTGGATCATGGCAGGCACCGCGAACAGGCGCCGGTTCTGCGCGACGACACGCAGGAAATTGCCGACTAGGCCGCCGATCTTGGCCTTTGCAAGAATGGCGGAAATCGCTTTGACCTGATCGCCCGATGAGAAGACCGGGCTCAAAACCAGTCGCTTCAGATCGGCACTACCATTGATGAGAGCCTCGAACTCGCCGAGATTCTTCTCCACCTCGGCAACGGATTTCGCCTCCAACGCGAGGTCGAACAACGAACCCGCGTAACGCTGGGCAACACCGGTAATGAGCGACGAAGTTTCTGCCACGAACGACAAGCTCTCTGCGTTGGAGCCAAAAATCTGGAAACCGGAAAGGATTTTCGGTCAAATCTTTGGCATTATTGATTTTTTTACCGCCGAAGGCACAACCCGAGAGCCGTATCCGACGAGATTTGAATGCCGTCTAGCATAGGAACTCAGGACTCGCAACACGCGAATCCCCTAAAAAGGCCGTCCCAATCGCCGCAGCTCTGGATAATTATGAGCAACTGATTCAACTAATGCTGTCATGTTTATGCAATGAAGCCGAAGGCGAAGAGCAAGGGGCCCGTTGCCAGCGCAATTTCGACAAGCACCGATATCCAGTTATAAACCGTGTTGCCTCGATCCGACATCATGGAGATCAGGCGGCCGAAGACCGTAAAGCCCCACGAAACGCCAAGCGCGATCCAGAGAAAGGGCTGGGAGAAAACCAGGGCGCTTAGCCCAAGTCCGAGATAAAATCCGGCAAACGTGGCGCGCACTTCAGATATGGCTTCAGGCCGCTCGGGTTTGGTCTGCAGGCGCATGATTTTCAGTGCGACACGAGGAGCAAAAAACAGGATCAATCCGAAGATGACTGTAATTGCCGCTGACAACCAAGCCAGCCATTCGCCAGTAGTCGCCGGCCAATAAAGTTCCATTTCTTATCCCTTCCCCAAATTACCTGTAATCCTGCTTTCATAGCGCCGACCCAAAACTCGTCATGGGGTGGCGAAAATGGTGATTTTCGAGCACCGGAGCGGAGCGTACTTTTCGGTACGTGAGCACCGGAGCACAGAAAAGCGCCATTTGCAGCCCGCCGTGGCGAGTTTTATAGGAAGCTTTGCGGATCAATATCAACCTGCACGCGCACCGATCCCCGTTCTTTTGGTCCTGCCGCCAGCATGGCGCGGATAAAGCCCTGAATATCCGCCTTGCGGGTGCCATGGATCAGGAGCCGGAAGCGGTGGCGCCCTCGAACAAGCGCGAGTGGCGCCTCCGCCGGACCCAGCACGCTGATCTGCGGCGAGGCGGGCGCGGCGCGGCGTAAAGCCCGGGCATGATTTTCCGCCTCTGGCCGTGTTGCTGCCGAGATAATCAATGCTGCCAGGCGGCCGAATGGCGGCAGCCCGGAGCGTTCTCGCTCCTCTATCTCGCGCTCGTAAAAGGCTTGTGCATCACCGGAAACGATCGCGCGCATGACGGGATGGTCCGGTTGATAGGTCTGCAACAGTCCGAGGCTCTTTTTGCCGGTGCGTCCGGCGCGCCCCGTTACCTGGTTCAGCAGCTGAAACGTGCGCTCGGCCGCGCGCGGATCGCCATTGGCAAGCCCGAGATCCGCATCGACAACCCCGACGAGGGTCATGTTGGGGAAGTTATGCCCCTTGGCGACGAGCTGCGTGCCGATGATGATATCCGCCTCTCCGCGCGCAATTGCATCGAGTTCAAGCCGCAGACGCTTCACACCCATGAGATCGGACGACAGGACGATGATGCGCGCATCGGGGAATGTCTTCTCCGCTTCCTCGGCGATGCGCTCGACACCCGGGCCGCAAGCGACCAGGTGGTCAAGCGTACCACAGGATGGACAAGCCTCGGGCCTCGCCTCGCGGTGCCCGCATTGATGACAGACGAGCTGACCACGAAAACGATGCTCCACCAGCCAGCTTGAACAGTCCGGGCATTGGAAACGATGGCCGCATACCCGGCATAAAGTCAGTGGTGCATAGCCGCGCCGATTGAGGAACAGCAGCGATTGCTCCTTGCGCTGCAAGGTCTGGTTGATCGCCTCGACCAGCGCCGGGGAAAGAAAACCACCCGGTCGCGGCGGTGATTTGCGCATGTCGATCGATTTGAGATCGGGCATCGCGGCTTCCGCATAGCGGCCCGGCAGGCGAATGCGTGTATAGCGTCCTTGGCTCGCATTCACCTGGCTTTCGATCGACGGCGTTGCCGATGCCAGGACCACTGGAAAATTGCCGATATGCCCGCGCACCACGGCCATGTCGCGCGCATTGTAAAACACGCGATCTTCCTGCTTGTAGGCCGGATCATGCTCTTCATCGACAATGATCAATCCCAGATCCTTGAACGGCAGGAACAATGCCGAGCGCGCGCCCGCGACAACTCTGACCTGTCCCTCCATCACTTGCCGCCACACCCGCTCACGCGATCTTGGTGCGAGGTCGGAATGCCACTCCGCAGGTTTCGAACCGAACCGGTCGTGGAACCGATCGAGAAATTGCTGGGTCAGCGCAATCTCCGGCAGCAGGATCAACACCTGTTTGCCTCGTTCGATAGCCTTGGCCACCGCCTCGAAATAGACTTCGGTCTTGCCCGAGCCTGTGACGCCATCGAGCAAGGATACCGAAAAGCCATTCGTCGATACCGCTTCGACCAATTGATCTGCAGCTTGCGTTTGATCGGGAGACAAGGCTGCTTTCGCATAATCCGGATCGGGAGCAGCTACGATTGGCCGCGCCGGGATCATCACCTGTTCGAACACGCCCTGGGCAGCGAGACCATCGATGACAGTCGCTGACACGCCAGCGGCATGAGCAAGTCCGGTTCGGGTCCACGCCATTCCGTCTTCCGCAAGTTCCAATACGCGGGCGCGGGCGCCCGTCATCCTGTCAGGCTCGCGGCCGGAGAACCGCAGACCCGGGACAGGCGGCTCCGGATCGAACGCCGCAGGCACCCGCAGCACCATCCGCGCCACCATGCCAGGCGGCGATATCGTATAATCAGCGGCCCAGCGCATGAACCGCATCATGCCATCATCGACCGGAGGACAGTCGAAGAGTTCTGAAATCGGCCGCAGCTTTTTCGCATCGATCGAGTCTGTCGAGCCTTCCGTAACAATGCCCGCGACCTCGCGCGGTCCTAGTGGCACCCGAACGATTGAACCGGCCTGCACCTCCATGCCATCCGGCACGGCATAGCTATAGGGTCGCTCGGCCGGCATCGGCACAAGCACGGGAACAATTTTTTGCGGGATGAACGAATCCTGGCTCATATGGGCGTGACCTTGCCGCGGCTTTGGGCTAAAGAAAAGCCAATTTCCGGGATAAACATCCCATCTATCATTTTAGGAAGGACTGCACCGATGAAATTCTTTGCCGATACCGCCGATGTAAAGGAAATCCGCGAACTCAACGATCTTGGATTGCTTGACGGCGTGACAACCAACCCTTCGTTGATTCTCAAATCCGGCGGCAGCATCTTCGAGGTCACCAAGGAAATCTGCAGCATCGTCAAGGGACCTGTTTCGGCCGAAGTGACAGCGGTCGAATATGAGCAGATGATGAAAGAGGCGGCGGTGCTTGCCAAGATCGCCGACAATATCTGCATCAAGGTACCGCTTACCCTTGACGGCCTCAGGGCCTGCAAGGCGCTTCGCTCCGATGGACACCTCGTCAATGTCACACTTTGCTTCTCCGCCAATCAGGCGCTGCTGGCCGCGAAGGCCGGGGCAACATTCATCTCGCCCTTCATCGGCCGCATCGACGACATCGGCATCAACGGCCTGGAGCTGATTTCCGAAATTCGCACGATCTACGACAATTACGACTATCCAACGGAAATCCTTGCGGCCTCGATCCGTACCGTAAACCATGTCAAGGAAGCCGCACTAATCGGTGCAGACGTCGTAACCGCACCGCCGGCAACGTTGAAGGCGCTTGTCAAGCATCCGCTGACCGACAAGGGTCTCGAGACTTTCCTCGCTGACTGGGCAAAGACCGGCCAGAAGATCGCCTGATCAGGTTTGATGCGGCTATCTCTCCCCTTGCGGGAGAAAGGATTTTCCTGGATTTAGCCTCTTTGCAAAATCCTTGGAAAATCCAAGTGAGGGGGAGTTCAGTGAAATCCCCTCTCTGCGATTTCTAGCACTTAGCCCCTAAGAGGCTAAGATGCTGAAATCGTCTCCCCCAAGGGGGAGTTTTCTTATCGATTATACAATTGATCCAATATCTGCCGTTCAAAAAACGCCAGTTCGGGCGAAGCATGACGGCGCGGGCGTTCTACCGGGATCGCCAGGTCGAGCGCAATGCGTCCGCTATCGATGACGACGACCCGGTCGGCAAGCGAAACGGCCTCGGCTACATCATGCGTCACCAGAACCGCGGTGAATTTCTTCGCCAGCCAGATTCGTTCCAGCAGTTGTTGCATCTCGATCCGCGTCAGCGCATCCAATGCGCCCAGCGGTTCGTCGAGTGCCAATATGGATGGGTGCCCAACCAGAGCCCGTGCAAGAGCAACGCGTTGCCGCTGCCCGCCTGAAAGCACGGACGGCCAGTCGCCGCCACGATCCGCCAGACCGACTTCGGCCAGAATTTCCAGGCTTTTCTTGCGCGCAGTCTCGCCTTTCTCGATACCCGTCAGCCCTACAGCGACATTGGCGGCGACCCGCGCCCAAGGCAGGAGTCGCGGCTCCTGAAACATGATGCGCGTACGTTTCTGATCAGCTTCCAGGACGCCTGCAACAATCTCGCCCGATGTCGGCTTGTCGAGTCCGGCGAGCAAACGCAACAAGGTACTCTTGCCGCAGCCGCTCTTGCCGATGACCGCAACGAATTGTCCCTCGTAGACATCAAGGTTGATGCCTTGCAGCACGGCCTTGCCGCCAAACTGCTTGGCAACATTACGAAACGAGAACGATACCTTGCCTTGCGGTGCCGGCGTATAGGCTGGCGTCGTCGTGGAGTAGGATTTGCGGGCTGTTACGGTCGCTGCGGTCATCTTGGTTCCTCAAACAGTCTGGAAGGCAGGGTGCCATTGCAACGATATCCGCTCGAGAAACCGCGCCAGCGAATCCGCCAGCTTGCCAAGCAGCGCATAGATCAAAATCGATAGAACAACGACGTCGATCAGCAGGAATTCGCGTGCCTGCATCGCCATGTAACCAAGACCCGAGGACGCGGAAATCGTTTCGGCGACGATCAATGTCAGCCACATGATACCAAGCGCATAGCGCAATCCGACAAAGATCGAGGGCAGCGCGCCCGGCAGGATCACACGCACGAACAGCTGTGTGCGTGACATGCCATAGATGCGGCCCATCTCCACCAGCTGCGGATCGACACCCTGAATGCCAAGCAGTGTATTGACGTAGATTGGAAAGAACACGCCGAGCGCAACGAGAAACAGTTTCGCTTCCTCGTCTATCCCGAACCACAGGATTACCAGCGGGATCAGCGCCAGATGTGGAATGTTACGGATCATCTGCAGCGTTGTGTCGGTCAGTTCGCGGCTGAGCGCCGATAGTCCATTGGCAAGGCCAAGCGCGAAACCGATGCTACCGCCGACAACAAAGCCGCTGAGCGCGCGCAATGTCGAAATGCGGATATTCTCGATGAGTTCACCCGACAGGAGCAATTTCCAGAACGCCTCTCCGACAGCGGACGGTGCTGGCAAGACGTTGGCCGGTATAAGCCCGGCTCGCGACGCGCCTTCCCATCCGGCAAGCAGCAAGGCAGGCAAAAGCCAGCCCAGCGCGCTGCGCCCGATAGAACGGAGCGCCCGGCTCATGAGGAGGCCTGCAGGCGTTTGTCGCCATAAAAGCCAACGCCAAACTCGTTCTCGATCGAACGGCGCGGGGCACGCGCCTTTCCGCCAAGACCAAGTTCCGGAAACAGAAGTTCCGCAACACGGTAGGCTTCTTCCAGATGCGGATAGCCCGAACCGATCACCGTATCGATGCCAACCGCCTGATATTCGCGAATCCGCGTTGCGATGCTTTGCGGCGATCCGACAAGTGCGGTGCCTGCACCGCCACGTACGAGGCCAACGCCCGCCCAAAGGTTGGGACCGACAACAAGCTTGTCGCGGCGTCCGCCATGCAGTTCCGCCATCCGGCGCTGTCCGACAGAATCCATTTCCTTGAGAAACCGCGCCTGCGCGACTTCGATTTGCTCATCAGTGATCCTGCTGATCAGCCGGTCCGCCGCCGCCCAGGCTTCATCTTCAGTTTCGCGAACGATGAAATGCAGGCGAATGCCAAAGCGCAGCTTGCGGCCTTTTTGAGCCGCCTTTGCGCGTGCACGCTCGATCTTTTCGGCTACCTGCGCCACCGGCTCGCCCCACGTCAGGTACATGTCGACCTGTTCCGCCGCAAGATCCTGTCCCGCATCGGATGAACCGCCGAAATAGAGCGGCGCGCGTTCCTGTACGGGCAGGAGGTCAAGCCTTCCTCCTTCTACCCGATAATGTTTGCCGTCAAAGTCGACCGTTTTGCCGGAGACAAGATCGCGCCAGATCTTCAGGAATTCCGCAGCCTGTTCATAGCGCTGGTCATGCGGCAGGAAGACGCCGTCGCCTGCAAGTTCCTTGGGATTGCCGCCAACGACCACGTTCAGCAGCAGACGCCCGTTGCTCAGGCGGTCAAGTGCTGCCGTCTGCCGCGCAGCGAAAACCGGCGACGTCACACCCGGGCGCAGTGCCACCAGAAACTTCAACCGCTCCGTATGTGCGGCGAGCCCCGCTGCGGTGATCCAGGAATCCTCGCAGCTTTGCCCCGTTGGAAGTAACACACCCGGGAAGCCCAGCCGATCGACCGCTTGCGCGATCTCGCGGAGGTAATCATGTTCCGGCGGCCGTTGCTGCCGTTCCGAACCGAGATAGCTGCCATCGCCGTGCGTCGGGATGAACCAGAAGAAATCAAGCGGGCCTGGCTGCGTCATAGTTCCAATCCTGATTTTGCTGGCTGAGCGTCATGATCGCGAACTCCGCAGTCCATAGTCAGTTGTTGGTGCCGTCCATACGGCATCGGAAATCTTGATGGCATTGGGGATGAGCTTCAGCTTGAAGAAACGGTCTGCCGTTTCCTGCTGATGCGCGATTATTGCCGGTGTAATCGGTTCGACGCTGAAAACCGAACGGTTCGCCGCGAGGGTCTGCGCGTCGAGAGGCACGCCGGTCACTTCATGCAACGCTTCGGCCACCTTGTCCTTGTTGGCGTTAGCCCAATCAGCCGCGACCTTCAGCGCGCCGATTGTCTCCGTCACGACTTCTGGATGTGCCTTGGCAAAATCGCGATTGGCAATGAGATAGGTGTTGACGTTGAGAACGTCGCTGGTGCGGACGAGAATGCGCGGATTGTACCGTGTCTCGGCAATAGCGAAGAACGGATCCCAGATTGCCCAGGCATCGATTTTATCGCTGGCAAAGGCGGCGGCGGCATCGGCCGGGCTCAGGTAAACCGGCGTGATCTCATCGTAGCCCAACTTGGCTTTCGCCAATGCCGCGATGAGAAGATTGTGCGCGCTTGTTCCTTTGCCAACGCCCACTTTCTTGCCCTTGAGGTCGGCAAGCGACTGAATGGACGAGCCCGGCTTGACGATGATGGCTTCGCCCTTGCCATTGGGCGCAAGAGCAGCGGCATAGGCAATCGCGGAACCTGCAGATTGTCCGAAAATCGGCGGCGCATCACCGACCCAGCCGACATCGATGCTGCCGACATTCAGCGCTTCAACGAGTGGCGGACCTGCGGTGAACTCGACCCATTTAACCGCAATACCCTTCGGTTCAAGTGCTTTTTCGATCACCTGCTGCTGGCGGGCGATCACAGGCAGACCTGTTTTCTGATATCCGATTTTCAGCTCTTTTAGAGGCTCAGCGGCCTGTGCGAATGTGGTGGCAAATACAGCCGCAGCCAAAAGGGCCGCACCAAATGCTCTACGTGTCAATCTGGACATTGGTCCCTCTTTGGATGCGGGCTTTATTGACAAAAAAGCCTTCCCGCCCGACCGGGAATTGATCCAATGCTAGTTAACTCGACCAATCTAATAGAGAAAAGAATTTCTGTAGAATCTGGCGCGATGGGATTAGTTTTCTGACGGATCCATGAAGGCGCGCAAAGACAAGAGCACTCCCATGACACGAACGACCGCTATTCTATTTCAACGATAGCGATGCATCAGAAATCGTCATCACCGAAACGGCCGTCTAGCCTCAATCCCTCAATGGATGTTGCGCCGTCCTGGCGGACTACGGTCATGGCACGCACGCCGGTCCGAGCAGAAATTTCATCTGCCAGCGCACGCGAATGCGTGACGATCCACAACTGCGTGCGCTCCGCAGCCTGGCTGATCATGTCGGCAAGAGCCGGCAGCATCGACGGATGCAGGCTGGTCTCCGGCTCATTCAGCGCAATCAGCCGCGGCAGCCGATAAGAAAGAAGCGCACCCGCGAGCGCAAGAAACCGTATCTGGCCATCCGACAGTTCTTCCGGACGGAACAGGCGCTGTGGAAATTCGGGAAGGCGCAGACCGAAAGTTGCAGTCTCTCCCGGAACCGGCACATCGAGGGTGGCACCCCCTAGCGCTTCGGCGATGCAGCGATCGAGATCAACTGTGTCCTCGCGAATATGCACCAGCGTCGCAAAGACAGCAGCAAGATTGCCCCCGTCTTCGTCCAGCATCGGTGCAGTGATTGCCAATGTCGGCCGTCGAACGGGCGAATCGCGGTCGGTGCGAAAGCCGTGATAAAAACGCCAACCAAGCAGCGTGGCACGCAGATCGCCGATCTCGGGGTACCGCCCCGAGCTACCGAGAATCGCCAACCCTGTTTCGGAATCGAGAAGTTTGACCGGGTGCTCGACGCGCCTGCCGGAATCATCCCTTGCAAACACTGCCGGCCCCTTGCGGCCCATCATCTCAACAGGTCTGCGGCCACTGTCGATGCTTAGCGTTTCTTCCTTAACCTGCGGCTCGAAGGCAAAACCCGCAGCTGCGGGCGGACGCAAACCGATCTCGACGGTATAATCCCCCCGAGTAGTCGTTCCTTCATCTTCAAACGAAGCGTTGAAAACTATCCGTACCGGACCGGATCGGCGCTTGCCGGTCCACAGGGCCGACTGCATGCCACCTTCGCGCGCAATCTCGTAAGAAAGCGTCCCTTCCGCCGATGCCTTGACCAGTTGCATTGCCCGATAGAGATTGGATTTGCCGACGCCGTTCTCGCCGACAAACAGTGCGAGCGGACCGATATCGAGCCGTATCGAACGCAACGACCGGTAACCAGTCGCTGAAAGCGAGGTCAGACGCATCGACTGCAGCCCCGTCCGAATTCACGAACTCTAGAGCTTTGAGAGATCCTGCGCGACGCTGAGATTGATTGCTTCGGCAACCTCTCGCGCAGCGCGATTGTTCGCGTCGCGCTGGGCTCTGAGCACGGCATAGCGCTGTCTAGGCGCATCATAATCCGCGGTGACTATGCGTGTTCCGTTCCCGACAACCTTTCCGTCGGACAGGCGCGTCAAGGTGTAGTTGCCCGTCATGCGCATTGAACCAGCCGTTGGCTGGCCGGATTTGTCATTGGTGGCATTCTGCACGAGCAGCAACGACAGATCCCTCGACGAGACGCTCAAGCTGAAGCGAGTAGACCGGGCTGGCAGGTTCTCCTGCTCCACCCGCGAACAGGAAAATCAGATTGTTGCGCACTTCCTGCGTCACGCGGTCGCCGGGCTGGTTGATCGAGATGCTGGCAAGCTTCGAGCGTATATTGTCGTTAACGCTTCCAGTCACCGTAGGGCTCGGAGTCGAATACAGCGGCCTCACTTGGCATCCTCCGGCAATGAGGGCCATTCCAAGAACGCAGACCGATAACAACAGACGCCCGGAACGCGATCCCGGTTGAAAACGATCAGGCAACGACATTGATGATCCTCTGCGGTACAATAATGACTTTCTTTGGCGGATTACCATTCAACGCGGCCCTGACGAAATCAAGCGCGAGGGCGGCTTTTTCGACCGCCAATTGATCCGCATCTCGGGCAATTGTCAAATCACCACGCTTCTTGCCGTTGATCTGCACCGGCAATGTCACATCGTTCTCGACGATCAGCGCCTCATCATAGGTTGGCCATGGCTGATGTGCTATAAGATCCTTGCCATTCAGCGCTTTCCAGCACTCTTCAGCCAGATGCGGCATCATCGGTCCGACCATCGCCAACAGCATATTGGTCGCTTCGCGGCTCGCGGCGATCATCGCCATGTCAGCTTCCCCGGCGGCGATTTTCTGCAGAGGTCCTGAAAGCACATTCACCAGTTCGTACAGCCGGGCGACAGCTTTGTTGAAGGCGAGCTTTTCGATATCCTCGCCGACCAGCTTGACTGTCCGGTGTGCGGCCTTGGAAATTTGCAGCGCTTCACCTACGAGAGCGGGTGCAGGCTCGGCGGCCTGCAATGCTCCCGCCGCCTCCGAGATTAATCGCCACACGCGCTGCACGAAGCGGTGCGCACCTTCGGCGCCTGCCTCCGTCCAGATCACATCACGCTCGGGCGGCGAATCCGACAGCATGAACCAGCGCGCTGTATCGGCACCATAAGAAGCGATAATATCGTCCGGATCGACCACATTCTTTTTGGACTTCGACATCTTTTCGATCGAGCCGATCTCGATCTCTTCTCCGGTCTCGATCAGGATCGCGCGGCGCTTGCCGTCACTCTCTTCGACCTTGACCTCCGCTGGCATAACCCAGCCGTCCTTGCCCTTGTAGGTCTCGTGCACGACCATGCCTTGGGTAAACAGGCCCTTGAACGGCTCGCTGATATCCAGATGGCCCGCGACCTTCATTGCCCGCGTGAAAAACCGCGAATAGAGCAGATGCAGGATCGCATGCTCGATGCCGCCGATATATTGATCGACCGGCAGCCAGTGATTGGCGATCTTCGGATCGGTGGGTTCATTCTCCCAAGGCGCCGTGAATCGCGCAAAGTACCAGGACGAATCGACGAACGTGTCCATCGTGTCGGTTTCACGACGCGCAGCCTTGCCGCACTGCGGACAGTTCACGTGTCGCCAGGTCGGGTGACGGTCAAGTGGATTGCCGGGGCGGTCGAATTCGACATCGTCCGGCAGCTTGACCGGCAGATCGGCCTTCGGCACCGGAACGACACCACAATCATCGCAATGGATCATCGGGATCGGGCAACCCCAGTAGCGTTGGCGCGAAATACCCCAGTCGCGCAGACGGAAATTCACCTTGCGTTCGCCTTGTGGCCGGTTGCCGATGGTCTGCTTTTCCAGCCGGTTCGCCACCTGCTCGAATGCCTCGGCAGGTGACATGCCGTCGAGGAACTGCGAATTGATCATCACCCCGTCATCGACATAGGCCGTTTCAGTGATCTGGAACGTCGCCGCATCCGCGTCCTTCGGCATGACCACAGGGACTACGGGCAAGCCATATTTGTTGGCAAAGTCCAAATCGCGCTGATCGCCCGACGGGCAGCCGAAGATCGCGCCCGTGCCGTAGTCCATCAAGACAAAATTTGCGACGTAAACCGGCAGCTTCCAGTTCGGATCGAACGGATGCTCGACGCGCAGGCCGGTGTCGAAGCCCTTCTTCTCCGCCGTCTCCAGCGCAACAACGGACGTGCCGGCGTGGCGGCATTCCTCGTTGAACTTCGCCAGCACCGCATTGGTTTCCGCGGCCTTTCTCGCCGAGCGGATGATCTGCCGCGATCGCGATAAACGACGCACCGAACAGCGTATCGGGACGTGTCGTATAAACCTCGATCTCGCTTTCTCGCCGCCGGTGTGCGACTTATCATCCAGCGCCCAGCGGATCAGCATGCCTTCCGACTTGCCGATCCAGTTGCGCTGCATCAGCCGCACCTTGTCAGGCCATTGGTCGAGATCGTCCAGCGCGCTCAGCAATTCCTCATTGAAATCGGTGATCTTGAAGAACCATTGCGTTAGCTCACGCTGTTCGACCAGCGCGCCGGAGCGCCAGCCGCGGCCATCGATCACCTGTTCATTGGCAAGAACGGTCATGTCCTCCGGATCCCAGTTGACCTTGGAGGATTTGCGCGTCACCAGCCCCTTTTCGACGAAGTCGAGGAACAGCATCTGCTGGCGATGATAATATTCGACATCGCAGGTTGCGAACTCGCGCGACCAGTCGAGCGACAGCCCCATGGATTTGAGCTGGCTGCGCATGGTTTCGATGTTCTGATAGGTCCAGGTCTTCGGGTGAACCTTGTTCTGCATCGCAGCGTTTTCCGCTGGCATGCCGAATGCATCCCAGCCCATCGGGTGCAGTACGTTGAATCCCTTGGCGCGCTTGTAGCGTGCAACGACATCGCCCATCGCATAATTGCGCACATGGCCCATATGAATGCGGCCCGAAGGATAGGGGAACATCTCGAGCACGTAATACGGGTCACGCGGATCGTCATTCGGCGTTTCGAAAAGTTTGGCGTCGTCCCAAACCTTCTGCCAATGCTTTTCGGCTACACGGGGATTGTATCGTTCGGTTGCCATGAACGGGATTCTCTTGCAAAGGATAATGGTTGCGGGACCTTCACCATGGATTGGTGGGACCGTCAACCATTTGAAGCTGAAGGAACCCGCGAAAACCGGGCTCGTGTATCATAAATAGGACTCAACTGCGCCATGCCCAATGCCGTTGAACAACTTTTTGCCGTTCAGAGCGAAATTCGCAAAGCCGAAGCCGAGGCCAACCGTTCAGAAGGTTCGGTGACATTGGTAGCGGTTTCCAAGACTTTTGATGGCGAGGCGATTCGCCCGGTTATCGAAGCCGGGCAGCGCGTTTTCGGTGAAAATCGCGTGCAGGAGGCTCAAACGAAATGGCCGTATCTGCGTACCGAATTCCCCGATATCGAATTGCACCTGATCGGCCCGCTGCAGTCCAACAAAGCACAGGAAGCTGTCGCTCTTTTTGATGTGATCGAAACTGTCGATCGCGAGAAGATCGCCTCAACTCTGGCCGTGGAAATGAAGAAGCAGAACCGCTTTCCGAAGCTCTTCGTTCAAGTCAATACCGGCTCGGAACCCCAGAAAGCCGGCATCGAACCCAAGGACGCATTGGCCTTCATCACGCGCTGCCGCGACGTGCATGGCCTCATTATCGAGGGCCTGATGTGCATCCCGCCGGCCGATGAAAACCCTGGACCGCATTTTGCCCTTTTGCGCAAAATTGCTGACGAAGCCGACGTGGAGAAGCTTTCCATGGGCATGTCGGGCGACTACCGGATTGCCATAGGTTTCGGTGCGACGTCGGTGCGCGTCGGCTCGGCGATTTTCGGCGCTCGTTAGGTCCTACCAGCTACGGCGCGGCCCGGTATCGATGTGATAATAACCCGCCGGGTAGCGCTTCATCCCACCCACATCTTTCGCGGAAGAAAGAAAATTGATCAATCCGGACGCGCCGCCATGCACGCGGAAATCCACCGCCTGACAGCTAAGGTGATAGGACTGATCACGTCCGCCAACACTGCGATTGCGCGATCGCGAACGAACGGTGGAGTTGACGGTTATCGGGCCATATTTGGCCGATACGCGATTGAGCACATTCCTTAAACGTTCCGGGACACACTTCGACGGGGCCTTGTAATCGATATAGGCCTTGCCGCGAGGCATGGCGGCGAGCACCAGAGGGCTTATCTTGTCGAAAACGGAATCTTTCAACAGATGCGCGTGCTCATCGCCGAACAGATGAGCGCCAATCCGCTCTTGAGGATTCGACGGCTCAGGCAACGTTCCGGCATCCGCGGGGATTGCCAGTACGAGCACCATCAGAAAAAGCACCGTGAATTTCGCGCGGAACACAACGCTGCGCAAGGGTTGAATTATCATTCTTGGATCCTTGGTGTGGCGCAGGCTTTATGATTGTGCGGCGCGCCTCATTTGTCCTCCCAAGTCAAGGCAGCGACCGATCAAGCCGAAATGTGTTCAAAATGGACCGCGTTCCATGACAAAATGTAACGGTATATTACAACGCCCGGTTGTAGATGACGGCGCAACACCTCTCCGATCGGCCATTTGAGATATTTACGCCATGATTTGCATGATGCTATGGAAGGCACTTCACCCCTCGCTCGAGGGGTTCGCGGGTGGAGGCCCGTCATCTCAGGTTCTGGAGGAAATTGATGTCCGAGAAGGTTTATCCCGTGCTGGCAAGCGCGAAGAAAAGCGCGCTCATCGACGATGATACCTATCAGAACTGGTACAAGCAGAGCATCAAGGATCCCGGAGAAGTTCTGGGCCAAGCATGGAAAGCGCATCGATTGGTTCAAACCTTTTACCAAGGTGAAAAACACCTCGTTCCAGGGAAAGGTCGCGATCAAATGGTTCGAGGATGGCGTCACCAACGTCTCCTACAACTGCATCGATCGCCATTTGAAAAAGCGCGGCGATCAGGTTGCCATTATCTGGGAAGGCGACAATCCCTATCTCGACAAGAAGATCACCTACAATGAGCTTTACGAGCAGGTATGCCGTCTCGCCAACGTGTTGAAGAAGCACGGGGTCAAGAAAGGCGACCGCGTCACAATCTATATGCCGATGATCCCCGAAGCCACCTATGCGATGCTGGCGTGCACACGCATCGGCGCCATTCATTCCGTGGTTTTCGGCGGCTTCTCTCCCGACGCACTCGCAGGCCGCATCGTCGACTGCGAATCCACCTTCGTCATCACCTCGGATGAAGGTATGCGGGGTGGCAAGCCTATCCCGCTCAAGGATAACACCGACAAGGCGATCGATATCGCTGCCAGGCATCACGTCAGGGTAAAGAACGTGCTGGTTGTACGCCGTACCGGCGGCAAGACAGGCTGGGCGCCGGGCCGGGATCTCTGGTACCACGAGGAAACGCAGAGCGTGAAGCCCGAGTGCAAGCCGGAGAGGATGAAGGCGGAAGATCCGCTGTTCATCCTCTATACGTCGGGTTCAACAGGAAAGCCGAAGGGTGTTCTCCACACCACCGGCGGCTATCTGGTCTATGCGGCGATGACGCATCAATACGTCTTCGATTACCATGATGGCGATATCTACTGGTGCACGGCCGATGTCGGCTGGGTCACCGGCCACTCCTATATCGTTTATGGGCCGCTCGCCAATGGCGCGACCACGCTGATGTTCGAGGGCGTTCCCAACTACCCGTCAGTTTCGCGCTTCTGGGAAGTCATCGACAAGCACAAGGTCAACATTTTCTACACCGCTCCGACTGCCATTCGCGCCCTGATGAGCGCCGGTAACGACCCCGTCGCAAAGACATCGCGCAAGTCGCTGCGCATCCTTGGTTCAGTCGGTGAGCCGATCAATCCGGAAGCCTGGGAATGGTATTATCAGGTCGTCGGCGACAAGCGCTCGCCCATCGTTGATACATGGTGGCAGACCGAGACCGGCGGCATACTGATTACACCGCTACCCGGCGCAACGGCGCTGAAGCCGGGTTCGGCAACGCGGCCTTTCTTCGGGGTGCAGCCGCAGCTCGTCGACAATGAAGGCAATGTGCTTGAAGGTGCTGCTGACGGCAATCTCTGCATCACCGATTCATGGCCCGGCCAGATGCGGACGGTCTATGGCGATCACAAGCGCTTTATCGAGACCTACTTTTCCACCTACAAAGGCAAGTACTTTACCGGCGATGGCTGCCGCCGCGACAAGGACGGCTATTACTGGATCACCGGCCGCGTCGATGACGTGCTCAATGTCTCGGGCCATCGCATGGGCACGGCAGAAGTGGAATCCGCGCTTGTCTCGCACGATACGGTCTCGGAAGCCGCCGTCGTCGGTTACCCGCACGACCTGAAGGGCCAAGGCATTTATTGCTATGTCACGCTGATGGCCGGCCTTGAGGGCACCGATGCGCTACGCAAGGATCTCGTTGCACATGTGCGCAAGGAAATCGGACCGATTGCTTCACCGGACAAGATACAGTTCGCGCCCGGCCTGCCGAAAACCCGCTCGGGCAAGATCATGCGCCGCATCCTGCGCAAGATCGCCGAGGACGACTTCGGCGCGCTCGGCGATACATCGACGCTTGCCGATCCAGCTGTCGTCGACGATCTGATCGCCAACAGGCAAAACAAGAAGGGCTGATCTTTCCTTCTTTCATAAAGCACTACCTGTAAATTCAGCCTGATGAGTCAGCTGGTGTGGTTTTTCGAGAACCGGAGCGGAGTGGACCTTTTTGTCCATGAGCACCGGAGCGCAGAAAAACCGCATCAGATGGCCATCAGGGTGGATTTACCGATAGAGATCAGCTCGCGTCTGCGGCACGGCCGACAATCCCCGCTTGCGCTTGGATGCCAGCGTCTGGTTGATCTGCACGGTGCCGCGCTCGAAGGCCAGCGCGCAACCGGTCAGATAGAGCAGCCAAAGCCGTGCCTTGGGCGCGCCGACTTCGGCAATCGCTTCGTCAAACCGGGCGTGCAGCCGGTCCGCCCACATCCGGCAGGTCCGGCCGTAATGCTCGCGGAGATTCTCGACATCATGCACTTCGAAACCGTGGCCCTCGAGATTTTCCACCGTCATGCCGAGGTGATCCAGCTCGCCGCCCGGGAAAATATACTTCACCAGCGCCAGGTGCTCGGCGCTCTTGCGCCCGAAGGTCTTCTTGTTGCGTTTCATGCGCCGCGTGATCGCATGATGCAGATAAAGCCCGCCCGGCCGCAGCAGGCGGCGCACGCTGGAATAATAGGTATCGTAGTGCGCTATGCCTACCGCTTCGAACATGCCGATTGACGAGATCTTGTCGAACTGACCCTCGAGGTGTTCGTAGGATTTGACGTGGATGGTGATCTTGTCTTCGAGGCCTTCGGCCTTGATCCGCTCCCGCGCCAGCGCCGTCTGCGCCTCGGACAGTGAAACACCCGTCCCGGTCACGCCATAATGCTTCGCCGCATAGATCAACATCGCGCCCCAGCCGCAACCGATGTCCAGCAGCCGGTCGCCGGGTTGCAACCGCAGCTTGCGGCAGATCAGCTCCAGTTTGTCCGCCTGCGCCTGGTCGATCGTATTGGCCCAATCGGTGAAATAGGCGCAGGTGTAGACCATGCGCTCATCGAGAAAGAGCTGATAGAAAGCATTCGACACATCGTAATGATGGGTGATGGCTTCCTTGTTGGATCCGCTGACATAAGGATCCTTGCCACCAAGGCCGGAGCTTGCTCGCCTTGCCGCGGCCAAGCAGCAGCGAAGGCACATCTTTTAGCAATTGCCATTTCGGCAGGCTCTTGAGCTTCTGCTTGAATTTTCCCTTGGGACCGCGCTCGACGAGATCGAACAGCGTGCCATTCTTCACATCGATTTGTCCGGAAACCCACAATTCGACGATCGAGCCGATATTGGGCTTCAGGGCAAGCTGGCGCACAACCATGGGATCGTTGATCGCAAGAATTGGGCCATCGGTTTCGCCAATTCTGGTGCCATCCCATAATTCGACGGCAAATTGCGGCTCGAGTACATCGATTACCGTGCGGATAATCCGCGCCGCTCTATCTTCAGCTGCCATCCTGTACCCCTAAACACCGCGCTGCCGCTGATTGGGCACCGGGTGCTTCGTGAAAAACATTTTCTTGGCTTATGGCCGCAAACCGGCATTTGCAAGCCATCAGAAAGTCTCGACAAATTTTTCTCTTGAAACGCGGGCAAAGACACCCCATTCTTGTTTTGTGTTCAACGAATGTAAAGGAGGTGATCCGATGTCTCGTGATTTCGAAAACTGCCACAAGGCGTCTGATGCTTTCCATCGGGGATCGTCTCTCCGTTGAATAAGCGCCTTGGCTGAGTCCAGGGAAGAAGGCCAAACGACAGCTTTGTGCCAGACGGAATTGCGGGGCCACCCTTCGGGGTGGCCCTTTCCGTTTATGCAGCGCGCTTGCCGGTAATCTGAAACCCGATCGCCTTCATGACGGCCATCGTCGTTTCGAGAGTGGGATTGCCGTTTTCGCTTAAGGAACGGTAAAGCTGTTCTCGAGCCAAACCCGTTTTCCGCGCGATCTTCGTCATACCCTTTGCTCGTGCCACTACACCGAGTGCCCTCGCGATGTATCGCTGCATCCCCGGTCTCGAAGGCATCGGTGAGAAAGACTTCTATCGCCTCGTCGGATTTCAGCGCGTCGGCAGGATCGTAGTCATATAATTTCTCAGTCATCTTGTTCCATCCAATCCTTCGCCAGTTGCTTCGCGTCGCGAATGTCCCGATCCTGCGTGCTCTTGTTTCCGCCACAGAGCAAAATCACGATCTCATCTGCCCGCGCTGCTGAAAATAGATGCGATACCCGGGTCCGTAGTGAATACGCAGTTCGCTGATACCATCGCCCTACTGGCGCTACATCGCCGGGTAACCCGATTCTCCAGACGAAACAGACGCGCCGCGATAGCAGCTCGTCGCCCTTTGGTCCTTCAGATTTCGTTCCCATCTTCGGTAGGTATCGGTTTGCGTGAAGCTTGATCATAAAATGTATTTTATAAATCACATTTTGTCAATTGAAATCCGAATGGTATATGACGGTCTAAACATGTGACACCAACGACAGATTGCATGTGGTAGCTCTTTGCTCTTCGCCAAATTGATGATACCAAGATTTGCCTGAAAACGGTGCATTCTGCCTAATCCCAAGGCAAAATCCCTCTGAAAGTTTTGAACAATGTCGGTTGCTATAGTCCAAAACGCGTCAAAGCGTGCATGGCGTGATGAAATCGTTGCGATGCTCTCGCTGAGCTGGCCGATGATTCTCACCAATCTTGCGCAGACCGCGATGACGGCGACCGATGTCATGATGATGGGCTGGGTCGGAGCAAGTACGCTGGCGGCCGGTGCGCTGGGCACCAATCTCTATTATGTTCCGATGATTTTCGGCCTCGGCCTGATGACGGCAACCTCGCCGATGATGGCGCGCGAACTCGGACGCAACAAATTCACCGTCCGCGAAATACGCCGCACGGTACGTCAGGGCCTGTGGATCGCAGTCACGATTTCGATCCCGATCTGGCTCATACTGTGGAACACCAAAACGATCCTCATCGCCATGGGGCAGGATCCTGCGCTCGCTGCCGAGGCTGGCAATTATGTGCGTGCGCTGCAATGGGCGGTGCTGCCCTTCTATTGCTATATCGTGGTGCGTTCTTTCATCGCTGCGCTGGAACGCCCCGGCTGGGCGCTGGTCATCGCTCTTTTTGCCGTCGCCTTCAATGCGTTGGCGAACTGGCTGCTGATCTTCGGTCATTTTGGCTTTCCGAAGCTCGGCATTGTCGGGTCCGGCATCGCGACGTCGCTATCTTCAGCGTTGATGTTTGCCGGCTTCGTCATTGTCATTTCTTTCGACAAGCAATTCCGGCGCTACCGCCTGTTCGGACGCTTCTGGCGTGCGGACTGGCCACGCTATCGCGAATTGTTGCGCCTCGGCCTGCCAATTGCTGCGATCCTCAGCTTCGAAGTAACGATCTTCAATGCGGCTGCCTTCCTGATGGGACTGATAGGGGCTGATTCGCTCGCCGCGCATGCCATCGCCATCCAGATCGCCTCGATCGCCTTCATGGTGCCGATGGGCTTTGGTCAGGCGGCAACGGTGCGCGTCGGGCGGGCCTACGGCGCGCAGGATCGTGAAGGCATAAAGCGCGCCGGCTGGGTTGCGTTCACGGCGGGCACCGGCTTCATGGTCCTCACCGCGCTGCTGATGCTATTGGCACCCCACGCTTTGATAAGTGCTTTCATCGACGTCAACGACCCTGCCAACGCCAAGGTGATTTCACTCGCTGTCACATTTCTGGCCTTTGCCGCGTTGTTTCAGATATTCGATGGCGGTCAGGCCGTCGCGAGCGGCATGTTGCGCGGCCTGCACGATACCACCATACCGATGATCTATGCAGCTATCGCCTATTGGGGTGTCGGCCTGCCACTGTCTGTCGGCCTCGGCTTCTGGCTCGGCTTGGAAGGCGCAGGCATCTGGCTTGGGCTGCTGTGCGGTCTCGCAACGGCCGCTCTTCTGCTGATCAGCCGCTGGCTACGGCGCGAAAAACTTGGCATCGAGATTATCCGCTAGCGCCAGGAGCTAGAAGTCGATCGTGCGGCCTTTGATTTCCCAATCACCGAAGCGGGCAGGATCCTTGCCGCCGCGCCCGCCGATTTCGCGCGGCTGATCGGCCTTTTCCTTCTCGGCCTTGCGGCGTGCTTCCGCCTCTTTCAATGCCCGCTGCGCGGCTGGCGGCAGTTGCTCGAATGTCGGACGCGGCCGGCTGTCGTCATTATCTGCGTGCGGCGTCGTTGTCGTATGGTCGTCGTTCATAACGCTGATACTCGTCATTGAAGCTTGCTGTATAAAACACCATCATATAGCGGAAGACGACCGATAAAAGGAATGAACTTGATAGATTTGTCCAATAGGGGAGGACTGATGCCATGAATGTGATGCGCACCGGAATGCTGCTTGCCTTTATGACTGCCCTGTTCATGGGCGTCGGTTTTCTCATTGGCGGAACCGGCGGCATGATGATCGCCCTTGTCATAGCCGCGGGCATGAATCTGTTCAGCTACTGGAATTCCGACAAGATGGTGCTGAACATGCACCACGCGGTCGAGGTCGATGAGGCGAACGCACCGGAATACTACGCCATCGTTCGCGATTTGGCCGCAAATGCCAATCTTCCCATGCCGAAGGTCTATCTGATCCAGAACGATCAGCCCAATGCCTTCGCGACGGGGCGCAATCCGCAAAATGCCGCCGTTGCCGCCAGTACGGGCTTGCTGCAGCGGCTTTCGCCCCAGGAAGTCGCCGCCGTCATGGCGCATGAACTTGCCCATGTTGAACACCGCGACACACTCACCATGACAGTGACTGCCACCCTTGCCGGTGCCATTTCCATGCTCGGCAACTTCGCCATGTTTTTCGGCGGTGGCAGCCGTGAAAACCATAATCCGCTCGGCTTCATCGGCGTGCTCATCGCCATGATCGTCGCGCCATTTGCCGCGATGATCGTGCAGATGGCGATCAGCCGCACCCGTGAATATGCCGCCGACCGGCGCGGCGCGCAGATCTGCGGCAATC
The DNA here is from genome assembly GCA_963776115.1 of uncultured Alphaproteobacteria bacterium. GTDB lineage: Bacteria > Pseudomonadota > Alphaproteobacteria > Rhizobiales > Rhizobiaceae > Phyllobacterium. The sequence goes on along the minus strand of CAVZLS010000011.1, from coordinate 79,956 downwards.
CGCTGTGGCTGGCATCTGCGCTTGACAAGATTGCCCGCGGCGCAAAGCAGATCGTCAACGAGGATGCCGAGCGCAACCCCGCCTCCGCTCCGCTTTTCATCATCAATCCGTTGAGCGGCCGAGGCGCCGATAATCTGTTCTCCACCCATCCGAGCACGGAAAACCGCATCGCCGCGCTTGAAGCGATGGCGAACGAGTTCAGCCAGGCGCCCGCCGCCTCTCGGCCCGCCCGCGCACCACAGGCGCCGATCGACGACGAACCGTTGGATGACCGGCCGTCCCCGTGGGGCCGCGATGGCGGCGGCCGTAAAGGCCCTTGGGCATGAGCGCGGAGCCCGGTACCAGACGACCAGCCAAACGGCCTTTAGGCAAAAAACCGGCAGATTACATCGATGCGGAAGACCGTCCCGGTCTCGCAGCGCGTCAAGTGGCGACGCGCCTGCTTGGCGCCGTCATCGAGAAGCACACCTCGCTCGATGGCCTGACCGACAACAGCAACGGCCACCCGCAATATATGGCGCTCGACGACCGCGATCGCTCGCTGGTCCGCGCCATCCTCGGCGCCGCACTGCGCAATCGCGGCACCATCGAAGCCGCCATCGGCCAGTTGATCGACCGGCCATTGCCGGAAAATGCCGTTGCGCTGCGCCATCTTCTGGCAGTAGCCGCTGCGCAGATCCTCTATCTCGACCTGCCCGACCGTGCCGCCGTCGATCTTGCGGTCACCGCCGCCAATAATGATCCGCGCAATCGCCGTTTCGCCTCGATGGTCAATGCTGTCCTTCGCCGGCTGTCGCGCGAAAAGGAAACGTTCAAGAGCGAGGTCTATCCGCAGGCCAGCAATGTTCCTGCCTGGTTCGAGAACAGCCTGATTGCCGCTTATGGCAAGGACAAGACCAAAGCCATTCTCGACATTCAGAGCAAGGAACCGCCGATCGACCTGACCGTGAAAGGCGATCCGCAGATGTGGGCGGAAAAGCTTGGCGGTATCGCATTGCCAACGGGTTCCGTGCGTCTTGCCACCGTCGAAGGTGCGCTGACATCTCTTCCGGGGTTTGCGGAAGGCGAATGGTGGGTGCAGGACACCGCTGCCAGCCTGCCAGCGAAGCTCTTCGGAGACATCGAGGGCAAGCGCGTCGCCGATCTTTGCGCCGCGCCGGGCGGCAAGACTGCACAGCTTGCACTGGCGGGCGCCAATGTCACGGCACTCGACCTTTCGGCCAACCGGCTGAAGCGCCTGCGCTCCAATCTCGAACGTCTCAAGCTTTCCGCCGAGACGGTCGAAGCCAATCTTTCCGCCTACCAGCCAGCCCAGCTATTCGATGCGATCCTGCTCGACGCGCCGTGTTCTTCAACGGGCACGGTGCGGCGGCACCCGGACGTTCCGTGGACCAAGACGCCTGAAGACGTAGCGAAGCTGGCGCAGCTTCAGGCGAAACTCCTTGATCATGCCGTCACCATCGTCCGCCCCGGTGGTATTGTGGTCTTTTCCAATTGCTCGCTCGATCCGCTCGAAGGCGAGAAAGTTGCCAATGATCTGCTTGCAAAGAACCCGGGCATAGAGCTCGTACCGGTAACCCAGGATGAAGTTGGCGGTCTCGCTGAACTCATCACCGAGGAAGGCTTTGTCCGCTCCACACCGGCCGATCTTGCTCACGAAAATCCCGCGCTTTCCGGCATGGACGGCTTCTTCGCCGCCCGCTTCAGACGGAAATACTAAAGTTTTAACGGTTTCTGCTCCATAGTCCGCGTTTGTCGAGGCGATTCGAAGCAATAATAATATGGTCGCGCTGAGCGAAACACCGCAACTGTGGGGACTGGCAACTGCGCAACTTTGGCGCCGTTTCCGCAGGCGCGTGCGAATGGGCCCCCTTTATCGCTGGCGGTTCACGGGTTTTACGCCCGAACGCGTTCTCATTGCCCCGCAAGATCTTCGCCCTGCAGATCCGCAGCTGGCGGAAGAGTTCTACCATGGCCGTTTCGCCCTTGCCGGCAGGGTCGTCGAGACGGGCGGGCGCTCGCCGTTCCTGATTGAACCGCCCAATGCAGCGTGGCAGGCGGCCCTGCATAATTTTGGCTGGTTACGCCATCTGCGCGCCGCGGGCACAGATCTTGCCACCGCCAACGCACGGGCGCTGCTCGGCGACTGGATCACCACCCACGGCCGGTCGATTTCGGGACCCGCCTGGCTGCCCGAAGTCACCGCCCAGCGCATCATCGCCTGGCTGCAGCATTCAAGCCTCATCCTCGCCGGCACGGATCTTCGCTCGTACCGCCAGTTCATGCGCTCGCTCGCCATGCAGGTGCGTTATTTGCGAACCATGGCCGCCGTCATGGATGATGGCGAGGAGAAGCTGCGCGCGCGCATTGCTCTCGCGCTCGCTGTATTGGCCCTGCCCGTAACTTCCAGTACAAGCCGGTCGGCCCGGCGCAACCTCGAGTTCGAGCTCGTGCGGCAAATCCTGCCGGATGGCGGCCACATCTCGCGCAACCCGCTGACGATCCTTGAACTGCTGGCCGATCTTCTGCCCTTGCGCCAGACTTATGCCAGCGGCCAGGAAGCGCCCCCCAAGGCATTGATCGAAGCCATCGAACGCATGCTGCCCGCGCTGAGATTCTTTCGTCATCACGATGGCAGTCTTGCCTTGTTCAACGGCGTCGGCGCGACCATGCCGGAACGGGTAATCGCAGTGCTGCGCCATGACGATATTGGCGGCCTGCCGCTCACCCATGCGCCGCATTCTGGCTATGAACGGTTATCCATGGATTCCACGACGATCATCGCCGATACGGGTCTCGCACCGCCCGTGACCGCCTCCCGCGATGCCCATGCCGGCTGCCTTTCCTTTGAGATGTCCTCGGGGCGCAATCGTTATATCGTCAATGCCGGTGTCGATCGCTACGGCCCGCCGGAATTTCGCCCCCTGGCGCGTTCTACCGCCGCCCATTCGACCGCCACGATCAACGACACGTCCTCCTGCCGGTTCAGCTCCACGTCGGGACTATCGACGATGATCGGTACGCCGATTATCGCCGGTCCGACGAAGGTCAATATTGAGCGGATCGAACGCGAAGGCGCAGTCGGATTCGTCGCCAATCACAATGGTTATGTCCGGCCCTTTGGCATCTATCATGAACGCCAGATTGTCCTTTCGCACAATGGCAGCGTCATCGAAGGCATAGACAGCTTCTTCGCTTCCGGGCGTAATCCACTCCGCGACACGGGTGCAGAGGACGTTGTCATCCGTTTCCATCTGCACCCATCAGTCAACATCACGGTCGATGAGCATGGCCTGATCATCCTGCAAGCGGAGAATGACGACATCTGGATGTTTTCGGCGACGGTCCAGCCCTTTGTCGAGGATTCGCTGTTCTTCGCCGGGTTCCGGGGGCCGGTCAAAACCCACCAGATCACGCTTTCGGTCAACGCCGCCCAGCGCCCGGAAGTCGAATGGCAGTTCACCCGCACGACCCTCGGGGTCTATGGATAACGTTTTACCTTACTCTGGCCATTCGTCTGCTGGCCAATCCCGCGACATATGAACGACGCGCAAGATCGACACAGTTCCTCCGCCAATTGTATTGGTTATGGTGTAGGCAATCAGATAGGGTAGTTGGGCAACAGGTTTTTCATAGGTTCCGCTTACACGCCCAGGTCGTCCAGTGGCAAAGTCGCTGAGACCATTACCGGCTTTCTCTATCGCTTCTGCAACCTTCTCTGCGGCAGAAGGGTTGTCCCGGGCAATATAGCGGAGGATATCAAGATAGTTTCGAGCTGCCTCTTCTGACCAGACGACAGATCTCATTCTTGCGTTGTCTTCTTGCGAACCTTTTTAGCATCCGCAATGATTTGCCGGGCCTCTGCCACAATCTGAGCGTGTGGCACAACACGCCCAGCTTCGACATCGGCGCGGCCGCGGTGAATGCCTTCGATGATTTCAAGTTCATGATCCACATAGGCAGCAACCGCTTCTGCTGCGAGATAGGATTTGCTGCGCCTTGTGTCTTGCGCGAGTTTCGTAAGCTTCTCTTTGACATCCGACGGGACACGAATAGTCATAGTGGTGCTAGCGGTCATGACATGGCCTTGTGTTGGTTTGTGTACAGTCTAGCACATTTGGCGCCGCCACGAATAGATTGAAAATCCGCCCGATCACCAATCTGTGTCTAAGCTTCGGGGGCGACATCTGACCGTATGGCTTGTATAGAGTTGCAGCGTTGCGCTCGCTCGGCGAGCTTGCACCTCTGTCATCGTTACATTCACCAGGAGTCTTCACCATGGAGTATCGTCAACTCGGCCGCTCCGGCCTTAAAGTATCCGCGCTCAGCCTCGGCACGATGACCTTTGGCGGCAAAGGCAATTTCGCCAAGACCGGTGACACTGACCTGGAGGGCGCCAAGCGCCAGATCGGCATGGCTCTCGATGCCGGGATCAATCTTATCGACACAGCGGACATTTATTCGACCGGTGCTTCCGAGGAGATCGTCGGACAGGCCCTCAAGGGCAAGCGCGACAGCGTCCTCGTCGCCACCAAGGCCAGGTTCCGCATGGGCGAGGAAATCAACGATGCGGGCCTGTCGCGCTACCATTTGATCCGCGCTGCAGAGGCCAGCCTGAAACGCCTCGGCACCGATCACATCGACCTCTACCAGTTGCATCAGTGGGACGGACTGACACCGCTCGACGAAACGCTGGAGGCGCTCGATACGCTCGTGCGCTCCGGCAAGGTGCGTTACGTCGGCGTTTCGAATTTCTCGGGATGGCACCTGATGAAGGCCATGGGCGTTGCAGCACTGGAAAAGTTCATCGCGCCTGTCAGCCAGCAGATCCATTACAGCCTTGAGGCGCGCGAAGCCGAGTATGAACTGATTCCTGCGACCCTCGACCAAGGCCTTGGCGTGCTGGTGTGGAGTCCCTTGGCTGGTGGGCTCCTGTCCGGTAAATACCGCCGCAACAAAGCAACGCCGGAAGGCACGCGTCAGCTTGCCAATTGGGGCGAGCCGCCGATCCGGGATCAGGAGCGGCTTTACGACATCATTGAAGTTTTGGTCGGCATCGCCGAAGCGCGCAATATTTCTGCGGCGCAAATTGCGCTTTCCTGGTTGCTCGGGCGCAAGGGCGTGACGTCCATCATCGTCGGTGCCCGCACGGACGCCCAGCTTGCGGATAATCTCAAGGCTGCCGATGTGATCCTGAGCGCCGAAGAACGCGCAAGCCTCGATACAGGTCAGCCAGTTGCCGCTGATTTATCCGTACTGGCATCAGGCCCGGACCGCGTCCGACCGGCTTTCTGCCGCCGATCTTTCCCTTATCCAACCTCATCTGAAATAACGAAAAGCCGGGGGTGGGAGGACCGCCGGCAGCGAGAACCTTATGGCCTATTCCCGAGACACCTTACTTCCGCAATCTGAACTTGCCGAGGCGGCAACGGAATTGCCGGGGCTTTCCCCGGCATTGACCTTTTTGTTCGCGTTCGCCTGCGGGGCGATGGTCGGTAATATTTACTATGCGCAAGCGCTTATCGGTCTCATCAGCACCGACCTCGATATGCATGGCGGCATGGCCGGTTTTATCGTTACAGTGACGCAACTCGGCTATGGCGCGGGACTGCTGTTCCTGGTTTCGTTGGCCGATCTCGTCGAAAATCGTCGCCTGGTTCTTCTGACACTCGCCGGCACTGCACTTGGTCTCGCCGGAGCAGCTCTGTCCGGCTCGGCAACGACCTTTCTCCTGTCCTCCTTCATCATTGGCTTCTTCGCCTGTGGTGCACAGGTTCTCGTGCCTTTCGCCTCCCATCTGGTTCCCGCCGCTTCACGCGGCCGCACGATCGGCAACGTCATGGCGGGGCTCTTGACCGGCATCATGCTGGCGCGACCGCTGGCCAACCTGGTCGCTTCCGAGTTCGGATGGCGGGCGATCTTCTGGATTTCGGCAGCGGCAATGCTCGCTGTACTTGTGCTGCTGCGTGCCGCGCTACCACAACGCCAGCCGCATGGCAGCATGCGCTATGGCGCAATCCTCAAATCGATGTGGCATCTGCTTGTCACCACACCGGCTCTGCAGCGTCGCGCTTTTTATCAGGGCATCATCTTCGCCAGTTTCAATCTGTTCTGGACCGGCATACCACTGCTTTTGACCGACATTTTTGGCTACAGCCAACGCCAGATCGCTCTGTTTGCCCTGGCCGGTGCAGCCGGCGCCCTCGCGGCTCCCGTCGCTGGCCGTCTCGCAGACCGTGGCTATACAAGACAAGGTACTGCTACCGCCATGATCACGCTTACGATCTGGTTTCTGATTGCCGGTTGGGCCGGAACTGCCATCTCTATCATCGCGCTCGTCCTTGCGGCGATCTTCATCGACAGCGCCGTTCAAACCAACCAGATACTTAGCCAGCGCATCATCTTCTCGCTCAATGATCAGGCGCGCGGCCGCCTCAATGCGATCTATATGACCATCGTTTTCCTGCTTGGTTCGGCAGGGTCGGCGCTTGCCGCCGCCACCTACTACTATGGTGGCTGGTGGGTTACTTCGCTGGCGGGGGCCATGATGGGTGTTGCGGTCCTGTTGGCGTTCACAACGGAACCACGCTCCCAGTCGTGAATCGCCGCAGGGCGCTCAAAAAAGTAGGATTTCCTGCCTCCCTGTGCTAGGGCCCGTTGAGATTCAGGTCAGGGCGAGGCGAAAATGGTGATTTCCGAGCACCGGAGCGCAGCGTACATTATGGTACGTGAGCACCGGAGCGCAGAAAAACGCCATTTGCAGGCCGCCATGGCGTGAATCTTCCAGTCAAAGTTTGAGGACGTACACCCATGGCCGTCGCCGCCAAATCCTTTCCTGCTCCGAACCTTCATCCCGTCAAGCGGGCCCTTCTTTCCGTTTCGGACAAGGCCGGCCTTACCGCGCTGGCTCATGCGCTGCACCGCCACGGTGTTGAAATCCTCTCCACCGGCGGCACCTCCAAGACGATAGCCGCCGAGGGCATTCCGGTCCGCGACGTCGCCGACATCACCGGCTTTCCCGAGATCATGGACGGCCGCGTCAAGACCTTGCATCCGAAAGTGCATGGCGGGCTGTTGGCCGTGCGAGACGATCCGGAACATACGGCAGCGATGAAGGCACATGATATCGGCGCCATCGATCTCGTCGTCATCAACCTCTATCCGTTCGAAGAGGTCCGCCATTCCGGCGCCGATTACGCGAATATCGTCGAGAACATCGACATTGGCGGTCCGGCCATGATCCGTGCAGCTGCCAAGAACCACGCCTATGTCGGTGTCGTTACCGAGACCGGCGACTACGACATGGTCATCGCCATGCTCGACAAGCATGAGGGCTCGCTGCCCTATTCGTTCCGCCAGAGCCTTGCCGCCAAGGCCTATGCCCGCACGGCCACCTATGACGCAGCGATTTCCGGCTGGTTCGCCGAAGCCCTGATGACGGAAACGCCATCACGCCGCGCTATCGGTGGTCATCTGCATTCGGTCATGCGCTATGGGGAAAATCCGCACCAGTCGGCTGGTTTCTATCTTACCGGAGAGAAGCGTCCAGGCGTCGCCACCGCTACCCAGCTGCAGGGCAAGCAGCTCTCCTACAACAACATCAACGACACGGACGCCGCCTTCGAGCTCGTTGCCGAATTCGACCCGGCGCGCACATCCGCCGTCGCCATCATCAAGCACGCCAATCCTTGCGGCGTCGCCGAAGGCGCGACCTTGAAGGAAGCCTATCTGAAGGCGCTCGCCTGCGACCCGGTTTCGGCCTTCGGCGGCATCGTCGCACTCAACAAGACGCTCGACGCCGAAGCCGCGACGGAAATCGTCAAGACCTTCACCGAAGTCATCATCGCGCCCGACGCGACCCCGGAAGCGCAGGCGATCGTTGCCGCAAAGAAGAACCTGCGGCTGCTCGTCACCGGCGGCCTGCCTGACCCGCGCGCCGGCGGCATCAGCGCCAAGACGGTTGCCGGGGGAATCCTCGTCCAGTCGCGCGACAGCGGCGTTGTCGACGATCTCGAACTGGAGGTCGTCACCAAGCGCGCTCCAACCGAAGCGGAAATGTCCGATCTCAAGCTTGCCTTCCGCATCGCCAAGCACGTGAAATCCAATGCCATCGTCTACGTCAAGGATGGCGCGGCTGTTGGCATCGGCGCCGGGCAGATGAGCCGGGTTGATAGCGCTCGCATTGCGGCGCGCAAGGCCGAGGATGCCGCCGAAGCTGCAGGAATTGCGACGCCTCTGACCAAGGGCTCCGTGGTCGCCTCCGATGCGTTCTTCCCGTTCGCCGACGGCTTGCTGTCAGCTGTCGCCGCTGGTGCCACCGCCGTGATTCAGCCGGGCGGGTCGATGCGCGATGACGAAGTGATTGCCGCCGCCGACGAGCATGGTATCGCCATGGTCTTCACCGGCATGCGCCACTTCAGGCACTAACTCTTGCAGCCGGATAGGGCGTTCGCAATAGGATCGCCAGTCCCGGCCAGCAAGAAGAATATGATCATCGCCATGCCAAGGCGCGGCGATCCGCTGGCCGCGGTCACAGTTGCGACCAGGAAGGGCGCGAGAAAGCTCGTCGCCCTTCCGGACAGCGCATAGATGCCGAAATAGCGCCCGGCCTCATCGACCGAGACACTGCGCGCCATGTAGGAACGCGACGAGGCCTGAACCGGTCCGAAGGCAATGCCGATGAGCAGGCCGAAGCCGATATAGGCTTTTTCCGCAGGCGTTCCGAACAGGCCGCCGCTATCGGCCCCCGGCAATTGGACAAGGCCGAACAGCGTATAGCCCGGACCGGTCGAGACGATGCCAATCGTCGCGATGGTCAGCAACACCAGCGAGATCACCACCACGACCTTCGACCCCAGCATCGTGTCGAGCTTGCTGGCGGCAAGACAGCCAAAAATGGCGACCACGTTCAGTATGATGCCGAAAATCCCGATCTCCGCCGTGGCCCAGCCGAACATTGTCGCCGCGAAGGCGCCGCCCAGCGCGATCAACGCATTCACGCCGTCCTGATAAATCATGCGGCCGACGAGAAAGCGGAAAAGCCCCGGCCGCTGCCGTACCTCGCTTAAGGTAGATTTGAGTTCCGCAAGCCCGACCCGCACTGCCGGACCAGCTGCCAGGCCTCTCGCACCATCCGGCGTGAAAAGGAACATCGGCAGGATGAAGACGAGATACCATAGCGCCGACAATGGCGCCGTCGCGCGATCACCCTCGCCCGTCGCCGGATCGAGCCCGAAGATCGGCGCAAGGCCGAGCATGGTCTTGCCGGTCTGCGGCGACGCGGCCATAAATGCCACGACGAAGATCAGCACGATCATGCCGCCGAGATAACCGAGGCCCCAGGCCATGTTGGATATCCGTCCGATATCCTTTGGTGCCACCAGCCGCGGCATCATCGAATCGTTGAAGACGATGGAAAACTCTGCAGCAATCGACGCCAGCGAAAAGAACATCAACGGGACAATCAGGCCTGAGCCTGGCGCCGCAAACCACAGCATGATCAGCGAGACTATCTTGATGATGGCGAAGAAACCGATCCACGGCTTGCGCCGTCCCGTCTGGTCGGCGATCGATCCGAGCACCGGCGAGAGCACGGCGATGAACAGCCCCGAAACGGCAATGCCATAACCCCACGCCGCCTGGCCGACGGCCGGATCGCTCGCCATGCGCGAAACGAAATACGGTCCGAAGATAAACGTCGTGACGACCGTGAAGAATGGCTGCGCCGCCCAGTCGAAGAGCATCCAACCCCAGATGCCCCTTCTCGATGCAGCCATTACGCTATCCCTTGCCCATCAAGCCCAACTGCCTATGACAGATCGGAAAGCAATCCGGCGGCCACCGCAAGCCGGGAGACGGTCAAATCGCCCGTTTCCACAATATTCGCCATGCGCTGCCGCACCTCGTCGACGCGTGCACCCCGGCTCACCAGCCAGTCCTTTGCGGGATCGGCCTGCTTGCCATATTTGCTCAGCGCCGCCACAGCGATACCGCGCCGCGCCTGACTGATCAGGTCGGTGGCACGGGCAAGCGCCAGTCCGTCGTAATAATCGGCGATGGAAACACCGCGCGCCGCATCCTCGATACGCCCGATGCGGAAGGCTTCGGATATGTCGAAATAGGCTCGTGCTGCGCTGGCAATGTCGATATTGGCCTGCTGGGCCACGGCGGCGATATCCGGAATGATCGGCGCTATCTCCAGCCGCGCCAACTGCGCGGCAAGGGCCGGAGGCGCACCGAGAGCAGCGTTGCTGGCGGTATCTTCGCGGATCAGCCCGATCATCGATGCAGGCAGCAGCTTGTCGAGGCGTGGCTGCAGCGCATCGCGCGCCGTTTTGATCTCCGCGATCGCGGCGCCGAGGCCAACGGCGCCGGTGTGGTTACGCAGCACCCAGGCTGTCGTCCAGTTCAGCATCTGGGCGACGTTGGCATAGAAACCGTTTTGGGTTCCACCTGGTACTGCATTGTCCAGCGCGTCGATCCCCGCGAACACCTCATCCAGCTCAAAGCCGTCACGCACGATCACGTAGGCGCGAACGATCTCGGGTCCCGATTGGCCGGTAAGGTCCGCCAGCCGGCTCACGAAAGTCGGCCCGCCACGATTGATGACATCATTGGCAAGCTGCGTCGCGATGATTTCCCGGCGCAGGCGATGCGTGCGGATCTCGTCGCCGAAGCCCTCCTTCATCTGACGCGGGAAATAGTCCATCAACTCGCGTTCGAGATAGGGATCGTCGGGCAAATCGCTTGCCAGAAGCTGGTCCAACAGGACGATCTTGGAATAGGCAAGAAGCACGCCGAGTTCAGCCCGCGTCAATGGAATGCCTTCAACCTGCCGCTCTGCCATCGCCTTGTCATCGGGCAGCGTCTCCACCTTGCGGTTAAGGAGTTTCCTTGTCTCGAGATCGCTGATGAAGCGTGCCTGATAGGCAAGGTCGGCGAGGCCGCGCCGCTGCGCCAGCGATAGCGCCAGTGTCTGCAAATAATTGTTGCGCAGCACCAGATCACCGACCTCTTCGGTCATCGATTCAAGCAGCGTGTTGCGCTTGTCACGTTGCAATTTGCCAGCGCGCATGGCCTGTGCCAGGGCGATCTTGATATTGACCTCGACGTCGGACGTGTTGACGCCAGCCGAATTGTCGATCGCATCGGAATTGCAGCGCCCGCCGAGCAGGCCGAACTCGATCCGCGCCTTCTGTGTGACGCCAAGATTGGCGCCTTCGCCGATGACTTTCGCCCGAACATCGCTGCCGGTGATGCGGATGGCATCATTGGCGCGGTCACCCGCCTCCGCGTCGCTCTCCAGCGACGAGCGGACATAGGTGCCGATGCCGCCGAACCACAGGAGGTCGACCGGCGCTTTCAGGATCGCTGTCATGATCTCGTACGGCGTTGCCGTGGTCTTGGCGAGGCCGATGGCTCTTTGCGGCTTCCTTCGACAGGGTAATCGACTTTTGCGAGCGCGAGAACACGCCGCCGCCTGCCGAAATCTTGCTCTTGTCGAAATCCTGCCAGCTGGAGCGCGGCAGGTTGAACAGCCGCTGGCGTTCCTTCAACGTCGCTTTCACATCCGGTTCAGGATCGATGAAAATATCGCGGTGGTCGAAGGCTGCGATCAGCTTCGTTTGCGGCGACAGCAACATGCCATTACCGAAGACATCGCCCGACATATCGCCGACGCCAACGACGGTGAATGGCATTTTCTGGATGTCTGTGCCGATTTCGCGGAAATGGCGCTTCACCGCTTCCCATGCGCCGCGCGCGGTAATACCCATTTTCTTGTGATCGTAGCCCGCCGAACCGCCCGAAGCGAAGGCATCGTCCAGCCAGAAATCATGTGCCTGGCTGATCGCATTGGCTGTGTCGGAAAACGTCGCCGTGCCCTTGTCGGCGGCTACAACGAAATAAGGATCGTCGCCATCGAGGCGGATCACGTTTTGCGGTGGAACAACCGTCTCGCCCTCCAGATTGTCGGTCACCGAAAGCAGCGTCGCGATGAATGTCATATAGGCCGCGCGGCCCGCCTCGAAGATGGCGTTGCGATCGCTGCCGGTCGGAAGGTGTTTCGGGAAGAAACCGCCCTTGGCGCCAACGGGAACGATGACCGCGTTCTTCACCTGCTGCGCTTTCACCAGACCCAGCACTTCCGTGCGGTAGTCCTGCGCACGGTCCGACCAGCGCAAGCCGCCACGTGCGACTGGACCAAAACGCAGATGCACACCTTCGACCTGCGGCCCATAGACGAAAATTTCGCGGTAAGGCCGCGGCTCCGGCAGCTCATCCAGCGATCGTGGATCGAGCTTGAAGGCAAGCGTCACGCGTTCGCCGCCGCCTTCTTCCGGCGCAAAGGCGTTGGTGCGCAAGGTCGATTCGATGAGATTGAGGAAACGGCGCAGGATGCGGTCATCATCGAGGCTCGGAACGTCCTGCAGCGCTTCCTCGATTTGAGAGCGCAGCGTCGACTGCTTGCGTTCCGATTGCGCACCGGTTTTCGCAGGATTGAGCCGCTGATCGAACAGATCGAATATCCGTCTGGCGATCGCCGGATAGCGGTTAAGCGTCGCCGCAATGAAATCCTGCGAATAGGGAATGCCTGCCTGCTGAAGATAACGGCCGTAAGCGCGCAGGATGATGATTTGCCGTGCGGTCAGCTGCCCGGTAAGGGCAAGCGCATTATAGCCGTCATTGTCCGACGCACCATTCCAGATGGAGCGGAAGACGTGTTCGAAAAGAGCGCCATCATCGGCGAGATCGATCACCGAATCCGAGGCGCTGGTGAGCTCCATGTCATGCACAAACAGCGGGCTGCCGTCGGCGGCGGGCAACTGGAATGTCTGCTCGCTGATGACGCGAAAGCCCATATTCTCCAGCAAGGGAACCCGCTGTGAGAGGGCAACCGCCGAGCCGTAGTGATAGATCTTCAACGAAGCGGCATTGGGCCCGTCAGTGCGATGCCTATAGAAATCGACATAGAGTGGATTGTTGCGTGAAAGACCGGCAATGCGACTGGCATCGACCAGCGCCTCGTCGGGCGAAAAGTTTTCGCGATAGGAATCCGGAAAGGCCGCAGCGAGAGCGGTGAATTCCGCGGTTCCACGACGATCTCCGACCTCGGCAACAGCATCTTCCCAGGTACGGACGATGGAGCGGACGGTTTCTTCCAGCGCCTCACGCTTGACCTTGGGAAATTGGTCCTCGGCATGGCCGACGATAAAATGCACGCGGGCAAGCCCACCCTCGGGAAATGCCGGATAGTAGGCCGACACGTGCCCCTCATACACTTTGGCGAGGTGCGAACCGATTTTCTCGCGCACGATTGAGTCATAGCGCTCGCGCGGCACGAAGACGATGATCGAAGCGAAACGGCCAAAAGGATCGATCCGCGGCAGGACACGCACACGCGGCCGCTCGCCGAGCGCCAATATGATCTCGGCATACCGGGTCAGCGTCTTGACGTCGATCTGGAAAAGATCATCGCGCGGGTAACCCTCGAGTACCTTGATGAGTTGCTTTCCGGAATGATCTTCGAGGTTGAAGCCAAGCCGGTGGATCACAGCCTCGGTTTTCGAGCGCAGATAGGGGATTTTAAGCACAGAACGCGTATAGGCGCCGGACGTGAACAACCCGACGAAACGCAATTCGCCCGTAACCTTGCCCTCCGCATCGAACGTTTTCACGCCGATGTAATCCATATAGCCGCGACGGTGCACCAGCGATTTTGTATTGGCCTTGGTGACGATCAGAGGCTCGGGACCAGTGAGAAAGGCGATGATCTGCGGGGTTGTCGTCACACCCTGGTTGCCGCGTTTCAACACGCGCACATCGGGATCGCTCAATATGCCGAGACCGCGCTTGCCGGAGCGCTCCAGCTCACCTTGATTATCGTCGCCCTGATAGTCGTACTCACGCACGCCGAGAAAGGTGAAATTATTGTCACGCAACCATTCTAGAAACTCTGCAGCTTCTTCTGCCGCAGCTTTTTTCATCGGCGTTTTGCCGGTTTTGTAGGCTTCGATCGCTTCGCCCAGACGCGCGACCATGGCTCCGCGATCACTGACGGCTTCGCGCACCTGCTTGAGCACAAGGTCTAGTGCCGCGGTCATGATCTCACGCGATGGCTCATCGAGCGCGGGTACATGAATTTGCATGACACTGACCCGCGCCACTTCTTTGCCCGGCTTGTCCGGACCCGCAGTGCCGAGAACGCTGTTCGTGTGTCTGTCGATATCCATGACCGGATGCAACACGAGATAAACCGCCGTAACGCGCTCACTGATTTCGCCAAGCACCGAGTCGAGCAGGAAGGGCATGTTGTCGTTGATCAGTGTAACCACTGTCACCGGACGGCCATCGCGGGAGACGATGTTGCCTTCGCTGACATCGATGACTGGCCGTCCCGACTTGAATTGCGCCAGCGCATTTTCCGCAAGCTTCGCCGAGGCGGTCAGCGCACCCGCATCGTAGTCGGCAAGGTCTTCTTCCGGCGCCCGCGCAAACAAAAGGTCTTCAAACAACCCTGTTGTGGCTTCTCTTTCGGGGCTTTCGGTGGTTTTGACTTCGTGGCGACCTTTACGTCCGCTTTATTTTTGGAAGCCATGAAATATTTCCCCCTGGATTATGTATTTGGCGCGATCATAGCCTTTCGAAAGGCTTTTTCGACCCTAAACTGCACGGTCGTAGTGAAAATCGTGTGACACGCAAGAATGTTACAATTCGACCAAATGATCATCTAGCTCATTGACGTCATCGACCCCTCTGGGGAAATGTTCTTCCAGCAGTTGGCCCGCTTTTCCAATGGCTTTCAAAAAACCATCGGCCAATTCATCTCTGTCCGCATGTTCGGTCAGGATCGCGACGATTCCGTTCCATTCATCCTGATGGACCTTTGCATTGATGCCCGCATCCGCAACCACCTCTGCGTATCGCTCCGCCAGCGAGACGAAAAGCAGGACACCGGTGCGTTGTGTTGTGAGATGGACATTTCGTGCCAGAAACTGCTGGATCGCGTTGAGATGCGCCCGCTTGTAGCGGATGCGTCGCGGCACGAGCCACATGGTAATGCCGGGCAAGAGCCACAGGACCAGCACAGCGGCAAGAAAAGCGGCAAGGATAGCGAGACCGAAGACCGGCAGGGGCAAGGTGAACCAGTACCAGTGCGCCGCCACCGCAACCACGACGGCGGCGAAAAGTATGCCGCAAGCCGCGGTAAATCCAGCCACGTAGAAATAGCTGTCGCTGCGCCGCGCGAGCACCGCATAGATTTCGCCACTCGTGCGGCTTTCGGCCGCACGTATCGCCTCGGCGATACGGGCATGATCGGCTTCATTCATGGACCGTGAACTCATGGCCTACCAACTCCCCGATGCGCCGCCGCCGCCGGACGAACCGCCGCCGCCCGAAAAGCCGCCGCCGCCACCACCCGAAGACCAGCCACCCCCACCGGATGACCATCCGCCACCGCCCGAGGACCACCGCCGCCACCGCCTCTCGAGCCAATGTCAAAGATCATGCCCAGCCACTCATAGCGGCCAGGAGCGATCTTGCGCCCGAAGGATGTTACCACGGCGGGAAGTATGATCCCGCTGAAGAACATGAACAAAAAGATCATGACGAAGATGAGCATTACCCAATCGACGTCGGAGGTAGGCTCCTGAACATTGCGTTTGGCGCGGGCCTCGAGTTCAGCTGCATCACCGGAAAGGACGGTGAGAATGCCATCGACACCTTTCGAGATTCCACCCGAATAATCGCCCGAGCGAAACCCCGGTATGACGGCATTTTCGATGATGAGCTTGGACAGAAGGTCGGTCAGCGTGCCTTCGAGGCCATAGCCGACCTCGATGCGCACCTTGCGGTCGTTTGGTGCGACGACGAGAAGAACGCCATTGTTTTCCTGTTTTTGTCCAAGCGCCCAGGAGCGATAGAGCCGGTTGGAATAGGGCTCGATCTCCTCGCCATCGAGGCTCGGCACCGTCACCACGACCACCTGATCGGAGGATTTTGCTTCGAACGCCGCCAATTTCTGGGTTATCTGCTCGCGCGTTGCCGCATCGATGACGTTCGCAGCATCGACCACGCGACCTGTCAGAGCAGGAAGTTCGGCGGCAAACGCGCTGACTGACAGCAATGCCAGCAGCGCAATGGCCAATAATAGGCGATTGAACCCAACCACAGTCTGGCGCAATGCGCTCATGTCTGGAGCCTAGAACTTGACCTGAGGCGTTTGCTTGGCTGAGTCTTCGATTGTGAAGGTTTGGTAGGGTTCATTCCCGGTGTACCAGATCCACTTCCAGATCATGGTCGGCATCGTCCTGAGCGAGGTGTTATAGACCCGCACCGACTCGATATAATCCCGGCGCGATACGGCGATGCGGTTTTCCGTGCCTTCGAGCTGCGATTGCAGTGCGAGGAAGTTCTGGTTGGATTTCAGGTCCGGGTAGTTTTCGACGACAGCCATCAGCCGCGACAGTGCCCCGGTCAGCTGTGCCTGATTCTCCTGAAACACCTTCATCGCATTGGGATCGGTGAGTGTCTCCGGCGTCACCTGTATGGAGGTCGCCTTGGCCCGCGCCTCAACCACCGATGTCAGCACGTCCTTTTCCTGTGCGGCATAACCTTTGACAGTCTCGACGAGGTTGGGAATGAGATCGGCCCGTCGCTGATACTGGTTCAACACCTCGCTCCACGCGGCCTTGGCCTTTTCCTCATTGGTCGGAATCGTGTTGAAGCCGCAGGCTGAAAGCAGCGGCACGAGAAGAAACAGGGCAATGATAGAAAGGGCGCGGCGCGGCGCCGGCAAGCAAGTCGAATGTTGCATTGGAATCCTCTCCCCGAGTACAGATTCACCGCTTCAGAACGAAGCAGCACAAACCTAGCCATTTTTTTCTGCAAAAGGAACAGCCAAAGCGCTATGCTAAGTTGTTGAACATAAACCGAGTGTCTTCATGCCTGAACACGATGGAAAGCATCAGTCCGATGCGGAATCGAGACGCATTATCGAACGGATCGATCGCGAATCCGCTTCCGGAGGCATATCTATCGTCGAACGGACCAAGGGCCACTTTTCGGCCGGCGATGCGGATCCGGCCGACCCCATAGAAGTCTGGGGCACACGCATCGGCAGGTTTCTGGGATTGCTTGTCTTGATCGCCATGATTATCTGGGTGATCAGTTCTATAGTCGGCAAGGGTTGAGTCGCGCTCGCTCGCCCGAACTCTCGCACGAGTATTTCCAATGACCAGTTCCGTTGCTCCTTCATCCAATGCTGTCATCGTCATTTCCAGCCATGTCGTGCGTGGTTCGGTCGGCAATCGTGCCGCCGTATTCGCGCTTGAAACGCTCGGCCATCCGGTATGGGCGGTGCCAACCGTCATCTTGCCCTGGCATCCCGGTCATGGACCGGCCAAGCGCATCGTGCCCGAACCGCAGCAATTCGACGACCTGATTGCCGATCTCGAGCGCGCTCCCTGGCTTGGCGAGGTCCGCGGCATTATGAGTGGTTACCTCGGCAATGCTGCGCAGGCCGCCAGTGTCGCCCGTCTGGTAGAAACCGTAAAAACCCGCAACAAGGGCGTGCTTTATCTCTGCGATCCTGTCATCGGCGATGAAAAGGGGCTCTACGTTCCGGAGGCGACTGCAAATGCCATCCGCGACGAGTTGATGCCGCTCGCCGATGTTTCGACGCCTAACCGCTTCGAGCTTGCATGGCTGACCGGCGCGGAATTGCCCGACAACAAGGCGGTCATGCAGGCAGCGTTGCACGCAGGGCCCGGTACGATGCTTGTGACCTCCGCGCACCCGATGATTGCTGGCGGCACCGGCAATCTCCTGGTGACGCACTCTCTGGCGCTGCTCGCCGAACACCGCCTCGTCGTCGGCCCGACCAATGGCCTTGGCGATCTTACTGCCGCGCTGTTCCTCGCACGCATGCTTGCCGGTCTTGATCTCGAACAGGTGCTGCAACGCACGACGGCCTCTGTTTTCGAGATCATGGCCCGCTCTGCCAAGCGCGGCGCCGATGAACTGATGCTTGAAGCCGACGCATCCAGCCTTTCCACCCCTATGGCGATGACTCAGATGCGGCGGCTGGTTCATCCAAGCAAGGGCATCAGGGCATAGCACGTTAGAGCCCGAGCCAAAATTCGTCAGGAGGCGGCGAAAATGATGGTTATCGAGCACCGAAGCGCAGCGTACGTTTTGGTACGTGAGCATCGGAGCGCAGAGAAACGCCATTTGCAGCCCGTCATGGCGAATTTTCATTCGGGCTCTTAGACCAATTGATCTTGGTCCGGTTCAGGATTAGAGGAAAAGAATGACCTTGCTTCCCGAGAAACTTCTCACCGGCTATCGCAACTTCATGGCGCATCGCTATGCCAACGAAACGATGCGCTACAAGCAGCTTGCGGATCAGGGGCAGACGCCCGAAACACTGGTCATCGCCTGCTGCGACTCCCGCTCCGCGCCCGAGATCATCTTCGATACGGCACCCGGCGAGATTTTTGTTCTGCGCAACGTCGCCAACCTCGTACCGCCCTATGCGCCGGACGGCGAATATCACTCCACCTCCGCAGCCCTCGAATTTGCGGTGCAGAGCCTGAAAGTCAAGAATATCGTCGTTCTCGGTCACGGCCGCTGCGGTGGCATAAAGGCGGCGCTCGACACGACGAGTGAGCCATTGTCCCCCGGCGACTTCATCGGCAAATGGATGAGCCTCGTCGGCCCCGCAGCGGAAGCGGTTTCCGCCAACGAGCTGATGACGCCATTCGAGCGCCAGACTGCGCTGGAACGCATATCCATTCGCTATTCGCTGAAAAACCTGCGCAGCTTTCCCTGTGTCGATATCCTTGAGAAGAAAGGTCGCCTCACCCTGCATGGCGCCTGGTTCGACATTTCGACCGGTGAACTATGGATCATGAATCCGGAAACCGGTGACTTCCTTCGCCCCGACCCCGAAGAGGTCGGCGACGCCACCGCGCTGGAATAGAGGGAGACAAGAGAATGGCGCGATTGATATCCATGATCGCCGTCATTCTCCTAGCGATGTGTCCTGCCACGGCGGACGATGCGCACAACGCCACCATCGAAAGCTGGTATTCCGCGCTCGGTACCGCCGACCGCGCGGTTTTCGACAAAATTCTCGCCGACGACGCAACGGTCATTCTCGAAGACATCGATACGATCCAGACCAAGGATGAATTTCTGGCTAGCCTCGATGAGTGGAAGAGCGCTGTGCGTGGCGCCAGGGTGCGCCATCGTATCGGCGGCGTTGAAGGCGATACAACGACAGTTTTCGTCTGCTATCAATTCCCGGCGAACACCACCTATACCCGCGAGATCTTCAACTTTCGCAGCGGCAGGATCATAGAGAGCGCCCAGAGTTCACTCGGTGAGGCCTGCGAAGGTTTTTGAAATGGAAAGGCCGGCGCGAACGCCGGCCAGGAAACATCGTCGACGACGAACCGATTATTCGCCGTCAATCTTCGCGCCGATAATGGCAATCGCCTGCTGATAGACGGTGGCAGCATTCCAGCCTGCAATGGCGCCGTAGTTGGCTTGTCCCGGTTGATAGCCTCCCCCTGCGCGCCAGCCATGTCCGACCAGAAAATTCGCTGTCGATGCCAGCGCGTCGGCCTTGGAGCGGACCATGTCGATGCGGCCATTGCCATCGCCGTCCGCGCCGTAGCGAAGGACATTGAGCGGAAGGAACTGCGTCTGACCGATCTCGCCATGCATGGCGCCCACGGCATTGGGAGCAAGCGTGCCATTGTCGACAAGCTTCAATGCAGCATTGAGTTGTTCGCGGAAATACTCCGAGCGACGGCAGTCATAGGCAAGGGTCGCGACGGCCGAAAGCGTATGCTGGTTGCCCATGTAACTGCCGAAACCGGTCTCCATGCCCCAGATGGCGATCAACGGGCCAGCAGGAACACCGTAACGCTGCTCGATCCGGTTAAACAGCGCGGCATTCTGTGCTTTCTGCGCGCGTCCCCGCGAAATGATCGTCTGGGCGCCGCGAACCTGCATGAACTTGTCGAGTGAATATTTGAAACTCTTCTGGTTACGGTCGGCATTGATCGTCTTGGTGGCATATTTGACGTTGCCCAGAGCGTTGATGCCTCTGCTGCCGATACCTTGCGCCCCGGCTTGCTGCTGGTAGGCCTGGACCCATGACTCGAATCCGGCGGAATTATTGCCGCATTGAGCGGCAGCCTGCGCCATGCCTGCCGTCATAAGAAGCGCTGTCGCTACAGCCGCAAAAAATCTGCCTTTGGCAACGAATGCCATGAAAATCTCCTCGAAGGTTGAATCGTCGTGCTCCTATCTGCCATTTTTAGATCGTGCTGTCATCTGCCTGATTCGGGCCCCTATCGGTCAAAAGCTCGCGCCGGCGGCCTTTTTGTACTCTTTTGTGGCCGAACTAATCCATGCCTTCTGAACCGCGCCGTCGTAGATTGATCAAGACTTGCCACTTCTAGCTGTACTGGGCGTCTGATCGTTAAATACTCGCGTTACAACCAAAGGTTTAAATAAGTAGAATAGTCCGACTATGCAGCGTGTTATTTTTTTATATCCGAATTATTGCGCAAAGGCTCTTCTTGTTGTTTGTTGATAAAACAAATCAAATATATTTTACTACTTTAGTGTATGTTTTAACTTGATAAATAGGACATCGAGGCGTTAATCCAGATGCTATCGATCATAAAGGAAACTATCGGTGAATGGAGAATGCTTAAGCCTTTGAACGAGAAAAACCGTTTGCCCCGTATGGCGCGTGTCAAGTTTGTTACGGGCACCATTCTCCTGGGCCAAAAGGCGGCGAACCCTTGCGACAAACCAGAAGACCCGGTGTTCGCGCCGGTCCCGTCAACACAAAGTCACCTCCATAGAGGGTCATGAATTATGTCGGATCAGAATTTCAGGATTTGGAAGGAAGATCTCGTTGCGCGGGTGAAAGCCTATGCCGCAACCATTGCGTCCAAGGAAGATGCAGCGCTGATAAAGGCTGCGCTCGAGGATCCGGGCGAGGCGCTGACCTATGCTTTTACCAAGCGTTGGCCGGGACAATCACTCGGAGACACCTCGAAGGTACAAGTCTCAATCCGCCTCAGCGCCGATTTACTGGATTATTTCCTGTCGGCTGGTCCTGGCTGGCAGAACCGCATAGAAGAAATCCTGCGCGCCGCGACCGGCGTGAAAAATGAGCATCCCGATACCCTGTCTTGACTTGCCGTGCCAATTCATGTTTAAGCCGCACATCAATCCGCGACGAGTTTTGAAACTCCGAGCAGCCAACCGGGGCCCCGCAAGGGTCTAGACGATCCCGGAGGTCAACACCCGACAGCGCGATGCGCCCTCGGGTGTCATTTTGCTTTGAGCTCTTTGCCCTGGCGCGGTTGGTACTTATCTTTTGGGGAACGGGTCTCTGAAGGAATAAAGGAAAACTGGATGTTCGAGAGCTTACAGGAACGACTTGGTTCGATTTTGAACGGCCTCACAGGCCGTGGCGCGCTGTCGGATGCCGATGTCGCGGCGGCCTTGCGCGAAGTGCGCCGGGCCCTGATCGAAGCTGACGTCGCGCTCGATGTCGTCCGTTCGTTTACCGATAAGGTTCGTGCCAAGGCAGTTGGCGCCGATATCGTCAAGAGCATCAAGCCCGGCCAGATGGTCGTCAAGATCGTCCATGACGAGCTGATCGACATGCTCGGCGCCGAGGGCGTCACCATAGATCTGAACGCGCCGGCGCCAGTCGTCATCATGATGGTCGGCCTGCAGGGTTCCGGTAAAACCACGACCACCGGCAAGATTGGCAAGCGCCTCACCGAGCGGTCGAGGAAGAAGGTGCTGCTCGCCTCTCTCGATACACGCCGTCCCGCCGCGCAGGAACAGTTGCGCCAGCTCGGCGTGCAGACCGGCGTCGACACGCTGCCAATCATTGCTGGCCAGACACCCGTCGAGATCGCAGCGCGCGCCGTTCAGGCGGCCAAGCTTGGCGGCCATGATGTTGTCATCCTCGATACGGCGGGCCGCACCCATATCGACGAGCCGTTGATGATCGAAATGGCCGACATCAAGAAAAAGGCCAATCCGCATGAAATCCTGCTGGTTGCCGATGCGCTGACCGGCCAGGACGCCGTCAATCTTGCGCGGTCCTTCGATGAGCGCGTTGGCATCACCGGTCTCGTTCTTACCCGTATGGATGGCGATGGCCGCGGCGGTGCAGCCCTTTCCATGCGCGCTGTCACCGGCAAGCCGATCAAGCTGATCGCTACCGGCGAAAAGATGGATGCGCTGGAGGAGTTCTATCCCCGCCGTATCGCCGATCGCATTCTCGGTATGGGCGACATTGTTTCGCTGGTTGAAAAAGCTGCTGAAAACATCGATGCGGAAAAAGCCGCGGCGATGGCCAAGAAAATGCAGTCCGGCAAGTTCGATCTCAACGATCTCGCTGATCAGATCGGACAGATGCAGAAGATGGGCGGCATGGGCGGCATCATGGGCATGATGCCCGGCATGGGCAAGATGAAGGATCAGATGGCTGCGGCCGGTCTCGACGATTCCATCTTCAAGCGCCAGCTCGCGATCATTTCGTCAATGACCAAGGCGGAGCGCGGCAATCCAGATCTGCTCAAGCACTCGCGCAAGCAGCGCATCGCCAAGGGTTCCGGCACCAATGCCGCCGACATCAACAAGCTTCTCAAGATGCACCGCCAGATGGCGGACATGATGAAGGCGATGGGCGGCAAGGGCAAAGGCGGCATGATGAAACAGATGATGGGCGGCCTTGGCGCGAAAATGGGTCTCGGTGGGCTAGGCGGCATGGGGGGCATGCCCGACCTGTCCAAGATGGATCCGAAGCAGCTTGAAGCCCTGCAGAAACAGGCGGAAGCCGCTGGTTTCGGCAAGGGTGGCGGCCTGCCTGGTGGGCTTGGTGGTCTTCCGGGCGGATTAGGTGGCTTGGGCGGCGGCGTGCCGCGTCTGCCCGGCCTTGGTGGCGGTCTTCCAGGGCTGCCGAAAAAGAAAGGGTGAATATGTCGTCCTCCTCGCTCCCCAAGGAACTGCTCCAGTTGCGCGCTTCCATCGACAATATCGATGCAGCGTTGATCCACATGCTCGCCGAACGTTTCCGCTGCACCAAGGCAGTGGGCGTTTTGAAGGCGAAGAATGGCCTCGCACCCGCTGACCCGGGCCGTGAAAAACTACAGGTCGAACGTCTGCGCTCACTGGCGCTGGATTCAGATCTGGACCCCGATTTTGCCGAGAAGTTCCTGAACTTCATCGTCAAGGAAGTGATCAGGCATCACGAAACAACAGCCGCCAAGGAAAACGGCGCCTAAGCAATTCCAGGAAAAGTGTTATGCGGTTTTCCGTCCGGAATTGCGCACACAAACAACCCAACTACCAAGGAGAATACCAATGCCACTGAAAATCCGTCTGGCCCGTGCAGGGTCGAAGAAGCGCCCTTATTACCACGTCGTCATTGCTGACGTGCGTTCGCCGCGCGATGGCCGTTTCATCGAAAACGTCGGCTCATGGAATCCGATGCTTCCCAAGGATGGCGATCGCGTCAAGCTCGATGCCGACCGCATCAATTACTGGATCGGTCATGGCGCACAGCCAACGGACCGCGTTCTTCGCTTCCTCGATCAGGCCGGTATCGCCAAGCGCGACACCCGCAGCAATCCTGAAAAGGCACTGCCGGGCAAGAAGGCACAAGAACGCGTTGCCATGGCCAAGCAGGCTGAAGAAGATGCAAAGGCCAAGGTCATTGCTGATGCGGAAGCTGCTGCTGCCGCCGCTGAGGCTGAAAAGGCTGCCGCCGCTGAAGCTGCTGCTGCGCCTGCCGAAGAAGCTCCGGCTGAAGAAGCTGCAAGCTGATCATCAGCTTCTGCTGTTGACGACGAAACGGGTGGCTTTTGCCGCCCGTTTTTGTTTTTGAGCAAACTTCACAGAACTGCAAAAAAACTGAAACGTTCTCCGCGCAAAGAAGACGCAGCCAGCCACTTTGAATTGGCGCATAATCCTCCCCTGGCCCTTTTGCGGTTTTGGGGTCATGCGTCAGCCAGCCCGGAGAGAACACTATGAGCAGATCGGCTTCGTTCACGCGTCGCAACTTCCTCGCTTCATCAGGAGCCGTTGCACTGACCGCAGCGTCAGGTCTTGCCCTCCCATCCTATTCACGCGCGAATGCGCGACCGGTTTTTACGCATGGCGTTCAGTCGGGTGACGTCGACGCGACGACGGGCATGATCTGGACGCGAACTGACCGGCCCGCCCGCGTCAATATCGAAGTTTCCACCACGGAGAGCTTTGCCAACGCCTATTCGCTACCGCCGCTCAATGCCTTCCCGGACAGCGACCTTGCGGTAAAGCAATTGCTCACCGATCTCGTCTCGGATCAGGATATTTTCTATCGCCTGACTGCAGTTGATCTCAGCGACCTCAATGCTGTTTCAGAACCGATTGTAGGCCATTTCAAAACCGCCCCGACAGCAAAGCGCAATATCCGTTTTGCCTGGTCGGGCGATACGGTGGGTCAGGGCTGGGGTATCGACGAGACTGGCATGAAAACCTACGCGACTATCGCCACCCACACCCCCGATTTCTTCCTGCACTCGGGCGATACGATCTATGCCGATGGTCCCCTGGTCGAAGAAACGACGTTGAAGGATGGGAGCAAGTGGAAGAACCGCATCATCACCGATGAAAAGCGCAAGGTGGCAGAAACGCTGGACGAATATCGCGGTCAGTGGAAATACAACATGCTCGACGATCACGTCCGCGCCCTGAACGCAATCTGCCCGACTTTCCTCCAGTGGGACGACCACGAAGTGCTCAACAACTGGTCGTCCTCCAAGAACCTGACCGCCGACGATCGTTACACTGAAAAGTCCATCGCCCTCCTGTCGGCCCGGGCCGCGCGGGCCTTTCACGAAATGACCCCGATCCGCTATACGCCTGCTGAACCCGGACGCGTTTATCGTAAGATCGCCTATGGCCCGCTGCTTGACGTCTTCTTCCTCGACTTGCGTTCCTATCGCGGCCCGAATGGTCCGGATATGGAAGATACGATCACGCCGGAATCCTCCATTCTTGGCGCGAACCAGGTGCGCTGGCTGAAGCGCGAACTGTTGAATTCGCGTGCGACCTGGAAGGTCATCGCTGCGGACATGCCGCTCGGTCTGGTGGTGTGGGATAATGCGACAGAAAAGAAGGGCGCGGAAGCCGTCGCCAACGGCGATAATGGCCCGGCGAAAGGCCGGGAGCTCGAGATCGCCGATCTGCTGCGCTTCATCAAATCCGCCGGTATCCGCAATACCGTCTGGTTCACAGCAGATGTGCACTACACGGCAGCGCATTATTACAATCCGGACAAGGCGCAGTTCCAGGACTTCGAGCCATTTTGGGAATTCGTCTCGGGCCCCATTCATGCCGGCACCTTCGGCCCCAACGATCTCGATCAGACCTTCGGGCCGGAACTCAAATTCATCAAGGCACCAACGCCCGAGCAAGGACAGAACCTGCCACCCTCGGCCGGGCTGCAATTCTTTGGCCTCGTCGATATCGATGCGGCAAGCGAACAGATGACTGTAAGGCTGATGGACCGTGAGGATGCCGAACTTTACAAGGTAACGCTCGATCCCGTTCGTTCGATCTGATGCGGTGATCGACGAGTATGCATCTGAGTTCAGCATGATGAGGCAGCTGGTGTGATTTTCGAGACCCGGAGCGCAGTGGACATTTGGTCCATGAGCACCGGAAGCGCAGAAAATTGCATCAGATGCTCGTCAGGGTGAAGTCAACCCGCCCCAGGCCGCCATGGCAGCATCCGCAGTCTTCTTCAACTGCTCGAGTGTGGCGCCATCGCGCGCGGTGATCGACATGCCATGCTGTACGGTCGCGTAGAATTCCGCCACCTGCTGGATATCGACGGTCTCGGGAAGTTCCCCTTCGCGCACGGCACGCTCCAGTCGCTGGCGCAACTGTGTCACGTTGTCGAGGCGGCGCTCCTTCAGCAGCGATGACGGCGTACCGGGACCCTCGTCGCCGTGCAGCGCGCCCATCACCACCATGCAACCATGCGGCTGGCCTGGATCGGTATGGGAGATGGCTGTCTGCATGAGAAAATCGGCAACGCCCTCCTTTGCGGTCGCCGCAGTCGGCAGCGAATGTTTGATGCGCTGGCCGATCTTGTTCGTATAAAGCTCAACCGCCTCCCGGAACAAGTCCGCCTTGCTGCCAAATGCAGCGTAGAGACTGGGCGCATTGATGTGCATCGCTTGCGTCAGATCCGCCATGGACGCACTGTCATAGCCTTTCTGCCAAAAGACCCGCATGGCGCAATCAAGCGCTGCATCGCGGTCGAATGCACGCGGGCGACCCTTCGGAGACATCGCAAATTCCTTTCTGTATCGATTAATACATAAATCACTTGACGCCGCTTCGCAATAGTGACATTGCAATATGTATCGATCATTACAAAAAGGAAATATGATGTCACGTCTTGAAAATAGAGTTGCCTTCATCACCGGCGGAAGCCGCGGCATGGGCGCTGCAATTGCACTGAAATTGGCAGAGGATGGCGCCGATATCGCCATCACCTACACGAGTGCCGCTGCCAAGGCAGAAGAGACCGTCAAGGCAATCGAGAAGCTGGGCCGTCGCGCCATCGCCATAAAGGCGGACAATCTTGATGCAGCCGCCATCGAGACCGCAGTCAACCAAACCCACGCCAAATTTGGCAGGCTGGACATTCTCGTCAACAACGCCGGCGTCTACTCGATGGACACCGTCGATGCATTGACGCTCGAGGAGTTCGACCGCGTCATGTCCATCCATGTCCGCGCGAGCTTTGTCGCGGCGAAGGCAGCAGCGGCGCTGATGGGCGCGGGCGGGCGTATCATCAACATCGGCAGCAATCTCGCCGAGATCGTGCCTTTCCCCGGCCTCATCGCCTATTCAACCAGCAAGGCCGCCCTCATAGGTCTGACCAAGGCGCTGGCACGTGATCTTGGCCCGAGGGAAATCACGGCCAACATCGTCCACCCCGGCTCGACCGATACGGACATGAACCCTGCCAATGGCGATCACGCTGATGGCCAGCGCGCCCGCATGGCAATTCCGAAATTTGGAGAGGCGAGCGATATTGCCGGTCTTGTGGCGTTTCTGGCGGGCGACGAAGGCCGTTTCATCACAGGCGCATCGCTCACCATCGATGGCGGCGCCAACGCCTGATCGACATTGCGCAAGGGCAATCCCTCAGATATCGCCCTTGCGCACAAGCTTGCCTTCTTCCGCCTTGTGGAAATATTGTGAGCAGACCAGCCAGCCCTTCAGCGGCCGCAGAAGCAGCAGACTGCCCACCAGCGTCAACGGCAGTGTCGTGATCAGGTGCACCCAGATCGGCACTTCATACGTCGTCTGCAGCCACAGCGCGAAGACCAGGGCGGGGACGGCAACGATCGTCATGGCAAAGAACGCCGGACCGTCCGCAGGATCGGCAAAGGAATAATCAAGCTCGCAAACCTCGCAGGACGGCGCGAGTTTGAGAAAGCCATTGAACAGGTGGCCCTGCTGGCATCGCGGGCAGCGACCCAGAATCCCGGTTTTCATCGGGTTCTCAGTAGGATGATAGTGAACATGTGCCATGATTTTGCCTTTCGATCCGATCGCAACCGTATGGCATTTCGAAATCAAATATCCATACAATCGGAAAATGTATGTCGGATATATACTCCTTGTAGGGAGGCAATAAAAGAAAATTCGTTCTTATCAGCGACAATTCGACTTGCCAACGCTCGATTTCGCCTGTAATTGTATGGATAGCAACCCATACAAAGAGTCGAATCATGGCCCTGTGGAAGCCTCGCATCGCCGCCACTTCGAGATACAAGCATCAAGGCATCGTCGATGCTTTGAATGCCGATATCGCCGCTCGCCTGCTGACCTCAGGCGATGCGCTACCGCCACAACGGGAAATCGCGCGCCAGCTTGGCGTCGATCTTACCACAGTTACGCGCGCGCTGAACGAGGCACGTCGTCTCGATCTGATCGAGGCCAGAACTGGCTCGGGTACATTCGTGAAGCAACAGGCCGTACCCTCGAGAGTGGCACCTCCGGCAGCCGAACTCGACCTCAGCATGAATATCCCGCCGCAAC
This sequence comes from uncultured Alphaproteobacteria bacterium, assembly GCA_963776115.1. GTDB lineage: Bacteria > Pseudomonadota > Alphaproteobacteria > Rhizobiales > Rhizobiaceae > Phyllobacterium. The sequence goes on along the minus strand of CAVZLS010000011.1, from coordinate 51,801 downwards.
CGGCCGCGGCCCGTTTGCCCGACCGGATTGCCGCAGGCATCAGCGCAGTGCTGGTCGAACCCTCCAGCCGGCTTCTTTCCTATCAGGAGATTGCCGGGACTGAAGCCACGCGTCATGCCGCCGCGCAATGGCTGATGCCGCGTTTTGGCCATGCACTTTCGCCCGACAGTGTCCTCGTTGCTGGCGGCGCACAAAGTGCGCTCTTCGCCATTTGCAGCCTCGTAGCCGCCAATGGTGCCATTTGCGCCGGGGCCCATACCTATCCGGGGCTCAAATCCATCGCCGCGACCCTCGGGCTCACACTTCATGCGCTTGCCATGGATGAATTCGGCATATTGCCTCAGTCGTTCGAACAATGCTGCCGGGAACATGCGCCCAAGGCGCTTTATGTCGTTCCCTCCATCGACAATCCGACCACGGCCACCATGCCGCTCAAACGCCGGCAAGAGATGGCCGAAATCGCCCGCCGATACGGAGTCGCAATTATCGAGGACGATCCCTATACGGAACTTCTGGACGAGCCGCTGCCGGCTCTTGCGTCCTTGGCGCCGGAGATTACCTGGCACATCGCAACATTGTCGAAATGCGCAACGCCCGCCCTGCGTGTCGCCTTTGTGGCCTGTCCTTCAGCGCTGGATGTCTTGAAGCTCACATCTTCCCTGCGCGCCAGCAATCCCGGCGCGTCGCCGCTCTTGGCCGCCCTGACGACAAGCTGGATCGAAAGCGGCACGCTGCAGCAGATCGCGCTCGCCATACGGGAAGAAAGCCGCGCGCGGCAATCACTTGCCGCGGTCATTCTCAAGGATTGGAAATACGCCGCCGAGCCGGCAGGCCATCATCTTTGGCTCACGCTTCCGGAGCATTGGAAAGCCGCCGGGTTCGCCGCACTTGCCCGCCGTTCCGGTCTTGGCATCGTGGCCGCACCCGCCTTCAGCGTCGGAACCGTCGTCAGTCGAGGCGGTTCGCGTCTCACTCGGCGCAGCGCCGGATCGTCCGCGTCTCGAACAGGGATTGCTGCTGCTGGACCGGCTGCTGCATGAACCGCAGTTCTCGACAGGTTTGATCGTCTAGAGCAATTCCAGGAAAAGTGTGAAGCGGTTTTCCGTCCGGAATTGCGCAAAAACGAAGAGCTAGAGAAAGCTTCCCTGCGCGGTGATCGGGATGAAACACCGGCCGCCTGGCCATGCTGGCGAAAACCCGGTGTTCAAGGTCGAGCAGGAAGCGCTTGCGCCGCTGTCCGCCGCCATAACCGGTCAGTGAGCCATCCGCGCCAATGACCCGGTGGCACGGTACGACGATTGCAACCCTGTTTTGCCCATTGGCCGCACCCACGGCACGGCTCGAACCCGGCCTGCCGAGATCCCGGGCTATGCCGCCATATGTGCGTGTTTCCCCGTAGGGGATAGTCTGCAGGGTCGACCATATCTGCCGCTGAAATGCCATCCCCGGCAGCACAAGCGGTGTTTCGAACCCGGTGAGCCTGCCGGCAAAATAATCAGCCAGCTCTTCCTCGATCTGCTCCAGCACGGCATTGCTGCCACGTTCGATGGAATAGCCATAGCGTTTTTCGAGTTCCTCGACCTCCACCGGCAAGGCCGGCCGGTCGTCAAACTCCAGCAATGACAACCCGTCATCGCCCGCCATCGCAATCATCGGTCCAAGCGGCGTCTGGATGGACTTCCGCAGCAAAATCTTCATCACGTAAATCTCCGATTCACGCGTAATTCTATCATGCTCAGAGTGCGCCGCCCACCCGATTCATGCTTTCCCGTCGGCAATATTCACAACCGTACCCGCAGCATGCAGCGCCTGCATGATGTCGTTCGGTGGTTCCTGGTCGGTCACCAGTTCACCGAACCCGCCAAAACCACAGACCTGAACCAGGCCGCGCTTGCCGAATTTCGCGGCGTCTGTGATCGCGATCGAGCGTGTACCGCGCGACAATACCGTGCGGGCAAATTCCGCCTCTTCCAGATCGTAGTCGGTAAGGCCGCCAACCGCGTCCATCGCACCAACGGAAATGACAGAATGGGCGACACTGAAGCGGTTGACATACTCGATGGCCGAGACACCGAAGGCCGCTCCGCTATCCCTGCGCAACTCACCTCCCGCCATGAAAACCCTGTTGCCATTCACGGTCGCCAACGTTCGGGCGATATCGGATGAATTGGTTATGACCGTCAGGTTCCGGTGCTGCAGCAACTCGCGCGCGAGAAAACTCGTGGTTGTACCAGTGTCCAGCATGATGGATTCGCCGTCCTGGATCGTCCGCGCGACCCATTGCGCAATCATGCGCTTGGCTGGGGCGTTTTCGCGCATGCGTATCTCGAAAGGCGCTTCGCCCAGATGCTGCGGCAGGCCGATGGCACCATGGATTTTGACGATTGTGCCCTCATCGGTCATGGGCTTTACGTCGCGCCGGATCGTTTCCAGGGATACGCCAAGTTTTTGAGCCAGATCGGCGATCGAAATGGTTCCCTCGTCCTGCAGCAGCCGTTTTATTTCGCCGTGTCGTTTGGAATTCATGCCCTAAACCCTAGTCAAAAGTAAATTATCCTCAACATTACCACAAGATTCCTCAAAATCAGGCAACAAAGCCACAAATCACCACAAAAACCTGTTGACATAGGTGAAATTAAGGTGGAAAGTCACATTATTAGATAAATACGTGGTTCGACAGGCTCATCATGAGGGGTAGTATCCCTGCAAATAATCAAAAAGCAGTTTTGGGGGTGCGAAACAGAAGTCTTTGCCACAGACGGATTCCTGTTCTTGGAGAGCCCACAACCCTCCTTCAACAGACCAACTCCGTCATGGTGAGTCTGTCGAACCACGCATTTGTCAGCCGATGACAGCACCTCCTGCAATCTCTTCTGCAATCAAAGAACGTATTGCCGCTCTGCCACTCTGGCAGGGCGATATTCATATTGCTCTTTTGAAGGGCGGCATTAGCAACGAAAGCTATGTCGTCGAGGATGACAATCGCAAATATGTCGTGCGCTTCGGCAACGGACTATCCGTTTCACCATGTGTTCCGCGACCGCGAGGCAATGACGGCCGAGGCGGCCCATCGCGCCGGTTTTGCCCCGGAACTGTTCCATGCGGGCGACGGCGTCATGGTTACCGCGTTCCTCGGCGCGCACACCTACTCCGCCAGCGATGTTCGCGCCAATATTTCACGCGTGGCGCAGATGATCCGGCAATTCCACACGACGATGCCTGAACATATTCTCGGGCCCGGTTTCATGTTCTGGGTCTTCCATGTCATCCGCGATTATGCCCGCACGCTGAAGGCCGGCAACAGCCGCATGGTACCGCACCTTGCTGCCTATCTCGCCATCGCCTCGGAAATGGAGGCGGCGCAACGGCCGTTGCCAATCATCTTCAGCCACAACGATCTCTTGCCTGCCAATATACTCGATGATGGCAATCGCCTCTGGCTGATCGATTTCGAGTATGCCGGTTTTTCGACCTCCATGTTCGATCTTGCGGGCCTTGCCTCCAATGCGGGATTAAGCGAAGACGAATCCGAAGCCTTGCTTGCCGCCTATTTTCAAGGCGCGCCCGACCGCGAACTCAAGCGCGCCCATGCCGCCATGCAATGCGCCTCGCTGTTACGCGAAGCCATGTGGAGCATGGTTTCCGAGCTCTACCTCGATGCACCGGGCGTTGACTACGTCGCCTATACTACCGAGAATTTATTGAAGCTTGATCAGGCGCTCGATCACTACCGGACTGAGTATGGAAAATGATTTTGACCTGCCGCTATTTGACTCTTTGATTGGCAAACCCACTCTGCGTGGTTCGACGGGGCTCACCATGAGGGAGATTGGTGTATTGCAATGATGGCCGCCAAGGGCGCATCGCTTGGTTTCCTGCAGTCAACCTACCTCCCTCATGGTGAGCCCCGTCGAACCACGCATTATGGATGTGCAAAATGATAACCGGAAAACACTATGACCCTCCCCTCTCATGCCCAGATCGTCGTCATTGGCGGCGGGATCATTGGCTGCTCGACAGCCTATCATCTTGCCAAGGATCACAAGGCCGACGTGGTACTTGCTGGAGATGGGGCAATTGACCTCCGGCTCCACATGGCACGCGGCGGGGCTGGTCGGGCAATTGCGTTCCTCCGCCTCGATTACCCGCGTGCTCAAATATTCCGTCGATCTCTACAAACGGCTCGATGAGGAAACCGGCCTTGCGACCGGCTGGAAAATGACCGGCTGCTTGCGCCTGGCCACCAATCAGGACCGCTGGACCGAGTTCCGCCGCCTCGCAACCACTGCGGGAAGTTTCGGCATGGAAATGCACCTCCTGTCCCCGCAGGAGGTCAAGGCCATGTTCCCGCTGATGCGTGTCGATGATCTCGTTGGCGCGAGCTGGTTGCCAACCGACGGGCAGGCCAGTCCTTCTGACATCACCCAATCACTGGCGCGCGGCGCCCGCATGCATGGCGCAAAACTGATCGAGAACATACGCGTCACCGGCTTCGAGATGAATGGCGACCGGATCGTCAAGGTAAAGACCGATCAGGGCGACATTGCCTGCGAAAAAGTCGTCAACTGCGCCGGCCAATGGGCGCGGCAGGTCGGTGAGATGGCTGGCATCAATGTGCCGCTGCAGCCGGTCAAGCATCAATATATCATCACCGAAAAGATCGACGGGCTTTCATCCAATGCACCGACGATCCGCGATCCGGACCGCCGCACTTACTTCAAGGAAGAAGTCGGCGGCCTGGTCATGGGCGGCTACGAGCCCAATCCGCAGAGCTGGATGACCGGCGATGTGCCGAATGACTGGCAGTTCCGCCTGTTCGATGATGATTTCGATCATTTCGAGCAGCATATGCTCGCTGCGATCGAACGTATCCCCGCGCTTGAAACCGTTGGTGTCAAGCAGATGATCAACGGCCCGGAGAGCTTCACGCCCGACGGCAATTTCATCCTCGGCGTCGCGCCGGAATGTTCCAACATGTTTGTCGGGGCCGGCTTCAACGCCTTTGGCATTGCCTCCGGCGGCGGCGCGGGCTGGGTGCTGGCACAATGGGCCATCGATGGAGAAGCACCGCTGGATCTCTGGACCGTCGATATACGGCGCTTCTCCAATCTCCACCGCAACCGCGATTGGGTCCGCGACCGCACGCTGGAAGCCTATGGCAAGCACTACACTATCGGCTTTCCGCACGAGGAATATGCGTCCGGCCGTCCGGCAATCGTCTCGCCGCTCTATGAGCGCCTGAAAGAGCATCGCGCCGTCTTCGGTTCGAAGCTCGGCTGGGAGCGCCCCAACTGGTTTGCGCCAGAAGGCGTACGCCCGCAGAAGACGTCTATTCCATGGGCCGCCAGAACTGGTTCGATGCGGTCGGCGAGGAACACCGGCACGTGCGCGACAAGGTCGGCATCTTCGACCAGTCTTCCTTCGCCAAGTTCGAACTGACCGGCAAGGACGCCGCGAAGGCGCTCGACACGATCTGCGCCAATGATGTGTCGAAACCTTCGGGCCGCCTGACCTATACCCAACTCCTGAACACACGCGGCGGCATCGAGTGCGACCTCACTGTTGCACGGCTCTCCGATGACAGGTTCTACATCGTCACCGGCACCGGCTTTCGCACCCATGACTTCGCCTGGATCCGGGATCACATCGGCAAAGACCTGGATGTGAAACTCACCGACGTCACCGAGGACTTCGGCACCCTGTCGCTGATGGGGCCGAAGGCGCGCGACGTCTTGCGCCGAGGTCACCAACACCGATGTCAGCAACACCGCTTTTCCTTTCGGCCATGTTCGCGAGATCGAGATCGCCGGTACGACGGTCCGGGCGCTGCGCGTCACCTATGTCGGCGAACTCGGCTGGGAGTTGCATGTGCCAATTGCTGCAACCGGCGAGGTCTTCGATGCCCTGATGCTAGCCGGCAAAGAATTCGGCATCAGGCCGGTCGGCTATCGAGCACTCGAATCCCTGCGTCTGGAGAAGGGCTACCGCGCCTGGGGTTCCGACATCACCCCGAATGATTCGCCTTTCGAGGCTGGGCTCGGCTGGGCGGTGAAACTGCGCAAGGACACCGAATTCGTCGGACGGCAGGCGAGCGAGGCCATCCATGCCGCTCCGCTCAAAAAACGCCTCGCAACGTTCACAGTCGTGGATAAGGACGTCGTATTGCTCGGCCGCGAGACCATCCTGCGCAATGGCGAGCCGGTCGGCTATCTTACCAGCGGCGGCTATGGCTACACGGTCGATTGTCCGATCGGTCTGGGCTATGTGCGCAACGCCGATGGTGTCAGCGATGCGTTCCTCGCCGATGGCAAATACGAGCTCATCGTCGCCAATGAACGTTACGCCGCCCAAGTCCATCTGGAGCCGCTGTATGATCCGGAAAATGCGCGGGTGAAGAGGCTGTAGACGGCATGTGCCCGGCAATCGTGAGACTTCTGAAACGGCAAGCTCGCAGTCGCCTGCGCTTTTGGCGCAAGATGAGTCGAATCTTGCACAAGAATTGGCAAAACCCACACAACAATCGTCGATTCCGGCGCATGTTTATCAATCGGAGCGCGAAATTTAGTTGCACGAAGTTGTGTTTTTTGCAGCAAATCAAAAGACTTGACTTTGGCCTTCGACAGGACCAAATGCACATCGTGCGGACCTGTGTCCACAAGTCTGTATATCTTCAACCGGAGTTAAATCTCTCATGCCCAGCGACGACAGTAGTAGTCGATTGTTTGCGCCGTCAACGGCGATCGTGGCCTGATCTGAGATCAGCTCGCCTCGATCCCCTGTGACGGCGGATCGACAGAAAGGCGAGCTAAAATGAACGATCTTCGCTTTCCCACAGGTGCGGACAATGCCAGGCTGGCAGCCGCGCTGCCCCTCGCAGAACAGCTTGCAACCATGCATGCTGCGGATGCGATCGAGCTTCTGAATGAGCTTGAACTAACTGAATCCATTGAGATTCTTGCCGAGATGCCGCACGAGCACGCCGTCCTGATCCTGGATCAGCCGGAGTTGCAGGATGCTGCCGGTATCATAATGGGATTGCCGGCCGAGACCGCACGGCAACTCCTCGACGCAATGTCGATCGACCGTGTCACCGACATCTTTCACGAGTTCGATACGGAGACCCGGGCCCGGCTTGTTGTCGGCCTCGGGCCCGAAACGACAGCCGCATTGCGCAAGCTCCTGCGCTATCCGCCGCACACGGCGGGCAGCCTGATGACGACCGAATTCGTCAGCGTGCCCTCCAACTGGACCGTCGCGCAAACGCTGCAGCATATTCGCGAAGTGGAGCGGTCCAGGGAGACCATCTATGCCATCTATGTCACTGATCCCGCAACAAAAAATCTGTTGCGGGTCGTAACCCTGCGCCGCCTGATCACCAGCGAACCGGAGGCTTCGATCATGAGTGTTGGCCGCGACGTCGCCCCCGTGACCGTTGCCCCGCTGACTGATCAGGAAGACGTGGCGCGGCTCTTTCGCAAGCATGATCTCCTTGCCGTCCCGGTGGTAAATGACGGCGACCAGATCATCGGTATTGTCACCGTCGATGACGTGATCGACGCCATGACCCAGGAGATGACCGAGGATACGCTGAAGTTCGGCGGCATGGAGGCTTTGAACAAGCCCTACATGCAAATCGGTTTCGTTCAGATGCTGCGCAAACGCGCCGGTTGGCTCGGCGTGCTGTTCTTGAGCGAAATGCTGACCGCCAGCGCCATGCAGCATTTTGAAGGGGAATTGGAGAAGGCGGTCGTTTTGACCCTTTTTATTCCGCTTATCATGAGTTCCGGCGGCAATTCCGGCTCTCAAGCCACGTCTTTGCTGATCCGCGCCCTGGCGTTGCAGGAATTGCGGTTGAAGGATTGGTGGCGGGTTGCGTTGCGCGAAATTCCGACGGGCCTCGTGCTCGGCTCGTTCCTCGGGCTGATCGGGGTGGTTCGGATTGCGACGTGGCAAATGTTGGGTCTCTATGATTATGGTCCGCACTGGCCGCTTGTCGCTGCAACCGTCGGCACAGCGTTGATCGGAATTGTGACATTCGGCTCGCTGGCCGGATCCATGCTGCCGTTCGCCATGCAAAAGCTCGGCTTCGATCCGGCGAGCGCCTCGGCGCCGTTCGTGGCAACGCTCGTCGATGTTACCGGATTGGTGATTTACTTCAGTATCGCCTTGATAATCCTGTCGGGAACATTGCTTTAAAACTTTTGGCCTGCATGGCAGCCATGCAGGCCAAAACGCTTTGCCCCCTTTCGCATTTGCGAAAAAACATGTATGGAGCGCGCAAATGTAAAGCGGCGCAGCTCAGATGGCGTCCACAATCCTCCAAAAGAGAACCTTATGAAACTGCGCAACATCGCGATCATCGCACACGTTGACCATGGCAAAACCACGCTCGTTGACGAACTTTTGAAACAGTCGGGCAATTTCCGCGACAATCAGCGGGTCGGCGAAAGGATGATGGATTCCAATGACATAGAGCGCGAGCGCGGGATCACCATCCTTGCCAAGGCGACCTCAGTCATCTGGAAAGATACACGTATCAATATTGTCGATACCCCAGGCCACGCTGATTTCGGCGGCGAAGTCGAACGCATCCTCAGCATGGTGGACGGCGCTATCGTTCTCGTCGATGCCGCCGAAGGCCCCATGCCGCAGACGAAGTTCGTCGTTGGCAAGGCTTTGAAAGTTGGCCTTCGTCCAATCGTAGCGATCAACAAGATCGATCGTCCCGACGCCCGCCACGAAGAAGTCGTGAACGAAGTTTTCGACCTCTTCGCCGCTCTTGATGCTACGGACGAACAGCTTGATTTTCCAATTCTTTACGGCTCCGGCCGCAACGGCTGGATGGCGACGAGCCCGGAAGGTCCGAAGGATCAGGGTCTGGCAGCGCTGTTTGACATGGTTCTCGATCACGTCCCTGCGCCCACTGTCGGTGAAGGTCCATTCAAGATGATCGGTACCATCCTCGAAGCCGACCCGTTTCTCGGTCGCATCATCACCGGCCGCATTCATTCTGGTACCGTCAAGTCGAACCAGCAGGTCAAAGTCTTGCATGGCGATGGCACCCAGCTTGAGACGGGCCGTATCTCGAAGATCCTGGCGTTCCGCGGTCTTGAGCGTCAGCCGATCGAAGAAGCACACGCCGGTGACATCGTCGCTATCGCAGGCCTGCAGAAAGGCACCGTCGCGGACACATTCTGCGCGCTCGAAGTGACCGAAGCCCTGCATGCACAGCCGATCGATCCGCCAACAGTTACCATGTCCTTTATTGTCAACGACAGTCCGCTGGCTGGCACTGAGGGCGACAAGGTTACAAGTCGCGTCATTCGCGACCGCCTGATGAAGGAAGCTGAAGGCAATGTTGCGCTGAAGGTCGAGGAATCCGACGACAAGGATTCGTTCTTCGTTTCCGGTCGCGGCGAATTGCAACTCGCGGTTCTCATTGAAAACATGCGCCGTGAGGGTTTTGAACTTAGCATATCGCGCCCTCGCGTCGTTTTGAAAAGAGACGACTCCGGCACTTTGCTCGAGCCCATCGAAGAAGTGCTGATTGACGTCGACGAGGAATATTCCGGCACCGTTGTCCAGAAGATGTCCGAACGTAAGGCTGAAATGGTCGAGCTTCGTCCATCCGGTGGTAATCGCGTTCGCATGGTATTCTATGCGCCGACACGCGGGCTCATCGGCTACCAGTCGGAGCTTTTGACCGATACGCGCGGCACCGCGATCATGAACCGCCTTTTCCGTGCTTACGAGCCTTTCAAGGGTGAAATCGCCGGCCGAACCAATGGCGTTTTGATCTCCAACGATCAGGGAGAGTCCGTAGCTTTCGCCATGTGGAACCTTGAAGATCGCGGCGCAATGATTATCGAGGCTGGCATAAAGGTCTATGCCGGCATGATCATCGGCATCCATTCGCGCGACAACGATCTTGAAGTGAACATCCTCAAAGGTAAAAAGCTGACCAACATTCGTGCTGCAGGCAAGGATGAAGCTGTCAAGTTGACCCCACCGATCCGGATGACACTGGAACGTGCTCTTGCCTGGATTCAGGACGACGAGCTGATGGAAGTAACTCCGAAATCAATTCGTCTGCGCAAGCTTTACCTCGATCCAAACGAACGCAAACGTTTCGAAAAGAGCAGCAAGACTGCAGGCGCTGCCTGAGTTTAATTGTCCTTCGTGAAAAAAAGCGGCGATCTTCGCCGCTTTTTTGTTTTCGTGCACACCCAAAACGCTTTTTTGGATGTTGCGAACTCGCGGGTTGCGGGTCTATGGTTAAGGGACCATGAACACCCATGTGATCGAGATAAGACGGGCGCATATGGCCGATGCGGTGGCGATTTCAGCCATTCATCTGGCTGCCTGGCAGGGCGCCTATGCAGGTATCATACCCCACCGCGCGCTGAACAACATGTTGGAGCGTCGCGGCGCTAATTGGTGGGCAAAGGCAATCCAGCGCTCGACACAGATCCTCGTGGCCGATGTTGGCGGCATCGTTGCCGGTTACGCAACGCTTGGGCCAAACCGCGCCCGCCAGTTGCAGCAACGGGGTGAAATTTACGAACTCTACGTCAGGCCGGAATATCAGGGCTTCGGTCTGGGTACTCGCCTCTTGGGCGCCGCTCGCCGCAGTCTCGGCGATCAAGGCCTGAAGGGTATGGTGATCTGGGCGCTCGAGGACAACGACCTTGCGATTTCATTCTACCAGAGCGCCGGTGGCCGCGATGTCGCCGAGGGTGTCGAGTGTTTCGATGGCAAGACCCTCAAGAAGGTTGCTTTTGTCTGGAATTGATCCTGGTTTAGACCAGGTTCTTGCTTCGCAGCTCAAATGCAGAGTTGTGTTTTGCCATTCGCGTTCAATAAGCCTATCAATCGTTTTCCTTACGTAAGGGCGACGGCATTGTTGCGCCGCGGTATAAAAATCAGTACAGGACTTCCATACTCATAAGGACTCTGAAAATATGCGCATCGATGCCATTGCCGTCGGCAACAATCCCCCTGAAGATGTAAACGTTATCATCGAGGTCCCGGTCGGCGGTCAACCGATCAAATACGAGCTCGATAAGGATTCGGGCGCGTTATTCGTCGATCGCTTCCTGCACACGCCTATGACTTATCCGGGCAATTACGGTTTCGTGCCGCATACGCTGTCGGATGATGGCGACCCCATCGATGTATTGATCTGCAACACACGCGCGCTGATGCCTACAAGTGTGATCAATGTCCGTCCGATCGGTGTCCTCGTTATGGAAGACAATAAGGGGCAGGACGAAAAGATCATTGCCGTTCCTTCACCTCACCTGACGTTACGGTACGAGAAGGTGCACAATTACACCGATCTTCCCGACATCACGCTCAAACAGATCCAGCATTTCTTCGAGCACTACAAGGATCTGGAACCCGGCAAATGGGTGAAGATAGGAGATTGGGGCGATGAAGATGCCGCCCGCCAGCTCATCACCGAAGCAATCGAACGCCACAACGCCAAGAAGGCCTGATCGATCAATATTTGGGCGGTTCGAGAACGGCAAGCTTCAAGGCCAGTTCGTCAGGATCGCCTGAAATTCTTACCTGCTTCAGCCGCGAAGTCGCTCCTGCAGCAATTGTTACGTCTCGCGCCGCAAGATCCAACCGCTTTGCCAGCAGCTTTACCAGCGCTGCATTGGCCTTCCCGTCTTCAGGAACTGCCCGCACCCGTGCTTTCAAATGAAAGCGCCCGTCATCAGTCTCTTCCACACCTTCAATCGCGTCCCTTACCGATTTCGGCGTCAGCCGCACAAAGAGAGTGACGCCGTTACGCTCAGTGCGGAAATGCGATGGCTTTCTGGTCAAACCAGAATCGGTGCGATCGTCGTCCAGAGAAACTGGCGAATGAAGAATATGATCAACAAAAGTACGATCGGAGAAATATCGATGCCGCCGAGGTCAGGAAGAAAGCGGCGAATGGGTCGCAGCGCAGGCTCGGTGACGCGATAGAGAAAATCTCCTATCGAGGCGACGAACCGGTTACTCGAATTGATGACGTTGAAGGCATAGAGCCATGAGAAGATCGCACTGGCAATGAGAATCCAGGTGTAAATGTCGAGAGCCAGATCGATGGTGCGGATAAGGGCGAGCATACAGGTCTCCTAAGATTTCCACGACATGTAGCGATTGGCTGGCCCGCGAGCAAGAGGTTGCGCCGCCGACAGACGCAGGACAGCCCCTCTCCAAATATTATTGTGACAGTATTCATGGCCCGACTATTCAAGGCGTCAAATGCGCCTAAGGTATTACAAGGACTTGATCTTGACCGATATTGTTGAATTTAAAAAACCGGAATAAATTTGCGTCGTGATTCGGGCTATCCCGGCCCGCTTTTCATCCAAGGGGGTTTCCATGCTCAATAAACTGTCGGCCGAGTTCTTCGGCACATTCTGGCTTGTCCTCGGCGGTTGCGGCAGTGCCGTTATTGCCGCTGCATTTCCCGATGTCGGTATTGGTTTGCTTGGTGTTGCCTTTGCGTTTGGTCTTACGGTTCTAACCATGGCCTATGCGGTCGGCGGAATTTCCGGCGGCCATTTCAATCCCGCTGTTTCGCTCGGCCTGGCCGTTGCGGGACGCTTCGACTTCAAGGATCTCATTCCCTACTGGATCGCACAAGTTGTTGGTGCGATTGTTGCAGCTACCGTCCTTTATCTGATTGCATCCGGCAAGGCCGACTTCACCGCCGGCGGCTTCGCTTCCAACGGTTATGGTGACCTGTCGCCCGGCAAGTATGGCTTGGTCGCCGCACTTGTCACAGAGATCGTGTTCACTGCCTTCTTCATCATGATCATTCTTGGTGCGACCTCGGCTTCCGTTCCGGCTGGGTTTGCACCAATCCCCATTGGTCTCGGCCTGACGCTGATCCATCTAGTTTCGATTCCGGTGACAAATACCTCCGTCAATCCTGCTCGTTCCACCGGCGTCGCCCTTTTCGCAGAAACCGCCGCGCTTGGCCAACTCTGGCTGTTCTGGGTCGCCCCGCTCATTGGCGCGGTACTCGGCGCAATCATCTGGAAATCCTTGCTCAGCAAAGATTCAGACGCTTCTGTTACCGCAGCTGTAAACGCGGCTTGAACCAAAATGGGCCGGTTCGGGCCGGCCCATTTGCTTTCCCTCTCTCATAATATTTCTGATTTTCCTTATCCCCATTCTCCCTAAACTGGTCTAGAAGAAAGCTCCCGATTCCGGAGCCTTTCAACGAAATGACCATCTCCGAAACGAATGCTGCGCATGATCGTTATGCCGCGTTTCGCCATTCGTCCTTTACCCGCTATTGGCTGGCACGCTTCTTTGGTTCATTTGCCATCCAGATCATCAGCGTCTCCGTCGGCTGGCAGATCTATGATCTGACGCGCGACCCCTTTTATCTGGGCATCGTTGGGCTTGTACAATTTGCGCCATCGCTGCTGCTCGTGCTCATTACCGGCGCAGCTTCAGACCGGTTCGGGCGACGATTGATCATGGGGCTTTCGTTGTGCGTCGAGGTAATCTGCGCGGCTCTGCTGCTGCTGTTGACGATAACCCACCTGTTTACGCCGGCATTGGTGTTCATCATCCTCGCGGGATTTGGTGTTGGCAGAGCATTCCTCGGACCTGCTTCCTCATCGTTGGTCGTTAATCTTGTACCGGCGGAGACATTTTCCAACGCCGTGTCCTGGAACTCCTCGGCCTGGCAAATTGCAACGATCGTCGGACCGGTCGCCGGGGGTCTGCTCTATGGTCTTTCTCCTGTCGCAGCCTACGGCGTCGCCAGTGCAATGCTTGTCATCGCAACCCTGAGCACGTTTTCCATTGCCAAACCTGCCCAGCATACCTTGCACGAAACAAGATCGCTTCAAACTCTGCTGGCCGGCTTCCACTACATCTGGAAGGAAAAGGTTGTTCTTGGCGCGATTTCGCTCGATCTGTTTGCTGTGCTGCTCGGTGGAGCCGTGGCGCTTCTGCCGGTTTATGCGCGCGATATCTTGCAACTCGGCCCGTGGGGCCTTGGCATGCTGAGGGCTGCGCCCGGTATCGGTGCCATTGTGACTGCGGTCTGGTTGACCGGACATCCCATTCGCGATCATGCTGGAATGATCATGTTCGCATTCGTCGCGCTGTTCGGATTGCTTACGGTCATGTTTGGCATTTCCGACATTGCATGGTTGTCGATAGTAGTGCTTGCTTTGATGGGTGCGTCCGACATGATCAGCGTCTATATCCGCGAGACGCTGTTGCAATTGTGGACGCCGGATCATGTGCGAGGTAGGGTGAATGCCGTCAACATGGTTTTTGTCGGCGCATCCAATGAATTGGGTGAATTCCGTGCTGGCGTCATGGCTTCGCTGATCGGTACCGTGCCCGCCGTTGTCTTCGGTGGCCTCGGAACAGTGGCCGTTGCCGGCCTTTGGGCCTATTGGTTCCCGCAATTGCGCAAAGCACGGAATTTGCAGGGCAGGACTTGAAAACTCAGGCTGTTACCGGAATGCCGAAAATTGTTGCTAGGAAGCGGTGCAACCACGCCCTGAGCACTGCATCATAGATCATCCGGCCGTCCAGATGGTCGCGGCCGTGCTGCGCGCCGCAGAGGGTAAACCGTTCCGCGCCACGTACAACCCAACGATGCATCATGGCCCGTGTCAGTTCCGCATGGAACTGGACGCCCCAGGCATTCTTGCCATACCGGAACGCCTGATTGGGGTAGGAGCTGCCCGTCGCCAGTAAGGTTGCAGTCTGCGGCAATTCAAAACCTTCGCGATGGAAATGATAAACCATCGACGGCCAGTCCATCAGAGCGCGACCGGCTTCCGTCGGTTCGAGCGGATACCAGCCGATTTCGACAAGGCCATCCGGGTGGGGCCCAACACGACCGCCCAAATGGTTGGCAAGCATTTGCGCGCCGAGGCAAATGCCGAGAAAGGGCTTGTCTTCTGCGAGTGGTATAGCCAGCCAATCGGTTTCTGCACGGACAAAATCCTCCGAATCATTGGCGCTCATCGGGCCGCCGAAAATGACGGCTCCTGCATGGTCTTCCAGCGTTTCGGGCAACGTATCTCCGAGGGGCGGCCGGCGAATGTCGAGAGCAAACCCGGCTTCAAGCAGCAAATGGCCGACCCGGCCGGGACTGGAACGCTCCTGGTGCAGCACCGTCAGGATCTTGGGACGATGCGACTGTCCGCTTTCCATCCATCCAGTTTGGTACATTCGCTCGGCCTATTCCTCTTGCACCGTCTGTTTTGCGCGAACCGCCGCCTGTCGTTTCATGGTCACCCGGTCGCGTGTCGATACGCCGATCAGTTCCGCGACACGCCAGACGACATTATCTTCCAGCTCATGCGCGCTACCATCGGCAAAAACGACATCCCACATCAGCTCAATGAATCTGATGCGCGCCTCTTCGTCAAGATTGCGCTTGATGATGCTGGTGAAACTGTAAAGGTCAACTGCCTCCTGATCCGCCTGTTCGCCCTCGTCAAGCAAGCGCTTCAGCGCCTCGCCCTTCAGGCCATAGGCCTCGGAAATCAGCTGTGAGACACGTTTGCGTTCCGCCTTGCCTCTGTTGCCGTCTGCATCCATCACATGGAACAGCAAGGCTGCAGCCGCGAGGCGCGGATCTTTCCTGGAAAAATGCTCCTTGCTGTTATCGCCCGACGGCAAGGATTTGAAAAACGTCACGAGACTATCGAGCATAAAGGGAAATCTTTCGCGTCTATCTGGATGGCACTGATCCACCCATATAGCTGATCATACGCCTAAACCACTGTACATCTTGCCGCAAAGACGGCAGTGGCCATCACGTTTCGATGATTAAAAAAGCCGGAACTTCTTGTTTCGCTCTGCTCCGTCTTCAGGCCGCACGCCCGGGTCATCTGGCACAGGAAAGACGTATTCCTCATCCTTTTCCTTGGATTTCGCCGGCTTTTCCGGAAATGCAGGCAAAACTGAGGCTATTCTCTCCGAATTGACTGTTTCTGTGGGTTTCGAGACCGGCCGTTCCCTAGGCTTTACCGGCGGTTCAAGTTGCACGACTTCAGCATCCACGACATCCGCATCTTCCTTGGAAACTGACTTCTCCGCTTCCAGAACGACCGGCCTGGCCGGTATGAGCGGCTTCACTTCTTCGCGAGGTCGCACTGGTTCTGTTGCCAACGCCCTGTCGAAATCATCGCCGGAATCGATCACCGGGCCAAGTTGTTCAACAGGAACCTTCCATTCGAAGGCGTCAAGCCTGCCAGTCACCGGAGATGCCGGCGCCCAGCGTTCCGAAACGTAGCCATCGGCTGTCCAGGCGGGATCGCGTGGCGCCTTGACAGCACGCGACAGCCACTGCCGGACGCGGCCCTGATCGCCGGTTTGCGCTTCTTCGATATCGGCAAGCAGAAGATATGCACTCTCGCGCGGTGCACTGCGGAGCACCGCTTCCGCCGCCTCCCTCGCCTCCCTTAATTCGCCTGCAGCCAGCGCGGCCTGGGCGATGGCCAGGCTCGATTCGGGGTGATGCGGATAGAGCGACGCCAGATGACGGGCGCGTTTGAGGCGATCCAACACCGAATCGCCAAGCCGCGCGTGCACATAGGTTTCGGCAACTTCCGGATGAGGTTGCTTCTTCCAGCTATATTCCAAGACTTTCGATCCTTTGCGCAAGTCGCCTTGGCTGAACAACGTTTTTGCGGCGATGATCGCAGCTGGTATGAGATCAGGCGCCAACTTGTTCGCCTCTATGGCGGTCGATTTGGCGCTTGCGGGGTCACTTTCGAAGGTTTCGATTGCCTTCGCCGTCAAGAGCACCGCGCGCTCGCGCTTAGCCTTCTCCTTGTCGACCTGCTTGGTCGCTTTCTGCTTTTCGAGCAGCAGGAGCGCTCCGTCCCAGTCGCCATGGGTGGTTTTCTGGCCAAGAGCCGCCGATGCTGCCCATTCGACATTAGGGGCCAGCAAAGCGGCTTCTTCAGCGTAATGCCTTGAAGCATCGCGTGCGCCAAGGCGCTGCGCTTCGAGGTAAAGCCCCCGCAACCCGAGGAGCTTCGTTTCTGGATCTTCGAGCATGGCTTCGAATTTGGCCCGCGCATCCTCGGCGCGCCCTTCGAGCATAGCGGACTGGGCATCAAGCAGTTTGATCAGCGGCTCCTGATCGACGTTCAGCAGTTTTTCAGCCTGTTTGATCATTCTGCGTGCGGTCTCGCCATCACCAGCACCTGCTGCGATCAGTCCGGTCGACAGCGACTGGTAGCCCCGATCGCGTTTGCGCGCACGGAAATGACGGCGCAGCGCGTAAGGCGATGTGACGAGGCTTTTGACAATCCACCAGGTCAGCATGACTGCGGCGACAATCGCGACGATCGCAGAAGCTGCCACCATCAGCGTGACCTTGTACTGCATGCCGGCAAGGGTAACGACTAGATCGCCAGGCCGATCTGCAAGCCATGCGAAACCGACACCGAGCAACAGAACACCGAGGAGGAAGAACAGAATACGAATCATGATCTTGCTCCTAATTAGCCGCTGCTGGGGACTTGATGCCGGTCAAGGCATCGGACAAAGCCTTCGACACGACGTCCCCGGCCTTTTGCCGGGCCTTCATCGCATTGGCGAAATCCATGGAAACAGCCTTGGCATTCTCCGGCAGCTTCTCCCATTCGGCAATGGCGGCACCAAGATCGCCTGCATTCAAATGCGCTTCGATCCGTGCCGTGATTGCATCGACGCCCTCGCCCTCCACCATCCCGACCGGACGCGCCTGCACCAAGCTGCTCGCGCTTGCCCACAAGCGATCGACCACCCCGGCATTGGGATCGACTGTATGAGCGCTTGCAATGATTTTGGGAGCGACGTCCGCGAACTGGCTGACCAGCAAGTTGAGCGTCGGAATGCCTTTCGCAGCAAACTCGCGGAGGCTCTCGACCTCGCCCGCCGTAGGCGCAACCGCGACGTAAGTATCCAATTCGGCCGCGAACGGCTCGCCACGATCGATGGCGGCTTTCATGCCCGTTGCCGCCATGGCAAGTGCCATATTGGCCTGCGCCGAGGGGTCGTTGACTTTCGCCTCCAAAGCATTCAACCGCTCTGTGGCGCCCGCAGCGGCCCCACCAGCCTGCTCCGCCTGCTGCTGGCTGTTACTCAGCCGGGTCTCCAGAGCAGCAAGACGCGTGTCAATGCCACTCGTATCGACGACTGAGCCGGAGCCAGCATTTTTCTGAATATCCGCAATACTTTGCTTGATTGCGACAAGCTCCGCGGAAAGACCAGAGACCTGGCTTGCAGCCTGTTTGGCGTTCTCTACCGCGCCGTTGAGCGCCACCTGCGCACCTTCATCCAGCGTCTGAGCCGCTGGTCGCGCATTTCGTAATTCAGCCATCTGCTGCTCGAGCGCCGAAGTATCCGCCTTTGGCGATGGCAGGACACCTGCCCATTGCAGGGCCGCGGCACCGACAAGAGCTACAATGCCGCCAATGACTCCCGACACAATGCGACCCAATGGGTCATTTGGCTTTGATCCAGAGGACAACACCGTTGGTCGCGAAGCCGTCGATTGAGAATTCGTTCGCCCAAATGACTGCCCGGTCTCCGAAAAGCCCGAACTCGGCGGCGCATCTCCGCGCGGCTCAACGCCCGGCGTTTCCTTTGACTTTTCCGCCGCATTTGCCTTAGCGTTAGCGGTTGGGTCGAAGCCGACCGGTTCGGGCTGCGGTACGCCACCTGCGCTGGACGCAGTCTTGTTGACCGCCAATGGCGCCAGTTCGATTGTCACAGGTTTGCGAGCAGACTTCGAATGACGCGGAACGGATGATTTGGCCATGGACAGACTTTCCTGAACTTAGAGCGAGATTCGATCATATTGAATCTCGCTCTCAGACTTCTCGTGACCCGAAGTTAGCAAGGAAGTTGCGGTTGCGAAACCACACGTATTCATTGCGGTAAGCGGGGAAAATCCTGTGCCTGCTGCAGAAGGTCGAAGAGAGCATCCTCATCCGGCCTGTTTGCCACATGGATTAAAGCCTTGTTCACTCCAGCCAGAGCGTTCGCAACACGAGGAGAGAGGCAGAAAATCGATGTGTTATCAAAATGATGGACGATTTCCGTCTGGCTTATCAGACGCAAGAACTCTTCAGCGCCCCAACGAGAATACAGGAGGCAATAATCGATCTTACCCTTGCCGAAAAATTCTAGCAGAAACTCAGTCGTATAACTGACTAAAACAGTATCATAGGTCATCACTGGCTTAAAATGCATACCTAATGTACGGAGCGCATGCTCAAAATCCGACGCGCGAACGCGCCCTGTCACATAAAGAATGCGGGCGCCGGCACATAACTCCTCACCTATGGTTTGAGCAAGCGAGGCACCATCGCTGTCTCCCGCTGTCACCGTTTCGAACCCGCAGGCGCGCGCCGCGGCTGCGGTCGCTTCTCCGACAACAAAGCAGGGAAGCGCAAGGAACGGTTGCAACATCTTGTCCGGTGCCTGCCGCAACGCATTCGCACTTGTCACCGCGACCGCGTCGAATTTTCCCTTGGGCGTTTTTACCGGAAGCTGAACAATCTTGGTCAGGGGCAAAACCAAAGGCAGGAAGCCATTGCCAAGCAAACGCTCGGCAGTTTTGGTCGCGCCCGGCCGAGGCCGTGTGACCAAAACGGTTTTCATCATCAGAACCAATCCGTGAAGAAGTGTGGTCCGGCCAGTTTACGCACCCGCAGCGCCGCGTCCTGGCCGATCTCGACAGCGTCAGAGAGTGCACCGTCACCTGTAACCTCGTGCACCTCGCTGCCATCTGGCAAGAGTATCATACCATGGAATTGAAGCCTCTCTCCCGATACCGTCGCCAGACCGGCGATGGGCGTACGGCAGGAACCATCGAGCGAACCAAGGAACGCACGCTCGCATGCCAGCGCCGTCGAGGTCGGCAAGTGGTTGAGCGGTGCTAATAGCGCATCGACGCGATTATCACCAATGCGGCTCTCTATCGTGATTGCGCCTTGTCCAGGGGCTGGTGGAAAAGCTTTTGCATCCATAAGCTCGGTAACAACATGACCAAGGCCGAGACGTTTCAAACCAGCATAAGCAAGGAATGTTGCATCCACCTCGCCGTCTGCGAGCTTGCGCAGCCGCGTCTCGACATTCCCGCGAAAATTTATGACCTTGAGATCGGGGCGTGCACGATGTATCAGCGCCCGCCGCCGCAACGATGCGGAGCCGACTACAGCCCCTTTCGGCAGATCCAGGAGGGACTTTACCTCACGACCAATAAAGGCGTCACGAGGATCTTCGCGTTCGAGGAAGACCGACAGATGCAGCCCTTGTGGCAGAACGGTTGGCATATCCTTTGATGAATGCACGGCGAGATCGAGGCGCCCGTCGGCAAGCTGTTCCTCGATTTCCAGTGTGAACAAGCCTTTTCCGCCAACTTCAGCCAAGGGTCGATCCTGTATCCGGTCACCACTGGTGGAAATGGCCACGATTTCGATGTCTTCATCGCGAAGTCCGTGGGCCTTTATCAGAAGGTCACGCGTCTCATGGGCTTGTGCGAGTGCCAATGCACTCCCACGTGTACCAATCTTGAGCGTTTTTGTTTGCATTGGCGGCTGTCCGTGTTACGCGAATTCGAGTTGAGCGTTCTACTAACGACCTTTTCGCAGGTCGACAATGCGGCGAAGGATATCAGGTTTACCGATGCGGGTACTAGGTATTGAGACAAGCTGTGACGAAACGGCGGCGGCGGTAGTCGAGCGCGACGACCAAGGCCACGGGCACATCCTTTCGAACGTCGTCCTGAGCCAGATCGACGAACACGCGCCCTATGGCGGCGTGGTGCCTGAAATTGCTGCGCGCGCCCATGTCGAAGTACTCGATCGGTTGATTGGCCAGGCATTGCACGAAGCGCAGATAACTCTGGACGATGTCGATGCTGTGGCTGCCACCGCCGGTCCGGGCTTGATCGGCGGATTGATTGTCGGTTTGATGACCGGAAAGGCGATAGCGATGGCCAGTCAGAAGCCTTTTTACGCCATCAATCATCTCGAGGGCCATGCACTGACCCCGCGCCTGACCGATCGCATTGATTTTCCTTATTTGCTGCTGCTCGTCTCCGGCGGCCACACGCAGATGGTTCTGGTCAAAGGTCTGGGCGATTATGAGCGGCTGGGCACGACCATAGACGATGCCCTCGGTGAAGCATTCGACAAGACCGCCAAACTACTCGGCCTGCCCTATCCGGGAGGGCCTGAAGTGGAGAAAGCGGCTCTGCTCGGCGATCCCAGCCGATTCACCCTACCGCGTCCGCTGAAAGGCGAGGAGAGACTGGATTTCTCCTTTTCAGGTTTAAAAACGGCGGTGCGGCAACTGGCGACAGCGTTGGAACCGTTATCGCAAATCGACGTCAATGACATTTGCGCCGCTTTTCAAACCGCCGTCGCCGACACACTCGACGACCGGGTTTCGCGCTCGCTGCAACGGTTCCGCGCGAGTTTCCCGGATGTCAAGAAGCCCGCCTTGGTTGTTGCCGGTGGTGTTGCCGCAAACAAGGTTCTGCGCGACGGTCTGCAGCATCTATGCTCGGATAATGGCTTCCGCTTCATCGCACCACCCATGGCCCTTTGCACGGACAATGCCGCAATGATTGCATGGGCAGGTGCCGAACGGGCTGGTCTCACACCTGCCGATTCGCTCGATATTGCCCCGCGCTCGCGCTGGCCACTGGACATGCATTCAACACCTTTGATCGGCGCAGGCCGGCGCGGAGCCAAGGCATGAGCGCTAGAGCGGTTTGCAGCCATATTGGATCAGCTCTGTTTCGCGGATGGCGAGACAATCCACTAGGAAGGGGGCGAGGCCGATGTTTACCCATCGGACGACGTCGCCTGACAAAGTGGGTGTCCGCCAGCCGGAAACCCGAAGGGCCGGGTGAATTTGGTCCAAATCCTTCGGGTTTCGGCTTCGTCCGATGCGCCCACATCGGCCTCGCCAAATCCCTCGACCTTGAACCAAATTCTCACCGGCAGAGCGATCCAATATGACTGCAAACCGCTCTACGCCTTCGATTGCCATAGTTGGCGGAGGTGCCTGGGGTACTGCGCTTGGTACCATGGCCGCTCGTAACGGCAATGCAGTCCAACTGTATGCCCGCAGCGCCGCAACCGTCGATTCCATCAACAGGGCCCATCGTAACGAGACTTATCTGCCCGGAATTGACTTGCATCCAGCACTCACGGCAAGCACCGACGCTCGGGAAGTTCTGACCGGAGTTGACTTGATTCTTTGCGTCATTCCAGCGCAAGCGCTTGCCGGTGCCCTACAGGAACTGAAAAACCTCATTCCGGTCACCGCAGCCGCTAGTGATTTGCGCTAAAGGCATAGAGCGCCACAGTGGCCAGCTGATGTCCGAACTGGTCGCCGGGATTATGCCCGACCAGACCCTTGGGGCCCTTTCGGGGCCAAGTTTTGCAACCGATGTGGCGAGGGGATTGCCTACCGCGGTAACAGTCGCCGCTCGTAGTCAGGCGCTTGCCGACCGCATTGCCCTGATGCTGTCCGGACCAACTTTCCGCTGTTATTCGACCGATGATTTGATCGGTGTGGAAATCGGCGGCGCACTCAAGAATGTGCTCGCCATTGCCGCCGGGGCCGCCATAGGTCGCGGTTTTGGCGCCAGCGCCCAAGCGGCGCTTGTCACCCGCGGATTTGTCGAATTGCGGCGGATCGGCGAGGCTATGGGCGCAAGGCCGGAGACGATCATGGGTCTTTCGGGACTTGGTGATCTCATGCTTACTTGCTCTACGCCGCAATCGCGTAATTATTCGTACGGGCTTGCGCTCGGGCGCGGGGAAGACTTGACTGGCCGACCGCTGGCTGAGGGCGTGGCCACGGCTGCCATCGCCGCGGAACTTGCCGCCCGCAACAATATCGAAGCGCCGATTATTGCGGCTGTCGCGCAAATACTCGACCGCCACATCACCATCGATGAGGCTATGGAGGCGCTACTGGCGCGGCCGCTAAAGAACGAGAGTTAAACCTGGAGACGATGAATGCTCTATGCCCTTCTGTGCAACGACAAGCCTGATCATTTGCAATTGCGCCTCGACACGCGCGCCGTTCATCTCGATTATTTGAACAGCTTGGGTGATGGCCTGAAATTTGCCGGGCCGTTTCTTGGCGATGACGCCAAGCCGAACGGCAGCCTGGTGGTCGTCGAAGCGCCTGACCTTGATACAGCAAAGGCGATTGCTGCGAATGATCCCTATGCCAAGGCTGGGCTTTTCGCCTCGGTCGACATCCGCCCGTGGAACTGGGCGATCAAGAATCCTGACAACAAATAGGTGCTATCATGGCATTTTGGCTATTCAAATCAGAACCTGATTCATGGTCGTGGGACAACCAGAAAGCCGCCGGTAACAAAGGCACAGAGTGGACCGGCGTGCGCAACTATCAGGCACGCAACAATATGCGTGCCATGAAAATCGGTGATAAAGGCTTCTTCTACCATTCCAATGAAGGGCTGGACGTCGTCGGTATCGTCGAGGTTTGTGCCCTTGCGCACCATGATTCGAGCACCGAAGATCCCCGCTGGGAATGCGTTGATATCCGCGCGGTCAAGGATGTGCCCAATTCTGTGACCTTGAAAGATGTCAAGGCCAATCCGAAACTGGAAAAGATGGCGCTGGTTACGTCCATGCGGCTATCGGTGCAGCCAGTGCAACCGGACGAATGGAAAGAGGTTTGCCGCATGGGCGGACTGGTTCCAGCACCGGAATGATTTCATCCTGTGGTTGAGCCTGCTCTCGATCCTGAAAGCGATCGCTATCGCCGGTTCGTTCTGGCGAATACCCTTCTCCAATCGCCCCCGCACGTGCCGGAGATCAAGCTCTATCTCGCCGATGAAGCGCATGACCTCTGGCACCGTACAGAAGACGAACTGACAACGATTGGCCTGCCGCCACCATTCTGGGCGTTTGCCTGGGCGGGCGGACAAGGGGTGGCGCGCTACGTGCTCGACCATCCCGCAATGGTTGCAAACGCCGTTGTCCTCGATTTCGCCTCGGGCTCCGGTCTGGTCGGCATTGCTGCGGCTCAGGCAGGAGCGAAGCATGTCATCTCTTGCGACATCGACCCGTTCGCGCGGCCAGCGATCGCTTTGAACGCCGAAGCAAACCATGCGACAGTTGAGATTCGAGTCGATGATCTGATTGGCAGCGACGACGGTTGGGATGTCGTTCTGGCCGGTGACGTTTTTTATGACAAGCCATTGGCCGACAGACTCGTACCTTGGTTCACCGCACTGGCTGCCCGCGGTGCGGACATCATCGTTGGCGATCCTGGCCGCTCCTATTTTCCCAAGAACCTGCTGGATTCATTGGCAATTTACTCGGTTCCGGTGACAAGAATTCTCGAGGACGCCGACGTGAAGCAAACAACAGTTTGGCGCTTCAAATGCTAACGGAGGACGCGAACGACCGTCTGGTTTGAAAGATAAGGTAAAAGCCGGTTCATATCGGCCCTACTCAAGGCAATGCAGCCTTCCGTTGGCGTATAGCCCGGTCTTGCCAGATGTAAGAAAATGGCACTTCCCTTGGCACGACGTCGCGGTCTGATGTTCCAGTCCATGACGATGCAAATGTCGTACAGATCATCCTTGCGCCACATGGTTTCGTGGCTGGCGCCATAGGGAATGCGCACCTTCCGGTTGTAATTGCGATCATTGCTGACCTCGCACCAACCATCGTCGCGGCGGAGTTCCTTCAACGACAGGGCCCGCGTACTTCTCACTTTCTTGTCAGGACGCTTGAAGCCGTAGAGCAAACGCATATGCGTGAGCGGGGTTGCGCCGTCGCCTTCATGCTTGAAAGCAGTGATTCCGCCTTTGCCCAACGCACAGCGCAGGATCATATTGCCCGCAATCAACTGCCCTTGGCTCGTATGGCCGGGTCGCGGACGAACATCGATCAATTTCAAGGACCTGCGACTCATCTTGCCTCATAAAAAGCATTTTTATGTCAGACTGATGCGCCGCATAACCAATATCAAGTCGATCCCCTTTCTTTCCTGTACTATTCGACTTAAATTCCAATGACTTCTTTCCATCTGCGGGAGATCCGATGACAGCGCGTACCATTCTTATCGTCGATGACGATGCAGACTTGCGAGCCATCCTGGTTGAACAACTAAGCCTCTATGAAGAATTCCAGATCATCGAGGAAGATAATGCGACCAAAGCCGTTCAGACGGCGAGAAACGGCGTCGTCGATCTCCTGATCATGGATGTCGGGCTGCCGGACATGGATGGGCGCGAGGCAATCAAGCTTTTGCGCAAGGGCGGCTTCAAGGCCCCGGTCATCATGCTGACCGGTCACGATACCGATTCGGACACCATTCTTGGCCTCGAATCGGGCGCAAACGACTATGTGACCAAGCCGTTTCGCTTCGCTGTCCTGCTGGCGCGCATTCGGGCACAACTTCGTCAGCATGAACAGAGCGAGGACGCGACTTTCATTGTCGGGCCCTATACGTTCAAGCCCGGGCAAAAGATGCTGATCGACGCCAAAGGCAGCAAGATACGGCTGACCGAGAAGGAAGTCGCAATAATCAAATATCTTTACCGTGCCGGCGGCAAGGTCATCACAAGGGATATCTTGCTTGAAGAGGTGTGGGGATACAACTCTGGGGTGACGACACACACGCTGGAGACGCATGTGTACCGGTTGCGGCAGAAAATAGAACATGATCCATCCAATTCAACCATACTTGTCACGGAAAGCGGGGGATACAAGCTCATTCCTTGATGCCGATTGCTACGCCACACCTCTTTTTTGAGGCATAAAGGACGCAGCACACGAATGATTTGCGCGTAATCCTGAAGATGGTTTTTTGGGGTTATGCGCGACGCCAATCTAGGTATATGTCTGTTATTGCATGGCAATTGAAGATGATATTCGCATTCTGGAGACGGTGGGGCTGTTCGAGACGTTTACGCGCGACCAGTTGCGCCTGCTTGCCTTCGGCACCGAACGTCTTGTCTTGCGCGAAGGCCGCGAGCTCTACCGCGAAGGCCAGGCGGCGGATTGTGCCTATGTCATTGATCGTGGTGACATTTCCCTGTTCCGTGAAGGGCCTTCAGGCCGCATAATCCTGAAAACGGTGGGCCCTGGCGCGGTCCTCGGCGAGATGGCGATCATCGCCCAGACCAAGCGCCTGACCAGCGCCATGGCCGAATCGGAGACCGAGGTCATCCGGCTCAATCGCTCGCTTTTCCGGCGGATTCTCGAGGAATATCCCGAAATCGCGGCAGCTTTGCATGATCAGATATCGGCCGATCTCAGCGAAATGATCGAGGCCATTACCCGGTACGAACATCTGTTCAATGAGCGCTGACTAAACCGGCCGCAACCAAATTTCCCGCGCAGATTGAAATTCTTGCATCCAGAATCGAGGATTCTTGCATCGAGATTCGGGGAAGTTCGTGCAGGATTCGACTATTCTTGCGCAATTCTTGTTCCGGATCAAACTCAGTCCAGATTAAAACGTGCAATGACCGGGACATGGTCCGAGGGCCGCTCCCACCCGCGCGCTTCGCGAAGGATCGTGATGTCGGTCAGATCGGTTTCCAGGTCCGGCGAACCCCATATGTGATCCAGCCGCCGTCCGCGATCGGCGGCCGCCCAATCAGCGGCGCGATAGCTCCACCACGTATAGATCTTCTCGCTCGGCGGGATGTGGTGACGCATCAGATCGCTCCACCCGCCATCCTTCCGCAGATTTTCGAGGCCTTCGGTTTCGACCGGCGTATGGCTGACGACTTTCAAAAGTTGCTTGTGCGACCAGACATCGGTTTCGAGCGGGGCAATGTTGAGATCGCCGACCAGCAGAGACGCATGACCATCGCCGTGAACAGCATTCATCGCGCGCATCTCGTCGAGAAACCCGAGCTTATGCCTGAACTTCGGATTGATTTCCGGATCGGGCTCATCGCCTCCGGCCGGAACGTAGAAATTGTGGATACGCAGCCGCTTCGATCCGGCATTAACGACCGTGCTCAAATGCCGGCAATCGGCGATATCGCAAAATCCGACGCGCGCCGGTTCGGTCAGGGGACGGCGCGATAGCGTGGCAACACCATGATAACCTTTCTGGCCGCTGATCTCGATATGCTCATACCCGGCCATATGAAATGCCTCGCGCGGGAAAAGATCATCCGGGCACTTGGTCTCCTGCAAGCACAACACATCGGGTTGATAATCGCGCAGGAATTGCAGGACCAGCGGCAAGCGCAGGCGCACCGAATTGATGTTCCAGGTGGCAACGGAAAAGGGCATGAAGACTCGCAAGATGGATGGACAGCACTGTCAGAGTGCGTGGTTCATCCGGTCATGCCAAAAGATTTGGCAAACCGCAAGGCCAGGGTCATGACCTGGCTACCGCTTCATGGCGATGCGGGTGTAATCGATCTTGAACATATCATCGGCAAAGCGCACGCCGGTCCGCACATCGGTGATCATCACCGTTGTATCGAGACCTTGGGCATCGGTGATGGTCCACTGGCGCAGGTCGGATGTTTTGGGATCGAACATCATCGAAATGGTCGAGTTGCCGAAGATCGACTTGTCGCCAAGCACGATCGTCGTCATGTCCGGCTCCTGCTTCACCGATTTGACCGACCTGGCGGACAGATCGATCTGATCGCTAAGGAGCAGCTTCAGCGGGGTTTTCGACAGCGGATAGAGATCCCAGGTGTCAAGCTTGCGATTGTTGATCACCACGGATTTGCCGTCGGAGATAACGCGAATGGGCGACGGTTTGTTGTAGTTGAAGCGGATTTTGCCGGGACGTTCGATATAGAACGTGCCCCCGGTCTGATCTCCACGCGGGCCGAACTGGACAAAACTGCCCGTCAGCGTTTTAACGCTGGAGAACTTGTTGGCTATGTCCTGCGCCGCATTAATGCCGGCGGGACCGGCTTGTGCCAAGGCCGGGGTCGGCAGCGCGATATTCGCAGCGCCAAACAGGAGACCCATGCCGACGATGGAAGCAACCGCAGAGCTCTTTGCCACTGAGCCAAGGGCGCGAAACGGTGCATTTGTCAGTATCATGATCGTATCTCCTGTCGTCTCTCTTCGTACGAAGCCAGTTGGGCTGCACTATGGCCAATAAACGGCAGGATATCGTTTCTTGTTCCCTTGCGCCGTTACGTAACCTGAGCTTGAATCGTTATGTAATGCGCCGCTGCCTATTGTTCCATAACGGCCTACAAAATCGTTACGTTACACGTCCAAGTACCGACGTTTCCGCTTCTTACCCTCCCCCTTGTGGGGAGGGAGGCTGCGCAGCAGCAGGGAGGGGGTTTTCGATTCATCTCGCCTGCATCGTCAGTACTCATTTTGGGCCATAAAGACCCCTCCCCGTCGCTTCGCTCCGCCCTCCCCACAAGGAGGAGGGTAAGAAGTCGCGCCTAGAACTCATCGTCCTCTGTCGGCACAAGAATCTCGCGTTTGCCCGCATGGTTGGCCGGGCCCACAAGCCCTTCCTGTTCCATGCGCTCGATGATCGAAGCGGCGCGGTTGTAGCCAATGCCGAGCCGGCGCTGGATATAGCTCGTTGATGCCTTCTTGTCGCGAAGCACGACTGCGACAGCCTGATCATAGGGATCGTCCGAATCTTCGAGATTGGATGTTCCCGCTGGTCCGCCACCTTCGTCTTCGTCGTCTTCCTCTGTAATGGAATCGAGATATTCCGGAACGCCCTGCAGTTTCAGATGCTGGACGATCTTCTCCACTTCGTCGTCGCCGACAAATGGTCCGTGCACGCGCTGGATGCGGCCGCCGCCGGCCATATAGAGCATGTCGCCCATGCCGAGCAGCTGCTCGCCGCCCTGCTCGCCAAGGATCGTTCGCGAATCGATCTTCGATGTAACCTGGAACGAAATACGTGTCGGGAAATTCGCCTTGATCGTGCCGGTGATGACATCGACCGACGGACGCTGTGTCGCCATGATCACGTGGATACCGGCAGCGCGCGCCATCTGCGCCAGCCGCTGCACCGCACCTTCAATATCCTTGCCGGCGACCATCATCAGGTCGGCCATTTCGTCGATGATGACGACGATGTAGGGCATCGGCTTCAGGTCGAGCTCTTCAGTCTCGTAGACGGCTTCGCCCGTTGCGCGATCAAAGCCGGTCTGTACCGTCCGGGCAATACGCTCACCCTTCTTGTGGGCCTGCTCGACCCGCTGATTGAAGCCGTCAATATTGCGCACGCCGACTTTCGACATCTTGCGGTAGCGGTCTTCCATCTCCTTGACCGTCCACTTCAGCGCGACGACGGCCTTTTTCGGATCGGTGACGACGGGCGTCAAAAGATGCGGAATGCCATCATAGATCGACAGTTCCAGCATCTTCGGGTCGATCATGATCAGGCGGCACTGCTCCGGCGTCATCCGGTAGAGCAAGGAGAGGATCATCGTGTTGATCGCAACGGACTTACCCGAGCCCGTCGTTCCGGCGACCAGGAGATGAGGCATTTTCGCAAGGTCGGCGATAACCGCCTCGCCGTTGATGGTCTTGCCGAGCGCGAGCGCCAACTTGGTCTTTGTCTGTTCAAAGTCACGGCTTGCCAGAAGTTCACGCAGATAGACCATCTCGCGCGTCTGGTTCGGGAGCTCGATACCGATGGCATTGCGGCCGGGCACCACGGCGACACGCGCGGCGATCGCGCTCATGGAGCGGGCGATATCGTCGGCGAGGGTGATGACCCGCGACGATTTGATACCCGGCGCCGGTTCCAGTTCGTAAAGCGTTACCACCGGGCCCGGACGTACATGGATGATTTCACCGCGCACACCGAAATCCTCAAGCACACCTTCCAGCAGCCGCGCGTTCTGTTCCAAAGCCTCTTTGGAAAGGCCCGGATTGCGCACGACGTTCTTCGGTTCGCTAAGAAAATGCAGCGACGGCATTTCGTACTCGTCGGATGCAATCAACGACGCCTGTGCCTCGCGCTGAACGCGCGCGCCAGCCCGCGGTGCAGGTGCCGGTGTATCAATGCGTGCGGCAACTGGCCTGTTCGGAATCGCCGTCGGTCTTGCCGGAGCTGATTGCAGTGCCCAATCGTCGACGTCCTCGTCGTCACTGAAGGCAACCGGATCGAAGCGGCCGTCAAACTCATCATTGCCGATATCGATGGTGGGCGCCTCGATTTGTGGTGCTTCGTCGTAGAAGCCGGGCTCGCGCCGTCCATCGGTCTGGCCGTTTTTCTGGCGCGAAACCGCAACGTCAGGGAAATCGCCGTCATGACGCGTGCCGATACTGCGTGCACTGTTGTAGAGCCCGGCACTACGACCTGAAACCCGCCGGAACAGGGCTTTCGTGCTCAGGAACCAATGGGTCAAGGCGCCGAGAGCGAGCAGGCCGCCACCTTCGCGATCATCATCATCCTCGTCGTCGTAGTCATCATCTTCGGCCACGTGGCGCGTGGACTTCTTGGTGACCACCGGCTCGCTGTCGCGGTAGGTGATGCCACTGGCAAAGCCAAAGATCCAAAGGGTTGGGATCGCAAGAATGGCAACCATGATCATGGCCAAACCGCCACGGGGGAACGTGCCGATAAAGATGCCAGGTATTTTGAGGACCATATCACCAAAGACACCACCAAGACCGATGGGCATTGGCCAGCTTTCGGGGATAGCGAAGCAGCCGGCGATCGCCGCAGCCAGAAGTGACGCGCAAAGCCAGGCAACACTTCGGCGCATCATACGGTCCACGCCGCGCCCGGTGAGAAAGAGCCCGCCCCAGAAAAGCGCCGGCATCAGTGCCACGACCATGGAAAGACCGAAGAATTGCATACCGAGATCGGCGAAAACCGCACCGGGATAACCGAGTGCATTGCGGGTCGGATTCGACGTGGCGTGACTGAAGCTTGGATCAAGCACGTTCCAAGTGGCGAGGCTGCCGATGGCAAAGGCCACGAAACCGATGAGCCCCAGCCCCCACAGGATATGAATCTGCCTGCGGAACAGGGTGGATAACCCGGTTCGCTGATCATCAATGGCATAGGAGGATGGGTATCCTTGACGCATGAAATCCGGCCCCGCGTGAACGCATACAGAGCGGCTTCAAGCAGCCGCAAATCCAAGAGTTGATTCTGACGTTACGGTGCGGATGGTTAAGGGGCCATTAACCATGGAAAGGGCAGTCGAGGATTTAGTGAGGACGAATTGGAAAAGTTAGATTCGCGACATTAAATACGGCTCGAAGCTTGCCGTATTAGCGTAGGGGGCGCGGCGTCACTTCGGGCTAATCCACTCACGCGTCTGCGACAGCAGTTCATCAGACAAATTCGGGTCATCGCTCATCCGGGCCAAGATGACTGCACCCACCATCGCCGCCCAGCTCCCAATGGCAGCCCGACGTTTGTTTTCTGCAGTTGCCCCAGGAGCTGAGCGGCTCAAGCGCTCGATGTGCTCTCGCAAGCCTGCCGTCATCGCTGCGCGGGCCTCTGGCGATTGATGGATGGTTTCGCCGGCCAGCCCCGCCGTTGGACATCCGCCTGCGATATCATCTCGGTGACTTTCCGAGAGGTACGTCGTCGCGTACCGCGTCAGATCGAGGTCCTCCGGTATCCCGGCTGAAACAATGTGGGCCAGGGTTTGAACGATCAGGTCATCTTTCGAATTGAAATGCCCATAAAAAGCGCCGTGGGTGAGAGACGCCGCCTTCATGACATCCGCCACTGTCACCGCCTCGAACCCTTTGGCCCTGAAAAGTCTGCCAGCTGCCTCCAGGATCCTTCGCCGGTTTTCGGCCACTTGCTCACGACTGACTTTCATTCCGTCCTCGATTTCTCACTTGACTTTAATCATGATAGCGATCATGAATACGCTTAAACATGATGACGATCATGATTAGTAATCCCAACTCAAGGAAAAATCAATGAAAGCCAAATCCACCGTCCTGATTACTGGAGCCTCCACTGGCATCGGTGCTGTTTATGCCGACCGTTTTGCCAAGCGGGGTCATGACCTCGTATTGGTTGCTCGAGACCTGGCTCGATTGGAAACGCTCAGCGAGCGCCTGCGCCGTGAAACCGGAGCCAATGTCGATATCCTCCAAGCGGATCTCACCGACGAGGTTGAGCTCGCTCGGGTGGAGTCGCGGGTGCGTGACGATGCGCGCATTGGCATACTGATCAACAACGCCGGCGCCAGCGCAGCTGGCGGCTTCGCTGATCAAACGCCGGACGATGTGGCCAAGCTCATAAGCCTCAACACGACTGCGCTGACCCGGCTGGTCAGCGCTGTTACGCCACGTTTCATCGAGGCTGGGGAAGGGGCGATCATCAATATCGCCTCGGTTGTTGGATTGGCTCCTGAGTTTGGTCTAACCGTCTACGGAGCGACAAAAGCATTTGTGCTGTTCCTCAGCCAGGGGCTCCAGCTCGAACTTGGCCCAAAGGGCGTGTATGTCCAGGTGGTGCTGCCAGCGGCGACGCGAACAGAAATCTGGGAGCGTTCGGGTCGGGATGTGAATACACTTCCGGCTGTGATGGAAGTAGACGAACTGGTTGACGCAGCGCTAGTGGGCTTCGATCGTCGCGAGTCCGTGACTATTCCGCCGCTTCCGGATGCCGATCAATGGAAGGCTTTCGACGCAGCTCGACAGTCAATGATTCCGAATTACGCGCAGGTCCACGCTGCCGATCGTTATCAGCCTGAAAAAGTGCTCGCAAGTTAAGGCAGTGGCCAGGACGCCATGCTCAAAAGAAAAGGGCCCGGAAACCGGGCCCTTCTGGTTCTTTTCAAGGTACTTCTATCAGCTGTGATAGGCAGCTTCACCGTGCGAGGTGAGGTCAAGGCCTTCACGCTCTGATTCGGGCGATGCACGCAGGCCGACGATCAGATCGACGATCTTGTAAAGGATCGCGCTGCCGATACCCGACCAGAGCAGTGTCACGACGACACCCTTGAACTGCGCCCAGACCTGAGTCGCCGTACCCGCATAGCTGGCGGCGAAATCGGCGGTCGAATAATCGACGATACCGGCGCCACCCAGTGCCGGATTGACGAGGATGCCGGTGCCAAGAGCACCGATGATGCCACCGACGCAATGGATGCCGAAGACATCGAGGCTGTCATCATAGTCGAACGTGTTCTTCACCACTGCGACGAAGAAGTAGCAGACGACGGTAACGACCGCACCGAGCACGATGGCACCCATCGGACCGACGAAGCCGGCAGCCGGGGTAACGGCAACCAGGCCCGCGACGGCACCCGATACGGCACCGAGCATCGAAGCCTTACCACGCAGGAAGGATTCGAGGATGATCCACATCACCGCGGCAGCAGCTGTCGCGACGAAGGTGTTGATCATGGCAAGGCCCGCATAGGCATTGGCTTCGAGATTGGAACCGGCATTGAAGCCGAACCAGCCAACCCACAGCAATGACGCACCGATCATGGTCATCGTCATGGAGTGCGGTGCCATGATGTCTTTCTTGTAGCCGGTACGCTTGCCGATCATCAGAGCGCCGACGAGACCGGCAATGCCGGCATTGATATGAACGACGGTACCACCGGCAAAGTCGATTGCGCCGAAGCCGAAGATCAGGCCCGACGGATCGGAATAGGCACTTGGACCACCCCAGAACCAGACCATGTGAGCGATCGGGAAGTAGACGAAGGTAACCCAGAGAATGACGAACAGGATGACCGCCGAGAACTTCACACGCTCGGCGAACGCACCGACGATAAGCGCCGGCGTGATGCAGGCGAAGGTCATCTGGAAGACGACATAGACCAGCTCGGGGATGGCGACGCCTTTCGTGAAGGTTTCGGACATCGTCGTCACGTCGACGCCGTGCAAGAACGCCTTAGACAGGCCGCCAACGAACGAATTGCCGGGTGTGAACGCCAGGCTATAGCCGTAGAACACCCAGATCAGCATCACCACAGCGGTGATGGTGAAGACCTGCATGAGAACCGAGAGCATGTTCTTCGAGCGGACAAGGCCGCCATAGAAAAGTGCAAGGCCGGGGATGGTCATCAACAGCACAAGCACTGTCGAGATCATCATCCAGGTGGTGTCGCCCTTGTCGACCGTGAAGGCTGGCGCTG
This sequence comes from uncultured Alphaproteobacteria bacterium, assembly GCA_963776115.1. Classification (GTDB taxonomy): domain Bacteria; phylum Pseudomonadota; class Alphaproteobacteria; order Rhizobiales; family Rhizobiaceae; genus Phyllobacterium. The sequence continues at coordinate 17,711 of CAVZLS010000011.1, read as the reverse complement.
CGGCGGCGGGAGCTGCTGGCGCGGCCTCCTGAGCGAATGCGGCCAGCGTACCGATAGCGACCAGTGCCAGCGACCCGAGAAGGGTGCTGCGCGCCGCAGATGTCAGACTGGTTGGAATTTTCATTATTGTCTCCTTGAACCCCAAATAAATCACAGCGCGTCGGTGTCGGTTTCGCCCGTGCGGATACGGACGGCCTGCTCGATGCTGAGAACGAATATCTTTCCGTCACCGATCTGACCGGTCTTGGCAGCCGTGGTGATGGCTTCAACGGCGGTGTCGACGAGCTCGGATGCGACTGCGACTTCCACCTTCAGCTTCGGAAGGAAGCTGACGGCATATTCCGCCCCGCGATAAATCTCGGTGTGCCCTTTCTGGCGGCCATAACCTTTCACCTCGGTGACGGTCAGGCCCTGGATGCCGACAGCGGTGAGTGCTTCGCGCACTTCGTCCAGCTTGAACGGCTTGATGATGGCCATCACAATTTTCATTTAATATACCCCTGCGCTTGCGCGGCACCTTTCAGGTGGAATTACTCGAAAGGCTTCACATCCGCGTTGAACCCATCGCCTAAAGCCGCTTGTGGCAATCGGTGACTGCTAAGGAGTATTCAAGTTCTGTGCCAGACTCGAAATATAACGCCAAGTCTATTGATTATAAATGAATATTTTTAACAATTGATGGCATGCGCTACGTAATACGAAGCAACATGCCTAAAAATTAGGCAAACTCAAAGGGCTTTGAAAACGTCACGCTCTCGGAATGCACACGAATTAGGCCTTCCTGTGCTGTCGAGGCAATCAATGTGCCATCACGGCTATAGATTGCACCACGATTGAAGCCACGCGCACCGGATGTACTGGGGCTATCTGCCGTATAAAGCAGCCAGTCGTCGAAACGGCAGGGCCGATGAAACCACATGGCGTGGTCGAGGCTGGCGACCTGCAGGTCACGATCGAAAATCGATCTCCCATGCGCATAAAGCGAGGTATCGAGCAGCGTCATGTCCGACAGATAAGCCAGCACCGCCGCCTGCACGGCGCGATCATCCGGCACGGGACCTGTGGTCTTGATCCAGACGTTCTGCTCGGGCGGCAGCTTCTCGCGCGAAAAATAGTGGGCGAGCGACAAAGGCTTCATCTCGATGGGCCGGTCTTGCTCCCAGTACTTGCGGATAGCGGCAGGCGCATTCTGCAGATATTGCTCTTTCAGGTCGCGGTCGCTGATGAGATTTTCCGGTTCGGTGACATCGAGCGGTTTGGGCTTTTGATGTTCGAGCCCCTCCTCCTCGATCTGGAAGGAGGCTTCCAGCGAAAAGATCGCGTGGCCGTGCTGGATGCCGACAACACGCCGCGTGGTGAAGCTCGAACCATCGCGAATACGATCGACCTCGTAGATGATCGGCACTTTCGGATCGCCGGCGCGCATGAAATAGCCATGCAGCGAATGCACATGACGCAGAGGATCGACGGTGCGCTGTGCCGCGACCAGCGCCTGGCCGATCACCTGGCCGCCGAAGACGCGTTGCCAGCCGGACTGCGGGCTGCGACCTCGAAACAGGTTGTGTTCAAGCATCTCAAGGTCGAGTATGGACAAAAGCTCATTCATGGCGTCAGACATGATCGAAGTCTCCCGTTCGCGCGTCCAACGCTTGCAACAGGAACAGGAGCACAAGTCAAGCGCCGCATAATTGCAACCCGGAGGCAAATCATGGTTGAACGAAGCTCCCCGCAAGACATCACCATCGCCGGCGCAGGCTATGTCGGCCTCGCGACAGCGGTTGCGCTGAAATCATCGGCGCCGCACCTTGCCGTCACGGTTATCGATGCGGCGCCCGCCGGCGTGTGGCGTAACGATACGCGCGCCTCGGCGATCGCCGCCGCCGCAAGCCGCATGCTGGACCGCCTCGGTTGCTGGGAGGCGATCCTGCCGGAAGCGCAACCCATCACCGAGATGATCGTCACCGATTCGCGCACATCCGATCCCGTACGGCCCGTGTTCCTGACCTTCAACGGCGAAGTCGAGCCGGGCGAACCGTTCGCGCATATGGTGGAGAACCGCGTCCTCAACGCATCGTTGCGCAAGAAGGCAGAAGAACTTGGCGTAACCTTCATCGAAGGCGCGCCGGTAAACGGTTTCGAACATGGCGAGGCACATCTGACGGTCCGTTATTCCGACGACAAGAGCTTGCGCACCCGGCTGCTGATCGCGGCCGACGGCGTCAAATCCCGCCTGCGCGAGATGGCCGGCATCAAGGTCGTGAACTGGGAATACGGTCAGTCAGGTATCGTCTGCACCGTCGCGCATGAGCGCCCGCACCATGGCCGGGCCGAGGAACATTTCTTGCCCGCAGGGCCCTTTGCGGTGCTGCCGCTCAAAGGCAACCGCTCTTCGCTGGTCTGGACCGAACGGACCGCCGATGCGGAACGCCTGATCAACGAGGACGATTTCGTTTTTGAAGCCGAGCTCGAACAGCGTTTTGGCTTGAAACTCGGTGAAGTACACGTGGAAGGCGCGCGTAAAGCCTTTCCGCTCGGTCTTACCCTTGCTCGGGATTTCGTCAAGCCGCGCTTCGCGCTGGTGGGCGACGCAGCGCATGGTATCCATCCGATTGCCGGGCAAGGTCTCAATCTCGGCTTCAAGGATGCGGCAGCGCTGGCGGAAACCATCGTCGACGCCGATCGGCTCGGGCTCGACATCGGTTCGGTAGCGGTGCTCGAGCGCTACCAGACCTGGCGCCGCTTCGACACGGTGCAGATGGGCGTCACCACGGACGTTTTGAACCGGCTGTTTTCCAACGACAACGTACCGGTCCGGGCGCTGCGCGACTTCGGTCTCGGCCTTGTCGAACGGATGCCGCGGCTCAAGGGATTTTTCATCCGCCAGGCCGCGGGATTGTCGACGACAGCGCCGAAACTGCTGCAGGGCCAGCCGATCTAGACTTGCCCTAGAGCGGGCGCGGATATTTGCGGTAGATCGCGTTTATCTCCTTGAGGAGTTCCGGCGGCAGCGTGATCTGGCTTGCCCAGATATCGGTCTTCAACTGCTCCATCGACGTTGCGCCGATGATAACCGAGGTCATGAACGGCCGCGACAGGGCAAAGGCGATCGCCATCTGCGCCACATCGAGACCATGCTTGCGGGCAAGTTCAATATAGGCGCGAACCGCAGGCGCGGAGTGTTCATTGTTGCGCCACAGACCGCCCGGCTGAATCGAGCCGCGTGTGCCCGCCGGCATCTTCCCATCGAGATATTTGCCGGTCAGCACACCGGAAGCCAGCGACGAATAGGCGAGAAGGCCGACATCCTCGTGATGGCTGAGTTCGGCAAGATCGAGATCGAAGACGCGCTGGATGAGGCTGTATTCGTTCTGCACCGAGGCAACGCGGGGCAGATCGTGACGCTCGGAAAGCTTGAGCCATTGACCGATGCCCCAGGCCGTTTCGTTGGAAAGGCCGATGTGACGGATCTTGCCTTCCTTGACCATATCGCCAAGCCCTTGCAGAGCCTCTTCGATCTGGGCGACGACCTGCGACTTGTCCTGGCTCTGCGGCGCATACTGCCATGCGGTACCGAAATGATAATGACCGCGGGCGGCATAGTGAACCTGATAGAGATCGATATAGTCGGTCTGCAGACGCTTCAGACTGCCTTCCACTGCTTCACGCACGGTCTGGCGATCGGGCGGGGTTCCATTGCGGATCCAGCTATTGCCGCCGCCGGAAATCTTCGACGCCAATACGAACTTGTCGCGCTTGCCGGTCTTCTTGAACCACGTGCCGATATAACTTTCGGTTTTGCCGTAGGTGTCCGCGCTCGACGGAATTGCATAGACTTCCGCCGTATCCATGAAATTGATACCCGCATCCAACGCATAGTCGATCTGGCTGTGTGCATCGGCTTCGGTGTTCTGTACGCCCCAGGTCATGGTGCCGAGGCAAATTTCAGTGACGTCGATATCGGTCCTGCCGAGTTTCTTCAGTTTCACGGGATGATTCCAGTTCTGGCGATGAGAATTGAATAGTCTGGACGGAAGCTTGTGAGACCGTTCCATAAAGGATTTGTTTTTTAGCCTGATGACAGCATTTCATCATTTCGGACAGCATTTCATCAATATGGGATTCTCTTCTTGCGACCAAAGGTTGAGCGAAATTCCCGACATGCATCTGTCTCGGAACTGCACTATGCTCGGCGCGTTATGCTTTTATCGAAGACCAGCCGGCTCGATACTTCAACCACGAGGGAGACGAAAAATGGACAGACAAGCAACAGCAATCTGGAAAGGCGCGCTGAAAGATGGTCAAGGCACACTCGACACCCAAAGCGGCGCGCTGAAAGGTCTTCCCTACAATTTCAAGGCCCGTTTCGAGGATGCAAGCGGTACTTCCGGTACCAATCCTGAGGAACTGCTGGGCGCGGCCCATGCGGGTTGCTTCGCCATGCAGCTTTCACACTTCCTTGCGGAAAACGGCACCCCGGCTGAAAAGCTCGAGGCCAAGGCGGTCGTGACGCTTGACCCGGCCAAGGGCGCGATCACCAAGAGCGCACTGACCTTGGTCGGCAACGTTCCGGGTATCGATGCTGCGACTTTCAGCGAGCTTGCCAACAAAGCCAAGGCCAACTGCCCGGTGTCGAAGGCGCTTGGCGCGATCGAACTTACTCTGGATGCCAGGCTGGCTTGATTCTTGAAGGGCTAGTTGTTGAATCAAACGGGCGCTTTCGGCGCCCGTTTCTATTCTGATTGCATCGTTGCTTTGCGTGGTTCGACAAGCTCACCATGAGGGAAGGGGGTGTATTGCAGAGAGTCCAGTTCTGGCGTGATGGCGATAATCATTGCCACTTGCAGCACAACAACGTCCCTCATGGTGAGCTTGTCGAACCACGCACAACACCATTGCAGGTAGTCAAATCAAACCCGCCGCTCCACCATCATCTTCTTGATTTCGGCGATTGCCTTGGCGGGGTTAAGACCCTTCGGGCAAGCCTGCGCGCAGTTCATGATCGTGTGGCAGCGATAGAGCCGGAAAGGATCTTCCAGATTGTCCAATCGCTCGCCCGTCGCCTCGTCGCGGCTGTCGATCAGCCAGCGATAGGCCTGCAGAAGAACAGCCGGGCCGAGATAGCGATCGCCATTCCACCAGTAGCTCGGGCAAGACGTCGAGCAGCAGGCGCACAGGATGCACTCGTAAAGGCCATCCAGCTTGGCGCGGTCTTCGTGGCTCTGCAGCCATTCCTTGGCCGGCTCAGGTGAGACCGTCTTCAGCCACGGCTCGATCGAACGATGCTGGGCGTAGAAATTGGAGAGATCCGGCACCAGATCCTTGACCACGGGCAGATGCGGCAGCGGATAGATCTTCACAGCGCCCTTGATCTCATCCATGCCCTTGGTGCAGGCGAGCGTATTGGTGCCATCGATATTCATGGCGCAGGAGCCGCAAATGCCCTCACGGCACGACCGGCGCAATGTCAGTGTCGGATCGATCTTGTTCTTGATCCACAACAGACCGTCGAGAACCATCGGGCCGCAATCGTCGAGATCGACATAGTAGGTATCGATGCGCGGGTTCTCGCCGTCATCCGGCGACCAGCGGTAAATCCGGTACTCGCGCAGATTGTTTGCGCCCTGCGGACGATCCCAGGTCTTGCCGGGACGCATCTGCGAGTTCTTGGGAAGTGCAAGTTCAACCATAATATTTTGGTCTCTCTATTTGTTCTTTCGCAATCCCGGACGGAAAACCGGTACCCACTTTTCCTGGGATTGCTTTTAGTACACACGCGCTTTCGGCGCGATCTTGGCGAGGCTGATGCCGCCATCCTCTTCCTTGAGCAACGGCTCGAGGTGAACAGGACGATAACCCAGCGTGACCTTGCCATCCGGCGCCAGCCAGGCAAGGCTGTGCTTGCGCCAGTTGACATCATCGCGGTTGGGGAAATCCTCGTGCGCATGGGCGCCGCGGCTTTCCTTGCGCGCTTCGGCGGCAACGACCGTGGTGATGGCATTGGCCATGAGGTTTTCGAGTTCGAGCGTTTCCATGAGATCGGAATTCCAGATCATCGAGCGATCGGTGACCTTCACATCCGGCAGCTCGCTCCAGATCTGCTCCATACGGCTCACGCCCGACTTCAGCGATTCCGAAGTACGGAACACCGCCGCATCCTCCTGCATGGTCTTTTGCATCTTTTCGCGCAACGCAGCGGTCGGAATGCCGCCATTGGCATGACGCAGGCGGTCGAAGCGGTCCATGATCTTCGTGACCGAAGCCTCATTGATATCAGGGATCTTGGCGTTGCGGTCGATCACCTGTCCGGCGCGGATCGCAGCCGCGCGACCGAACACCACAAGGTCGATCAGCGAATTGGAGCCGAGACGATTGGCGCCATGCACCGAGGCACAGCCCGCTTCGCCCACCGCCATCAGACCGGGCTGGATGCGGTCCGGATCTTCTGCAGTCGGATTGAGCGCTTCACCCCAATAATTGGTCGGGATGCCGCCCATATTGTAGTGAACCGTCGGAATGACCGGGATCGGCTCCTTGGTGAGATCGACGCCGGCAAAAATCTTCGCCGATTCCGAAATGCCGGGCAGGCGCTCGTGCAGGACAGCCGGATCGAGGTGATCCAGATGCAGGAAGATGTGATCCTTGTTCTTGCCGACGCCGCGCCCTTCGCGGATCTCCAGCGTCATGCAGCGTGAAACCACGTCGCGCGATGCCAGATCCTTGGCGGAGGGTGCATAGCGCTCCATGAAGCGCTCGCCTTCGGAATTGACGAGGTAACCGCCCTCGCCGCGCGCACCTTCCGTGATCAGACAGCCAGCGCCATAGATGCCGGTCGGGTGGAACTGAACGAATTCCATGTCCTGCAAAGGCAAGCCCGTGCGCGCGACCATGCCGCCGCCATCGCCGGTGCAGGTATGCGCCGACGTTGCGGAGAAATAGGAGCGTCCGTAGCCGCCGGTTGCCATAACCACCATCTTGGCGGCAAAGCGATGGATCGTGCCGTCGTCGAGGTTCCAGGCGACAACGCCGGTGATCGTACCCTCTTCATCCTGGATGAGATCGAGCGCGAAATACTCGATGAAGAACTGCGCATTGTGACGAAGGCTCTGACCATAGAGCGTGTGCAGTATGGCGTGGCCGGTACGGTCGGCCGCGGCGCAGGTGCGCTGCACGGGCGGCCCATCGCCATAATTCATCATGTGACCGCCGAAGGGACGCTGGTAAATCTTGCCTTCTTCGGTGCGCGAGAACGGCACGCCGTAATGTTCGAGCTCGTAGACGGCGGCCGGCGCTTCCCGCACCAGATATTCCATGGCGTCCGTATCGCCGAGCCAATCCGAACCCTTGACGGTGTCATACATGTGCCACTGCCAGGAATCGGCACCCATATTGCTGAGCGAGGCGGCAATGCCGCCCTGCGCCGCAACCGTATGCGAACGGGTGGGGAAAACCTTGGTGATGCAGGCTGTCTTCAGGCCCTGCTCCGCCATGCCGAGCGTGGCGCGCAGGCCCGCGCCACCTGCGCCGACGACGACCACATCGAATTTATGGTCGACGAACTTATAGGCTTTATCTGTTGGTGCCATAGTAGAGTTTAAACTCCAAAGCTCAGCTTGAGGATCGCAAAGATGCAGACAATACCGACGCCAAGAGCGAAGAACGTATTGAGCATCAAAAGCACGACCTTCGCGCCTTCACCGTGTACATAATCTTCAATGATGACCTGCATGCCGAGGCGCATATGATAGAGACCGGAGACGAGCACCATCAACAGCACAATGGCAGTCAGCGGGTGGGACAGGGCGGCCTTCGTCTCGACATAGCCTGCGCCATGCAGGGACAGGATCAGCCCGATGAAAAACAGGATCAGCGGAATATTCGACATCGCAGTCAGGCGCTGACGCCAGAAATGTTCCGTGCCTTCTTTCGCAGAACCAAGTCCGCGAACTTTTTTAAGCGGCGTGCGCATATCGCTCATATCCGCCTCCTCAAGCTATCGTGAATGCGGCGATCCAGACCAGGATCGTCAATGCGACGGAAAGAACGAGCGAACCCCAGGCCATCTTCGTGGTCGTGTCCTTCTCGAGGCCGCGGCCGGTATCCCAGATCAGATGGCGTATGCCGCCGATCATGTGATGAATAAGCGCCCAAGTGTAACCGAGCAGAACCAGAAGGCCGATCCATGAACCATAGACCATGTTGACGATGTCGAACTGCCGCTCGCTTGTCGCTGTTGCGATCAGCCACCAGGCGACCAGCAGCGTGCCAACATAGAGCGCCGAGCCGGTGATGCGGTGGACGATCGACATGACCATGGTTGGAATTGGTTTGTAGATTTGCAAATGCGGCGACAGCGGCCGGTTTGCATGTAGATTTGTCTTGCTCATAGCGTCCCCGAGGGTAGCGCCACATCTGGTTAGACGGGCAGGGCCGAAAGGCTGGATAAAGGCAATTTAGAGGGGTTTTAATCCGGTTTTTGCACTGCGTCAAAGCCCCATTCCGCACCCTCATGCGGCGAATTGGCTTGAATAGCAAGTCAATAAGGTTTTTGCTTAAAATTCAATCGTTTAAAGCGGTAAAATCGCCTGTTTCGGCGGTCAAATCTGGCACGCGTGCCCTGCAAAAATAAATCGCACGAGTCTCGAATAGCGAGGTTAAAGGCGGGCATTTATACGATAGTCGAACGCGACGGGGCGGGTCGTTTGCAGGATATTCATTGTGCGGCAACAATCCGGAGTTGATCCGGATCATTGATTGCCGAAGCGGATGATGAAACTGGTCCAGTCGGCAGGCGCCGCAACCTGTTCGTAGAGCTTGCGGCCATCTTCCGGCACGCGCGGCGCGTTGAGCGAGAGCTTGGTCCAGCCGCGTTCTTCGGCCTTGTCGGCGAGCACATCGATCAGTGCCTTGGCAATACCTTTGCCGCGATGATCGTGATGCACGTAGATATGATCGACCTGACCGGCGCGCATGCCGGACACGGGCTCTGGCAGATCGTAGAAAATGACGAACCCGACAAGAACGCCATCGAGCCGGGCGCCCGCGATTTCCGCCGTGCGGTCCCGCAACAGGTTCTCGGCGTAGTAATCGTCCGGACGGCGCGGCGCGCCCCGCTTCAACGCCTGCGCATAACTGGCAAGGAGAGGCGCGAACTCATGGGCATGGCTGAGATGCAGCAAGGAAATGTCGATGGCGTGCTCGTCCGCGCTTTTCTTGGTCATGGTCGCATCCGTCCCTTTGTGACTGCCTGAGCAGGTGTTCTTATACATCGGAGGATTGGTTGATTGCAGCCAGCACGTCAACCTGCGCCGGGGATGAAAATCGATTTGATTAGGTTTTGAGCGGATGACAATTGTTAATAAAAGGTTAATCTGGCTGTAGAACGGTTCGATCGTTAAGGGAATGTGCCATGCTGGCTAAGAAAACTGCCTTCTCCAAGTGGCCTCTGCTCGCTTCGGCGGCGCTCTCGATCGGCTTGGTTACCCCGGCTTCTGCGGAAAACAGAATCAACGCCAGCAACTCCTATGGGGATGAATACGGCAACATCGTCTATTACGAATCGGGCGGGTCCAAGATCATCTTCGTTGGCGGCGCCGCGGCGAAATCGGATGTGATCGGCAAACAGATCCGGCGCGAGGTCCCCGTCTACCGGCGCGGCGCAAAGCAGCCGGCGATCATCTCTCCGCCAGCCGATCCGATGGTGATCGGTGTAATTCCGCCGCCCAACACAAGCTGTGACAGCCCGATCATGGTCAAGGGTCTCGGTTACCAGTACGGCATAGACCGTAACTCGACGATCATCCTTGCCCATCCCGGCTGCTGAACAACAATCCACTGCTGCGATTTGATTTGCCTCGCTAGCGAGCGCCCTGTAAAGGGTGCCGCTTTCAAGAGGTAACAAGATATGGCTCGCAGCTCCGACGGCGCACTCGTCCTGTTTTCCGGCGGGCAGGATTCGGCGACCTGTCTTGCCTGGGCACTATCGCGCTTCGACCGCGTCGAGACGGTCGGTTTCGACTATGGCCAGCGCCACCGGATCGAACTCGAGGTGCGCGGGCAATTCCGCAGTGCCCTTGCCGGGAAATTTCCGGAATGGACAGCGCGGCTTGGCGACGACCATATGCTTGACGCAAGCATCATCGGCGAGCTTGGATCGACAGCCATGACCCAGGATATTGCGATCGAGATGGCGGAAAACGGCTTGCCGAATACGTTTGTGCCCGGCCGTAATCTGCTGTTCTTCACGCTCGCCGGTGCGCTGGCCTACCGACGCGGCCTGCGTGTGATCGTTGGCGGCATGTGCGAGACCGACTACTCCGGCTATCCCGATTGCCGCGACGACACGTTGAAAGCCCAACAGGTAGCGCTGTCGCTTGGACTTGACCGCCGTATCACGATTGAAACGCCATTGATGTGGCTCGACAAGGCCGAAACCTTTGCACTGGCTCAAGATCTTGGCGGCGAACCTTTGCTGGATCTGATCGTCGAGCACACCCATACGTGCTATCTCGGCGATCGTTCGCAGCGGCATGAGTGGGGCTATGGCTGTAACAGCTGTCCGGCCTGCGAACTGCGTTCGAAAGGGTGGCAGAAGTTCAAGGCAGAAGCCGCATGACCTACGCCGTCAAAGAAATCTACCTGACCTTGCAGGGCGAGGGCAATCATACGGGCCGCGCTGCCGTGTTCATGCGTTTTGCCGGCTGTAACCTGTGGTCCGGGCTCGAGCGTGACCGCGAAGAAGCGATCTGCAAGTTCTGCGATACGGATTTCATCGGCGTGAATGGTCCGGGCGGCGGCAAGTTCAAGACAGCAGACGCTCTGGCTGACGCGGTGGCAGCAGCCTGGCCACAGGATGCTGGCGGCAAGCCCTATGTCATCTGCACCGGCGGCGAGCCCTTGCTGCAACTCGACACGCCGCTGATCAACGCCTTTCACGCGCGCGGTTTCGAAATTGGTATCGAGACCAACGGCACCATCGCGGCGCCAGCGGATATTGACTGGATCTGCGTATCGCCCAAGGCAGCCGCTCCGCTCGTTCAGACCAGCGGCAACGAGCTCAAACTGGTCTATCCGCAGAAAGAAGCCGAGACGCATCCTTCCCGGTTCGAGCAGCTTTCCTTCGAGCATTTCTATTTGCAGCCTCTTGACGTCATCGGTGATCCGGCGCAAACCGCCGCACATGTGGCATCTGCAGCGGCCTATTGCCTCGCGCATCCGCTTTGGCGGCTGAGCACGCAGACACATAAGATACTGGGTTTGCCTTGAGGTGAGCCCTTTGTTTACCGCAATTCCGATTGCCAAAACCGTTACACAGTTTTGCTGGAATTGCTTTTGCGGGCGCCTGTATTGCGCCAATGCGGACGAGGAAAACCATGAGAATCTTCAACGAATTCACGTTTGAAGCGGCACATCATTTGCCGCACATCTTTCCAGACGGACACATCAATACGCGTCTGCACGGACACAGCTTTCGCGTTCGCGTGACGCTGGAAGGAAAACCAGATACGAGGACCGGCCTTATCTCCGATCTTGGCGCTGTCAAAAGCGCTTTCGACAGCGCGCACGAGAAACTCGATCATCGCTATCTTAACGAGATCGAAGGGCTTGAAACGCCAACGCTTGAAAACATCGCGATGTGGCTGTGGCGGCACTTTGCATCGTCTCTATCCGGTCTGGCAGAGGTCGGCGTCTACAGGGACACTTGCGGCGAGGGCTGTGAGTATCGGGGCGAGTTCGAGATGGAAAGGAAAGCAGCATGAGTCACTATGCAGAACAGGCGACGATGCTCGGCAAGGATGTGAAAATCCCGCAGCATCCGGATGAGGCGATCCTTGATGCCGTCCCAAACCCGCAGGCGGGAACGCTTTTCCTGGCACGCTTCGCCTGCCCGGAATTTACGTCGTTGTGTCCAGTCACCGGCCAGCCAGACTTCGGCCACCTTGTGATCGACTATGCGCCAGACCAGACGCTGGTGGAGTCCAAATCACTGAAACTGTTTCTCGGCAGTTTCCGCAATCACGGGGCTTTTCACGAAGACTGTACCGTCGGGATCGGCAAGCGTATTGTCGAAGCGGTCAAGCCGCTGTGGCTGCGCATCGGCGGGTATTGGTATCCGCGCGGCGGTATTCCGATAGACGTGTTCTGGCAGACCGGTCCCGTACCGGAAGGCCTCTGGCTGCCGGATCAGGGTGTCCCGGCCTATCGGGGGCGGTGATTCGCTTTAAACGGATGGCAACACTGCCGTGCGTGGTTCGACAAGCTCACCATGAGGGAGATTGGTGGATTGCAATGACAATCACCAAGCTTGGTGTTTATCGTCTGCAATCAGTCCAACATCCCTCATGGTGAGCTTGTCGAACCACGCACGGCGGCGATGCCAACAGGATTACTTCCACTCGCGAATATCGACGAAATGTCCGGCGATTGCCGCGGCTGCTGCCATGGCTGGCGACACGAGATGCGTGCGGCCTTTGAAGCCCTGACGACCTTCGAAATTGCGGTTCGACGTCGAAGCGCAGCGCTCGCCGGGCTTCAGACGATCATCGTTCATCGCAAGGCACATCGAACAGCCTGGCTCGCGCCAGTCAAAACCAGCAGCCTTGAAAATCTTGTCGAGTCCCTCGGCTTCCGCCTGTTCCTTGACGAGTCCAGACCCGGGCACGATCATCGCATCGACGGTTGCAGCAACCGTGCGGCCCTCGACGACCTTGGCGACAGCACGAAGATCTTCGATACGGCCATTGGTGCAAGAACCGATGAACACACGATCAAGCTTGATATCCGTGATCGGTGTCCCGGGCTTCAGGCCCATATAGTCGAGAGCCCGCCATTTCGATGAGCGCTTGGTCTCATCCGGAATCTCGTCCGGGTTCGGCACGGCGCCGGTGACGGCAATGACGTCTTCCGGCGAAGAACCCCAGGAAACGATAGGCGGCAGATCGGCAGCATTCAGAACGACGACCTTGTCGAAATGCGCACCCTCATCGCTCTGGAGGGTTTTCCAGTATTCGACCGCCTGTTCGAACGCTGCGCCCTTCGGCGCGCGCGGCTTGTCCTTGACATAGGCGAAAGTCGTTTCGTCCGGTGCGATCAGACCAGCGCGGGCACCGCCTTCGATCGACATATTGCAGATGGTCATGCGACCTTCCATCGACAGCGCGCGAATGGCTTCGCCGGCATATTCGATGACATAGCCGGTGCCGCCCGCAGTCCCGATTTCACCGATGATGGCAAGGATGATGTCCTTGGCGGTCACGCCAGCCGGCAGCACGCCATCGACGCGCACCAGCATGTTCTTGGCCTTCGACTGGATCAGCGTCTGGGTCGCGAGAACGTGCTCGACTTCCGATGTGCCGATACCATGCGCCAAAGCGCCGAAAGCGCCATGCGTAGAGGTGTGGCTGTCACCGCAGACGATCGTCATGCCCGGCAGGGTAAAACCCTGCTCCGGTCCGATGATGTGGACGATACCCTGACGGATATCCTTCTCCGAATAGTATTCGACGCCGAAATCCAGCGCATTCTTGGCAAGGGTTTCGACCTGGATACGGCTTTCATTGTTCTCGATGCGCTTGGTCCGGTCCGGCGAGGTCGGGATGTTGTGGTCGACGACGGCGAGTGTCTTTTCCGGATGGCGAACCTTGCGGCCAGTGAGGCGAAGGCCTTCAAAAGCCTGCGGGCTGGTCACCTCGTGGACAAGATGGCGATCGATGTAGAGAAGGCACGTGCCGTCCTCCTGACTATCGACCAGATGGTCATCCCATATCTTGTCATAGAGTGTGCGTGGCGCAGACATTGCGATATCCTCAGACTTTCCAATTATTTCGTGGACATATGCACTCGAGGTCCAGTTACGTCAAGAAACAAGCGAAAAAAGTAATAATCCGGCGACAAAGCGCCGCTGTTTCCTGGATTAACGGCGATTCAAACGGCGTTCCAGCCAGCGCAGCCCGAGTGACAGGCTGATTGTTAGAACCAAGTATATATAGGCGACCACGGAGTAGGTTTCAAAGAAGCGGAACGAGCCCGAGGCATAGACCTTGCCCATCTGCGTGACGTCGACGACGCCGAGAACCGAGACAAGCGAAGAATCCTTCACCATGGAGATAAAATCATTGCCGTAGGGCGGCAGGATGGTGCGGATCGCCTGCGGCATGACGATCAGCCGGAACCGTTGAAACCGCCTGAGGCCCAACGCCTTCGCGGCTTCGATCTGCCCCTTGTCAACGGCTTGGATGCCCGCCCGGAAAATCTCGGCGAGAAAGGCCGCATAGGCCAGCATCAACGCGATGATTGCCCGCCAGAGCAGCGAGAAATCGCGAACTTGCAGTGGATCGAGAAGCCCTGCCGCCTGCAGCGGCTGCGTCATGAAATTCCACAGCCAGACTGCGGCCGGAGCGCCGACAAAGGCGATATAGAACAGCAGCACCAGCAAGGGGATACCGCGAACAATCTCGACATAAAATCGCGCGATCTGCCTGACTGCGACATGTTCTGAAAGGCTCATCACCGCAAGGAGAAGACCGAAGGCCGACGCGAGAAAGAAAGCCAGCAGCGAGACCCAGACAGTAATCCAGATACCTTGCGAGACCGTAGTGAAGACTTGCCCGTAGATCGGGCTGACGAGAATGGCGATGCCAAGTACAACGGCGATCGTCCCCGCAACAAGCAGCCACCACGGGAAATCATTCTTCTCGGAAGATCCCCTGCTCTTCGCGTTATCCGGCACTGTCGGGCTTACTGCCCGAGTTTGTAGTCGAGGAACCACTTTTTGTTGAGCGCATCGAATGTGCCATCGGCTTTCAGCGCAGTAATGGCCGCATTGACTGGCTCAACGAGGTCCGAACCCTTCGGAAAGATGAAACCGAAGTCCTCGGCGCCGAGCGGCCCGCCGATCAGCTTCAGGGCGCCACCGGACGCGTCGACATACCCCTTGCCGGCCGTGCTATCAGTAAGGACAAGATCGACGTCGCCGGTCTTCAGCGCCTGGATTGTCGCGCCGAACGTCTCAAAAAGTTTGATGCGCGGGTTCTGCTCATTGCCGTCCAACACGTTATAGACGGCGACATAGAAATTGCTGGTACCTGGCTGCGCCCCGACGAGCGTATCCTTGGCGTCGGCGAAGCTTTTCGGATCGGTGAAGCGATTCTCATCGCCGCGTACCAGCATGAACTGCTCCGAACGCATATAGGGTTCTGAGAAATCCACCTTCTGCTTGCGCTCGTCATTGATGGTGATGCCGGTCATGCCGATCTGGTACTGATTATCCGCAACGGCCTGGATCATCGCGTCCCAGCTGGTGTTGAGATATTCGACTTTGAAATTGAGGCGTTTGGCAATCTCGTTCATTGCATCGTACTCCCAGCCGACAGCCCTGCCGGTCTTCGGGTCGACGAATTGCAGGGGCGGATAGGCATTTTCCGTGACGACCGCGACTTTCCTGCCGCCAAGATCGGGCAGCTCCGCGGCCAAGGCAGAAAACGGCGTCAGGGCGAGTATCAGCCCTGCCAAAAGAACGGATCGCAAGTTCATCTCAAACCCCTGTCACGTGTTTGCGTCGGCAACAGATTTCACCTTGCCACCGGCTCGTCAATCCCCGCAAGCACGTCTGTTCCTTCTGCGCCGTGAAGGTAGATGATATTTTGCGCGACAAACAAAAAAGGCGGCCCGAAGACCGCCTTTTTCAAATTGACTTGGACCGCGCTTATTCAGCGGCAGGTGCCTTGGCAACAGTTGCTTCCGAGACTGTCTCGGCGGCACCGGTTGCAGGAACAGTTGTCTTGTTCTTGCGGTTGTCTTTCTTCTCGACGATACGGGCTGCCTTACCGGTGAGGCCACGCAGATAGTAAAGCTTGGCACGACGTACCTTACCGCGACGAACGATATCGACGCCTTCGACCAGCGGAGAAATAACCGGGAATACGCGCTCGACGCCTTCGCCATAGGAAATCTTGCGAACGGTGAAGTTCTCGTTGATGCCAGCGCCGTTGCGGGCGATGCAAACGCCTTCATAGGCCTGAACGCGGGTACGGGTACCTTCCGTCACGCGGACGTTTACACGAACGGTGTCGCCTGGGCGGAAATCCGGGAGCACGCGCTTGGCTTCGATTTTTGCTCTCTGTTCGAGATCGAGCTGACGAATAATATCGACGGTCATCGTCTTCATCCTTTGTTTTTCAAACAGTCAGAGCGCTCGACACTTGAAACACAGCAACCTGGCCGCATTTCTATGCCTCCGACGAAGCAGGAGCGAATTCACCATTCATTGATTAATGGACCGGGTATTTCCCGAGTTGGCGGGCTGATACACCATAAAACCCGGTTTGTCACGTACACAGGCGATTCTTTTTGCTTGTCTATTTCTTTAGTGACGCTCTATACGCCTGCCAAAGATCAGGTCGGCGCTCCTTCGTCAACCGTTCTGCTTCCGAACGCCGCCACTTATCGATAACGCCGTGATTGCCGGAGAGGAGCACATCGGGAATGCGCCGCCCTTCCCATTCCTGTGGCTTGGTATAGTGCGGATGTTCAAGAAGCCCGGTCTCGAAACTCTCGGTTTCACCGGACATGACATTGCCCATCACACCTGGCAGGAGCCTGACGATCGCATCGAGCATGACGATTGCCGCAGTCTCGCCGCCGGAAAGTATGTAATCGCCGATCGAGATTTCTTCGAAATCCCGGGCCTCGATCAGCCGTTCGTCCACGCCCTCGAAACGTCCGCAGAGCATGATCGCACCCGGCCCCGCAGCGAGTTCGCGCACACGCACTTGGGTCAAGGGTTTGCCGCGCGGGCTCATGTACAGTTTCGGACGCCCGTCAGATACATGGTCAACCGCGCGCGCCAGAACATCCGCTTTCATGACCATACCAGCGCCACCACCAGCGGGCGTGTCATCGACCATGCGGTGCTTGTCAGTAGCGAAATCGCGTATCTGCACCGTTTCCAGTGACCACGCGCCATCCTGCACGGCTTTTCCGGCAAGCGACACCCCAAGCGGCCCCGGAAACATTTCCGGATAAAGCGTCAGCACAGTGGCGCGAAAACCGCCTTCTGCCCCGGTCATGGCTGCTTCTTCCCGCCATCCTCGCCGCCGAGTTGCCGGCGTCGTTCCTCATCTTCGTTCTCGTCGGGAACGAGACCGGCGGCGGCGGGATCGATAGTGATATGACCGGCTTTGATATCCACATGCGGCACCGCGAGCACCGTAAACGGAATCAGCATCGGGCGCTTGCCCGGCATGGTAAGCTCCAGCAAATCGCCGCCGCCGAAATCGAACATCGCCGATACCTTGCCGTGCTTGTTGCCTTCGGCGTCGATCGCGTCGAGCCCGATCAGGTCCGAGTGGTAATATTCGTCCTCGTCCAGATCCTGCGGCAGTTGCGAGCGATCTATGAACAAAGTCGTGCCATTCAGCGCCTCGGCCATGTTGCGATCGTTCACCCCGCGAAAGCGCACGACGACCACCGTCTTCGCCGGTCGGATATCAAGGACCTCGAAGGGCCTGCCAGTCACGTCATAAAGTGGACCGTAATCCGCCAGCGCCATCGGATCGCCGGTGAAGGTTTTCACCCTGAGTTCTCCGCGCGTGCCATGCGCCGCACCGATCACCGCCAACTGCACCGGATCGTTCAACTTCGCCATCAGTTTCTTCCAACTTTTCCGTCAGCCCGAATTAGAGCAAACGCCGGACAAAACCAAGCGCCAAAACCAA